>CAVVJK010000017.1:0-731616 GCA_963748555.1 uncultured Acidobacteriaceae bacterium
CGAGGAAACGGATGATGGACTCGATGCCGCGATAGAAGTTGGCGAGGTGGAACTTCTCGTTGGGCGCGTGAAGATTGTCGTCGGGAAGACCGAAGCCCATCATCACGCTGGGCAGCTTGAGATAGCGTTCGAAGTCGCCGACGATGGGAATGGAGCCGCCAGAGCGGATGAAGACCGTGTCCTTGTCCCAGACCTCGTGCAGCGCCTTGGTGGCGGCCTGAACGTAGGGATTGTCGGTGCCGAATCACGAGGGCATCGCCGGAGTGAATCAGGCGGACGTCGAGCTCGATTCCCTTCGGCGTCGAGCGACAGCACGTAACTTCTTGTACTGGTTGAAGGCTTCTTGCGGCGTCATGTCCGGCACCAGCCGCATGGAGATTTTGGCAGTCGCTTTGGCGGGGATGACGGTCTTGGCGCCCGCGCCGATGAAGCCGCCGGGCATGCCGTGAACCTCGAGCGTCGGCCGCGCCCAGGTGCGCTCGAGAACGCGAGTAGCCGGGCTCGCCCGGTGAGCTGCGAGGAGCCGACTTCGGTCTGCCGATAGTGCTCTTCGTCGAACGGCAGGCTGCTTCCAGGCCTTCAGTTCGTCGTCGCTGGGTCTGGACGACGTTGTCGTAGAAACCGGGAATGAGAATCTTGCCGTCTGCGTCTTTCAGTGGGCGATGATCTGCGACGAGGGCGAAGAACGGATTGGGCGCGGCGCCGCCATACATGCCGGAATGCAGATCGGTCTTGGCGCCGCGCGCTTCGAGTTCGGTGTAGATCATGCCGCGCAGTCCCACGCACAGGGTGGGCAAGTCCGGGCGCAAACATCTCGGTGTCGGAGACCAGGGCGAAATCGGCCTTCAGCTCGTCGGGATGCTGCTTGACGAAATCGGCGATGGTCTCGCCGCCGACTTCTTCTTCGCCTTCGAGAATGCACGCGCACATTGAGGGGCAAGCGGCCGTCGTCGGTGGCGAACAGCGATTCCAGCGCCTTGATGTGCATGTACATCTGGCCCTTGTCGTCGACAGCGCCGCGGGCGTAAAGGTTGCCGTCGCGCTCGGCCGGTTCAAAGGGCGGCGAGATCCACTCATCGAGCGGATCGGGCGGCTGCACGTCATAGTGGCCATAGGCGAGGCAGGTGGGCTTGCCCTCGGCGTGCAGCCAGTCGGCGTAGACCAGCGGATGTCCGGCGGCCTTCGATGAGGCGGACATTCTCCATGCCGATGCGCTGGAGTTCGGCTGCCAGGACTTCGGCGGCGCGGCGGACATCGCCCTTGTGTTCGGGCAGCGTGGAGACGGACGGGATGCGCAGCAGGGCTTTCAGTTCCTCGAGAAAACGCGACGAGTGGTCGCGAGCGTAGGCAATGGCGGACATGGCTTCTCCGTGACGTGCAATGGCCGGCAGACGCGCCGGGCCGAACAGACGAGTATATGCGAGCGGGAGTGGAATCTGTCTGTGGCGATGGCCGGGCAGCTTCAGTAGCGGGGCACCGTGCGGATCGGCTTCGGCAGACCAGGCGTCGATGCCGCCGCGGAGCGACTGTGTCTGTTCGAAGCCCTGATTGCGCAGCCATACCGCGACGTTCATCGAGCGCACGCCGTGATGGCAGATGGTGACGATGTGGGCTTCGGGGTCGAGCTCCTGAAACGCGCGCGCGGGAATCTCGCCCATGGGGATCAGAACGCTGCCCTCGATGTGCGCGGTCGCGTGCTCCCATGGTTCGCGCACGTCGAGCAGCACCATGCCGGCGCGGTTGGGCGGCCTGTGAGCTGCGCCGGTAATTCGGCAACCGAAATCTCATAGTCGAGCATGACCGCAGGATACAGCAGGGCGGGAGGCCGGGGATGTTACTCTGGGTTACCTCTACCCCTTGCCAGTTTAGGCGCAGGGCACCGCGATTGGGCGGTGCATCTAAGCTCCAGCATGGTACAAGAGTATCAACTTCCGGAAAGTGGTCTGGCGCTCGACGTGATGGCAAGCCAGGAAAAAGTACTGATCGTTGAAGACGAACTGCATGCGTTGACGGGTCTCGCCGAGCTCGTCTCCGGATGGGGCTACCGTACTGAGACGGCGAGAGATGGGTTGGAAGCGCTGGAGCGGGTGCAGGCCTGGTCGCCGGGCATCGTCGTCACCGATTTGAAGATGCCGCGCATGGACGGCATCGAGCTGCTGGGGCGGCTCAGCGAACTGAAGCAGGACCAGGCAGTCATCGTGCTGACCGCCCAGGGCAGTATCGAGCGCGCGGTCGAGGCGATGAAGATGGGGGCGTATGACTTCATCCAGAAGCCGGTCGATCCGACCCGCCTGCGCACGATACTGGCCAACGCCAGCCGGCATGCGGAGCACCGAGCGCGAACTGGAAGTGACCCGGCGCAAGCTGCGCGATGTCGGGTGTACTGGGGCCGCTGGTCGGGTCGTCGAAGAAGATGCAGGAGCTGTTCGCGCTGATCGAGCAGGTCGCGCCCAGCAACGTGTCCGTGCTGATCACCGGCGAGAGCGGCACCGGCAAGGAACTGGTGGCGCGCACGCTGCACGAGCTAAGCCCGCGCAAGTCGAAGCCGTTCGTGGCGGTCAACTGCGCCGCGATTCCGGAGACGCTGATCGAGAGCGAGATCTTCGGCCACGAGAAAGGGCGCGTTCACCGGCGCGGTCGAGCGGCGCGCAGGCTGCTTCGAGCTGGCCGAAGAAGGCACGCTGCTGCTGGACGAGATCGGCGAGATGCCGATCGGGACCCAGGCCAAGCTGCTGCGGGTGCTCGAAGACCGCAAGCTTCGGCGGCTGGGAAGCAAGGTCGAGACGCCCATGGATGTGCGGGTTCTGGCGGCGACAAACAAGATTCCCGAAGAAGCAGTGGCCGACGGTCACTTGCGCGGAGATTTGTATTACCGGTTGAATGTATTCAACATCCTGATGCCGCCATTGCGCGATCACAAGGAGGACATTCCGGCCATCGTGGAGTCGATGCTGCGCGACATGAATCGCAAACACGGACGCAATGTCATCGGCATCGACGACGAGATGCTGGCGCGTTTGATGGCGCACGACTGGCCGGGAAACGTTCGCGAGCTGCGAAACACCATTGAGCGTGCCGTGGTGCTGGTGAGTGAAGGCCACCTTGAAACCAGGCATCTGCCGCCGTCCTTCGGCATGCGGCCGATCCGGTCGATGCTCGATTCGAACCTGAACAACGTTCAGCTGGAAGTGGGCACGACGGTGGACGAGGCTGAGCGTAGACTGATCATCAAGACACTGGAATCCACCAACAACAACAAGACACGTGCTGCCGAAATTCTCGGTATCAGTCTGAAAACGCTGCACAACAAGCTGAAGGAATACGGTAGCGTAAGCAGCGCACTGGATACGCCGGACGAGTAGATTTCCCCCGTAGCATGCGATTAAAAACCAAACTCGTGGCTGCGATCACCAGCCTGGTGTTCGTAGTGGTCTCGCTGCTGAGTGTGCTCTACCTCAGCCAGTTGCTGCACCACTACATCGAGCAATCGTATTCCGCCAACGACATCGTGGCTCACCAGATCCTGTTCGCGACACGCCACGCGATCGAAACCAATCTTCGCAACCAGCGGCTCAATCCGAACGATCCGGTAGCTCTGCGAGCAGCGGTGGCGGCTTCGCTGCGCGATGACGAAGGTCTGCAGGCGCTGCTGAACTCTGTGGTTCGCTACTCGCCCACGGTCTTCGATATTTCGATCTCGGACTGGAACGACCGGGTCATGGTCAGTACCGATCCGCGCAGCGACAACCAGATCCTGTCAAAGAGGCCGGAGTTTACGCGGCTGCGCGACGGCAGCCTGACCTACGTGGTGAAGTCGGTGTTCGGGCCGGCGCAGGTCTACAACGTCTCGCTCGATCTGGAGCGAAACAAGCAGCCATTTGTCACCGTACGGGTGGGCATTCGCACCAGCTTCCTGCGAGTCGCCTTTGAGCCGTGGATGTACACAGCGTTGAGCTTTGTCGGGCTTACGCTGCTGACGGCGCTGCTGGTCTCAGCCTTTCTCGCCAACCTGGCACTGCAGCCGATTGAGCAGATCAGCCAGCGGCTGGATGCGTTCCAGGCGGAGGCCGAGGTGGCCGGCGAACTGGAGGCGGGCAAGTCAGGCGACGCGGTGGTGCGCGTCTCCAACAAGATCGAGCGGCTGGGCCGGCGGATGAAGAATGTCGAGGAGGTGTTCTCGGCACTCAAAGAAAACCTGGACCAGATCATGTCCAACCTGGAGGACGGCATCATGCTGTTCACCCAGGATGCCAGGGCGGTTCTGGTGAGCGATTCGGTGGAGCGGTTTCTGGGTATCAGCCGCAGCGAGATTCTAGGCTGCGAGGTGCACGAGATCTTCGAGCGTTCTTCGTTGCTGGGTTCGACGGTGCGCGAAGCGTTCGACGCGGGTGTGGCGCTGGTACAGGAGGAGATCACCACCGAGACCGGCCGCCGGGTGCAGATCTCGCTCGATTTCATCCTGGACGACCGGGTGCCGAATCACCGTCAGAGCCTGGGCGCGCTGCTCACTCTGCACGATGTGGAGTCGGTGCGGGAGATTGAGAGTGAGCTGGAGCTATCGCGCCGGATGGCCGCCATTGGACGCCTCACTTCTGGTGTGGGACATGAAGTAAAAAATCCGATCAACGCGATCGTGGTTCATTTAGAACTATTAAGAAATAAGCTAACTGGATCAGACCCGCGAGCTATGCGGCACCTGGAGATTATCGAGAGCGAGATTCAGCGGCTCGATCGGGTGGTTCAAACTCTCGTGGATTTTTCGCGGCCGGTGGAGCTACAGCTCCAGGATCAGGACTTGCGAACAATTCTTTCCAGTGTTTTGATGTTAGCTTCAGCCGAATTACAGACTCAGTCCGTCCAACTTGTAAGCCTTCTGCCGGGGTACCCTCTTCTCGCTAAAGTTGACTCGGACCTGATGAAGCAAGCGCTCCTCAACGTGGTGTTGAATGGCGCCCAGTCGATGCAGGCCGGCGGCCGTTTGACGGTTCGTCTGCAGGAAGATGGACGCATGGCGATGATCAGTATCCGCGACGAGGGCGAAGGCATTCCCGACGACGTGCGTGAGAAGATCTTCGACCTGTATTTCACAACGAAGAAAGATGGCAGCGGTATCGGACTTGCAATGACCTACAGAATTCTCCAGCTGCACAACGGGCAAATTGACGTAGAATCGGCGCTGGGGCGCGGGACGACTTTTACACTACGCATCCCGTTAAGTATCTCCACTGAAAGCAAGTTACGCGGCTATCTTGCCACTGGTGCCACCGTCTCAAAGGAGCCCCTGGGATGACCTCCGCGCGAAAGTTCGCGGTGTTAGCGCTGCTCGGCCTGTCAATGACCGGCTGCACCTTTCGAAAAAAGGCTGCGCCGCTCCCTGTCCAGGCGCAGGCTCCCCCGATCTCAACGGGACAAACTCCTACTCCGTTGCCCACGTTGGAACCGGAGCCGCAACCATCGACCACGGCTTCCCTGCCCAACATTACCAACGAGCAGCCCGTAACTCCGCCACCAACGGCGAAGAAGAAGCGTCCGACAGTTCGTAAGGTCAAGCCCTCACCAGTCAAGCCGGCCGAAGGAACTCCCACCGAGCAGGCTGCAACGCCAGCGGCGCAGGGCACTCCTGCCGCGCAAGGAACGACTCCGGCGGCTACGACTCCGCCCCCGACCCAGACCGCCGCTGCGGGGTCACCGGCAGGCGTCTCGCCCATCGGCGAGTTGTCGACCGGCGACGTGTCGACGGGTTCGCAGACGCGGCGCGAGACCACGGAGATGATCACCAACACCAAGGCCGGGGTAGACGGGATCAAGCGCCCGCTCAGTTCTCAGGAACATGACACGGTGGAAGAGATCAAGACTTTCCTGGACAAGGCAACGCAGGCGCTGAATGTGGATGATGTGGATGGCGCGAAGACCCTGGCGACCAAGGCTAAGGTCCTGCTGGACGAACTCACCAAGCAATAGGCACTACTAACGACCCATCGAGGCGAGGATCTCGCCGGAGGTGCAGGTTCGCACTTCGCCCGTATCGGCGAGCGTGGCCAGCGAACGCGCCTTCAGCTCAGCCGTTCGCGAACCGCAAGCATCTGCGGCTACGATGGGCAACAAGTTCAGGTCAAGTCCATGCCTGACCGTCGGCTCGATCCCGATCTCCAAAGCAATGCCTGCGATTACGAAAGCGTCGAGGTGCGCGTCTCGCATGGCGATGTTGAGAAAGGTGCCTTCAAACGCGGACATGGTGATCTTATCGATGACCACCTCGTCAGCCTGCGGGCTAAGCTCAGGCACAATCTGCCACGCGTCGGAACCTTGCGCGATGAACGGGCTCGTCTTCTCGGGGTCGCTCTGCCTCTGCCAGACCATCGCGCGATTGAACTGGCCCACGCCGGCGAGCCGATTCGGTAGAAAGAAATGACGCATAAAAAAGACGCGAAAGCCTGCTTCCCTTGCACCGACTAAAAGATGTCGGCATCGATCAACGATGGCCGGGCCTTCGGTGATCTGAGAGACAATTCCCACTTGCATGTCGTAAAGGATGAGTGCGCAGCGCGAGGGTGTACACACTTCGCTTAGTTCTTGCGGAATGGAGAGACCAAAGGCGTTTTTCATCTAGACTCCTTTGTGACCGCGCTTGCAGCGGCAATCGATTCGTCGGGTTGAGCACAGGTTCTTTGCGAAGAGAAAGCTGGACGAGTGTGGCACGAGGAGCTCGCCGGGCATCCGTCGCCGCTGTCCGCCTAGCGCTCTCCCCACTTCAGCTTGGAACGCAGCACGTCGAAGAAGCCGGTGGCGCCCAGCCGCACCAGTCTCACGCTGTGATCGGAGCGGCGGCAGTGCAACTCGTCGTTCACCCGCACCGGAATGGCCTCCTGCCCGTCCACCGTCAGGAACGTCTGATCCGGCACACCTTCAATCTTGACCGACAGGCTGGCGTCTCCCCGAACCACGATGGGCCGCAGCGTTAGCAGATGCGGGCACACGGGCGTGATGACGAGCGCGTCCACACTCGGCGCGAGAATGGGTCCGCCGGCTGCAAGCGAATAGGCCGTAGACCCGGTCGGTGTCGAAACGATCACTCCGTCGGCGCGAAAGAGCGCGGCCAGCTGGCCATCGAGGCGAACGGAGAACTCTCCCATGCGGGCGATGGTTCCCTTCGCAACCACGACGTCATTCAGAGCTTCGTACTCGCACTGCATACGTCCGTCACGATGCAGCTCGGCGTGCAGCATGGCGCGCGAGTCGATGGTGCAGCAGTTCTCGCACCAGCCTTCGAGAGTGGAGTAGAGATCACTCAGCCTTACCTCAGTGAGAAAACCGAGAGACCCCAGATTCGCGCTCAGGATGGGAATGCCATGACGAGCGAAGACGCGAGCCGCCGCCAGCAGGGTTCCATCGCCGCCGAGCACAATGGCCAGTTCGGGCTTCTCTGCGGGCATATCCGGCCGGGCAACGATCCTGGCCTCATGGGTGTAGTTGCCGCTCACAGGGTCGAGGATGGGATCGAAACCACGGGCGCGCAGCCAGAGCACTAACTCCGGGAGCAGGGTCGCCAGTTCTTCTTTCTGAGGTTTGGAGACGATTGCGACGATTCGCATGCGGTTCCAGTGTATCCCGGTCGGAGACGTGCGTTGGAAATGGAAGAAGGCCGGTGCTCTTCGGTTACAGATTCAGAAGCGCAACAGGAGAAGGAATTCGCGATTGCCTTCCGTGCCCAGGATGGGCGAGTCGATGAGATCGGTCGCCGTGGCTCCGACAGCCAGCCCGCAATTGCGCACGCGATCGATCGCCAGTTGATGCGCGACAGGATCGCGCACGATGCCGCCCTTGCCGATGTGTTCCCTGCCCGCTTCAAATTGCGGCTTGACCAGGATGACCGCCTCGCGCAGTGGTTCTGGCGGATGCCTGGCTGCGGATCGCTTCGACGACCGGCGGCAGCACCAGGGTCGCGGAGATGAAGGCGACATCCATGGCGAGGAAGCCGATGCCCGGCGGCAGGTCACCGGGTTGCAGATGGCGGGCGTTGGTGCGTTCCATGAGCGTGACGCGCCCATCGCTGCGGAGCTTTTGCGCGATCTGTCCGTAGCCGGTGTCGACGGCGAGAACACGATCCGCGCCGTGTTGCAGCATGCAGTCGGTGAAGCCGCCGGTCGAGGCGCCGACGTCGAGACAGAAGCGGCCGGCGAGATCGATGTTCCAGTGAGTGAGCGCGGCCTCGAGCTTGAGGCCGCCGCGGCTGACGTACCGCAGGTCCTCGCCCAGCAGGCGGATCGCGGCATCTTCGGCAACCGCCGATCCGGGCTTCTCCACCTTTTGTTCGTTGACCAGTACACGCCCGGCGAGGATGAGCGACTGCGCGCGTTCTCGCGTCGGCAGCATGCCGCGGTCGACCAGGAGTTTGTCGAGACGAACTTTCATCAGAGCTTCACCGTGGCGGATTTCCCAATTCGCGATGCGAGTGCTTACAATGAGGTTCGCACGTATCGACCACCTGCCGTTAGAAACCGCCTTGCATGCCTCAAGATTTCGAAAATCCGATTGGCCTTCCGACACGTTCTCAGAGCAGTGACCCTGGGAAACAGCCGTTGATCGCGCCGAGGGTTGAGGATGATGCTGCGTTGCTTATGCGAGTGGGCACTGGAGATCAGGGCGCGGTAGCGACCTTGTTCGACCGCTACTCCGGCATGGTGTACTCGGTGGCCCTGCGCGTGTTGCGGGATCCAGGGCAGGCCGAAGACGTGATGCAGGATATCTTCGTCCAGATTTGGCGGAAGCCGGAGGCCTTCGTCTCAGGACGCGGCAGCCTGGGCGCCTGGCTGGTCGTCGTGGCCCGCAACCGGGCCATCGATGCGCTGCGGCGGCGACGGCCCACGGAGGCGGTAGAGGACGTGGTGCTGGTTTCAAGCACCGATCTTGCTTCGGAAGCGGAACGGAACTCCCTGATGGAGAAAGTGCGTACCGTAATGCACACCCTTCCGGCGGAACAGAGAAAGTCTGTCGAGATGGCGTTCTTTGACGGCTTGACGCACACGGAGATTGCAGCGCAGACAGGCGATGCTCTAGGCACGGTGAAGACACGAATCCGACTGGCATTGATCAGTCTGAGAAAGGCACTGCAGGCGTGACGAACGGCCAACACATTCCGGAAGAAGACCTGGCCCTCTACGCCATGCAGGCGCTGGACCCGCCGGAAAATGCCACGGTTCAGGCACACCTGGACACGTGCGTGGAGTGCCGTGGCCGCCTGGCCGAAGCCGCTGGCGATGTGGCGTTGATTGGCATGGGCGTGGAGCAGGCCAGATTGCCGGAAGGCGCGCGGGAGCGGTTCCTGAATCGGATTCAGACCGATGGTGCGGCGGCTGGGCGCCCTGTTGCGCTACCGGTGGCAGCCGCGCCGCGGGAGTCATCCGGCCTGAGGCTCGAGCCACGACGGAGACGCCTTTGGCCGGTCCTGATTCCATGGGCGGCTGCAGCGGCCATGGTCGCCGTGGCAGGGTACCTGGCAGTCCAGAACAGGCATTTGCGCGACACACTGGATCAGGATCGAACCCAGATGGTGCAGTTATCGGCGACGGCCTCCCGGGCCCAGGAATTGATGGACGTGTTGACCGCGAGGAGCGCGCAACGCGTGACGCTGACGGAGCGCAAGGGCACGCAGACGCCTACCGGCCACACCAGTTATCTTGCCGACCGCGGGGCACTGATCTTCGTAGCGGATAACCTGCGGCCGGTGCCGGCCTCGAAGACATACGAGCTGTGGGTGATCCCGGCGAATGGCGGCGCACCGATTCCGGCGGGAACCTTCCGTCCGGCGGAGAATGGAACCGCCAGCGTGATTTTGCCGCCCTTGCCAACCGGGGTGGCGGCCAAGGCCTTCGGCGTGACCATCGAGAACGCGGAAGGATCGGCGACACCGAGTCTGCCGATTATCCTCTCCGGCAGCCCGGGAGCGTAGGGCTGGCTCGAAACCAGGGCTCACCTCAAGACCTGCTCCGCGTGAGACTCCGGATCGGCGGATCACAGGACGCGAAGATAGTCCGCGCAAGAAAAAACCCCGGAGCGCTCCGGGGTTTCTCTTTTCTACCTCTGCAATGAATCAGTGCTTCGTCTATGGATAGCAGGCAGTGCCGGGAATGCAGGGTACGCCGGATCCAGGCGTATAGCTGACGTTGTTCACCTGCGAGGTGGACGAGGAATTTTGCCGCTGCGGTCTCGCGTCGACGACATTTCCCTGCACCTGGATAGAGGCGGAGATGGCATCGGTATCCGTACGGATGACGATGATGTTGGCGGTGTTCGGATCGACGACATACACCTTGCTGAACGGTGTGCTGCTCACCGAATACACCATGCGCGGCGTGCTGCTGACGGGAATCGTCTTTTCGACGGCGAAGGTAGAGAGATTCACCACGCTGACGGTACCATCGCCAGAGTTTGCGACGTATGCCCGGGAGCCATCCTGCAAAACCGTGACCGAGGTGGGATGGCTGCCGACTGCGAACGTGTGGACCGTGCCGAATTGCGGCGAGTCGTTATCAAAGACATCGGTGGTGACGTTGATGACGCTGATGCTGTTGCCATCGTAGTTGGCGGTCACCAGCTGGTTGGCTGGGTCATAGAGTTCGGCATAGACGGGACCCGCGCCCACAGCGATGTTGGTGTTCTTGCCGCCGTTCTGCGTGTCGAGAATGTTCTTCTGCGTATCGATGACTGTAATGGTGCCGGTGCCGGGGCCAGACCCGCCGCGGTTCAGAATGAAGGTGCGGAGGTTGTCCTGCGAACCGATGCCGTAGACCGGGCAAATACCGACCGGCAGCTTGGCCGAGACAGTATTGGTGGACGATTCAATCGCGTCAGCAAAGCCGGTGGTAACGACTGCGGCCGGAGTGTCACAGGTATGCGGTCCAACCATCTGGCTGATGGCGTAGACGCGCGGCGCGCTGAAGCGTCCGGCCAGCGTGAGCAGGCCCGGATCGACCGGGATCTCCTGTTTGAGGCCGGGAGGGTTGCCACTGAGGAAGCCGACCGAGTTGGGGGTCTGCGTCTGTTCGGCTACGTAGAGGCCGCCGGCGATGGTCATGGTGTTGATGGGACCGACACCAGGCAGGAGCGTGCTGGTGGTGATGAGCTTGGTCTGAAGGTTGGAGCTGATCGGCACAACGCTGAAGCTGCCGTCCGCCTGGATGGTGTACGCGGTCGCGCCGGCGGCATCCTGGGCAAAGCCGATAGGAGCGACGCCGATACTGGCCTGGGCCATAACACTGTCACCGGCGTAGTTGAGCACAGTGGCGATGCCGGGCGAAGTGGTGGTCGGCGCCGAGATGGCGATGACGTTCACCGGTGGTTGAGGAGAAGGGCCGGTCGGAGTGACTGGATTGACTACAGGACGGTACTGGTTGCCACAACCCGAAACTGCGGTAAACATCAACAGCGCCCCGGCGGCCAGCCATGGGCGCTTCGGCCCAGCCATGCTTTGCACTCGCAAATTACCTCACAACATTCTGGATACTGGTAGAAAGAAGATTGTAAATGATCCTGCCCTGCCTGTTTCAGGCCGGAGCCGGGAAGACGCTGATGTCTGCTGAAAGTCAACATTCTGTTTCGGCGCAGGTTAGCCCGCTTCGCTGGCAGTCGCGGCTGCTCGGACTTCTCGTGGTGCCCCTGTGCGCGGTCTGGCTGCTGCTCTACAGCGACCAGTTTTGGACCCCGTCCACCCGCGAGGGGTTAGCCATCTGCCTGGGGTTTGGCTTTCTCGTGTGGGGATTGAAGGCAGCCACGCCCGCGGCATCGATGACCGGATTTCTGCTGACCGCCTGCATGTACCTGATCACGGCCACGCAGCCGGAGGGAAGCTGGACGCACACCGCGCTGCTGCCCGGGCTCACCTTGTTTGTCTGCGCGTTTTTAGCGACGCGATTTCGGCGGGCTGCCAAGGAGCGGCTGGGCACGGCGGAGCCACGCTCCGGCAGGCAAACTTCTCAAATCGTGGCGAACCTCGGAGTGGCGGCCGTGATCGGGATATTGCTGCTGTCGCATCCTCTGCAGGGCGTGGTTGGAATGGTTGCGGCACTAGCTGAGGCGACGGCCGATACGATCTCTTCGGAGCTCGGGCAGGTGCTGGGCGGCACGCCACGGATGATTACCAATTGGCGGCCGGTGCCGGCAGGAACCGACGGCGGCGTGAGCGCGGCAGGAACGGCGGTGGGCATCTTCTCGGCGCTGCTGGTCGTGCTGGTCGCCATGCCGACTCTGCGGCTCGATATGCATTCCGCGCTGATCGCGTGGAGCGGCGGGATCTTCGGATTGTTTGTCGATAGCCTGCTGGGCGCAACGCTGGAGCGCAAGGGCTGGCTCAACAACGATGCGGTGAACTTTCTCTCGACCCTGGCAGCAGCCCTGGCAGCGGCAGAGGCAGCCAATCGCTAGTGAATGTGCAGTCGCCAGGCGGTGTAGCTGACGATTTCGTGCAACAGGCGCTTCCACGATTCGGTCTGGGAGATGCTTTTCCCGGGCGGCCGAGGCGAGGTGTAGACCTCAAGGCCATCGCGTTCGCAGATGGCGTGAATGCGGAAGAGGTGTGTGCCATCGCTGACCACGACGATGCTCTGGAGATGGTTGGTCCGGGCAATCACAGCCAGTCTTTCGGCGGACTGTTCGGTATTGCTGCTCTGAGTCTCGGCGATGATGCGGCTTTCGGGCACGCCATGGGCCTGGAGGTAGTCGTGGCCAACGGCGCCTTCGGTGTGGTCGGAGTCTGCGCCGCCGCCGAGGGTGATCAGCATCGGGCGCGATTCCCTGCTTGTAGAGAGAGAGCGCATGATCGAGCCGGGCGCGGAGCACGGGCGAGGGGCGGCCGTCGTACTCAGCCGCACCGAACACGGCGATCGCGTCTGCGGGCTGCGCCTGGTCGAGTTCGGCAAAGTGACGGATCTCGCCATAGACCCAGCCGAACCACCCGGAGACGAAGACCAGCAAGGCGACCAGGAATAGGGCAATAGCGATTTTGGTCTTCCGGCTGAGACGGCGCGGCGCGCCGGGAGACGATCCGCAGGTTGGAGGCGGGCACGATCATAAGGCCTCAGGCTTGGAGCACCAGCGCAATCTCATGCGTAGGAATGGCGCCCTCGCGCAGTATCTTCCAGGCACTCTCCCCACCGGAGAGGTCGACGATCGTGGTGGGTACGCTGCGACCGGTCGGGCCTCCATCGATGATCAGTGGAATGCGGTCGCCAATCTGGTCGCGAACGCAGGCGGCGTAGGTGCACTCGGGCGCGCCTTGCAGATTGGCAGAGGTGGCAGTAATGGGCAGGCCGAAGGCCTGGACGACCGCGCGCGGAATCGCAGCATCGGGCACCCGCAGCGCAACGTTGCCGGTGTTGGCGGTACTGCGCAACGGCAGGCGCGAACTGGCGCGAACGATGACGGTGAGCGGCCCGGGCCAGAAACGTTCCGCAAGCAGGTCGAAATTGGTGCCGATATCGCGCGCCAATTCGTATGCCTGGGTGACGCTGGCAAGCAGCAAAGAGAGCGGTTTGTGACGAAGGCGGGTCTTGATCTCGTAAATGCTGTCGACCGCCCTGAGGTTCACGGGGTCCACGGCGAGGCCATAAAACGTATCAGTGGGCATTCCGACAACTTTGCCGCTGCGCAGACACGAGACGATGTATTCGACCCGATCTGCCTCTGGTTCATCCGGATGCAACCGCAGAATTTCCGCAGACAAGATCACTCCAGGCAGGAAGAGTTCGCGTGAAGAGAGGGCCGTTCCGGTTCCCTGGAAGCAGGGCCGAGCCTGAGAGCGTTAGAATCGCACCCATGCAGACGGCATCCAACCGCACGCTCTCTCGCATTGTACAGAGTCGGCAGAACAGCCGGGTCAAGGAATTGCGTGCCGGGTTGTCGCGAGGTACCCAAAACGAACAGGGACGCGTCGCGATCGAGGGCGAACACCTGCTGGAAGAGGCGTTGCGCAGCGGCCTGGCGGTGCACACGGTCTTCGTGCGGAGCGGCAGCGGCGGCGCTCTTGGAGCAGATGCAGCGACGGTTCGCCGCTGCGTGGAACGCGGAGGTGCTCGAATTGCCGGCGGAGGTGTTTTCGAGCGCCGTAGCACGGAGTCGCCGCAGGGCTTGGCTGCGCTGGTCGAAGTTCCCGCGTTCTCGTGGGAGGACGCAATTCGCGGCAAATCGCCGTTGCTGGTGATTGCGGCGGGACTGCAGGATCCGGGAAATTTTGGGACGCTGCTTCGATCGGCGGAGGCCTTCGGAGCCAGTGGCGTGATCAGCCTGCCGGGTACTGTGAGCCGCTGGAACGCCAAGGCTCTGCGCGCGTCGTCGGGCTCGGCGTTTCGGATACCGGTGATCGTCGCGGCAGAGGAGGAGATGCAAACCAAGCTGCGGGAACAGGGCATCCGGTTGCTGGCGGCCACGGTCGATGGAGGGACGAACGCAAGCGAGATCGATCTGCAAGTGCCGAGCGCGTTGCTGATTGGCAACGAGGGTGCGGGCTTGCCCGAGAAATTGGTGAAGCTGGCAGACGAACGGATCACGATTCCCTGCCCCGGTCCGGTCGAGTCGTTGAACGCCGCGGTGGCCGCGAGCGTGCTGCTCTATGAAGCCGCGCGTCAGCGATCGAAGATGATGGGCAGCCACAGAGGTAGCCGGCGCGATGAGCTTGTTTGGAGCCACTCCGGAGATCAGGCCAGGTGCCGCGGTCCGTGGTGCGCCGCTGGCGGAGCGCATGCGTCCGCGCACGCTAGATGAATATGTGGGGCAGGATCACCTGCTGGGGCCGGGGAAGCCGCTGCGGGTACAGATCGAGCGGGATGATGCCGCGTCGATGATCTTCTGGGGACCGCCGGGCGTGGGCAAGACGACGCTGGCGAAGATTATTGCGGAGACGACGCAGGCCAGCTTCATCGAATTCTCCGCGGTGCTCTCGGGGATCAAAGAGATCAAGCAGGTGATGGTCGAGGCGGAGAAGGCCGCTCACTTCGGGTCGCGAACCATCCTCTTCGTGGATGAGATCCACCGCTTCAACAAGGCGCAGCAGGACGCGTTTCTGCCGTACGTGGAGCGGGGCACGATCCGCCTGATCGGCGCAACGACCGAAAATCCTTCCTTCGAAATCATCTCGGCTCTGCTTTCTCGATGCCGGGTGTACACCCTGCAACCGCTGAGCGAGGAGCAGTTGCTGATCCTGCTGCGTCGGGCCTTGACGCGACGCGCGAGCGTGGGCTGGGAAAGCTCGGGCCTGGATGCGGAGGACGATGCGCTGCGGCTGATCGCGTCCTACTCAAGCGGCGATGGACGCAACGCCTACAACGCGCTCGAAGTCGCGGCCAAGCTCGCCGAAGCGGCGAAAGGAGCCGCGCATCACTCGCGCGATTGCCGAGCAGGCGCTGCAGCAGCGCGTGCTGCTTTACGACAAGCAGGGCGAAGAGCACTACAACCTCATCTCGGCGCTGCACAAATCGGTGCGCAACAGCGATCCCGACGCCGCGCTCTACTGGCTGGCGAGAATGATGAAGGCGGGCGAGGATCCGCACTACATCGCGCGGCGCGTGATTCGGATGGCAGTCGAGGACATTGGCCTGGCCGCGCCGGAGGCACTTGAACCTGACGCTGACGGCACGCGACACCATCGACTTTCTCGGTTCCCCGGAGGGCGACCTGGCGCTGGCACAGGCGGTGGTCTACCTGGCGCTCGCGCCGAAGTCGAACGCGTTGTACACCGCGTACAGCGAAGTTCTCAGCGACGTGGAGAACACCCGCGCGGAGCCGGTGCCGTTGCATCTGCGCAATGCGCCGACAGGGCTGATGAAGTCGCTCGATTACGGCAAGGGGTATCAGTACGCTCACGATGAAGCGGGACGCGTGGCCGACATGGAATGCCTGCCGGAGAGCCTGCGCGGCCGCAGCTACTACCGGCCTACGAACGAAGGCCGAGAGAAGCTGCTGGCCCAGCGCATGGAAGAGATTCGGCGGATCCGCGAGGCAAAGCGAACTTAGACCCGGCAGCAATGCGCTTGAGCAGGGCGGCGTGCATTCCTCAGAAACCAATAGCCCACATCTTGTAGGCGAACAGGATCACCACAGTGCCGCCGGCGACGAAGGTGGTGTACTTGTACTCCTTCCAGAAATAGAGGGCGACTGAAGCCGCAGTACACACCGTGCCAATGAGCGCGCCGATGATGTACGGGTCAAGCGTCGCCACCTGCAGCGGCACCCCGCTCGAATACTCCAGGATCAGGCATTTCGAAAGTGTAACAACGAGAATGATAAATTGAATGCCGACGCCGATCTTGGCGGCGCGCATCAGAGATTTTTCTTCCCGGTCCTCTTCTGTTTCTGGAATGTCGCTGGGGATGTCAACCCGCATGCTGAACCTCGGCGGGGCGGGCGCCGTAAGGCGGAAACACTGCTGTCATGAAACCTTTCCTGTCTGAGGAGAGATGGAGATGTGGCACGAGCTTACAGTCCCGCTCGCCTGGTCTGCTTGAGCGTGTCGAGCGCGTTGAAGACGATGCCGGGGGTAAGCACCTCGGGCAAAACCTGCGGCGGCTCCTGCGCCGGAGCCGGAATAGAGCACATAGGTGGGCACGCCGCTGCGGCCAAGCTCTGCGAGGGCGCGGGCGATGGTTTCGTCGTGGCGGGTCCAGTCCGCGCGGACCAGCGCGATGCCGCTGGCATGAAGGCGCTGCTGCACATCGCGCACGCTCGAGAACCACGCGTTCATTCACCTGGCAGCTCAGGCACCAGCTGGCGGTGAAATCGACAAACACCGGACGCCCCTGTGCGCGATATTGCTCCAGCAACTGTGGCGAATAGGACTGCCAGTCGGAGGAGCCCGTTCTGGCAGCAGCGATCGACGGAGGCGCGAACTTCCGCATTGCGTAGACCGGCAGAGCGATGGCTGCAAGCAGCAACAGCGCAGCGACGGCCGTGGGAAGGCGCTTCGCCGGCCATCGACCCAGAACCCACCCCGCAACGGCCAGCAGCAGGAAGGCGCCCAGCAGACCGATCAGCGCGTTCACGCCCGCGGATTGCGTGAACAGCCAGACCAGCCAGATCACCGTCGCGAAAATAGGAACCGCGGTGGCCTGCTTCAGCACTTCCATCCACGCGCCGGGCCGCGGAAGCAGGCGCGTCCAGCCGGGGTTGAAGGAGAGCAGCAGGTACGGCGCGGCCAGACCCAGGCCAAGCGCGGTGAAGATCAGAAAGGTGATCGCGGCCGGTTGCGCGAGGGCGAATCCGATGGCGAGGCCCATGAAGGGAGCCGTGCACGGAGTGGCAACCACCATGGCGAGAATGCCGGTGAAGAAGCTTCCGGCATAGCCGCTCTTCGACGCCAGCGAGCCGCCGGCACTGGTCAGCGTCAGGCCGATCTCAAACATTCCGGCGAGCGACAGGCCGAGGAAGAACAGCAGCAGCGCCATCACGGCGACAAAGCTCGGCGATTGAAATTGAAATCCCCAGCCAAACTGACGGCCGCCCGTGCGAAGCACAAGCAGCAGGGCTACTACGATCCAGAACGAGACGAGGATGCCGAGCGTGTAGACCCAGCCATGAGCGCGCATGCGGCTGCGTTCTTCGCCGGAGGATTGCACCAGCGCGAGGCCCTTGATGAAGAGCACTGGAAAGACGCAGGGCATCAGGTTGAGAATGATGCCGCCCAGGAACGCCAGGCCGACAACCTGAAGAATCTTGCCCGGGCCGGCGCTTACGTCGGCCGAACCGGCGAGAGCTCCCTGAGCGGCCGTGATGTCGTATGCAGCGGCCATCGGCCGAGAACCAGCAGGCCGTGGAGTTCCGGCGGTGTGGCCTTGAGGCTCTGATCCTTCTTGAGCTCGATGCGCACGCCCCTGGTGAGCGGGGTAACCGTCTGGGGCGCGGGATTGTCGATCTGATTCTGATCGAAGGGGAAGAACTGCGCGGCTGCTTCCTTGCTTCCGGTGAGGACGGTGAGCGCAAAGCCCGAGGCGGTAGGTTGAAACTTCGCCTGCGCTGAGGCGGGCAGCGGCTGCGGCAGGGTCTTGCGAATCTCGTCGAAGAGACCCGGGCATATAGGCTGTGCCCGGAGTCGGAGGCATCGGTCACGGCGAGCGGCAGCTTCAGCTCGGCTTTGCCTGGGATGCACACCTCGCGGCAGACCAGCCAGTCGACCTTGGCCGAGAGTTCGAGCGGTCCGGTGGGCTTCACGGTCGAGGCCGCATGCAGAGTGATCGGAAAGAGAACCGTGCCTTCGTAGCCGTAGTCCATCAGCGGCCCGAGGGGCAGACGCCGCGGCGGCGGAAACTGCATGGGATCGGCGGTCCAGCCCTCGGGCAGGTGCCATTGAATGCGAGGAGGCTCGCCCGAGTCTCCGGCATTGATCCAGTAGACGTGCCAGCCGGGGTCGAGCTTGAAGTAGAGCCCCGCATCGACGGATGAGCCGGGATGAATGGCATCCCGCCCGCTGACCAGGCCGACGGAGAGGTGCTGCGACTTCGACCAGGTGAGTGATCTGAGGGCTCGGAGTTTTGGGCCACGCCCTACGGCTATGCAAACAGACAGCAAGGCGCAGAGGGTCAGCAGGATTCGAGCCATCGCCTGCCGCTGGACTGCATCGGGTTTGCGTGCTGCGTGCATGAAGAACCGAGCTTGGGGTGGAATCCCCTTGCCTTCTCATTGTAGGACGCGGCACGAAAGCGCAGGGTTACAACTGTTGGAACTTGGGCGCTGCTAACGCGAGAGGGTGCGCCAACCGGCGGCCATGCGGTCCTTGAGGATGCAGCGGTCCATCACGACTTTGATCCCGGCCTGTTCGGCCCACTCGGCTGCTTCCTCGTGAATGACGCCTTCCTGGAGCCAGATCGCCGGGAGCTTCAGCCGGATCGCGTCTTTCACGATGCCGGGCACCCATTCGGGCGCGCGGAAGACGTTGACCAGGTCGATCTTGCCGTCGAGCGCGGCATAGGCATCGTCGAGGGACTTGTACGCCTGTTCGCCAAGAACGGAGCGAGCCAGCGGGTTGACGGGAATGATGCGATAGCCCTGCTGCTGCATGAACTGCGAGACACCGAGGCTGGCGCGTCCGGGTTTGTCAGACAGACCGACGACCGCGATGGTCTTGGCGGTGTCGAGGATGTGGCGGATGGTCTCTGGTTCATTCACAGTTGGTGAGATGCCGCCGAGGCCGGTCGGATTCACGCACCGTAGTTCTTTGGCTCCGGCTGAATGCTTGTCGGAAAAGAAACTCTCCGCTCCGGTCGGGATGACAATTCCCTAGGGCAAGGGACCGGTTAGGAACGCTTACTCCAGATCGTCGCCCGCATCGACCGCCGCCGGCACGCCGCCCTGCCGGCGCATCAACAGATATCCGCGAATGAATGGCTCGAGGTACCCGTCGAGCACGCGGTCCACATCGCCGACCTCCACCTTGGTGCGGTGATCTTTGGCGATGCGGTAGGGCTGCAGGACGTAGGAGCGAATCTGCGAGCCGAAGTTGATCTCGAGCTTGGAATCTTCGAGCTTCTTGCTGACCGCGCGCTTCTTCTCCAGTTCAAACTCGTAGAGCTTGGAACGCAGCATCTTCATCGCGCGCTCCTTGTTCTTGTGCTGCGAGCGCTCGTTCTGGCATTGGACGACGATGTTGGTCGGCAGATGCGTGATGCGCACCGCGGAGTCGGTGGTGTTGACGTGCTGGCCGCCCTTGCCGCCGGAGCGGTAGGTGTCGATGCGAAGGTCGTCGGGCTTGATGTCGATCTGGATCGAGTCGTCGATTTCCGGCGAGACGAAGACGGACGCGAACGAGGTGTGGCGGCGCTTGGCCTGGTCGAAGGGCGAGATGCGAACCAGGCGATGCACGCCGGTTTCTCCGGCTAAGCTGGCCGAACGCGAATTCGCCGGTGATGGTGAAGGTGGCGGACTTGATGCCCGCTTCTTCGCCGTCCTGGTAATCGTTCATCTCGGTCTTGAAGCCCTGGCGCTCGGCCCAGCGCAGGTACATGCGCATCAGCATCTCGGCCCAGTCCTGCGACTCGGTGCCGCCGGCTCCGGGATGCACGGTAACGATGGCGTTGAGCGGATCGGTCTCCTCCGCCAGCATGGTGCGCGTTTCCATCGCTTCGGCGAAGTCGCGCAGCGAGTTGATCTCGCGTTCGAGATCGGCCTTGCACGTCTTCGCCTTCGCGCGCCAGGTCGAAATAGGCATCCACATCGCCGCTGCGGCGGGAGAGTTCCACGTCGTCGGCGAGCATGGCCTCGAGGCGCTTGCGTTCACGCATCAGTGGCTGTGACAAGAGCGGGATTCGACCACAGGTTCGGGTCGGAGAGTTTGGTTTCGAGGGTTGCTAATTCGCCGCGCAGCCGTTGCGGGTCAAAGATACTCCCGCAGGTCGCGGACTTTATCGCGCACGGGAGTGTAGGCGAATTCAAGCTCGTTCAACATCATGCAGCAGTGACCTGTCGTTTGCGAAGATTGGGATAGGTGGCGCGGAGCAACAAGCGTGCCGCTCTGGCTGTGCCTACTACCGCGATTATGGCACAAAGCATGGCGAAGATGTCGCCGTAGCGGCTGTAGAAGGTGATGTCGTCGCGATAGTCGTAGTGCACGGCGAGCGAGGTGCGGACATGGCGCGGAGCGCTCTGCGTGAGGCGGCCCTAGGGATCGATGGCAGCGGTGACGCCGGTGTTGGTGGCGCGCAGGATCCAGCGGCGATTCTCGATGGCGCGCATTCTCACCATGTTGAGGTGCTGCCAGGGTGCGCTGGTGTCGCCGTACCAGCCATCGTCGGAGATGTTAACGAGCACCTCGGCGCCCATCTCCGCGAAGTGGCGAACCTCGTCGGCAAAAACGGACTCGTAGCAGATGAAGATGCCGTAGCTGTGTGGTCCTGCCTGGAAGACCTTGCGATACTGGCCGCGCGAGAACTGGCCCACACCCTGGGTGAGAGTTCCGGCAAACGCGATCAGGCCTTTGTAAGGAACATATTCGCCGAAGGGGACGAGGTGGATCTTGTCGTAGCGGCCGACGAAGTTGCCATCGGGTGCGATGAACTCGGCGGAGTTGAAGATGTCGTGCTGTTCGTTCGGCTGCGATGTTGCCGGCGACGATGGGAGCGTGCACCTGCTGCGCGAGCGACTTCATCAGCGCCTGAAAGCGGGGATCGAGTTCCCGGAAAGGGGAGGGCGACTCTGGCCAGGCGACCAGATCGATCTTGGGCCGCTGGCTGCAGTCAGGCTGCACGATCTTTGCATTCGGTCGAGGCATGCCGACGATGTAAGGACCGCAACTGGCCTGGCTTAGCGAGACGAAGTCGCCGGTCTCCTGGTCCCACTCTTTGCCGACCCAGTCATTGCTGTCGGTGACGGAGAGATTCTGCTGTACGAGCACCGCGGTCGCACGCGCCGGCGAGGGTGCGCTATGGATAAAAGACCCTAGCTGAAGAATCGCGATACCGAGCAGGCCACCCACTGCTAGCCGGAGCCGCGTATGCGGGTTTCGGGCGAGCAGTGCGGCTGCCAGCACAGCGTTGCCTGCCATGAGAACCAGCGAGATGCCGTAGACGCCGGTGAAGGGAGCCAGGCGCGTCAGCAGCAGATTATCCACCTGCGCATAGCCAAGTTGATCCCACGGCACACTGGTGATGCGGGAGGCGGCAAGTTCGAGCGCGACCCAGAGGAAGGGAGCAAGCGCCAGCACAGGAGCATCGCGGCGGAAGTTCTTTCGCAGGAAGGCCAGCCCCAGCCCGAAGACACCGAAGTAGAGGCCCAGCACCAGGCTATAGAGGAGCAGGATGCCACAGGAAGCGATGGCGGAGATACCGCCATAGGTGTGCATCGTGGCGAAGATCCAGTAGCAGTTGAGCAGGTACCAGAGGACGCCGCATACGTAGGCGCCAATAAAGCTTCTTTTCAGGAATTTAGGATGCTCGCGATTTTCCGCGCACAGCAGCGCGAAAAGCAGATGGTACGAGCGCGATCCAGGCCACGACGCTTCGCCAGACCGGCAACGGACCCGCGATCGGAAAGGGAAGATCGAGCAGGACGGCGGAGACGGCTCCCATGACCCAAGGCTGGTTCAATAACTTAGCCATCTGTGGTGAGTCTACCATCGGGGCGCGGCGATTCCATTACAGGCACTTTGCCAAACCGGGTTACAATCTTTGGAGATATGGACCTGATCATCAAGGCGGCGATGCACGTTCTTTCGGGCCTCTTTCTCATCGGACTGGCCGGGGCATACCTGGTGGTCGTGGCCGTAGTCATAGGCTTTCTTCAAGATCGGCACGAGATTTTTGGGGACTAGGGCTTGGAGCCGCGTCTCACGTCCCTCAGTATCCGGTAATCGGTCATTGACGCTGCAAGCGATTGGAAATAGACTCACCGCTGAGCGTTTCCGCGACATCAAGGCCTATCAGCAGTAAGCGGTCACCTGGGTGCACCTCACTTCATGCCAGTAGAACGAACCGTTAAAGCTCCATCCTCCACTCGAGTCCGCCTGGTTGTGGCGTCTTCAGTGATGCTCACCTTCATCTCCTTCTGGCGAGCTGCGGCGATCGTTCTGAATGACCTTGGATCCTCGGCCTTCTACGCCGGCGGCATCTCGGAAGAGGCGGTCGGAAAGTCGGCTCCCTGGTTCATTCTTGGAGTGATGCTCTTCGCTTCGGCAGTGCGCTCCGTCTACGTCGAGAGCTGTTCGATGTACACACGCGGCGGTGTCTACCGCGTGGTGAAGGAGGCGTTAGGCGGAACCTTTGCCAAGCTCAGTGTTTCCGCCCTGATGTTCGACTACATCCTTACAGGCCCGATCTCTGGCGTTTCCGCCGGCCAATATATCGTCGGCCTGTTAAATGAATTGATGGTTGTGGCATCCACCCACAACTGGCTCCCCGGAGCGATGCTGGGTCCGCACCACGCACCGCCTCAGCTGCCGATGAACGGCACCTCGGCCGTGTTTGCTGTAGCGGTAACGATTTACTACTGGTGGCTCAACACCAAGGGAATCGAAGAGTCCAGCGACAAAGCTCTTGAAGTTATGAAGATCACCACGGTCATGGTGGTCATCCTTCTCGGCTGGGGCGTGTTCTCCGCCATTTACAAGGGCGCATCGCTGCCACCGCTGCCCATTCCCTCGAATCTGCATTTCAGCAAAGACGCGATGGGTGTCTTCAACGGCACTAAATACGCGGGCATGCTGGGACTGTTCGGCATCCTGATGGCCTTCGGCCACTCGGTACTGGCGATGAGCGGTGAAGAATCGCTCGCCCAGGTGAACCGCGAGATCGAGCACCCCAAGCTCAAGAATCTCAAACGCGCTGCGATCGTGATCGCGATCTATAGCTTCGCTTTCACGGGCGGAGCTTCCCTGCTCGCGGTCATGCTGATTCCCGACGCGGTGCGCGTCTCGGTGTATCGCGACAACCTGATCGCCGGCCTGGCGATGTACATGGTCGGGCCGATCGCATTGAAGATCGTCTTCCGTGTTTTTGTCGTCATCGTAGGATTTCTGATTCTTTCCGGTGCTATCAACACTTCGATGATCGGCTCGACCGGCGTGCTGATGCGCGTGGCAGAAGACGGCGTGCTGACGGACTGGTTCCGCAAGCCCCAGAAGAAGTACGGCACCAGCTATCGCATCGTGAACCTGGTCACGGCCATGCAGCTCTTCACCATCATTGCCAGTCGCGGCAACGTGATCGCATTGGGCGAAGCGTATGCGTTTGGCGTGATCTGGAGCTTCACGTTCAACAGCCTTGCCATGCTGGTGCTGCGATGGAAGTACAAGGGAGAGCGCGGCTGGAAAGTGCCTCCCAACATCCGCATCGGCAAGCAGGAAATTCCCCTGGGACTGCTGTCGGTTTTCATGGTGCTGGTGTCGGTCGCACTGGTCAACTTATTTACCAAGACGCTGGCCACAGAATCCGGCGTCGCGTTCGCCGCAACATTTTTCGTCATCTTCAGCATCTCGGAGCGTAAGAACAAGGCGCGACACCTGCTCAGCGAAAAGCAGATGAAAGAACACTTTCAACTGGAGCACGAGGATACAGTTGGACGCGATGTGCTGCAGATCGAGCCGGGCTGCATGATGGTGACGATGCGCGACTCCGCCAATCCGTATGCGTTGAAGTGGGCTCTCTCCCGCACCAACACAGACGAGCAGGCGATCGTGGTGCTGACGGCCCGCATGATGGGCGCCGGCGGACCGGAGTTCATGGAAGCTTCGGAGCAGCTGTTTAGCGAGCACGAGCAGATGGTGTTCACCAAGGCCGTGTCGGTCGCGGAGAGCTTCGGCAAACACATTTCCCTGCTGGTGGTGCCGGCGGGCGACATCTTCGCCGCGCTGGTGCAGACGGCTACTTCGCTTGAAGCATCGGCGGTGGTGTCGGGTCTTTCCAGCAGAATGAGCGCGCAGGAACAGGCGTTCCATGTAGGCCAGGCGTGGGAAGCGCTGCCCGAGGGCAAGAAGCAATTCACGTTCTACGTCGTAATGCCGAATGGCGAGGCGTTAGGCTTCCACATCGGGCCGCACACGCCAACGCTGCAGGGCGACGATGTGCAACTGGTGCATCGTCTATGGCTCAACTTCCGGCGCGATCCTGGGATGGACGGCCTGCATCACAGCGACATCGTGACGTATGCGCTGACTCGACTGGCGACGGAGTATGCCCGCGACAAGCAGGAGATCCTAAAAGGCCTGCAACGGTATTCCCGCGAAGAGGTACAGCCGGTGCAAGGCAGTCTCAGCTTGAAGGAACCGGAGCCGGGGTCGAGTTACTCCGTACGGGCTCCGCGAGCCTCTTCGTCCGATCACGACATCTAAGCTCGGACGGCTCCTGCCACCTCGAACTTACTTGAGCGACTCTCCCGGTTGGATTGCGAGCACCTCGACATTGGTGCCGCTTAAATATTTGCGCAACTCCTCGGGCGTACCTGTGAGTGCGGGAAACGTTCCGTAGTGAATGGGCAGCACCTTGCTCACCCCCACATATTTCGCGGCGAGTGCCGCGGCCTTCGGGCCCATGGTGTAGTGGTCACCGATCGGCAGCATCGCGAGTTCTGGCTGGTAGAGCTCGCGAATCAACTGCATGTCGGAATACACCGAAGTATCGCCCGCGTGATAGAGCGTGGGGCCGCCCTCGACTGCGATCACAAACCCCGCAGGCTCGCCACCATAGATCAGCTTGCCTTCATCCTCGATGCTGGAGGAGTGCTTCGCCTCGACCATGCTTACGGTCACGTCCTTGAATTTGTAAGAGCCGCCAAGATTCATGCTGACGACGTTGTTCACGTCCTTGGATTCGAGCCACTCGCCTAATTCGAAGATGGCCAGGACCGTGGGCTCATATTTGCGGGCGACCGAAACTGCGTCGGCGATGTGATCGGAGTGCCCATGACTCAGCAGCATCAAGTCAATCGTGGCGGGCAGTTCGCGGCCCTTGGGATATTTGGGATTGTGCTCGATGAAGGGGTCGATCAGAATCGATGTACCTTTCGCCGATTGAATGTGGACGGTCGAGTGTCCGAGCCACGTCACCACAGTTCCCTTTAGATCGCTCATCGTAGCTGCTCCTGTAAAAAAACACTTCTATCCTAATCGCAAAACGCCGGTACGCCGGAGGTGGGTAGTCCGGCGCAGTTCGTTGCTCTACGCTTGGGATGCGGCTGGACGAAGAGCGAAGCGGGAAGTTATTGATGAGCCGCACAAGGGCAGCTTCGAGCTTGAGTACACTGCAGGGAGACCATGATCAAGCCGGATATTCGATTGCGCGCGGGCACACAGATTCCCCTGGGGCCGCCGTTTCTGCCGCGACTCCTCACCGGGCAGGTGTTCCGGCAGACGGCCGCGGAGTTCATGGTCGCGAATGCGCGCACGTATGGCGACATCGTTCACTACAGCGCAGGGCAACGGCGCGTCTTCCAGTTCAATCATCCGGATCTGATTCAGGAACTGCTGATCAACAATGAATCGCGTCACCTGCGCGGAGTGGTGATGCAGAAGGCGCGTTTCGTGCTCGGCGACGGCCTGCTCACCAGTGAAGAGCCGCTCCACATGCGTCAGCGCCGCATGGCGCAACCGGCGTTTCACCGGGACCGCATCGCTGCGTATGGCGACGTGATCTCGCGCTCTACGCTGGCAATGATTGCGGGCTGGCAGGGCGGTAAGGTGATCGATCTTCACGCGGAGATGCTGCTGCTCGCGTTGCGCATCGTAGGCAAATGCCTCTTCGACATGGACGTGGATTCGGAGGTCAGAAAGATCGCCGCGGCGGTCGATGCGTTCATGGGTTTTCTGCCGCTGGTATTTCTTCCCTTCTCGCGGTACATCGAGCGATTGCCCATCGGTCCGATGAAGCGCATCCGCCAGGGCGAAGCGGAATTGAACAGGTTGATCTACGACATGATTCGCGAACGGCGGCAGTCCCCGGCAGATCGCGGCGATCTGCTTTCGATGCTGCTGGCCTCGGTGGACACGGAAGGCGACACCGGCCGCATGAGCGATAAGCAGGTGAGGGATGAGTGCCTGACGGTCTTGCTCGCGGGGCATGAGACAACGGCAAATGGATTGAGCTTCGCCCTTTGGCTGCTGGCGCAGCATCAGGAAGTGCAGCAGAAGCTGCACGACGAAGCCCTCTCGGTTCTGGGCAACCGGGTTCCGGGAGCGGCGGATTACTCCCGGCTCCGCTATGCGCAGATGGTGTTCTCAGAGGTGCTGCGGCTGTATCCGCCGGTCTGGGTCACGGCCCGGACATGCGCGCAGAGTTACGAGTTTCACGGCGTGCGTCTTCCCGCTGGAGCGATACTGCTGGCCCCGCAGGTAGCCGTCCATCGGGATCCGCGGTTCTGGATCGACCCCACCCGCTTTGACCCGGAGCGATTCGCCGACGGAAAAAAGGCCACGCGCCCGCGCTTCTCGTATTTCCCTTTTGGCGCTGGCGCCCGCCAGTGCATCGGCGAGGGATTGGCCTGGATGGAGGGCGTGCTGGTGCTGGCTACGATCGTGCGGCAATTCCGCGATTCTGCCTGCGCCCGGCTCCCCAGCCACGTTGCCGGTGAAAGCTGCAATCACGCTCCGCCCGGCGAATGGCCTTCCTTTGCTGCTCGAACAACGCTGAAACTGCCAGTTGACCGCCGCCAGAGATCGGGGTACTCTCAGTCCATTGAGGCGAACAAATGGCGAATATCCAGTCAGACCTCTTCCCCATCCTCAGCGACTCGCCTGCCGAGCCGGTCCATTCAGGAATCGCTCGTCTAGCCGACCAGGGAGATCACGTGCGCGACGGCCACCTGATCGAATTCCGGTCGTTGCCGGTGCGCTCCATTCTCAACAACTCCATCTCGAAACGGCGGCAGATCTTTGCCAAGAGCATCAACCCCTATCGCGGGTGCGAGTTCGCCTGCCGCTACTGCTACGCGCGCTATACCCACGAGTTTATGGAGCTGCGCAACCCGCAGGATTTTGAGCGCAAGATCTTCATCAAGGAGAACGCCGCGTGGCTGCTGCGGCAGGAGCTGCGCCACGTTCGCCCGGGCGAGGAGATTGCGATCGGCACAGCGACGGATCCGTACCAGCCCATCGAGCGAACAGCGCAGGTGACGCGCAGCCTGCTCGGAGGTGCTGGCGGAGCACAACGGTTTGTCCATCGGCATCGTAACGAAATCAACGCTGATCGAGCGGGATATTGCGCTGCTGCAGCAGATCGCTGCGCGGAACGAACTGGTCATTCACCTCACCATCACCACGCCGGACGCGAAGCTGGCCAGGATTCTCGAGCCGCGCGCGCCGAGGCCGGACTTGCGGTTCCGTACGGTGGCGCGGTTGCGGAAGGCTGGATTGCGAGCGGGCATTCTCTGTTCGCCGCTGCTGCCGGGAATCACCGATACACTCGAGGCACTGGATCGCATGGCGCGCCGGGCGAAGCGTGCGGATGCGAGTTTCTTCGCATCGCAGCCATTGTTTCTCAAGCCCTGTTCGCGCGAGACTTACCTGGGGTTTGTGCGTGAACACTTCCCTGCTCTCGAACCCATGTACCGCCGGCGTTTTGACAGCGACGCGTTCGTGTCGAGGGCCTACGCGCAGCGAATGGCAGCACTGGTGGAGACAGTGACCCGCAAACATGGACTTCACCCGCGCAGCACGGATGCGCTGCTGACGCACGACGTCACCGCCGAACCGGAGCCGCAGGTGCAGGGACAGGGGAGTCTGTGGCCGGAGACGCGCAAGCCGGTGAAAAGCATGAGCGGCGAAAAAGGAAATGCCGCCGCTTCAGGATGAGAGCGGCAGTGGCTGCCGGTGTGATTCAGCGGGTGATGATAACTTCGTTGAGATTGTCTTTGGCGAGGTAAAACTTGTAGTTGCTGTAGGCGGAGAATAGCTTCTCGATGTTGCGATTGGTATAGGCGCGAAGCACGGGATGCGGAGCGCTCTCCTGCATCTCGATATCGTCGCCGTCGATCAGGTGATAGCGGCAGTAGATGGTTTCCGGGCCCGATGCCTTGGTATGAAAAAGAGCGAGGACGCGGCCGCCAGGTTCCAGGCACTCGTGGAATCGATCGACCAGCGGGACTACAAGCGGCTCGGGAAGGTAATCCAGCGTGGACCAGAGCAGCAGCACGTCAAATCGCCGATCGCCGAAATTTAGATTGGTCTTGAGGAAGCGTTCGGTATCGAACCCGGGCGCGGCTCCTGCCTCTATGGGCGGCAGGCTCCAGTCCTCGTCCAGCGCTTCGTGCACGAGGTCGGCCATGTAGACGCTGTGGCCCATGCCGGTGAGGAAGTTGATATTGGTAGGCGAAGTGGGCCCGATGTCGAGTACGCGCAGACCTTGTTCGGCCTTGAGGTGCTTCAGCAACGCAGACCATCCGCTGGAGTGGCGCGGATAGCGCGGGCCGACCAGCATCGTCCGGCTACCGGCCGCAGCGCCTTCGTTCTGCTTCTTGCCGAATATTCCTCGCAATGCCATTGCTGGTCTGCTCTGCTCCCAGAGGCTTTCGAAGTAAACCGCGGGAATTTGTATCAATCCCCGCTACAAGAATCGTGGAACGCTTCTTTCGTTCATGCCTGGCGTGCAGGTTGGTGCTGTTCAGCGTGAAGTGCGGTGAGCTGCGTCCTGGCCCGTCAGGAAATTCGAGACGAACCTCTAGACGCGAGCGGCGGGCGCGGGTTGGCCGGCAGTTGCCGGCTTGTCGGCGGGCTTGGGTGCTCCCTGGATGAGGTCGACCTTGCCGGAAAATCCGGCATTCTCTTCAATCGAGAGACGCGAGGCGGTGATATCGCCGACCAGGTTGCCGCCCTGGCGCAGTTCCACGCGTCCGGTGGCATTCACATTGCCCTTGAGCGAGCCGAGAATGATCACGTCCCGAGCCGAAACATTGGCAGTGACATGCGCATTGGTTCCAATGGTCAGCCGGCTCTCCGTCAGAGTAATAGTGCCTTCCACGAGGCCGTCGACGAGCAGATCTTCATTGCCCTTTACCTCTCCCCTGATCTGCACAGACTTGCCGATTGCGGCAGCACTCGCTTCTGCTGGACTCATGAATATCTCCTGTATGGGACAGTATCTCACCGAACTATACGCAAGGTGGGGAGGGCACCGCAACAGCCGTTTCGGCCGCGCCCCTGGAACGATACGGGTTGCCGAGTTGTGTGAGCAGGTCAAGAACGGCAGCTAACTCCAACCGCAAGGCCGCGCGTCTAACACATGGCGGGAGTCTGCGATGATGGGACCGGCGCACATAGCGAAAGGCGTATTCTGCTATGGCCGTTTAAACATTCGGATGTCTGCCAGGAAGGGACGACCATGAGTCTTGATTTTCGAAGGTGCGGCATCGCGCTGGTGGCAGCAGGAATGCTTTCGATTGCGGGTTCCGCGAACGCCCAGAGCGCCGAGGATCCAGCTGCCCTGGTGCGAGCCGCCTCCTGGAATGAGTTGCATTCCTCCAACTCGGGACAGCCGTTCCGATACAAGATACACAAGGTCGACGACGGCAAGGTGACCACCAAGGAGATCGTGGAGACGGCGCACGACGGCGACGTGGCCAGGCTGATCGCGGTGGACGATAAGCCGCTGACGCCGGAGCAGCAAAAAACAGAGATGGATCGGCTGAACAATCTGCTGGCCCACCCGGAGATCCAGGAGCATCGGCGCAAGCGCGAGAAGGAAGACAGTGACCGCGCGAACGAGATGATCCGGCTGCTGCCCGACGCGTTCGTTTACAAGTTCGAGGGGATGGTTCAGGGGAGCAGCGGTCCCGCGTACCGGCTGAGCTTCGTGCCCAATCCGAACTTTCAGCCGCCGGACCGTGAGGCGCAGGTGTACCACGGCCTCACCGGAGAGTTGTGGATCGACAGGGACCAGAAGCGCATGGTGAAGATGGACGCTCATCTGATTGCCGACGTCGATTTTGGCTGGGGGATTCTGGGCAGGCTGTACAAGGGCGGCACCATCCTGGTGGAACAGGCCGATGTGGGCGAACGCCACTGGGAGGCCACACACATGCGGCTGAACTTGACCGGGAAGGCGCTGATGTTCAAATCTCTCAGCTTCAAGACAGTTGAGGATTCGAGCGACTTCCAGCCCGTTCCGAAACAGCTCACCTACAAGGAAGCGGTTCAGATGCTCCAGAATGACAAGCAAGCGGCGCAGATCGCAACCGGCGGCGAACACCTGCGATAACGCACAGGAAGCGAACGTTGAAGTGAGAGGTGCATAAGAGAGGGGCGGAAGTGATCCGCCCCTTTTGCTTGCCGCGCGTGATCGCCGCGATCTCAGGAATAGCTGCCGTCATCGCTGCCATCGCTTCCAATCGAATCGCCGGAGTCATCAAAAGCCACGTCGTCGTTCGAGGCCGAATTATCGTTCTGCCCCTGGTCGTCGTAATCATCGGTGTCGGTCCTGGGATCGAAGGTGGCGTTGTCCAGGCGTGCTCCATCCGGACGATCGTCATAGGAGGCCTCATGCTCGTGGTGTTCCCGCACCTCATCCGGCCGATCGTAGTAGTTGTTCACGACCGTCTCTTCGACGGGCCCGCCACCGAATCCGCCATAGCCTCCGCCCGGCATACCGAAGCCGCCGCCATACCCGCCTCCATGACCGAAGCCATGCAACAGAGATTCGACGCCTTCAAAGGCTAGCGCGCCGGCAGCGACACCGGCGGCCGTGGTTGCTGCGGACCGAAGAAAGCTGGGTGGGCCGCCCATCGGAGCGCCGCCAAAAGGCGCGCCCTGGTACTGGGGCGTCGGCACGGTCTGGTACTGCGGGGCAGCGTAGCTGGGGGGAGCCGTCTGTTGCGCGTAGGAAGGAGGCGGCGGGGGCGGTGGCTCGTTGTGCCCGAGCAGGCTGCCAAGGAAGCTGGTGGCGCGAGGCGGATGCTGCCGAGCGTCGGCCACCTGCTGCTGTAATTGCTGAATCTGCCCTTTCGCCTGCTCGATCGCGATGTTCTGTACCAGCACCGTCTGCGCCAGCATGTACAGCGCATCGGCATCGTTGCCGAGCCCCTGCTGGAGCAACTGCTCTGCTTCCGGATCTTTTTCTGTGAGCCGGGTCTGCTGAATCTTGCGAATCAGATCATTAAGCATGCTGCTTTCTTGCGGAGTCATAGTTTCCTCGATGGAGCGCGACGCTCCCGTCATTGGATGCATCGGTTAACGTACAAAGTTCAAAGCCGGTGACTGGGCCGTGCTAGGCACGCAAAAAATGGCCAGCTGCTGCTGACCTTCGTGTCCTCTCTGGTTGTACGCAAACGAACGGCTGTTAGTTGCAGAGCGATGTAGCAGGAATCCGGGCTTGGGATCAGGCGAGCTGTTCTTCGATGCTGCGAGTCTGCTCCGTAACCAGGTCGCCGGTGTGCCGGGTGGTCACAGTCTCGATCAGAAGCACCCAGCACTCTTCCGCCGCAACCGGATGGTGGAGAACGCCCTTTGGTACAACGCAGAACTCGCCTGCTCGCACCCGGGCTATCGCGCCATCTTCGAAGTGCAGCAGCAGTTCGCCACGGAACACCTGAAACAACTCGTCTTCGTCAGCGTGCTTGTGCCACGGGAATTCGCCCTTCAATTTGGCAACTTTGACGTATTGGTCGTTCACCTGGCCGATGACCCTGGGGGACCAGTACTCGGTGATACGGGCAAAGCTGTCTTCAAGGTTTACGGGAACCACGCTGCGTTCTCCATCCTGTGAACCCGGGCTACATCCGTTCAGGAAACAAGCTCCATCGCCCGAATCTTCTCCTTGCGCACCGTGAGCCGCTCGATGAGGTCCGCGCGCACTTCGAAACCGCGGCCCGCCGTTGCCGGGACGACGATCTCGCCCTGGGAGGAAACCTGCACTTCGGGCTCGATGATGTCCTCGGACCAATAGCGTTTGGAAGCTGAGACATCGCCGGGCAGCGAGAATCCTTCCAGCGAGGACAGCGCGATATTGTGAGCGCGACCGATGCCCGATTCAAGCATGCCGCCACACCAGACCGGGATGCCCCGCTCCAAGGCCGCGTTGTGGACGGCGATGGCTTCGCTGAATCCGCCCACGCGACCGCACTTGATGTTGATGATGCGGCAGGATTCCATGTCGATCGCTGCAAGAGCGTCGCGGCGGTTGCGGATGGACTCGTCGAGGCAGATTGCGGTCTCCATGCGCTTCTGGAGCATGGAGTGGAAGTAGAAATCGTCGGACCACAAAGGCTGCTCGACCATCAGCATGTGGAAGTCGTCGAAGCCGACGATGTGGTCGGAGTCCCGAAGCCGGTACGCGGAGTTCGCGTCGCAGCTCAACAGGATGTCGGGCCAGCGATTGCGCACCGCCTCAAACACATTGACGTCCCAGCCGGGCTTGCACTTCAGCTTGATGCGTTGGTAGCCGGCGGCCAGTTCCCTTTCAACCTGCTCGAGCAACACTTCCAATGAAGGCTGGATGCCGATCGAGACGCCACAGGAGATGACATCGCGAGTGCCGCCGAGCAGTTGAGCGAGAGGAATTCCCTGATGCTGCGCCTCCAGATCCCAAACCGCGTTTTCGAGGGCGGCCTTGGCCATGCGATGCCCACGAACCTGCCCGAAGATGCGCGGACATTCGCCGCCATGCTTCACTTCGGAGGCGGCGAGAATCGGCGCCAGCTCGTTGAGCAGGATGTACCAGGCCGTGTCGACGGTTTCGTCGCTGAAGTAGGGATGCTCGCCTGCGGTGCATTCGCCCCAGCCGGTCAGACCGTCGGCCTGAATCTCGGCCAGCAGGATGCGTCGTCTCTGTCGTCGTACCAAAGCTGGTTTCAAAAGGCTGAACGAGAGGAAGTCGAAGTTCCCGCAGGAATATGGCGTCAATCTTCATCAGGTGTGCGTCTCGCTTTTCGTTAAGAGGAACAGTCTTGCGAATCTGTCCATTGTCCTAGCTGAAAAATGCCGTTGCCTTCCGGGTCCCGTTCAAAGCCAATGACTGCCAGGCTGCGGGAAAATGCACTCAGAAAGCGTTCGCGGTTTACGGACTGCACTTCTTCTGCCCTCGCGCGCTGTGCGGGTACTTCCTTCCACTCGCGAACCGCGCTCGGTACAACAATTGTCTCCTGAATTGCCGGCAACTGGGGAAAATTGCCGCTTAGAATCGCCTCGACTCGCCCGGAACGCATCGACCACTCGGCCAGCAGACGGTCTGAAGGCAGCCCAGCCTGCAGACGAGAAGAGGATACACCATAGAAGTTAGGCGCATATGTGCGGACGACCGCGCCCAGCCTGTGGATATTCAGGTACGCATTCTTAATCTCAAGGGGGTCAAAGGTCCACTCCATGTGCTCCAGGCCACGTGCAAGGGCTTCATCTCGCTGCGCCAGTTTGAGCTTTCTGCCCAGCCCCTGGTTCCGGTACGCGGGCAGAACAGCCAGCATATGGGAATGCAGGTAGGGCTTGGCGCCCTTGGCGCCGGGTAAAGACAAAGCAAATCCGACGAGGCTGTGCGAATCGCCTAACGGAGCCGAGGAGCGCGAGAGGTCGAAAGCTCCGAGCACCTGGCCGCCGATGCGCTGCGCGACGACGAAGAGCCTGCGCGGGATGACGTCTCCATCGTTGTAGCCCCAGACATCGATCTGAAGCTGCACGCAGGCGCCAAGTTCGTCAAAGCCGGAGCAGGGCCGAATCAGGAGGCGGTCCGGATTCACGGCAGGGGCTCCGGGCCAGTGGCGGGGTTGCGCGCGGACTGCTTGGCCAGGTTCCACAGCCGTTCGAGTTCGTCGGGTGAGAGCTGTTCAAGCGGGGCGGCACTGGTCGATTCCATGGCGGCGAAGCGCCGGCGGAATTTGGAATTCGTCTCGCGCAGCGCGAATTCCGGATCGATTTTGAGATGACGGGCGAGATTCACGGCCGTGAAGAGCAGGTCGCCGACCTCTTCCGACGACCGCCTGCTGGCTGATCTCGGTGCTGGCCAAGCGGTCGGCGGCGATGGCTTCGCGCAGTTCCTGGACCTCTTCGTGGATCTTGTCGAAGAGGCCGTCGGGATTGGGCCAGTCGAAGCCGGCTTTGGCGGCGCGCGATCCCAGCTTTGAGGCTTCCATCAGGGCAGGAAGTGCACGGGGAATGCCGTCGAGGCGGCCACGAGCCTGGTCCGCACTCGGATCCTCTGGCTGTGAGGCTTTTTCGGCGGCCTTGATCGCGTCCCAGTTTCGCAGCACCTGTTGCGCGTCGATGCCCTCGATTTCCATGCCAGCCGGGGCGGCATTGCCCGCAGCGGCAGCGGCTTGGTCGCCGAACACGTGCGGGTGCCTGCGAATCAGCTTGCGGTTCAGACCCGCGATTACGTCCGCGATGGTGAAGTAGCCGGGCTCGGCGGCCATCTGCGCATAGAAGAGCACCTGCAGCAGCAGGTCTCCCAGTTCGTCGCGAAGATCGGCCCAGTTGCGGCGCTCGATGGCGTCGAAAACTTCATACGCCTCTTCCAGCGTGTATTTGCGGATGGTGTCAAAGGTTTGTTCGCGGTCCCACGGGCAGCCGTTCTCGCCGCGCAGTCGAGCCATGATGGCGACGGCTTCCGCAAACTGTTGCGCCGCGTCCAGAGCCGGATCTCCCGTCATGCTTCCACTTTACCTGAGTTGGGTCGGCGAATCGGAGCGCCTGCCCGCGACGGCAACCGTATACTGCGACTGACCCGTGAATCTACTCATCGCCATCTTCACCGTGCTCAGCGGCCTTGCGTTCGGCAGCTTTCTGAATGTGTGCATCTCGCGGTTGCCCGAGGGCGAATCGATCGTGCAGCCCGCGATCCCGCTGTCCGTGGTGCCGTCACCCAATTCGGGAACGAGACAACATTCCGCTGCTGAGTTGGCTGTTGCTGCGCGGCCGCTGCCGCGATTGCGGCGCGAACATACCAATCCGTTACCCACTGGTGGAGCTATCGACCGCGGCGCTGTTTCTCCTCTGCTTCCTGCGCTACGGATTGACGGTCCGCGGGTTTGGCGCGGCCACATTCTGCTTCCTTGCGCTGGGACTCGCGGCGATGGATGCGGAATCGTTTCTGCTGCCGGACGGGTTCACGCTGCCCGGAATTCTGCTGGGGGTGGGGTTTGTTGGCTGGATCAGTTGCTGCGGCTGGCGAGCGCACCTCGAAGGCGTCGGCCGATCTGTCGCTTCCGCGTTGTGCGGCGCAGCAGTGATTCTTGCTGATTCGCTGGCTCTACTGGCTGGTGAGGCGGCGCGAGGGCATGGGCCTCGGGGACGCAAAGCTGCTGGCCATGATTGCAGCGTGGCTGGGACCGTGGTTGACGGGCCTGGTGTTGTTTCTCGGAGTGGTGGCAGGGGCTTTGTACGGGGTCGTGATGCTTGCGGCTGCTCAGGTCCAGCCACGCGAGAAGCGACAAGGCCTTGAAGCATTGCCGTTCGGGTCATTCCTGTGCGGGGCTTCGATCTACGCGCTGTTTTATGGGCAGCAAACACTGGAGTGGTACATGAGCTTCTTTCGGTAACGATAGCTTCGCGAATCAGCTTACCGGTTGCATTGCGCCGACACTCTCCCGCACCAGCTTTAGGTGATGTCGGCCGTGAAGCGCGTGGAAGTGTCGCCATTCTTCCGCAGTAAGCGGGCCAAAGACGAAGTGGCGCTGAAGACGCTGATTGCCGAATTTGGCCTGGCACTCATCGAGCAGCGCGCACATGCTTTCGAGCTCCTCCCGATAGCTCTGCCAAAGATCGAATCCAGCTCACCGGATCGGCATGGTCGGGCGGAACTACAGCCACGGGAGCAGTTCGACCGCCGGGAAAGTAACCGCCCTTCAGCACGAGAATACGAAGGGCCGTCTCTGTCAGGGTAGGGCGCACGCTGGTGACAGTTCCCTTCTCGAGCCGCTGTCGTAAGCCGGCCGAGGTGAGCTGGTAGGTGAGGATCAGGTGTTCCATGGTCTGGCGAAGACACCATTTATCAGGCTGACCGGGAGGGTGCGCCTGGAGCGTGATGGGCGGCAGATTGGTGAGTTGCGCGCGAAAGTCATCGCAGAGTTGCTGAAGTTCGCCCTTCATTGAGAGGCTCCGGCCAACAGTCTACGGTTTCTTTGCTGTGTTTAGCTCACTGAGTGCTTTGCGTGCTGCTTTCGCCTTGGGCCCGTCGGGATTCGCGTCGAGATAGATGATGTAGTTGTCGGCGGCTTCCTGCTCATGCTTCAACTTGCGCGCGGCCTCGGCCAGGCCGAAGACGGCGGTCAGCGTCGCCGGGGTTGGCGGCGGTGGCTTCTTTGAATCGCGCGTAGGCTCCGGGATAGTTGCCCGACTGCAGATAGAACTGCCCGATGCGATCATCGTCCGCGGCCAGCTTTGGGATCGTAGGGTCGGCCGGAGTCAGGGTCGGTGAGCGTCAATTTCTGGCGTCCGCTGCTCTTGTCCTTGTCGCCGGTGAGGTCGAGCTTGTCTGCCCCCGAGAGGCTGGAGCTGTCAGGGGGCGGCTGCGTTCCGGGAGGTTGCGTACCGGCCGGTGGCGCATTGGGAGCAGGCGCGTCGGGAGCGGTGCCGGCGGCCTTCTTCGAAATGTCTTCAGGAAATGGATTGTCTTGCGCGGCCGAGTGTTTCTTTGCCGGAGGCGCCGCCTGGTCGGCGGGCGAACTTTGCGGAGCCGAGGCTGGAGTGGGAGCGTCGGGCACATCCTTGGGCGCGGGCTTTGTCTTGGGCCTCGTATCAGCTGGCCGGCGAAGTCTTTGGAGCCGGCGGGGCATTCGAATCCTGCGCGAGCGCGGAGCCGGCGGCGAAGAGCAGCAACGCAAAGCTCCACAGGAGAGTGCGGACGCTGGCTGCGGGTGTTCTCGTGATGTAGAAGGCGCGACCCATACAACTACCAGTCTAGACGCATCTCGGGGAGGAAGGGATGCGACCCGAAGCCAGCCGTTGCTATACTCGGCAGAGAAACGACTCATGGGATTGATCATCCGCTCCTCTGCCATTCACGCTGCCGGTTGCTATACGACCGCGCCCATTGCCAACGGCTCTCGTATCGTCGAGTACACCGGCCCGCGCATCACCAAGGACGAAGCGGACGCGCGCTACGAAAACTCGATCGTCACCTACCTTTTCGGAATCGGCGATGGCGAATATGTGATCGATGGCCACGGCACGGCCATGTTCATCAACCATTCGTGCGATCCGAACTGCGAGACGGATGAAGTGGATGGCCGCGTGTGGATCATGGCGATTCGCGACATTGCGGCGGGCGAAGAACTGACCTACGACTACAACCTGTACGACGGCGACGACGATGAAGCCCGCTGCAATTGCGGGGCGGAGACATGCCGTCAAACGATGTATTCGCCGGAGGAGATTCGCCGCCGGAAGCGCGCCGCAGCCAAGCTGTTGCGCGAGCAGGAGAAGAAGCGTTTGCAGGCATCTGCGCGGAAGGGCGCGAGCGGGCCGGCCAACGGGAGCCAGCGGGGCAAACCTGCGACGTCCAAAGGTCGCCGGTAGCAGCGAATTCCCTCGAAAATTTGCATGGCTTACAAGCCGAATCGTGCGCACCGTTGTGCCTCTCGCGGAGGCGATACAATCAGGTTCTGAGGGGCGTCCACTGCTCTTCCCTTTCCTATGGCGTACCAGGTTTTAGCCCGAAAATATCGTCCGCAACGCTTCTCCGATGTCAAAGGACAGGAGCACGTCACCCGCACGCTGTTGAACGCATTGACCGCAGGGGCGCATCGCCCACGGCTACATCTTCAGCGGCCATCGCGGGATCGGCAAGACGACCATCGCCCGCATTCTGGCCATGGCTCTGAATTGCCGCACAGCAGGTTGGGTCGGCGGATCGTCCCACGGTGGAGCCGTGCCTCAAATGCGATTCGTGCCGGGAGATCTCTTCCGGCGGAAATCCGGATGCGGACAACCAGGCGATGCATTCGTTTGATTTCATCGAAATCGACGCCGCGTCCAATCGCGGCATCGACGACGTGCGTTCGATTCGCAGCCAGGCGACGGTGCAGCCGGCGCGCGACCGCTACAAGATTTTTCTGCTGGATGAAGCGCACCAGATCACGGATGCTGCTTTCAACGCGATTCTGAAGACGCTGGAAGAGCCGCCGGAGTGGGCCATCTTCATGATGGCGACGACGCAGCCCGAGGATATTCCGCAGACGATCCGGTCGCGGTGCCAGCACTTCAGCTTTCACGCGGTTCGCTTCGACGAGATTCTCGAGCAACTGACGAAGCATCGTGGAGCAGGAGAACCTCACCGCCGAAGATGCGGCCCTCGCGCTTCTAGCCGAGGCGGGTGACGGTTCGATGCGAGATGCTCTCTCGATCATGGACCAGGCGATTGCCAGCGCGCCGATCGAGGACGGCAAGGCGCGGCTGAGCGCGGAACAGATCCGCGAACTGATGGGCACGGTGCCGAATGCCGTCTTCGAGCGCCTGCTCGAAGCGATCAGCGAGAACCAGAGCGTCACGGTCATTGAAGAGGTCAACCGGCTGCTCAATGCGGGCAACAGCGCGTCGCAGATTGCGCGGCAGTTTGTGCGGTATCTGCGCAATTGCCTGATGGCGCGGCTGGGCGGCGAACAGACGGAGTTGCTGCAGGTGTCGCCGGATGAACGCGCGCGTGCGGCGCGGTCGGCGCTGCTGTTTTCAGAAGAGGACCTGACGCGGTTTCTCGACATCATGCTGCGGACCTTTGACCAGTTGAACTACCGGCAGGAGCAGCGGTTTCATCTGGAACTGGGGTTGTTGAAGCTGGTGCACCTGCAGCGGCTGCTGCCGATGGAGCAGTTTTTATCGCAGCTGCCTGCCGGCGCGAAGACCACTGTGGCGGGCGGGGCGGGTTCCCGGCCTGCGCCGCGGAGCTGTGCGCGGGCAGTTCGCCGCGCGACTGCACGCGGGCCAGGCGAGCTCGACGAGTTCAGGAGCAAGCTGCGGGCTACGGGTTCTGCACGACCGCCGGAGCCGAAGACCGGGCCAGCGCCGAAACCGGCTGCCAACGCAGCCGCCGGCATTCTCGCCCTTCGAAGCCGATCGCAACCGCAAGACCGGTGGCGAGTCGATGAGCGCGCTCGACCGGCCGTTACCGAATGGAAGCGGCGGCGAATCGATGCAGGCGAGCGGTGGAGTGGCGGAATCGCGTTCCGGCGTCGCCGTTATCGAGGCTCCAATTGTCGAGGCTGCAGTCCTGAGGCTCCGGTCGTTGAGGCTGCGGTCGTTGAGGCTCCGGCTCGTCGAGCTGCTCCGGTCGCGGCTGAGAGGATGCCGCTGGCCGACCTGCTGCGCGGCTATCAGAACCATCTGCGGAGTCGAATCGGCAGGGCGCCTGTGGCAAGCGCTGCCCCTGGCGTTTCAGCGGACGCCACCAACGGTGCGCTGGCATTGGCTCCCGCAGCTGCCAACGATCCCGGTGAGGCTGCTCCGGACCTGGACGCAATTCGAGACGCGGTGTGTTCGGCACTCGAAGTGGAGGGCCACAACACGGCGGCAGCGTTGCTGTCGGCAGGCAGGTGGAGTGTCTCAGCGGGCGAGATCCGCGTCGAAGTGGCGATCAAGAAGATGATGCTGAGCCTGACCATGAACGCCGAGGCGGACAAGATTTGCAAGGGCGCGATGCGCGCGATCGGGGCCATGCAGAAGCTGACCGTGGTGCCGGGCGAGAACCTGGGCCCGGCGCAGCCTCGAGCAGCCGCAGCGCCCAGGCCGGCGGCGGCGGGCAGCATCCAGGCGGAGGCGTTAGCGAATCCGCTGGTGAAGCAGGCGCAGGAACTATTCGGCGCCGAAGTGCGCAGCGTGCTCGATCTTCGCGAAAAACACTACAATCCGGAGAAATCATGAATCCCCTCAAAATGCAGGAAATGCTCAGCCAGGCGCGCGAGATGCAGGAGCAGATGCAGCAGAAGCTGAGCCAGACGGTGGTGGAGGCTTCCTCCGGCGGCGGCGCGGTCACCGTGCGGATCAACGGGCAGAAGCAGGTGCTGAAAGTGACCATCGATCCGAGCGCGGTCCTGGGCCTGAGCGGCAACGCGGCCGACGTGGAGATGCTGGAGGATCTGATCATGGCCGCCTTCAATGAGGCGGGCCGACGCGCAGATGAAGCCATGAAATCCAATCTGTCGGGTATGCTGGGTGGGCTGAACCTTCCGGACATGTTTTAGCGCTCCGGCCAGGTTCTTCCCCAGAGGGCTTCCTTGATCCTGAACCGAAGAGTGTTTCTCGAACGCTGCGGGATGACTGGCCAGTGCCGGCGCCATGGCTCGGCCGCATGCGCTATGGGCCGCGATCGCCGCGCAGAGTCAGGCGCCTGCCCGCAGCCAACTGCACCTTCGGCCCAGACTGCGCCGGCCAGGCTACACCGCAAACCCAGGCCGCGACTGGACAAGACCGCATCGCCGCCATGCGAACCGCGGCTGCCGACAACGCCTATCAAGGTGACCAAGCTCCGCGACACGGTGTTTCTGCTGCAGGGCGTGGGCGGCAACATGATCGCGCAGGTGGGTCCCGACGGCAAGCTGCTGATCGACTCCAGCATCGATACCGCGGCTCCGCGGCTCAAACAGACGCTCGACAATCTGAATGCCCTGCCGATGAAGCTGCTCATCAACACGCATTGGCACTTTGACCACACCGACGGCAACGCAGCCCAGCACGATGCGGGAGCGTTCATCATCGCGCACGCCAATACGCGGATGCGGCTCTCGACGCCGCAGGAGATGAAGCTGTTCAACATGCACTTTGCCCCGGCGCCGACCAGCGCGCTGCCCCAGCAGATTCTCGAAGACAAGGAGTCGCTCTTCTTCAACAACGACGAGTTGTCGCTGGTGCACATGGAGGCCGCGCATACGGATTCCGACATCTACATCCTGTTCAAGAATCAGAACGTGCTGCATACCGGGGACATCTGGTTCAACGGTTTCTACCCGGTGATTGACGAAGGCACGGGAGGCACCATCAACGGCATGATTCGCGCGGCGGAGACCTGCATCGCGGTCGCGGATGACCAGACCAAGATTGTGCCGGGGCACGGACCGCTGGGCGATCGGGCAGCGCTTACGAAATACCGCGACATGCTGGCGACGATCGCGACGCGGGTAGAGAAGCAGAAGGCGAGCGGCCAGACGCTGGACCAGATTCGGGCAGCCAAGCCAACTGCGGACTTCGACCCAGCCTGGGGCAATGGCATGATTACGCCGGATGTTTTCGTTGGCCTGGTGTATCGCACGCTGCCTTAAATGGGCTTGGCGCGCTCGAAGGCAAGCGTCTCTTTCAAGTTCGATTAGGATCTACGCAGAGGATTTCGCTTGTCCCGTTTTGCAGAACCGATGGCGCAACTGATCGAGGAGTTGCGCAAGCTACCCGGAGTTGGGGCGAAGAGCGCGCAGCGGCTGGCGTTTCACATTCTTCGCTCGCCCGCCGCGGACGCCGAGGCGCTGGCGACTGCGGTTCGCGAATTGAAGGCGAAGCTGCGGCTCTGCTCCATCTGCAACAACATCACCGACGTGGACCCCTGCCTCTATTGCGCAAGCCCGACGCGCAACCTGCGGGTGGTGTGCGTGGTGGAGGAGCCGACCAACATCTCCAGCATCGAGAAGACACGCAGCTACAACGGCGTGTACCACGTGCTGCACGGGACGTTGTCGCCGCTGCATGGTGTTGGTCCGGAACATCTGCGTACCGGGAACCTGGTCGCGCGAGTGGAGCGCGGCGAAGTGGAAGAGGTCATCCTGGCCACGAATCCCACGGTCGAGGGCGAGGCCACGGCGGCCTTTCTTGCGGACCTGCTGCATCCGCTGCATGTACACGTAACCAGGATTGCGACAGGTGTGCCGGCCGGCAGCGACATCGAGTATGCGGACGAGGTAACGATGGCGCGCGCGCTCGAGGGACGCCGGGACGTCTAGTCATGCCGCTAGTCCTTCGAAGATGAGCCTCTCACCGCGTGGCTGACATGTGGCGCTTCGAACCACCGGCACTCTTCGCACACTGATCGATGTAGTCTGCTTCATCCTGCAGCGCCCTGCCCACCAGCTGGATTTGGGCGTCGGCTTCCTGAGTAGCGGCGTTCTTCAATGGCCTCTCGCACGCCGGGCAGAGTCTTGGCGCCGTAGCCGGTGTACCAGCCGGGAGCGTAGAGCAGGTGCTGCATCCACGGGTCGCCGCGGCAGGCCCTGCGCGTTGGTCAGCTTGCGTTCAGCCTGCGCGAGTTGCTGGTTGAGCGCCTTGCAGCTTGTCCGCGGACAAGGGGTGCGCATGAAAGCTGTCGAGAGCGGAGGTGTAGCGTTCCGAGGCACGGGTCCAGCGCGTCGAGCGCGTTGTCGAGCGGTGCGAAGTTCAGGTAGGGAGGGATCTCGAGCGCGGGCGGCGGCACGCTGACATGATGCGGATCGGCGGCGAGTTTGTAGACGCCTTCGTCGAGATTCTTCTTGCGGGCTTCGGCTTCTTCGCGGCCATTCTTGGCAAGCGTCTTCACTTCGGTGACATATTTCTTGACCGTGTCGGCGAGTCCGGCAAAGTCATAGGGCAGCAGATCGGCATCCGCCATGCGCATGACCGCGAGGTTGCCGGTCTGCGCAAGCGCGCGGCCATAGACGAAGGTCGAGTCAGAGAAATGCGTGTACCAGTAGAAATCGTCGTAGATGGAGTGGTAGATACCGGCCGGGATCTTCGCCTCCGAAGGCTATGTTCAGCGAAGCGATGCCCAGGTGATCGAGGAAGGCGGTGTAATCGGAGCCTGATCCGAGCGCACCCAGGCGCAGGTTGGCGCGGCTTCGAGCTTCTGCGCGAACATCGGCTGAGTCGTCGAGCAACTGCGGCGCCTGCGCACGCTTCCACACCGTGGCATTTGTCTCAGGGTCGGTTACGTCTTTGGCGACCCCGTTGATCAGCGACTCCAGCGAATGCGATCCATCGGCGGATCAGAAAGCCGCGATCGTTGCCATCGGAGTTGATGTAGATGGCCGCATGCTGGCGCAGTTCGTCGGCGTGCTGCTCTGCCCATTCCGTCGATCCGAGCAGCATGGGCTCTTCTCCGTCCCAGGACGTGAAGATGATGGTGCGCTTCGGCTTCCAACCTTGCTTTGCAAGTTCGCCGAGCGACCGCGCCTCTTCGAGCAGCGCAATCTGGCCGGAGACGGGATCTTCCGCGCCGTTGACCCAGCCGTCATGATGGTTGCCGCGAATGACCCAGAGGTCGGGTTCTTCGCTGCCGCGCATGGTGGCGATGACGTCGTAGACCGGCTTGATGTCCCAATTGAATGCGAGTTGCAGATGCACCTTGGCGGCGCCGGGTCCGAGGTGGTAGGTGATCGGCAGACCGCCGCGGAAACTGCCGGGCGCAACCGGACCTTCCATGGCGGAGAGCAGCGGCTGCGCATCGCCATACGAAATGGGCAGCACGGGGATTTTGGAGATGGTGGTGGCCTCTTCGCGCTTGAGCCGTTTGGCGTCGGCGGTAGCGCCCACTCCTGGAGTCAAAGGATCGCCGGGATACTGCGGCATATCGAGAACGCTGCCACGCTGCACACCCTGCTCGGGCCGCATCGGGCCGGCCGGGAAGACACTCTGGTCGGCGTAGCCATCATCGGCCGGATCGGAGTAGATGATGCAGCCGATGGCGCCATGTTCGGCGGCAAGCTTGGGCTTAATGCCTCGCCACACCTTGCCATAGCGGGCAATCGCGATCGCGCCTTTGACGGAGACGCCTGGCGCGCGAGTAGTTCGTAGTCTTCTACCCGCCCGTAATTCACGTAGACGAGCGGCGCAGTGACATCGCCGTCGGGCGAGTAGGCGTTGTAAGTCGGCAGCTGCTCGTCTTTCTGATTCGACGTGGGATCGACTGAGACACGCCGGCTCCTGCAGTTTGGCCGTGAACTTGGTCGGCGCCGACCATCTCAAGCACACGCAGCTTGGGCGTGGGGAAGAGCACCTGGAAGGTCTCAATGTGCGCGTCCCATCCCCAATCTTTGTATTGGCTCAGGATCCACTCGGCATTTTCTTTGTCGTAGGGCGAGCCTACGTGATGCGGGTGGGCGGCCAACCGTTCCATGGCGGCTCGCATGCGTTGCGGATCGGGAATCGCCTTGACCTTCTGCTCCCAGTCGCGCTCCGTCTGCGCACTCTGCGGCGTGAAGCCGAGCAGTTGAGAGGGCGTCGCCTCCTGGGCTACAAGCGAAGTGGCGAGCGCCACGAGAATGGAAGCTGCGTAGATTCGACGCACCAGCACCTCTTACGAAGACAACGTGTGATCGGCTTACGATAACAGAAGCGGAGAGATTGGTCGGGATCCGCGCGAAGAGGCCCACTCGCACACGAGCATCGTAGAAAGCCGTCGCAGGTTCGGCCCGGCAAGCTGTTGCGGTTCACTCGACTTTGTCACCGACCGTAAGCCGCATGTTGGAGAAGTCGATGGTGTAAGAGCGGAACTGCTGCAGAAGACCCTGACCGAGATTGCCATAGAGGTGGTCGAGCGGATCGAGCCCGCGATCTTCGGTCAGAACCGACACGTTCTCAAAGGTGGCCTTGGCTGCGCCGATGCCGAGTTCGATCTTTGGCAGGCGATAGACAGCCATCTCGCGTGAGCCTCCGGCACCACCAAACGTCGTTTTCGACGTTTGCAGAGAGGCAAACTGGCTGCGAAATTCTCGGTAATACAGTGCCGTCAATTCCGCCGAACTGGAGCCGGTGTCAAAACCGAAGAGCAGATCTTGCTCATCGACTTTGGCAGAGAGCAATGGCGTCAGATCGTCCACATAGAGGCTGGTAGAACGATCTGACGGCAGGCTTTCGGGACTCACCACCATCTGCGTTCCCGTTACCGTGAAACTGCCCAGCGCGGCGAGCACGGGAAATCCGAGGATGCCCTGAATCTGGTAGTGCTTTTCCGGGCCGAACTGTATATCGAGGTCCTTGTCTTCGGTGACCAGCGCGACCACATCGTGGATGATCGCATCGCCAAAGTGAATCTCGGGAATGATGGCGGTCGAGAGAGCCACTTCCGCGCCCGTTGCTCCCCCTTGAGTCCGAGCACGACCTTTTGAAATGCTGAGCCCAAGCCGCTTGGCGGTGCTGCGCGGAATGGTCGAAATATTCGCGCCCGTGTCGAAGATCCAATGCTCTTGCCGGGAGCCGATCTGCAGCGGCACATCGAGGTCGCCGATGGCATCCTGCTGTAGCGTCACAGTGAAATTGCGCATTCCCGATACCGTCTGCGGAGGAGCATCGCCCAGCAGCGCGAACATATGCAGATTGTCCTCGATCGATCGCTTCTCGGCGGGTTGCAACTGCGCGGAGAAATGCCGCAGCAGGTCCAGGTAGACCGAGACTGCCTCGGTATAGCTGCCGATTTTGAACTCATCGACGGCGAGGGCGAGCAGCGCGACGGCAGCCCGGCGAGGGTGAGTCTTGCGCAGGCTCGGAACCGTCTTGTTGAACGCAGCGATGCATTGCGTAACGCGATTGCGGCGATCATCGAGGATCGCTTCGAAGTAGGCTCGCTCGACGGCCGTGATCTGAGCCCCGGGGAGTCGACGTTCCAGCTCAGGGTAACGCTTCTCTTCGATCAGGCGGTCGAGGTGCGGCCGACGCGGCTGGCCGCTGGTCCTTCGCCTGCTGGTCCCCCGCTTGCTGGTCGTGCGGTTGCTGATCGCGTGACCGCCGATCTGCTGAGGGCCGATCGATCGCCGCCAAAGGCACGCTCTGGGCCACGCCGCGAACACCGCTCGCCGTTGCGAGCAACATTGCGATTGCGAGCAGCGACAGCCTACGGTGCATTCCAGATTGTAATCGATGCATCTATCTTGCTCTTACACCAAGGGAGTTATCGAATGCTGCACAAAACAGAAGCGCCTGCCGAAGCAGACGCTTTGCATCAGATGCGGTGCCGGCTGCCGAGTGGTGTCGGCTCAGCTACGCAGTCGGGCCAGCAGATCTTGTGGATGAACCGGCTTGGCGAGGATCTCAAATTCGTGGCCATGGACGCGCGCGCGGTCCAGCAGGTCAGCAGTTGCCGCCTGGCCAGAAAATAACAGGATCTTGCACGAAGGCAGCATCTCGCGAATCTTGATGGCGGCGTCAATGCCGTTGAGATCCGTCATGATCACGTCGCTGATCAGCATGTCCGGCTGGAGGGTTTTCGCGGTCTCTACGGCCTTCTCGCCGCTGTACACCGCAGTTGCTTCAAATCCGCTTTGGTTGAGGATAATCGCCAGTGTATCTGCTATGACACGTTCGTCATCGGCCACCAGCACCTTCGGTTTCGCCTGGGTTTCGGACATTCGCTCCTTCTCACCGCTACTGTTCGATACAGATTATCGCAACTGTCCGAGGTGCATGTTTCCCGGATGCACGAGACCTGGTGGTTGGCCGGACAATCTGTAAAGGACCTGCCGGATTATGATGATACGCTTCAAGGACAGGATGCCTTCATCTCCCAGCAATCCTGCAACCTTACACTAAGCTTTGACTTTAGCTGATTTCCTCGGTTCGGTGAAGGTTCGCCGTGGCGAGGTGGATGAAAAATCTTCTGACTCCTTTTCAGGTGAGACTTGCCGATGGCCGAACCAATCATTCGCGCGCAGCAGGTAGAAAAGTTTTACGCTCAGCCCAGCGAGAACCGCATCCAGGTCATTTCTCCGACGGATCTGGAGATCGTCGCCGGGGAGATTGTGGCCTTGCTGGGCCCCTCGGGATCGGGGAAATCAACCTTGCTGCGCATGTTGGCTGGATTGTCCAAGCCTTCGGGCGGTGAGGTTTTCTGGCATGAGAAACCGATCTCCAGCGTGACCATCAATGTGTCGATCGTATTCCAGAGTTTCGCGCTCTTCCCCTGGTTGACGGTGCTTGAAAATGTCGAAGCTCCGCTGAAGGCTCGGGGCATGAGCGCGACCGTCCGGCGCGATCGCAGTATGAAGATTCTCGACACTGTAGGTCTGGACGGATTCCAGGCAGCCTACCCGAAGGAGCTTTCCGGTGGCATGCGGCAGCGCGTGGGGTTTGCGCGTGCGCTGGTGGTTGAGCCCGAGGTGCTGTTCATGGACGAGCCTTTTTCCGCGCTGGACGTGCTAACGGCAGAAAATCTGCGCAGCGAGCTGCTTGAGTTGTGGCACAAAAAGACCATTCCGACGAAGTCCATTTTCCTGGTCACGCACAATATTGAAGAGGCCGTACTGCTGGCGGATCGCATCATCGTGCTGGGACGAAATCCCGGGCACATTCGCACCGATTTCAAAGTAACGTTGCCGCATCCGCGCGTACGCAAAGCGGCCGCCTTCACCTCGCTCGTGGATTACATCTACAAGGTCCTGACGCGGCCCGACGTCGCGCTGGCCGCGGACTCGCAGCATCAGCATCCATCCGGCCGCGAAGTGCGCGACCAGCGGCAGATGCACTATGAGACGCTGCCCCATGCACGCCCGGGAGGCATTGCCGGGCTGCTCGAACTGCTGATCGATCACCAGGGCCGCGACGATATTTACCGCCTCGCCGATGACCTGGCGTTTGAGATCGACGACCTGCTGCCGATTGTGGACGCGGCCCAGTTGCTGGATTTCCTCAGGATCGAAGAGGGCGACGCGGTGATCACGCCGGCCGGCCGCGAGTATGCCGAATCGGAAATCCTGAAGCAGAAGATGCTGTTCCGTGAAGCGGCCGTGGAGCATGTCCTGCTGCTGCGGCAGATCACGCGCGCGCTCAAGAACAAATCGGACCACACGGTGCCGGAGGAATTCTTTCTCGACATGCTGGATGAACAATTCAGCGAAGACGAAACGCAGCGGCAGTTGGAGACCGCGGTGAACTGGGGCCGGTATGCGGAACTGTTCGACTTTGACGCGTCGCGGCGCCGGTTTGTGCTGCCGGCCGAAGAAGAGACTGCGCAGACGGTAAGCGAAGGGGAGGCGGAATGAGCGACCGCTACACGCTCGCGCGCACCCAGGTGCTGGAGAGAACCTGGCCTTTCTTTCTGGACCTGAGTGTAGCCGCCACAGGGTTGGCCGCCTTTTATGCGGTGCTCTTCATTGCACATGGATGGTTCGGCCATCCAGTGCCCTCGGTGGAGATTTCTCATTCCGCGCGCATGCTTCCGCTGTATGCGTTCTATTCGATCGTGCGCATCTTTGGCGCCTACCTGCTGAGCCTGTTCTTCGCAGTCGGCTACGGATATGTGGCTGCGTACAATCCGCGGGTCGAAGCATGGATGATCGCGGCGCTCGACATCCTGCAGTCGATTCCGGTCCTGAGTTTCCTGCCGGGTGTGATGCTGGCCATGGTGTCGCTCTTTCCGACGCGGCAGTTGGGAGTGGAACTCGGCGCGATTCTGCTCATCTTCACCGGGCAGGTGTGGAATATGGCGTTCAGCTTCTACTCCTCGCTCAAGAGCATGCCGCGCGAGTTGCGAGAGGCGGCGGACGTGTACCGGTTCTCCGCATGGCAGCGATTCTGGCAGCTCGAGCTTCCGTTCTCGGCGATCGGGCTGGTATGGAACTCCATGGTCTCGGTGGCCGGCGGCTGGTTCTTCCTGACCGCGTGCGAAATGTTCGTACTCGGGGATCGGGATTTTCGGCTCGCCGGGCTCGGCTCGTACATGCAGACCGCGGCCAGCACAGGCGATACCCGGGCGATGATCTTCGGGCTCATCACAGTGTTGCTGATCATCGTGTTGACCGATCAGCTGGTATGGCGACCGATCATCGCGTGGTCAGACAAGTTCAAGTTTGAAAATGTGGAAACCAGCGATCGCCCGCGTTCGCCGATTCTGTATGCGTTGCGCCATTCGAATCTCCTGGGAATTCTGCAAAAGCGAACACTGGCTCCGCTAAGCGAGCGCATCTATGCCGGACTTGCGCATTCCGAGGAGAAGAAGCAGAAGCGCACCGCACCTCGACGGCAGATCAAAGGCCTCTCGACCGTAGTCACCGTGGTGGTAGCAGTCACTGCTGTCGTAGGCGTGGCGATTGCCGCGTATCATGCGCTGGAGTTGCTGCGGCTGATACACCGGCGGGAGCTGGTGCAGTTGCTGAAGGGCGCGGGAGCGACATTCCTGCGGGTGAACATCGCGCTGCTCATCGCTGCGGCGTGGACCATTCCCGTGGGGGTGGCCATCGGATTTCAACCGCGACTGGCGCGCATCGCGCAACCAATTGCACAGATCGCCGCCTCCTTTCCAGCGACTGTTCTGTTCCCGATCATCATCCTCGGGCTCTTCCGTCTGCATATCGGCTTCGGTGCCGGCTCGATCGCACTCATGCTGCTGGGCACGCAGTGGTACATCCTCTTCAACGTGATTGCCGGGGCGATGGCCATTCCCTCGGATCTGCGCGAAGTATCCAGCCTGTTTCACTTCAACCGACTGCAGCGATGGACCACGGTGATCCTGCCGGGGATTTTCCCGTACCTGCTCACCGGCATGGTGACGGCCTCGGGCGGGGCATGGAACGCTTCGATTATCGCCGAGTATTTTCATCTGAAAGACCAGACCTTGCACACCGTTGGACTGGGAGAGCAGATCAGCGCAGCCAGCGACGCGGGCAATTTCCCCATCCTGCTACTGGCCACGATCATCATGGCGCTGATGGTGGTGACGATCAATCGACTTGTGTGGCGGCGGTTGTTTCGGCTGGCGGAGACCCGATACCGGCTCGAGGCGTGAGCGGTTCTTTAGTCATCTCCAATATCTGAACTTGCCAACGTCTGGACTTACTGGGCCACACTTGATGCCCGGTATGCAGCCACAGCTCGCCGCAACGCATCCAGCAGCCTCCCCTACCCGGGAGCCTCGCCTACCCGGGAGCAACACTTCGCCTCCCATTTGCCTCTGACTACTTGAATTTCATCCCAGAGAACCTAAAGGTAAGAAAGTTTTTATGCCCAGCACGCTACTTCCAGGGAAACCCTATCCGCTCGGCGCGAAATGGGACGGTACCGGAGTGAATTTTGCCCTGTACTCGGAAAATGCAACCGCGGTCGAGCTTTGCCTTTTCTCGCCCGAAGGCGAACAGCAGGATACGATCCAGCTCAAAGAGACCACCGCATTCGTATGGCATGGATATCTCCCGGGTATCTCGCCGGGGCAGGCCTACGGATACCGTGTCCATGGTCCGTGGGAACCGGAGCGGGGTATGCGTTTCAATCCCGCCAAGCTGCTGGTGGACCCCTACGCGCAGGCGGTGAGCGGCTATGTGGATTGGTCGCAGCCGATCTTTCCCTACCAGTTTGGCGGCGAGGATGCCGATCTGCGTCGGGACGATCGTGACAGCGCCGCGGGCGTGCCTAAATGCATCGTGGTCAATCCCTATTTCGACTGGGAACAGGATCGACCGCTGCGGACGCCCCTGGCAGATTCGATCATTTATGAAACGCACGTTCGCGGCTTCAGCCAGATGAATCCCGACGTTCCGGAGAATCTGCGGGGCACGTATGCAGGGCTGTCGTCCCCTGCGAGCCTGCGTCATTTGAAGAGGCTTGGCGTCACAGCGGTAGAGTTGTTGCCGGTCCATCACTTCATCAACGACAGCTTGCTGGTGGACAAGGGTCTTACGAATTACTGGGGCTATAACACGCTGGCCTATTTAAGCCCCGCCGGCCGCTTCAGCTCCAACGGCGATACCGGAAACCAGGTGGCGGAATTCAAGGCCATGGTGAAGACGCTGCACCGCGAAGGCATCGAGGTGATTCTCGACGTGGTGTACAACCACACCGCGGAGGGCAACCAGCTCGGCCCGATGTTGAGCATGCGAGGCATCGATAACACGACGTATTACCGTCTGGTCGCGGACAATCCGCGCTACTACATGGATTACACCGGCACGGGCAACACGCTGAACGTGCGGCACCCGCAGGTGCTGAAGCTGATCATGGATTCGCTGCGCTACTGGGTGACGGAGATGCACGTCGACGGCTTTCGCTTTGACCTGGCCGCGACGCTCGCGCGGGAACTGCACGATGTGGACCGGCTCAGCGGCTTCTTCGACATCATTCACCAGGACCCGACGCTGGCGGATGTGAAGCTGATCGCCGAGCCATGGGACGTGGGCGAAGGCGGCTACCAGGTTGGCAACTTTCCAGTGCTATGGGCGGAGTGGAATGGCAAGTACCGCGACACGGTGCGCCGATTCTGGAAGGGTGACGAGGGCCAACTCAACGATCTCGGGTACCGCATCACCGGATCGAGCGACCTGTACCAACATGACGGACGGCGTCCGTACGCGAGCATCAACTTCATCACCGCGCACGACGGCTTCACGCTTCGAGACCTGGTCAGTTACAACGATAAGCACAACGAGGCGAACGGGGAAAATAACCAGGATGGCGCAAACGATAACCAGTCCTGGAACATGGGCGCGGAAGGACCGACCGACGATCCTGAGATCATTCACGCGCGCGAACGGCAGATGCGGAACTTCCTGGCAACGCTTTTCTTGTCACAGGGCGTGCCGATGATTTCAGGTGGCGACGAAATCGGCCGCACGCAGGGAGGCAACAACAACGCTTACTGCCAGGACAACGAGATTAGCTGGTACGACTGGACGCAGACGCCGGAGAAGGAATCGCTGCTGGAGTTCACCGCCAAGCTGATTAACCTACGCAAGAAACACCCAAATCTGCACCGCAGCAAATTTTTCCAGGACCGCACCATTCACAACACGGTGAGCCGCGATATCGCATGGTACGGCACCGACGGCCAGGAACTCAGCGCAGGGGCATGGAACGCTTCGTGGATCAAGACGTTTGGGCTGATGCTGAACGGCCAAACGCTGAATGTCTACGACCAGCTTGGTCATAACGTGACCGACGATTCGTTCCTGCTGCTGGTGAATGCGTATCATGAGCCGGTGAACTTCGAATTACCGCCAGCCCCGGAAGGCGGTCGCTGGAAATCCATTCTGAACACCGATGACCTCGTGGCTCCGTTCAAAGTATCGGCGGTGCGCAAGCGGCTCAAGATTGAGGGCCGCAGTGTTCGCCTGCTCTGTGAACGCCGCCCACAGGAGCCGAGCCTTACGGCATAATCGTTGTGGCTTGCGAACAAGGGTTTTCTCTGACGAGCAGCACTCCGTCGGAGAGAGCCCTTGTTCCGTATCCCATGTGTGGCAGGAGCAAAGCGTGAGTGAACCGATTCGCGTCGGAGTGGTGGGTTTCGGCCTGGCGGGACGGGTGTTTCATGCCGCGGTCGTTCACGCCACGCCGGGGCTGGAACTTGCATGCATCGTGCAGCGCAGTGGGAACGAAGCTGCGGAGGCCTATCCGCAGATGCGCATCGCACGTTCTCTCGACGAACTCTTGTCGGACTTGAGCATTCGGCTGGTGGTAGTGGCGACACCAAACGACACCCACTTCGATCTTGCGCGGCAGTGCCTGCTGGCCGGTCGGGCTGTCGTCATTGATAAGCCGTTCACGGTTACCTCGGAAGAAGCCGCTGAGCTGATTCGGCTGGCACGGCAGCGCAACCTGTTGCTCACCGCCTATCAAAGCCGTCGATGGGACGGCGACTTCAAGACGGTTCGGGACCTGCTCGCTTCAGAGCAGCTTGGAAGGCTGGTGACTTTCGAATCGCACTTCGATCGTTTCCGGCAGCAGCCCAAACCCGGTGCGTGGCGCGAAAGCACGCGTCTCGGGGGCGGAATCCTGTTCGACCTCGGATCGCATTTGATCGATCAGGCACTGACGTTATTCGGCTTGCCGCAAAATCTGTACGCCGATGTCCGCACCGAGCGAGAGGGATTTGTAACCGACGATGCATTTGATCTGGAGCTGACGTATCCGCGGCTCAGAGTGTGGCTGCGCTCGACTATGAGCGCGTTGGCGGCGGGACCGCGATTTGCAGCCCATGGGACCGCGGGCAGCTTTGTGAAGTACGGCATCGATCCCCAGGAGGACGCCATCAAGCGCGGCGAGGTGATCGGTTCGACACATTGGGGAGAGGACGCCGAAAGCGACTGGGGCACGCTCAAGCTCGCGGCTGGGGATACCCGGCGGGTACCTACTCGGCCTGGAGACTACCGCGAACTCTATGCCAATGTCCGCGATGCGCTGTTGGGAAGAGCGGAACTGGAAGTGCGGCCCGAGGATGCCTGGCGTACGGCGCGGATGATCGAGCTGGCCCGCGAGAGCAGTGCGCAAGGCAAGAGGTTGCCGGTGGAATTTGGGCCCGAGCCGTAGGGCAAAGAGAAAGGGCAGCCCGTATTAGCGCTGCCCCAGGCTCGTTGTACCGGTTAGAGTGCGACGGTGACCGCTTTTACTTCGGTGTAGTTGTTCAGCACCTCGGCTCCCATTTCACGTCCCCATCCCGATTGCTTGTAGCCACCGAACGGCAGAGACGCGTCGAAGACGTTATGGCAGTTCACCCACACTGTGCCGGAGCGGATGCGCCGAGCCATCTTGTGAGCGGTGGAGATGTTGGTGGTCCAGACGCCGGCGGCAAGACCATAGACCGTGTTGTTTGCGAAGCGGGCGATTTCATCCAGGTCGCTATCGGAGAAGCGCTGCGCGCAGACGACGGGTCCGAAGATCTCTTCGCGCACCACCTGCATGTCGGGCTTGGTATCGACCAGCACCGTCGGCCGTACGAAGTAGCCGCGATCCCCTTCGCGCTTGCCTCCCGCCGCAGCCTTTGCGCCCTCTCGAAATCCGGATTCAAGAAAGCCTGTTACGCGGCTCAACTGTTCATCGGAGACCAGTGGACCCATCTCGGTCTGCGGATCGAGACCGCTGCCCACGCGAATCTTCCCGGCGATGCCCGCGACACCTTCCACCACCTGATCGTAAACGCGCTCGTGAATAAACAGACGTGAACCGGCGCTGCAGCATTGGCCGTGATTGAAGAAGATGGCCGAGGCTGTTCCTGCGATGGCGCGGTCGAGATCCGCATCCGGGAAGACGATCACGGGCGACTTACCGCCGAGCTCAAGCGTGACTTTTTTCAAATTGCCGGTGGCCGCTTGCGCGATCAGCTTGCCCACTTCCGTCGAGCCGGTGAATGCTACTTTATCGACCAGAGGATGAGCGGCAAGGGGTGCGCCTGCTCCTTCGCCATACCCGGTGAGAACGTTGACGACGCCTTCAGGGAAACCGGCTTCGTGAATCAGTTCAGCAAGACGCAACCCGGAGAGCGGCGTCTGTTCCGCAAGCTTGAGGATGACGGTGCAACCCGCAGCCAGCGCGGGGCCCAGCTTCCAGGCAGCCATCAACAGCGGGAAGTTCCAGGGGATAATTTGAGCAACGACTCCGACCGGCTCGCGCAGCGTGTAGCTGAGATACTCGCCCGCATTTGAGATCGGGATGGTCGAGCCCACGATCTTGGTACACCATCCGCCCATGTAGCGGAAGAGATCGACGGCCAGCGGAACATCGGCGACCCGGGCGACGGCGACCGGCTTGCCATTATCGATCGATTCGAGTTCGGCGAACTCTTCGAGATTGGCTTCGAGCAGGTCGGCGAGCTTCCACAGCAGCTTGCTGCGTTGCGAGGCCGACATGCGCGGCCAGGCGCCGGAGTCGAAAGCTTTGCGAGCAGCGGCGACCGCCAGTTCCACATCGGCATTCTCCGCCTCTGGAACCTGCGCGATCACTTCACCGGTCGCTGGATTGTAGACGGGAAGGGTTTTCCCGGATTGAGCTTTGACGAACTTCCCACCGATGAACATCCGGTGATCCTGAGACACAAAGTCGGCGGCTTTGGTATGAAGTCGAGTATCGACGGATACAGTTGCCATAGAACCTCCGGCCCACCGGCTCAGAGGAAAACTCAGGGGTTTGAGCAAGGCCGGTTGGCGCCGCTAACGACCATACACCGTCGGATACGCTGCGGGAAAGTAGAGTTGCTGAGGGATGAGCCGGCACATTCACTTAGAGCTTTTACGGGTTCAGCCTATTGAACATATCTCTATGCGTCCGGCTCTATCGGGCCTCGGATACTGTCTCCGTTTCGGGCTTGAGCGGTAGCCAGAAAGTGAAGGTCGCGCCCTCGCCGATTTTGCTCTGAACGCGGATGCCGCCATGGAGGGCGCGGAGGATCGCGTGTGCAATCGCCAGCCCCATGCCGGTGCCCAGCACACGATGGCGATGCCGCTGGCCTCTGAAAAACTTGTCGAAGACGAACGGCTGCTCGCTCTCCTCAATGCCCGGCCCGCAGTCGGTGACGCTCACCTGCAATTGCTCGTCGGCGATGCGTGCTGCCAGGGTAATCGGCGATCCGGCCGGAGAATACTTCGCGGCATTTTCGACCAGATGACGAAGTACGCGCCTTACCAGTTCCCTGTCCATCGGCACGGAGAGCAGGTCTTCAGGAATGTCGCGGACCACCTCGCGACGGCGCAGGAGAGAGCGGCAGTCTTCGAGAACGAGATCGACTATTTCAGTTAAGGGCTGCGGCGTGAGGTTCACCTGCACGCTGGCCGAATCGAGCTGCGCCATCTCCACCGCCTGACCGATCAAGCCGTTGAGGCGCGAGCTCTCCTCGTCAACCACCGTATACATTTCCTGTCGCTCAGAGTCGGCGAGCGAGCGTTGGCTGATCAGGCTGGTGATGGCGACGCGGATGGCAGTGAGCGGGGTGCGGAGTTCATGGGTAACGGAATCAAGCAGCGCGGCGCGAAGCCGCTCGCTTTCACGAGCTGCCTCGGCGTGGCTCGAACGCTCGATCGCGGAGGCCCGCTCCATCGCAATGGCCAGCAGCCCGGCAATGGCCTCGTACATCCCGTCGGAGTATTCGCCTTCGGTCATGGCGAGTGCGCCCGCCGATCGCATCCCGAGAGTCAGGGGTACGATGCGCACCCCGCTGAGCGGCGAGGAACTAGACGTGTATGGAATCGTCGCAAGCCCGAGGTCCTCGAGCGGCAACAATTCGTTATCAGGATCGGAGTAATACGTGGCCGCCTTGTCGCGCAGATATAGCGCCACGGCTCTCAGGCGAAAGATGCGGGCAATGAGCGCGGGCGAGTGGCGCTGAAGGGACTGTACGTCTTCCTGCAGCAGTAGCTGCTGGCTCAACTCATAGAGGCGCTCGACCTCGGTGCGGCGAGCTTCAGAGAGTTCGGCCTGGCGGCGTTCGCTCTCTGAAAGATGACTGACCAGTACGCTGGCACATAGCAGTGCGCCAAAGGTGACCCAGTTTTGCGGGTCTGAAACGGTGAAGGTACCGAGCGGCGGCAGGAAGAAGTAATTGTAAAGCCCGGCACACAGGATGGAGAGATAGACAGAATAGGCCAGCCGCCAGCGCGTTGCCACGATCAGCACGAGCACCAGGAAGGTGAGCGCCACGGTGGTTTGATTGGCATGCACGACGAGCCGGTAAAGTGCGACGACCAGCAATGCCGTCGCGGTCACGACGCTGTAGCGCAGGATGCGCGTGGCGAGAGTCGACGTCGGATTTGTTGTCATTGCCACGGCCTGATCATACTCGCCCGTCGGCCGGGCTACGTCCAGCCATTGACCCGTGATGTATCGTAAAGCTCGTAGGAGTTTGCTCTCATGGCGGAACGAGTGCTGGTTATCGACGATGAGGCACAGATTACGCGCGTTCTGCGGACTTCGTTCGCGAATCAAGGATACGACGTGCGCATCGCAAATGATCCGCAGGAGGCGCTGCGGGTCTTCGATGAATGGGCTCCCGACCTGGTGATCACCGACCTGATGATGCCCGGCATCTCGGGCACGGACGTGTGCCGCGCCATTCGACGTAAAGGCAACACCCCGATCATCGTGCTCTCAGTACGCGACCAGGAACGCGCCAAGGTGGAAGCGCTGGATGCGGGTGCGGATGACTACGTGACCAAGCCATTTGGGATTCAGGAGTTGCTGGCGCGCGTGCGGGCGCATCTGCGGCGGGCGCCGGAGCGCTCCAATGACGCTGCCATTGAGATTGGCGATTTCGTAGTGGATCCGGCAGCGCATTCAGTCCTGGTTTCAGGACGATCCGTGCATCTCACTCCGACCGAGTTTGATTTGCTGCTCTACTTCGCGCGAAACCCGGGAAAGGTACTGACCCATCGTGCGCTGTTGACGGCGGTGTGGGGCTCGCAGTCCGCGCAACAGCCCGAGTACCTGCGGGTCTTCGTCGGGCAACTACGGCGCAAACTCGAAGGCGATGCGCCTAAAGAATATCTGCAAACCGAGCCCTGGGTCGGGTACCGCTTCATCCCTGAAGGCCTGCCTGAGTAAGCCCTCCTAGCCAGCTTTATACATTCCTTATCTGTTCCTTATGGGCGTCTTACTGCGCCTGGCTTCTACTAGCTAAGGCGTGAGGAGTGCGCGCTGCGAACCGCAGCGAGCGCACGTCTTCACTCCTGAAGGAGCCCATGCAATGCAGGATATTTTGACGCTGGTCTTCACGATCGTCTTCTTCGTGGTTGCGCTGCTGTATGTGCAGGCATGCGAAAGGTTGAGGTAATTCGCCATGGATATGACGACCATCGTGGTTGTGGTTCTCACAGTTTTGCTGATGGGGTACCTGGTGTTGACCCTGTTACGCCCGGAGAAATTCTGAAATGACCTGGAACGGATGGCTGCAGTTCGCAATCTTCTTTGGCGCGCTGATCCTGCTGATGCGCCCACTTGGCCTTTACATGGCCAAGGTCCTTGAGGGGCAACGCACCTTCCTCGACCCTGTGTTGCGGCCGGTCGAACGGCTGATCTACAAGGTGAGCGGCGTCGATGCGAAAAAGGAGATGGCCTGGCGGGAATATACGGTCGCCATGCTGATATTCAGTTTCGTATCCATGCTGATGACGTATTTGATTGAGCGCATGCAGCATTTTCTGCCTCTCAATCCGCAGCACCTTGCCGGAGTTGCGCCTGATCTCGCATGGAATACAGCGGCATCTTTCACTACGAACACCAACTGGCAGGCATACACGCCCGAATCCACGATGAGCTACCTGACGCAGATGCTCGGGCTCGCTTACCACAACTTCAGTTCGGCCGCGGTCGGCATTGCTGTAGCCATCGCGCTGGTGCGTGGCATCGCCCGCAAGCAGTCGCCGACCATCGGCAACTTCTGGGTCGATTTCACGCGCACCACTCTTTGGGTGCTGCTGCCCATCTGCCTCATCCTCGCTCCAGTGCTGATCGAGCAAGGGGTAGTGCAGAACCTGAAGGCCTACACCGTGGCGTCGCCACTCGAGACCCCCGCGCAGCCTCAGACCATCGCGCAGGGCCCGATCGCTTCGCAGGAAGCCATCAAGATGCTGGGTACGAACGGGGGCGGATTTCTGAACGCCAACAGCGCTCACCCCTTCGAAAATCCAACGCCGCTGAGCAACTTCCTCGAGATGCTCGCGATGATGCTCATCCCTGCCGCATTGACGGTCACGCTGGGCAAGATGACGGGGTCTCCCGGACACGGGTGGGCGGTATTTGCAACCATGGCCGTTCTATTTGTCGCAGGCTTCGCCGTCGTGTACTGGGCCGAATCTAAGCCACACCCGCTGCTGCACACCGTTGACCAGCATGCATCGGCGATTTCGCCCGGCGGCAATATGGAGGGCAAGGAGGTCCGCTTCGGCATCTCGCAGTCGGCGCTGTTTGCCACCGCAACCACCGATGAAAGCTGCGGCGCGGTGAATTCCATGCACGACTCCTTCACTCCGATCGGCGGCATGGTGCTGCTGTCAAACATCATGCTGGGCGAGTTGGTATTCGGGGGAGTCGGTTCGGGGCTCTACGCAATCCTGATCTACGTCGTGCTTGCCGTCTTCATTGCAGGACTGATGGTTGGACGAACGCCGGAGTACCTCGGCAAAAAGATCGAAAGCTACGACATAAAGATGGCAATGCTCTATGTGCTCATCTTCCCGGTCGTGGTGCTGGTGCTTACAGCTATCTCGGTGCTCTCTCCACAAATGGGATTGAGCAGCTTAAACAACGCCGGACCTCATGGCTTTACCGAGGTGCTGTATGCCTTCACCTCCGGAGCGGGAAACAACGGATCCGCATTCGCAGGATTGAACGCAAATACCCACTGGTACAACTACAGCCTCGGCTTCGACATGCTGATCGGGCGATTGCTGATGATGGTGCCAATGCTGGCGCTCGCCGGCAACCTCGCGCAGAAAAAGAGCGTTCCGCCGTCGCCAGGCACGTTCCCGGTCAATACGACGCTGTTCACGGTGTTGCTGATCGGCGTAATTCTCATCGTGGGTGCGCTGACTTTCTTCCCGGCCTTGAGCCTGGGTCCGATTCTGGAACACTTACTGCTTCGCGCTGGTCAGCTCTTCTAGAGAAAGGAAGAAAACATGGCTGCTGAAAAACAAAGTCTCTGGAATCCTGCCATTCTTCGCCAGGCATTTGCGGGCGCGTTCACCAAGCTGAATCCGAGATTGATGGTGAAGAACCCGGTGATGTTTGTAGTCGAGGTGGGGAGCGTATTGACTTCGGCTCTCTTCGTAGAAGACTGGATTCATCATCGCCCGGGCCTCGGCTTCAACCTGCAGATCACGCTGTGGCTCTGGTTCACGGTGCTGTTCGCCAACTTCGCAGAAGCGATGGCTGAGGGACGCGGCAAGGCCCAGGCCGATACTCTGCGCAAGGCCAAGGGCGAAACCATGGCGTACCGGCTGCGTCCCGATGGTTCAACTGAAGCGGTCTCGAGCGCACAGCTTCGCACCGGCGACATCATCCGCGTGGAAGCTGGGCAGTATATCGCCGGAGACGGTGAGGTAATTGAAGGTGTCGCCTCGGTCGACGAATCAGCGATAACGGGGGAATCGGCTCCGGTGATTCGCGAGGCGGGCGGAGATCGATCCGCGGTTACCGGCGGCACCAAGGTGCTGTCGGACTGGATCGCAATTCGCATCACGTCAAATCCTGGAGAGACGTTTCTTGACCGCATGATCGCATTGGTCGAGGGCGCGGAGCGGAAGAAGACGCCGAACGAGATCGCGCTCAGCATTCTGCTGTCGGGTCTGACCATTATCTTTCTGCTCGCGGTAGCGACGCTGCAGCCCTTTGCAATTTACTCGCATGCGCCGCAGACGGTGTTTGTGCTGGCGTCTCTGCTGGTGTGTCTCATTCCGACCACCATTGGAGGGCTGCTCTCCGCGATCGGAATCGCAGGCATGGACCGTCTCGTGCAGTACAACGTGCTGGCGATGTCGGGCCGCGCGGTAGAAGCAGCGGGCGACGTGAATACCCTGCTGCTGGACAAGACTGGAACCATCACTCTCGGCAATCGGCAGGCGACGGAGTTCTTCCCTGCGCCCGGGATTACCGCCGAGCGATTGGCGGACATTGCGCAACTCGCGTCATTCTCAGATGAGACGCCGGAAGGCCGCTCGATCGTGGTGTTGGCGAAGGAGAAGTACAACCTGCGCGGCCGCGACCTGACCGGCATGCAGGCGGAGTTTGTTCCGTTCAGCGCGCAGACTCGCATGTCGGGTGTAAACCTGCCCGGCAGCGTCATTCGCAAAGGCTCAGCAGACGCCATCGCGAAGCACCTTGAGCACAAGGGCTCCAGCCTGTCGCGCAAGGTCATCGACAAGGTGGAAGAGATCGCGCGCATGGGCGGCACTCCGCTCGTAGTGGCAGAGAACAACGAAGCACTCGGCGTGGTGTATCTCAAGGACATTGTTAAAGGCGGACTCAAGGACCGGCTGGCAAGACTCAGGGCCATGGGCATTCGCACCATCATGATCACCGGAGATAACCCCTTGACGGCGGCAGTGATTGCGCGCGAGGCGGGAGTCGATGATTTTCTGGCCGAAGCCAAGCCCAAAGACAAGATGGACCTTATTCGACAGGAACAGGCCAAGGGCAAGCTCGTTGCGATGACCGGTGACGGCACGAACGATGCACCGGCACTGGCCCAGGCCGATGTCGGCGTAGCGATGAATTCAGGAACCCAGGCAGCGAAGGAAGCCGGCAACATGGTCGACCTTGATTCCAATCCGACCAAGCTGATCGAGATCGTCGAGATCGGAAAGCAACTCCTGATGACACGCGGCGCGCTGACCACGTTCTCCATCGCCAACGATGTTGCCAAATACTTCGCGATCATTCCGGCCATGTTCGCCGGCGTCTTCCCGGTGCTGAACGCGCTGAACATTATGCATCTGCAGACACCGCATTCCGCGATTCTGTCGGCGGTGATTTTCAACGCGCTGATCATCATCGCGCTGGTGCCACTGGCGCTCAAAGGAGTGAAGTACGAGCCGAAGTCCGCGCAGGCTCTGCTTCGCCGCAACCTGCTGATCTATGGAGTCGGCGGCGTGATTGTGCCGTTCGTCGGTATCAAGTTGATCGATGTTGTGTTGACCGGCCTTCACCTGGCCTGAGGAACGAAGCCATGTTACGAAATGCTTTGAATGTATCCATTCGATTTACCATCATCACCGCAGTCTTACTGGGCCTGGCGTACCCACTGGTCATCACCGGGTTTGCGCACCTGGCGATGAGCAACAAGGCCGACGGGCAAGTGATTGTGCGCGACGGCAAGGTCATCGGCTCTCGGCTGCTGGGCCAGGTCTTCACCACGGATAAGTACTTTCACAGCCGCCCCTCGGCTGCGGGCAATGGCTACGACGCGACCGCTTCCGGTGGCTCCAATTTCGCGCCTTCTAATCAAAAGCTGGTGACCCGCATTCAAGGCGACGTAGCCAACGCCAGCAAAGACAATCCCGGAACGCAGGTGCCGATCGATCTGGTGACGGCCTCGGGCTCGGGGCTCGACCCGGACATCTCACCGGCCGCAGCGCTTTTCCAGGTAGGCAGAGTGGCGCGTACGCGCAAGCTATCAGAAGAAGACGTACGCAACCTGGTCAACCAACATATCCAGCGGCGTCAGCTTGGATGGATGGGCGAGCCGCGGGTCAATGTTTTGGAATTAAACCTAGCGTTGGACGACCTGACGAATCCTGGCCAGTAGATGGAGCCCGAGGCAATCCCGCGCCTCGATGCGAAGCAGTCTAGGTCGTGGCTGGACGGGTCTCGTCGGGTCTCGCTGCGGCAGGCTTGGCTGGCGCGGCCAGCGGAGTCAGCGGCGCCACGGCGGGCACACGGGCGACGATCGGCTGCGCACCCTCTGCAGGACGGACCTCTGCGGGGCGGCGCTCCGCGGCGGAGGAAGCCAGCACGACCGTGGAGATGGCATGCTTGAAGACCAGTTGGTCCTGGTTGCCGTTCTCTACCAGCACCGAATATTTGTCGAAGGAACGAATGCGCCCGAAGACCCGCACGCCATTCACGAGATAGATGATGAGTTGCGACTTATCCTTGCGTAGTGCATTGAAGTAAGTGTCCTGGACGTTTTGCGCCGTCTTGCTCTCCATAACGCCAATCCCTTCAGCGGGCCTCCCTGCCGTGCCAGCCCAAGTTTTCAATGGGAAATCTACTTTCCGCCGTGCTCAAGTAGGCATCAGGCTTGGCTTTCTGTCAAGGACTTACAGATACACAAACAACTTAGTAGCGTGCCGGTCTTCGCGACCTGCCGTGCGCTCCTGTTTCGAGGCGTCCGGTAGCCTTTTACGCCATCTTGACAACGATTGCTTCTGCTGGCTGCAGGCCTGTCTCGCCGCGGACTGCTTCTCCCTCACGCTCTCGCCGGGTATCCATCACAATCGTTCCGTCGGGCATCAGACACCTGGCGCGGCTCGTGCGTCATGTTGAGAAAAACACAGAACGTCTCCTGCTGGGACCGGCGCTCGTACGCGAGCACGCCATCGTGAGCAGAAACATTGGTGATAGGTCCGAAGGTCAGAGCGCGGCTCGATTGCCTGAGAGCGATCAGGCTGCGGTAAAGATGCAGCATGGAGTCGCGTTGCCCTTCGAATTCGCTGACATTGTGGCTCTCGTGGTCTGGGGCGAGGGGAAGCCACGGCTTGCCGGTGGTAAACCCGGCAAATTCGGAACCATCCCAAGGCATGGGCGAGCGCTCAGGATCGCGACCGAGACCGAGGCCGGGTTCATTCTTCTCCGCGGGATCCTGCACTTCCCCGGCGGGCACAGGCACGTCGCGCATACCGATCTCTTCGCCGTAGTAGATGGTCGGCGTACCGCGCAGCGTGAGCAACAGGACGGCAGCGACCCTGGCCTGCGCATCCCCCACGCGGCTCGCAATGCGCGACTTATCGTGATTGCCAAGCACCCAGTTGGGCCATGCGCCGACCGGGAGCGCCGCTTCATAATCGCGAATGATGTCGGCAATCGCCGAAGCGCTCCACGCGGAGTCGATTAGTTGGAAGTTGAAGGGTAGCTGCGCGCCTTTCTGATCCGGACCGTAGTAGGTGACCAACTGCGCGATGGGCAGGTAAATCTCGCCAATCAGCACGCGGTCGGGGAATTGATCGAGCACCGCCCGCATCTCCGCGACAATCTCGTGCACTTCAGGCCGATTCGCTGTGTAGAACGGGATCAGCCGCCCATGCGAAGATTCGCCGGCGTGGTAACCAGGATTGGGCGGGTTGTCGCGGAACTGGTCGTCTTTGATCAGCAGCCAGAGTACATCGACACGAAAGCCATCGACACCACGTTTCATCCAGAAGCGCAGCACGTCAAACATCGCTGCTTTGACGTCAGGATTTCTCCAGTTGAGATCGGGCTGCTGCTTGAGAAACGAATGGTAGTAGTACTGGCCGGTCGCCTCGTCCCATTCCCAGGCAGATCCACCGAAGTGGCTCAGCCAGTTGTTCGGTGGCCCGCCGCCCGGCGCAGGATCGCGCCAGAGATACCAATCGCGCCTGGGGTTCTGCCGCGACGAGCGGCTTTCCAGAAACCATGGATGCTCTTCCGAGGTGTGATTGGGAACGAAGTCGAGGATGATCTTCAGGCCGTGATGGTGCGCGTCCGCGACCAGGCGGTCAAAGTCCTCCATACTGCCGAACATGGGATCGATGCCGCAGTAATCAGACACGTCGTAGCCGAAGTCGGCCATCGGCGAGGGGTAGATGGGAGAGATCCAGACAGCGTTGACGCCGAGGCCTTCGAGGTAGTCCAGCCTAGTCCGTATGCCGGTCAGGTCGCCGATACCATCTCCGTTAGTGTCCTGAAAAGAACGCGGATAGACCTGGTAGATAATTCCGCGTTGCCACCAATTCCCTTCCTGCAATTGAGCCCTCCCTCGCATCTCACCTGTGTCACAAACAACCACCTGCTTTTTCACTTGGATGCGGAACGGGAGCGGCGATTGATCAACGATCTCTGGTACAAGAACGCAGTCATCTATTGTCTGTCGGTCAGCTCATTTATGGACGCCAACGGCGATGGAGTCGGGGATTTTCAAGGCCTGCTGCGACGGTTGGATTATCTGCAGGGCCTCGGAGTGACGGTTATCTGGCTAATGCCGTTTCAACCTTCGCCCTTTCGCGATGACGGATACGACATCGCCGATTACTACGGAGTGGATCCACGCTACGGAACGATGGGCGATTTCGTCGAGTTCACCCATGGCTGCCAGCAGCGAGGACTGCGCGTACTCATCGACCTGGTGGTGAACCATACTTCCGATCAGCATCCCTGGTTTCAGTCCGCCCGGCGCGATCCCAAGTCCAAATACCGCGACTGGTATGTGTGGTCGCCAAAGAAGCCAAAGGACGCCGATTCCGGCATTGTCTTTCCCGGGGTGCAGAAGTCCACGTGGACGCGCGATGAGCTGGCCAAGGCCTGGTACTTCCATCGCTTTTATGAATTTCAGCCCGATCTGAACACCTCGAACCCAGAGGTGCAGGCGGAAATTCTCAAGATCATGGGATTCTGGCTGCAGCTTGGAGTGTCGGGCTTTCGCATGGACGCGGTTCCCTTCGTGATCAGCGAGAAGGGCGCGGATCTGAAGCACCCGAAGGAGCAGTACGACATGCTGCGTGAGTTCAGCCAGTTTCTTAACTGGCGCGAGGGAGAGGCCATTGTGCTGGCCGAGGCCAACGTGCAGCCCAAGACTGACCTTGAATACTTCGGCAAGGCAGGCGAGCGGCTGCAGATGATGTTCAACTTCGCCGTGAACCAGCATCTGTTTCACGCGATGGCCTCAGCGGATAACCGGCCTCTCATTAAAACGTTGAAGGCGACCAAGGCGCGCCCGGCGACAGCACAGTGGGGACAGTTTCTGCGCAACCATGACGAACTCGACCTGGGCCGGCTCACGGAGGAGCAGCGGCAGGAGGTGTTTGCGGCCTTCGGGCCGGAACCTGAGATGCAGCTCTACGACCGCGGCATCCGCCGACGGCTCGCTCCCATGTTGCAGGGAGATCGCCGCCGGCTGGAGTTGGCCTACAGTCTCATGATGACGCTGCCGGGAACCCCGGTCATTCGCTACGGCGACGAGATCGGCATGGGCGACGACCTGACGCTCCCCGAAAGGAACTGCGCGCGTACTCCGATGCAGTGGTCGAAGGAACCGCAGGGCGGTTTCACCAAGAGCGACAAGCCTCTGCTGCCCGTGATTTCAGGAGGGCCGTACGGCTTCGAGCATGTGAACGTAGCGGTACAGCATCGCGATCCGAACTCTTTTCTGAACTGGACGGAGCGGATGATTCGCATGCGAAAGGAAACCCCGGAAATCGGGTGGGGCGACTTCACTGTAATCGCGACGGGAACGCCGAAGGTGCTGGCGCTGCGCTATGACTGGCGAAACAATTCCGTGCTGGTGGTGCACAATCTTAGCGGGGAGCCGCGCGAAACCTGGGTCGATCCTGGCGTCGAAGGGGAAGATGGCGATTGCCTGGTGAACTTGCTCGGGGATGACCACAGCAACCGCACCGACTCCGGCAAACACTGCATCCTGCTGGAGCCGTACGGATATCGCTGGTTCCGCGTGGGCGGCCTCGACTACATCCTTAAGCGAAGTACGGTGTAGTGATGTGCCGTTCGAGGGCGCGGCCGATGCAAGCCGCGCCGCCCGCCGACGATTCCGATCTCAGTAGGAGGCGCTTGCCGCTCGCGCCGGCGTGTACGAAGGCGTGCGGGTAATGTCTGTCTGGCCTTCTTCCAGCACGTGAATGGCTTTTGTCAGCCCAGCCCTGCGAGCCTCCGCCAGCAGGCGCTCGACCGGCTCGCCAACGGGTTCCTGAGACAGGCGAAAGGTCCCGTAATGCATCGGGATCATACGGCTGGCGCCCAGATCGATGAAGGCCTGGAGCGCCTCTTCCGGGCTGGTATGCACGCTGCGGTAGTTGTCCGGGCGATAGGCTCCGATAGGCAACAGGGCGACCTCGGGAGCCAGCTTTCGGCCGATCTGGACAAAGCCGTTGAAGTACGCCGTATCACCTGAATGGTAGACGGAGTGGCCTGCGCCGCGAATGACGTACCCGCCAAAGCCGCGATGCGTGTCTTTGAAGTAGCGGGCGCCCCAGTGCTTGCACGGAGTCATCGTGAGTTCGAGGCCCGCCACCTGGGCGGACTGCCACCACTCCAGCGAGACGATCTGCTCAAATCCCAAATCAGCGACCAGGTCCTGAACACCCCAGGGCACAACCACGATCGGTGCCCGGCCGCTGGCCGCGCGCGTGTGCTGCACGATTCGCCTCAGAGAGGGCCGATTCAGGTGGTCCATGTGGGCGTGTGAGAGCAGCACAACATCGATCGGAGGCAGGCTGCGCAGCTTGATGCCTGGCCGGCGAAGGCGGCGCAGAACGACCAGCCGTTTCGCGAAGACGGGGTCGACCAGCAGTTTCTTACCGGCGATCTGGATCAGAAATGAGGAGTGGCCGATGAAGGTGATGCCCAGTTCGTTGGGAGAGACCAGAACCGGGCGGCCCGATTCGCCTTCCATGCGGCGAAAAGCAGACTCGCCAACCAAAGACCCGAGGGATTGAAGCTTCTTGACCGAAAAGGTGCGCCGAGTTCGGCTGTTGTTCATAGATGGCCTAACAAATAGATGCGTTACATGGGTCGGAAGTCGCGGTTCTGGAGCCGTCAGCTTACGATTTGCCCTATCATCGTGCTCACACGCTATTCCACAGGAACAGGACCTCTTTGTGAACATTTTGCTAACCGTAGTGGAGACTCGGGTACTGGGCTGCCTGATTGAAAAAGAAGTGACAACCCCGGACTATTATCCGCTCTCGATCAATGCCCTGATCAATGCCTGCAACCAGAAGTCAAGCCGGGATCCAGTGATGGAACTGGATGAGGATGCGGTACGGCAGGGGCTGCATGGGTTGCAGGACAAGGGACTGGTTCGGGCAACGATGGACAGCCGGGTTTCGAAGTATGAGCACCTGTTTCAGGAGAAGTTCAACTTCGGCCGCAAAGAGATTGCGATCCTTGACCTGCTGTTTCTGCGTGGGCCGCAAACTCCGGGCGAACTGCGGAGTCGCACCGAGCGGCTGTACCGCTTCGATGAGCTGAGCGATGTGCAGACTGCGCTGCAACGTCTGATCGAGCGAGATCCGCCTCTGGTGAAGGTGTTGCCGCGCCAGCCCGGCACGAAGGAATTGCGCTACGCACACCTGTTTTCAGGAAATGTGGAACTACCAGAAGCTCCGGCTGCGAGTGTTTGGACGCCCGGAGGCGAAGAGACTGCCCAGTTGTCGGAACGTATGACATTGCTGGAACAGCAGATAGCTGCGCTGCAGCAGGAAATCTCCGAGTTAAAGAAGCAGTTAGCCAGCGAGGATCGAGTTCAACCGCAGTAGGCGTTATTGTGATGGGGTGAAAAGAGGCCTTGAGGCATGCTACGAAAGTTGTAGCTCAGGCTTCGCTGCAGGGACGTATTCTGATTTCGTTCTACCACGGTGTTTCGATTCCGAGAGGGCGTCCATCCCCGGTAGTTCAACCAGTAAGTCTTTGCGTTCCCTACTAGCGATACTGCCTTGGCTCTCGCTGGTGCCCAGAAGTAGACCGGTATGTACCCTACCCCGTGATGGCCAGCGTTCAACCTTCCCTACTCCTAATGGAAATCGTGAGATCGCACATCGGCTGCGCTGACTTGCAGCGGCTGGACGGCTGTCGCTTTCACTGAGATCACGTTCGATTCGTTCTGCAAAATCCCTTCCACCAGAAGAAATTTTCCGTAGGTCACAAGAGCACGGTTCTGCTCGTAGAGATCCGGCTGGATGATCGCGTTGGAAATGCCGCTCTCGTCTTCAATGCTGAGGAAGACAAAGCCGCTGGCGGTTCCAGGGCGTTGGCGGGCGATGACACAGCCGGCGATCCGCGTCTTGCATCCATCGGTGAGCCGCTGGAGATCGAGAGCCCGCGTAATGCCCATGGTGTTGAGGCGATCGCGATGATAGGCCATGGGGTGCTTGCCTACTGTGAGTCCGGTGCCGCGAAAATCGGCTACCAGTCTCTCTTCGGTGCTCATCTGCAGCAGGGGCGAATGGCCGCTCCGCTCATCTTTTTCCTTGGAGGCATGGAACAGCGGACCGGGATGGCGCCCAGCGTGTTCGGCCTGCCAAAGGGCGTCGCGGCGGTGGATCTTTTCACCGAGAGAGTTCAGGGCGCCGATCTGCGCCAGTGCGACTAGTTCATGCTTGCGCAGCTCTGGAACGCGGCGCGCGAGATCGTAGACAGATTCGTAATCGCCACGCGCACGTTCTTCCACGATGGCCTGCGCGGATTGCAGCCGAAGACCACGCGCGTAGTTCAGCCCCATGCGCAGGGCGAAGCGTTCACCGCCCGCACGCACCTGGTCCGCAGGCAGCGGCTCAAGCGTGCAGAGCCACTGGGATGCGAGCACGTCGATGGATTTCACCTTAAGCCCGTGCCGCTGCGCGTCTTTCACAATGGTGGCTGGGGAATAAAACCCCATGGGCTGGTTGTTGAGCAAGGCACAGGTAAACGCCGCCAGGTAATACTCCTTGAGATAGGCACTGGCATAGGCGATCAGTGCGAAGCTTGCAGCGTGAGACTCGGGAAATCCATAGAGCGCGAACGCGCTGATCGATTGGATGATCTCCTCCTGAGCATGAGAGTCCACGTGGTTGGCCGTCATTCCCTGGCGAAGTTTCACCTCCAATTCGCGCATCTTTGCCTGAGAACGCCGCATGCCAATGGCGCGCCGCAACTCTTCCGCCTGGCCTCCGGTGAAATTGGCAATCACCATCGCGATGCGAATCAACTGTTCCTGAAACAGGGGAATGCCCAGCGTGCGCTCGAGAACGGGAATCAGCAATGGATGCGGATAACTCACCTCCTGCTTCTTCTGACGCCGCAGCATGTAGGGATTCATCATCTTGCCCACGATTGGGCCGGGGCGGATGATGGCCACCTGCACCACCAGGTCATAAAATTTCTCCGGATGATTGCGCGGCAGCGCCGACATCTGTGCGCGGCTCTCTACCTGGAACATGCCCACGGTGTCAGCCTTCTGCAACGTTCTGTACACGTCGGCAGATTGAGGAAGCTGCGCATAATCGAGCGGCTCATTGTAATGAGCGGGCACTAACTCTAAACAATCTTTGAGCACCGCCATCATGCCCAGCCCGAGCAGATCGACCTTGATGATCTTCATATCGGAGCAGTCTTCTTTATCCCACTGCACGACCACGCGGCCCGGCATGGATGCGGGTTCCAGCGGAACTACGGAGTTAAGCTGACCCTGGCAGATGACCATGCCGCCCGAGTGTTGCCCCAGATGCCGGGGAATATCCTGCATGCGGAAACAGATCTCAAGATACTTGGTGATCCGTGGATGTTTCAGGTCCATGCCGGCAGTGCGAAAGCTTTGCTCGAGGGTATCGTTTGGGCCCTTCCACTCCCACGAACCCACGAGGCCGGTGAGCCGGTTCAGAGTATCGGCGTCAAAGCCGAGCGCCTTGCCTGCTTCGCGTGAAGCCGACTTCCCGCGATAGGTGATGACGTTGGCGGTCATGGCCGCACCTAATTCGCCATAGCGCTGATACACATATTGAATAGCGCGTTCGCGATCGTCGCCGCTGGGCAGATCGAGATCGATGTCGGGCCACTCTCCGCGTTCTTCTGAAAGGAATCGTTCGAAGAGCAACTCCATGCCGACAGGATCGACGGCAGTGATGCCGAGCGCATAACAGACAACGCTGTTGGCAGCCGATCCGCGGCCCTGCACCAGCATGCCTTCATGACCGCAAAATTGCACGATGTCCCACACGATGAGGAAGTACCCCGCCAGGCCGAGTTGCTCGATCAGCCGGACTTCCCTGTCAGCCTGCTTTCTGGCGCGTGCGTAGAGATCCGGATTCCGCTTGGGCTGGTAACGTAGGCGAACGCCTTCGTCTACACGCTTGGCAAGAAAGGAATCCATCGTCTCGTTTTCGGGTACGGGATAGATAGGAAATTGATAGCCCAGGTCGTCTAACTCAAAGCCAAGTCGCGACGAAAGCCGCTGCGTGTTTTCGATCGCTTCCGGCAGATCCCAGAATAGTTTGCTCATCTCGCGGGCGGAGCGCAGATGCCGTTCCGCATTCGACGTGAGCAGTCGCCCGGCGGTGTCAAGGGTCGACTTATTGCGGATGCAGGTAAGCACATCGAGTAACTCCCGGTCGTAGCCGGTCGCATAACTCACCCCATTCGTCGCCAGCAATGGCAGACGATACGAACGGGCGAGGTCGACTGCGATGCGGTTCCGCCATTCTTCTTCGCGATCGAAATGACGTTGTAACTCGACATACACGTTGTCGCGCCCAAAGAGATACAGCAGCCGCTCGATTTCTTTGCGTGCTTCTTCCGTGCCGCCGCGAGCGATCGCCGCCGCCAAGGAGCCTTCCTCGCCGCCTGTCAGGCAGATGAGCCCTTCGCTGTGCTCTTCCACGTCATCGATATGGGCTGCGCCTTCGGCTTTCTTGCCCTCACGTAACTTATAACTCGTGATCAATCGACATAGGTTCTGATAACCGGTACGGGAAGCAGCGAGAACTGAAAAACGGACCGGCTCCTTCTGCACCTGGTGGGGCAGATACGCCGGCGGCCGGAGACGCTCGCCTGCATCGCTGACAGCGATCTCGGCACCAATGTGCGCACGCACCCCGGTCTTTTTGCCCGAAGTATGAAATCGCGGCGCGCCATAGACTCCGTTGCGATCGAGCAGCGCCATGGCAGGCATCTCGAGTTCAGCAGCACGCGCCATCAGTGCCTCGGGCAACGAGGCGCCTTCCAGAAAGCTGAACGCGCTGCGGGCGTGGAGTTCGATATACATCGGCTTTGCATCCATCGCTTAGTCGTAAACCCCTTGCATGTACCAGCAGTTGGAGGCGGGATCGTAGGCGATGCGGCTGATCATCCTCGTCTGGCCGGCAAGCTCCACATCCCACTCTTCGCGGCACCAGCAACTTTCAGACCACCACTCTCCACTGCTTCGCCACGGCCCTGCGGAGTGAAGAACGCTATAGTACGAGCCCTCGAACAAGAGTCCGGCTGGTTTCTGTGCATGAATAGTTACGTGAATCGCCTGGGGCGGCCGACAGACGCGCAGCACGGCGGGAGCGGTCGAATGTACGCTTGTAGACTGCTGTCGGAGACCGGGCGGCGCAAACGCGGAGACACGAAAAGCCTCAGGGTGGTGCGAGTCCATCAGTTGCGGCGCTCCTACACGGTTCTCGCCCAGCAGCTTTCGCAAACGGGCCAGCAACACTTCCAGGCGGCCCGGCTCGGGAGCCTGGGGCAAAAACAATCCATGCTGTGCGCGATGCGGACGAGCAGATTCCACGCGCACTTCAACCGCGAGAATGGCGGCTTGTGGTGGATGCGTTTCCAGATCGAGTTGCACCAACTTCAACAAGGTACGTGCTTCCTGTGAAGGCAGCGCCGGACGCACGGTGCGCGTATGGAGCAGGGCGCGGCCATCAACTTTGGCATCGAGAGTGAGCGTAACCTGCACCGAGGCGATCGCGAGCGCTCGTTGCTGTACGCGCATCAGCAAGGAATCGAGCAATCGCGCCAGCAGAAACAGCAGCGGCTCCAACTCCTCCACCGGATATTCCAGCTCCATGGTCTCGACCAACTCGGAGCGGAAGTCCGCCTCGACAGGAACCAGCAGATGCGGCTGCTCTCCCCGTGCCAGGGCGCGTAGACGCTTACCTTGCTGGCCAATGCGGGCGATCAGTTCTCGTTCAGGAAGTGCGGCCAGCTCGGCGCAGTTATGAATTCCCCACAGCTTGAAGGTCTCGCTCATTTCCGGAGAGAGGTCGAGTACTTCGAGCAGGAGCGGCCCCAATACGGCTGCTTCCGCTGCCGGCGTGAGCAGCGTGATGCCGCTGCAACCACGTGCCGCGCAGACAGCAGCATGAAAATTTTCCGAGACCGCGATGTTCACACGCAGACCATGATCGAGAGCTTTACCGCGGGCGGCGGTTGCCAGTTGCCGAGGATCGCCAAACAAGCTCTGAGTCCCGCGAATATCGAGCACCACAGTTCCGCCGGGCTCCTGCGTGTATTCCAGAGAAACCACCTCGAGGCGCGGAGAAAAGGCAGCGGCGCATTCGAGCAATACGCTTTGCGCGGAAGCTTCTTCTGCAAGCGATCGGCGATGCAGCCGCAGTCCCGGAAACGACTCTGCCTGCAGGCGGCTCATGCCTACGGCCACACCACGTTCGCGTGCCAGCGCATTGAGCGCGAAGATGGTTTCGAGCGGCGGTTCTCCGGCAAGAATCGCAATTGGCAGCGGGTGCAGTTCAGGGCGCAGCCGCGATGCGGCCTGGACGGCAAAATCCGGGGCATGCAGGCAGGCGTACATCATCGCACCCAGGGCGAACGGCCGGCCCAGGAGACGCTGCCGGGCGCTTTTTTGCGCAGAGGGGAGATTTCGTTTTCACCGCGTTTGCGGTCAAGAGACACGCGGTATTCCACTCCCTGAAAGAGCGCCGTTTCCGAGGAGGCAGACCACGCCTGCTGCGCCTGTTCACAATGCAGTACCACCGACGCGCAACTCTTCGCGCAGGAAGTCTGCGTGAGCAAAATCAGCGCTGTCTGTGCCTGTTCCGCCGCTAAACGAAAGCGATACCAGGTAGCCAAGGGAACACGAAGCGCATGTTCCGGGGCAATGTTGCCCATGTCGAGCACCAGCATGCTGAATCCACCAGCTTGCAGCAGCAGGTCGGTTGCCTTAAGCGCATATTCCAACTTTGCCCACGGCCTGTCAGCTTTCGCCGGCCCGAATTTTTGCCGTGACGGGAATGGCTGGGCTGCGGCGTGAGGCAGAGAGACAGCGGCGGCCTTGGGCACGGAGTCGCCACGCCTCGGCGGCAGACGATCGGTGGCCACCTGTTCCTGCTTGCGACGATGTGGCTGGGCTTCTGCGCAGCGCGGAGCCATATCTGTCAGTGGCCGATTGGGTGCGCCGGGAGTGCCGATTCGCTTATCCCGCAGCAAGCCGCCCTCTCCACGAAACAACTGGGAAACAGCGTGATCCATGTTGCGAACTTCGCTGCGCGGGTGCATCGAATTTCCGTACGCCGGCGTGGAATCGCCCCTTTGCAATGGGCGTTGTAGCTGCCCCTTGGGAGCGTGCGAGATGGCAGGAGCGGCACCTCCGCCACGAACCCAGAGCAACCGTTCCAGGTCAACACCACACGCAGCAGCCGACTGCGGATCGAGGACATCATCCACATCCATCCATGCGCAGGCAGCTCCGTGTTGTGTCAGGCCAGCGAGGGTGGAGAGGGCCAATGCGGTTCTGCCGGTGGAAGCCAAGCCGACAACTTCGCTCACGGAGCCGCGCGGCAATCCGCCCTCGAGCAGCGCATCGAGGGCGGCGATTCCTGTAGGAAACAGCTCGACAGCCGGGCGCAGGCGCGGGGATAAGGCGCCTGGAACCCGCTGGGAAAGGGCGCCTTCAATTTCGAGTTTGAGTGCGGCGGCGGAACGTAGCATGGGCAGGAAAGGAGGCGGACATATTCGCTTTTTGTTCGCCCTACCTTTGCTACTTTCGCCCCCCAGGTTCCTGCTGTCAACCTGTGGAAAATACCGGTTCTAAGTCTTTGAAAACGCGCTTCAGGCGGCTTTCAGTTGCGCGAGGTAGAGGGCTACCTGCTTGAGATCCTCGATGAACATGGCAGTTTCCTGGGCACGAGCAAGGTCATCCGGAGCACGCAAAATGGACGACGGATGGACCGTGGCCATGAAATGAGGACCGGTGCCGAGGTCGATTAGTTCGCCGCGCCGCTGGGTCACACGAAACGACTTTCCGAGCAGAGACTGAGCGGCGGTTGCGCCCAGACACACCACCACCATGGGCTGAACGGTTTCCACTTCCGCATCGAACCAGGGGCGGCAGGCGGCTACTTCCATAGCATTCGGCTTCTTATGGAGTCGAACCTTTCCACGAGGTTCCCACTTGAAGTGTTTGACGATATTGGTGATATAGACCTGAGTGCGATCGATCGCTGCCTGCTCCAGGCAACGATCGAGCAGGCGGCCAGCGGGACCAACAAAGGGTCGGCCCTCGCGATCTTCTCGATCCCCCGGTTGTTCGCCGACCATCAGGATTTCAGCTCCTCGACGGCCTTCGCCAAAGACTGCCTGTGTACCCACAAGGTATAGATCGCAGCCCTTGCATTCCTGAACTGCCTCACGAAGGACATTCAAGCTCCGTTCGTTGGGAATGAACGGTTCAGCAGAAGGTTTCTGGACCTTTGATTTCATATCTATTTCTGATGCCTTTTGTCCATTCAGGGCTTGCCGGGGAGTGCCGGGAGCGGGGTAACCGGAACACGCAGGGCGCTCACAAACCGCGGAAACATCTCAAAGGCTCCGACCACCGCTGTCAATTCGATCATCTCCTGGTCAGTGAAATGCGCTTTGGTGGCCGCATAGATCTGATCGTCAATGGCGTGGGCTGAGGCATGCAGGCGGTCCGCATAGCGCAGGCCGGCTCGTTCCCGCTCAGTAAAAGGAGCACTGTCGTAGCTATGCAGGCCTTCGATCTGGGCATCGGACGCGCCTCGAACGCGGGCGAGATAGGTATGCGCCGAGACGCAGTATTCGCAGTCATTGAGATAAGCGACGCGCGTGGCGATCAATTCCTTGTACCAGGCCGGTAGCGCGCCTTCCGACATGAGAGGTTTGAGCAAGGCAGCGAACCCGAGGGCAAGTTGCGGCACATGCGCCACGGTTTTGAACATGTAAGGAATGACACCCCGGTCCTCGAGGAGCTTGTCGTAGAGGGGGTACAACTCCGGGGAAACCTGCTCCCGCTCCAACATGGCGATTCGTCCTTCGTGCATGCTTTTCTCCAGATGTGAACTGTACTCCTGCCGCCCATTCCCGTCTGTATTGGTGCAGGCTCGGCATTGGCGATCCGGGGAAATCAGTGATACAAGTGAATCTCCTAAGATTGCTTACTCTCGCTAGAGGCATTTCCTGATTCGACGATTGGCGATACGCTTTTGCTGAAAGGTCCTGGCATGGCATACGAACTTCCTCTCACTCCCCTTGTTCTCGTTGATGGCTCCATTGAAACGCCGAATGTTCTCAGCCATGTGCCCTTTACTGTCGGCCGCTTACCGGATCGCGACCTGGTGCTCTCGCATCCGTATGTCTCGCGCAAGCACGCTGAGATTCTGTTTGAAAATGGCGTGTTCATGGTGGTGGATTCCGGAAGCCGTCACGGCACCTTTGTAAACGGAACGCGGGTTCTGCGCCAGCCGCTGTCGACCAACGACTCCATTCATTTTGGATCGCTGGATGGCCCGGTACTGCGGTTTGACGTGCAGTCGGGTGCGTCGGGATCGACCATTCGCGACCTGCTGGGACAGATTCAAAGCATGTCGGCGCCGAACAGCGACCTGGAGAAGTTGCGCTGGTTCCTCGAAGCCGCCCGCAAATTGAACACGGTCGGCGCGGTGGACCAGATCCTGGTATCGCTGGTCGAGACCACGCTGCAGCTTACCAAGGTGGAGCGCGGGTACGTGTTCCTGACCAATGAAGACGGCGCGCTGGAACTGGCTGTAGGCCGCAGCAGCCAGGGCGAGTCGCTGGTCGATGACTCGACCGTCTCGCATAGCGCGATCCAGCAGGCGACGCGAACTGCCGGCGAATACATCGTGACCGACACGCTGACCGCCGAGGTCGGCGCGCGCTCCGACAGCATGGTGGCGCAGAGCATCCGGACCGTGATCTGCATCCCTCTGCGGAGGCGGCGCGAGTCAAGCCGCGGCGCATCGCCCACGGATGGAGCAGCGAACGGCGAGATTCTCGGAGTGCTGTACCTCGATAGCCGGCTCAGTCCCGGAAACCTGACGCAAGTGGATAACGACCTGCTGAAGACGATCGCGACCGAAGCGGCAGCGCTGATCGATAACGCGCAGCTCGCCATCGCCGAAGAGCATGCCCGCCGCTATCGCGAAGAGCTCAACATCGCGGCCAGTATTCAGCAGAACCTGTTGACGGTGCAGATCCCGGCACTGGAATTCGCGCAAATCTCGGCGCGCTCGATTCCCTGCAAAGAGATCGGCGGGGATTTCTTCGAGCTGGTCGCCGATGACCAGAGCCTGTCGCTGGTGATTGCCGATGTTTCCGGCAAGGGAGTGTCCGCGGCCATTCTCGCTTCGACGTTGCAGGGGATGCTCTATTCGCAGTTGCTGGCCGGACAGCCGCTCGAGACGATCGCGGGCGTAGTCAACCGCTACATCTGCGCCAAAGATGTCGGCAAGTACGCGACCATGGTCATTCTCAAATTGCATCGTGACGGCGCGGTCGAATACATCAACTGCGGACACATCCACCCGCTGCTGTGCACTCCGAACGGGGTGGTCCATTTGAAGGATTCCAATCTGCCGGTGGGTCTGATTCGCGAGGCTGGATTCCAGTCGGGCAAAGCACAACTGGAGCCGGGTTCGCGCATTCTGTTGGTCACCGATGGCGTCACCGAGGCGGAGAACTCCGAAGGCGAGTTCTTTGGCGATCAGCGGCTGGAAGATGCCGCCGGATTCTGCCGCAACTTCGAAGATGTCTTCGAACGCGTGCAGCAATTCTGTGGAGTCTGCTCCGGCCACCGATGACTGCACCATGCTCGAGGTACAGTTCCGCCCCGAAGCTTAGGAAGTATGAGATCTGCCGATATCCAGTAAGGATCATGCTGAGCTGACTGGTCGGCGTGCTTCGCTGTTTTTTGTTGCACGCGCTCAAACCCTCGGCGATACTCGGGCGCAGATCCTGTTCCGTTGAAAACTGAACCCACGGATATTGCGAGGGAAACTATGCGAAAAGCGTTGTTGTTTGCGGCTTTCGTTTTGTGTGCCGTTGCTCTCTCAAGGCGCAGGATTCGCCACCAGGTCCCTCTTCTCAAACCAGGAGTGCATGGAGGAGGATCATCCGAAAAACCTGTGCCACTGGTCGGATAAGGAGGGCGCCAAAGGCCGCGTCTGTCATCTGGACGTAGAAGCGATCGACGAGAAAGAGACCTGCCATTACGAGATGACCGATGGCCCAGGATGCCGGCGATCATCCGCCGATCTGCATTTCAAAGGAGCGCGAGGAGCGCATCACGTTCGAGTCGAGCAAGAAGCGGAAGTTTCGGGTACGGCGGCTGGTGCGGCTCAACAAGGAAAACGACGATGGCGAAGAATGCCCAAAGCATCCCTTCAAACATCGTTCAATGAGGAAGATCTGAACTTCACCGACTCGCAGGAGACCGATGTGGTGGACACGGATCAAACGCCGGAAGGCTGCATGTACAAGCTCGAGGTGCAGTACAACAAGGCGGACAAGAACGCGCCCGAGGAGATGCACGACAAAAAACACAAACACTAGGAGTGCCGCGATCCGCACGTCAGGGTCATCACGGTGAACCCGCGCCAACGGGGCTCAGTGGAAGAACGGATCGTTGTGGAGCGAATCGAAATCAGGCGCGGATTTCACATCTGCGCCTGAGTACCCGCGAGTGACCGCGTTGTGCAGCCATGCGAGCGCGGAAGTGGGATCGCCAATGCGCGCATAGACACGGGCCGCGTAATAAAAGACCTCGGCGTCCTCCGGGGCATATTTCATCACTTCATTCAGGCGCGAAAGCGCATCGGTGCGGTTGCCGAGAGCGGCTTCCGCATAGGCAGAGACCATGAGGGCATCCGGGTCTCTGGGATTCACGCGCAAGGCAGACTCCGCCAACTGCAGCGCACGTTGGTATTCCGCACCGGCCTGTCCCTTGCGATCGGCGCTCCAGTAGTAAGCGTCCGCCAGGTCCGCGTAGATTGCATAGTCCTGGGGATCGAGTCGGGCGGCACGTTCAAAGGAGAGGATGGCCTCGTTGAATCTTCGCTGATGCAGGTAGACAAGCCCAAGGTCGCTATAAGCGTCCGCATGCGGGTGCAGGTCGAGCGAGGTCCGATAAGCCGAGATGGCGGGCTCGAATCTACCCTGAAAGAAATCGATGACCCCCAGCCGGCGATAAAGGAAGCTGTTGTTTGGAAATTGGTTGACCGCGTCCTGCAGTACCGTCTGCGCGTCGGCATACCTGGTCTGGCGGACGAGGAAGTTCGAAAGCGCGTAGTAATTCGCCCAGTAGTGGGGACGCTGTTCGATGGCGCTGCGATAGACGCGTTCCGCATCCTGGGTGCGGCCCGAGATGTTCGTAGGCGGAGGCGAGCCCATTGAGGGCCTCATCGCTCGAGGGATCCAGTTGACCGGCGCGCTGAAATTCGTTTGCGGCTGATTGCACCTGGCCGGTTCCGCCAGCGATCTGGCCAAGGCAGATGTGAACGTCGGCAGAATTCGCATCGAGCTGCAAAGCTTTCTCGCAGTTCTGGCGCGCAAGGCCGATCTGATCTTCATTTGCCGTGGACCTGTAGATGGCCCAGTGCGCCTCACCTACACCGGCCCAGGCGCGAGCGAACCGAGGATCGATTTGAATGGCGCGTTCAAAGCTGCGCAGCGCGCGTTCGACATTTTCAGAGTTGTCGAAGTCGCGGAGGAAGCCGATGCCCTGCAGATAGCTCTCGTAGGCTGTACCGTTCTGGGTGCCATGGGCGGTGAGCCGCTCGCTGTCCTGATCGCCGAGTTGAACCTCGAGCATGGCGAGCACACCTTTGACCACCTGATCTTCCAGCGCGAACGGATCGGTCATCTTGCTGGTGACATGGTCGGCCCTCAGGATGTGGCCGGTGGAGTTGACCAGCGAATAGTCGATGCGGACTAGCGGCTTGCTGGCCTGCAGGCTGCCTTCAATGACCAGGTCGGCGCCGAGTTCCTTGCGAGCCATTTCAGCCGTGGTGAGGGCATGGGCCTGTACTTCGCTGGCGGCCAGCACCTCCAGATTGTGCCCCGGCGACACGCGCGCAAGGCTGGAGGTAAGTGCTTCGCGCAGACCTTCTCCGTAGGCGGTCCAGGACTTGTCGCCGCCAACGACCCGAAACGGAATCACCGCCACCACGTTGTATGTGCTGCGCGATAGGCAGCGGCTGCCGACGCCGGGTGGTTCGTCTCAAGCGGCCCTGATCGAGAGTGAAGGAATGAAGAACAGGACGAGGGCAAGAACGATCAGGCATGCGGCAATGGCGCCGCTGATGTACAGGCGACGCGACCGGATTCGTAGCCGATGTAGTTACTACATGAGGTAAGCGGACGGTGCTGGCGTTGCCCACGCGCAAGCTCTGCTGGCACGCGCGAAGATCGACCAGCAGATCGCGCACAGTCGCATAGCGCTGATTGGGCGCGCGCATCATCATCTTGAGCAGAATGCGATTGAGTTCTTCTGGTAAGTGGAGCGCCTTCACATCGAGCGGCGCGATGTCGTGGCTGAGTGTGAGGTGAACACTGTCGGCGAAGGTCTTGCCCTTGTAGGGATTTTTGCCTCCAGCCATTTCGTAGAGAACGATGCCCAGCGCGAAGATGTCGGACTGCTCCGTGGGAGGAGCTTCGCGCAGCACCTCCGGAGCCATGTAGCCCGGAGTGCCGGAGAGGGTGGAATCGCCGCTGACGATGCTCACCGTCTGCTGATCGCGGCTGGGAGCACTGACGATCTGCGCCAGGCCGAAATCGAGCACCTTCACGAAATCCTGCTCAGTGACAATGACGTTTTCGGGTTTGATATCGCAGTGGAGCACGCCAGCCGCGTGCGCAGCCTGGATCGCGTCGGCGAGTTGAATGCCCAGGGAGAAGAAGCGTTCTGCAGGCATCGGGCCGTGCAGCAATGCGCGCAAGCTCAGGCCGGGAATGTATTCCATCACCAGCAGTAGTTCGCCCTGGTGACGGCACACATCGAAGACCTGTGCGATATGAGGATTGGTGATTCCGGTGGCGCGCTTGGCCTCGGTGAGCAGCCGCTCGGTGCCGGAGCTGTCGAGGTTGTTTCCTCCCGCGAGGCGCTTGAGCGTCACGTTGCGGTGGAGGAGCAGGTCCTCGGCGAGGTACACCTCTCCCATGCCTCCGGCACCCAGCTTGTGATGCACCTGGTACCGCTCAGCAACCACGTCTCCGGTCGCGAGGCCCAGTTGTGTTCGCAAACGTTCCGGAGCCTCCAACAGTAACCCCTTGGCACACGGTCTAGCCGGAGTCGTGCCTGTGCCGGACCCTGAAACTTCGGCCTGCACGAGAACGGGCGGCAGGTCCTCCGGCATCATCTTCGGGTTGATACTACCGTGGATAAGTGGCGGGAACAACAGATGGATGGGTCTTAGCAGGGAACGGAGATGCGTCAACATACGAGGGCCGTCGCCGAACCTGGGGCGTGTGGTGCACTTGGTTTCTTTTCGTCTGAATCACTGAATTTGCCGCACCGGTGAGAATCTGCGGTCATGCCGAGTGCCGGAAGGCTCCTATCCGCGAAGGGCTTTGCTAGTCTGATCACAGGACTCAATGACGCTTATCACCACGCGCGACTCGCTGAATTTTCCCACCGACCAGACGCTGCTCATCGATGCAGACGATACGCTCTGGGAAAACAACATCTACTTCGAGCGCGCGATCGCCTCGTTCATCTCTTACCTGAACCACCACGAATACACGCCGATGCAGGTGCGGGAGATGCTCAACACCGTGGAACGGGAGAGCATTCTCGCTTCGGGATACGGGCTGTCGAGTTTCAGACGGTCGCTGATCACCTGTTTTGAGCGGCTGTCAGCAGACCCAATCACGCCAGAGAAGCACGAACGCATTGTTAGCTTCGCGCAATCCATCGCCGATCAGGATATTGAACTGCTGCCCGGTGTCGCGGACACACTCCCGGCGCTGGCATCGCGGCATCGCTTGATCCTGATGACCAAGGGCAATCAAGCGGAGCAGGCGGACAAACTGGAGCGCTCAGGCCTGGGGAGGTATTTCACCGGAGTCGAGATTCCGCGGGAGAAAGACCCGGCCGCCTACGCGACCGTTTGCGCGAAATATGAATTGCGACCGCACACCACCTGGATGATCGGCAACAGTCCGCGCTCGGACATCAACCCTGCACTGTCAGCGGGACTGCATGCCGTGTTCGTTCGTCATGAGCACACGTGGGTGCTGGAGCACGAAGAGGTGTTCGCGGCTCCCGCAGGCCAGTACCTGCTGGAACTGGACGCCTTTGCCGATCTCACGCGGCATTTTCTTTAGGTCCACAGCGCTCGGCGCTTAGGCCGCGATTTGGACGCTTCGTTCCATCGGCGGGCTTTGTTATACTGCACTACGGATCGATTCACAACGTGCGGAAGTGGTGAAATTGGCAGACACACCATCTTGAGGGGGTGGCGCCGAGAGGCATGGGGGTTCAAGTCCCCCCTTCCGCACCAAATCATCCTCAAAATTTGCGGGTAGCAGGCAGGCCCGACTTAAGGTTCAAGAAGAGCTTCTGGAATGAGCATCGTTTATTACTTTTTGATTGTGGTTCACATCATCGTGAGCCTGTTTTTGATTGGCGTCATCCTTCTGCAACAGGGCAAGAGCGCAGATTTGGCGGGTGCCTTTGGCGGCCAGGGTTCGCAGACTGCGTTTGGTCCTCGCGGAACCGCTAACCTGCTCACCCGCCTGACGACCTGGGGAGCCGTGTTGTTTATGGTGACCTCGATCGGATTGTTCATCCTGATGTCTCGTCATAGCACAACACATTCCGTGCTTGAGGGCACCAAAGCTGCACCCACGGCGCCGGCTAAATCCGGCAAGTAGTTTTCAGCTCACTTTGAAGAAAAGGCAGGCTCTGAGCCTGCCTTTTTTGCTGCGTACTTGCGAGCTACAGCCTCTCTGGACAACTGCCGTATTGCCGCAGCAAGTCGTTGACGTTCGTGGCCGTCTTGGAACGCCACGTTTCTTCGGCGGACTTCCGCACCTCGGGCGAAGCTGAGGTCTCCACTTCTTTGTAAACAAAGCTCAGAGCGCGGTCTTCCGGCTCTTCGGTCCAGGTGTTTCCTTTTCCATGCACCCGCGTGGCTCCCCGTTCCCAGCCACGCGGAGTCAGGTGCCATTCTGTCCATTCGTTTCTTAATGCCATACCTGAAATCCTAGCGCAAACCTTCCCGTCCGGTTCGACTCCTCACCTTTGCATTCCGCGCCTTGCTTGCAGGAGAATCGTTGCATGATTCTCGAGAGCTTCCCCGTCGGTCCGCTGCAATGCAACTGCACCGTGATGGGCGATGAAACCACCCATGAAGCGATCGTGGTCGATCCCGGCGACAACATCCCCGACATTCTGCAGCGGCTTGCGAAGCACGGGCTTACGCTGAAACAGATCATCGTGACCCACGCTCATATCGACCATGTGGGCGGAGCGGTGAAGTTGAAGCGGGCGACCGGCGCGCCGATTCTTCTCAATCAGCAGGATCTGCCGCTTCTCTCCATGATGGCGATGCAGGCGGCCTGGCTGGGTGTGCAGACCCCCGAAGTGGCTCCTCCTGACGAGAGCGCCGAGGATGGAATGCGGGTGGGCCTGCCCAATCTCCCGGCGCAGGTGCTGCACACCCCCGGTCACACTGAGGGCAGTATCTGTCTCCTGTTTGCTGCGCAGAACTTGCTGCTCGCTGGCGATACGCTTTTCGCGGGTTCGATCGGGCGGACAGATCTGCCGGGCGGGAGTTCGCGAAAGATTCTCGAGTCGCTGCACGAGCGGCTGCTGGTTCTGCCGGATGAGACCCGGGTAATCTGTGGCCATGGCAGCGAGACTACGATCGGGCGCGAGCGGGTGAGCAATCCGTTCCTTAGGTGGTTAGGCGCTAGTGGCATTTAAATCAGAAAGTTAGATCCAGTACATTCAACCAACGGTTGACCGGAATCAAGCTGATTAACTTGGTTGATGTTTCGGCTCCAAGCCGCTGAAGTAGTGAATGATAGACCGCATACCCTGCTCGAACTCGCCCCGAGTTGGAAGCAAGCTCAGGACCAGCCATCCAGAGCCGTGAAATCCGAAGAAATGGCCGGGATGGATGGCGACTCCCTCTTGCTGCAGGAGTTGCAGGGCGGTGTGCTCGCCCTCGCCGATCGCTGGGACGCGCAGGACGGCGTACCATCCGGCCTCTACATCAAGCCGGGTGAGCATGGATTGGTCTGCGAGGATCAGGTCGAGAGCGGTCAGATTGCCCGCCACTCTTTCCCGAATCTGCTGTTGCATCTCGCCTCGCGCAGCGAGCCACGCCGGCACGGCGCATTGGATTGGCGCATTCATGGAGAGGAACGTGTCGGCGATGATTTCGAGCCGGGCAGTCGCCTCGCCAAGCTTTTGAGGCGGACCGAAGCAGGCGATCCATGCCGCCTTCATTTGCGGGAGCGCCGCGATCTTGCTTAGTCCGCTCAAGACAAAGGTCAGCGCTGCATGGGGACCCGTCGCGAAACTCCGGGCGGCCTCTCCGCTGAATCCGTAATCGAGAAACACTTCGTCGACGATCAGGGCAAGGTCATGTTCGAGACAGAGGGCCTCGAGCGCTTCCCTTTCCGCCGGCTTGGTGAAGTGGCCGGTAGGGTTGTTTGGGTGAACGAGCGCGATAGCGCGGGTCCTGGGTGTGATTCGCTCCCGCAGTGCCTCAATGTCGAGGTGCCACCCATAGTCGTAGAAGAGCGGATACGGAACCAGGCGAACATCATCAAGCATGGCCAGGAAATCGAAGAGCGGATAGCTGGGTTGGGCGATGAGCACTTCGTCGCCCGGGTCGCACAAGAGCCGAAAGACGAAGCTGTAGGCCTCGCTGGTGCTGGTGGTGAGGAAGATCTGCTCCGGGTCGACGGGCGCGCCATGGTCCCGGTAGTACGCCGTAACCGCATTTCGTGCATGGAGCAGTCCGCGCGGATCAGGGTCGTACTCCAGGGCAGCCGGGTCCGCAAGAGGAGCTAGCAGCGCGGGATCGTAATGAAATCCGCAGCGCGTGGGATTGGACGCAGTAAGGTCGAGCACGGGCTCTCCTGCGCGCCTTCGCTCCCGGAGCGCGCGTGCCCACTCCGACTCCTGCGTGTCCCACGCGGTTCGATTGGAAAACGTCATATCTCTTTGATCTTTCCACAGAAGCGCCGCGGCCATAATGAAGAGAGATTCGAAAACCATTGTTACCGCGAGAGTGTATGCGCCTGCGCGCCATCATCTTCGACTATGGCATGGTGCTGAGCGCGCCACCCGACCAGCAAGCGCGTGGGAATCTGCTCAAGCTGACCGGCCTGGCGGAACCGGATTTTGACCGGCGTGGGAATCCACGGAATTTTGTTCCGAGACATCGACCAACTTTGGTCGGAGCTGCGCGAACGCCGACTCGCCGACGGCCTGCCCTCTCTGCTTTGAAGTTAGGCGACGCATAACGCAATCCGCACTCGGCAGCGAGATCTCCTGCCGTCACTAAACTTCCGCGACAGTGGGAACTTCTTTCGGAATGGGCACGCGCTCAACAATTTCAAGATCGAAGCCTTCGAGGGCCGGCACGTGCGTAGGCGTGTTCGAGAGCAAGCGGATCTTGCGAATCTTGAGGTCGGAAAGAATTTGTCCGCCGAGACCAACCTGTCGCAGGATGCGAAGGCTCCGTTCTTCGCGCTGTTCTCGTTCACGCACCTCGTTGTGAAAGACCAGGCGATGCGGTTGTGTGGTGCGGTCAATCTCGAAGCCGCGGCTGGCGTTGTGAAGATACACCAAGGCTCCGCGACCCGCTTCGGCAATCGCCTTCAATGACCGCTGCACCAGCGAGTGGCAGTCGCATTGGGTGGTGCCGAAGACATCCCCGGCAACGCAGTGGGAATGCACGCGCACCAGCACCGGCTCGTCGCCAACAGCCACGTCTCCACGCACCAGCGCGAGATGGCTCTCACCCCCATCCACTTCACTCTCATATGCGATGACCCGGAAGTCGCCGTAGCGGGTGGGCATTGTGCTTTCGGCAACGCGGTAGATGTAACGCTCATTCTGCAGGCGGTAGCGGATGAGTTCGGCCACCGTGAGCATCTTCATGTTGTGTTCTGTGCAGAACTGAACGAGGTCGGGAACGCGGGCCATGGTGCCGTCGTCCTTCATGATCTCGCAGATTACCCCTGCGGGAACGAGGCCGGCCAGTCGCGCCAGATCGACCGAAGCTTCGGTTTGACCGGCACGCACGAGAACGCCGCCTCGCCGCGCGCGCAGCGGAAAAACATGTCCCGGTCGAGCCAGGTCGTGAGCCGTCGAACGGCTATCAATGGCCACGCGAATGGTGTGCGCGCGATCGTAGGCGGAGATGCCGGTCGTCACGCCTTCGCGAGCTTCAATGGTCTCAGTAAAAGCCGTGCCAAAGCGCGACGAATTCTGCTGGGTCATCGGCCCCAGGCGCAGGTAGTCGGCGCGCTCCTCGGTCAGGGTCAGACAGATGAGCCCGCGACCGTGTTTCGCCATGAAGTTGATGGCCTCCGGGGTGACGTGTTCCGCCGCGAGGGTCAGGTCGCCTTCGTTCTCACGATCCTCATCGTCGACCACCACGATCATGCGGCCGGCACGAATCTCTTCAATCGCGCCGGGAACGTCGGTAAAGGGAGGCTTCGAAAGCATGTCCGTATTGTCTTCGAGTTCGACCCGCTCCGCCAGTTCCAATGCTGCCTCCTCAATTACCTGGCTTCAGTGTCATGGAGGAGCAAGGCGGAACTCAGTGATGCAACGCACCCAAGGGATGGGTGACGCCAGAAACGGAAACGCCGCCCCGGCGTTCCGGGACGGCGTCAACTTCATTACCTAACGCAGCGAACTGACCGCTTACAGTGTCGACTCGATCTCAAAACCCCATGCCTCGAGCAATGTTTCCGGGATGTACTTCGAGTTCTTGTTCCGCCTCGCCCACTCGCGCAGGCGGGTGGAACGGATATACTGATCGGGAGTCAGCTTGAATTCCTTCACAACCTGTTCGAAGGAAGTCACAGTAGGAACGACCGGGCCGATGGGCTCCGGCTTTCCCCAATTTGGATTACCGCGACGCTTTGCCATTGTTTCGTTATCCTCTAGCCAAAAGTGACGTGCAGAAAGTCCGGCATCTCCGGCTCACACGACTGACGAGCCCACCGGGAAGTCACAAACTCTTCTATTTTAGGTACTTTTTCTCCAGAAATCAATAGGCAACTCATGTTTACGCTAAGAAACTTCCGCGGATTACCTCGAAGTAACTAGAGCGTAATCAGCAAGTTGCTGAAAAGACGTGGCCTGGGGAACCCGTACCGTCAACCTGCTAACTTGGATGCGATCCAACTCGGGTGGAGCAGCCTTGGGCTGCCCCGTTCCGGACCCGCAGCTACGGCGCAGAGGCTGGATAACCGAATGAATATTAGCTGGTTAGCTATTGGAAGTCCCTTTCGGCGAGGACTAGCATGGGTCCATCATGACCACAGAAAATGTAACAATCGCAAATCAAGAGGTTGCTCCCGCGTGTGAAGAGGCGGCGGCGCTGCTGAAACGACAACTTACCAGCCTGGATGAGATCGCGGAACGTCACTACGGCGAAGTTCAGGACCAGGAGCGCGAGTGGGCCTTTATGACCGAGGCGCTGGTCGCCAAGTGCTTTGGAGCAGACAGCCCGCAGTACGACAAGCTGGTCCGGACCAAGGCAATCGGAACCGAGAGTGTCCAGAACCGCTTCGACGGTCCCGATTATGAACGCCTGCAGGTGAACTTCGAAGCCCGCAGCCGTCAACGCAAGGTGGTATTAAAGGGCCTGATCGCGGAACTGGATATTCGGCTCCACATGAAGAGCTAGGCACTTTCTAGTCACTTTGCTTCAAACACAACGGACGCGCCCGGGCGCTCCGCTCACCTCTGCCACAGCCTGACTGTTTCTATCCCCTCTCCGGGGACTCCGCACCTCCCTTTCTCCTTTCCAAGTTCGTCACAATCCCACTTCGTCACAAGTGTCCCTTGTCGCACGGAGAGCCCGCAGCCGCAGCCTGGAGGCCGAAAACTCCCGCATGCCTTAGTCCTCCCAGATGCCTTAGTCTTGGAATGAGCCGAATCAGAATCTATGCCTGCCATTACCTCCCTGGAATGTTCCCGCTGCCATCATCACGTCTCCGCTGAAACGCCTCAAACTGTGTGTCCACTTTGTGCCGGATCGCTTTACGTTCGCTACGATCTGGAGGCGGTGCGCAGTCGCGTGGATCGCAGTTCGATTGCAGCCCGTGCCGCGGCTTCGGTGACCAGTCTGGGCATGTGGCGTTATGCCGATGTTTTGCCGGAGGTCGAACCGGTGACCCTCGGCGAGGGGTTCACGCCGATGCTGCGCAGCCGGCGCTACGCTAATGTGTTTCTGAAAGAAGAGGGGGCCAACCCCACCGGCAGCTTCAAAGCGCGCGGCATGGCGATGGCCGTATCGATGGCGCGGCACTACGGGCTCAGGAAGCTGGCGGTCCCATCCGCAGGAAACGCCGCCGGGGCCCTGGCCGCATACGCCGCCGCCGCAGGCATCGAGGCGCACATCTTCATGCCGCTCGATGTGCCGTTCGCCAACTATGTGGAGGCGACGGCGTACGGGGCACACGTCGAGCTGGTGAACGGTCTGATCTCCGACTGCGCGCGGCTTGTGGCCGAGCGGAAGCAGCAGGAGGGTTGGTTTGACATCTCCACGCTGAAAGAGCCGTTTCGGGTCGAGGGCAAAAAGACGATGGGCTATGAGCTGGTCGAACAGCTCGGGTGGGAGTATCCCGACGCTGTCTTCTATCCGACCGGAGGCGGAGTCGGGCTGATCGGGATGTGGAAGGCGTTTGAGGAACTCGAGCAGCTCGGCTGGGTCCCCGCCGGCAAGCGGCGGCCAAAGATGATCGCGGTGCAGGCGGCAGGATGTGCGCCGGTGACGCGTGCGTTCGAGGCGGGTGCGACCGCGAGCCAGATGTGGAAGGATGCTTCGACCTTCGCCTCCGGCCTGCGCGTACCCAAGCCCTATGGCGACACCATCATGCTGGAGATTCTGCGGGAGTCCGGTGGCCTTGCATTGTCGCTGACCGATGAGCAGCTTCTGAACTCAATTCGCGACTGGGCCGAGCACGAAGGCCTGTTCCTTTCGCCGGAGGGCGCTGCGGCCACCGCAGCCTACGATCATCTGCTGGGCGCCGGATATCTGAAAGAATCCGACCGGGTCGTGCTCTTCAATACCGGAGCGGGGCTGAAATATACAGACGTGATCGCAGAGGCCATGCACCTGAAGCGGCCAAAAGTGAACGCATAAGCCCTCGACATTGCGCAGCATCACCGCTCCGGCAGGGCAGAATTGACCTGGCTGAGCGAGAGAGAGCGACCGCGATGTCGCCGAACCGAGTCGGAGAATCCAATCAAGGTATGGAAGCTGCTGTTCAGCCAGTCACTCGCGATGAGATCGAGGCACTGTGGAAGAGTGTCGCGGAGAGAACCCTCGATCCGCGTTCAGGCATCTTCGGGCCTGGCTCCCTCAGTTGGAAGATCAATCGGGAATCGGCGCTGTTTCTCGGCGCGGGACGAGCCTCATTATTGCAACTGGCTCATCCGTGGGTAGCGGCCTCGCTCGAGCAGCACTCAAATCTCCGAAGCGATCCGCTCGGCCGCTTTCACAACACCTTCCGCGTGGTGTTTACCATGCTCTTCGGGACGCTGGAGCAAGCTCTTGCGGCCTCGCGGCATTTGTATCAACTGCATACACGTATTCGCGGCAACCTGCCGGAGAGCGTTGCAGGGTATCCGCGGCGCTCACCTTACGAGGCCAACGAGGTGTATGCGCTGCTGTGGGTGTTCGCAACTCTGATCGAGAGCGCGGTGGTGGCGTACGAAAGCGTGCTTCCGCCGCTCTCCGATTCCGAGCGCGAGGCGTACTACGACGAGAGCAAGATCATGGCCGCGCTGTTTGGAATTCCGGCAGCTGCTCTACCGGAAGACTGGCGTGGTTTGGAGGCGTATATGCAGACGATGGTGGCGTCGGACCGGTTAGGCGTAAACGCGCTCTCACGGGAAATGGCCCACCGCGTCTTGCATGGGCGCGGATCGTGGGTGCCTGTTCCGAACTGGTACCGCAATCTTACGACTGCATGGTTGCCGGAACGGCTGCGACAAGAGTTCGGGTTGGGCTTCGGTGCTCGAGAAGCAGACTCGGCGGCTCGGGCCAGCCGCTGGCTCCCGCGCATCTATCCGCGCCTTCCCGGGATGGTGCGCCACGTTGGACCCTATCAGGAGGCGCGGGCACGACTGCTTGGCCGGCGCGTGGATGCGCTGATTCGCGCGAATAACCGCTTCTGGATGGGCCAGGACCGCATGATGTTCCCGCCGCCGGAACGCTGATCGCCTTCGACACGGTGAGCGATCCCACCGAACCGCAGCGTACCGGTGACTCAATCCTATTCAGGCGTGAATGCGAAACCCGTCCGGGTCTTTCCCGCGCATCCGGCGCCACCAGACCTGGAAACTCGGCACATTCACGGTGACGATGAACAGTTTGCGCAGCTTGCCCTCGGGGCATTGAATCGGCCGCACTCCGTGCCACGAATGCGGCGTTCTCTGAAAGAGCAGGCTGCCGTTGCCCAGCGGCTCGAGTGCGGCGGCGACTTCCAGGTCATCGAAGCCGGGTGCGGAGTGAGGTGTGAAACGACGATGGCTGTCGAGGATCAGGATCTGGCCTCCCCAGGAGTGCTCCCACTCGTCGTTTTCGTTGAAGTAGAAGATGTGCGTAGCCAATTTGCGGGCAGCATCGCAATGCGGCGATACGGCGCAGCCTCTCCATGCGTAGTACCACTCCAGCGTAGGGATGAAAGTGCGGGGGCCGAGCAGGCGACGCAAAAAGGACTGGTACACCTCGCCTTGCAGTTCAGCAATGAACTGTTTCCAAGGTTCTGCCAGATCCAGACCCGGGCGGTAGTGGAGCAGGTAGCGATCGTGAGGCGCCTGTCCATAGCCGCGCTTGATACCGACCTGCTGGTCAAAGCAGGAGAGATCGGGCATGGTTTCGCGCAGGCTCTGGTAGCCATCCCGGGTTAGCGGGTTCTGGATATCGATCCACGGATACGGTTGCTGCGATTGAAAGCCAGGTGCGGCGATGCTTTCGAGGCTTTGGCGGTTTAGATATTCCAAGACGTGGCCCACCTTGCTCAAAGCTAAGTGGGACGAAGAGATGAGGTCGGTGCTGTGAGTCACAGCGGATCGACCTTGAGGCTGGTCTTCTACGCCGACTCAGGTGTGGGAAGAGTCGTCAGGATTTGAGGTTTGCAGCGGGGCGGGTTCTGACCAGGCACTTAATCCACCAGAGGACCCTGGTTTGGCTTCTCGGGAATGCGAGTGCCCTGCTCGCAGCTTGATTATACCCGCTGATTGTGGTATAATACTAAAGCGGCTTTGCTCCTATTCGCTATAACGGGGAAGGGACACAGACCGCACCCAGAGGGTCCTTCCATGCCTAAAGCTCTTGCAGCCATCCTCGGCAGCATCCTGGCACTCGCTGCAGTTTTTCACGGAGTGGCGCTTGCATCCGCCCGCCACCAACTCGCCGCCGAGTCAACCCAACCTCACCCATCAAAACATAAAACGGAGAAGCAAATGGATCAACGGGTCAAAGAGTTTTTCCTGCAGTATGAGCGAGCGAATTCCTCTGCAGACGCTCCGGCAATCGGCGCGTTATACGCGAATACGTTCTTATTCGGCGGCCCCAAGGGCGTGCAGGCGGTTAGCAAGGAGGACTTCCTAAAAGTCATACCCAGACGGAAAGCGATGTTCTCCTCGATGGGCCTCTTTCAAACCCACCTTGAGTCCGTCGAAGCGAGCCCTCTCGACTCAAAGTATTTGCTCGCGAAAGTGAGCTGGAGAATGAAGCTGCAGACTTCTGCAGGCAGCAGGAACTTAGATACATCGGCAAGTTACGTTTTGCTTCAAGGAGATGGAGAGGCGCTGTCGATCGTCTTCCAGATCGATCATCAGGACCTGGCGACCGTTGTGAAAGAAGCACAAAACACCGAACCCTGACCGTGCCCGCCTCTACCCGGTGTGAAAACGATCCTGCCGGGGATCGGGACTGTTGCTCACTTAAGCTCGAGAAACAGATGCCGTAATTCAACCCATCTTTCATCGGCTTCCCTGCCCCTTAAAGCGAACGGTGCAGCCATGACCACGGGCTGCACCGTTCGCTTCGTCCAGTTACAGATTAGAAGAACAGCTTTGCTGAAACCTGCAATTGCCGCGCGCCATACAAGGTGCCGCTGGTGGATGTGGGTGCTCCAAAGGGGGAGGACGTGCTTACGTAGGGTGAAACACATCCGTTGAAGTTGGGATCGTTGGCAGCAGCCACCGTGGGGCAGCTTCCGCCGATAGGCAGAGCCTTGCCGGGTGCAACGTACTGGAACGCCGTGGTGCTGACGCTGAATACGTTGGTGTGGTTAAGCAGGTTGAAAGCCTCGCCAAGAATCTCGAAGCGGATGTTTTCGTGAATGGGAAAGTCACGCGTAACCCGGAAGTCGATGTTATGGAGTCCCGGTCCCTTGTAGGAATTGCGCTGCACCTGCGGAGCACGGCCGGCAGTGGCGGCGCCGGAACCCGAACTGATGACGCCGCCCGTAAGTCCGCCCTCAAGAGCGCCGCTGAGCTTGCCGTACGTGGTCTGCGGATACCCCGTCAACTGGCCGGTGACAGGAAAGCCGGTAGCTTCGGTCGCCGTGCCGGAGAAGACGAAGCCGTCGACCAGCCACTTGGCCGGCTTGAAACTGGAACCGTGCAAAAACAACGGCTGATACACAACCGTGCCGACAAAGCGGCCACGCTGATCCAGATCGGAGCGCCCGTGTTCCAGCTTGATGTTGTAGGGATCGACGGGAAAGTTGGACCCGTAGAACGTACCGTACGCTCCTTGCACTTCGCCGGTATCCGTGGCCTTGCTCCAGGTGTAATTCAGCAGCAGCTCCAGACCGTGATCGAAGGGCCGCCGGATGGTCACTGCCATGGAGTTGTACCAGGCGTTGACCACGCTCTCGCCGGTATTGATCGAGCCATCCGCAGGCGTGATGCGGGAGGTATAGTACGGCACTGTGAGCGTGCTTGCCGGGGATCCGGGCGCACTGTAAATGCTGTAATTGCGGGTCGTGGTTGCGGGCGCGACGTTGCTGTCGATGAAGATGGGAAGATGCAGCGTTCGGCTGCCCACGTATCCGACGGACAGCGTTAGCTTGCCGGGAAATTCCTGCTCCACGGCAAGTTCTGCTTCATGAGAGAGGGGCGGAACAAAGTTTGGATCGAGACCATGGAAGCTGGTTACGAGCGCCGAACCACCAGGCGTCACTCCCGGGGTGGCGGCTCCGGAAAAAGGTGCGGCCAGTGCTGGCCCCGGCGGCGTGAAGAGCACATTAGGAAAGGTGGGTGCGCCGGTACCGGCTGTGTAGCCGTTGAAGTTGTAGTTCGTCTGATAGACGCCGTTCTCTACGCGCATGGCGTAGTACGTGCTGCCCTGGGTGAGTGCGCCGAAGATACCGTACCCGCCGCGAACGATGGTTCCGGGATGAGGATTGTAGGCAAAGCCGAGCCGCGGCGCGATGCGGTCTTTGACCGTCTTCAAACTGCTGGTGTAGCGCGTCGCGAGCGGCGAGGTGGTGTTGGGTTTGTTGGGCTGCGGCGTGAGTTGCAGATCATAGCGAACGCCAAGGTTCAGGGTGAGGCGAGGCGTCAACTTCCAGGTATCTTCGGCGAACCAATCCATATTCTTCATCCAGAAATCGTCTTTGCCGACCTTGGTGATGGGATCGTAGGCCTGGGTGAAGCTGGTGTAGTGTGTGCCCGCGGCAGGATCGGTCGCACTCGCTGCGAAGACATCCTGCGCCCAATTCTGGAAATTCCCGGTCGCGGTGCTCGAGCTGTAGTTGTAAATACCGCCGCCCTGGAAGAGGTTGATCATCACCTCGTGCACCAGGTTCAGATCGCCGCCGAGCTTGAGCGAATGACGGCCCCGGCTGGTCGAGAAGATGTCGGTAGCCTGGATGCGGTGTTCATCGGGTTCCGCGGTTCGAGGCAGTGCGTTGGGCATTCCATACGTCTGCACGTTGCCAATGCTCACGCTGGGTCCGGGCGCATTGACGCCTGCTGTCTCCAGATCGCGTCCCCATTGAAAGATAACTTCGTTTACGGAACGCGAGCTGAGCGTCGAGGTCCAGTTCCCGACCACAAAGCGCTCGTGATACGTCGCGGAACCGTTCGTAGTGATGGAGCTGTTGGTATACGACGGACCGCCGGAATAGCCATTGGGCGAGATGTAGTTGCCGAAGTTGAAGTTCACGCTCAGGTGATTGTTCTGGTTGAGCTGGTAATCGAGACGCGGGAAGAAGATGTCCTGCTTCTGAATGCGCGAGTACGCGCCGGAGAGGCCCAGCAGATAGGTGATAGCCGCAGTGCACTGCGTGGCGGAGATATTCGTGGGGCACTGCGTGGGTGTGATGGTGCTGGTCGACGAAGTGGCGCCGCTCGGCGTGAGCGAGATATTCGCGGTCGAGGTGTAGATGACGGGAGCCACTCTGCGGAAGCCATCATAAGTAAAGAAGTAGAACAGCTTGTCGGTGCGGATCGGACCGCCAACGCTACCGCCAAACTGCTGCTGCTGGTGAACCGGTTGGGTCAACAGCAACGAGTGAGGATTCCCGCTCTTGAGTCCTTGAGCCTTGTTGTAAGGATCGAGCGCGTTCAGGGCTGGGTAGCGCAGATAGTAGAAGAGGTCACCGTGCAGTTGATTGCCACCCGATTTGGTGATGGCGTTGATCTGGCCGCCAGCGGCCTGGCCAAATTCGGCGCTGTACACCGCGGCGTCTACCTGGAATTCCTTGATCGAGTCGAGGCTGTACACATAGGGCGCACCGGAGGCACGGCCGCGAGCTTCAGAAAATAGAGACTGGTTGTTGTTGGCGCCGTCGACCAGGTTGCTGTTGTAGAGACCCGAGATGCCGCGATAGCTGACCAGTCCACTGGATCCATCGGTGGTTACGTTAGGCGTGAGCAGGGCGAAGCTGCTCCAGTTGCGGCTGCTCACCGGAAGGTTGGAGATCAGTTGCGTGCCGACCGTTTGCGAGACTTCCGTCTTCTCGGTGTCCAGAGCAGCGGCGCGTCCGTGACCGTGACCGTGGACTGCACGCTCTGCAGCGGCATGGTGACGTTGAGCGTGAGCGTCTGGCCGACTTGCAGGTTGAGGTTCTTCTGATCGACGCTGGCAAAGCCTTGCGCGCTGGTGATGACTTCGTAGTGGCCGGGCTGCAGGAAGGCCGCTACATAGATGCCCGACTCGTTCGTAGTCTGCGTGCGTTCCTGGCCGGTGTCGTTGTTGCGAATGAGTATTGAAGCGGAGGCAAGAGGATTGTTGCTCGAGTCGCTGACCGTACCTGTAATGCTTCCCGAACCTGCGGTCTGTGCAGAGAGAGGAGAAAAATAAAATGGCGTTGCGAGAAGGAAGGCTAAGAAGGCGATCGCAGACACACGTCCGCGAAGCTTTGTGACGAAACTCATTGGCACTCCTGAAAGGTTGTAGACCAAAAATGAGTTGTTACCGGAACCTCCGACGCATCCGAAGTTCGGCGAACGAGCGATCCCTTTTGCCAAGCAGGTTCGTTGTTTCAAACTGCTTGATCGATGAGGCGCGTAACTAAATTGTGCCGGGTATCCGGCTGCGTCAATGTTAATATTCCTTTAACATCGGGTGTAAAACTCGCGCCAGCCTTCCTCTCCAGAAGGCACAACATTTCTCGCGCTACAGCGGCCAATTCTCTAATCGAAATGCAATGAACAGACACGCCGAAGTGCTGCGAATGTTCATCCAGTTTCCGCGGTCGTAAACAATCCCCTATGATTTCTGGATGGATGCAAAACGTTCAAGGCGCATAGAGACATTGGCAGTACACGCCGGGCAGGCTGTTGATCCGAACACGCGAGCCGTCGTTCCCCCGATTCATCTCTCCACAACCTTTGAGCGCGACGCGGACGGTGAGTACCCGCAAGGATTCTCATACTCGCGCGACAACAATCCCAACCGCAGTGCGCTTGAGACCTGCCTTGCGGCGCTCGAAGGCGGTACAGCCGCGCTCGCGTTTTCCTCGGGACTGGCCGTGGTGACGGCGGTGTTGCAGAGCCTGCAGCCGGGCGATCATGTGCTCGCCCCTGACGATGTGTATCACGGCTTTCGTCGAGTCGTGAATGAGGTCTTCGCCAATTGGCAGCTGAGTTGTTCGTATGTGGATATGACCGACGCTCCCGCAGTGGAAGCGGCCATCCGCCCCAACACGAAGTTGATCTGGGTCGAGACGCCATCGAATCCCTTGCTCAAGGTGACGGATCTCGCTGCGATCGCGAAGGTCGCTCGGGCTGCAGGAATTCCTACCGTTTGCGATGGAACGTTTGCGTCACCTGTGCTGCAGCGTCCCCTGGAATTTGGCATCGACATGGTTGCGCATTCCACGACCAAGTACATCGCCGGCCATAGTGACGTGACCGGCGGTGCACTGATTACAGGCGAGTGAGAACCCAACGTTTGAGAGTGCGCGAAGATCCCAGCGGGTCGGCGGCGCGGTTCCGTCTCCTTTTGACTGCTGGCTCACCTTGCGCGGGGTGGCGACTCTGCCGATTCGGGTGCGGGCGCAGACCGAGTCAGCTGGAAAGATTGCGGAATTTCTCTCGTCGCATGCACGCGTCGAGGCGGTCTTCTATCCCGGACTTGAGACACACGCGGCGCACGCCGTGGCGGCGCAAGCAGATGAGCGGATTCGGCGGCATGTTGTCCTTCGAGGTGAAAGGCTCCGAAGACGATGCGATGCGGGCTGCGTCGTCGATGCAGATCTTCACGCGGGCCACGAGTCTCGGCGGCTCACATAGCCTGGTGGAACATCGCGCTTCGATCGAAGGTCCAAACACGAAGACGCCACGGAATCTGCTGAGGCTTTCGATCGGCCTCGAAAATACTCTGGACCTGATCGAAGACCTGGACGCGGCGCTCGCTGCCGTGTGAATCAGGATTGCGGTGTTACCCGGCGCTGCCGGCCTTCTCCGGATTGAGCGACTGGCGGATGCTCGGCAGGTCTTTCCATGGGTCGCGCCGCAAGCGAGTCTTCCACTCGGCGAAGTCGGCGGCGCGCAAACGTGGAGCCGCCTTCTCCTTGAGTTCGCTCCAATCCATCGGCAGCGAGACATACGCATTGGGGCGCGCGCGCGGCGAGAAGGCAGCGACCGCTGTTGCTCCGCGCTCGTTGCGCAGGTAGTCGAGATAGATCTTTTCCTTCCGGGCTGCCTTGGTCATTTTGGTCAGGTACAGCTTGGGATTGTCCTTTTCCATCTCGAGCACAAACGCATGCGCGAGGTCCTTCACCACCGGCCATTCGAATTCAGGCTCGATGGGTGCGACGATGTGCAGGCCCTTGCCTCCGGTGGTCTTGAGAAAACTCTTCAGCCCCAATCCCTTCAATCGATCGCGCACTTCGAGAGCGGCGTCGGCCAGGGTCCGCCATGCGATTGCCTCGTCAGGGTCAAGATCGAAAATCAGCCGATCGGGGTGCTCGATATCCTCGTTCCTGCAGCCCCACGGATGCAGTTCCAGCACGTTCATCTGCGCGAGTTGCAACAGGGCCTCCGCGGTCGAGAGCGTAAGGAACGTTTCGGTATTGCCGCTCTTCCGTTCGCGAATGTCGACGCCCTCTACACCTTTGGGCAGGCTCTTATTCAAGTGGCGCTGAAAGAAACATTGCTGCCCACTGCCTTCGGGGCAGCGAATGATGCTCACCGGTCGGCCGGCGATTTGCCGCAACATGTGCGGCGCGATGCCCTCGTAGTATTCCGCGAGTAGTTGCTTGGTAAGGCCCGATTGGGCATCGAGCACCTTGTCGGGATGCGTGAGCCGAACGGCGAGCGGCTTCGCGGGCGCGTCTGTCTCCCCCTTCGTCGACGCCTTCTTGCGCGAGACGGGACTCTTTTTGGGAACGCTGGAGGGTGCGTCCTGAGCCGTCTCTTTCGCGGCGTCCTTTTCAGCTTCTTTCGCCGCAGCCGGGGTTATGTTGGGCATTTCCCTGCTCACTTCTTTTGCGGGCTTGTCTTCTCGCATGCCTTTGAACGAAGCCTGGCGCACCAGGCCGTCGGCAGTCCAGGTGCGAAATTGCACTTCGGCTACTAACTTCGGCTCGACCCAAAGTGCGCCGCGACGTGCATCCGGCGGCACCTCTTTGTAGGGCGATTCCTTCCGCTTGATCGCTTCCAGTTGTTTGCGAATCACTGCGGAGATCTTGTGGGTAAAGCCAGTGCCCGTGCGTCCCGCATAGTGAAGCGTTCCGCCTTCGTAGTAACCGAGCAGGAGCGCGCCCACGCCCGCACTGCCATTGGTCGGCAATGTGTAACCGCCGATGACAAATTCCTGCTGGCGAATGCATTTGACCTTGACCCAGCTGCGGGTGCGGCCGGAAGTGTAGGTGCTGGTCGCAAGCTTTGACACGACACCCTCGGCTCCCAGCCTGCAGGCTTGTGCGAACATCTCGTCGCCGCTTCCGCTGATGTGGTCGCTATAGTGCACGATCTGACCACGGGAGGCGGCGGCGACCAGGCCGCGCAGCAATTCTTTGCGACGGCTCAGCGGCAGCCCGCGCAGGTTACGGCCATTCAGATGGAGCAGATCGAACACGAAGTAGGTGAATTGCCTGGCTTCGCCATCCTGAAAAGCCGCCTGCAATTCGGCGAAGCTGCTCACTCCCGATTCGTCCAGCACCACCACCTCTCCGTCGAGGATTGCGGTCTCAACCGGCAGTCGCTTCAGATCCTCGGCAACGGCGGGCATGCGTTCCGTCCAGTCGAGGCCGCTGCGGGTAAACAACTTCACCTGGAGTTCCGGCTTACTTCCGCGCTTCGGTGTCTCGATGTGCGCCTGCATCCGGTAGCCATCCAGTTTCAATTCGTGGATCCAGTCCTCGCCGGAAGGAGGAGTGGCGGATTGCGAGGCAAGTTGCGGAGAAAGAAATTTTGGCAGAGATTCTTTGGGCAAGTCTTTCAGGTCCGCTTGCACTTCCTTGGGCAGCTCGGCTGGCTCGGGCTCGGGAGTCGCAGCCTGCGCTTTTACGGAGCTTGCCGCCAGAGGAGCGGGTGTCCTGCTTCTCCGGCCGGTTTGAGTTCCACACGTGGTCTTCTGCATGCGCGATGGCGTCCAGGTCGCGTCCGGTGACCACGCTCTCCGGCCTCTCCTCTGTAATCGGCGGGATCGTCGGCGGTGCGTTCAAACTCATCGTGCTCTTTGATCAGCAGCCAGTTGGGCTTGCTCTCAGTTGCGGCGCGGCCACCCATGCGGACCAGCACCCACTTCCCGTGAAGCTTCTGGCCGTGCAGCGTGAACTTGAGATTGCCGCGGCGCAGACCCTCGTCCGCATCGCCCAGAGGCTCCCACGTTCCCTCATCCCACAGCATGACGGTTCCGCCGCCGTACTGCCCTTTCGGAATGGTTCCCTCAAAGCCGCCGTACTCCATGGGGTGATCTTCCACCTGCACCGCGAGCCGCTTGTCGCTGGTGACATAGCTGGGACCCTTGGTGACGGCCCAGCTTTTGAGCACGCCATTCCATCCCAGGCGAAAGTCGTAGTGAAGCCGCGTCGCTGCGTGCTTCTGAATCACGAATGGAAGACTCTGCGTGTTGCGGAGTGGCTTTGCTTTCGGCTTTGCCGCTTGGCTCGGCCGTAACTTTGAAGTCCCGCATCTCGCGGTACCGTGCCAGCTGCTCATCGACGGCATCGGATGCCGACTTGGTTCGCGTTCTCTTGGCCATCTAGACCGCCCCTGTCTCAAGTGACAGCTATGTGATTCAGGAACTTACCACGAGGCTGCCACTGCTTGCCAAGGCGACGGCCTCGGCGCCAGCGAGCCGAGTCAGCCGCGGCTCTGCCGCACAAATTGCCGCGCCGCGAGCAGAATGGCCGCCGTCCCCATCAGAGTGAGGACCAGCGCATTGACCCAGAGATCGGTGAAGGCCGCGCCTCGCAGGATGATCCCCCGCAGGATGCGGATGTAGTAGGTCGCGGGGATCACGCGGCTCACTCCGCGAAAGAACGGCGGCATCGTCTCGATCAGAAAGATATAGCCGGAGAGAAATACCGAGGGGAGCACCGTTCCCATGGAAAGCTGAAAGGCCTCTGCCTGGGTTCGTGCCCGGGTGCTGATGAGCAGGCCGATCCCCAGTACGGTGAGCAGAAACGGCAGCGACATGAGCAGCAGCACCAGTACGCTCCCATGAATCGGCACCTGGAAGACGAGGCGCATGATGGTCAGGATCAGGCAGAGTTCGCCAAACGCGAGCACGCCATAGGGGATCATCTTGCCGACCATCAGACCGAGCGGAGCGACCGGCGTCATGGTCAATTGTTCGAGCGTGCCACGTTCGCGTTCGCGCACCAGGCTGAGCGCGATGAGCAGAATGATCATCACTTGCAGCAGGATGGCAATCAGCCCCGGGACAAAGAAATTCGCCGACCGCGTACTGGGGTTGTAGAGCACCGAAGGCCGGACTTCGATCGGCATCTTCGAAGTCCCCAACAGCTGGATCAGCGACTGCTCGAGCGTCACGCCCGTGGACGCGTTGACGGCCTGGCCAGCTACGGTGGAATCGGAGCCGTCGATCATCACCAGTACGGTGGCCGTCGTTCCATCCTGCAGCCTGCGCGCGTAGTCATAGGGAATTTTGATGGCGACCCGCGCCTTGCCTCGACGCATGGTCGCGTACAGTTCCTCATCGGATTGGACCGTCGAGGTCATTTGCGAAAACATCTGAGGCCGCGAAGCTGTCGAGCAGCTGGCGGCTCTCCTGCGTGTGCGACTCGTCCAGCACCACCGTGGGAATCTGGCGCACGTTGGTATCCACGGCGAAGCCGAAGAGAAATAGCTGGATCAGCGGAATCACCAGCGCGAAGAAGAGCGTGCCGGGGTCGCGCACGATGTGCGTGAACTCCTTGCGGCAGACCGGGCCAAGCCCATAGAAGAGCGCCTTCATTTCGCCGACTCCATGATCTGGTAGGTCAGGGTCACGAAGACATCTTCGAGCGACGGCACAATCGTCTGGACCTTGGCCTGGGGAAAGCGAGACTGCAGCGCGTCGATCTGATTCGTCTCCACCAAGGCGTGAATCGCACGCCCGAAGATCGTCGCCTCGCGAACGCCGCGAAGTTCGCGCAAGGGCCCCAGCATGGCCGAGGCATCGCCGGTCTCGATCTGCAGCCGCGTGGTGCCCGGCGGATTGGCCTCCGGCAGACGTTGCAGCTCCGGGATGGACCCCATCGCCACCAGCTTCGAGAGATAGATATAGCCGACGCGGCCGCAGCGTTCCGCCTCATCCATGTAGTGCGTGGTAACGAAGAAGGTGACGCCCTGCGCCGAAAGGCGGAAGAGCAGGTCCCACAGCGCTCGCCGCGCTACCGGATCGATGCCCGCCGTCGGTTCATCGAGAAAGACCACCTCCGGCGAATGGATGATCGCGCAGCCGAGCGCAAGCCGTTGCCTCCATCCGCCCGACAGCAAGCTCGCACGGCGGTTGCAGGTAGGGCTCGATGCCGGTCAGCGCCAGGATCTCTTCACGCCGCTTGCTTGCGCCCGATCTCCGGTAATGCCGTACACGCCGGAGTAAAAGCTGAGGTTCTCCGCAACCGTCAGATCTTCATACAGCCCGAATTTCTGCGACATGTAACCGACATGGCGCTTAATGTCGGCAGCGTGCTTGCGGATGTCCATGCCGAGAATCGTCCCGGTTCCTTCACTGGGCGCGAGCAGCCCGCACAGAGCCTTGATGATGGTGGTCTTGCCGGAACCATTCGGGCCAAGAAAGCCGAAGACCTCGCCGCGGTTGACACTGAAATTCACATCGTTGACCGCAGTGAAGTTGCCGAAGCGAATGGTCAGATGCTCGGCCGTGATGACCGCGGTCACTGCGAGCCTCACCGTCGCCGCCATGCCCGACTTGAGCACGCCCTCGGGATTATCAACGCGCACTTTCACTCCGAAGACCTGGTGTTCGCGGTCATCGCGGGTCTGCACATTGCGCGGCAGAAATTCCGCCTGCGACCGCGATCTGCTCCACATGGCTGGCGAACCGCCGCGACGGGAAAGGCATCCACCTCGACCGATGCGGACTGGCCGATTTTGACGCGTGCCGAGTTCGGTCTCCGGAACGTAGACCTTGACCCACAACTGCGAATCCTCAAGCATGGAGACCACCACACGGCCGGGTGCGACCAGGTCTCCGGGCCGCACACTCACGACCTCAACCACCCCATTGGCGGGCGCCATGAGTTCTGCTTCCTTCAGACGCACATCGAGTTCCTCCACCTGGTGGCTGGCCTCGGTCAAGCCGGCTGCGGGCTGCGTCGATGTCTTCGCGACGGTATCCGCGGTGCGCCAGGGCGGCCGCGGCCTCGCGCCTGCCGAAAGCGGCCTGCGCGGCCTGCACGTCCTCGGTCCGTGTTCCGGCTTGCAACAGCGCGAGACGCTGGTGCGCGGACTCGGCCTTCTGCTTGCTGGCATCGCGTTTCGACTTGGCATCGTCAAACTGCTGGCGCGAGATGGTGTCGGTGCGGACCAGCTTTTCGTATCGGCCAAAGGTCGTCTCCGCGTTGACCGCATCGGCCTGCGCGGCCTCGTAATCAGCCTGCGCCTGCTGCAACTCCTGCGGACGCGCACCATTTTTAGCCGCTTCGTACAGCGAGCGCTGTTCCTGCATGGTCGCTTCGGCCTGCGCGATCTCTTCCGGACGATACCCATGTTCGAGACGCTCGCAGATCGGCACGCGCCTGTTCCGCCTTGGCCGCTGCCTGCGCGCGCTGCGCCTTCAGTTCTTCACATTCAAATCGCACCAGCAGCGTGCCGGCGGCTCACTCGCTGCCCTTCCTCCACCGGGACCTGCAGAACACGGCCGCCGATTTTGGATCCGATCTGAATCTCGCGCGTCTCCACCGTTCCTGAGTAGATCGGCCGCATCCCGGCCCCTGGCCCAGGAGTGAAACAGGAGAGCCGCCGCCAGCACCAGCGCCAGCGCGAGCACGCCGAGGATCCACTTGCGCTTCATGCCATTCCTTTCACGGCCACTTCGAGGCGCTCGCGCATCGAGTGCGATGAGCCAGGCTGCGGGCTCCTCCTCGCGTATGAGCCACTCCAGCATGGTCGCCATGTAGATAGCGAACAGCGTCTCCGCAATCAGCCGCGGCGTGGCCTGCTTGCGCCGCGGAATGCGTTCGATGACGCCCACCAGCGTTGACCAGCGCCTCCTCGCGGCTCTCCATCATGGGGCCATGCGCGATCTGGCGAAACCAGAGTTCGAGAATGAGGCGCCGCGATCCGGCCGTCATGCGGGCGTTCTCTTCGGCGATCTCCAGGAACAACGAAACAATGTCCGGGAAGCTGACCTTGTGCCCGCCGGCGGCGAACCGCGCCACGATCGACTTCAGCTTCTCCACCCGCGAGCGAGCGATCTCGCGCAGGATGAGATCCTTCTGCGGAAAGTAGTTGAAGAAGGTGGCGCGGGAGATGCCCACCGCTTCGCAGATGAGCTCTACCGAGACCGCCGCATAGCCTTGCTTCCCAAATAGCTCAAACGCCTTACGAATGATCGCTAGCCGGGTCTGCTGCTTTTGCTTTTCACGCAACGAAGGTAGACCCGGCTCACAAATTAGACTGTAGTCCAACTAAAGATCGGCGTCAACTGTCGGATTTCGGTACTCTGGTACAGAACCGTATGACCCAGCCCATTACGACCGTCGGCGCACCCGTTCTTCGACAAGTGGCGCGCACTCTAACTCGCCCGGAGATACTCTCGCCCGAGATTCAGAAGCTGATTGAGCGTATGCGCGAGACCATGCACGCGGCTCCCGGCGTGGGATTGGCTGCCCCCCAGATCGGATTGCCGCTGTCACTGGCTGTGATTGAGGACAAGGCCGGAGTACTCCGCGGCATTGACCCGGGCCCAGGTAGCCGAACGCGAACGGTTGCCGGTCGCGTTTCAAGTGATCATCAATCCGGTGTTGACGCTGGAATCGGATGCCGACGTCGAATTTTTCGAGGGCTGCCTTAGCCTGCCGGGCTTCGTGGCCCTCGTGCCGCGTGCAAGGCACGTACGCGTGGATTGCCTGGATCATCGCGGAGAGGCCTGCAAACGATTCGCGCCACCGGCTGGTATGCCCGCATCCTGCAGCATGAGTCAGATCACCTTGCAGGAACGCTGTATGTGGATCGAATGCACAGCCGCAGCCTCTGCACGACTGACAACTACACCAGTTCGTGGAAGGACCTTTCCATCGCGGAAGTAAAGCGGCGGTTGCGAATTGCGTAGCCCTCCGCGAAGCGGCTTCAAGGTCCAGGGCTGCGTTCGAACTCCGTCAAAGTCCGGTCCAGCTCCTGCATGACCAGATTGGTGCCGGCACGCTTCAGGAAAGCGTCGTACATCGACCGCAGATACTTCAGATAGCCTTCCCGGCCGCCCCGGTATCGCGTCCATGCAACCGGGCCTTCACTGCGGAGGCGGCGCGAGATCTCGCGGGTAATCGACAACTTGTCGGCTGCGTAGACCAGGCAGGACTCGGGCAGAGCGCTGGTGCGAAAGCGCTCGATCTGCGCCTGCTTTCGCTCCTTCCAACTCCCCTTTCTCTTCGCCTTCAAAGGAGTCGCTGCAGTCCATCGACCATGTGGGCGACAGGTTCCCCGAAGAGGTGAAGGATCGTCTGCAGCGTGGACCGGCCGCCGGCTCTTTTCCGGGCCGTCATGCAGCAGCGCGGCGATGGCCTGATCCTCATCGCCCCCGCCCTGCAACACGCAGGCGCAGACCTCCAGCAGGTGGGCGATGTACGGGTCGCCGGTCTTGCGCTTCTGGTCTCCGTGCAGCGCGGTGGCCAGGTCCAGGGCCAGGGTAAACCGTCGCGATGGGATAAACGACTTCTCCCGCGCCATTCCTCTCATTCCTTTCCATTTGGGTCAGCCACAGAGTCTCTGCGGATTCCGCATCCGGGCCGCGACACCATGCGGGAACCAGCGGAATCACACTTCGATCCTACGATTCTGAGACCCGCCGCAACAAGGGCGCCCGCAGCGGCGAAGCCGTGGAAAACAGCGACTGTTCCCGGATCCTTTCGGCGCTCTGTCGAACTGTGTGTTGCGGCGAACCTACAACTTTGGATCGTGTGGCCGCTCACAAAACAATGTGATCCCGGTCACCAGTTTTCCGGTTTCTCCCTCTCTATTGTTAAGCCTGCCTAAGAAGCCAGGAGTGTGGCGCACTTTGAACAGTCACTGGGACCGCCAATTTGCCCAATTCAAGCTGGTCAAGCGCACTGCACTGCAAAGCAGGACCATCGATTCGCGTGCTGGAGGCTGAGATTGGCGGCCCGGAATTCGTGGTGATGGCGGGTCCTTGCTCCGTGGAGAGTGAACGCCAGACGCTGGAGACCGCCGTTGCTGTCCGCGAGGCTGGAGCGACGATCCTGCGCGGAGGGGCGTTCAAGCCGCGTTCGTCGCCCTACTCCTTTCAAGGATTGGGGCTGGAGGGGCTGAAGATTCTGGCGAAGGCGAGACGGCTCACCGGGCTGGCGGTGGTGACCGAGGCCATGTCAGAGACGGATGTGGACCTCATTGCCGAATACGCGGACATTCTGCAGATTGGCTCGCGCAACATGGAGAACTCCTCGTTGCTCGAGGCAGTGGGGCGTTGCGGCAAGCCTGTTCTGCTGAAGCGCGGATTGACGGCCCGGCGTGGAAGACCTGTTGGCGTCGGCGGAGATGCATCCTGTCCTGCGGGAATCCCGATGTGATCCTCTGCGAACGCGGCATTCGTACCTTTGAAACCGCGACCCGCAACACGCTCGACATCTCCGCGGTGCCGGTGCTTCGCTCCTTCTCTCACCTGCCGGTGATCGTCGATCCCAGCCATGCAGGCGGCGTTCGCGAACTGGTCCCCGCACTCGCCCGTGCAGGCATTGCGGTGGGCGCGGATGGCATGATCGTCGAGGTTCATCCTCGACCCGGACCACGCCTTCAGCGATGGCGAACAGTCGCTCACCTTCCCGCTCTTTCGCTCGATGATGGCCGAACTGGCGCCGCTGATGGCGTGGCGCGAACAGTGCATGGCGAGCGAAGCTGCAAGCCATGGCGGGGTGGGCCTGAATGCGGTATCTGCCCCTGCTCACGGCCTGCTTGCTTGGTTTGGTGCTGATGAGTCGCGTCCTGATCGCGCCAATGAACAATGCGGCAGCTTCGGAGCAGTCTGCGGAGTTTTCTCTACACCGCAGGCTAAGACCTTCGACGCCGCTGGCGTGGCTCAAAGGGGCAGAGCGGTTTCCTGACGGCGCAACCCTGATGCTGCAGGACCGGAGCGGACGGCATCCGCTGGTGACAGGATTTGCCGCGACCGCGGACGCGGATGTTTCCTTCGATGCCAAGGCTGTGCTCTTTGCAGGCAAACAAACCGCAAACGATCCCTGGCAGATCTACGAACTGAAGCTGACGGAGAGCTCTCCGCGTCGGGTGCTCACCTGCGCCGGAGACTGTGTTCGGCCGCTCTATCTTCCTGAAGGCCGCATGGTTTTCGCCGAGAAGGTGAATGGCCAGTTTCGGTTACAAACTGCGGATCTCGACGGCAGCCATGTTTCAACCCTTTCGTATGCACCCGGCAATTTTCTTCCCAATGATGTGTTGCGAGACGGACGCATCCTGTTCTCGTCCGGATTTCCACTCGGAAGCACCGAGAAGGCCGAGTTGTACACCGTCTACTCCGATGGCAGCGGCGTCGAGGCGTATCGTTGCGATCACGGCAAATCGCGCTTCTCCGGAAAACAGCTCAGCGACGGTGACATTCTCTTCGCCCGCATCGCTGGCCCTACAGGTCGAGCTGGACTGGCGCGGTTCACATCCGCTCTTGCCCAGGATGTGCCGGTGGCCGTGCCGTTGGGCGACTTTGCCGGCGGAATTGCGGAACTCGAAAATGGAAAGCTGCTGCTGTCTTCGCGCGACCATGCAGACTACTCGCTCAAGCAATGGACGATCGGCGGAACAGCCCTGAAGGTCGCGCTCGCGCAGGCTGGCAGCCAATTGGTCGAGCCGGTCGCGTTCAAGGTTCGCGCAGTTCCGAACCGGCATCCTTCTGCCCTGCACGATTGGAAGACCTCAAACCTGCTGACCCTGAACGCGGCGATCAGCCGAGATGCGTGCGATCGACGCACGCGTGATTGCGAAGGTTCGCGTAACCACCCTTGATCCGAACGGCACGCCCGGTCACTCTGGGGCTCGCCGATGTGGAGAAGGATGGATCGTTTTTCATCCAGGTACCTGGAGATCGGCCGCTTCGCTTCGAACTGCTGGATGCGAGTGGCAAGGTGCTCCGCAAGCAACAAGGCTGGATGTGGGCGCGCGGCGGCGAGCAGCGCATCTGCGTGGGCTGCCATGCCGGTCCGGAGCGTGCACCGGAGAACGCCGTTCCCGCCGTGCTGCTGCGCTCGACCGAACCAACCAACCTCGCGGGCTTCGTTCGGGATGCCGCTACTCCAGGAGAACACTGATATGTTCACCGCCCTGCTCGGCTTCATACTGTTGCCGATTGCCCTGCACGCCCAGGCTGCTCCGTTGCCCGAGGCACCGCAACCGGCACACCTGCTCGCATCGCAACGCGCGGCGACTGCCAAGGCGGCCGTCGTAACCGCGGCCAAAGCAAAGACCGAAGCCGCCACTGCGCCTGCTTCGCCGATTCGATTTGAAGACGCTACGGCCTCTTCCGGCATCGACTTCCGGCACAGCATCGGATCGCGCCAGTTGGGCTCGCTGCTCGAGGCGACCGGCGGCGGATGCGTCTGGTTTGACTACAACAACGATGGTCGTCCTGACCTGTATGTCGCGAGCGGCAAGCCACTCGAAGACAGCATGCATCCCTATCCGCTCAAGAACAAGCCGCAGGATGCGCCTCACAATCATCTCTATCGCAACAACGGCGACGGCACGTTTACCGATGTAACCAAGAAAGCAGGCGTCGCACCGGACATGTATTCGATCGCGGTCTCTGCGGCAGACTTCGACAACGATGGATTCGTCGACCTGCTGGTGACCGGGTATGGCCGCGTGGTGCTCTACCACAACAACGGCGACGGCACGTTTGCCGACGTAACAGCGCGCGCCGGGATCAAGGTAGACCGCTGGTCGATCAGTTCCACCTGGCTGGACTACGACAAGGACGGCTGCCTGGATCTCTTCATCGGCCGCTATGTGAAGTTCGATCCCACTTACCACAACTACTATGCGGCGGATAACTACCCGGGGCCGCTCGACTACGAAGGCGACACCAACGTTCTGTACCACAACAACTGTGACGGCACCTTCACGGACGTGAGCGACGCGATCCGGAGTCAGCGCATTCATCGGACGCACGATGGGGGTCACCTCCGCGGATTTCGATAACGATGGTTGGCCTGATATCTACGTGTCGAATGATAAGACGGAGAACTTCCTCTTCCACAACAACCACAACGGCACCTTCACCGAAATGGCCGTGGATGCCGAGGTAGCTTACGGGCAGAACGGCGAGGCGACTTCGTCCATGGGGCCGGTCTTCGCCGACCTAGAAGGCAATGGGCAAGTTGGATCTCTGGGTCACCGACTCGAAGTACAACCGGCTGATGCACAACACCGGCCAGATGCGGTTCGACGACATCAGCACCACGGCAGGACTCTCGCAGGCCGAGGCCCAGTACACAAGCTGGGCGACGGGCGCCTACGACTTCGACAACGATGGCTGGCTCGACATTCTCGCTTTTCATGGCGGGCTGATTCACATGGTGCCGCAGGAGCATTCGCTATTTCGAAACCTGGGCCAGGGCAAATTTGAAGACGTCTCGCGAACGGGCGGTTCGGTTCTCGATGTGAAGACCGTCGCTCGGGGCGGCTGTTTCGCCGACTACGACAATGACGGTAAGGTCGACGCCTTCATGGTCAACCTGGACACGCCCGGCACGCTGCTGCACAACGCCACCGCCAACAAGCAGCACTGGATTTCGCTGAATTTGCGCGGCACAAAGAGTAACCGCGACGGTATCGGAGCCCACCTGGAGCTGACGGCGGCGGGCAAGAACGCAGACAGCGGAACGAGTCGCGGCCTCGGGCTATCTCTCGCAGGACGATGGCCGGATGCACTTTGGACTCGGCTCGGCCGAGACAGTGGACAAACTTACAATTCGGTGGCCCAGCGGCAAGCAGCAGGTGCTCACGCATCTGGCGGTCGATCGCATACTCACCGTCGAGGAACCGGAGTGAGAGCGAAACTCACCCAGTTGCTGGCGATCGCGGCAGCCACGGTGCTGCTGATGGTTGCGTACTGCGCTCGTATGCAGGTGCGAGCCGCTGGTCCGATCGTTGCCACTGAGCCCCAGTACCTCTCTCCGTCGGAGATGGCCTTTTCACCCGACGGACATTGGCTCTACGTGGTCTGCGAACGAAGCGACCAGCTCCTGGTGTTGGACTCCGCTACCGGCGTGGTCAAGAACCGCATCCCCGTCGGGCATATTCCCCGGGGCCTGGCGGTCTCTCCGGATGGCGCGCGCGTCTATGTCGCCAACTCGTGGGACGACACACTCAGCGTCATCGACGTGAAGGATCCCTCCAGAACTGAGGAGTTTGCCACCGGCTGGGAGCCCATCAGCGTGGTGGTCGATCGAGCGGGAAAGACGTTGTACGTAGCCAACCGTGTCAGCAATGACATTTCACTGATTGAGACGGCCACCGGTCATGAAATCAAACGCCTGAGCGCCGGCCGGGGAGCGAGTTACCTCGCTCTGTCACCCGATGGAACTCGTATCTACTGCACGCACGTTTATCCTCGCATCGCCGAATCGCGCACGCCGCCCGAGTCGGAGATTACGGTCATCGATACCGCGCGCCAGATCGTGGTCAACCGCCTGCCGCTCAAAAATGTCGCCGGGATGTTCCACGTAGCCTTGTCGGCGGATGGCAGGTTCGGAGTCGCCGCCCAGATGCGGCCGAAGAACCTGGTGCCTCTCGCTCACGTGGAACATGGCTTCGTATTCGGCTATTCGCTGACTCTCTTCGGCTTGGCGGTGGGCGCGCCCGTCCAGGTGCCGCTCGGACGAGCTGGACCGCTACTACTCGCTGCCGTATGGAGTTGCGATCTCACGGGACGCCAATCGCATCTATGTCGCGTCGGCAGGGTCGGATGTTGTCACCGCAATGGATACAAGCAAGCTGCTGAGCTATTCGCGGCAGCATCGGGAGCCCTTCGTCAACGACCTGTCGGCCGCGAGTCACTACGTGAGCGCGCGCATCGCGGTGGGACACAACCCCCGCGGCCTGCTGCTTTCGCCCGACGGCAAACGCCTCTATGTCGCCAATCGCATGGACGACACGCTGGCTGTGATCGACACGGCCACCAGCAAAGTGGCGGCGACCCATCGACCTCGGCGGCTCGCACAAACTCACCGCTCTGCGCCACGGGGAACAACTCTTCGACAGCTCGCGGTTTGCCTTCCAGGGGCAATTCAGTTGCGCGAACTGTCACATCGACTACACCTTTGACGGCCTGACATGGGATCTTGAGCCGGACGGCTTCGGCAAGGACATCGTCGATAATCGGCTGCTCGAAGATATCCGCGATACGGAGCCATTCAAGTGGAACGGCGGCAATCCGAACCTGCCGACCGAGTGCGGCCCTCGCACAGAGAAGTACTTCTATCGGTCCCAGAGCTACAGCGATCGGGAGCTCGCAGACATCGTGCTTTTCGTCCGCAGCCTGCCCTCTGCGGCCGAATCGATCGCGGCTCGCGCACGGCGAGTTAACGCCGGCTCAGGAGCGCGGCAAGGCCATCTTCGCCAGAGTGAAGGACAAGCGCGGCAAGCCGATTCCTGAACAAAACCAATGTGCCTTTCTGCCACAGTGGCCACAAATACACCAACCAGAAATCGTTCGACGTGGGCTCCGGCAAGCCGACCGATCGTTCGCCGGTCCTCGACACACCGCAGTTGACCAACGTCGCGCTCACGGCTCCTTATCTGCACGATGGCTCCGCCCGTTCGCTCGAGGAGATATGGACCATGTTCAATCCGCATGACACGCACGGAGTAACCAACGATCTCACCAAGGATGAGTTGAACGACCTCATCGAGTACCTGAGGACGCTATGAAAAGGCGCATTTGGATCGTCGTGGTTCTGTCGCTTTGTTGCATGCTGGCCTGCGCGGCAGCCAAGCCGAAGGTCAGTGTGCCCGCGAAGATCCGAAGCCACCGGCCTGCCTCGCTTTCGCTGGGAGAACTACACGACCGCCAATGGCCTGCCCGACAACCACGTCTTTTGCGTGCTGGTCGATGGTTCGCGCGTGTGGGCTGGAACCGAAGATGGCCTGGCGCTGTTTGAATCGGGAACGTGGAAGGTCTTCAACACCAAAGATGGACTTGCGCATCGCGCTGTGCTCTCGCTCGCGCTCGACAAGCGAACCGGCGACCTGTGGGTAGCCACCATGGGAGGGTTGAGCCGCGTCTCCGGTGGACGCATCGATAGCTTCACGCAACTCAATTCCGGGCTGTCGAATGACGTGGTATACGGCGTCGGCGTTCAGGGCGACTTCGTCTGGACGGCCACCGCCGCGGGCGCCAGCCGCCTCAACATTCGTACCGGTGACTGGAGCTTATTCAACGAGCGCAACACGCCCATGGGAGAGATATGGACCTACGCTGTCAGCCCGGCGGAGGACAAGGTCTACTACGCGGTCTGGGGCGGCGGCGTACTGGAATATGACGTCAAGACCGAGCACTGGAAGGACTACAACGATCCCGATGGCGAGAACGAAGTGGTGCTGTTCAAAGACCAGGGATTGATCCACGAGATTACGACTTCGGTGAGCTATGTCGACAAGACGCTCTGGGTCGCGACTTACTTCGGCGACAGCCGCTACGACGGACGGAACTGGCAAAACTTCATGGTGAAAGATAGTGGCCTGCCCTCCAACTTCACCAACCAGGTTAAGGCTCTGGACGCGAAGCGCGCCTGGTTCTGCACCGATAAGGGTCTGGCCTACTACGACGGGGCGAACTGGGCCGTATACCGGCCCGCTCTAACCACCGGAAAACCAGAAATGTATACGCGCGACGCGGCGGGAACGATCTCGCCGGTCGCAGTCACCACGGCCCCGGCTCACAACTACGTTCTCGGCATCGATTTTCAGGGTGAGGACGTGTGGGTGGCCACAGCCAAGGGTCTTAGCCACGGAATTCATCAGACACTAGGAGGCAATATGTCCATCATGCAGTTACTGAATGAATCGATTCAGGAAATAGCGAACGCGCCCATCGAAAAACGCGCGATCACCAACCTCAACGTACTCAACGAAGCGTATGACTACGAGAAGCCAAGTTCGTTCTCGCGCGGCATGCGCCTGGACCTGGGCAACATCGTGGTCCTGCTCATCTCCGGCACCGCCAGCATCGATGAGCATGGCGTCTCGATTCACATCGGCGACTTCCGCGCGCAGTGCCGCCGCACGTTCGCCAACATCACCGCGCTGCTCGAAGCCGAGGGCGCTACCTGGCACGACATCGTGCAGGACGTCCTGCTATCTGCGCGACATCGACCGCGACTATGCCGAGTTCAACGAGGAGCGCACGGTATTTTTCCAGCAGCAGGGTCTCAATCCCGTGCCTGCGTCGACCGGCATCCAGGCTAAGCTTTGCCGGCCCGAACTGTTGGTGGAGATCGAAGCGATCGCGATGTTCAAGAAGAGCAAGTAGGAGTTATCAGGATGCGTCACAGTTCCCTGCTGGAAATCATGGCGGCTGCGTTGGCGCCGCTGCTTGCGCTCGGTGCTTGCGCGCAATCTGTCGCGCCGTCGCCATCCCAGAGCCCGGCAGGCTTTCAGTGTTCCTGTGGCGCACACCCTCCCGGACCGCCCGCCATGCGAACGGTCGCTCCCTATGCCGGAGAGCCGGACGACCTGCGACCGTATTCCAAATTCGCCGATCCGTACTACAAGCATTACCTGGTGCCGAACATCTACTCCGGCGCGGCGCGCGACATCCCCGATCCAGACCCGAACAGCCTGTCCGAGATTCGCATCGGCTTTCTTGGTCCGCTCGAGAAGAGCTCCGACGCGGAGTTTGGCCGCAAGATGCTGCAGGGCGCGCAGCTTGCCATCGAGCAGGCCAACGCCGGGGGCGGGTACGGCGGCAAACCCTTCCGGCTCATGATTCACAACGACTACGATAACTGGCAGGCTGGGCAGGTCTACGGTGCCGAACGGCCCACCGAACCGTCGATCTGGGGATCGCCTTCCAACGAAGTGATCAAGATGGTGTACGACGAACATGTGTGGGCCATCTTCGGATCTATCAGCTCCGAATCGACCCACATCATGCTGCGGGTAGCGTTGCGGGCGGAGGTGCCAATCGTTAATTCGGCGTCCACCGATCCGACCATTCCCGAGACTTACATCCCGTGGTATTGGACCGATCTGCAGGACGACCGCGTGCAGAGCCAGGTTCTCGCACGACACATCTATGGCGACCTGGGCCTGAAGCGCATGGCCATCCTGCGCGTCAATAATCGCTACGGGCGCTTCGGCGTTCCGAAGTTTCGCGACGCGTCGCGGCGGCTCGGCCATCCAGTGGTCATCGAACAGAAGTTCAGGCCGGGCGATACCGACTACCGTCACGAACTGCGCGTCATTCAGGATTCCCATGCAGATGGCATTCTGCTGTGGACCGACCAGATTCCAGCTGCCAACATCCTGAAGCAAATGGCTGAACTCGGAATGAAACAACGGGTGTTTGGCGGCTACCGCGTATTGGGCGAGGATCTGCTCCGTGAGGCCGGACCGGCCGCGGAAGGGCTCGAAGCGGTCTTCCCCTATGACCCGAGCCGAACTGATTCGAAGTGGCTTGCATTCAATACCGAATACGCAGCCCGGTTCAAAGAAAAGCCTGAGCAGTTTGCCGCGTTGTCCTACGATGCGATGCGGGCGCTGCTGGACTCGATCTGCCGCGCGGGACTCAACCGAGCACGGATTCACGACGCGCTTGCCGATCTTGAATCCTACGAAGGCGTGACCGGCGCGATGCGGTTCGATCCGAGCAGCAAGAACGTGGCGCCGATGTATCTGGGCACGGTGCACCGGGGCAAGATCGACTACCGTGTCGCGACCGTCGAAAAGGCACAATCCAATGCGCCTCAGCCCTCTGGGTCATCCGTGCCGAACCAGACTTCGGACGCGGTTCCCTATGCTCGTATCGATAAGGATGAGGTCGGCTTCTTCGGCCCTCGGGAGTCCAGGCAATCGCGGAAGCCCGCATTCTGATCTTCGGACCCGAGGCAGATCGGGCGGTTCGCTCGCCGGAGGTTCAGGCGTATCTCCACTCTCGATCAGATTCCCCGCTGGAACTGGTCGCGGTGCCGACCGAGGGTTCCTGGGGAAAGGCGTCGGCGCTGCTCGTGGATGGCCTGCTCCATCAGAAAGCAATCGGGGTGATCGCGCTCGACCGGCCCTCAAGCCACTTAGCCGAACAACTGGCAGTGAAGTGCTTCGTGCCCGTCATTTCGCTTTCCGACGACCGCGCGCTAACCTCCACGAACATCCCGTGGATTTTCCGGCTGCCCGCGACTGGATCGTTGTTGCAAGCGCTGCGGAGTTTTGGAGCGGCCGAACTGTCTGCTGGAGCCAATGCCGGAGCAATCCGGACCGCGCTCGCTTCGGGAGAGATGTTTGGCGGTGTTAGTTTTCGAAAGAACGGCGATATGTTAACGGTAACTGATAAATAACCGGCTGAAATTGGCTGTTTCCCTTACCACGGAGGCGCATTTAGGGGCATACTAAGAAGCAGAAGGGCGCCCACTGGGTTGGCTCTTCTACTCCCAAAACCGACCGACGCGTTCGATCCCCCGGCCAGGTTTCACTTCCACCTGTTGATTGAAGGAGTGAGCCATGATTCCGATCCGTCCCGCAACCCCCGTTGGCATCGCACCCCATCACGACCGCTCGCCTCTTGCCTTTGTCGGCATCTGCCTCTACTGCTTCAAGGTGCTAGGCAAGCCGCGCAGCATGGCAGAACGCCGCGATCTCGAAGCAAAGCATGTTTGCGCTGAAAAGCTGCAAGCCCGGCAACCGGCCACACCCGCTCCATTCAATTAGGCTGGCGCAATCGTTGCTTTCAAAATCAGGCGGCGACAAATCTACCGGCGCGGTCTAGAATACAGCGGGCAAGTCCTGCTTACCTCCGGGAGACACTGAACCGATGCACATATTCCTCTGGCTGATCGGGCTCTGGGTGGCGACCGTGGTCGCAATCTGGAGAATCATGTTTGTGCTGGACCAATCGCCTCAGCGGCGGAAGGCCCTTCCCGACAATGTGATCCCGATTCGCCAGGCCAGTGCCGACCTGACCCCGTCTCAAATGCTTGCGCAGTTCCCTCCTCGCCAGGTGAAGCGACACGGCGCCGCATCCATCGGTCAATCAAAAAGACCTTAAGTCTGGATCTTCCCTGCGAATCGGCGCGAACGCCTGAATGGGAACGATCTCAGCCCTTTCCTGATATCGCTAACTTACTAAGTCAGCGCCTGATTGCGGTGTCGCCGGGCACATCTAGTAAATCGATTAGTGTACACGGAATTTCGCTGCTGTCATCAAGATAAGTGCAACCCCGCACTTCCAATGTTCAGGTTACTCAACCTGCCGAAAATAATCTTGACAGCTATTACTCCCTCCACTTAGTGTTCCCCTCCGCGGAGCTAAAACCATTTAGCACGGCCGCAGAACAATCGAAGAGCTCAATGGCAGAGACCGGCGAGCTATTACACCACTGTACGTATTTCAGGAGGCAAGACATGAATCGTACTAAACAGGCGTGGAACAGGTATCTTCTGTTACCGCTGTTTTTCTTGCTCGCATGCGCGGGCGCATATGCACAGCAAAATTCACAAATCACGGGAACGGTGCTCGATCCAGCAGGCGCTTCCATTCCCGGCGCACACGTCTCACTCACAGCGACAGATACTGGATTCACCAGCAACACTGACACCAATGCGGCAGGTCTTTTCAGCTTTCCGGGCTTGAATGTCGGCACGTATGACATGAAGGTGACTGCCAACGGATTTCAGACTGCTGTCAACAAAGGCCTGGTGCTGAACATTTCGCAGACTCTGCGCCAGGACGTAACCATGACGGTGGGCGGAGCCAGTGAGACAGTTACGGTCTCGGCCAACGCGCTGGTCGTGCAGGCAGACTCCAACGTCGTGAGCACTCTGATCGACGCGCAGCAGATCAGCGAAATTGCAACCGAAAACCGAAACCTGACCGCGCTGGCCACTCTAGGCCTGGGCGTCAGTTCGGGACTTCCGGACAGCAACACGCCAACCTCGGTGGCATCGAGTTCCTTCATCAGCGTCAATGGACTGCGCCACGCTCACAACATCTGGTTGATCGACGGTGGCGAAGCGGATGACCGCGGCGGCGCCGGCGGCTCTGACATCATGCCTTCGCAGGATGCGATCGCACAGTTCGAGATGCTCACCAGCAACTATCCGCCCGACTACGGTATCTCGTCCGGCGCCACGATCAGCATGGCCATCAAGAGCGGCACCCGGAACTTCCATGGCGAACTTTGGGAGTTCAACCGCAACACGGCCTATGACGCAAACAGCTACTTCAATAAGCAGTCCAACCCAGTTACACCGCGAACGAAGCTGAATTACAACATCTTCGGCTTTAACGTCGGCGGTCCGCTCACCATTCCTGGCTTGTACAACAAAGACCGCCAGAAGACCTTCTTCTTCTGGAACGAAGAGTGGCGCAAACTGATCCAGGGCAGCAGCCCCAACTCAGTACAAACGCTGCCCACGGCTGATTTCCCGGTAGCGGGTCAGAACCTGACCTATGTCGCACCCGCATTCCAATCCAAACCACTGCTCGTCCCCTCTGTCGGCGATCCGGCCTACAACGCCAAACTAGCCGCATTGGGACTGACTCCCGGCCAACCGTTCCCCGGCAATGTGATTCCGGCATCCCTGTTTGACCCGAACGCGCTGCTGTACTTCAACTCCGGCGTGATTCCGAAGCCCAACCTGTCCAACGACAACATCATCTCGTCCGCGACGCAGCCCATCAATGTTCGCGATGATGTGGTCCGTATCGATCACCGCATCAACGATAAGTGGCAGATCCTCGGTCACTACCTCCACGATTCTGTGACCCAGGCCTATGCGCAGCCGATGCTCGGGTGGTCGGGCGCCAGCTACAACACCATCTCCAGCACACTTTCCAATCCTTCCAACAGCGCGGTCATCAAGCTGAGCGGAACCATTAACCCCAGCCTGCTGGTCGAAGCAAGCTTCAACTACGACGGCAACGTCATCAACATCACCAACAGCAAGAATTCGCTGGTTCCTTCCGGATGGGGCGTGAGCCGCTACTTCGCTAACAGCTCAACCAACCTGCCCAACGTGACATTCGGCGCACCTTACAACACCAACGAAAATCCGGGCTCCGCTCCGTGGCACAATGCGGCGCAGGATTACTCGCCCAAGCTTGACGTCTCCTACACGAGCGGCAAGCACTCCATGAAGTTTGGATTGGGCTATAACCGCTACACCAAGAATCAGCAGATCTTTGGTGATCCGGGTGGAAACTTCAACTTCGGATCCAACACCAACGATTCGATGATGGACATGCTCCTGGGAATCGCGAGCAGCTATGATCAGGCGCAGGCTCTCCCGATTCGCCACTATGTAAACCAGACTGTCTCTGTCTACGCGATGGACAACTGGCGAGTTACTCCTCGGCTGACCCTGCAGCTGGGCCTCCGGTACGATGCCCTGCCGCACGCCTGGGAGCGCAACAACGCTCTTGCCAACTTCGATCCGAGTACCTATCTTCCCAGCCTGGCACCCACCTGGCTGCCGGACGGATCGCTCTCACCCAACAGCCTGACGGCCGTGAACGGCGGATCGTTCTATCTGAACGGGATGCAGTTCGCCGGCAAAAATCACTATCCAGTTGGGCTCGTAACCAACGACTACAAAACGTATCAACCTCGTGTTGGATTCTCTGAAGATGTCTTCGGAAATGGAAAGACAATCCTCAGAGGCGGCATAGGTTCATTCTACGAACGCGTTCAAGGCAATGACATCTACAACGCAGCTGCCAACGAACCGTATTACAACGATCCGAAGGCAACCAACGTTTACGTTTCTGACCCGCACACGAGTTGGAGCACAGGTGCGACCGCGGCCACGCCTAACTTCGACCAGAGCATCACGACCCTGGCAAAGACTTACCCTGCGCCCGGTGTAGTGCAGTTTAGTTTGGGTCTGCAGCGCGAAGTAGTTCCCTCGGTAGTCTGGGTCATTCAATACGTTGGCAACCTGGCCTGGCACCAGCCGGTGCGCCGTCAGATCAACAACTATTCTCTCAACACACCGCTGCTGGTCAACACCAACCCGGCGTACGGTGCCGACTATCAACTCTATTCGCGCGCGAATGCGGGCGATCCGCAAAACAAGTCGGGCACAAATCCGACGAATCCTACTAAAACTTCCATTCCGAATGCAGAGCAACTGCGCAACTATCAGGGTTACGCACAGATTGCCGAGCAGGAGAACGGATCTAACCAGACCTACAATGGCTTCCAGACCGGCATTCGTGCGCAGAACCGCTGGGGCCTGAGCGGAGAACTGGATTACACCTATTCTCACGAAATCGACATCACCAGCGACGACAACAACTGCTGCGTGAGCAACCCCTACAACCTCAAGTATGACAAGGGTTCGGGTCTCCTGGATCGTCGTCACATTCTGAGCGCAAACTACATCTACAAGCTTCCCATCTTCACGCACGGCAATGGGCTCACCCATTCGCTGGTCGGCGGCTGGGAAATTGCTGGAACGGTCATCGCTGAGTCGGGCACGATCATACAAGACAAGGGCCCAGGACTCAGCATCGGCTACGACACGATCGGATTGGGCGATGGAAACACCAACCGTCCCGACCTGGTCGGCAAAGTGAAGTATCCCAAGAAGGTGACCGGCTGGTTTGACCCCAGTGTCTTCAGGGCTCCACTTCCAGCGTGGGCCGGCAGCACCAGTCAAGGCTTCGGCAACGCGGGTAAGGACTCTGTGCTCGCGCCGGGACGCTTGAACTTCTCCACCTCGCTCTACAAGTCATTCGCGATTAAGGAATACGCGCATTTCGAGTTCCGAGCGGAGTCGTTCAACACCTTCAACCACACCCAGTTCAACAATCTTGGTACCAGTTTCGGTGCCGGGAACTTCGGCAAGCCCACCAACACGTATGATCCACGCGTGCTGGAACTTGGCGGAAAACTAGTGTTCTAAGTCCACCTATACTCCTTTGGCGCGGCAGGCGACCCCCTGCCGCGCTTTCCTTTTTGTAGGCCAGTTGCCACCATGGGATTCCCACACGTAACGTAATAGAAAAGCATCGCGGAGGCAGTTCGTTGGCAAGGGTTCATCAGGTGTGGTTGCGGGCGTTGTTTCTAACTGCAACCATGATGATTACGAGTTCGGCATCGGCCCAGGCTCCTACCCGGCAGGATGCAATGGCCCTCGAACAACAGGGCCGGAACGCCGAAGCAGAGCAGGTCTGGCAAGGCATTGCTCAGGCGCAGCCACACGATGCGGAGGCCTTTGCCCACCTGGGGCTGCTGGAAGCTCGCCAGCAGCACTATGACGAAGCAGTTGCGTTGTATCGCAAGGCACTGGCCATCGCGCCATCGCTGCCCGGCTTGGAATTGAATCTTGGACTCGCACTGTTCAAAGGCAATCACTTTCAGGAGTCGATTGAACCGTTCACCGCAGAGCTTCGCCGCCATCCCGGCGATCCGCGCCTGATCACGCTGCTCGGCATGGCCCATTACGGCATGGGTGACTACCTGGTGGCCGTTCCATACCTGAAACAGGCGGCCGAAAAGGATCCGCAAAACCTTGCCTTGCGACTGACGCTCGCCCATAGCTGCATGTGGAGCAAGCAATACGACTGTGTTTTGAAAGTCGACAAGGAGATACTCGCGCTGAGTGCGGAGTCCGCCGAAGCCGATATGCTCACCGGCGAAGCGCTCGATGAGAAGGGCGATACTCCGGGGGCGACGGAACAGTTCCGCATGGCGGCGAAGGCGAATCCCAAAGAACCCAATGTGCACTTTGGATTGGGTTACCTGCTCTGGAAGCAGAAGCAATTCGACGAAGCAAGTCGCGAGTTTGAAGCAGAACTCGACAATGATCCGCAGAACGTCCAGGCCTTGCAATACCTTGGCGATTCCTACATTGAGCTAACGGATTTGCAGAAGGCCAGGGCGGTTCTCGAAAAGGCATCCACCCTCAGCCCCGACGCGGCGCTGGCCCATCGCGATCTGGGGATCGTCTACTCGCAGACCGGAGAGAAAGAGAAAGCCGTGGGCGAATTCCGCAAGGCGATCGAGCTCAATCCCGAAGATGTGGCTCCTCATTGGCGGCTTGCGCGACTCTATCAAGCCATGGGGAGAAAAGATGACGCCAAGGTTGAGTTTGCCAAGGCAAGCTCGATGAATAAAGAGACCAACGAAGCGCTTTTCAAGAAGATGTCGGGCTCGACCGCGAGTCCCGCAGCAAAACCCTAGTGACTGTTCGTTCGCGACGGCGAAACATGGAGTAAGTGGCTGACTTACTCGCTTCTCATTCTCTCCTTCAAACTTTTTGCCAGCTTCTCTACCTCTGCGGCTTTTTTCACCACTTCCAGAGACAGCGTGTCCTTGCTGCTCTTCGCGACTTCGGCCTTCAATTGCTGGACGAGCTCATAGAGGTGGTTGGTGTCGGCGAGCAGCTTGGCCTGGCGCTGCTCTTCTTTTGGCGATTCCTTCGCCGCGGGCTGCGCGGCTGCGGGTGCAGGTGAACCTGTCTGCGTTGGCGCGGATTGCTGATCCGGCGTTTTCTCCTGTGTTGGAGTGGCCTGGCCTGCAGCCATGCCGGTGCTGAGCAGCAGCGCGAGAAACAAGCCGCCCGAGTTTCTCATCTTCGATCGCTGCTGAAAGCTTTGCATTCTGTAACTCCCCTTTTGGCCAATTCCGCGATTGGCAGCATGACATTTGTCTCAACGCGACTTCATTGCTTCTTTCACTCGCTTCGCCAATTTCTCAATCTCTTCTGCCTTCATCGCTTCCTGCGACATAGGCGCAGCTTTGTCGTGCGTGGCCATCTCCGCCTTGAGTTGCTGTGCCAACAACGACAGCGAGTTGGTCGTGAGCACCACATCCTGCAGACGCTGGGCATTCCTGAGTTTGATGAGTTGCTGCTGGCGCTCGCGCTCGACGGGATCGTCTGAATACTCGCGGTGCAGATCTGGAGGCCTGGGTGTAGGGTCGGGGAGATAAATCGACTGCGAACCATGGGACTGCGCAGCGAGGGGTCCAGATGCGCACGCCAGAAAGATCGCGGCCGAACTCAGCGCTATGCTGAGTTTCTTCAGGTTATTGTTGCGCATGGCGTGCCCTCCCGTTCAGGAGCTAACCGGAATACAACAGATAGGGCACCCCGGTCGTCCACGAAAATCCGACCGGCTCTGTTCGTAGGATGCAGAATGGCGCTTGGCCTATCGAAACTTCGGCGTTTACGGCAGACGCGCATCCGGATAAATCTTGATCCAGTGGTTTCTCATCCTGGCCCGCACTGACTTACCGGCCGTATCCGAGACAATCACGCTGGTCGCCTCAACGGGCATGTGGCAGTCGATACAATTCTTCGCGCCTGCAGGGCCCAGCTTCTTCGCGACGGCGCAACTGCGCACGGTATGGCAGGTAAGACAGCGGTCTGAATAGGCCACCGCCGGCCGCTCCTGCGCGTGAACATCGTGGCAGGTGGAGCAACTCATGTTCGGCGAAGAAAGGTAGCAGCGACTCCGCTGCAAGAGGCCCACCTGGTTGCCGTGTACGTCCGGGTGCTCGACTGTATCCGAAGCTATGGGCTTGAAGTAGTTGGCCAGGGGTTCTCCTGGAACATAGGAGAAGGCCGGCGCAAGGGCTTCCCGCTGGATGCCGTTATGGCAGAGCGCGCAAAGGTCTACCTGGCGATCGCGGGACAAGGTGGCCGGGTTCAGTACAAACGCGCTCTTATCCCCGGGTGAGACGGCAGATTTTTGCGCTGCCACATGCCTGGCACCCGGGCCATGACAGGTTTCGCAGGAGATGCCCGGAACAAAGCTGGCGCGATCATAGCGATTCGTCAACGGATCGGCCGAGAGCGCTCGCAGAAAGGTAGAGTGGCACTCCATGCAGCCGGGGTTCACTGGCCGCGAAAAATCCGCCGAGCCGTTCGGGTAGCCGGGGCTGTTGATCCACTGGTGTCCCTCCGACCAGTAGCTCACCGGGAGCTCAAAGAGTTGATCTCCGTCCCAATACAGATACGTCTCGCCGCGCTTGCCGGAACCGGTGATGATGTCCATGCGCTCGCTTCTGGACTCGAGCGACTCTCCCCAGCCAGTAACGGCGGTCTGGTAGAACCCATCCTTCTTCGCTTCGATCTTGAAGGTCAGGCCGGGTTCGGCGGTGGTGCTTGCCGGGTCCACGATCGTCAACACCGCAGACCCGTGCAGCAGCGGCGACGGCACAGTCTCCCGCGTAACGATCTGGGAGGTGAGGTGATGGCCGGTGTGCTCGTACCCAGCGCCCTGTTGCTTGTGGCAGGTGAGGCAGGCGTCGTCGCCGACGAACCCTGGCCGTTGCTGCTCGTTACGAGAAGACAGTTCCGTACTGTGAGAACTCGCGATCACCGCAGGAGGTTTGCCGGTCGCAGTCAGCGAAGCAATCGAGAGCGTACAGCACAGCGCAAGCATCGCCAGCATTCGATTCATGCCGGCCTGCCCTGCCGATGCGAACGAGATTTGCCAACCTGCTTCCCGTGGGTGTGCACCAGCATCCGCTTCACTCTACTGGGGCACCGAGGCTGTGGCAAGACTCCTTCGACACCGGCCTCACAAGAGGTGTGGCTGATCGCTTGACAAGAGCTTCCCGTGAACAGAATACTGGCCCTCGGTGCCGCGGCCGACATGCAAGTGTCGCCGTCTGTGGCACGGAGCGCGGAGACTCTCATCGAACCCTCGGCCCCAATTGCGCAGGAGTCTCAGCCCTCGTTGCACAGCGCGCCCGGAAAGGCCGGCAGCGTTCGATGGACAGTGTGCGCACTGCTGTTTGCCGCTACATCGATCAACTACACCGACCGCCAGGTGCTTGCTGTGCTGGCACCCACGCTGCAGCATGTGATCGGCTGGAGCGAGCAGCAATACTCCTTCATCATCGCGGCCTTCCAGGTAGCCTACGGCGTAGGACTCACGCTCACTGGGCGCTTCATCGACAAGGTCGGTACGCGAATCGGCTATGCCGTGATCATCGGGGCCTGGAGCCTGGCCGCGATGTCGCATGCCTTGGCCAGCACCGTCATCGGATTTATGATCGCGCGGTTCGCGCTGGGGCTGGGCGAGTCCGGCAACTTCCCTGCTGCGATCAAGACGGTAGCCGAGTGGTTTCCGCAGCGCGAGCGCTCCTTTGCCACCGGCATCTTCAATGCGGGTTCAAACCTCGGGGCCATCATCGCTCCACTGGCAGTGCCCTTTCTCACGCTGCATTTTGGCTGGCGCACTTCGTTCCTGTTCACTGGCGTGCTGAGCTTTTGCTGGATCATCGTCTGGCTCACGTTCTATCAGACGCCGGAGCGGCAACGCCGGCTCTCTCCTCAGGAACTCGCATACGTTCGAAGCGACTGCAGCGAAACCATCTTGAAGATGAGCTGGCTCCAGGTCATGAGCTACCGGCAGACGTGGGTGTATGCGTTTGCCAAATTCATGACGGACCCGGTGTGGTGGTTTTACCTGTACTGGCTGCCGAAGTTTCTGAGCAAGACCTATGGCCTCTCGCTGGCGAAGATTGGATTGCCGCTGATCGCGATTTACGTTGCATCCGATGTGGGAAGCATTGGCGGCGGGTGGCTTCCGGGATTTCTGAGCAGGCGCGGCGTGCAGGGATACCGGGCGCGGAAGATTGCGATGTTGATCTGCGCGTTGGCGGTGACTCCGATCCTTCTGGTCGCGCACGCCGGCAACCAGTGGCTCGCGGTCGCGCTGATCGGACTGGCGGCGGCTGCGCACCAGGGCTGGTCCGCCAACCTCTACACCGTCGGATCAGACATGTTCCCGCGCTGCGCGGTGGGAGCGGTGACCGGTATAGGCGGTACCGCGGGTGCTATCGGTGGAGTGCTGCTGTCCTTGCTTGCCGGGCAATTGCTGCAGCGCACCGGCCTGTACTGGCCGCTCTTTGCCATTGCCGCAGCGGCATACCTGATCGCTCTCACAACGCTGCACCTGGTCGTGCCTCGTTTCAAGCAGGTCCAACTGGACATCCCTTGATCGCAAGCGAAATGTTACTCCGGGACGGCGGGAGGACGGAGGCGATCAGCAGGCATGAGCCCTTCCGTTTTTCTCAGGAGAAAACTCGGAACATAGGCAGCCATCCGGAAGAACCCTTGATTCATAGTTCGTCGGAATCGGCGAACCTTTTTTGCTGCGCAGGTTACACTTGCCGCTCATATTCTTCAGTTCCCGATGCTCGCCAAAACAGCATGGTTCGGGCCCTTCTTCGCCATCCGCCAGCCATTCGATTCGATGGCCAATGATCTCCTCGCGGCGAAATCCGGTGAGTTCGCATACGCCGTCGCTGACGTGCAGATACCTGCCGCGATAATCGAAGTAGGCGAAGTATTTGCTGTCGACCTCGGGATGCTGGTGCTGCTGCATCAAGGCCGCACCGACGGCCTTGAGAAATGCGTTGGGATCCAAATGGCGAGGCAGTGGCTGGCAGTTGGCGGGAGCCTTGGCCGGGTCGAAGGCCATACACGAGACGTCGGGAACGTGCATTGCCAGGAAGTCGGCAATCTGGCCTCGCTCAGTTTCAGAGAGAAGATTGCTTAGAATGGCAAGACGCGGACCTTTGCTAAGAGACTCAGCAACTTGCGCCATGTCCCGCACATCCATCACCAGGTAACCCGCAGACGCAAGAACCTTGCGCCGCGACCAGTCCAGCAATTCATCTTTTCCAACATACAAAATCCGCATCATGGGCCTCATTCGCCGCGAGAGGAATGTGGCTGGGGAATTTCTATGGGCCCAATCACAGTCTGCGTGCCAAACGCACATCCGATGAAACTTCTCTCTAGCCAGGGCTAGTTCGAAGTTTCGCTCCACTCCGTGTCGCTTTGTTTTCTCAGAGCGTAACGGTGGAGATCCTCATCAGGACACCGGTGGATCAGATCTGGACCTGCGAGATCTTCTTCCCTATGGGCGGTGGCAATTGTCCGGAAGCAGCAGAGGCAAATGCTGCGAACAATACCGTTTCGGTCAACACGATGGCTGAATTTGCTGTCTTTACAATCTGGCATCGAGATCTTCCTCTGGGAAAACTGTTAGGACTCGCGCGCTACATTGCCGAGTGGGAGGGGAACGGGGCTAACAACCCTGTTATAACTTACTTGTTTTGTTGTACTTGAGGAGGACTTTCTCTTTCCGGCTTCAATATATCCCGATTCTTCCCCCCCGCCAATAAATTACTGGCCTTTTGTAACCTCGACTCCGCGTAAAGGTGCAAGACAGCGGTGACCCGCAGCACTGGAGGGCGGCGCTGATTGTGCAAGACTGGCAAAAGCTCGCGAAGTTTCAACAACCGACCTGCCGCACATTGCAGATTCCAAATGACCGCTCGGAGTGACCTGCACGAAATGACTGACAAACGAATCAACTTCTCGACCGATTGGCCGAAGCTGGAACTGCCCGCCCACGTAATCGAAGTGTTGGCGGGATCAAATTTGTTTGTCCCTGAGACTCGAGAAGATTTACTGAACTGGGCGTTGGGAAGGGAGGCTCGGCGCAACCGATTGGCGATTCATGAACCGGGAAGACAAGGGCGAGTACCAGGTTGCCTTCGATGTGCCAGGCCAGGGGCCTGTAGTGGAAGCCGTGGTGACCAAGGCGCGCAACGGCATTGCGGTGAACTTCCCTGAACCTGCTATGCGGCGCCGAGATTCAAGTGCCATGGTCATCGGCGACTCGCTGCCGACCGACAAGCCGACATACTTCGAGCGCTTCGGCGAGAAGTTCGACAAGGTGCGGCAGAAAACGCTGACGTGGCTTCAGTCGCAGGAACTGATCGTTGTCCCGTTTTATGCTGGTCCCGAAGATCTTGGCTACGGGGCATTGTTGATCTGTCCACGACAGGCTGGTTTTTTCGCAGCAGCGCTGGCCGACCTCCAGGGGATGATTCCGGGCAGCCAGGTGCCATCGGATTTCCGGCTCAGTGGCGGCGTGTTGTTTGTCGCTCCGCCGTTTCGGCATACGCACTTCGATGGCAAGCAGGTGGTGGTTCACTTTCGCACGCAGACCCACCAGGAGATCTACGCGTATAACCTCTACCCCGGTCCCAGCGCCAAGAAAGGCGTCTACTCCATGCTGCTGGACCTGGGCGAGCGCGAGGGCTGGACGACCAATCATTGCGCGGCGGTGGGCGTGGTGACTCCCTATGACAATGAGATCGTGATCATGCACGAGGGCGCATCCGGCGGGGGCAAGAGCGAGATGACGGAGCACATCCACCGCCTCGAAGATGGCCGCCTGCGACTGGGTAAGAACGTGGTCACCGGAGAAGAGCGCACGCTGGTGCTGCCCGAGGCTTGCCACCTGAACCCGCTGGCCGACGACATGGCCTGCGCGCATCCCCGCTACAACGAAGGGCAAAGTAAGCTCAACATCACCGATGCCGAGAACGGCTGGTTTGTGCGCGTGGATCACATCCGCCATTACGGCACGGACCCCAATCTTGAGCGGCTGTGCATTCAGCCGGAGAAGCCGCTGGTGTTTCTAAATCACTACATCGTGCCGGGCGGCAACTGCCTCATCTGGGAGCATGTGGAAGATGCACCGGGAAAACCCTGTCCCAATCCGCGCGTGATCATTCCCCGCGAGATGATTCCCAACGTGGCCAACGGGCCGGTCGCGGTCAACATTCGCAGCTTCGGTGTGCGTTGCCCGCCGACGCACAAAGAGAGCCGGCAGTACGGCATTCTCGGGATGCTGCATATTCTGAGTCCCGCGCTGGCGTGGCTGTGGCGACTGGCTGCCCCGCGCGGGCACGCCAACCCCAGCATCCACGAATCGAAGGGCATGCAGTCTGAAGGAGTGGGCTCCTACTGGGCCTTCTGTACAGGCAAGCGCGTCGATCAGGCGAATTTGTTACTGCATCAGATACTTGAAAATACAGACACGCGCCACGTGCTCATTCCCAACCAGTACATCGGCGCGTGGAAGGTTGGATTCATGGCGGAGTGGGTCGCGAGAGAATACCTCGCCCGCCGCGGCAGCGCGCGCTTTCACCGCGACCAGCTCGTCGAAAGCCCCTGCGCGCTGCTGGGATATGTTCCCCAGCAGATCCGCGTCGAAGGCTCGTTCATCCCGCCGGTTTTTCTCCACGTGGATACGCAATTACAAGGTGGGGCCGAAGTCTTTGCAGAAGGGGCGAGGCAATGGCGTGAGTTCTTCAAGCGCGAACTGCAGCCGTTCCTGACTCCGGATCTCGATCCACTGGGGCGGAAAATTATTCAAGCCTGCATGGACGATGCGACTCAGGAGGATTACTGGAAGCTGGTGCCGCATACGATCTTTAAAGGGTGAATTTTCTGTAGCTTTGGTCCCTCGGCTCGTACCGGCCAGAGCTGAAGTCTACCCGTAAGCTTATATCTCATTGAAAGCTGGCGCTGTCAGGGCCGTTGGCATCCTATCCCTCTGGATTAGACCAACGACAAACCACAGGAGAGACAGTGAAGACCCCCAGATTCACATTCAGGTTCATAGGAATTGCCGTGCTCGGGCTCGCGCCCGTAGTATGTCTCGGGCAGCAGCCGGCTGGCGTAACCGGCCAATGCAACGACGGCAGCTTGACCACGGTGCCCAGCAAGCAAGGCGCGTGCAGCGGACACAAGGGTGTCAAGAAGTGGTTCGGCGCCTCAGGTCCGGGAGCGACCGCCACGTCGGGCAAGACATCTGCCGCACCCAAGAATTCGCAGACGGTCACGGCGGCTCCCAGCAGCAGTCCGGATACCTCGGCGACTTCGGCTTCCACCAGCGGCAGTTCGTCGAAACGCTCCCGCAAGGCGAATTCAGGAACGGCCGCATCCGGATCGACAACCGCGGACACGACGGCTACATCCTCCTCGGCAACGGGGACCAGTGCGGCCTCGACCAAGAGCTCGGCAGGTAAGACGAAGCCCGCACCGGGCGGCGGACCGGGCCTGGTCTGGGTGAATACAGCGACCAAGGTCTATCACTGCCCTGGTGCCGCAGACTACGGAACCACCAAGGCCGGCAAGTACATGTCGGAATCAGACGCCACGGCTATGGGCGCGCGTCCCAACCGCGGCAAGACCTGCCCTAAGTAGCCGATCAATAGAACGAACCTGCCCGAACCTGCTCGGCCTTCACCGGCTACCAGCGAAGATGAACCGTCTTCTGCTGGTAGCCCGCGCCCGCCGGAAAGGACACCTGTAAGTCGCGAACCGGCCCGCCGCCGGCACCTATGTCCGCTCCATCCGCGATGACCTTCACCTTTGGATCATTGATTCGAAGGTGGAGAGTTTGTCGGCTTCCGGCTTGCGCGGCGAGCTCCAGCGTCAGCGAGCGCGCATCCTGCGTCTGATTCAGTACCTTCAACTGTGACGTAATCGCACCGGGCAGCGGCAGACCATGTTCGATACCGACTTCGACGGCAGCCAGTGGGATGCGAAGAGTATCGGCTTCCGTCCTGGCGCCCGCGGACTTTGAGGCGAGATGAAGTTCGCCGGCTTTGTCGCCAGTCATGCGAACCACCAGTTCCCTTCCCTCCTTCTTCATTTCCAGATCGTAGTGACCAGCACCGAGTGGAACATTGTGTAACGATGCATGATCCCATTCCGCAGGAAGACTTGGCGTTACCGTCAAGGTGTGCTGCATCGCATTCCATTCCAGCCCAAAGATCCCGCGCAGCACCGGCGTAATCACCATCGCCGAAGACCACAGCTGATGCGGCGTGCTGCGGCCGAAGGGCTGAAAGTATTCGCCGGAAAGTAACTCGGTCACATTGCCGAGGTCCTGCGACCAGGTAAGATCGGCGTTCTGCATCAGGTGCGCGTAGCCGGAGAGTGGCCGGCCGGTGCGGTACTCGGCCAGCGAAGTCCAGCCGGTGAAGAGCGGCCATACAGAACCCTGATGGTAGCTGATCGGGTCGTAGAAAGAGGTCTGCGGGCTTAGGTCGCGAGTACCCCAATCGGTCGAGAATTCGGACGACGCCCAACGATTCAACATCGGCGCAAGGCGTTGCAGAGAGTAACTGCCGTCCCACGCTGCGACCGTTGGATAGATGGTTGCGCTGTCGTCGGTGGTGCCGTCGGGATTGTGGCTGAAGGCGTAGATGTTTTTGTCCGGCCGGTAGTATTCCTTCTCAATCACGTCGGCGATGTGCCGCGCGCGTTCTTCTGCGGCAGCTGCGACGTCGGCATGCCCGGTGGCTCGCGCCAGCCTGGCGAAGGCCGTGCTCGATTGCTGGTCCAGGGCGGCGAGATAGATCTCCTGGTGCGGCATCGAAGGGATCCACGACTCGACCCATCCGGTGCCCTGCGAATTATCGTAGATGCCGTCGCCATCGGTGTCGTGGGTGGTTTCAAATTGCCAGGCGCGCTGAATGGAATCCCAATGCTGCGTGGCAAAGGCGCTATCACCGCTCACGCTTACGTAGTCGTTCATCGCCATAAGGAAGAGCAGTGTTCCGTCGGCTGACGCATACAGGTATGGCAGGCTCTTCCAGTCCACCAGCGCCGCGGTCTGCGCATACTCGTGCATGATCTTGCCGTCGTCGCGCTGGCGCCGCATCAGAAATTCGAATTCTTTCCGGCAAAGGTCGAAGTCGCCATAACTCCCGACCGCATAGATCGTCCACAGTGAGTCACGGCCAAAGAACCAGCCGAAGCCCGGACGATCGGAATCGCCCGATGCATAGAAGCCTGCCGTCAAGCCGGTCTCCTTGCGCCCGGGCGTGGCGAGTACCTGCAACTGATCGATTGAAACCGTGGCCCAGCGGAAGGCCTCGTTCAACGCAGGGTCGGGCGTGTCGATGGTGAGACGCTTTGCAGAGAATTGTCCCCAGTACGCATCGGTCTGCCGGTACAGAGTTGGTACGCTGGCGTTCAATTCAGCCAGTGTCTTCGCCAGCGCCTGGGTCGTGGCCGCCTCTTTGCCTTCACCCAGCGCGAGCAGCAAGGGGAAGTATGAATTCGTATCTTTGGCAGGATCGAATTGCAGCACGAACTCAAGCGGATAAATTTTAGGCTTCTCCTGGTAAGGAGGAAGTATGCCGTACTCGGTGTGCGGCATGCCGATGGCGGCGCCGTTTTGTTCCAGCGTCTGATGCAGCACGTAGAAACCGCCGCCGCCCTCGGTCTTGACCCACTCCGGAAAGTTGTCTTCGGTGGAAGCGGGCCACATGCGCTTCATCTCCGGCGTGAAATGAAACGTAATCGTCACTGGACGAATGGATGAAATCTGAAACAGCCCAACCAGGCCCGTGCCGTCGCTCGATTCACGCGGTGCGAAGAGAATCTCGCGGATAGTGAGATTGGCATGCGCGAAGGTGATGACGGTGTAGCCGGGGTGAACCTGGATCGTGCCTTCCTGTTGATTGATTTCGATCGGAACCGGATAGTCCTTCATCGACGCGGTGAGCCGCATGCCGCTGAGAATCTTCCATGGAAACAGCCATGCTTCGAATGTGCCGTCCTGCTGGCCGAGGAACGCGCCGCGCGGCCCCACAACGCTGAAGGGCTTGCCGGGCACGCTCTCGCGAGTGATGGTGAGTCCGGAAGAATCGACTAACGGGAAAACCGTTGTCGGGGTAAGCGGAGGATAGCTGGTTTGAGACCAGCAAGCAGATCCAACGGCCAGCAGCAGTAGAGCGATGAGTCTCTTCATGTCCATCTCGGCAGAAGCACCACCTTATCATTCCGAGTGGCGGATGGGCACACGCGCAGCTTCACGCCAGATGGGTCCCGGTCGAGACCTGGATTCCAGGAGCACCGGTGGCCCACGCGTCCAAACGGATCGCCTAGTCGGCGGCCTGCTTCGCTGCTTCCGGGACGTCAGCCACCGGGTCGGCAGGGTCGCACCAGCCACCGTCTTTGGCGATGAGGCGATCTGCATCGGCGGGGCCCCATGTGCCGGGTTCGTAGATCTGCGCCTGCGGCGGGTTCTTCAGAATGGGGTCAAGAATTCGCCAGGCCTCTTCGACATAGTCCTGTCGAGCGAACCAGGTAGAGTTGCCGGACATGGCATCCATCAGGAGTTCTTCGTACGGCAGCAGGTCGTCGGTGCCACACTCCTGTTTTGCAGTCAGTTCGACCGAGCAGCCGACAAACTTATCGCCTGCAGATTTCACCGAGGCGCCGATTCCAAGCAGCGGCTCAGGACTGACACGAAAGCGCACGCAGTTCGAAGGGAAAGCGTGTTCTGAAAAAATTGCCGGCGGCTGTTTGAGGCGCGCCAGAACTTCGGTGACATTCGTCGGCAGGAGTTTGCCCGCGCGAATGTAGAACGGCACACCCTTCCATCGCCACGAATTGATGGTGAGGCGCAGCGCGGCGAAGGTCTCGGTGTCGGAGCCGGGTTTCACCCCTGCTTCCTGGTGATATCCGGCAAACTGCCCGCGGATCACATCTTCGGGACGCAGTTCCGGGATGCCTTTCAGCACCTTCACTCGTTCATCGCGCAGAGTTTCGATATCGATGCCGGGTGGCGGCTCCATCGCTACGTTGCTCAGCACCTGGAAGAGATGATTCTGGACCACATCGCTGATTGCACCGACCGAGTCGTAAAACGCCCCGCGGCCCTGGATGCCGAATTGCTCCGCCATGGTGATCTGCACGCTCTCGACGTACTGGCTCTTCCAGATCGGCTCGAGAAATGAGTTGGCGAAGCGGAAGAAGATGATGTTCTGCACCGCGTTCTTGCCCAGGTAGTGGTCGATGCGGAAGATATCCCGCTCGTCGAAGACCTCCTGAATGACCTTGCTCAGTGCGCGCGCGGAAGCCAGGTCGCGGCCAAAGGGTTTCTCGACGACGACGCGGCCGCCTTCTGAGCATCCCGAAGCTTTGAGCTGAGTCACCACTTGCCCAAACAGGCTGGGTGGAATCGCGAGGTAGTGCAGCGGGTGCTTCGACTCGCCGAGTTCCTGGCGAACGCGCTTGAAGGTCTCAGGATCCTGGTAGTCCCCGTCCACATACCGCAGCAGGCTGGTCAAGCGGGCGAAGCCCTCGGGGTCGACGCCTCCGTGTTGTTCGACGCTGTCGTGGGCGCGCTGCTTAAACCGCTCGAGGTCCCAGCCGGCCTTGGCAACACCGATGACCGGTCCGTTGAGCTTGCCTCGTTTGGCGAGCCGCTGAAGAGAGGGGAAGATTTGCTTGAAAGCCAGATCTCCCGTGGCGCCGAAAAAGGCTAACGCGTCGGAATGCACTAAACTCAACGTCTTCCCTCGCTTGCTGGTTGATATGGATCGCCGCCCATGGGCGGCAGCCACCCGCGTCTTCAGTATCGCAGAGGACTTCCTGCGACCAAAACTTGCGGCAACGTGCAATGCAGGGTTGGATGTCGAAAGGCAGGCAGCGGTCGCACGCGTGAGTGGGCGTGTGGTGAGTCGGCCGTACTGAGCAGAGCATGGGGAGAGGCAGCGCGGCGGAGGAGGCTCCCACGTTCCCAGAGAATACGAGACCGTGGAAGGCCCCTTCCATTGCGGCACCCGGCCGTCTTCCTGCGCGGCCAGGTGCCAGGTTTGAATTACATGCCGGTCTGTCCGTCCGACGGATGCACGACACGGTAGGTCGAGTTTCCGTTGGCCCAGATCAGCAACAGCACGTCCTCGTTCTTGCCGGTCTTGCTGAGTTCGCCCTTGAGCTGCTCGGGCGAGCTTACCGGGTGACGGTTCACTTCCAGAATCAGCTCTCCCTGCGAGAGGCCAGCATCTTCCGCGGGACTCCCCGGCTTCACCTCTTCAATCGCCACACCCTTCAGCTGGTCGGGCACATTGAGTTGCTGGCGCATTTCGGGGGTGAGGGCTCCCACCATCACTCCCAGTTTGCTGCCATGGCTGGCATCGCCCTGGTCGTTTGAAGCGACCTGCTGGTCGGCGTGGTACTCGCCCAGCTTGACCTCAACATTCTGCGTCTTGCCATCGCGAATGATGGTCAGGTTGAGAGCCGTGCCAGGAGCGTGCGTGCTGGCCGCGAGTTGCAGGTCGCTGGCAGTCGTGACCTTCTCGCCGTTCACCTGGGTGACTACATCGCCGCTGCGAAGACCTGCGCGAGAGGCAGGCGAATCCGGCGTGACTTGATCCACCAGCGCGCCGCTCGCCTTCTGCAGGTTGAAGAACTTGGCGTTGTCGGGCAGAACGTCAGTGATGCCCAGCCCCAGATAGCCATGGCGAACCGAGCCGTGCTTGATCAGTTCTTCCGCGATCGGCCGCGCAATCTGCGACGGAATCGCAAAGCCCGCGCCTGCGAACGAACCGCTGTCCGAGATGATGAAGGTGTTGATGCCGATCACTTCTCCGTGCGAATCGACCAGCGCGCCGCCCGAGTTACCGGGATTGATGGCAGCATCGGTCTGAATGAAGCCGCCGGGCTTCCGCGGGTCATCCTGGTACGGATTTGGCCGGTTGAGTGCGCTCACAATGCCGCGCGTGACCGAGAACTGGAAGTAGCCGAAGGGACTGCCGAACGCCAGAACCGTCTGTCCCGGATGCAGGCGGGTCGAATCACCCCAGGGGATGCTGGGCAGATCCTGTGCGTCGACCTTGATGACTGCGAGGTCGGTCAATTTGTCGGTTCCAACCAGCTTGGCCGGAAGCACCCGGCGATCGTTCAATGTCACCCGGATGTTCATGGCACCGTCGACCACGTGGTTGTTGGTCACGATGTAACCGTCCGGCGAGACGATGACGCCGCTGCCGATGCCGCGCTGCAGCTGCGGAGCGGACGGCCTGCCCTGCTGGCCGAAGAACTTGTAGAACTCCGGTGGAATTTGTTGACCCGCCATCTCGTCTTTACCGCGGGCGGTGACGGCTACGTTCACGACGGCAGGCGTGACGCGGGCGGCCACAGCCTCCACGGCCTGGTCGAGCGAGGTTAAGGACGAGACGCTGGCGTCGTCCATAGGACCGGCGGCAGCAGCGGCGGCCTTCGCCGAATTGTGCTGGAAGACGAACGTGAGAACGAAGAGAGCCAAAGCGAAGACCCCAATGGGCAGGGAGAGTCGCTTTCCGACTCCTCTTAATGATTTAGTTGATGTTGACATGCCATTACCTCAAGTTTGAATTGAACGTTGTTTAAATTCGGATCAGAAGCCAGCCGGTCTGAATTGCCGACGCGGCCGACGATGGAGCGGGCGAACTTGTAGCATTCGCCGGATTTGCGGCGGTGCCATGGCACGGCTGGGCAGGTGTGGGCCGCCAGACGCTCAGGACGACCCAGGTGCGGCCGGTGGCTGGCGACTGGAGGATTCCCACTTCCTGATAGAGCGGCTGCGCTGGCGGCGCCATCACAGGCTGCACCACAGTCTGGCGGGCTACGGCCGGGTGCGGATTGGAACGTCTGGGCGCCCGGTGAGCCGCAACAGGAACCTTCAACCTTGCAGGCGCCGTATTCTTCGTTTGGGGCATGAAACTAACCGGGTGGAAGACTCCCCGGTTCGGGCTGGCCGGGTAGGAATCCAGATCGGTCCGGAAAGGTGCGTTCGCCGCATACTGCACTGGTTGCGGAGCCACGAACGAAACCACTTGCGGGGTCTGGCCAAGGAAAAAGATGCCGCCCAGGGCCACTGCGGAGAATCCCGCTGCAACCTGGCCCGCCACACGGGTGCTGGCGTTCCGTTTCCGGTTCAGAATGCCCTGAACCCGCAGCAGCAGTTCCGGCTGACGCGACCATGCGCCTGGCGCCAGCAATGCCGATCGGCGCAGCAGCCTCTTCTCTGCCAGACCCGCCAGGCAGGCCGCATACTTCGCGGCTGAAGCGGTCGTCGCAAGCACCGCATCATCACACGCGACTTCGCGCTCCAGGCAGAGCCGCCGCTCCATCCAGTACAGGGCCGGGTTCAGCGGAAATGCTACCAACGCGAGCTTCTGCAGCAGATTGGTCCAATCGTCTCTGCGACGCAGATGCGCCGTCTCATGAACCACGATCTGGCGCAGTTCCTCCGTGCTCAGCCGGCTCCAAAGCCACCCGGGAATCAGGATTGCAGGACGCAGAAAGCCAACCGCACAGGGAGCATTCACCCGGTCGGAGAGGCGCAATTCGATGCCCTTGCCCTCGGCCAGCACCCTCTGGACCTGCGGGTCGAGGGCGGCATGGTCGGCCAGAGTCGAGGTCTTCCGCAAGGTGCGCAGCCGAAATCCGTTCAGGATCAGCGACGCCGCATGATAGACAGAGCCGCACACCCAGAGCAGTGCAATGCCCCAGGCCCAGCGGGGATCCAGGTCGAAGTGAAAATGGGGAGCCGTTGTCCGCGCAACGGCCACGCCCGCGCTTGAAACCGCAGATAGCCTGGGGGCCAGAGCGGCCAGCGGCAGCAGCGCCAGTCCGAAGAAGGCCGTGAGCCAGATAGCAAAACGAGTGGTGGCGTTGGTGCCGGGCACGGAGCGGAGACCCAGTCCGACCAGGACGGCCAGCGCCGCTCCCTGCCAGAGCGTCGAGACAAAGCACTGCGCCAACCCAACCGAAAGGGCCTGACTCGCATGCATGATCATCTGCTCCATGGGTTTAGTAATCCTCGCTACTCAGCGCGTTCGATCGCTTCTTTAAGACGGGACAGCTCTTCCGTCGTGATTTCCCCTTCGCCCAGCAGCGACAGCAGGAGCCGCTCCCGGGAATTGCCAAAGAAACGGTTCAGCAGGTGACTGATCTCCGACCTGCCCGCGTCCTCCTCGGCCACAACCGCGGTGTAGTAAAACGCCCGGCCCTCTTTACGATGCTCCACGTATCCCTTTTGTTCGAGGATGCGGATCGTGGTCAGCACCGAGTTATAGGCCAGGTCCGAGCCTTCGGGGAGGGCTTGCACCAGGTCGCTGACGGCCGATTCCCCGCGCGTCCACAGGATGCGCATGAGCCTCAGTTCCGCTTCCGTCAGGGTCGGTGATTTCTTCGGTGGCATAGTGAATTGAACCCGTAAATCGTGAATATGTTTCGAGAGTAGCGCCGCTAGCTCGGCCTGTCAACTAATCAATTAGTACATTCAATAGACGAGTGCCGGCCCTGTTTGGTTAGCGATCACAAGCATGAGGGAGAGCTATCTGGCCCTGTGGGTGAAGAGATCTTCTTCAGCCGCATCTGGAACAGGAGGGTGCGTCTGGAAGCAGGCTTGCCGCTGCGACAGAAGTGGCATGTCGCCCGATCTGTGATCTGGTTTACACTTCGAGTGCATGCGGCGGCTTCTTGCATTGGCGTTGCTGGTCCTGCTCGGTTCCTCCCTGAGCGGGCCTCTGCTCGCGTTTTCAGGCCCGTCGGACGAGGCGGTTCCCCTCTGTTGCAAGACCGGCGGCAAGCACCACTGCATGATGCGCGTCAGCCACAGCGGCTCCGAACGGCAGATGGCTTCGGTGAGCGAACGCTGCCCCTGCTATCCGCAGTCGATGGTAGCCTCCGCCGGACAGATGTATGCGGCTCCCGCGGGCGCGGTCTTCTACGCCCAAGTGGTGAGCCATCCCGCCAGCCATGCGCAGCAGCAAGCCCAGCTTCGAATCTCCTTTGATCGATCCCGCCACAAGCGCGGCCCTCCTCAAATTCGCCTCTAACCCTGATACGTGGAAGCACGATCCGCGAGCTGTATCGAGGCTCCGGCTCATGCTTCTCTCCCGTTACGCGAACTCCCGTCCCGTGCAGCCCCAACGCTTTGGGCGCGAACGTTCCCCAACGGACTATGAGGCATATGTGAATAACCTGAAGGTCTTCGCCCTTGTTGTTTTCTGCCTGTGCGCGGCGATTCCCGCCTGCGCCAACATCTTTGGAACCGTGCAGGGCGTGGTACACGACCCGCACCACCGTCCCGTCGCTTCGGTACCTGTCGTGCTTAAATCCGCTAGCTCTGACCTTACGGCAAGCACTATCACCGACGCCGAGGGGTCGTTCAAATTCAATGCCGTGACCCTGGGCGAGTACGGGATCGCGGTTGACCAGCCCGGCTTCGAACCAATGCACCAGTCGATCACGGTGAATTCGGGAAGCTCGCCGGTGCTACACCTGGAACTCCGCGTGGCCACCGTGAACACCACCACCAGGGTCGACGCGAATCTCGATTCGGCCAATGTGGATTCGGTGACCCCGACGTCGATGGTCAATCGGAACGAAATTGCGAACACCCCGGGAGCCGACCGGACTAACAGTCTCCAGATGATCACGGACTATGTGCCGGGGGCGTACTCCACCCACGACATGCTCCACATTCGCGGCGGGCACCAGGTGAGCTGGCTCATCGATGGCGTGCCGATTCCCAATACCAACATCGCCAGCAATCTCGGGCCGCAGATCGATCCGAAGGACATCGACTATCTGGAAGTCCAGCGAGGCAGCTACGGCGCGGACGAGGGCGACCGCACCTACGGTGAGTTCAACGTGGTGCCGCGGACCGGCTTTGAGCGGAACAACGAAGGCGAATTGGTGATGAGCCTGGGCAGCTTCTACCAGACCAACGACCAGGCCAACTTCGGCAGCCATACCGAGCGGCTGGCCTATTTCGGCAGCGTCAATGCAAATCGCAGCAACTACGGACTCGCCACGCCCATTCCACAGGTGCGGCACGATGCCCAGAACGGCTACGGCGGCTTCGGGTCCATGATCTACAACGCGCGGCCAACCGACCAGCTGCGACTGGTTGGGCAGTTGCGCGCGGATTACTACCAGATCCCCATCGATCCTGATCCGAACAGTACGGGCAATCAGGACTACAACACCAGCGGCCTGAGGGATGGCCAGCACGAGAACGATGCCTTCACCGATCTCTCCTGGGTGCATACGTTCAATCCAGATCTGCTGCTCACCGTTTCGCCCTTCTACCACTACAACCGCGCCAACTACGAAGGCGCGCCGAACGATCTGCCCGCCGCCACGCGCTCCGATCGTACCTCGCACTACGGCGGGTTGCAGGCCGCGGTGAACTGGAGCGTGGCGCGAAACACGATTCAAGCTGGAGTCTACGGTTTTGGCCAGCGGGACCAGGAAGTCTTCGGCACCATCTTCAACGATGGGAGCGCGGCAAATTTTCTCCATCGCGAATCGTCAACCGGCGGGATCGCGGAAGAATTTGTCGAAGACAAAATCAAGGTCACGCCATGGCTGACGCTCACTGCCGGCCTGCGCCAATCGCACTTCTCCGGCAACCTCTCAGAAGACGTGACCACCCCCCGCCTGGGAGCGGCTCTGCAGTTGCCAAGGCTGCATTGGGTGCTCAGAGGATTTTACGGGCGCTTCTACCAGGCCCCGCCCCTGCTTACGGCATCAGGTCCGCTGCTGCAATATGTCACCGATCAGAACCTCGCGCTCATTCCGCTCCGCGGCGAGCGGGACGAAGAACATCAATTCGGGATCACCATTCCGTATCGCGGATGGACTCTGGACGCGGACACCTTCCGCACCCGCGCGAAGAACTTCCTCGACCACAACAACGTGGGGGAGTCGAGCATCTTTTTCCCGGTCACGATCGACGGCGCCTTGGTACGGGCCTGGGAGTTGACCCTGCGTTCGCCGCAACTGTGGAATCGCGGGCAGCTCCACCTTGCCTACTCCAACCAGATCGCCGAAGCGCGCGGCGCGGTGACCGGTGGCCTCATCTGTTCTCCGCCGGACTCGGACGCCTGTGCATCCTCCTTCGACTACAGCCCCGTAGATCACGACCAGCGGAACACGTTGAGCGTGGGTGCCAATGCCAGGCTCCCCTGGCACGTGCTCGGCTCAACCAATGTGTCGTATGGCTCGGGATTTGTGAATGGCAATCCGAACGCGCAGTATCCCGGCGATTACCTGCCTTCGCACTCGAGCGTGGATTTATCCCTCGCCAAGAGCCTGAGCGATCGCGTGTCACTGTCGGTGAGCGTACTGAACGTAACCAACCATCGGGTGTTGCTCGACAACAGCCTCACCTTCGGTGGATTTCACTACAACGATCCTCGCGAGATTTATGGTGAGGTTCGGTACCGATTTCACTACTGATCTCGGCTTCCGGTGCAGTCAGTCCAAGCGTTTCGGGCTCGACTGCAGCGGCCAGTGCGTGCGCATCGTCTCTACTGTTTCGGTTGGTGGAGACCCAGCGCCTCGACCATCTCCGGTATGGGTTTAGCCGGACCGCCGTCCTTCTTGGTCACCAGCCCGAAGTTCGTCTGGTAATCCCACATAGCCCAACCGATATTGTTCTTCTCAAACGCCACCCGCATGTCATGCGTCCACTGGGCACGCATCGCCGGATCGGAATAGTCGCGAAGCACTCCGAATTCCCCACAGTACACCGGCACATGATGTAGCTCGGACCACTTGGCCGCGTATGCAATCGTATGCTCCACCCGCGCCGCATCCCACTTGCTCATTCCATACTGATCCAGGAAAAACTGGCCAGCCAGATCTGGCTCCTCGCTGAGCTTTGGAGCAACGTCTTCCGGAGAGGACGGGTAAGGAATGCCCCGCAACGGCCGGACCGCGGGAGTCGTCCAGGTCGCTCCCTGGTGCGTAAACGGAAAGGGTTCGTAATCGTGGAAGGTATAAATGACATTTGGCAGTCCGATAGGCTCGAGCATCAGCAAATCTTCAAGCCCTGACCAGTGCGCGCCCGCGGCGATGATGGTGTGATTCGGAGCCTGGGTGCGAATGGTCTGTGCAACCAGGCTCTCGATTCCCTGCCAGCGAAACGGATCGTCCTGCTCCGGTTCGTTCATGATTTCGAAGAAGACGTGCTCAGGATCGGTCGACGCATAATGCGCGGCCAGCGCCCGCCACAAGGAGTTGAACTGCTCCACGCTCGCGCTTCCCTGCTTCAACGGCAGCTTGTAACTGGACTCCGGATGAATGTCGATGAGCACCGACAGGTGATTGTCGAGGATGACCTTGACCACGCGGTCCAGCTCCGTTACGAAGGGCGTGGTCTCGCCGCGATGACGCATCCATTCGACCAGCGGATCGGCGTCAATGCTCAGCCGAACGTGATCCAGACCCATCGCCGACATCAGCGCAATATCATCGGGAGTCGTGAAGGTCTGCAGCCGCTTCACCGAATAGTCGCGCGGCGACTGCGCGAACCAGATGCTCGCATTGATGCCATGCCGAATGTGTTGGGCACGCTCGAAGGCCAGTGTGTCCTGAGACTGTTGAGAGTGGGCAGGGATGCAAGCGGCAACAAACATCAGTGACAGCAAAACCAGTACGAGCGTTGAAAACTTCTGCTTCGGCATGATGGATACCTGTTCCTTATGTCTCTTGTTCGAATCTGATCGCAGAATGGCGCAACTTCGAGAAGAATCACTCCTCGAAAGGATGAACCGCAGAGATGCAGGCCAATGGTGTTCACCTTATCGCTTCCCCGCAAGCGGTGTAAACGGGACAGCACCAGCAATCGACCCGACCCTCACCCAAAACAGGAATGCGCTCTCGCGCCACTCGCCCCACGAGCGCGAGCAATCGTATTAGGATAGGCGGGACATGTATCGACCCTTCTCATTGTGGCGAACTCTCCTTCCAATCTCGTTGCTGACTGTCGCTCTTTCCACCCAGGCTCAGACCACGCCGCCTTTGAACCCCGCCCTCGTCGCCGCGAAGTGGCATGCTTCCTGGATCGCTTGTCCCCAAGCGCCGGAAAGGGATCCGGGCGTTTACTACTTCCGTAAGGAATTGGAACTCGCCGCCGTGCCAACACACTTCTGGGTGCATCTCAGCGCGGATAACCGATACCTGTTGCACGTGAACGGAACCTACGCGGCCGAGGGTCCGGCGCGCGGCGACCTTTTTCATTGGCGATTTGAAACCGTCGATCTCGCGCCCATGCTCCACCCGGGCAAAAACGTCCTCGCCGCCATCGTCTGGAACTTTGGCTCGCAGGCCCCGGTGGCACAGATGAGTAACCGGACTGGGTTTCTGATGCAGGGGGATACTCCGGCCGAGGAGGTCGTCAATACTGGCGAATCCTGGCAGGTGCAGCAGGAGCGGGGACGCGGCGCCACGGGTCACCAGGGCTTGAAGAGCTATTACGCAGCCGGGCCCAGCGAGCGCGTCGACGGCCATATCGTTGACTGGAATTGGGACAAGTCCGAGGCTTCAGGAACCTGGGTGCCGGCAATCGCGATCGGACATGCGGCCAGTCGTGAAGCCAGGGATGCGGATAATAACTGGGAGTTAGTACAGGACCTGCTTCCACCTATGGAACACCGGCTAACTGAGGCTGGGCGTGCCGTTCGCGCCGAAGGCCTGAACCCGCTACCTGCATTTCCGGAAAAGCCGCTCGAGGTCGCCGCTAACTCGCATGTAACTCTGTTACTGGATCATGCAGTGTTGCAGACCGCCTACCCCGAGCTCACAGTAAGTGCCGGCAAAGATGCTGTTATCAAGCTCACCTACTCCGAAGCTCTCTACGATTCCCAAGGCAACAAGGGCAACCGCAACGAAATCGATGGACGCCACATTGACGGCATCCAGGATGAATTTGTCAGCGATGGCGGCGCTCGTCGCTCCTTTCAGCCTCTCTGGTGGCGCACCTGGAGATACCTCCAGTTGGATATCACGACGAAAGAGGAACCGCTCAACCTCGACTCGCTGAAGGCCTGGTTCAGCGCCTATCCGTTTGAAGAGAAAGCCAAGATCGCGGGAGATATACCCGAGTTATCCGGCTTATGGGAGACAGGGTGGCGTACTGCCCGGCTGTGCGCGCACGAGACTTACATGGACGCTCCTTACTGGGAGCAGCTGCAATATGTGGGAGATACTCGCATCCAGGCACTGGTCTCCTATGCCATGACGGCGGATACCCGGCTGGCGAAGCAGGCTATCGGCAACATCGCGGCCTCCATAACTCCGGAAGGCATTACCGAGAGCCGGTTCCCTTCCGCGCTGCCGCAGTTTATCCCGCCATTTTCGCTGCTCTGGGTCGATATGCTGCATGACTACTGGATGTATGCCGACGATGCGCCCCTGGTGAAGCAGTATGTCGCCAACACGCGCGGCATGATCGACTGGTATGGCGCGCGCCTGCGAGCCGATGGCGTTCTCGGCAGGATGAGCTGGTGGGAATTTGGCGACTGGACCAGTGGATACCCGGACGGAGAGCCACCCCAGGAAGCAGACGGCGGATCGTCATTTCTTACGCTTCAGTGGATTGAAGCGATGAAAGATGCGGCCGATTTGGAGCAGGCTTATGGCAGCGCAGAGCGCGTCCAGCAGTATCAGTCACTCATCCGAAAAGCCACCGAAGGCCTCAATCGCCTCAACTGGGATGAGCGGGTCGGCTTGTATGCTGATACTCCTGCCAAGACCACTTATAGCCAACAGGCGAACGTCCTGGCTGTGTGGCTCGATGTTGCGCCGCGAGAGCGACAAGCCGCCATCCTCAAGAGGGTGCTTGCCTCAAGCGAGCACGAATCGACTGGACCGGATGGACGGCATCTGCCGCGAGTTTCGCAGATGAGTTACTATTTTCGCTTCTATCTCAGCCGCGCCCTCGAACATACAGGCATGCAGGACGAGTATCTCGGCCAACTTACTCCCTGGTACGACATGCTCAAGCTGGGGCTCAGTACGTGGGCCGAACAGCCGGAGCCGACGCGTTCCGATTGTCATGCCTGGAGCGCCAGTCCCAACTACGACCTGCTGACAGTCGTGGCGGGGATTCATTCCGCTGCCCCTGGATTCAAGCGGGTTCGCATCGAGCCGCACCTTGGCAAGCTGACCAATCTGGAAGCAGCCATGCCCCATGCGGGCGGGGACATCCGAGTGCATTACCGGAAGAACGGCGGAGCCTGGACAGCTTCGGTCACGCTCCCGCAGGGACTTAGCGGCGAGTTACTGTGGCAAGGCAAGAGTTATCCGCTAACGGCGGGAGAAAAGACGCTCCAGTTGGCTGCCGATAAGTAGAAACGCGAAGGGGTGCGCGATCGTCGGCACCCCTTCTTTGAAGCCGGCAGCTAGTTCACTGGCTTCGCTTTGCCCTCGCGCATGGCCTTGTCGATGAGGGAGTTGATCCTGGATGAGGTTTCCCCTCCCAGTCGCTGGCTCAAGATGCTGAGCTCGGCCGCGTGCTTGCCAAGGTCAGCGTTCGCTTGGGCTAGTTTGCTGTCCATCTCCGCCAGCAGCGCCTGCTGATCCGGTCGGATTTTTCCAAGCTCGGATAGCTTGCCTTGAAGTTCCTTCATGGAGCTTTGTAAGCGCGAGAAATCCAGCTGCCCGATTTCTTTTGTATCCAGGCTCTTCAACTCCTCCTGAATCTGCGACAGATCCACGTGAATGTCGGGCATCTCAATCTTGATCTTCGGCTCAATGGAAAGTAGCCGGGCATTCTGCGACAGCAGGAGGGCATCCCGCGCGCTGAGCTCAGCCTGTTTCTTGGTGAGGATAGTGAGCGGTTCGAAGAACTCGCGGCTCTGAGCAACAAGCGCGGGGTCGTCGATGACGTAGGCCTTTCCGTTCCGTTCAAAGAAAATGTAATTGCCGTGGAACTTCTCTCTGGCTTTGGCAAAGTCGGAATCGAGGCGGAAGGAACCTTGAACACTGGAGTCTGCGTCGACGATGGCGTACGGGTTGGATTCGCCTGCCGAAACCGGGGCCGTGGGAGAGACCGCGGCGGTCGCTTGCACGGTCGCAGCGGCGCGAAGTAGCCTTCACCGGAGCAACCGCGAGCGCTGCGTGAACAGGAGGAGTGGCGGCCGCTGGCGCAAGCGGAGCGATGGCTGCCACTGGGTTGGGTTCCGCCAGGGGCTTGGGCACGGGCGCGCCGATGGCGTGAGCAGCCTTGGCCGCAGCCACCTCCGCTGCCTGCACGCCTACTAACGATGTCGACGCCAGCAAGGCGAGCGGCACAATCGCAAGCGCGACCAGCGCGTGCCGGCGAAAGGCTTTGAATGCAGACAGGAACTGGCGCTCCGTCAAGAGACGGTCGATGCGCCTCTGTATGTTGCTGCTGCGGGCCATGGCGACTCCAGCGACGGTTCGGTGAGGCATTGCCGCAAACTCGAGCAGAAGTTCGGCGTAGGAAGAACGGTTTTCCGCCTCTTCGAGCGCCGCGCGATCGCTGATGGCTTCGCCTAACTCCGCCAGCTTATGCTGCAGCCACCAGCCCAGTGGGCTGATCCAGAAAATGGCCGTGTAGAGGCTGGCGGCGAGTTGCAGATAGAAATCCCCCTGGCGCACATGCGAGCGTTCATGAGCAAGTACGATGCGTAACTTGGATGGTTCCCAATCCGGAAAACACTCCGGAAGCAGGATGCTTGATCCGATGGTCACGGGAGAGCCGAGCAGGGAGCTGACGCGCACTGAGGCGCCAGGCTGGAGAATGCCCGAAGCTGCGCGGGCACGGTGCCAGATCCTCCACGCCAGCAGAACGCCGCAACCGACCCGCAGCAGCAGGATGGAAGCGACCGCCAGATACGCTGGGACGACCAGGGAGGCGAGCGAGGGCAGATGCCAAGGTTGAGCTTGAGCTCTGCTCGGCGTGAGCTGCACCTTGGGCGCAGCGTCCTCCGGAGCGAGCGTCAAGGCGCGGGGCTGCCCGATCTGGGGCGAGACAGTGTCCCGCGCAAAATCCACCCGGGCCGCTGCCGGTGCATTGAGATACGTCACCGGCACAGTGACGACACGGTGGTTCGAGGCGCCCTGCCAGTGCCCCAGTAACGGCATCGCAGTCGAGGCGACCAGAACCAGGATCCAGGCAATCTTCTGAGCGAACACGTTGGTCACGCGCAGCAGTCGCAGACTGCCCCAGACTGCGGCAGCCATCATGAGCGAACGAAGTGCGGCTTCGAGGAACAGGGTCGTCATCATGGTTTTCCCTTCTTTGCGGCAGCAATGCGATCTGCCAGGCGCTGGAGTTCCTTACGGTCAAGAACGCTGGAGTCGACCATGCCTACCAGCAACGCTTCGACCGATCCGTCGCAGAACCAGTCCAGGATGCGTTTGACCGCGCGCCCCGCCACCACCTGCCGGGAGGCTGCCGGTTGATAGACGAAGGTGCGGTTCTCCACGGTGTGGGTCAGGTAGCCTTTCTCTTCCAGTCGGCGGAGTACTGTGCGGATGGTCGAATCCTTGAGCGAGCGGCCCAGGTCCTCGCGAACCTGCTCAGCCCTCATGGTTCCCCGCTGCCAGATCAACTGCAGCACGGCCAGTTCCAGTTCGCCTAACTCGGCAGGGTCGTGACTCTCTGTAACGTTACCGGTCATAATGCTACCCAGCGTAACACATGGGACGGCAGGTTTGGCAAGCCCTCTTTTTTCGATTCTCAAAAGACCGTGGCCGCGCGTTCGCCTGATGCGTGATTTTCATCACTGCTTCTTTCAGCCAGAAGGAGGAATCTGCTAGCGAGCTTTCATTCGCTGTCCTCGCTCGAGAGGTGTGTATGCATATTCTGGTCTTAGCTTCCGAAATAGCAGCCGGGTGGCTTTTGTCTTCGATCGTGGTGGGCGTGGCCCTTGGGAAGCTGTGTGCGCAGGCGGAAAAGACGCTCCCTGTGGTGCGGACCAGGGAATCTCTCTCGATCACAACCGGGACCATCGCCACCGCGTGTTCGTACCCCAGTTCTCTACGCTGGCACTCCTAAGACCTCTCCAGAAGCCTCAGCACTTGGTGGCTCATTCCCATCCGTAACGAAGACGGAACCGGATGGTTCGCCTCAGTGTCCGTTGAGGCCACGCAAGGAGATTACTTCCCTGCTTTGGGGTTGGTGCTCTCCGCCGGTTCGTCGACCTGCACGATGCGATCTCCCGCAACATTCTTGAGCACCTGCACAATGCCGCTTGGCCAGTGAATTTCGATGGATTGCGCCGCGGCGTCTGCTCCCAGTCCGAAGTGCACGCGCTTGTCGCTTGAGGAAAGATAGCTGCTGGCGGTCGTCACGGTCGCATACTGCTGACCCTTGCTGGTCGTCAGCCGAACATCCGCCCCGATACCGTCGCGATTGCTCTTGTGCCCGACCAGGTTCAACGTGAGCCAATGGTTCGTGGCAGGCGTCTCGTTGTGCAGAATGTAGGCCGGGCCATCGTTGGTGGTGACCACCATATCGATGCGGCCGTCATTGTCCAGATCGCCGATGGCCAGCCCGCGGCCTACCCACTTCTGTTCGAAGACTTCTCCCGACTGGCCTGAGACGTCAGCGAACTTTTTGCCCTGTTCGTTGTGAATCAGCAGCAGCGACTCGCGGTAGTGAAGCTGCGAATACTGCTGTTCGATGTTGTCGATGTCGTGGCCTTGCGCGATGGCGACATCCTTCCATCCATCGTTGTCGTAGTCGAACAGGCGAACGCCCCACCCGGAATGCAGCAGGGTGATCGCGCCGACATCGGTCATGTAGCTGGAGTAGGTGAACCCGTCCCCGGCGTTGTTGTGGTAGAGCGCGTACTTCTGGTTGGCCAGATCGGTGACGATGATGTCGGGCCAGGTGTCGTTGTCGTAGTCCGCGAAATCGACGCCCATGCCGGCGAAGGTGCCGCCATTGTCGTCGACCGCCACCTCCGATAGCAGGCCGGTCTCGTCAAACGTGCCGTCGCCCTTGTTGTGGTACAGGAACTCGAGCATGGAGTCGTTGGCGACAAAGATGTCGATGTGGCCGTCGTGATCGTAATCGGCCAGCGCGACCCCGAGCCCTTTGCCCGGCTTGAGGCCCGCCTTCTCTGAGATCTCGGTGAAGTGACCATGGCCATCGTTGTGGTAGAGGTAAGGGCGGAGTGGCGGAAACAGGTCGGGATGGCAGTAGGCGCGATGGCCTTCGCGGTGTTCGCCGCAGTAGATGTCGTCAAAATCCCAGGCCATGTAACGAAGCACCAGCAGGTCCAGCAGACCATCGCCGTCAACGTCGACCCAGGCGGCACTGGTGGACCAGCCACCGCCGGCGACACCAGCCTTGTCCGTCACGTCGGTGAAGGTGCCGTTGCCGTTGTTGTGGTAGAGCAGATTGCGCCCATACTCGGTGACGAACAGGTCTTCGTACCCATCGTTGTCATAGTCGCCGACGGCCACTCCCTGTCCGTAGCCAATGCCCTGCAGCCCAGCCTTCTCGGTAACGTCTTCAAAGGTGCCGTCCTGCTTCTGGTGATAGAGCCGATTCCAGGAACGGGGACCGTCTTTCTGCGGGATCGCGCCCTTGGCCATCGGATCGGAGAGCGGCGCGCCATTGACCAGGAAGAGATCGAGCCGCCCATCATTGTCGTAATCGAAGAGCGCAACCCCGGAACCCATGGTTTCGATCAGGTATTTCTTTGAGGTGTGGGAGGCCACTCCCTGAAAGTGCACGCCTGCTTTGGCGGTGATGTCGACGAATTTGCCGGGGACGGCCGGCGGCGCCGAGTGGGCGGCCGGCGTTTGCGCCTGCAAACACAAGCTTCCGAACAGGAGTGAGGGCGAGAGAGAGGGCCTGGTTTTTGCAGAAACGCATTGCCTCGAAGTTTACTACTGACGCCTCCCTGGCCGTCGGGCGCTGCGAACCGGCCTGATGCGATTTGTAGCCGTCGATTCGCGTCCCAGAACGGTGCTTTCAGGGGTTCAGTACCCTGAAGTGCTATTTACACCCCCATTTAGGGCAGAGTATCAAGTTGAGTAAGCTCATAGAACGTAACTAAGAAGAGTTCCAGGCGCATGTACGTCTTCGGACACTCCGCCTCGCTCAGGAACGAGTCAGGCAAGGTGTGGACACGAGGGCTATTGCTCGTGTCGTGACTCGGTTCGCCGATAGGACCCTGTAGTGCTTTTTCCCGGACGTTGAATCAGTGGAGCAGAACATTGGTGAAGAGGGACAGGGAACGATTCGGGAACCTGGAGGTACGGAGTCGTGAGTCTCGGCCACGAAGAGCGGGGCGGATACAGTCGCGCCCGAGAGCGATTTGCGGTTTGAGCGCGCAGCTGGGCACCAGGCCGCACGAATACAGTGAAACGGCGCGGGCTTTTGTTCTGGCCGGCGTGTCTGCTGCTGCTCCTGCTGGGACCATCGCTGCTTCATGGGTTAGAGCCGGCCAGAAACATCAGCCAATACGGTCACGACAGCTGGACTTCGCAGCACGGTCTGCCGGGCGAGGCGGTTTACCAGATACTGCAAACTCCGGATGGCTACCTGTGGATGCGGACATCCGCCGGGCTGGTGCGGTTTGATGGCGTGCGCTTCGTCTCCATGGATGCCCAGTTGGGCGGCGAACCGGCGCGCGCGATCGCGGTGGCAGTCGACGGCGACCTGCTGATTCGTACCACCACGAAAACGGTCCATTACAAAGATGGACATTTCGCCGAGTACCTCCCGCCGGGCCCCTTGCCCGATGGAGGGATCCGGGTCATCGCCCAGGGTGAGAATCACGAAGTCCTGGTCGGCTCCGATGATTTTCTTTACGTGGTTCGCGAAGATGGAGTGCATCTGTTGCGCAGCCGCACCGCCTGGATCAGCGATTTCGCGCGTGACCGGGGAAAACTGTGGGTCGGCGGCACAGGGGAACTCTATAGCTATCAGAACGGCAAACTCACCGACGAAGTATCCATGGAGAAGGCCGGCGGCATTGCGTCTCTGGTGGTCGATCGGAGCCACACGCTTTGGGTGGGGACATCGGAGGGTTTATTCCGGCTGAATCCCCGAACGGCGAGCCTGGACAATGCCGCTAAAGGCAAGATTCACGTCAGCGTGAACAGCATTCTTGAAGATCGCCAGGGCAATCTCTGGGTGGGAACGCTGGAGCAGGGCTTGTTCCGCATCAAGGGCGACCAGATTACTTCGTTCAACTTTCATGACGGACTGACCGATAACAGCGTGCTCAGTCTTTATGAGGACCGCGAAGGCAGCCTGTGGGTGGGAACGGCCAGTGGCCTGGATCGCTTTCGCGACACCAAGGCGGTCACCTACACGGTGAATGACGGCCTTCCCTCGAACGCGGTAAAGTCGGCGGTGGTCGGAACCGACGGCGCGGTCAACCTCTTCTGCAATGTGGGAGGACTCGCACGCATTAAGGACGGCACGGTCACTGCGATTTCGAAGGTGCCGGGGCTGGAGCACTTCTTCGGCAGCGCGCAGTATGTGGACAAGGACGGCGCCCTGTGGCTGGGCACCATGGGCGGCCTCACGCGATGGAAAGACGGGCAGTTCACCGTCTACGACACGGACCCCGAGCTTACTAAAAAGTTTATTTCCGCGATCAGCGAAGACGCCGAGGGACTGGTGATCAGCAACTCCAGTACCCTGGCACTGCGCGTGAAGGACGGGAAGACCAGTCCGTTCACGATCCGCGGACAGACGACTCCGCTGACCGGGTCCGGGAACTATACGTTCACCATGTACCGCGACCCTTCCGGAACCCTGTGGTTCGGCACGGTGAAGGGATTGTTCAAATTTGCTCCCGGCGCCCCACCGAACCAGGCGCAGCAATCGTCTATCGGCTTCGCAGTCACTTCGATCTCTGACGACGGACGGGGCAACCTGTGGCTGGGCGGCCGGATTCCCGGCATCACCCGGTTCCGGATCAGCGACGGCCGGGTTACACACTACACCAAGCGTGACGGGCTGTTCGATGACTATCCCTCCAAGGCGCTACCGGATGATCAGGGCAACTTGTGGATCAGCACCGCCAACGGCATCTACCGGGCAGATGGCGGAGAGCTGGACGCGTTCGCCGAGGGCCGGAGCTCTGCCGTGCACGCGACCATCTTCGGGACCGCGGACGGCATGAAGACCAGCGAAGCTTCCTCGCCGGAGTCACAGCCCGGGGGAGCGCGAACCCCGGATGGAAAGCTATGGTTCCCGACCGCGAAAGGCGTCGTGGTCATCGATCCCCGGCACCTGATGCAGAACAGGCTCGAGCCGCCGGTGGTCATTGAGAGCGTGCTGGTCGACAATCGCGAGTTGCCGCTGGGGAGAAATCTGGAGCTCTCGCCGGGCAAGGATAAGCTGGAGTTCCACTACACCGCGCTCAGCCTGCGGGTGCCGGAACGGGTTCGCTTCAAATACCAGCTGGAAGGCTACGATCGCGACTGGGTCGACGCCGATGCGCGGCGGGTCGCCTACTACACCAATCTGCCTCCGGGTCGATATCGGTTTCATGTGATCGCTTCCAACGACGACGGCCTGTGGAACCAGGCAGGGGCCTCGGTCGGCTTCGTTCTCCAGCCGCACTTCTACCAGACAGGCTGGTTTTATGCGGTCTGCGGGCTTTCCCTCATCCTGCTGCTGCTGGCAGGGCAGATGTATGCCACCCGGCGATTCCGCGTGCGGGCCGAGCAGCTGACGCGAGTCGTCGATGCGCGGACCAAGGATCTGCAGGAAGAGATCACGGAACGGCAGCGGGCCGAACAAGCAGCCGAGGCTGCAAACCGCGCCAAGAGCGAATTCCTCGCCAATATGAGTCATGAGATCCGCACCCCGATGAACGGCGTCATCGGGATGACCGACCTGGCGCTCGATACCGATCTGAACCAGGAGCAACGGGAGTATCTGCAGGCAGTAAAGCTTTCCGCCGATTCCCTGCTGACGGTGATCAACGACATCCTGGACTTTTCGAAGATCGAGGCGGGCAAGATCGATCTCGAGCACATTGACTTCAATCCCCGCGAGTGCGTGGAAGCCACGCTCAAGGCACTCGCCCTGCGGGCCGACGAGGGTGGGATCGAGCTGCTGTGCGATATCTCGCTCGATCTTCCGGACAGGGTGCTGGGCGACTCAACCCGCATGCGCCAGATCCTATTCAACCTGGTCGGCAACGGCATCAAGTTCACTCCCGACGGTGAGGTGGCGGTCAAGGCGGAGCTCGAGACCCTTGACCCAGATCGCTGCATCGTGCACTTCACCGTCTCCGATACCGGCATCGGCATCGCGCCGGAGAAGCAGAAGCTGATGTTCGAGCCGTTTACGCAGGCCGACGCTTCCACCACCCGGCAGTACGGCGGAACCGGCCTGGGACTGGCCATTACCAAGCGCCTGGTGGAGACCATGGGCGGCCGTATCTGGATCGAGAGCGAGCCCGGCAAGGGAACAGAGGTCCATTTCACTCTCGAGCTCGGGATCCCGGAGGGCAAGGCAGCGCCGGCCATCGACCCGGTTTCCGTTCAGGCTCTACGGGGAATCCGCGTCCTGGTGGTCGACGATAATCAGACCAACCGCCGCATCCTGCAGAGCATGTTGACGCGTTGGGAGATGCGGCCGATGGCGGTCGAAAGCGGGCAGAAAGCCCTCGAAGCCCTGCATGCGGCGAGCAGCGAAGACGATCCGTTCTCGCTGGTGCTGACCGACATGCACATGCCCAAGATGGATGGGTTTGGATTAGTGGAGCGGATTGCTCACACCAGGCTTGCCTCCGAGCTAGCCATTGTGATGCTGACCTCGGCCGGGCATCGCGGAGATATCGCGCGGTGCCGCCATCTTGAACCTGGCCGGCTACCTGGTCAAGCCGGTACGCCAGTCGGAACTCCGCGATGCCATCACCCGCGTTCTGGGAAGCTGGCGCCGGACTGAGTTGCGTGTCTTAAGTGAGAGCACGGCTACCTATCAGGAACCCACACACACCACCCGCTCGCTGCGCATACTGCTGGCTGAAGATAACCATGTGAACCAGCGGCTGGCGACGCGTTTGCTCGAAAAGCGCGGCCACTTGGTGTCGGTGGTGGAGAACGGACGCGAGGCGCTGGATGCGCTCTACCTCTCCAGCTTCGATCTTGTCCTGATGGATGTGCAGATGCCGGTGATGGATGGAATCGAAGCCACCAAGGCGCTGCGGCAGAGCGAGGCGGCGAGCAGCAACCATCAGCCGATCATCGCACTCACCGCGCACGCGATGAAGGGCGACCTTGAACGCTGCATGGGCGCGGGCATGGACGGATACCTGTCGAAACCCATTCGTCCGCAGGAGTTGGACAGGTTGCTGGAAGAGTATCTCGAAACCGAGCAGGAACCCTCGCGGGGTGAGCTCATGAACCGGATAATCGCAGGCGGCCCGGATGGGAGTGGAGGAATACCAGTGGATGTACATGAGACAGCGAGGATGACACCGACGAACCGTCCAGCTCTGGAAGAACTGATGAATATTCGCGAGTTGCTGGACCGGCTCGATCAGGACCGCGAACTGCTGCTGGAACTGCTGGGACTCTTTCAGACCGAGCTCCCCGGACTCTACATGGAGCTGCGAGCCGCGCTCGATCTGGGCGCGATGACGCGCGTCCGGGTGGCATCGCACACGTTAAAAGGCATGCTGGGCAATCTCTCCATGACGCGAAGTGCGGAACGAGCAGCCGAGGTGGAGAACCTGGCAGAGATCGGCAACGCGGTGGCCGTCCAACTCGCGTTTGAGGAGTTTGACCGCGATCTCGCCGTCCTCGTGCCGGCCGTAATCGCGTACGTGGAGAACGCTGCACGATGAAGATCCTCATCGCGGACGACGAGGTGCTCTCCCGCCGATTATTGCAGCGGATCCTTGAACGTTCCGGTTATGAAGTGCTGGCCGTGAGCGACGGCCGTCAAGCCGCGGAGGAGCTGTGTCACCCCGACGGTCCCAGGCTGGCGCTGCTGGACTGGATGATGCCGGAGTTGGATGGCCCCGGCGTGTGTCGCGAGGTGCGCAAACGCCGCGCGCAGCGCTACGTGCACATCCTGCTGCTCACCTCGCGCAATTCCAAGACCGATGTGGTGAAGGGACTGGAATCGGGAGCGGACGACTATCTGGTAAAGCCGTTTGATCCGGAGGAATTGAAAGCGCGGCTGCGGACCGGTCTGCGCATCCTGCAACTGGAAGATAGCCTGGTGGAAGCGCGGGAAGACATGCGCTACAAGGCCACTCACGACGCCCTGACGGCTCTGTTGAATCGGGGGTGATCCTGGAGCTTCTCGGGCACGAAATCGCGCGTACCCGGCGAGAACATGGGTGCACGACCATTCTGCTGGCTGACCTCGACCACTTCAAGCAAGTGAACGACACCTACGGTCACATGGTCGGCGACGAGGTGCTGCGCGAGGTGGCGCGCAGGCTGTTGAGTTGCGTGCGGTCCTACGACTTCGTGGGCCGATATGGCGGCGAAGAGTTCTTGATGGTGCTGAACAATTGTTCTGAAGAAAAGGCGCTCGATCGCGGCGAAGAGGTCAGGCGCATCATCGCAGCCGCACCGATTAAAACCTCCGCCGGCCCGCTTTCGATCACCGTCAGCGTGGGCGCACTGGCCAGCCGCCAATGGGAATCATGCCAAGCCGGAAGATCTCTTCCGCGAAGTAGATATGGCTCTCTATGCCGCCAAGGCCGCGGGCCGGAACTGTTGCCGGCTGGCCACCCCGGTTGAGGCTCTCACCGTTTAGCGACCCTTTGCAGTGTCAGGAGCAAGGAAACAATCCGTCACCTCGCATGGGGTAGGCCGGTCCGGCAACGAAAGCGAACCGTGATGATGCCACTCCTGACGCTAAGGATGTATCTCTGCGGTTCTGGCGAGCGTTTATCGCATAACTTACAGCGTAGCCGTTATATACTCGTTTGCACTGAAGGTACTCCCCCCAACATCTTCAGGTTACTCGACACTCGAGCGTGCGTTCCCGGCTTCGAGCCTGGAGTTTGGAACCTAACCAACTGGCCATGGAACAGGATCGGACAAACCGGCCCGCGCATGACATGCCGACCCAGGTGGGAGCGGGAGCAGCGCTGAGCAGTGGAACTGGCTCGGACAGCGGTCCGCCGACGTCGGTTCCTGCCGACTCGCCGACCTCGCTTGGCTTCTCTTCCCCACCCCCTACACGTATGGCTGCCGTCACCTCCCACGCGCTCGCGCAGGGAGAGGCGATTGTGCTGCAGGAAGGCACCGTTCTCGCGCAGCGCTACGAGATCGTCAAGGTGATTGGCGAAGGCGGCATGGGCTCGGTCTACAAGGCCAAAGATCTCGAACTGGATCGACTGGTGGCGCTCAAGGTCATTCGGCCGGAGTTAGCCAGAAACACGGCCATCGTCGACCGCTTCAAACAGGAACTGCGGCTCTCGCACCAGGTCACGCATAAGAACGTGATCCGCATGTACGACCTCGGCGAAAGCGACGGAATCAAGTTCATCACCATGGAATACATCGAGGGCCGCGACCTTCGATCCATGATGTATGCGAAGACGAAGATGGCGCCCGAGGAAACGGTCGAGATCCTGAAGCAGGTCTGCCGGGCACTCGAATCTGCTCACAACGCGGGGATTATTCATCGCGACCTGAAGCCACAAAACATCATGGTCGACCAGTCCGGCCGGATTCTGCTGATGGACTTTGGTCTGGCGCGCAAGATTGCGGACGACGGCATGACCCAGACCGGCGCGCTGATCGGCACCATGGACTATATGTCGCCCGAGCAGGCATTGGGCAAGGAGCTCGACGAGCGGTCGGATATCTTCGCGCTGGGGCTCATCTTCTATGAATTATTGACCGGCAAAATGCCGTTCAAGGCCGACAGCGCGCTGGCCAGCCTGATCAAGCGAACCCAGGAACGGGCCGCGCCGGTGTCCAGTCACGACCCGGCGATTCCGCCCACCCTGAGCGGGATCGTCAGCAAATGCCTGGAACGCGATGCCGCACTGCGCTACAAGACCGTGGCCGAAGTGCTTGCCGATTTAGAAATATGGCAAGGCAAACAGGCAGCGACTTCGCTGGCGTTCAATGCCAACCTGGAGTCCTCGGGCGCGGCCTTGAAATGGATCTGGCTGGCCGGTGCGGTGGTGGTCGTTCTCCTGGCGGTCGGCGGCTTCCTGTTGCGGAATAAGCTGTTCGCTCCGTCGAGCCACAAGGCGGCGTCGGGAGCCTCGCTCGCGCTCGCAGTGATGCCCTTCTACAACGCGTCAGGCGACCCCAGCCTCGATTGGTTGGGCAGCAGTTTGTCAGACATGTTGAGCGGGGACGTCGGCCAGTCCTCCGAGATCCGAATGGTGTCGCCGGACCGGCTGCACCAGGTGCTGCAGGATTTGCACATCTCAGGCCACTCTGAGGTCGATCTCGCTACGCTGCGCCGATTGGCCGAATTTACCAACGCAGATACGGTCATCTTCGGTAAATACGTGAAGATCGGGGAGCAACTCCGCATCGACACCACAGTCATGGATTTGACCCATGACTCCCGGTTTCAGATCCAGACGAATGTGGCCGGCGAGCAGCAGTTATTGGCGGCGATGGATACGCTGGCCGGTGATGTGCAGAAGAAGCTGGCTTCGAGTCCGGAGATGTTGAAGGATTTGCAAGCGCACGCGCTGCGTCCTTCAACCAACTCGGTAAAGGCATTACGCGATTACGATGTGGGACTGCAACTCGCGCGCCAGGGCATCAATCTGGCTGCGGTGAAGGAATTTGAAGATGCGACCACCGAAGACCCAAACTTCGCGTTGGCCTTTTCGAAGTTAGCCGAAACGTATTCCAATCTCGGCCATGACGACCAGGCGGAGAGCGCTTCGCGGCGGGCAGTGGAGTTGAGCGATAACCTGCCTGCTCCGGAGAAATACCGGATTGAGGCAAGCCACGCGCGCATCACGAAGGATTTGCAAAGGGCCATCACCGCCTACGAGTTGCTGGCGAAGGAAAATCCGGAAGACACGGACGTGCAACTCGCACTCGCTGGCTTGTATGAGCGTGTGAGTAACTTCACCGAGGCTCGGAAGCGGCTTGCGTCCGTGCTGTCGCGTGACCCGAAATATGTGGGCGCGTTGCTGGCGAGTGGACGAGTCGAGATCAAGGCAGGCAATCCGCAAGCGGGCCTTGAGTTCCTGACGCGGGCTTTGAATCTGGCGATTCAGTTGGACAACCAGGAGGAGAAGGCCGCGATTCTGCAGGCCACCGGAATTGCCTATGGTTCTCTTAACAAGCCGGAAGATGCGCTGCGCAACTTCCAGGAATCGCTGGCAATCAAGAAGCAGATTGGCGACAAGCGCGGCCTGGCCTCGAGCCTGGAAGAGATTGCTTCGATTCAGGATGCGACCGGGCACTCGGACCTGGCTCTCGCGAGCTACAAGGAATCCCTCGCGACTCGTCAGCAGATTGGCGACAAAGAAGGCATCGGCAACACACTGATCGATACCGGAGCGTTCTACCACGATCACGGCAGGCCGGATGAAGCTCTGAAGTTCTTCAATGACGCGCTGCAGATCGAGCGCGATCTCGGAGACGAGTCCAACCAGGCACTTTGCCTGAACAACATCGGCACCATTCGTCTGGATCGCGGCGACTACCAGGACGCGATCACCTACCTGGAGCAGGCTTACCAATTGCGCAGCAAGCTGGGCGTGCCCGGCGACATGGCTGGATCGCTGCACAACCTGGCGGAAGCCAATGCCAAGCTGGGGCAATATGACATCGCGCTGGGGCAATATCTGAAGGCCATCGAAACCTGGCGGAGCATCGACGATCAACGCAACGTCGCGCTCGAATCCGAAAGCATGGCGAATATCTTTGCGGCGCAGGGGCGCTATGGCGCGGCGCTCGAAGCGATGCAGACGGCAGTGAAGATCTTTGATCAGAACAAGGAGAACACCTCGTTCACCGTCGAGATTGTAGGCGGGTGGGGCGACCTGCTGGCGCAGGTAGGACAAGGCAGTGAAGGCCATTCCAGCATCGAGCAGGCTGTGAACATCGCGCACCAGATCAAGAACGATGCAGTCACCGCTCTGGCGACGAACTGGATGGGGGACGAGTTCTTCTACACAGGCAACTATGACGCCGCCCGACAGCAGTACGATCACGCCTTGCAGATCGCAACCAAGGCCTCCGACCGCGAACGTATTCTGCTTTCGAAGGTCAATAAGGCCAAGGCCGATGTAGCCCAGGGACATGCGCAGTCGGCGATCGGCGCCCTGCAGAAGCTGAGCGGCGAGGCGGATACGCTGGGGTTGAAATCACTGTCGGTCGAGTGCTCGGTATATCTCGGTGCGGCCTTGCTGGGCACAAAAGATACGCAGGGAGCGCGGCAGGAATTGGATCGGGCTCTCGCTCGAGCAGAGAAGCTTGGGCTCAGGATCCCGCAGGCGAAGGCCCACTACTTCCTCGCGTCGCTGCTCAAGCAGCAAGGCAAAGGGAAAGAAGCGACACCGCATTATCGCGAAGTCGTTCGGAATCTCGAGAGCATAAGTAAGGAGTCCGGCGCCGCTCGCATCCTCGAACGTGCGGATATCCAGACCCTGTACCGCGAATCCATGAAGGAATTCCAAGGCGGTTTCTGATCCGATGGGCGCCGCTGCGGTTGAGAGTGGCCCCTTGACAGGCACCGGCCTCGCGGCGAGACTGGCAACTCATTCTCTCTTCGAGGTCAAAGGATTGCGCAGGTTCCCCTGGATCGCCATCGCAGCCGTTCTCTTCTCCTTCCTCTCCGCGCACGGCCAGGACAAAATCAGCTACGTGAAAGCCGGCAAGCTGTTCGATAGCGAGTCTGGAAGTTACCGCTCCGACGTTGTCCTGGTGATCGCGGGCGATCGAATTCAATCCGTCGAGAACGGTGCCTACAAAATTCCCGCCGATGCCAAGGTGATGGATCTATCGCATGCGTTCGTACTCCCCGGCCTGATTGATTGCCATACTCATCTCGGAGCGCGGGCTGACCACTATCAGGAAATTTCAGATTTTAAAGACACTCCGTTCGATTCCGCGATCGTCGGAACTGTCAACGCGCGGAAGACGCTGGACGCTGGTTTCACCAGCGTTCGCGATGTGGGTTCGCTGCCATTTCTCGCAGTCGATTTACGCAAAAACATCGATGCGGGCCTGATTCCAGGACCGCGCATCGTGGCGTCCGGTCCGGCTATTTCGATTACCGGCGGTCATGGTGACTTGAACAACTACTCGCCCCAGACAACCGTCACGATGTTTCCAGAGCACCGCGATTTTCAAATAGCCGATGGCGAACAGCAGGTACAGCAAACTATTCGCGCACAGGTGAAGTACGGCGTCGATGTGATCAAGATCCTTGCTTCGGGAGGCGTGTTAAGCAAGGGCGACCAGCCGGGTGCGCCGCAGTACACACTCCAGGAATTGAAGGTCGCCGCCGATACCGCACACCAGGCAGGACGCAAAATCGCCGCACATGCGCACGGCGCGCAAAGCATCAAGTGGGCCATCGAAGCTGGCATCGACTCCATCGAACATGCCTCGCTGGTGGATGACGAAGGCATTCGTCTCGCCAAGGAACACGGCACGTACTTTGTAATGGACATTTACAACGACGACTACATCCTGCATGAGGCGCCGAAGTATGGCATCCCGGAAGAGTTGCTGGTGAAAGAGCGGGCAGTCGGACGGACGCAGCGTGAAAACTTTCGCAAGTCATTCCATGCGGGCGTGAAAATGGCGTTCGGTACAGATGCGGGCGTGTATCCGCACGGTGACAATGCCAAGCAGTTTCACTACATGGTGATGTATGGAATGACGCCCGCTCAAGCCATTCAGGCTGCGACTCGCAATGCGGCCGACCTGCTGGGACGTTCCGCCGATATTGGTTCGCTCTCTGCCGGTCACTACGCCGACCTTGTAGCCGTGAGTGAGGATCCCCTTGTGCATGTGGAGTCGCTGGAACACGTCGCCGTGGTTATGAAAGGCGGCGTTGTGGTCAGAGATTCCTTATCGTCCGGCAAGCCTTGAGTGCCTTGCTCTGTTGCTCAAGCTTGCGGATTGGTTTGCTTGGCGAGGGAGAGCGAGACCCGAGCAACGCGATGACTGCCGCCAGTGCGATCCATAGCAGGGCCGGGTGGCGTTCGCTGAAAGGGCGCTGGTCAGGACGCGCCTGGTATGCCGGGTTCGGCTGCTCCGGGCTTGCTGTCGCTGCGGCTCCCGCAGGCTGGTAGGCGAAGAGCGCGGCGTAATCATAACGGGGAGCGGCCAGTGCAGGGTCGCCATAGAACAGCGTGTACTGGCCTGCACCTGCGCTTTCAAAACACAGGCTTCGTTGCAGCATTTCCAAACGCACCGCGTTCACGTGCAAGGGGGCGTCGTCGCCGTTGTCGATGCTGATGGTCCAGCGCGTAGGTGACGCGAGGTTTACATCCGGAGCTTCGACTGTCAGATGCTCTTCGTCGATCCGGTGCCCTTCCTGCACTCCATGAATACGCAGCAGATTCCCCGAGGCGGTCACCGGCGGCGATGGCTCCACCTCTTGCGAGGTTCGCGCCACGGGCGCAATCGAGATGTTCACCGGGCGGCTGAAGCTTGCCGGCTCAGGATCTACCGTAAAGGACAGCCGATCAACAGGGACGTGAGCGGGAACCGTAAGCTCCGCAATTGACCTGTGTGCTTCCTGCCGAAAGCTGGACGACGTCGCCACCAGTTGATAGAGCGGCTGGATGGCGGGCATCCGCTCCACCGACAATCCTTTTACGTTCTCCGGACGAATCGCCCCGACGATGCGAAAGTGCAGGATGGCAAAATTCGAAGGGGGCAGATGCAGGATCGTACTTCGGCCGAGCTTCTGCCGAGTCAGATCGAAGATGGTGTATTTGCCGAGGTTCATGCTCGGGGCTTCCCGGTTCCGCTCACTGCCCGCCACGACCACCGTCGCGATGAAATCATGCGCGTCGACGTCGAGCTCCACATCGCTGTAAGTTCCCGTCGACATCTCGGCATCGAACGAAACCGCTCCAGCGCTCTCCCCAAGGTTGAGTGGGGTGATCGACTTCTGCGCCGGCTCTACACGAGTGGCTGTGCGAATCGCGAAGGGAGTTTCAGTTCCCTGCCGATACAGCCGAAGGTCGGCGAGCCGCGGAGCCGCATGCGCGAACAGTGCGGCATCCAGCACCACGCAAGTTTTCCCGTGAGGTTGCGGTGCATTCTCGACCGCCCGTTGATATTGGAAGTAACGAATCTCCGGAGAAGCCGAGGCCAGCAGAAGCAATGCGATTAGAGTCCGGAACTGCATCAGGCCTCGCGCTCGGGATGGCGCAGATTCAAGAGATCGCGCTGATAGACGAAACTGACGGCAAGCAAAAGCGCGCCCAGGCCGAGAAAGCTGAGGATCCGATATCCCTGGCTTAGCTCACTCACATCCACCAGGAATACCTTGCCGATCGTGACTGCCAGTAGCAGCAAGGCCTGCCATCGCAGAAAGGCCGAGCGCCGCCAGAAACCTGCCCCAAGCAACACCGCTCCAAACATCATGAAGAACGCCGAGTACGTGAACTGCGCATACATGGTGTATTCGTGCATCCCTCTCCAGTTGCCGTGCCACCGCCGATACCACCAGTAGCTGTGGATCTCCCATCCCGTAGCGAGCAGAATCAAACCGTTTGTCGCCAGTACCGCCAACGCCGAGATGTTCTGCCAACGGAGGGCAGCCTCTCCGCCATCGTCCCCGGGCGAGCTCTTCGCCGCGATCCAGGCTGTGAAAGCAAAAACGGCGATCCCAGCAGAATAGGTTCCGAAGCGTTCGTTGAAGATAGGCGTGGTCAGAGCGGGCGGATTCACGAAGACGAGTACAGCGAGTCCCAGCAAGAGGCACAGCAGTGCCAGCACCCGCAACAGCAGCGAGTGGATGCGTTTCGCGAACCACAGCAGTGCCGCGCCCTCGACCAGCCAGCCGATCATCAACCAGCGACCATGCGCCTGCAGCGGTATGGCGATGGTCAGAAAGACAACCACGGCCGTCAAATGCAGCGCAGACAGCAGCGGCGGGCTTCCATGTAGCCGTCCTCGCTGACGCAGCGAATTCATCAACAGGTAGAATGCCGCGAAGCCGACTGCCAGCCAGGGCTGGGCCCATTCCGTCTGCGTGATCCGGAGCAGCGAGTACAAAGCCAGAAAACCGAGCGCGGCATTGCCCACCGGCAACAGGACGAATGCCAGGCTGTTCCATCCGGAGATGTGGTCCTGCTGCTCGAACCGCGCGCGAGCCAGGCGCGGTGCAAGGGCAAACACTAGAAAGAAGCAAGTGACGAAGAAGGCTGTCTCCCAAACCTGCTTGGCCGGGTCGTAGCTGAACCACCATCCCGTAACGATCAGCACTGTGCCCACGAATGCCGCGAACAACAGCCTGGACCATGGCCGCAGAATGCACAGCACCAGCACCGCTAGGTCCAGCAGCAGGAGATAACTGAACAGCGCAAGCTCATGGTTCTGGCCGGTGGCCAGCAACAACGGCGTGCTCAAGCCGCCGACAATCGCATACAGCGCCAGCAGTTCCGCATCATGGAGCCACGCCATGTAAGCGTTGAACGCCGTGACCGCGATCATCGCCGCAAACGCTACGCCGGCCGGAACCAGATGAAATACGGAGAAGGCCGCCCACAGCGAAAGATAGAGTGCGCCGCTTCCAACTGCCTTCAGTGAATAAGAAAACCCGGTGTAACCGCGCCGGCGAAAGCGCTCCGACCAGCCAATCAGGCCGGCCCCGGCGATCAGCCCAACCGTGACGCGGCCGAGAGGACCGATCCAGTGATTGTCGATTGCGAACTTGAGGAACCATGCCATGCTGATCAGCACGGCAAGTATCCCTATGCGGTTGAACCATTGCGAACCGATCCTGCTCTCGAGCGAAGTGTCGGTTCGATGGGCTGTAGCAAACAAGCGAGAGGGCGCACCCGGCATAGATGCCGACGGATGCGGAGTGGCTTGCCCCGGTTCCAGAGGCAGCGCTGATGCAGGAGGTGGAGAAGGCAAGAAGCGCGAATCTTCCGCCTGTGACGGTTGCGCATCGGCCGCGTTTTCGAGAACGATCCCTCGAGCCCGGAGCGTGTCTTCGAGCCGTTGCACTCGCGAACGCAACTCTCCTATTTGTTGTTCAGGAGTGAGAGAAAGGTCGGGGTCCATTGCCGTTCACTGTATAGCACCGTCGCGCGCAATTCCAGAACAAGTTCACACGGTTGGATTGGTCTCCGCGATCAGGCGTGTTCGACTTTACTTCGCCGGAGACGGCTTACGGGTTCATTCGTGTTGGCGATCTTCCCCTGAATGAAAGTAGACATCTTCCGGTACCGGCTTTCGCTCCGATCCCGGACCTTCCCAGAGCAGCACGGGCGCGTCGGAGGTGTCCTTCGGTGAGGCTGCATTCTCCAGCTCCGGCCCGCGCAGGATGCGAATCCGGTGCAATCCCCTGGTGAGCACCACACTGAGTCGCAGCGCTTGCACTGCATTCCCCGGCGAGCCGCACACCTGCGGCCTGAGCTTCGCGCTATCGACCTGAATACCATCGATCGTGAGCGAAGCCCGGGTGCTGGTCAGCAGCGTGAATGTGTATCCGCCGTCGATTGCGATCCGCATGAAACCGTCCTCAGTTCTCGCTCCACCGCTTTGACGGCTTAGGCCGCGCAGCAGTGTCAGTCGCGCATCGACCACGATGGCCGGATGCGGCGACTCTGCGACAACCACGGACTCTGACCCCCAGCCACGATGACCGCTCTGGTCCACAACCGACAGGAGCACTCGAAAGCGTCCTGATCCGTCCAGCAAGGTGCCGTCCGCATCCGAAAACGAGTGACGGACCACAGGCCCATCGGCAGTGGCGCCGTCGCCGAAGAGCCAGTGATAGTGCAGCCCCTGCCTCACTTCAGCGGTGAACGTAACCGGTGCGCCGACGCGAAGCAGTCCCGAGCTGTAGGTGAACTTCACCGGCAAGGTAGGCTTCTCGTACCGGGGCGATTCTGCTGAGTCGATTCGATCCAGGGGAACATCCTTGTCCTGCTGCACTTCGCCAGCGCCGAGGTTCACGTCACGAAACACGAGATGGGAAACGTCGCCCTTCAATGCGGAAGAAGCCAGTCCCGGGCCGTCCATGGCCCATACCCTGTCAAAGGTCACATCCCGTATGTCGGGATCAGGTTGTCGCAGCTGCGTCAACGAATACCAATCCTCGAGACGTATGTCTTCAAATGTGTACCCGTCATGTTTACCTTTTCCCGCAGGATCGGCCCAGATTTCAAACAGGGCAAAGGGCACTCCGCAGCTGCCGAATCCCATATGGATCACGTCGGTATCGCGCAACGTGAAGTTGTGGCTATCGAAGATTTTCTTCGGCCATCCAACTCGGACGATATTTGAGATGCTGGTCGACAACACGCTGCGCTCGATGACGATATTACTCACTTCGTGGCCCGGCGTCGTGAGCGCCTCCTCTGTGTACCCGTCCCAATTGCCGTACATCGCGAAAACATCGTCGGCTGCGCGAAAGAAGGAGTCCTGAATCAGCGTGTCTCCGCCTCCGAGCCAGTCCATGCCGTCCTGGTTCGCATTGCCGGGAGTGCCGCCAATGATCTTCACATTGCGGAAGGTAATCTGGTGCGAATCGCGCATCTGCACCATCCAGGTTCGACTGCGCACGATTGCAGTGATTCCTTCAATATCGATTTTGGTCGCATTATCCATGACGATCACATGCCAGTCGGGCTTGTGCATCCAGCCTTCGTCGTGGTCTGGATCTTGAGGACCATCGTAGATAATCGTACCGGTTCCGGATACGTGTACGTCGTGCACCTGCCAGATGTTGAGCGATCCGAACACCACCGCACCGGCAGCCAGATAAATCTGATCCCCGGAATGGGCATCGATGTTCTCGCGGTGAACGCCGGGGCCATAGTATCGAATGTCGGGCGAATCGGCGCGTATGCCGGAGCGGTCCGGCTCATTGCCAAACAGGAAAAGCATCTCCGAGTCGCCGAAGTGGTCATTGGGCCGTGTGACCGAGAGTTTTACCGTACCGTTTATCGAAAACGTGATGGTAGCGCCTGTCCGCTTTGGCCGAATACCGAGCCGCATCGGCTGTACCTCTACGCCGGCATCCCAATAATGCGGATCGCTCGCCGTGATCGCGAGTGTGGTCGTCCCAACCGCGTCGAAGTTCAACAGATAGTACCCGGCCGCCGCGTGCATGACAGGACTGACGGTCCCGTTGACTGCCACAATGAAGTGGTCCGAACGAACTTCCAAGGGAATCGTTGCAACTGCATCGCGAGCCGCCGCGCCGGCTAACGCAGGGCTCCCTATCGAAAGCAACACCACAGCCAGGCAGAAGAAGTACGGCTTTAGGTAAGAGGAGAAATCTTGCGTGAACAATCGGATCACCGTGCGCAGGCCGAAGTCTTCCTTATGCAGTGGAAGCCGCCGCCGCTTAATAAGTACGATAGCATCGGCAAACCGGCGCGTGATCAGGGGACCTGTTCCCCGCTGCTCTTCCACTTGCGGTTACGGATCCGAGCGGCGTTCGCTCGCGCCTCAGCCTACACGTTCACCCTGCATTCGGAAGTCTGGATCCATCTCGGGTCTACGCAGGCCAACGAGTTCCATGGCTCCCAGGACGAAGGCGTTCCATGCGAAGACTCGATGGAACCCATAGAACGGATTTCGCGGCTCGGTCGCGAGATATTCCTGGCTGGTGGGAAACTCGGTCGCACAGTTAAGTTCGGCCCAGAGTCGATTCTTGATGGTTTTCTCCCAAGGCTGCCAACCGTGCAGCTTCCCTGTGATATATCCGCAGATCTCGATGCGCATCCAACTGCCGCCGTTGTAGTACACCCCATCGGCAGCATGGTTGGCGTAGCCCTTTGCAAAAGAATCGCTCACCATGGGATGCCAATGTTCGTCGAAGTAACGCCGACCATGCTTCCCGCCATCGGGGAGTCCGATCAGGATGGGCCGCACAGTTCCTCCGGTCTCAGGATAGGGTGCTAAGTGGTTAGGCATCATCAGCGGAATTTGATCAAGATGGTGAATGACCATTTCATCGTTCAGAATCTTGCGATCGAATAACCATAACGAGAGAAACTCTGGAAATATCTCCGCGAATCCAATGGCATCCGCAATATCGCGCGCTGGACGGAGGAACTGGAGTGCCGGATCATAGTAACTGCGATAGTGTGCCTCGGCCTTTCCGATGTACTCTTCCGAGATATGCTCACTTACTCCGGAGATTCTTAGTTGTTGGATGACGCGAAGCGTTACCGCCAGCAGGCCTTGATTTTCGCAGATGAGCGAGGTCCCTTCGGGATAGCGAATCACATCGAGTTGCCCCATGACAAACTGGGCGCGGCATAGACCACTTGTATCCGGGTCATACGTGCTGAGGCAATACTGTGCTGCCTTTCGGAGTTTATCCTCGGGGAGGTGCGTGCCAAATCGCCGCCGGTTCAGCAACGCCCACGCTAGCCACAGCGGGGTTGAGTCATTCGACTTGCGTTCCAGGTTGGAAAGGTTCGGCTCAACCAGTGTGTTGATCGCTCCGTCTTCCCCTTGGTTCTGAGCCCAGAGTTGAAACACGTTCTCGTTCAGCTCACGGTTATGTATTCCATTCAACGCGAAGAAACTGTCGCGAAGATACATTTCGCCTGCAGCCGAATACCAGATACTGGGCGCGCAGATGGGCTCGAAGTGTTCAGGTCCCGCGATCCAGCAGAGCATCATCAAATCTGCGTAAAGCACCTTCTCGGTCTCGCCGCCTTGAAGTCCAAGCGCATCGGCAAGGTGTAACTGTGACGCAAGCCTTCGGCCCCGGAGCGTATCCGGTACCCTGCTGTCGGCAAAAATGAAGCTACTCCTCGTAGACGGAACATCCATCTCAAGCCTGTGGTATGGCTGGTTCCGCGTCTCCACTCGCCGAAGCTCCACGGTGCGCAACTGTATCTCTCCAGAGCTTGCCGGGGTTCCACTCGACTCCTCTGCGCGCGGAACAGCGATCACGAGAGCGCTTCCCGTTCCCTTCAGAGTCGGCAACAGTACCGTCGTCTCAAAGCTTGACCACCCGTCGGTGGTTGCGGGTGCGCTGTCATTGAAGAGCGTCGAATCTGCCAACCTGTTGGATTGCTCGTCTACGTCCCAAATCTCCATCGCCAGCGGAATGGGTGAGCGATATTCAACCCGGAGAGAGAAAACCTCGCCGCCCGCTGCAGCGAACGGAATGAGGACGCCATCCGCCGGCGTACGTGCGGAGAGCGTCACAGCCTCTGCGTGCTGCTTCACCTCTACCTTGCCGAACCTTTTCCAAGAGTCAGCAGGAGGAAGATCGACGCGCTTCCCCGCAGCATCCTGCTGCACCATGGCCTCGCCGAATGTCTGCTGAACGCAACGAGGCGCATCCTTGCCATCTGCAGATCTAAGCATTTCGTAGAGGCGCACATCCGGGATAACTCGTGGCGCGGGTTTCACCGGACGCCCGTCGCGACGAATGAGCCGGGTCCACTGATTCCGGTAACCGCTATCCGTCAACAGGCCAACAGTAAGTCCACTGGTCGTACGGAACCCGGCAGCGGGAAAGTATTCGTGCAGCGGACCGGGCTTGCAGGTCGCCTGATCAAAGCTCCAAAATGCTGCGTCTGGAGTCCGCGGCTCCAACTGGTGACTGATCTGATAGAAAAGCATGAACATGTCCGACTGGCGCAGTTTGATCGACTTGCGAACTACACCCGGCGTCACGACCAAATACTCCACGTCGATAACAACGGTTGTGTTCAGATTTTTGAGAAAGGCTTCGCCAGCAAGGCTGAGATGGGTCTTAGTACCCTTCCAACTCCTGGCTCTCCAGTTGGTGACCTGATCGACTAAGCTGCGCTCCCCGTTCTGAAAGATCGCAGAGAACTCACCTCGGCTATTCGCGATCGCATTTTCGCCGTGGAGTATCTCCACCCCAAAGCCGTCTTGCGAGGTCCCGGTAACCCGCAAGCTCATACTTTGCTCAGGGTCCTGCCCGGATGCGGCGAACGCTATGGGCACAGCCGACTTCACCAGGCCGACTGCAAGGCCGCTCGCAATAGAGCCTTCCAGGAACCGGCGGCGCGTGATCTTCTTCTTACTCACTTATCTGCTCTCTTCTAACTCCGCCACTAACCTGAGTGTCTCACTGCCGGCGATCTGAATCGTGTCACCTATCCCTTTCCCGGCGACCGTCCATCGGACATGAACATTCTTTCTATTGGGCATCGAGAGGGTCGCAGTCCGGGTCTCAGGGTGCGGGTTGAAGAGAATAAACGTAAGCTTCTGCGGCGGAAACTCCTGCCCATTGAAGGAGTCCAGCAGGTCGAGGTTTACCAGCATGAGTTCGCGGTCGTCTACCCGGCCAAGGGCTTCAAACATCAGGTACATCCACAGCGACTCGCCGGCACCGTAGATCTCTTTGCCTACGCTGCCCGTTTTTCCACCGAGCTCGAGGGTGCTGAGATTCTCAAATGGTATGAATGCCATTGCATCTGCCCGGGCCTGGGCCGAGCATCTCTCGAAGAAATAGAAGTTATTGCGCCGTTGTTGATCCATGAAGCGCAACAAACCGTCGAAGACGAGACCTCGCTTCATCACTCCTGTCCAGGGTAGGATGGCTTCTACATTCTCTTTGAAGGCGGGATACAGAATAGAAGCGCAGGCCTGGACCATCCCGCGAATATCATGATCCTTCTGACTCGGATCGGAGTACCAGTAGAACATGCGCAGCTGCTGGTACAGGAAATATCGGGCCTCATCCATCTTGCCCAACTCCGCGGCGGCGAGCGCGGCAAAGCCTAGTTCCTGCGGCTCATGAAAGAGGCGATCTACAGGAACCGTGTAAAGAACCTGGACAGCCCGGCGCGCCTCCTCAAGATGTTCCTCTTTACCGGACAACTTATGAGCGAGGATAGCGCTCCACGCGTAGAGGCCACCCACCGCATAATTCGTACCCGCGCCCTCCTGTTGGAGTGAAGCGATGCGGTAGTAAATCGGAAAGAGGTAGTTATATTGACGAGCTAACTCTCGAGTCCGCTCAAACGCCTGCAGGAAGTTGTCCGCGAGCTGTTTCGATCCAGCCAAGCTGGCGATCATAGGATACTTGATCAGGCCGTTCTCAAACGGGTACCAGGAATCTGCTCTTTCGTCTGCGCCTCGTTTGAAGTCGTTGCCGATGCTGCGCGTATCCTCGCGGTAAAAGTTCGGCAGACTGGCCAGAAGCTGTTGACACTCCCGCGAGAAACTCTCCGAAGGATTCACCTTGAGATACAGAAGCGACGGCCAGAGCACGTCCGCAAGGGTCATCAGTTCGAAGTTATCAGCGGTCTCCTTCCATATCTGCGAGCTTGCCTTTACATAGGCGCGCAGGCCCGTGTGTCCTTCTACGCTGACTTCGGCGGGGCCCTTCTGCTGCAGATCCTTCACCGTTCCTTCGGCGTACTCGCGCCAACTGGTCGCACAGGCAGGCCAGGTGAACCGCTCTTCGAAGAGCGGTAACAACGTCTCCATCCAACGCGTACTCGCCTCCTGGGGCGTGAGCAATCTAGAGAGCGGTCGTTGCAACAGCCGATGGCTGAATCGAATCTGCCCCTTGGGAAGTACGTTGCCGGTAGCTTGAGCCGCAATCAAGCCGACCCCGAGTTGCTCCTCTCTGTCGTTACCGACCCGAGTTAGGCTCGAGCATCGATACACGAGAAACCGCGGGAGATTTTCCGTCGACATCCACCCCATCTCTTCGACGTCGAAATACATAAGGGTCTCAACCCCTTGCGCCTGGTCGAGCAGGTAGAGCGCCGGTAGATCGTTTCCAAAGGTGCCCAGCGAATTGCGCGTTGGCTGCTCCAGCATCACGCGGCGCCAGCTACCCGACTGGCCTTCCATGAGGGCGGAGGTAGAACTCAGCCAGGTAATAAGTTGGGGCTCAACCTGTGCGTCCGCTCTGTAACTGTATTGGTGCGGGAAGTTCGAGCGTAGTGCGAAAGCGAATCCATGGATCCCCTTCCTTCCCGGCCTGCGACCAAATCTCCGAATTCCACTCATACTCCACCGGGCGCTGGTCCAGCCCCTTGGCCTGCCCTCTGCCCCTCAGCAGCAGTTTGTTGCCGTCCCGCCGCGCATCGGTAAGTTCTAAGTCAAACGAAGCACCAGTGATCAGGCTGCTTGGCAGGGTGGCAGCCGTCCATTCGGTTCCGGTTCGGAGAAAGTTCTGGAAGGTGACCGGCCGACGGCCAATTCTAAGCTGTTGCTCACCCACCTCGAGCGTGATGGCCGGAGGCAAAGTTATATCGGCGCCAAGCATTGAACTCGGACGTCGAAGAAGAGCAGAGGCAGGGGCGGAGGTGGCCGCTGTCGCGAACAGACTCTTGAGAAATGCGCGGCGATCGAAAGGACTCATGCTTTCGCGATCCGAAGAGAACGGGCGGAGCCTTGCCTCGAAAACTGGCAGGGCTCCGCCAGGCTCAGTACTCTAGCTTCAATCCGAATTGAATCGTCCTTGGTCCGCTGGCGTTCGTAATCGATCCGAAGCCGCACGCGAAACGCTGGCCAGCTCCGTCGCAACCGGGCGAACCGAGCGGAATGAACGGACTGTTCAATTGCGGATTGCCGACGCTAGCCTGGTAGATATGCCGGTTGAATAGGTTGAAGAACTCCCCTCGAAAATCCGCGGTCAGTCGTTCATTGAAGAAGTGCGTTTTCTTACCGAGCGTAAAGTCTTCGTTCTTTCCAGCGAAGAACCGCGCACCAGCCAGCGATCGCGGTTCATTGCCGAAAGTGAGCGGCGCGGGAAGGCTGAACGCTGCCGGATTCCAGAACGGTGTGGTGAATGGATGGAAATTGCTCTTGTTGGTCTGCGGAACTCCGGGTACAACATTTACCCTCGCGGCCCCGGTGAAGTGGCATCCGGCAAAGAGCACATCGCCTGCCGTACCACCGCATGGTCCGTACACTTCGGTCGGCGTTCCGGATTTGTAACTGCCAATGCCTGAGACATACCAGCCGCCTACCGCTGCGTTCGCCAGATGGTTCTGCGGCGAATACTTCTTGCCATGTCCGGCGGGTAGTTCGTAGAAGAAGCTTGCGACCAGGCTCTGCGGCGTATCCAGTTCGCTCACGGCTTTCTCCGCCGACCGCTGGTACGAATTCTGGCCGATGAATTCGTTGGTTCCAGTGAATCCTGAAACGCCCGGCCCGGAAGAATCCGCATCCGTCAGGTTCTTCGAAATGGTGTACGACACCATGAAGCTCAAGCCTTGGGCAAATCGCTTGTCCAACCCCAATTGCATGGAGTGATAGGTCGAGTTACCGGTGCGATCCGGCGTGAACGAGTTATCTTCCTGGTTGAAGTCGCCATATTGAGGAAAGGGCCGCAAGGCCTGGTTGATCTGTCCAGTAAAGCCGGCGTACGGGAGCTTCACTCCTGCGGCAATTGCATTGGGGCAGGAGCCATCGGCCAAGCAACTTACATCCGCAGTAAGATCGCTGCCCAACGAAAGATAGATCGGGTTCACCTGGTTCGGAATAACATTCAATGCCGGCAAGTGCGTTCCCTTTGACCCGACATAGGCCACGCTGATCACAAGGTTGGCCGTGATCTGGCGTTGTACATCGAGATTCCAGGACTGGATATCCGCCGGCCGGCCGCTGCTCGGGCGGCACCAGAATTACGCCGTTACTGCCATTTTGTCCTTCTGGAGTGAGCGGCCCAGTTGCGGAGGAAAGATGTGCGTCACACCATTGTCGATCTGCGTTGGGCCACCATTGGTGGGCGAGATCGTCTGGCGATTGAAGAAGCCTAAGCCATCCTGATCGGCAAACGAGCCTTCTTTCAGTGGCTCATAAAAGATACCGTAACCGCCTCGAAGCACCGTCTTGTCATTGATGCTGTAGGCGAAGCCCAGGCGCGGCCCTACGGCCCCGGAATAGATGTCCTGCGGGCGCTTGCGTCCGTTGCGACCGGTTCCGCTGCCGAAATAGGTGTACGCGCCGGGAATGCCGCCAGCGCCCGGGATTCGGCAGCTTCGGATCAACTGCCGAGAATCGATTGAACGCTTCCGCCGCCGGCAGGTCCACGTCATATCGAATTCCATAGTTCAGGGTAAGGTGGGGAGTTACTTTGTACGTGTCCTGTGCGTAGAGCGAGAAGTCTTTGTACCGAACTCCGCTAAATGATCCGTAATTCAAGGTAGAGGTATTGACCAGCCCAAACAGCGCGCTGGCGATCGGATCGCCGCCGGTTCCATTGGGAGCGCTGGTCTCCGTCGCATTGAAATCGAACTCGCCTGAGGATTGCGTGAGGCGGCGAACATTGAACTGAAGCAGCCGCGCCTCCCCTCCGAATTTGAAGGTGTGCTTGCCCTTGGCCCAGCTCAGGCCATCGTTCGATTGATACACGTTGTCAGCGAACTGCGAATCGCCGCAGTTGTTCAGCAGCCCCTCGTAGGCGGTTCCAGTGAATTTGATACACGGAAACGTCGTGTTCAACACCCCGGTGAGGCCTATTTTGGTTGGATACCCGCCATTGATGGTGTTGGAAGCCTCTGTGCGGAACCGACGACTGAACCCAAGCAGGAAGTGATTGACCACGGAGGGGCCAAAGACATAGTCGTCGCTGAAGCGTGCATATCGAGTGTCTTGAGGAGTGGACGATCCGAAGATCGGACCCAGATCGGAGTTCCCGCCAGTCTGTGGTGTTATCCCAATCAAATCCGCCCGAGATGCGCTGCTTGTCCGAGATGGTGTGATCGATTTTGACGTCAAAGAGATTCGCTGTGGTCGATGACACGGTCCGGTCTACCACATTGTTTGTGAGCGCGCCGTTGGTCGCAGGCAGCAACCCGAAAACATTGGTCATCACTTTGCTCGGCGTGAAGGCGGATCGTTGGTCAGAATGTTCTGCGGGAATGAACAGGTGGGTCGTCGGATCGTAGACCTGTGTGTGCGGCCTGGCCGGATCGGCCTCATTGCACCGGCCGCCGGAATCATAGCTGTCGCAGAGCGAGGAAAGGTCGCCTTTGCGGAAGGCCTCGTTGGGCACGCTCTGCAAAGACGTGCCGCCGGTCCGGAAGCGGAAGCCCTCATAGTCAAAGAAGAAAAAGGTCTTGTCGCGACCGTTATAGATGATGCGGGATGCGGACCGGGCCGCCGATGGTCGCGCCGAAATCGTTCTGCGTATTGACGGATTTCTTCTGGCCGGCCGTATTGTTCGTCCAGCTGTTGGCGTCGAGTGCGCGGTTGCGGAGGAAGTCATACGCCGAACCATGGAAATCGTTCGTGCCGGACTTCAGGCTAAGGCTCACAATCCCGTCGCCAGACTCTCCATATTCAGGAGAAAAGTTACTCTGCAGCACCTTGAATTCCTGAACAGCCTCGGTCGAGACTCCCTTGTTCCATTGCGTATTTGGCGAAACGAGGGAAATCGAAACTCCGTCCACCAGTACATCCGTTCCGTTTTCCTGTCCCCCGTTCACCTTGAAATCGTCCGTCGAATTGCTGCCCGGATCGTTCCCAACATTCCCGACAAATCCGGGTATCAGCGTGATGAACTGAACAGGATTGCGAATCGTGCCGGATACTTCGAGCGGAAGGTTCTGCACCAGGCTTCTCTCAACGGTCGCCCCGATGTCAGAGGTGGACGTTTCAAGTTGACTTGCATCGGCACTCACGACGACGTTTTCGGTGACCGCGCCCAGCTGCATCTCCACGTTGATCGTGGCAGTGCTGCCCGTCTGAATGGTGACTCCCTGCTGCTGGTAGTTTTTCAGTCCGGTGCCCTGCACAGAGATGGAGTACCGCCCGGGCGGAAGATTAGGCACGAAGTAGATGCCGGCGTCAGTGGTCACGGTCGAGAGTGCCAAGCCGGTATCCACGTTCTTCACCGTGACCGTAAGCCCTGAGAGGGTCGCTCCCTGCGGATCTGTGACCGTGCCCCGAACGCTGCCATCCGGCGTCTGTGCACAAAGATAGCCTGTGGTCACCACACACGCGAGAAGATACACTAGCCACTTCATAGGACGACCCCCATCGGCCAGCTTTCGTTCTGACCTGCAAACGAGCCCCGCATCGGTTCGAACGGCTGAAGGGGCAGACGTTCGAGAAGCCGGCGGCGCTCTGAAGTTGTTGCCAAACCCGTAATGGCTGCCTCTCCTCTCCGGGAACTTTCCCCGGGAGGAACACGCATGAGGCATCATCGCGAGTGGATCCTAGGACTGCCATAGTCCGCTGCAAAGGGGTTAGCTTGTGAATTCACGGTGATTCACATGTGAACTACCTACCCTTCGCCTCGCCGTCCATCCTATCGATTCTTTGACTTGGCCCGGAGCTGACGTTAGAATCCGCTTGCCAATGAAATCGCGAACGCTATGCGTTCAAGCAAAATGTCGACGCAGAATTTAAGAGAAACAGACGATCTCCTCGACGATCCCCGGTGGCAGTTGGTGCAAAGGATTGCCGCCAGCCCGCCATTTCGCAAGAGTGCCCGGGTGCGCGAGCTCCTGCTCTACATAGCCGAACGAGCCATCCACGGCCACCTTCACGAGCTTACGGAGCAGCAGATCGGCGACAAGCTCTTCCACAAACCCTCCGACTACAGCCCTCTGGAAGATAGCTCGGTACGCGTTCATGCGCGCCAGTTACGGCTCAAGCTTCACGAGTATTTCGATGAAGAGGGCCGCAACGAATCCATGTTCCTCACCATACCCAAGGGATCGTACGCACCGGCGTTCCGCGTAGCTGCGAAGCCTGCTCCGGTTCAGGAAGCGCCGCCAGCTCCAACTCTTGCGTCGCCCAACTGGCGAACGCCCGCGATTGTGTCTGGCGTGTTGTGCATCCTGCTGACAGCCACTTGTGGCTTCCTGCTCCTTCGGTTAAATCGGCATGACGCGCCCGCGGCGGTCATCGCAGCCGCTTCCCAGACCCCTCCGTGGCCCTACTCCCAGGTCTTCGATGCTCGCCATCAAAGCATCTTCGTCGTAGCCGACAGCAACTACGGCATGTACCGTATTCTTACCCGGCAGGCAGGATCGCTGGATGGCTACCTGCGCCGGGGCTTCCTGCAGAATGCCAACTTGCTCAAGCACGGCATGGCGGATACCCGGCTCAATGAGTACATCTCCAACTCCACGCTCACCTCCTTCGCAGATGTCGCCGACGTCGTGTCGCTGCTTAGCATGGCTGGGCCACTGAGCCGCCAGGTTTCAGTGCGCTATCCAAGAGAACTGGGGATGCGCGACCTCGACCACCAGAACTTTATCTTCATCGGAAGCCCGGCCTCCGACCCGTGGGTTTCGCTCTTTCAGAACAAGCTCAATTTTCGCGAAGCCGAGATCGTCGTGGGCAGCGGAGAAAAAGCCTTTATCAATAGCAGTCCCCTTCCTGGGGAACAGGCTCGCTACGAGGGCCTGGGCCAAACCGGAGCCACGGGCGAAGACTACGCCACGATCGCCCTACTGCCGAACGTGACTCACGATGGCAGCGTTCTCGTGCTGCAAGGGCTTCAGCAGGAAGGGACGGAGGCGGCTGGCCGCTTCCTCACTGATCCCGAAAACCGGCGGCAGTTGGCCAACGCCCTGGGCGTCTCGTTGAATCCCAAAGAACCTGCCGAGAACATCTGGTTTGAGGCTCTCATCCGCTCCCGCACGGCAGCAGGTGCGTCCAATTCCGCGACGTTGGTTGCGGTCCGCAGGATCCACTAGCAGCACGCGGTGCCGGCTTCGCCATTCCCTCCCAATGGCGCGGTCAGGCGATCTCTTCTCACAGCGTGGGAATTGCATTAGCATTCCATTCACGAGTCCTGCGGTCGAGTGTCGTCCATGAGCGGTTCACCAACACAAACCACGGGAAGCTCACGCCGGCTTCGCTCACTGCTCATCCTGCTGGTTTGGCTCCTGATCGGCGCCGCGTCTTTGCCTGGACAAGTACACGCGTCATCGCCGAATGCATCGATCGAGTCCCATTTCGCCGCCGCGAAAGAGGCGCAGCTTGCGAACGACTACGCGACAGCCGAGCGAGAATATTCTTCGGTAGTGACCATGGCGCCAAACTTCGCAGAGGCTCACATGAATCTCGGCCTGGTCCATCAGCTTCAGCACCATGAACCGGAAGCTATGGCGGAGTTTGCCCGGGCCCTCCAACTGAAGCCCCGACTCGCGGGAGCCAATTTCCTTCTGGGCGTCGACTACTGCAATCTTGGCCAAGGATCGACGGCCGTTCCCTATCTCAAGGCAGCGGTAGATGCTGATCCGGACCGCGTGGATCCCTGGTCGTGGCTAGCCACCGCTCAGGAACTTTCCAACGATCTTCCCGGGGAGTTACAGACGCTCAACCGCGCCTTGAAACTGCATCCGCAAAACATGGACCTGCTTTATCAGTCGGGCCATGTGTACGAACGACTCGGCAAGCAAGAGGCAGATACGTTGGGCAAGCTTCGCGCCGAATCCTTCCGGTCAGAACAACTGCTCGCGGAGAGCTATGCCTCAAGCAGCGAGTGGCCGTCCGCGGTCATTCACTTCGAAAACGCGATTACCGCCGCACCCGAAACGCGCGGCCTCCATGTGGAGTTAGGAGAGGTGCGCTTGCAGGCGGGACAAACCAAGCGTGCCGCGGAAGAGTTTGCAAGAGAACTCACCAACAATCCGCACAGCTTGCGCGCCCTGGTCCGGCGTGGGGAGGTAAGGCTCATTGACGGGGACCTCGATGGGGCTCTTGAGGATTGGACTCACGCGATTGCAGTCGATCGGCTAGAGACGGAACAGATTCTCGGAGTGCGTGTCACAGGCATCGCTAATTCGCCTGCAGCACAGTTACCCGACGCGCTTCGATCCAGACTGGAGCAAGCTGCGAGACAAGTAGCAACCGTCCAGACTCCAGCGGGGCAACTTGCCTCTGCGTTCGTCGACTCTCAGGTCCGGCCCGACGCACAACCCACGTTCGACTTGCAGAAGACGCCTCCGCAAGACAACAAGAGCGCCGCAGCCTGCCGGGAATCCGCCGTTCGCCAGTATCTTGAACAGGAACGCTACACGACGGTTGCCGATTGTGCGCCGCGGGTCCTGGGCCCCAAGTCTGCTGCAAGCTTGCGTCTGCAAATTGCAGCGGCACTCCTCGAAACAGGCCGCTATGATTTGGCGTTGAGCACGCTGTTGCGCTTGTCGCCGCAAGATCGCCACACGCCCGAAGCAGCCTACTGGCTTGCACGTTGCTATGAGAGACTCGCGACCCAGGCGTATCTACAGATCTATCACATTGACCCGGATTCGTATCGAGCCCACCAGCTGCTCGGAGACCTCGATGCCGCCAAAGAAGAAGACAAGGAAGCGATGGTTGAATACCGCGCCGCCATCGAGCTTAAGCCCACCTTGCCTAACCTGCACTACGACCTCGGCCACCTGCTCTGGAAACACCTGGCGACCGAGGAGGCGCGTCGTGAACTGGAAGCAGAATTGGCTCTGAATCCCAATCACGCCGGTGCGTTAAACGATCTCGGGGACACGTACCTGCTGGACCAGCAGCCGGAGAAAGCGCTTGCCTACTTGAATCGTGCGTTGACCCTGGATCCCGAAAATCCGCAGATCCATCGAGACCTTGGCACAGCGTATTCAGAGTCAGGCGACTTCAGCAAGGCAGCCCGCGAGTTACTCCTCGCTTTGCCTCAGGATCGAGACGGGTCGATTCATTTCAAGCTTGCTCGCGCCTACCAGGCTCTCGGGCAAAAAGACAAAGCCAAGCAACAATTCGCGATGTCCGAGGCTCTGAGCCGCGAGTCCCATTCCAGGATCGAGAAGCAAACACGACGGCTTGCAGGTATGTCCACCCAATGAGTCGCACCGGTAACCTCGCGAACCGTTCAGGTGCCACTGGATCAATTGAGCTACGGGACTCAGGAGTTACATCTGCTGATTGATCGACCATCAGTCCCTTTGAGATTGCCCTGGCTGACCTCAGTGTTGGCGTTCTCGCTTTGTACTGCGATCTTGTACCCCGACTCCGCCTTTGCCCTGCCGCGTGCCGGCATCGCAGCCAGCGAGACGCAGCTAAGAGCAGACCAGCAGAGCGCCTTCCAGCAGGGCCTCATCGCACTCAAGGAGAACCGCATCGACGCTGCGCTTGAGGAGTTGACCAGGGCGGAAAAGGAACAGCCTCAAAACGCGACGATACACAGCTTTCGTCGGCATCGCACTCACTCGCCTGAGTCGCAACGCGGAAGCTGAGGGCGAATACAAGGAGGCTATCCGTCTCGATCCATCGCTCGAAGATGCATACAGGAACCTCGGCTTTCTCGAGTGGCAGCTACGGCAACCTGCGCAGGCCATGGAAGACCTCGAGCATGCGGTCACATTGTCGCCTGGCGACTCCTATGCACACTACTATCTCGGCCGAGTCGAGTTGGAGTCGCAGTTGTATGAGAAGGGTTTCCGCGAACTGGACGTTTCCGGAGTCGCGTGGCCTGACGATCCCGACTTCCTGATCACCGTCGCCTCAGGCTATCTCGCACTTGACCGAAGACAGGACTCTGCACAAATCCTGGACCGCGTCTTACCCCTGAAGCTTACAGATGTTGAGGCAGTGCGCGCAGCATCCTTACTGATTGACCTGCACCAGGTTGAGCAAGCTATTCACTTACTAACTGGGCGGGTAAGTGCCCGCAGCTCAGGACATTCCCTCCTGGTTGCAATTCGATTTGGCTCGCGCTTATCTTCTTGCCGGCAATGGACAGCAAGCGGTCCGATATGCGCATGCAGGCACGGAATCCTTCGATTCTACTGACCCGGACTCCGCAAGCTCAGGTTTTTCTCTCCTGGGGATCGCTCAAGCCCGTGAGGGCGCTTTCGATCTGGCGATCACCGCTCTACGGCGCGCAGCGGCAACAGCACCGCAGAATGAAGAACATTGGCTCAACCTTACTCACGAACTCATGGCGCTTGGTCGCTATCAGGAGGCCATCGAAGCCACGCAAGAGGGTCTCTCTGCCGAGCCAAGATCGTATGCGCTGCACCTTCGCTTGGGAGCAGCTCATCTTGCGGCTAACCACTATCCAGAGGCAGAGAAGATATTCCGCGAATTGGTCGCCGCAGGTGATCCCCTGCCCACGAGTTATGTGGGGCTTGCCCAGGTGTTGCTGCGAATGGGGCGTTCGGACGACGCAATCGCGGAACTAGAGGCCGCGCGGCAGAAGCTCGGCCCCAATTTTCTCATCAGCTATTTCCTCGGACTCTCCTGGGACCGAACTCCGACTCCCTCAAAAGCAGTGGATGCGTTCCAGGAGGCGATCCGTTTGAATCCCGAAAGCGCCGAGGCGCACTTTGGATTGGGCAAAACCGAATTAGCGATCGGCAATCCGAAAGAAGCAGTGGTGCAGTTCGAGGAAACACTGCGGATCAACCCCGGAAATATGCAGGCACAACACCTTTTGATCCAGGCAAAACATCGCGCCGGGGAGGCTCATCCCTCCACCGTTGAATCCGAGACTCAGCCGCTGCCAGAACAGAATCTGCTGGGGGATTTCGTTCTACCTCCGTGGCAGTTACCCGCCGTTCCGATGCGCCCTTAGCCGATTCGCTTAGTCCCGTATAGCCCTTCGCAGCGACTCCAGGTAGCTATAGCCCCAATACGTATCCGGCAGCAGCACGTGATCTTCAGTCCACTCATTCCAAGCGGCTATATAGATATGTTTTGAATATGCATCCTCCGACACAAAGTTTCGTGCCGCGCGAACCATCCTTTCAAACTGGTCCGGTGAACGATTGATCGCGACTGCGGCATACTCCTCGAAACGTGGACTATCGTCCCATCCAACGGAGCAGCACGGATAGAAATTCACGTCGACGCTGGTACGCGCTCTTCCCCAGGAGTGAATCCCTTCTACCGCACCGGTGCCGTAGGGTATCCGTGAACCAGGTGGCTTCGATCCGTAGGTCCAGCCGAACGTGCCATATTGCGTCGCACTGTCAAATCCCAACTCGCGCAATTGTTTTCCGTACTTTTCGTACCCATTGCAGATTTGCAGATGCAGCTTAGGATAACCCAACTTACTCGCCCGCTCGCGCATCGACGCAAGCGCCCGCTTCACTCCATCGGTGCCGAGTTGGTCCACCAGCTTGCCTGCATCGAAGATGGCAAACACCAGGCCATCGTCGATCTTCAGGTAGTTCGATTGGCTGAAGTAATGTTCTGCACAGTAGTTAGTAACATGGACAAAGTCAGACAAAGAATGTAGCTGGGGTAACAGGATCGCCGCCTGATCTGGAGAGCGCGCCGGATACACATTCTTCCAGTCATGATTTGCCCACATCACTGCGAACTGCAGCTTGCTGCGATTCTCTGCCTTCAAGAAGCCGTTCTCGAGCTGCTCCTGGTAAAACTGCGTTCCGTTGTGCCAATACCAATCGATGAGCCAGGCATCGATGCCAAAGCTCACAGCGAGGTCGATCTCCTTCGCCGCCCAAGTTGGATCAGATTCATCGTAGTAGCCCCACAGCGGGTAATGAGGCATGCTGTGCCCGGGGAAGAGCGGCCGCGCATTCCTGAGCGCGTCAAACTCCGTCCAGCCTTTACCAAATCGTGCTTCCATGTAAGGCGACGGGTGCCAGCTGGGGAAGTTATAGGCGACAACCTTTAGATCCGCAGGTTTCTTCAACGTTCGGGTGCCGAGCGCCTCGTACATGCGCTCCTCCGTGAAGTAGCCCTCCATCGCGCTCTCCCCGATGAGAGCGTCTGGCAACGCGGGCCCAACCCGCTCTGGGTGCGACTTGGGGCTGGACGCCTGCGGACTTGCGCCGCTCGCAGGCAACAACGTGGCGAGCCCAGCCCCTACGGTTGAAGAAAGGAATTTGCGGCGGTTCATCTGTGTGGCCTCTTGCCAGGCAGTCCAGTCGTACAGGCCAGGCAACACACTCCTGCCGAAGCCTTGCCGATACTAGGCGCAAAGCGAAAGGGCGATCCACTCTCGCGAGCGACCGCCCTTTCTGTCCGATTTTTTGAAGATCTGGTCCGGCTTCCAAATCGCAACTTCTGGCCGCCGCGTCGAGCCGGTTGGTTCAAGTTTGCACTCGAACTGCCCTTGCTCTACCCGGCATCCCATACGTTGCGAGAGGTTCGTTGTTACCATCCGCTCTCGGTCGCCCGAAATGAGTTTCGTTTCCGAATCTCTCTAGACAGCTCTAACTCCGCTCTCTCCGTCTGGAACATTGCTGCTCCGTTGAAAGCAATATTACTCCGGGCGCTCGTGAATGCAAGACCCTGCAAGAGATTTTGGATTGTGGAAATGGCGGGCCAAAAGTGGAAATCCGGGCTACATAAACGGAGCACCATTCTCACGCAAAAACCTCCAGGCTAGCTGCGCTTCCAAGCCGAACGACCCTGGGTCTTCGTTCCCACAAGGGAGTAACTGGCTTACTGTGGTCGGCCGACCCGAACTATCTCTCAGCAACTTACTTTCTTAGAACCCAGGTGGTCATGCAACGGGAGTCCTGCACAACTGTTGTCTTCAAGGGATCGAGCAGCGAACCCTTCAGTTCGCTGGTGAGACTTAGTAGCATCTTTTCGTCTACCAGATACCATTCTGTATTCTCACCTACCCGAAAGCGGTTTCCCTGGACTCGCGGGAAGTCCATACCGATGCGTGAAGCAAGCCTGCAAAAGAGCATTCCGCCGGGCCGCAGTACCCGCCACAGGTCGCGCAGCATCGCCCGGAATTGATCGTCGTCCCGAGCAAAGTGCAGTACCGCATTGCAGATCACCACGTCGAACCATGCGTTGGGAAAAGGCATGCGCTCGATCGACCCAACTTGAAAGTTCCCTGCTGGTACCCCGCTCCCGACAGAACTCGAAAGGCGGCGCACCTGCTCGATGTTTTCTGAATCCGCGTCCAGGGCAAACACTTCGTATCTCTCGCGCAGCAGATACACGAGGTTTCGTCCGTGCCCACAGCCCGCGTCAAGTACACGCATGCCCGGCGAAATGTTCCCGCGCAGAATCTGGTCGAAGACGTAGATGTCAATGTTCCCAAACTGCTCCTGGATCGTCATCCCAGCACGCGCCATTCTCCTGCTGATCCGTCACTATCACCCACGGGAAGGGAAACAATGCACCGTGATGCTCGCGGCCTGCTCCGATGCATTCCTGAGTGAGTTACTCGGGTGACCTGATGATTGCTTCACATAGCACGCACTGATAGCAGTCCTTCCCTGCAGCTTTGTCGCTGTCGCAGAGGCTGAACTCGCGGGCAGGACAATCCTCTCCCTGCGGCGTTTTGTGCTTCTGCTCGGGAAGCGTGAGCGTCTGTTCGTTTGACATTCAAGTTGTCCTTAACGTAAGTAGTCGTGTACCCACGGCATCTCGCTCGTTTCGCTCTGAACGGGAGCAAGGCATCACCTTAGTAAGATTACCGCAGGCCGCGAGGCCCGGATTCATCAGCCTTACGGCAAAGGAACCAGCCAATGTATCAACCTCAAACGTACGGCCTGGCACTCTTCTTCATGGTCCTCAGTATGCTGTGCTGGGGCTCATGGGCAAATTCGATGAAGCTTTGTCCGGGGTACAGGTTCCAACTTTTCTACTGGGACTACATCGTGGGGCTGGTTGCTGGAGCGGTTCTCTGGGGCGCGACTCTCGGAAGTTTCGGCAGTGCGGGCCGGTCGTTCAATGCGGATATCGCTCAATCCGGTATGCATCCCATTCTCCTCGCCATGGTAGGCGGCGCGATCTTCAACATCGCGAATCTTCTGCTGGTCGCCGCGATCGATATCGCGGGCCTCGCGGTCGCCTTTCCGATAGGAATCGGGCTAGCTTTGGTTGTGGGCGCGATCAGCAGTTACGTCATCTCGCCAAAAGGAAATCCTCTGCTCCTGTTTGGCGGCATCGCCCTGGTGGTGGCGGCCATCGTTTTCGACGCCATCGCCTACAGGCTGCGCGAAACAGAACGCGCCGCGATGAGCCGTCGCGGCATCGTCATCAGTCTAATCGCGGGCCTCCTGATGGGCACGTTCTACCCCTTTGTTTCAAAAGCAATGACAGAAACCGCCGCACCTGGTCCGTATGCCGCACTGCTCTTCTTCGCGATCGGAGTAGCAATCTGCGCAATTCCTGTGAACTATCTACTCATGCGTTTCCCACTCGATGGACGCGAACCTGCGACGATGCAAGGCTATTGGCGAGCGCCCGCTTCCTGGCATCTCTGGGGTGTCGTCGGCGGCGCGATCTGGTGTACCGGCGCGATGGCTAATTTCGTCGCCTCGCAGGCTCACATCGTGGGACCGGCCGTTTCGTATTCGATCGGCCAAGGCGCCACCATGATCTCGGCTTGCTGGGGCGTCTTCGTGTGGCATGAATTCCGCGCAGCTCCACCTCGTTCGAAGACCAGCCTCGCTTGGATGTTTCTTTTCTTTCTGTGCGGCTTGACTGCGGTCGCGTGTGCCCCGCTCTTTTCCTAGCAATCCCGATCACTCCGAGGAGAAACCCATTGTCTCTGCAGAAACCGATTGTCGTCGTGGGAAGCATCAATACAGACCTTGTAGCTGTAACTCGACACATTCCCGCGGTGGGCGAGACTGTCATCGGATCCGACTTTCAGATTCATCCCGGGGGGAAAGGCGCAAACCAAGCGGTGGCTGTGGCCAGGCTCGGTTACCCGGTGCGCATCATCGGCCGCTTGGGCAGGGATACGTTCGGTGCTGAACTGAGAACCTACCTCGAGAAAGCCGGGGTCGACATTGCGGGTGTCTCGACTACTGACGGCGTTTCCGGCGTGGCGGTGATCGTCGTGTCGGAACGCGGAGAGAATAGCATCGTCGTAACGCCCGGCGCGAACTCCAAAGTCACTCCCGAGGATATTGACACGAACATCGCAATCCTTAGAAGCGCCGGCATGGTTCTAGCTCAGCTTGAGATTCCACTTGAAACAATCGAGTACCTAGCCCGTGTCTGCGCCCGCGAAAATCTTCCCCTGGTGCTCGATCCCGCGCCTGCCATGGATCTCCCTGCGACCCTCTTTCAGCACATCGCCTGGTTTACGCCGAACCAGACCGAAGCCGCTTTCTATCTCCGCGGACAATATGCCGAATCGGACCCGCCCTCTGCTGCAGAAATTGCAGACCTGTTCTTTTCCAAGCGGCTGCCGAGGAGTGGCCTTAAAGATGGGTGCCCAAGGAACATACCTGGCAACTCAGGATGGCATCGGTGCGCAGGTTTCCGCCTTCGAGGTCAAAGCCATCGACACGACTGCGGCTGGCGATGCTTTCAACGCTGGCTTTGCCACCGGCCTCATGTTGGGGAAATCTCCGCTCGACAGCGTCGTTTTCGCCGCAGCGGTCGCCGGCATTTCGGTGACACGCATGGGAGCGCAGCCCTCGATGCCCACCATGGCTGAGGTAGAGGAATTCCTGCAGAACCAGGCGGCTCGGCGTGCGCAGTGAACAACATCGGTCCGAAAGGAAATGCGAATTGAGATTCAATATTTGCAAGGTGCGGTGGACACCAGGCTTGCTGCTTCTCGTGGCTATCTTCAGCACACAGCTATCTGCTCAGGACACGCATGCCGCACCCAAAGGACAACAGATTCCTCCGCCGCCGTGTTTCACCATGCGCGGCGCATGGGAGGGCGGCTACGTTCCCTGCACCGAGTTCAGCCATCGCGACTGGCTCGCCGACATCACGCATTGGCGCGCGGAACGCCGCATCCGCATCGGCTATGATCCATCTCGCTACGAATTGCCCGAGCTTCAATGGACACAACACAGTTTCATCCAGCCTCAGATGATGGTGCATGACCGGTATTTCTACGACCCGGTCTCAGGTAAATACACCGTCGATAGATACCTGGATGATCTTGACAGCCGCTATGGCGGAATCGATGCCGTACTTATCTGGGCGACGTATCCGAATATGGGCATCGACGATCGAAACCAGCATGACATGGTGCGCTCCATGCCTGGTGGCGTGGATGGATTGAAACAGATGGTGGCGGATTTCCATCGTCGCGGAGTCAAGGTTCTATTCCCCATGATGATGTGGGATCAGGGCACGAGAGATCCCGGAACCGATTGGCCCAACGCTATTGCGGAATTCATGAAGCAAATCGATGCGGATGGAATCAATGGCGACACGCAGGATGGCGTACCGTTGGCGTTCTCGCTCGCAGCAGACAAGGTGAGCCATCCCCTCGCATTTGAGCCGGAGGGCTCTCCAAGCGATGAGGCTCTCGCGTGGAATGTGCTCACCTGGGGCCAGTACACCTTCCAGTTTGTGCCTACGGTGGACAGGTTCCGCTGGCTTGAACCACGGCACCAGGTCAATATTCAGGGTCGCTGGAACCGCGACAAAACCGATGACCTGCAATTTGCGTTCTTCAACGGCGAAGGCTGGGAAAGCTGGGAAAATGTCTGGGGCATTTGGAACGGGGTCACTCCGCGCGATGGAGAGTCGACGCGTCGAGTGGCGACCATCGAGCGCGCCGTCGCTCCTTTCTTCGCGAGTCCGGGCTGGGAGCCACTCTACCCCATGATGCGCTACGGCGTTTTCGCAAGCCGCTGGCCCACGCCGGATCAGACGCTATGGACCATCGTGAACCGCAACGAATATGACGTGGACGGACCTCAGATGACCACGCTCTATAAGCCAGGTCTGCGTTACTTCGATCTCTATCATGGTGTGGAACTCAAGCCCGACGTCAGCAACGATGAAGCCGTGCTCTCTTTCTCGATAGAGAGTCATGGCTATGCGACGATTCTTGCCACTACCGGCGAGCCAGGAGCGAAGATAAGCGAACTCATGGTGAAGATGAAGGGGATGACCGCCAGGCCCTTGTCCAGTTACGCCCATGAGTGGCACGACTTGCCGCAGCAAATCGTGGAGATCCCGCCCTCTCCACGCGCGGCCTCAGCTCCGGATGGAATGATTCGTATCGATGGCGGCGACTTTCTCTTCCGCGTTGAGGGAGTTGAAATCGAGGGCTCCAACGATATCGGCGTCGATGTTCAGTATCCATGGGAAGACAGCCCGCGCCGCTTTCACGAGCATCGCATGCAGATCCAGCCGTACTTCATCGACACCTATCCGGTGACGAATGCCGGGTTTAAGAAGTTTCTTGACGCAACCCACTACCACCCCAAAGACAGCCTTAACTTCCTCAAGGATTGGAAGGGCGGTTCCTATCCCGATGGATGGGCCAACAAGCCTGTAACCTGGGTGTCCATTGAAGATGCGCGCGCCTATGCCAATTGGGCGGGGAAACGGCTTCCACATGAATGGGAGTGGCAATACGCAGCGCAGGGTAAGGACGGCCGCATCTTTCCCTGGGGTAACTGCGATTGGCTCGCCCCGGCCTTGAGCGGCGGACCGCTTGCCTGCCCATCCCAACTGGACCCAGCGCACGCTCCCGCCCCGATCCCTGAAAAAGGCCGAACACTGCTTCCGCCCAACGATGTGGATGCGCATCCGCAGGGCGCCAGCCCATTCGGTGTCATGGATATGGTCGCCAATGTATGGCAATGGACCGATGAGTACGTCGACGAACACACGCGCGCTGCCGTTCTGCGCGGGGGGAATCACTATCAGCCGCAGGGCTCAATCTGGTACTTCCCTCAAGCCTACCGAAACGAACAGCATGGAAAGCTGCTGCTCATGGCGCCCAGCTACGACCGCTCGGGAACTGTGGGATTTCGCTGTGTGAAAGACGTGCAGTAGTTTGGCTACTCTGGCAGGATAGCGGCCGCCGCTCGCGCCTTTGGCTGCTTGGTAATAACCGCTTTGTCGAGTAGTTCGCCAATTTCCTTGAACTCCGCTCTGGGTCCGCTCCACTCCAACTGGTCGACGTTATCAAACAGTGGGATGTCACTTTTGAGTGTGGCGAGCGTGCGGAAGAGCAGCGCCAGTTCTCGATCACGAACCAGGGTCGTGGCCAGTGCGGTTGGGTTCAGAGCATTCACGCGCCACTCCGCGGCAGAGGCCGGCACTGATTCGATGTGACGAAATTTTGCCAGCACCGCGGCGGTGGATTTCGCTCCCCAGCCACGAAGGCCCGGGTAGCCATCGGCAGAGTCGCCCACCAGCGCAAGATAGTCTGGAATGGACTCTGGAGATACGCCGAACTTAGCAACCACCCCGGCTTCATCCACGGTAACCTTGGTGCGACGGAGTGACTGCACCACCCGCGATCCCTGCACGCATTGCGCGAGGTCCTTATCGGGAGTGCAGATAATGACCTGTTCGACGCGTTCATCCTTGAGCGCGAGGGCACACGCGGAAGCGAGGGCATCGTCGGCCTCAAATTCCACCATAGGCCACACAACAATACCGGCCGCCGAGAGCACCTCTTCCAGCAGAGGGAACTGCGAAAGTAGATCCGGCTCGACCCCTTCACTGGTCTTGTAACCTGGCCAGAGGTCGTTGCGAAATGACTCCACCACGTGGTCCGTGGCAACGCCGATATGCGTGACACCTTCGCGCATCATGCCCAGCAGTGAAGCCAGCACGCCGCGCACCGCACCCACCTCGCGGCCCCGAGCGTCGCGCGCTTTCGGCACCGCGAAATAATGGCGAAACAACTCATACGTGCCATCGACCAGATGTATTTTCAAGTGTAAGCCCCGCAAACACCTTAGCCCATCGATAGAAACAGAGCAACGGAGCGGCCCGCTCATCTTTGTAACAGCTCCAACAGATGAGGCGCTCCGCACGCGATTCCTGGCAGGTGGCGGGCCTCTTCAAGCCCTTCAGTGATAAATCAGTTTCCGAAGCGTTGAAGCCAGCCATCGAAAATTGATGAGAGCGCTCTCCGCGCATCGTGGAACAATGATGCAGCAGATGACATCTGAGCCTCTCCTGAACCATGCTGCAAGGTGCCAAGCGGCCCCTCGTGGCGTAGGCTGGCATTGATGCCTTTCTTTGTGGGTACCGCAGGCTGGACAGTGCCAAAGCAGCACCTCTCCCTCTTCTCCACCTGGGGTGAAGACGCGAAGCTGTCGCACCTTGAGCGTTATGCAACTCGACTCCCATGCGTGGAGATCAACTCCAGCTTCCACCGGCCGCATAGGCGCGCCACCTGGGAGCGTTGGGCTGCGGCGACGCCGGATCAGTTTCGTTTTGCCGTGAAGGCGCCGAAAGCCGTGACCCACACTGCGAAGCTGGTGAATACGGGTGGCGCGCTGCTGGAGTTCTTCGATGCGGTGCGTGCCCTCGGTGACAAATTGGGACCTGTGCTCCTCCAGCTACCGCCGAAGCTCGATTTCGACCAAGGTGTAGCACAGGAGTTCTTCACTACATTGCGAGAATTGCATCAAGGCGCCGTCGTGTTGGAGCCTCGTCATGCAAGCTGGTTTTCTGCTTCGGCCGGCGACCTGCTGCGAAGCTTTCAAATCGCTCGTGTCGCCGCCGATCCACCCAAAGGGTCGGAACATGCCGCAGATCCGGCAGGCTGGCCCGGCTTACGCTATTGGCGCCTTCACGGTGCGCCGCATACTTATTATTCGGAGTACGACGATCAATGGCTGCGGGCATTCGCCGATCGGCTTCAGCTGCTCGACGCCAAGTCGGGAGAAAAGGATACGTGGGTAATCTTCGATAACACGGTCCTGGGTCACGCCGCTGCCAACGCGGTTCAGCTGTACGATGCGCTGCGCCAGGATCAAACAGTTGGCTGAAGCCGAGTAGTCCCTGCATCTGCTCGGCAGTTCCCAATAGATTAGGGACATCACAGTTCGCCCAGCATGAAGAGAGCCTGCGACCAATCTGCTTCGCACACCGGGTAACCGGGTCCGTAGCCTTAGCCTTGCGGCTCCCTCTCCACTCGAATCGTGGGTAGCCCCACGATCTCGTATGTTCCCGAAGCAATGCCGATTCCCGCCGCATCCAGCCCATCCATGACGTCCCGGCTGATCTTGTCCTTCAGAGCACGGACGTTCTGCACGGGAACCAAGAACCGGAAGGCGAATTCCAGCCAGTTATCCGTGATGCGCATAAAGCATTGAGGGTTGAAATCAGCTGCGGTGATGAAAAAGCGCTCCTTGAGGCGGTCAAGCTCAGGCTGAGCAAGATTGGCGACCTCCTGAGTGTGGCGCATGATCGCGTCTCGAATGATCGCTTCAGCCTTATGACGATCGTCTTTGAAGGAGATGGGGAAGTGCATCTCCTCCCAGATGTAGGGGAAATCGCGCGAGTAGTTATAGACCGGGTCATCGAAGATTTGCGAGTTCGCAATCGTAACAATGCGTCCCGAATACTGGCGCGCCTGGACCCACATGCCGGGCGATTCGCTCTGCTCTGCCGGCGTCTCACCCATCTCCATGATGACGGTCTGCGTGAAGTTCAGCGCTATCACGTCGCCGCGCACCGGACCCATCTTGATGCGATCGCCCACATTGAAGGTCTTCCCGCGCAGGATGACGAAGTAACCCGCGAAGCTGGCTACAACTTTCTGCAGCGCAAACGCGAGTCCGGCCGAGACAAGGCCCAGACCGGTCGCAAGCCGCGCGGGGTTGTCAAACCAGACAGAGAAGAAGCCCAGAACCGCCAGCAGGAATGTCGTGAGGCTGATTCCCTGCCGGGCCCAGAAAGCCGTCTTCTGTTTGTTACCTCCGAACCGATGAGACACCCAGCGGAGCAACTTGCTCAGCGTGAAAAGGAAGGCGAAGAAAATAAGCGTGAAGACCAGCTTCCGCAGACTGACTTGGTCCATCCCCAAAAGCTTGACGCCGTAGATGGTGAGATTGTGCTGCTGGCCGGTGAAGGTGATGAAACGACCCGACATGGTGTGTTTGGATGCGCAGATCGCGGCGCGTGATCCGGGGAACATTCCGCGCCCAGGTGCATCGCGTCAGATTCCGACCTTTGCCAACACGACAGCACCCTTCCTTCCCCCAGAGGTCGCGGCAACTGGCCGAGGCGCAATGTTCAGCTACTAACAGCGGTGAAATGCGGCTAAGAGCCCACACTGTTTCGTTGTAGACTCTTCCCAGACCGCTGACGTCTTCAGAACAGGCCCCTCCCATGCTCGCTGAAACAATCTCGCCCGAACAGGCTGCCAGCTTTGTTAAGTCCGGCATGTGGTTAGACTATGGCGCGACCCATTGCGAGCCTGATGTTTTCGATAAAGCGCTGGCCGCGCGAAAAGACGGTCTGGAGAACGTCAAAATCCGCACTTGCCTTTCGACTCGTCCCCGCGCCGTGATTGAAGAAGATCCGGAAGGCAAGCATTTCCACCTGTTCAGTTGGCATTTCTCCGCATACGAACGCAGAAAACACGATACTGGACGCTGTAACTACACGCCCCTGAATCTCGGAGAAGTCCCCGATTACTATCGGCGGTTTCTCGAACCCATCGATATTGTCATTCTCAAAACTTGTCCAATGGACGACGGCGGGTACTTCAACTTTGGCCCGACGAATCTCTGGCAGCGGGCCATCATTGAACGGGCGAAGTTGGTCATCGTCGAGATCAACCGCGAGATGCCTTATGTGTTCGGTAGAGAAAACGGCGTGCACGTCGGGGAGGTCGATTTCATCATCGAGGGCGATCATCAGCCATGCGCAGAACTTCCGAATCCCGAGCCGTGCGCGATCGACCGCACCGTTGCCCTTCAGATTGCGGCTGAAATCGAAGATGGCTCCTGCCTGCAGATCGGCATCGGCGGTATGCCCAATGCCGTGTGCGCGTTGTTGATGGACAGTGGAGTGAAGGACCTGGGAATCCACACGGAGATGCTCACCGATGGCCTCGGATTGCTTTACCGTTCTGGCCGGGTCACGGGATCGCGAAAGGCGCAGGATCCCGGTAAGGTGGTTTATACATTTGCATTGGGTTCGCTCGCCCTCTACGCCACGGCCAATCGCAACCCGCACCTGTACTGCCATCAGGTGGACTACACAAACTCTCCGCACATCATCATGCAAAACGATAAGGTCGTCTCTATCAACAACACCACCCAGATCGATTTGCAGGGCCAGGCGGCTTCGGAATCCGACGGGCACCGACATATCAGCGGCACAGGCGGCCAGTTGCAGTTTGTCCGCGGCGCGTATGCGTCCAAAGGGGGAAAGTCGTTCATCTGTCTCTCGTCAACCTACGAAAAGAGAGGGGAGCGGCGCAGCCGGATCGTGTTTGACCTTACTCCCGGAAACATCGTGACGACGCCGCGCTCTGACGTGATGTATGTGGTGACTGAGTTCGGCATGGTCAATCTCAAGGGGAAATGCGTGGCGGAGCGGGCAAAGGCCATCATCTCGCTCGCGCATCCCGATTTTCGCGAAGATCTGGAACGGCAGGCCTATGAACAACGGCTCATCCCCCGCGGTGTTTCATTCAATGATCGAAGCACCAACTTCGGCGATTTCTTCGGACCTAAAAGTCTTTAGGAAATAGATGTGGATTCAGACAATGACTGATTTGCGTCCTGATGCTTCCTTGACAACACAACAGCCGTTTGTAATTTCAACAGCTGTGAACGGCGTCGCGACCCTCACCCTGAATCGTCCCGAACGATTCAACCCTCTCTCATTGGAAATGATCGCCGCTATCGAAACGGCGCTGCATGCGATCGGTGAGGACCCGTCGGTGCGAGTGGTCATTCTCGCCGCCGAGGGCAAGGGCTTCTGCGCGGGTCATGACCTCAAGGAGATGCGCGCACACTCAGAGGACCATGGCTGGCAGGGTGAACTATTCAATGCTTGCAGCCGAATGATGATCGCACTGACTGAGCTCCCTCAGCCTGTGATTGCGCGCGTCCACGGAATCGCTACGGCCGCAGGGTGCCAGCTCGTGTCGATGTGCGACCTTGCCGTAGCAGCCGATACCGCGACGTTCGCAATGCCGGGAGTGAACATCGGCGTGTTCTGCTCGACACCGGCGGTGGGCGTAGTGCGAAACATCGGCCGCAAACGCGCCATGGAGATGCTGCTGACTGGCGAGGCTATTGATGCCTCGACCGCACTCTCGTGGGGACTCGTCAACCGCGTCGTTCCCATCAGCACACTGGACGCGGAGATCAAGCGTTTCACCGATGCCATTCTCTCGCGGAGCTCAGCCGCGATCCGTCTGGGCAAGCGAGCGTTCTACGGCCAAATCGATCGTCCTCTTGGAGCAGCCTATGACTTAGCCGGCGAGGTCATGGCAGGCAATATGCTTTTGCGGGATGCCGCGGAGGGGATCGATGCTTTTCTTCAAAAGCGATCGCCCAAATGGCGCGGGGAATGAGCGAAGCACCCGCGCTCGAAATTCCGCAGGCTTGAGGGTAGCGTGCGTTTCGACGGTCAGTGTCGCCAGTGGCGGTTTGCGGGTACAACTCTTGGCGGTGCCGCGAACTCACTCGGTCCGCCAAAATCGACCCCTCAATGTGGCTGCTCGTTGAACCCGCGACCGCTCAGGATCATGGGCGCGCTCTTCTCCACCCGCGTCGCCCTGGTCTTCGCCTGCTTCGCGCTTGAAACATAAAAAATGTATGACTTCCTGCGGCCCGGCGTCAGCGCTTCGAAGGCCGCCTTGAGAGCCGCATCCTCATTCAGCTTGCTCTGCAACTCCTCGGGAACTACGTACTCTGAAGGTTTCTTGAGCTCCACCTTCTTTCCAGACTCCTCCAACTCGATAGCTTCGTAGAGGTAGTCCGTTAAAGTCGACTTTACGGCCGTGATCTCTTTGACCGAGGTGAACTTGATCCATCGACCTGCCTGCGTATGTTCTCCGACCTTTTGCAGCATGTGCTTTGGATCCTTGAGCAGCGCGCCTTTGAAGAACGAGAGCGCGCACGACTCCTTGAGTGGGATGATGATCGCCACGTTCTTTTTCAGAAAGGTGAAGCAGGACTTGCCCCACTTGAGTTCTTCGGTCAGGTCGCAGTCGAGCGCAATTTTGCGCAGCCTGTCCGTTTCCTTCTCCCATTTTTTCGCGAAAGGAACTTTCATCGTCTCGACCCTTTCCGGCGATGCTGAATATACTCGATGCTCCCCTTCAAGAAGGGGGCACTCAATTTGCCAATCATCATTTTGCCTCATGAACGTCCAACCTACCAAAGTCAACCCCAAGTGAGAAGGCGGTGGTGATCCCTACGAAGGCTGGGCTACCAGCGGTAAGTGGTTCCGCGCGCCGAGGTGTTCGATTACGTGTTGCTCACAGCTTTACCCCGAATACTGTCGGTATCTCCCGTTCGCCCAAACGCGTGACACGCAGGGCACGGCAACTTACATCACGAACAACCCACCTCTTTGCAAGAAATCGGTGCAGAAGCGCAGCGCCCAGGGCACCCGCAATGTGCGGGCGACGTTCGCTCCAGTCGAGACATGCGTACGCGAACCGACGACGAATCCCTCGTACCTCTGCGAGATCGATATCGAGTTGGTCGAGCATCTTTGCGCCGGTCTCACTCACTTCATAGGCGTTTGCCCCGCGGATAGGATCAGAAACGATCCAGCCTTCCTGGACAAATCGCTCGTGCAGGACTACGGCAAGCGTACCGGCCATGTGGTCATAACAGGTCCGTGCCCGGCGTAATGGTTCAGGAGTACTCGGAAGGAATTTCTCAGTAGTCCTTGCCGCCAGGACACTTAGGGTTTCGAGAACACGGGCGACCTCGGGACCGCGCAGCGAATAGTAGCGATGCCGTCCTGCCGCCTCGACGCGAATCAACCGGCTCTGCATAAGACGGTTCAGGTGGGCGCTTGCCGTAGATGGCCCGACTTCCGCGAGCGCTGCAAGCTCAGTGCTGGTGCGCGCGTGCCCGTCCAACAAGCTCAGAAGGATGCGCGTTCTCGCAGGCTCGCCGATCGCCTGGGCAATCTCGGAGAGAAGCATGTCTTCCCTGATGGCTGCCTTCATCGTTGCCCCTGACCGCGTGACTCCAAGCCTAAGCATATAGAACCATCCTGCATGCATGCTTCGTTGGCGAGCGAAGTATGCAACGCACTCGCCTGCGAAACCTGCATCCAGCAGTGACCATCAGTGCTTCGAGTGATCCGGCGCGGGCCGCGGCCCTGCACGAGGAAGCCCATAGGAACTGCTTCATTGCAAACTCACTCAAAGTTCCCGTCTTCACCCATCCGAGCGTCACCTTGCTGCACTCTGAGGAGACACCAGAAGAGTGAGGTCGCTGCTTTAGACACCACAACGGACACGACAAATTTGAGAAATCCGGGCTCGCCAGCCGTCCAGCCGATTTCTGCGAGTCTGGAAGAAACAGATGGCGCCTGCAAAAAACGGCAGGCAGGCTGAACCCCAAAAAGAATGATCCAGATCCAACGGCATCCAGCTTGGTGAATAGGCCGGGCCTGGTAATTCTCACCTACGAGTTCGGGAAGTGAAGTCTGCCGTCGTATATTGAGTGTGCCGAAAGCGGATACTTTCCAAGGGCATAATTTTGGGGGCAAAAAGGACTTGGATTCGTGCGATTGACATTCTTGCGGTTCGGCATTCTAGCCGCCACTCCAGCATGGATGTTGTGGGTGGCTACCACTGTCTTTGCTGCCAGCTGGCCCCCGATTCGGGACGAGCAAAACCCAACAACCCATGCCTTAGACGGTCGGACCATTGAGCGATATATCCATGGCTCGCGCGATGACTGGGGTTATCCCGCCACGGGCGAGGACGAGTGGAGATCTCCGCTGGAGCAGGAGACCGGCGCTGCAGAACAGAATCACGATAGCTTCTATGTTGTCTCTCCTAAGAAGCCGCGTGAGAACGCTCCGCTTTATGTTGTGCTGCACTCTGCGAATCGCACGGCTTACGACTACCTGGGATACGCATCGCTGAACAGGAAGACGGCCGTGGATGACGATCCCTCGACAGCGATGACGAATGTGCCGGATGATTTCTATGGCCTTTACCTTAACTCTACGAATGATGAGTGGTGGGGCTGGACAGAAGTGCGCAAGAATATTGCAGGCCATATCGATTCGCCGCCGTCCGCGGAACGCCGGGTCATCGACACCATCGAATGGGTGATAAACCACTATAAAATCGACCGGAATCGGATCTATCTCTCTGGCATTTCGATGGGAGGGAATGGGGCACTTGGTATCGGAATTGCTCATGGCGACATCTTTGCGGCGGTGCGTGTCACCGTACCCGCGGGAACCGGTTTCGCCGCATACAGTTTGGGAGGCATCTCGCCGTCGCCGGCGGTAGATGCCCCTCAATCGGAACGTGCAGCCTGGATTCTGAAGGTTTCCGGAGTGGGCCACCCCGATCCTCCAGTGATGGTGGACTTCTCTTCACCAGTAGACAGTTGGTCAATTACGCAGCCTGCGCTGGTACAGGCGGCACAGGCAGGACATCTGCCTCTGGTCCTCGGCTGGGGTCCATTCGGTCATACCGGGTTTGGCTCCAGGATCGCCAGCACTCCGAGTTGCCAAGTTGCGTTGCAGTTCCCCTGGCTCGAAATTCGTAAGGATGTCGCCTATGCCGTGTTCACGCGCGCTTCTTCCGATCAGCGCTCGCCTTGGCTGAATGCTCCGGCGGACTTCGACGACTCGGGACAAATGAATGCCTATTTCCGGTGGGAGAGCAGTCAAGACACGCCCTCAGCCGTCGTGATGTTGGTCTGGATTGCTCATCCCACAGTCGAAAATCCGCCCTCGACCATGCCCGATACTGCCACAGCCGACGTGACTCTGCGGCGCCTGCAACGATTCAGGGTGCAGCCAGGTCGACGTTACCAATGGAGAGCAACTCAACAAGGCAAACTGCTCGCCTCAGGCACACTCCTGCCGGACGCGGCAGGTTTGCTAACCATTCCGGGAGTCAAGTTAACCATCACACCGATCGCACTCACCATAACTCCAGCGGATGTCTGAACCCGAAGAAGTAAACGCTTTTAGTGAACCGCCGCAGACGTGGCACTGTGCTATTCTTCATCTTCGCAATCTGGAGAGAAATAGCTCTACCAAACGATTGAACTAGAATGGTTCCAAATGCCTGAGAAGAACGCCCAACGTCGTTTGAGCGCAACGGAGCGGGTTGAAGAGCACATTCGCCGCGCCATTTACCGGGGAACTTTAAAGCCCAGGGAGCGGATCATTGAAGAAGATGTCGCCAACCAGCTGAAGTGTAGTCGCGGGCCGGTACGCGAAGCTATCTTGCGGCTGGAACGGGATGGTCTGATCGTGACCGTCGCTAGACGGGGCACTTTTATCCGCGACATCTCCGCTGAATCGATCGAGGTAATTTGCAGCATGCGTGCCAAACTGGAGGCACTTTGCGTGCGCTACTTGCGGGAGCAGTTGACAGAGGAGAAAGAGCGGGTGCTCCGAGAAGCTCTCAAGAAGATGAAATCGGCTGCTGCAAAGAACGATGATGAAGCATTCTTCGCAGCCGACATGAATTTCCACCACACCATCTGGCAGCTCTCCAATCGGGAGACGCTCTACAACAGCCTCAATACGATCATGAATCCCTTCATCTTCATGCTGGCTCGAGCTTATTCAAACCAACTGTCGATCAGCGAGCGATACAAGCGGCATGCTCAATATCTTGAGGTGGTTCTGACGGAGCCTATCTCCCGGGTTGAACGTTCCGTGGAACAGTACTTTAAAGACCTGGCCGTTGACCTGCTCTCGAAGCTACCGTCGCAGTTTCTCGCGGCGGAGAGTGGGATCAGTTCCACTTCCACTCGAAGCTCACTGGGAACTTCCTAGGTCGGAGCGGCCCGTCGGCGGCGGGCAAACCATTGCGCCAGTTTGAATACGCTGCACTTCGTTCCTCGGCTGCTCCTGCCTGACATCCTGCTCCAACCTTTCCGGTTCTCTCTCCGTTCATGATGCACTGCCCCGAGACAATCTCCAGATCCATACAGGGTCCTACAAATCGGAACTCCTGGTACGTTTTGTCAACAACTGTGTTGACAGTACATCGCCTCAATGCGTAGTGTGTCACTGACGTTTCCTACTCTATCCAGATTCGGAGCAATCAGAAGGTTCTGTGGCCATCTCCACGGTTCTGTTCCTATCTCTGGTGTGATTGGAAAAGTAATCAGGGAACATTGAGTCGGAGGAGAAAGTGAATCGCCGGGAGTTCTCAAAGCTGTGTGCTACCGCTGTGATCACCGGGCTTGTGCCGCATCGATCTGCGGGAGCCGCGCAGATAACCACGCAACGGTCGGCAAAGTCCGACAGCGACGGTTACATTCGACGCGAGGGCATGACCTGGGTCATTGGAACTTCGAAGGTCGAGCAAAAAGTCCGTCTCGAAGCGGGACGATTTGGCCTGACTTCTTTCCAAAACAAGTTGGCTGCGCGCGAATATAAGACCGGAAGCTCAGAGCCTGACCAGATTCGCTTGACTATCGATGGAGTGGACACGACTTCCACGGCATGGCATTGGACCTTTGTTGGGGAAGAGACGCAGCACCTGAGCCAGGGGGAGATACAGCTTGATATACGGCTCAAAGGGGGTCCGGTTGAGGTAACGAAACACTGGCTCATATACCCGCACACGGCGATCATCCATGAATGGGTCACGGTCAAGAACATTTCACAGCAGAGTGTTCGGGTACAAAACCCCTTCTTCTTGAATACTCGTGTGTTGGGCACCGCGATAGACAACGTAGAACTCGCCTACATGAGCGGCGGCGGAAACTACAACGGAAGCCAATTATTGAAGACTGAAAAGATGCACCAAGGGTACAGTCGGACTCTCGATTCACAAATCGGAGTACAAAAGGGCAACTATAGCGCCTACCTCCCATTCCTTCTGTTGCGGCAGCTCCCGGCTAACGATTGTCTGGTTGTTGGATGGGACTACATGGGCCACTGGGTCTTGCAGGTTGGCGAACCGAACGGTGAGCAGATCGGCGTATCCCTGAACGTTGCGGGATACGATGCAAGTCTTCAGCCTGGCGAGCAGATAGAGAGTCCAAAGTCGTTCACAGCAGCTATATCCGGCGATCTGGACGACATTGGGAACCAGATCCTCGACTGGCAATATAAGTACCTCTGGGACTTCACAAACCCGGAGTATTTTGGCAAGACCCGATGGGCCGTCGATTGGCCTGATCCCTGGGTGGGCGACGGGGGCACACCGAGTGCTGACAATTGGGGTCGCCGGCTATCTCTGGATTTACGTTACACAGATCTCCTAAGGGAAACCGGAGGAGACATACTCTGGGACGATGCTGGCTGGTACGACTCATGGGGAAACTGGAACGGACCCGACTGGCGCCTGGCCACGAACTATCTTCGAAAGCATGGAATGAGATGGTCTCTGTGGCTACCTTGCTTTCTCACCACCCCTGAGAGCGAAGTGGCGCAGCAGCATCCTGAATGGCGAATACCGGGAGAATTCGCTTTTGAGCAGTCAATTCCGGATACCCGGCTTTGGCAAGAGAAACTTCTGGATAAAGGAGTCGATAAATGGCAGGACTTTCAATGGCGATATGACATCGCGCCAGCAGCGGCTGCAGACGATACAAAGTTACTGGGGTCCGATCAGCAGTTTCGAAAGTTACTGCAGGATTTTAAAGTCGCACATCCGAACAGCGGAATTGACGCCTGTGACGGAGGCGGCAGATGGATCAGCTACGACATTGCCCGGTTCGCGGAGTCAGGAGAGTACACCGACGGGGGAGTCGGACCGTACAGTGGGTATTACACCTCATTGCTCGTCTCGCCCGACAAACTGCACAACGTAAGTGATTTTGACCATACTTACTACAACGCGTCCAGTGATCGCACGCATCTAGCACTGAATCCCACTTGGTATCGCGATCCAGGCGATGGCGCGGACTTGGAGAACATTCGTAAAGACTGGGAACTCTATCATTACTTTTTGGCGTGCGGAGTGGTTGGCCGCTGGAGCCATGTGTTCCGTCCGAATGTAACGGGCGACGACCCAATCTGGTATTTCCAGCGAATGAATCCGAATGGGTCAGCCGGAGTCATCATCACCAAGCACGCCAAGACTGGCACGGGATACATTCTGGTCAGCAGGCCGGTGTCTAACACCGACGGCGACCATTTTGAAGGTGGCCCAACGCAGATGGCGCAGGTTTTCACGACGGATGTAGCAACGCCCGATACCGGCATCTACTCGGATCCAATCGATCACGAGTATCGCTACTACGGCGTGCCCGGCGAATGTTTCGGACCACTGAATTTCCGTTACTCGACAGCGCAAGGTGAAGAATCGTTCGTCACGCAGGTTGAAAAACCCGGCCTTTCCAATAAGGTCGGAACACAATTTTTTGGCATGTCTTTCCAGGCCGGAGCCAATCCGCTCACGATTACAGAACTGGGGCAGTTCAATTCCAGAAATAATCGCGGCGTCTATTCGATTAGCTTGTTGCGGGAGTCGGACAAGACTGTACTGGCTTCGGTTACATTGGACATGAGTCGCGCGCTCGTTGACTCACGTGGTTTCAAGTATGCCAAGCTCGACAAGCCGGTGCAGCTGGAACCCGGTTTGGACAAGCCGATCACTGTCTACCCGCGCGGACTTCAACCAGACCAGATGTACACAGTCCAGACGTATCATTCTCAATTCCGCACGCAGCAATCAGGCAAGATCCTTATGGCAAAGGGTGTGCAGCTTCCAAGCGTTGCTCCTGGTGAGCTCATCTTCCTTAATTTGCCAGAGTATCCCGGATCGGGCGCAGACAAGGCGCGGCCCTTGCCACCGTCCAACGTCACCAAGCGGGTTGGTACAAATATTGGAGCCCAGGGTATCGAAGTATCGTGGTCCGTCGCCTCCGGTCAGGACTGGATCTCTTACTACGAAGTTCTGAAGGACGACCACCTGATCGGAAGGTCGGCGAAAGGGACGTTCTTTTTCGATCACTCCTCGGGAGCACGTTCCCATTTGGATAGAAACTATCAAGTCAGGACTGTGGACGGAAATGGCAATCGCAGCGCCCTCGTTGAAGCGCACGCAATCAGCGGCGAGCCTGAGAGGCATGAACCTCTTGGAGAATTTTGGCCGACCCAGGGCAGAGATGGCTGGAGTTATGAACAAACCTCGGACGGAGCCAGTTATCAAGAACTGACTTGGAAAGGTGGAGGCTACGAAGGGTATTGGACAGGGTCTGGGCTTGGACGCATCGGACGAATTTGGATGCAACCCTCGGCATCGGCCGAACTGTCTAGAACTTTCGTGGTTCCCCGAGATGGCTCGGGCAGCGTGTCCGGTGAACTGCAGAAGGATCCAAGTGCCGAGCCATCCTTCGCTGTATTTGTTCGAATCGAACACAACGGCAAGAAGATTTGGCCAGAGCCCGATTGGGCTAATGTTCCCGTGTTCGGTAAGCCCGTGCCTTTCAGCATGAAGGATCTGGCTCTGCACAAGGGCGACACCCTACGATTTGTAGTGAAGCGCAACGACAAGGACCGTGCCGAACCGATCATCTGGGACCCAGTCATTGCTCTTGAAGATGCTCATTGATTCCGCAGCCTCAGAGGGGTTTGTGAACCACTCACTCATTGACGGGCGATTGTTGAAACAAGCACAAAATGATTTCTAGTACTACACCGAAATTGCTAAAGGAATAATCCGAGGAGATTCGATGACGGCAAATTCTCTTCCACTCGAGGGTAAGGTGGTCCTGATTACTGGAGCGGCTCAGGGCCTTGGAAAGGCGTGCGCACGAGCATTTGCCACACGCGGAGCCAAGGTGGCCCTGGTAGATCTGAATGAAGGATTGCTGAACGAAACGGTAAGCGAATTAAGGAAAGACGCAGGGGAATGTGCAGCGATCGCGGCAAATATAGCCGGCCCTGGCGCTCCTCAGGCCGTGGTTGCAAAGACCATAGACCAGTTTGGGCGTCTCGATGTGCTCATTAACAACGCGGCCGTGTCTTCAGTGGAAGTCTCTTTTGGACGTCACTGAAGGAGAGTGGGACAAGGTCTTCGCCGTAAATGTCAAGGCGCTGTTCTTCCTGTTGCAGGCTGCGGCCCGAGTCATGAAAGAGTCCGGAGGGGGCAGGATCGTGAATGTATCCTCGCCAGCCACCCGGATGACACTTACTAACTACACCTCATACGCCACATCGAAAGCAGCCGTCGATTACATCACGCGCACGGCCGCTGCCGCGCTCGGAGTGTATGGAATCACGGTGAATGCAGTGGCACCCGGCCGTATGGATACTCCGATGCAACAGGAGACCGAGAAGGCGAATGCCATCGCTGCCGGCGTCGATCTCGAAACCTACGTGCAATCACGTACTGTAGATATTCCACTTCGCCGGCGCACCACTCCGGAAGAGGTAGCAGAGGGGATCGTTTGGCTCACAACCCAGACAGCATCCTATGTAACTGCCAACCGTCTTAATATCTCGGGAGGCTTGGAACTCGACTAGCCGAGCTGCATGGGTTTGCGTTGGCTGCCCTTGAGCTTAGCGCTACTTTCTTAGAGAACTCACGGGTGTCGCCCTCTGTATTCAGCCCACCTGTGACATAGAAAAGCGATCTTTCCATGAAAATCGTCAAGATTGAGACAATACGGAATCAGGGCTTCCCTCACCTTCTCTGGGTGCACATCCATTCTGAAGATGGTCTGGTTGGCCTGGGAGAAACGTACTATCTTCCGAGTGCCGTTGAGGCTGTGATCCACGACGCCTTCGCGGATCTGATGCTTGGCCGCTCGGCTCTAGACATCGAGAGCATCTGGGACCATGCCTTCAGTTATTGCAACTTCTTCGGCTACGCTGGCGCCGAGATGCGTGCCATCTCAGCGGTCGATATTGCGTTGTGGGATCTGGCCGGGCAAAGGACTGGCCAGCCGATTTATAACTTGCTGGGTGGGCGAGTCAGAGACTCCATTCCGATTTACAACACCTGCGTCGATACCGACCTTTACAGAGATCAGGATGATTTTCTGAATCGTCCGGCAAGCTTGGCAAAGAGTCTCCTCTCCCAAGGCATCAGGGCGATGAAGATCTGGCCGTGGGACCGCTTTGCGCCGCGTTTTCACTCCATGGCGACGGCTGGACCCGCTGGACAACTGGCCATGGGACCGTCGGGTTCGTTCCTCGCGTCGCGCGATTTGGATTCTGGCCTGAATGTCGTAAAGGAGATTCGGGATGCGGTTGGCAACGAGATTGAGATACTGATCGAAGGCCACTCACGTTGGGACTTGAATTGCGCAATCCGGATTGCCAAAGCTCTCGAGCCCTTCAACATTCTCTGCATGGAAGACATGATCAAGCCAGATAGTGTTTCGGATCTCGCCCGTCTAGTCTCCGAAACGAGGGTTCCTCAAAGCGTGAGCGAGCGGCTCTTCACCCGCTTCGCGTTCAGGGAAGTGGCAGAGGCTCGGGCTGCACATATCCTGATGCCCGATCTGGTATGGACAGGGGGAATTACGGAGGGCCGAAAGATAGCAATACTCGCGGACTCCTTCCACCTGCCGATCGCGCCTCATGATTGCACCGGCCTTGTTACGATCTTCGCCAATCTGCACTTATGCGCAGTAAGTACAAATGCGATGATTCTCGAGTGCGTTCGCGGTTTTTATGAGGGCTGGTATCGATCTGTTTACACAAGCAGCTTTCAACCGAAAGACGGGTTAGCTTCTTTCCCCACAGAAGCCGGCCTCGGAACAAGGCTGAAACAGGAATTCATCGAAGATGGGCGCACGTCGGTTCGGACTAGCTCGCTGTCCTAACTTAAGTGCTTCTGAGAGTCGTGAGATCTTCAGTGATCTTTACGTGAAATCTCCACTTCAGTTCACGAATGCCCGTCACGGTTTACCACTGCCGCCGAAGAACTCGACTTCGCCTGACCCAATCGCATTTCCCAGCCCGGAAGATGCACGTTCAGGTAAGCAGCGGGATCATACGGATGTTCTTTCGCCACGTCTAAATTCAAATCCACTCCGAGGCCGGGACCGTCGGGAAGGCTCAGATGCCCGGTCTTCGCATCAACGGACGGAGCCCAGGTGACTAAGTCCTTAGTCCATGGCTCATTGAACGGATCGAAGTGTTCCTGGATCAGGAAGTTTGGAACGCATGCCGCGAGTTGCAGACACACCGCCGTCGCAACTGGTCCGCCGCTCTGGTGCGGAGCAATCCAGCTCCCGTGCGCCGATGCCAGGCCCGCTACCGTTAGGGTGTTCGCAATGCCGCCCAGGCTCATCGGCTCGGGCTGGAATATGTTGATCGCCCCCGCCGGTCGCGAGCGTAAAGAACTGGCCTACGGTGTCATACATTTCGCCAGTAGCGACGCGTATAGGGCATCGTGCGGCAACCACGTTTGCGGGGGATTCGCGCTCTCGTGTCGTGGGTTCTTCCCACCAATAGATATCAAGGGGCGCAAGCCTGTTGGCAGCCCGCAGTGCATCGGCCTCAGTAAATCGTGCATGCACGTCGATCAGTATTCGGAGCTTGCGAGCCGAACTTATCACGCAGTGCCGCGACAATGTCGTAGGCGAAATCCAGTTCGTCGGTTTCGATGAAGTCTCTGGAAACTCCGAAGGGGTCAAGCTTGAGCGCCTGAAAGCCTTTGGCGACGGCCAACTCTGCCGCCTTCGTGAACTCCCGCGGCGACCGCTCCGCGCGGTACCAGCCATTCGCATATCCCAGAACAGAATCCCTTACTCTGCCTCCGAGCAGCTGATGGATTGGGACGTTGAGCGACTTGCCCAGAATATCCCAACACGCAATTTCGATTGCTGCCACGGCAGTTCGATGAACATGACCTGCATCAAGGGAGACACTCTCCATCAGCAAGTGAGTAATCGCCCGAACTTTTCGCGGGTCCTGGCCAATCACCAGATGCTCCAGTTCGCGAACCGCAGCTTCGGTCGTGCGAATAAATCCATTTAGAGTGCCTTCACCAATTCCGTACAGGCCCTCATCGGTGTGAGACATTGACAAAGAGCCAATTCTTCCAGCCGGCACCTACGGTGATTGTCTCAATGGATCGAATCTTCATGATGGTTTTTCAGCCTATCGGATATCTGGAAGGTTTGCTCACTTCGCGTTTCCAGCCTCTGATCAGTTCCAGCGCAGAGGCGACGATGCTTTCGGGATCCATTCGATATCGCTTTACAAGGTAAGGAATGGAACCGCTGTCGCAAAAACAATCCGGGATCCCTATGCGCCGAAGCTTCACTGCGATCGCCGAGTCCGCGATCACGTCTGCAACCGCGCTGGCCAGACCACCGGTCACTACATGGTTCTCGGCCACGACTACTCGTGGAATCCTCTTCAAGAAGTGAGAACCGACTCACTGTCGAAAGGTTTCAAGGTACTCACATGAAGAACGGCGGCACTGATTCCCTTCGCGGCCAGCTGTTCCGCTGCCTGCAGAGCGCGCGCTGTCATGAGGCCGGTACTGATTACGCCACGTCATCGCCCTCACACAGCAATTTTGCGCGTTCCAATTCAAACTGGTAAGTCTCCGGATCAAGATGACAGGAACTTACCCGCGCAGCAGACGCATGTAGACCGGCCCCGCATAGTTTGCGATCGCAGGAATAGCCTGGGATAATTCGGTCGCGTCACAAGGGTCAATCACCGTCAGGTTAGGGATGGACCGCATCAGGGCCAGGTCTTCGATGCCTTGATGCGTGCCACCATACCCGTGGTAAGCCCGGGAAGCCGGCGATGATCTTTACATTTGCCTTTCCCAACGCAAGCCCAATTGCGATAAATCATAGGCTCGCCTGGTCGCAAATACGCAATATGTCGTAGCAAAAGGCACAAACCCGTCCACGCGAAATCCAGCAGCGACACCCACCAGATTTTGCTCCGCCATGCCCACCTGAAAAAAGCGGTTCGGGAAAGCGATCGCGAACACGATGGATATCGGTGTACTTCCCAAGATCGGCAGTGAGTCCCACAATCCGCGGGTTGGCTTCCGCCGCCGAACCAGGGCTTCACCAAATGGAGCCTTGGCGGTTTGCAATGCTCCAAAGCGTCGGAGCTGAGGATATTGCCAGTCACATTGGTCTGCTTCGCTGATTCAGCCGGCTGCGTGGTGCTCATGATTCCCTCTTGTGCTCTCGGTTGGGCAGCTCTCGAGCTGTTCTCTCAGGCTACTGCCATTCGCCTGCTCGACGCGAATGAAATGATTCTTTTCCCGCTCTTCGAAAGCCCTGACACCCTTTCCCATCAACGTGTCGAGAACGATCGCATGGGGTTTGTTGCTACACTTTGGCCGCTTCCATCGCGCTCACGAGCGCCGCGCATATCGTTGCCGTCGATGCGGCTGCGTGTCCCAGCCAAATGCCTGCCACTTCTCGTGTACAGGCTCTACATTCAGAACCTTTGAGGGCGGACCGTCGGCCTGCTGATCGTTGCAATCGATAAAGGCGAAGAGATGGTCCAGCCATAATGTGACGCGGACATAGCGGCTTCCCACGTCGCACCCTCCTGCAATTCGCCGTCAGAGAGCAGGTTGAAGATCCGCGCTTGCTTTCCATCCAACCTGACCCCCAAAGCCATACCTACAGCCTGGCCAAGTCCATGACCGAGAGAACCCCCGTCATCTCAAATCCGGGAGTAATTTCACTGCCAGCCATTTCAAGGCGGGATTCATCCGCGCCATAGGTATCGAGTTCTGCTATGGAGATCACTCCGGCTTCAGCCAAGCGGCGTACAGACCCAATCGAATAGTGGCCAATAGATAGAAAAAGCGATCTCGATCGGGCCACGCAAGATCGTTCGCCTTGTACCGCATTTCCCCGAAGTAGAGGACTGCAAGCAGGTCAGCAATTCCGAACCCCTGACCCACATAACCCTGCCCAACCCGCTCTGCCATGCGAAGAACATGCCTTCGCAACTGCAGCGCCTTTTCCTCTAAGTACAAGACCTCGGGTACTGGAGATGCAACCTCTTTGCTGCCCATCGTTTCCTCACTGAACAACGCTTCTTCCCGTACCGGGCAGATCACTCATCCGAGGATCCTGCCACATTGCAAATCACGTCTTCCATTGTCATTGCATTGATTCGTGAACCGTCACCCCAACTAAGTTCGGTACCACCGTGCAATAGCTGAGAGCATTTTATGTTATGCGACGCGACTAAGTTAAGCACCGTCTGATGTCGACAGGCGAATCGAAATGAGACTTTCACGCTATCTCGATTCCGATATTGAAATTGAGATAGCGTTCAAATCTACTGTGTACGAGCCAGCAGTCCAGGAACTTAGAAGTTCATTTTCCCGGAGAACTGTATGATGCGCGCATTACCGTTGGTTCCGAAAATCTCACCAAACGATGAGGCGCTCTGAAGGTTACTGTTGAACCCACCGTAGTTGGTGTGATTGAAGATGTTGAAGAACTCGGTCCTGAACTGGAAGTTGAGAGACTCCCAAATCGCAAAATTCTTCTGCAGTGAGAAATCGACATTCTTAAAGCCCGGCCCAACAAGGTCGTTTCGTTTCTCGTTTCCCATCGTATAGGGCAGAGGCTGGGTGAACGCATAACTGGAGGAATCCGGGAGCGCGGGATTGTTGTTGACGGTTGGGGCGGCTAACCAGTGTTTTATACCGTTTCCGCCGCCGCCCGATTGTTTGTATGGACTAAGCGACCCTCGTTGCGCCGGCTGAAAGCTCCAACCCGTATTGGCGATGTCCGCGCCGGCTTGCCCCCACGAAGGCAGCCCGGTGTGCAACGAGAGAATGCCGGCAGCCTGCCAGCCCCCGAATACTTCCTGGACTAACTTGTTCGGGTTCTGCAGGAACATCCTGCCCTTTCCGAAGGGCAACTGGTACACGCCACTAAATACGAACAAGTGCTTGATGTTGAAATTGGAGGGCCCCCAGGCCGACTTTGAATCGTACCAATTGGGTTGTATATCTCCGTAGGGGTCGGACTGCTCATCCAGTGACTTCGACCAAGTATAGGAGGCGGTAAACGTCGCTCCTGATGAGAAGGACCGCTGCAGCTTTGCCTGCAGGCCATTGTAGGAAGTGGAGTCCTGGGTTCCGTACGCACCAAAGGGTCCGTATTGCGGGTATTGGGCGCGCGCCTGGATTGGCCCGGGGCCGGGGAATTTCGCTGTGTTGGCGGTATCATTTACCCACTGGTGCCGGCCAACTGAGCCGACATAGTCCACATTCAGGGCCATATTATTGCCCAATTGTTGCTGGATGCCCGCGTTGTACTCCATGACGTAGCTGATGGGTGTGTCTTGTGCCGCGTTCGTGCCCAAACTCGGATTCCCCGCGTTCAGCAATGACGCCTCAGTCGGGAGGGTGTTGAGATAGTACGTTGGGACGCCGGTGTCAAGGTTTACCTGGTTGGAGTTGTCCCCATTCGGCCAATTCAGGGCGATGTTTTCGTTTCCCTGGGTGAGCTGGTTGTCGTGTTGGTCGAAGATAGCAAAGGCTAAGTGCGCCACGCTGTTCCTCGACGTCTGGTAGACAGCTCCAAAACGGGGCTCCCACCCATTCTTTTTCGCTTGGAAGTATCCTTGACTACCGTGGTAGAGCGTTGGGTTGCCCACCGGCAGGAACGAGGCCGGAACGGTGAAGGGTGAACCGATGCCCCACATTTTCCCCGTGAGCGGGTCGAAGACCAGAGCCTGCCTGTGATAGTTGCTGGGGGCCACATAGTCCCACCTCATACCCAGACTCAGCACTAGCTTGTTATTTACCTGCCACTGGTCCTGGCCGTAGAACGCCCACCAGGGCACAGTCAGGTCGAGATTCTTCTTCAGGTTATAGGTATAAAACGAATCTACGATTCCTTCCAGAAAACTCGCGGGGCCGAACCCGGTAGCACCGCTTGTATTTCCGTTGACTGAGGTTCCAGCCGGGCTGGCATTTGCTTCCACGATGACTACGTCCGCGACTTGCCGGAGATTAAAGAACATTCCTCCGGCGCTCAACGTGTGATGCCCCACGGTTTTGGACCCATCCAGGTTGTATTCGTAGAATGTCGAAGGCCCTAGAGGATTGAAAACGTTGACCACTTCGGTGACGCCATTCCCAATAGCTCCAAATATCGGGACGTTCGCGCCGAGCCTTGGCACTGACACCAGTTGGGTACCCATCGCCGCCGTCAGCGCTGGATCGTTTGTTACACCGCTATTTGCGACAAGGTTTTCATACACATATGCTGCCCGCGCGTTAAGGATCGTCTTGGGGTTGAAGATATGCGTATAGCCAAGCTCAATTTCGTCGGCGAAATTGGTGATGACGCTCCCGGGATATGTGGGGAATCCTCCTGGGTTCGTTGCGTGGATGTTGTTGCGGGCAAGCCTGGCAAATACTAAGTTGTCATCATTAAACCGATGATCAAACTTTGCCCCAAACTGGTCGCCCTTTTTCGACGACACACCGTTGTAGGTGTAGTTAGGGAAAACACCCGGGGCAACATCCAAGTTTGGAGCTGGGTAAAAGCGCTTGATGTAGATCAAGGCCTGCGGGCTGATGTAATTCGATGGAATCTGGCTACCGGGTGAGCCGCCAGGAGCAGCCGGGAAAGGATCGCGAATGGTCAGAGCGGGATTCACAGGGTCGGGGCGACTGGTGGTCGCGTCATAGAGCTCGTTGGCGTACGTCGGCCTTCCAAGATCGTCGGTGCCAATGGGGGTTTTCCCCACAAACTGTGAGTAATCGCCGGCGATCTCGGCCGGGGTTAAAGTGTTTGCGAACTGTACCGAAGCCTGGCTGAACCGATAACCTTCCCAGTATCCAGAGAAAAATGTCCGGTTTCGGAAAATCGGTCCGCCTGTGTAAAAGCCATACTGGTTCTGGTGATAAAAAGGACGGGTCGTATTGGGGTACTGAGTGGCATCGAAAGCGTCGTTACGGATAAACTCCCATACGTCGCCGTGAAAGCTGTTGGTGCCGGATCGAGTCTGAAGGTTGATGTTGGCGCCGGAACTCACGGCAAACTGCGCGTCCGTCATGTGTGCCTGCACGTTAAACTCTTCGATTGCATCGGGAGGCGGCGAGATTGCCCAGGCATTGTCGAACAGCTCATTGTTCTCAATGCCATCGATGGTGAAGTTATTCTGTTCGCCCCTCTGCCCGTTGGTCGAAGGACTGATGCCGCCACCACCCTCAGGAATTGCGAATGAGTATTGTTGTGCACTCTCGACGGGAGCTGCGCCGGGCGACAGCAGCGCCAACTGCGTGAACTGGCGGCCGTTGAGCGGCAGGTCGACAACCTCCTGATGGCCCACGATCGTGGTCAGGGTGGCTGAGGTGGTGTTAATAGTCGGCGGGGCGGTGGACACCTGAACCGTTTCGCTGGATGACGCGACTGTGAGCTTGAAGTCGAGCGTAACACTCTGGTTCACATCGAGCTTGACAGCGGGTTGAACGATGGTCGCGAAGCCCTGCTGGGCCAAAGTCAACTTGTATGTTGCCGGAGGCAACTGGGGAATGAGCCAAACCCCGATGTTGTTTGCGACAGCTGTGCGCGTCTCACCAGTCCCGAGATTCACCGCCGTGACCTGCACACCCGGCACAGCAGCGCCACCGGGATCGACAACCGTTCCCGTCAGTAGCCCGTTGAGCGTTTGCGCGTCAGCGGGCTGCGCGAGAAAGCAGCCTGTCAACAGCAGTACCACCAACCACAACATCCTCTTGAGCATTTGGATCCTCCCAAAAATACTTACGCCGTGCGACCTTTCCACACGGTCAATTGCCGAGCTGTCATACCGCTCGTTCGACACATTTGAACCAGGATCCTTGACCGCTAGAACTTCCATCTTTTTTCGATCTGGACATATCCTGCAATCCCGGTGCCCAAGAGTTCTTTCGTGCTACGTGGTCTCTCATCCGCCTGGGCTGTACCTCGCAGGATTAGTAGCCCGCTGCACGAACAACTGCGATGAAATTCGGAGTACAGCAACCGGACCCTAATACCGCGATGGTTCCGGTGTCAAGACAAAACTGTCAACAATTTTGAAGACATTAGAGAGTCCTGAAGTGCGGCAGGCAATCAAACTGAAAAGCGGGATCCGAAACACTGCCACTTAGCTCGTGTGGGTCGACGATGCTTGTCGCAACCAGCTAAGCACTCTGAGTATGTGTTCTAGTGTGCGGATCATCTAAACTTTTCCAACTTGGGATTGTCAAGAATAGTTCTATAGGTTGAACACACTTCCAAAGGTGGTTCTTTGTGCTCAACATTTGCAATCCATTTACGTTCCGAGGAGCGACGCCTGCAAGCGCATACAATCTCGAAGAGCGTGCTGAGACAACGCGTTCCCAGTTTCAGGCGAGCGCGCCTGAGAACTTGATGAATGGTGAAAAGAGATCAGAATTGTGCATGGCAACAGCAGTTATTGGCGGAACACCTTCGTACTATCGCTTGACGGTCTCAACCCTGTCAGCTACAAATCTTGTGGTCAAATGCACCCATGACAAACAACGCCATAAGTAGACGCCGCTTCATGCTGCTGAGTGCGGGAGCAGCCACAATGGCTGCAGGGCTCAGGAGCGACGCAGCCGACCTTGTCTTTGCCGATGAACCTTGGGATTCTCAAGTCTCCGTGATGACGAATGAGTCAGGCACGAATCTGGAGATGGAGATGGCCCGGTCGTGGGCTCGCGCCTTTCATCTGCCAGTTGCAAAACCAGAGACGTCCCAAAGCGAGTTACTTCGGGAGTTACTCGAGCCGCCATTTTCGTTCGTGTACGGCGACCGCCAGTCCAGGGATATCCTTCCGAGTTGGAAATTTGAAGTCAAACATTCTGACCTGGACGCCACAAAAGCTCAGCAGGAGACGATCTACACAGATCCCGATACAGGGCTAGTGGTTCGCGCAGTAGCAACTCACTTCAAGGACTTCCCTGCAGTCGAGTGGGTCCTGCATTTCAAGAATACTGGCGCTTCAGATACTCCGATATTGCAGAGCATCCAGCCTTTGCATGCGACGCTGTCGTCCGCCGCCGGTGATCCAATCATTCATTACTCCAGGGGCGCGGCTTGCTCACCGGATGATTTCATGCCTCTGACGAGAGTGCTCGGCAAGCAGGGTAGCATGCACTTACAACCGGGAGGAGGACGATCCTCCAGCCAATATCTTCCTTTCTTTAACATCGAAGCCAATGCACAGGGCGCCATGATGGCGATCGGCTGGTCGGGAGAATGGGCAGCGGACTTCGATCATGCTGAGGCGAATTCAAAATTCCAAGTCAAAGCAGGAATGGCTCTGACGCACCTGACGCTGCATCCGGGCGAGGAAATCCGTACTCCGAAGATTCTGATGCTCTTCTGGAGCGGAGAACCTAGTCGCGGCCACAATCTTCTTCGCCGATTCATCCTGGCACACCACCGACCTGTGGCTGATGGCAAGAGCTTACATACGCCGATGACTAACTACAATTGGGGCGGAACGCCAGCCTCGGATCACCTGGAAAACATCAGGCACATCGTTGCGCATGATCTTCCCATGGACTACTACTGGATCGATGCAGAATGGTTTGGCCGGGGCCCATGGTGGCAAAACGCAGGAAACTGGGAAGCAAAAAAAGAGTTGTATCCTGACGGCCTCAAGCCGATCAGCGATGCTCTTACATTCGTCGGGGCGCAAGCTGCTTCTTTGGTTTGAGCCGGAACGAGTCTGCGAAGGAACACCCTGGTACACGGAGCATGCCCAGTGGCTGCTTGACGTGCCCGAGGACAGGCGGGTCTACAGGGGCTTTGGCTCCAGGGGCGACTGGGATATTCCAATGTCTGATCCGCGTTGGATACCCAAATGAGAGTAACCGGAATCAGATGCAGGAAAATGACCGGCTGTTCAATCTGGGTATTCCTGAGGCACGGGAATTTCTCACGAATTTTATCTCAGGCAAGATTGATGAATTCGGTCTGGACTGCTTTCGCAACGACTCCAACATTGCGCCGCTACAGTTCTGGCGCGCCGCGGATGCTCCTGACAGACAGGGAATGACCGAGATTCGCTGGGTTGAAGGACTTGTATGCGTTTTGGGATGAGTTATTGCGCCGCCACCCCAAGTCTAATCATTGACGATTGTGCCAGCGGAGGTCGTCGCATCGACCTCGAAACGATTGGGCGCAGCACCCCGCTCTCACGAACCGATTTCGTTGGCGATATTCTTGCCAATCAGAATCACAGCTACGGTCTGCTCCTTTGGGTGCCGCTTCATACGACCTTGGCTGGGAATCTTTCCGCGGACGATCAATATCGGTACGCAGCGGAATGACCACTGGTTTATCCTACGGGCTCTTTACTTCGGGCGACATGCCGCAGCGCAAGCCGGACTATCCAATTTCCCATTCGCCGAGATTAAGAAGTCACTTGAGCAATATCGCTCGATCGCCCCATACTTCTACGGCGACTACTATCCGTTGACAGAGTATACGCAGACTCTCGACACATGGATGGCATACCAGCTGGACTTGCCGGAAGAAGGCAAAGGTATGATCGTCGTGCTCAAACGTCCCCACGCAAATTACAGTCAGGCCAGCCTTCCACTCAAAGCAATTGGAATTGACTCTCAGTACGAAATCACCAACGTGGATACGGGCGAGAAGAACCTTATTGCAGGAAGACAGCTTCGCGATAAAGGCCTTGAGATTCGGTTGCTGAAGGCACCCGATTCTGCATTGCTCCTCTATCGTCGAAAGGCTTAGCATGGGTCCGTCTGTGGAGTGTGAGTCTTTCTTCGACAGTTCAACGATGTTGCGTTGTTGAACGGGCGCCGATCCAGCAGGAATACATCCTCCAATCGGACGATGCATTCCTGCGCAACACAATTCCCTTCTCTATTTGGCTCTCTCGTAAAAGAGAATAGCCGCCCCAGGACTCTCTGGAATCTTTACTTGTAGGCCTCGCATCAGTTCCGCCCCCGTAGGCAGTCCTGCGAACCCCGTCCGCCGGGCCGGAAATCACGTACCGCTCTGTCGGATTGACTCCCCTCAGTCGAAGAATCTTCGTGGACTCCTCATTTCTGCTGCGTCGGAAGACTTGAATCACGCCGTCTCCGTACTCTGGCCGATGGAACTGCCATGCAGCCCATTCGAACTCAGCGCTGCGTTCCTCGTGGCCATCTGTCGCACAATCAATATTGGAGCTGCACGGCAAGAGAGGATAGTAGTCCCCGTAAAAATAAGGTCGTAGCCGTTTGTATTGCGCAACTTCGGTGCGAAGCCACGCGAACGGAAAGTCGGGCGGAATAAATTTGCCAACCTGCTCCGGAGTTCCACCTGTGTTGAAGAGAGCGAAGCCGGTCCCAGGAGCAAATCCACTCCGCAAATGATCGGAATCGCGAGGCCGGATCTGGAGAGCGGTTCCGAAGTGCGGCCGCCAGTAAGCCAATCCTTCTGTGGCTATCTGGTTCCCGATGGGATCCGCTTCGGGTGAAATGGGGTAGTCAGCGCGCGTCAAATCCACACCGCGAGATATCGTATCCAGATCCCCTCGCTGCACGATGTCCAATATGAGTTGTGGATGCCTTCGACGCAGATCGTCCCAGAACTCGAGCAATCCCTCGACATACCGAATCTGGGTGATGCCTTGCCGATCTCGCGTGTCGCCTTGCGCCCAGAGCGATGCGGGAGCGAAGTTGCAATCCTGGCGGTAAATGTCTATCCCCTCTTTCGTGATCAGATCTGAAATGAGATCGGTCATCGCTTGTCGTGCGCCCGGGTCACCAAAATTGAACAGGCGAAACTTGGCCAACGGCCGCTTGAGATTCCCACCAACTTCTACTTCCTCTTCTCCGACGAACCACTCCGGATGCTCTGTCGTAAGGGGAGTTCCAACCACCGCTCGCTCCGGCTCAAACCAGAGTAGATACTTCAGACCTTTGGCATGTGCGGCGTCGCTGATTGGCCTCAGACCATCGGGGTTCGCGATACGGTTGACCCGCCAATTGCCTGCGTGTAACCACCAGTCTTCCTCACCGAAGACCTGGAATTCGGCCACGGGTCGGTCCGTACCGTACCAGCCAGCATCCATCCAGAAATTTTCAAAGCCGAGATTTTCTTTCGTGATCTCATCGATCAAACGCAGACTGGTGGAGGTCTTCATCCCGCCCCACCCCCATGAGACAAAGGCAGGACAACTGGTTTGCCAGCATACTGCGGCGCATGGTATTTGAGCACGTGCCGGCGCAGTTGGTTATGTGCGTCCACATTATCGCCTTGCCAAGGTAAGAGAAGGATCAGCGGCGTGCGAATCTCCTCGCCCGGATGGAGAGAAAGATGCGTGTTCTGCATCCCTGCCCGAAGATCGATAGCCGCTCCAGTTGGACGAGAAAAGGAGATAGCCCACTGTCCTGCCCATCCAACGGCACCGATCAATCCCCGCCCTTCCATGCGAATGTCAAAAAAGGGAATGGTCTCGACCGTCTTGCCTCCGCCATCGTTGGACATACGAAATTCTTCCAGCAGATTCAATCCCACACGGCGCAGAGAATAGGTGTCCATCCCGCCTGCTCCTCTCGAATAAAAGAGAGTGGGAATGGCGTTTCCGTGAACGGGCACGGACAGATCCAATGCTTGAACTTCCTGGAGGATCGGCGTATCGGATTTTCCCTCGTTTTTGAAATAAATGTTCCATTCGATGACCGGTGACTCCGAGTAGGTTATGGCCGTGCAGCGAACCTGCAGGTGCGTCTTCGGGTCGGTCCACAAAACTTCATGCTCCGTGCGGTCGGTATCCAAGGAGCGCGATCGCGACTCTGTTGTCCACGCTGCGAGTAGTGCGCGCGAAGGCTGCTTGTCATACACGAATGAAAATCGACTTTGCGGACTGGCCCCAATGAAAGACTGCAGCCACGGATCGTTTTTTGGACTGCTCCCGCGGTTACTTTGTCCATCTGCCCGCAAGCCAGGCGTGATCAAGCAGAAACCCAGGATGAAAATCACCCACGCAGCAGAATTCCGATCGGACTTAGTTCGCGAGCCGCCGATGGTACTGGGTTTTCCTCGGGGTTGTTACCGCTAGACACGCAACGAGATTCAGGCGCCAGGACTTCCATGAGCATTCGTTTTCTCCGACGTTTTATTTTTAGTGAATAGGTGAAGCGTACGGATGCAGACAAGCAGGTCTAACTTCATCCAATAAATTCAGTTGAAGAAATGAGGATATCAGGGAACGTGAGATGCGCCTTCCACATTCGAGCCGGCAGGTGATTCGACCAAAACTGTCACCACGTCATAGCATGGTTGCAACTAACGAGCACTCATACATACACACTCATCCACTGTCCGCTGTCAACAATAGTTCTATACATTGAACAGACCTCCGGGTGTATGCGTGTTCGCTGCTGATAGCCCCGATTCGGGGTGCAGTCATGGCCCAGAATGCACCGGCAACTTTAAATAGTGTGGAGAGTGGCATTGTTCCGCGCTGGCCTTGGAGTTGCTCGATTGTTCAGCCCATTGAATGAGGTTGACAATGGAGTTGCGGCACTCTACCAACGTTAGCAACCGCAATCCTGACCGATCTCCCTGAAAAGTTTTGGTTCAATGGATGGCGCATACAGTTGGGCCTTTGGGAGGTTTCATTGGAAAGACGACAATTTCTGAAGCGTACTGCACAAACAGGATTCGTCCTTGGAACCTCAAAGCTTTTTGGTGAAAGAGCGAAAGCAAGCGTCATGGAGGGCAAGCTATTCAACGGAACGGCAACGCGTGAACTTCTACGCGAAACTGTTGCTGCTTATACTCCCTGCTTCGCACTCCAAACTAAGACCCTGGATCCCACGGAGATCGCCCGAGACTGCTGGGCGGGATATCTGACTATGCAGCCAGATCCCTGGGGATTGCTGCCCGACTTACAGCCTGCCCTGCGCTTTCATTTCGACAATCGTGCTCTCCCGTGGGCCGACTTGAAACACCACAAAGTAGACGGCTTTGATAACAATGCTCGGAATGTCGGAGCGCACGCTCTGCTCCACGCGATGCTGGGAGAAGAAAAGAAGGGCGATCCCGCCGAAGCTGGGCAGATTGGATATCTGTTAGGCATCACGGACCCAGCGTCAGGCTTTGCATTTAGTCCGGATGTCTTGCCGAGACTGTGCCCCTTGGGAGAAGGGGAGATGGCTAAGAACCTGATGCTGCTTTATCAGCAGACTGGCCAGCGAGAACTGTACCAGTGGGCGGAGAGAATGACGAAGACCTTCCGCACCTATGCGGTGATCAGGAACTCACCTCTGGGATCTGTTGCGTCTTATTGTCAAGGAGGCGATGGCGGTCAGGGAGGCTTCGTAGTAGGCGATCCACCGGTCAAAGTCGCGAAGGACCCCACACTGGGAGGCTGGCAGTTCCAAATTGTTGGCTGGGCATTGGGAGCTATGTCCAAGTGGTATGAAGTGACAGATGACGCGTCTGCGCTTGAATTTGCGGTGGCATTAGCGAACCGTCTTTGTAACAGTGAGGACGCATTTGGCAATGACGGTTCGTTCCGTCCCGATGGGTCCTTCGGTGGAAACAGCCAAGCCTCAGCGGGCAGTTGGCACATGCATGGGCATACACATTGCTTACCGGGAATGCTCCACTTGGGCAACCAGTTGATCCGCGCCAGGCAACGCCAAAAGGGCTTGCAAATGATCGAACAGGTTCGGCGAACCTTCGATTGGCTCTACGATCCAGCCCGGAATCCAGACGCAGGTAGCTTAACGGGATGGCTGGGCGAATTCTTGATCGTGGCTTCAGGGTGGCAGCGCAAGGCCGACTGTGAGGGCTGCACGATGGGCGACGTGGTGCAGACTGCAGTGGGATTGGGAGCAGCGAGTCGGCAAGATACGAGTCTCGCCTCAATGGCGGATTACTACGATAGAGCCGAGCAGATCTTCACCGGTCAGTTGGTGGAACAATTGTTCCGTCCAAAACCGCAATACTTAAAAGTAGTGAAGGAATGCTTGGAAAAGCGAGTAGAGAAAGATATGCCCGGCGGATCAGCAGAAGCATGTAAGCAGGAAGTCGACCTGCGCTATGCAAAGGCCGTGCAAACTGCAGGGAGGATGAAGGGCCAGCAAATGGGGCTATGCGGGTTCCCGGATTGGGTGAATCATCTGCCATCGGACCTCGATAAGGAACTGCCAGGGATTCACATGCAGGGCTGTTGTGCGGACGCAACCATTCGTGCCTCGCATGCGATCTGGTCAGAGACGGTGACGGGGGACGAAGCGGAAGCGCGAGTGAATCTAGCATTCAATCGGGAGTCGCCACTGTTGAATGTCGTTTCCTGCTTGCCGCATCGCGGAGAAATCAATGTGGTCGTGAAGAGTGCTCGGCGGGTTCTAGTCCGGGTTCCAGGTTGGGCCACCAAGAACGATGTAAGAGCCTATCGAAATAAGATCACGGTACCGTTTAAGTGGGAGGGATCCTATGTGGTGTTCGACCACGTCGAGAGTGCTGAACAGCTAACCGTGACGTTTCCATTGCGACTTTGGGAGATCAAGGAAACCATTCAAGGAGTGGAATACACAGAACGGTGGCGCGGGAATACGATCGTGGACATCACACCGCCAGGCAAGTGGATACCGATGTATCAGCGTCCGGAATTAGAAACAGAACAAATCTGAGGAACCTATTTCCGCGAGGCTTCCCCGCAGTGACGGACACGGAGGATGGCAGTCCGCGCAGTCTGAACGAAAAAGGTCTTGGACGCGTGTGAAACTTCGGGGCAGTCTCGTGGAAAGGAGGTCGCTAATGGCGCAGGAAGTTGCTAGATTTTCCTCTTGCCCAGTCGACAATCATTTATTCGGCATTCCTGATTTGAACCTCTGCTCAACAGCTAAATCGCGGGCTCGTGGATCTCTTTCGATTTGGTCAGCCTGACTTTCGGCACGGTTAATCACACGAATTAACTCGCAGTCGGCGCTGTGGGAAAGTTGAAATCATCTGCGCTTCACTGTGCTTGCTCTTCCCGGTTCAGGAGAATTCGTGCCCTTACCTGCTAACGTCATGAACGATGTTGGGCCGATCTTGAAAGCATAGTTCCTATGCTATGGCATTGTGCGCCCATCGAGAATCAGTCAGTCGGACCAGCTTCCAATGCATACACTCAGCCTCCTGATAACCAAGTTTCAGCGGATCGCTCTTCCTCTCTCGCGTCCTGCCGATGAGTCATGGGTAGGCCCATTCCACCGGAGGGTGCATGCCGATCGCGATTGCTTGGCTTATCCCTGCCGGCACGTCAACGGGGTTCGCCGTGCGCAGGTTTCGTTGGTATTTGATGTTGTGTTCCGTCGCTTTCTTGGCCGGGTGCGGCGGGAGCGCAAACCATCCGGGTCTCGCAAGCCAAAACCCGGCGGCTCCGACCGACAGCATCTCAGGAACGGTGACCGTCAACGGCGCACCTCTGGCCGGAGTGACCATCACGTTGTGGAGTACCAACAACAACCGCATTGCCGGCACCGCCATAACCGGCGACAACGGAGCCTACAGCTTTTCCGGGATCTCGACCACCGGCAACGCAACCAGTGAATATCATCTATGGGCCGGCAAGAGCGGGTACGGCTTTCATCCGTACGTGAGCGCCGGCGCCAAGGTCATCCGGGCCGACCATACCGGAGACTTCATCCAAGCCCAGAATTACGGCGTCCCGATTTATCTGGAAGTGATCGACTATCTGGCTTTGCCGGATGCTTCGCTCAATGGGGCAAACTTCCTCGCTTACGACGGCAAAACGCCGCTGGTAAAGCTTGCTGCCTCGGGCCAGACAGCCATCTATGCGTCCGGCGACGATGGTGCGCAGCGGAGAGGGTTGGTATCCGCGGCAATTCGCTTTACCAACAATCAAAACGGAACGGTCACCGACAGCCTCACCGGACTCACATGGCTTAAAGACGCGGGCTGTCTGCCTCCGGGCAACTGGTCCTCGTCTCTCGCTGAAGTAAATGCTCTGGCCGGCGGCGCGTGCGGGCTGAGCGACGGCTCCACAGCAGGCCAATGGCGCCTCCCCAATGTCGCCGAATTGGAAAGCCTCATCGATGTCTCCGCCTCCAGTCCCGCCATTCCGCCCGGCAGTCCCTTCGTGAATGTCTCGAACTCCGCGTACTGGACCTCTACCAGCTACTTCGGCGGCCAGGCCGGCTCGTTGAATGCATGGGCGATTCGGATGGAGGATGGCAGCTATCTCAACGACAGTTACTTGAATCTCAAGGCCTCCTCGACCAACGCGGTGTGGGCGGTTAGCGGGAACGGAAACGGGCCCGCTCGGCTGCAGGTCACCGGCCTCTTCATCCCTTATGAGAAAGGAGACGACGGCACAGTCCTCGCGGGCGTTCCGCTGGTCTACCCGCGTTTCGTTCAGAAGAGCGACGGCACCGTAGTCGACCTTATGACCGGCCTGGTCTGGCTCAAGAAAGCCGATTGTATTTACGGAGACTGGGCGACTGCCATTGCCGAAGCCAATACCCTGGCAAGTGGCCAGTGCGGATTGACCGACGGCTCGGTCGCAGGCGACTGGCGCATGCCCAATCGCAGAGAGATGCAGAGCCTCGCCGATCGCAACCAGAACAACGAAGCCGATTTCTTCGACACCACCTTCCTCCGCGCGGACCTTTCGGTGTTTCATGCGGCAATCTTCGGCAGCTTCATTCCCGGACAGTACTACTGGACAGCGAGTACCGATGCCGCTGACACCAACCAGGCCTGGGTCATCTTCAGTTGCGATTATGGCGTCTACGCCGCAATAAAGAGTTCGGGCGGGTATTCGCTCGCGGTGCGTCAACCGTAAGCAATCCGGATTCGTTAAGGACAGATGCGGTTTATTTAAACGCGATGATAAGAGAATGCGGAGTTTGCAGTTCCCTCCGAAGGCATGCCGCCGGGCCGGGCTCTCCGATCTCGCGACTTGGATTCAAGCGACGGAGATTGGATCGAGCCGCTTGACAGGTGCCTGATTCAAAGCTTGGAGCGAAATGGGCATATCGTCCCCTCATGGCCCAACTCTGTCTCTATGGTGACCCCGGGAAGATTCGAACTTCCGACCTGCGGTTTAGGAAACCGTTTTTCTCGATCTCGCAGACGATTGCACGGGATCGCATATTGCCATGTAAGCCATTTTATTGGCGCAGATAGATAGCAGAGCCGCGTTGCATGCGGTTGCACCTTCTTGCTGCGAACTACTAGACGAAGTATCACCAGAAGTATCACCAAAAATTGCCAATTCCGAACTGCGGTTTTTGGTTCCTATTTTTCGCGATCGAGCAGCTTCCTGCACTAGGTCGCACAGATACGATGAGAACATAAACAATCAATTAGATATGCTTGTTGTCCGCATCGCACTCGGACGCACAAAGAGGCATCAATTCACGGTACGAAGTGGCACCACAAGGCGTATCAGAAGACTTCGCGAACATCACTGGTTGCGCCCGCCTGCACCGGATCGCGCGGGTATAAATCGAACGGACAGCATATCGGACTCGGTTCCACTAGTCTCCTTGACTTCACAAGAGTGCACCCAGGCAATCATATGCGCTGAATCTAAAGACACTTACCGTTTATTTTCACTTGCTACCCGGTTCTATACCCCACTATTTGAGCGGAATTGGGCGCACCCGATAGCACCGCACCGAACCCACCCCGACCTCATCGTAGATCGATGGTCCGGGCAGCTTATCGTGGGAAATAGGCCAGTGTGAAACCTTAGCCACTGGCCGCATCGGGGATCTTCCTTACTCCGAAGCTACCTGACGAGATCCTCGACGCGTTGCCCCGTTTAGAAACAATTCTTTGTGATAGAGCCAGGATGGGTCGATCGGAGCCATCAGAAAGCAACTCTGCGAAGGCACATCCACAGTAACTACGTCGCGGACTATTAAGTCGCTTAATCGAACAAGGCAGGCGCACAGGAAGGCCGCGATCGCCATCCACCTTATGCCCATTCCCTCGTTGTTCAGCTGCGTCGCGCCGATGCAGACCCGAACCGAAGTCACCGCGCAGAGCTATATTCGAAAGGATTGCGGCAGCCGATTGGTCTGCATTCGCAACAGACTCAAAAGGTGCTTGCGACCACGAAGCTACTCCCCGCCCAGCCGTTTGAGGTGGCCGTTTTCTTACTCAGGTTTGAGTCGTTCAATCGGGCCACTCTTGAGGTCGCCGCACTCCTCGCAGCCGTAAGGCTCGGTCTGCTAAGTTCCGTCTTTGCTGTGCGGCGGTGTCGTCTTTCTGTTGATCAATGCGCGAACTTAGTAAGTGGCGCGGCCTCCGCTTAGGTCGAACACCGCACCTGTGGTAAAAGAATTTTCTTCCGAGACAAGCCAGGCTACCATCGCGCTGACTTCGTCTACCTCGAGGAAGCGGCCCCGCGGAATCTTAGACAACATGAAATCGATATGGTGTTGGGTCATTTGATCAAAGATACGCGTCCTGGCGGCAGCGGGAGTGATGCAGTTGACTGCGATGTTATGGCCTGCCGTTTCCTTGCCCAAGGACTTGGTGAGAGCGATGACTCCAGCCTTCGAGGCGCTGTAGGCCGACGCGTTTGGATTTCCTTCCTTACCCGCAATCGAGGCAACGTTGACGACGCGTCCGTAGCCCCGTCGGAGCATCTGGGGAACAATGGCACGGCAGCAGAGGAACACGCCGACGAGGTTGATGTTGATCACTTGCTTCCAATCGTCGACCGGGTACTCCCAAGTGGTGTGGTTCGGTCCGGCTATTCCCGCATTAGCCACGAGGATATCGATGGCGCGATGATCCTGGAGAGTCGCTGCCGTAGCAGCTTCCACGCTGGCTAGATCGGCGACATCCACCGCCTGGATTGTGACAAACCCTCCTGACTCAAGCTGCTCGCGCGCAGAGGAAAGTGCCTCCCTGTCACGGTCCCATAAGGAGACTGATGCTCCTGAAGCTAACAGGCGGCGAGTTATAGCGAAACCTATCCCCTGCGCTGCCCCCGTGACTACAGCATGCCTGTTGTTCAGGTCGATCCGGTTCATTCTTCCTCCTGCACAAACTCCTTACCCGGAAAGCGCCAAGTCTGAGTTCGAGACATGGCGATAGATGAAAAGTTGCCGACAACTCAATTCCCATACAGACGGAACAGTGCCGTCGAACGCGCCCTTCCGCTGCTTCCGCCGGCAGCAGCGCTTACGATGGGAGTGGCCGGATAACTTTTGCCGGGAAACTTACGATGAAGGGTTCGGCCACGGCAAACAACACATTCCAGTCGACAGGCATGAGCTCGAGACAATGCGGAGATGTATCGAAGCTAAACCTTGCTTCAACACTGTTGAAGAAGTTCAAGGCTTTGGGTCTGTTCTCTTCTTGCGCCGCTTGGATGCAGGCTGGTTTCCCACATCTTCCGGATAACGTGCCGCCATGTCACGAATCTCGTGGCTAAACGCCATGAAGAGGTGCTTCCCACCGCTTAGCCTGGGCTGGGGTATAAGTGTAGAAGCCCTTCGCGTTGGATACGCCTCGAGCTCCCGAATTGACGATCCTCTTCATCAGTCGCGGAACCTCGAGTGCCACAATCGAGATCCGGCAACAGGTCTTTCATCACTGACGCATAAGGGGGAATTCCGGTCAGATCCATAAATCGGAATGGACCGGCGAACGTGATCCAGTATCCAAGGTCGTTGCGCAGAGAGCGATCCACATCGGCCACCGTCGCATACCCCGCTTCCACTAAATAGAAAGCCTCCCGAAGCATGGCGTACATAATCCGATTGGTAATGAATCCCCGAATGTCCTTGCGGAGGAGGGAGGGTTCCTTTCCCCAGTGCCGCGCGAACTCCACGGCGCGGGCCGCGCTGCTTGGCGAGTCTGGTTTCCGCAGATCACTTCCATGAATCGCGTGATATTGGCGGGTTCAGCCCAATGAAGGCCCACAGATCCGTTCCGGATGCTGTGCATCCTGCTGCAGATCGGAGACGGGTATCGCCGAAGTGTTCGTACCAATCAGCGTTTGTCTTCCGACGGCGCTCTCGATCTGGCCAATCACCTGCCGCTTTACCGCAATGTCTTCGACGGTCGACTCGATGACGATCTCGGCGCCGCGAGATCGGCGAAGTCAGCAGAGACGGTGAAGCGCTTCGATCAGAATCGAGGGAGCTTCCGGAAACAGGCGCTTGGCATGGGCGTCCTTCAGAAGGCGCATAGCCTCTTCGGCGCGGTCCGCAGCTTTTCAGGATCGACCTCGACGCAGACGACGCGATGACCCGCTCCCAGCAGGCACGCCGCAATGCTGGTGCCCATCAAACCCATTCCAACCACTCCCGCCTGCTCTCGGTGTTCTCCGAGAGCGTTTCTTCCGGGACTTGCCTGATTGCTGGATCATCATTTCCGCCGCTTACTCGCATTCTCCTCCTGAGAGGACTAACCTCGCATTCCGACGGAATGCACGCGTCCCGCCGAAATCTCCGACGGCCTGTCCCAAGCGATTCCTTCATTGTCGCAGGGTCAGATCTATATCGTCAGGTGTATGGGCTGCGGAAATAGAACATTGCTTTGGCGGGAGAGGAAATACAAAGATCCCGCGATCTACCAGCAATCCCCTAAAAGCCGCATCCAGTGCAAAATCATGATTTGCCGCAAGGTCGTGCCAGTCGCGGGGGCAATGATCCATGAAATACCAGCAGAATGCCGATCCCTGGCGCGCGACCACGCCCGAGATGCCGAGACGAGTTGAAAATATCCTCCAGACCACGTCTCCAACTTTTCGCCGAGCCGCTCGGTGTACCGGTACACTTCGCCATCGTTCATCAGCAGCCGTTCGATCGTGGCGATTGCCGCCGCAGTGGGCACGGGATGTGCATTGTACGTTCCAGCCAGAAGAACCCGCCGCGCTGGAGACGGATCGATAAAGAGATCCATCATGTCTTGTCGACCTGCCAGTGCCGCAATGGGGTACCCGTTCGCAAGAGCCTTGCCGAAGACGACCAGGTCCGGCGTAACATTTACCAGGCTGCATACCCGCCGAGCGCATGACGAAAACCAGTCTTCACTTCATCGAAAATCAGCACAAAACCAAATTCATCAGCGAGAGCCCTAGGCCACTCAGATAGCCGGGCTCAGGCTTCACGACGCCGATGTTCTGCAGAATCGGCTCAGTAATCAGCGCAGCGATGGGGTACCGCTCGCATACGAAGCGAACTGAATCAAGATCATTGAAGTTAACGCTGTGAACGAGCTTCTGATGCTCCACCGGGATGCCCGCGCTGATCGGCTTGAACGGCGTATTCGCCGGGCGAGACCGCGGGCCTGAGTTCGCTCAGAGGGGTCATCAGATTGCAAGCTACGTCGTTGTGCCAGCCATTGTATCCGCCCTGCATGCGGATAATGTGTTCCGCCCGGTAAATGCTCGGCCTAGCCGGATGGCCTGATAGGTGGCTTCGCTGCCGGTGTTGAGCAATTGCACAGACTCGGCGCACGGCACATGGTCGCAGATCAATTCGCCGAGTTCGCCTTCAAGGGCTGGTCGTTCCAGCGCCAAAGAGACTGAGCTCTTCGTCCAGAACCTGTCTGCACTGCGCGGGACACGTGCGCATCATTATGGCCAAGAAAATGCGGGCCGAAGGCGGCGTGGTAATCGAGGTATTGGTTCCCATCCACGATCCCATATATAGGCGCCCGCTCCCTTTGCAAACGCAATCACAGGCTCCGTGGCCCGATTTACTGAAACCACGCCACCCGTGATGTAATTCTTGTTGTTCGCTCGAGTAATTGCTCCGAGCTTTCCTGTTCCTCATCTCTTCTCCCGCTTCATCGCCAGTTCAACGTACACGAAGTCTTAGCAGCGACTTCCGTGGATCTTCCGATTCATGGGCTAAGGCAGTCGCTGGCAACATCGCGTGAAAGCTTTTCCTTATGCTGGCGTTCTCAGAATCAAACAGACGCCATCCTCCAAATCTCGTTCAGACGTGCTACAGGCTCATCTCCTTCTCGATAACGCGACAAGGAGCGCGAGTTAGGACGAGACATAGCTCGGAAAACGATTCTCTGAACGACCCAGACGGCTTTGTACCAGCCTTCTGGACCTAAAAGTCGCAACTTTAGGGCCAGTTGTACGTTTCGGGGCGATCCGGCCTGGGATGAAATTACGCCTGCCGTGCTGCTGCCGATCACTGAGCCCGGCGGGCCAAAGTTCGTGTGATTGAACGCGTTGAAAAACTCACCTTTGAATCTCGGCACCAGACCTATCGTGGATCGCGAATTTCTTGTTCAAGCCGATGTCCCAATTCTGCATGCCTGGCTGCCTCAGGATATTGCGTCCCGAAGTGCCGAAGCGGGGCGTCCCGTTAGCAAAATCCTGGGCGAGCGCAGTTGTACTGAAGCAACTGGTATCGAACCACTCATCCAAGTTTCTTGGGGCCGGTCCCATTGCAAATGCGATCGGGCCGGGGAGATGCGGAGCCGGTGTTTGAGTAATCCTGTGTGGATCGTACTGTGAACGGAAGTCCGCTCGAGGCCGTTACGATCGCGCTCACTTGCCATCCACCGGCCAAGGCGTTAACCAATCCTCCATCGCTGGCGAATGCCTCGGCCTTTGCCGAAAGGAAGCTCGTAGATCGGACTGGCGACAAAGGTATGCCGCACATCGAAATCTGATGGGCCATAGTCCGCCGCGGGATTGTTGTAGTTCTGAATGGTGGATTGGTTATCAATGTTGCCACCCTCATTGTCGGTGCTCTTTGCAAAGGTATAGGAGATCAGAGCAGCAAAGCCATGGGAGGCTTTCTTATCAAGCTTTCCATAGACGGTGTTGTATTTTGCGCTGCCTTCGTAGTCGTCGAAAAGCATCGACCCGAAATCTGGCCACGGACGCCGAGGCTGCAGATCGCCGATTCCGGGTTTCGGCTGATTTCCGGTGTTGAACATGTAGTCCAGATGCAGTCCGCGATTGCCGATGTAGGCAACCTCCGTTCCCCAAGTGGGAGCGAGTTGGTATTGCACACTCAAACTCCACTCATACGTTTCCGGCGTTTTGTAGAACGGCGAGGGCATCAACTGCGACGTAATGCCGGTGAGGGACACCGAGGGAGCGTTCAGGAAGACGTTCTGCGTAGTCGTGGGCTTGCCATTGGTAAGCGGCGGCGGAGCCCCAAATGCTGTCACGTAATTCGGCGTTTGCGTGAACACTGGATTATTGTTGGCGAAGGAGCCCATGCGATTGGTGTCTGGTAGATCCATGAAGATGCCGCTCCGGCGTGAAGCACGAGTCTGTCGGTCTGCAACGGCTGCCATGAGAGACCCATGCGCGGAGCGAAGTACCCGGCTCCCGGGCCGAAGCTTACTTGTCGAACCTTGTTCCCGGTCAGGCCTTTTTCTTTCCTCATTCCCGAAGTCATCACGAGGCATTCGCCCGTGGAGGAGATGAAGTACGGATTTGAACACAGGGCATCGTTCGCCTCGTCGGGAAGTGCCGTTAGCAGCAGCCCGTCGCCCGGAGCGTAAGTCTTGGACAAGGGGAAGAACGTGGCAATCTGGTTATGCGTATCCATGGGCTGGCGTCGGTATTCCCAACGCAAACCATACTGCACGGTAAAGCGAGGCTTGATGCGAAAGCTGTCCTGTGCGAACGCGCTAATCCAGCGTCCACCGACCAGATTTGTCACGATTGCGTTTTTGGTGAACTCTCCGCCCGAAGGATAGCCTAGTTCCATATCGGCCAGATCCGACACCGCGCTCACGCCGGCGAATCTCTCCCGCCAGAGAGGAAAACTGTCCGTTGAAACTGAACAGCCCATTGGCCTGAACGGGGTCGGTAACGCCTTTGGTCTGCCAGAAATCGACATCGGCTCCAAACGACAGCGTATGCCGTCCTGCGACCTTGGTGAACGTGTCTTCGTATTGTTCGATTGCGTCCGGCGCGGTGACGGGAAAGTATCCGGGGAAGCCGTCGCCCCAAACGCAAAATTGCTCAGACGACATTCGGATACATGTTGAATTGAGGGAGCGGATTTGTTAGCCCGGCGATACCGAAGCTCGGCAAGAGTTCCCGTCGCGCGCGGACAATCTCTGGCAGGCATACGTCAGATAATCCTTCTGGTAGCCGATACGAACATCGTTGATTGCGGACGGGCTCAAGACCGGGTCCAACCGCCGACCATGTTCTGGCCCCTGAAATGCTGATAGCCGTTGAACGACGGAAGCGCTCCCGGAAACAGGGTGTTAGAGTTGCCGAGCAGAAGCGGACAAAGACACGATCGGCGCGGATGAGAAGTTGCGTCGACACGCGCATCGAACTGGTCGTTCTGTTGCTGTGCGAGGTCTGATTGGTGTAGTTCACTACCCCCGGCGTATTGGGGTCGGGGAAGAGCGCCAGGACCTTTTGCGCCACAGGATCGATGTTCGCGTATGAGATTGCCGGGTATCGGCGTTACCAACCAGCACCGTAGTCTGCCCCGCCGATGGGTTGGCGGGATCCGCCGGACAGGTACAATAGGCTCTCCGATGCGGGATCAAAAAGCTGACCCGAATCGTAGAGCAGACCCGAGCGGCGCAGCAGCGCCGCTGCTGCTGCACAGGTTTACCGTGGTGCCCGTCAGAAAGGAACTGAAATCGCCTGCCTTCTCCGCGCGTTGTCGGCACCACGCTGGAGGAGACCACGCCCTGCGTAAGGCGCAGACCTTCGTAACTGCCGAAGTAAAAAATCTTATCTTTGAAGATCGGACCACCGAAGTCGCCGCCGAACTGATGCCGAGAAAGATCCGGCCGGCTCAGTGCAAAATAGCCGCTCGCATCAAGGAGCTGTTGCGAGCGTATTCCCATGCCGCCCCATGGATGCGATCGGTGCCGGAGTTGGTAATGAGGTTCATCACCGATCCGGACGCAAGACCGAAGGAGGCATCGTAAACATTATTCTGGATTTTGAACTCGTGCACCATCTCAGGAGGAGGATCCAGCGCAAAGCTGGCATTGTTCAGCGCCCGCGAGATCATGCCGTCAATCAGGAGCAGGTTGCTGCCCGAACCTCCGCCGGATCCGCTGTAGCCGAAGTCATTAAACCCCGAGCCATTCGCGGCGCCGGTGGCGAGCGATCGTCCCGTTGTGTTCACCGTGCCTGGAACCAGCAAGCGCCAGCGCTCCCACCTCCCGCAAATTCAAAGGCATGTTTACGATGGCTTCTTCATCCACCACCGTACCGATGCTCGCATTCGAGGTGTCCACCAAGCGTCGGCGTCTCCTCCACTCGTACGGTCTGCTCAGACGCACCCACCTTGAGAATCACATCCATGGTGATCTTTGATCGACATTGAGGGAGATATCGGTAAGCTGGCTGGTCTCAAACCCTTCATGGGAGACGGTGATCAGATATCTTCCGGCCGGCAATGATAGGAACTCGTACTGCCCGGAGCCACTGGAAACGGTCGATACTGATACGCCCGTGCTGACATTCGTAGCTTTGACCGATGCCTTTGGGACGACCGCCTGAGAAATGTCCGTAATTGTCCCAGCGATGCTTCCAGTCGTAGTCTGGGCGAACGCAGACGTGAACAATCCTGCCATCCCCAGAATGAGAATCATCTGCGCGACGGCAGACATGAGCTTTACCCTCGGACCGTTTCGACCGGAACGCTGCTTGGGAGGGGAGTGTCGAAGTTCAGTAAGACGAATACTCATGATGAACCGAATGGTTGTATGAGCGTCCTCATGTTCTTTGATCTCCTTGTGGATGTTCGAAGCGGACCGTGTGTGGTTCAACATAACCCAGGGGACAGTACGCGTCGAGCGTGTTTTCGCTGGACAGACGGAAAGCGTTCAGCGGGTTGAACAGCGTCTATTTTCGCACCATGGCCATGAACCTTACGCTTCTGCCAAAAGGCCATGCACATCGGAGTTCCCAAGGCCTGGTACGCTCCTGTGAAGCGCAGAAGCCCTGTCCGCGGGTCTACGCGGAAAGAGGTGATCTGATCGCTTCTTTGATTGCAGACATAAAGAAAGCGGCCCCGGGAGCGATCGCCATGTGGTTGGGATAGTCCCCCTGAGTCGGGGTATCGTCCAGATGGGCGAGATGGCCCGTGGCGCTGATCGTAAACGTCCCGATCGAGTTGTGCAGACGATTGGCCGCATAGAGGAAGCGGCCGTCCCCTGAAATGATGATCTCTGAACAGAAATTCGTCCCTGCAAATCCGGGCGGCAGTGCCGAAACAGTTTGCATGGCGCTCAGAGCACCCGATTGCGGATCGTAATGGAAGAAGATCAGAGTCGAAGCTTCCTCCTGGATGGAGTACATCCATCGTCCATTCGGATGGAAAGCGAAGTGCCTTGGGCCATCGCCGGCGGAACCGAAGCAAATGGCGTAGCTGCCGGTGTCAGTTGCCCGTTCTCGCTATCCAGCCGGTAAACATAGATCCTGTCCTGCCCAAGGTCTGTTTGCAGGACGAAGCGGTTCTGCGGATCCGCCTGAATCATGTGGGCGTGCGGCGCGTCATGACCGCTGATGGCGAAGCTGCCGGAGGGAGCATCCTTTGCCGTGGTTGGCCCGAGCGATGACTCTTCGCGGTGGACCGCTTGGCTTCGGACAGCGATCCATCAGGCTGAATCTTGAATACCGCGATGCTGCCGCCGGCATAGTTGGCCACGAATGCAAACTTGCCCGAGGCATCGATGCTCATGTGCGTAGGTTCGGCGCCTTGCGAACTCACCGTGTTCAGATGGCGCAACTCACCCGTCCTGCTCTCGAATCGCGAAAGCGCTCACCGAGCCGTTCTTGCCTTGATAATTGGAAAACTCATTCACCGCGTAGAGATACTTCCCGAGGGATGGAGACACAGCCATGACGGGCTCGGGGTCTCCGCCGCAAGTTTCAGTAGCTTCATACCGCCCGTGACGGGATCCACCTCGAAAAGGTAGATCCCCTTCCCGTTAGCGGCTCCATCCACAGGCACGGTATCCGTGCCGACGTACGCGAGAATCCGATTGCGCGGCGAGGAGCCGAGGCGATCCGCGGAACGCCGCTAACGACTCCCAGGCTCGCAATCCCATGACAAAAGGTGCGGCGCGAAAGATGCGATTGTCTCGGTCCACATATCTACCTCTCGTGAAACCGGTCGCTGACCAACTTTACGTGATCCGCACCCAAGAAGGGTGGGGATCTTCCAAAACTTCGTTCAGCTTCGGAAGAGGATCGCCCTCCTTGGTGCTCTGATTGAAGTGCCGCAGTTTTTCGTGCACACCCCGCCAGTACTGGTACTCAGCGTCCCATCTTCCGAGAGCCGAGTTCATGCGATACGGCGTATATTCCTTCATCCACTCCGCCTGATAGTCGGGCTTCAAATCGGAGATGCGGTCCATCAGGTCCGTCACGTACGAGTGGTCGTAGTGGGTCACCTGGGACTCCCACTCATTCCACCACCGCTCATCGTCGGGGCGCTTCGAACCAAACTTGTCCCAGATCGCCGACATGTCGAGAGGCGCCTGAAATTTGGCTCGCCGGCATAATCCAGCAAGTTCGCTGCCGATCGAGCAGACTGTTGACGGTCTCCGGGTCGACGCCCATGATCTTGGCGTCGAAGCAAAGCCGTCTCTGCCTGCTCCGCATGCATGCGCGTCTGGTGCAGATCTTCCCGGTGAGCGGCAGCTTGGCATACCACGTCGGAAAGAACGGATCCTCCCACAAACCGAACATTGACTGCGTCGCCCAGCAGCTTCTTAACGTCAGTCTCAGCAGTCGTCATGTGACTCAGTGCAGTAGCAATATCCCCTGCCACGCGTCCGGGTACATCTGACGCGCGTAGTCGGAGAAGAAGTTGGCGCGATCCATGGGGGCGCTCTGCCACGGAGCGGCAGCTCCATACGCGATGCCCGGCAGCGACATGCGAAACAGCAGTTGGGCATCGTCAGCCCAGAGCGAATTCACCAGCCCCATGGCGCCCGAATGTCGGCCCGCAGCAAGAAACGTATCGATGTTTTCAAAAGAGGTGTCGAAGTCGGGTGCAATGTCGTCGTAACTGGTCACGCCCGGCTGCACGATGTGCGGAATGTGCTGCGTTCCGGAGGGTCCAAGCCACCGCTTATACGTCGGATCTTCAGAGGTGTAATACCACGCGACGGCGATCAGGCCCTTGGGAAGCTGCGGAATCACCTGCGGGATACTTGACCATGATGTCGTCGTAGGCAGTCACCGTCTTGCCGTGCTGCATGAACAGGTTTGCCACCGCTGAAAGCTGCTTTACAAACAGACCCGCTGGAGCTGCGCGCCGCCCCGGTGCTATGCGTGGCCGCTTCGATCTGGAAAGTCTCGTCGAAGCCAATACTCACGAATGGGCTCGGGAAAAGATCGGCGAACTGGTTGACCCAATCCGTGAGCAATGCTGCCACCTTCGGATTGGAAGCGTCGAATTCCGTTCCATGGGACTGATCGGAGAGCGGGGAATATTCCTCAACACGGAACAGGTCATGCTGGTGACCGTAAAGATCGAAATTCGGAATCACGTCGATGTGACGATCGCGGCCATACGCCACGATGTGCCGTACCTCATCCTTCGTGAGGCGTCCACCCAGTGCCAGCAACGGATATCCGGTCAGCTCAATACTGTCTTCGCTGTAAATGTAGTACTGGTTTTCCTTCCAACGCGCCAGAAAGTCTAACTGCCGCTCAATCTCCTTCTCGGTGGGCATCGGGCCGTGGCTTATATCGACCATAGTGCCGCGAAAAGCCATCGACGGCCAGTCATGAATTTCGACTTCAGGTAATGTAGCTGCTGCGCCGCCCGCCTCCACGCAGTTGACGCAGCGTTTCGCGCCATAATAAATGGCGGCCGAGGAGTTCCCCTTGATCTTCACTCCCTGCTGGCTTATAGACAATGTGTATGCTTCGCGAGAGTCAGGCCCGGGCTTCTCGCCTGGCTTGCCCAGCGGCTCATCGCTGATTGCCTTTACGCTCCAGCATGATGGGCAGATCGCCGTCCGCATCATTCCCGAATGCGCCGATCGTAACCTCTTGGCCAGTTCTTTCCTGCATCCAGGTTTGCAGTTGCTCGGCCGCAAAACGATCCGCAGGGATGGCCGACTCGGGCAGCATGATGCGTATCCCATGCAGTTGCACGGTACCGCTTCCGTATCGCACCTGCTGCGGCCGAGGCAACAATGGGCTATGTTCGCCAATCGCGCAGCGGCTGAGTACCAGGCAGAGCAGCACTAATATCCATTTCTTCGGAACCATTCATTTCTCCATGTAAGCAACAAGGACGCACTCATCGCCTTCGGTTCGTACAGATCCAGAGCGGGCTCGTTCCATCGCTGATCTTCTATTTACGCGAGGCAGTGTCTCTTGGAGGACCATCGACAATCAAGTCAATCCAGATCAGTTTCGCGATTGGCGTTCAGCATGCTGGACGCCGTCCGCTCGGACGCACGAAACTCAATTGACCATGCCGCGGCCGGCAACTCTCCACTCGTCCACCACCTGCTCCCCGTCTACCACGTAAACCTGTTCTTGCAGATTGATGCTGGGGCAAATATGGTTAGGAACAACTCTGATCCGATCGCCGACTTGAATCCGATGACCATCGGGAATGCAGAACGTGGCCATGCTCCTCGGAAAGATCCTCCAGAATCAGGTCGGGATGACTCCTGCACATAGCCGAAGTATTTACGCTCGCCGGAAAGGAGCGGTCGCCAGACAACATCTTGCTTCCAGCATCGATGATGGCACGGCGTGGCACGCTCGTACTTACCACTGTGGTCAGCACGGTCGCCGCGCAGTCGGCATAGGTGGCAGCTTCGGCATCGACAGTGTTCCGGTCATTGAACACGTACGTGCCCGGCCGTATCTCAGTAACGCCGTGAAATCGATGGCTCTCGAAGTGCTGCGGGGGTATTGCCGCCGCTCACTACCGGGTATGGAATTGTTGCGCCATCCAGTAGACTGTACAGCCGATCGAGTTGTCCATTCTCGGCCTCAATGTCGTGTGCTCGCGATCTCGCGATTGCCCATGATATGTCCGGGATAGAACGAGATCCCCTCCCACCGCAGGTGGGGCAGATCGAGGATTCTTCGGGCTATCTCCATCGATTCCTGTTCGAGCGGGAGACCGCAACGGCCGAAACCCGTATCGAACTCCAAGCGGACTCCGATCTCGACCCCAGCCTCCGTAGCCACTCTGGATATCCCCTCGGCGATAGAGAGCGAGTCCATGGCGACCGAGATTCGAACTCGCTCGGCCAGGCGGGCGAGACGGTGCCACTTGCTCTCTCCCCATAGTGGGTAGACGATCACGATGTCTTGCAATCCCGCACCAGCCATCACCTCCGCTTCGGAGAGCTTGGCCACCGTAATTCCGCATGCGCCATACTCAACCTGCATCTTCGCAATCTGCGGCATCTTGTGCGTCTTGGTATGCGGCCGCAAGGCGAGGTGGTGGCTGCGGCAATATTCGGCCATGGCGCGCAGATTCCGATCGAGCACCGAGGCTTCAATGATGAGAGCAGGAGTCTCGATCTGGTCGATCTTCATATCGCCCGCACTGCTTTCCGATCGGATTACAACGCCGTCGCTCACCATGCAGCTTGCCGTTCCTCCACACCGAGTTGATTCCCGTGGGCGGCACGTCCGGTACTTCATACGTTGCATCGGTATGAATGGCTTTCGGATCGAAAACGGTGATGTCGGCGATGTACCCCGGAGCGATCCTTCCGCGATCCTTGATATGAAACTGCCTCGCGGGCCTGTCGGTCACTTTCTCAATGGCCGCTTCAAGACTCATCCATTTCCGTTCGCGTACAAGTTCGCCAAGAAGTAGCGGAAACGTGGCGTAAAGCCGAGGATGAGACCGTCCACGCGTGTAGACACCATCCGTCACCACGGTCGCAAGAGGATGAGTTAACAGCGCGTGGAGATTCTCCCGCGACTGGCAGTGCTCAACGATGGTCACTTGCTGCCTCCTGCTCCAGAAGGATGTCCATCACAGCATCTTCCGGCGTAATTCCCCGTTCGCGCGCAATCTCTTCGATTGACCTTCCAACCAGCGATGCCTCGTTCCTGGCCGCCGCAGTTATTACCACACCGTTCCACCGCGCCTCAGGTTGGATGCCAGGCCTGATCTTCTCCCTTTGGCCGGGATCGGCGAGCCTAGCGAGAAGTGCGGCGCTCCCACCATCGAGAGCCCATTGCGGTAGCACCTGTGTGAGTACAGTCGATCCAGCGAGCCACGGATAGGCATCAAACGATACATCGATCCCGTGCGCGTCCGCTTCCTCAATCGCGGCAATCGCATCTGCTGCATAGGCCAGTAATCCTCACCGGCCGCCTGAAGATGCGATATCTGAAGGCGGCATCCTGAGGCTTTCGCGATCTGAATCTGTTCCTCCACGGCATCGACCAGACCAGCGGAGTAGCTCCGCATATGAGTCGAGTAAACTGCGCCTTTGCGAGCCGCCACGCGCGCCAGAGCGATTAGCTCGTCTGCCGATGCGGCAGAGCCCGGAGCATACATCAGTCCCGAGGAAAAGCCCGTTGCTCCTGACTCAAGAGACTCATCGAGCAGATCGCACATGGTTTCAAGCTCACGGACAGTGAGCGGCCGGCTTGTATTGCCCGGCTACCTTGATGCGAAGGGCACCGTGACCCACCAGCGAAGCGACGGTTGCAACCTCACATCGATTCGCATCGGAAAGATAGTCAGAGGCGGAATTCCATTGCCACTTGTCATCGCCACACAGGATGCCATTTGCAAAATCACGCAGCACTTGTGGTTCCTCTGGAGCCGGATAGGGAGAAAATCCGCAGTTCCCCACTACTTCTGACGTCACTCCCTGCAGCAACTTTTCAGTGCGATTCTGCAGAACCTGCAGGTCCGAGTGGCTGTGCGCATCCATGAACCCCGGTGCGATCACGCTTCCGCTACAGTCTATGATCTCAACGTCCGCCGCCACATTCGTCGAATCGGTGGTTCCCGTTGGGCGGACTGATACTATTCGGCCGTTTTCGACAACAACGTCTCCTGCGAACGCATCCGCTCCGGTTCCATCAACAATCAGTCCGTCTCGAAAGATTGTACGGCGACCTTGCATGAAGATTACTCCTGGATAAGGTTACGATTCGATTCGCGCACTCATCTGCGCGCCTGCCTGTGCCACACATCTTTTAGTCCGCCGTTGTGACTGATCGTAGCCGCTGCACAAGGCTCAGAATCTTGCCATTGAGAAAGTCGATATGGGCACTGTCAATTTCGGGCACCGTGAGTGTCGCGTCACGAACGTTTGCAGCGGGCAGGACTCCTCTCGCCACCAGCAATGCCTTCTCAGCATGGTGAAAGAATTCCAGACTTTGCAAACTGTAGACAATTTGCGGCAGCAGAGCTTGGAACACTTCATACGCAGCGTCTTTGTTGCCTGCGCGGGCAAATTGCCAGACCAGATGCAACATGTCTGAGACGCCGAGACCCGGCATGACACCGCAGATTCCGGCGTCCATCAGTTCCAGCATATAGGTGCCGCCCCAGCCGTCGATTACTCCTATCGCTCCTGCCGTTTCGCCGGAGATCGATTGCACCTTCGCAGACATCAGCGGCTCCTCAAGCTTCAGATATCGAAAGTGCTGATGATTGCGATGAAGCGTCTTCACAAAGTCCAGGCTCACGGTGGTGCCCGCAGGATTGAAGTCCTGAATCACCAGCGGCACAGTGATGGCATCGAGAATACGACCGAAGTAACGGAGCAGGTCGCGCTCCGGGAGGCCGAACAATCGCGGAACGGCTACGGAAATAGCGGCCGCTCCCGCGCGTTCGAATTCGCGCGCAGTCTCTGCAACCGCCCCAGCCGAGACATGATTCACCTGCGCGACGAGGGGAACGCGATTGTTAAGAATGCGAAGGGCCTCGTATACCAAGTCGCGGCGCTCATTCTCCACCAGCTTGTAGAACTCGCTGGCATATGCCGGAAGGCATACTGCGCACACGCCCCCAGCGATCGCAAACTCGATCAGTGGAGTAACGCTTTCGAGATCCACGTCGCCACCATGCGTGAAAGGAGTAGGTATGATCGGAACGATTCCGTCAATCACTAAGGCTGGCATTTCGCTCCTCTGCTCGGATCCGCTGACGTTCCTCGTACACTGTGACCAGGAAGCAACTGACGAAGATAAGAAGCCCACCTGCAAGAAGCGTTACCGTCAGAGTCTCCTTCAGCAGTAGCAGCGGAAAAGAGCAGACCGAACACCGGGAGCAGATACACGGAGAGGGCTGCTTTCATCACCTCCACCGCCTGGATCACGGAGAAGTACAACAGCATCGAAAGGCCCAGGCTAAATACTGCGATCAGGATGAGGCTCCACCACACCGAGGGTGCCAGATGGTTCAGCTGCCGCCAACCGCTTCTGTCTACCGCAAGTTCAATCAGAATAAGTTCCAGGTCCGCGATGATGAACGTCCATACCAGCACCTGCGGTGGCGATAGATGCGCGAGAGCGCGGCGACTATAGGAGTTATTGAAGGCGCTTCCGGCGCAACTGGCAAGTACGAGCAGGTTCCCGGCCAGGTACTCGAGTTGAAAGAGATGCGCGTCTTTGATGTCGCGGGATGAAATCATGCACACGCCAAGAATGGCGATCGCGAAAGACAGCCATCGCAGTCTTGTCATCTTCTCCTTAAGGAAGATGGACGCGCTCAACGCAGTCAGCACCGGTACAGTCAGCGACAGCACGCTGGCGTTTGAGGCTAGCGTCCTTTCCACTCCCATCACCACGCAAAGTTGCGCAGGTAACACCCCCAATGTTCCAAGCAGAATTACGTCGCGCAGGATGCCTCGATTTCCCTGGCGGAAGATATCGAAGCTTAACCCGGCAAAGGGGAGCACCAAGATTGTTGCGATTGCCAGCGGAACCAGAGTGACAAGCACGGCGCCCAATTCTCGAGTGGCGATTCTCGCACCGGCAAATTGGAAAGCCCACATGGCGTTGACAGCAATCAGGGCTGCGAAGGCAAGTATCGGACTTCGTCCGACGATGCTTCGAGACGCGGTGTGACCGTCAGGGGGTTTGGTGACTGCACTGTCCATCTGGCAGCGATGCTACGATGAGCACAGTGGCGCGTCAATGCTCAGAATCAACATGACGACCGTGCGTCCATTATGCTGAACACATAATCCTGCGATGGGCAATTCGGAGCTCTTGCTCCGATAAAGTAGCAATCACTTGGCGCAGGTTGCGCGATGTGAATAGGCCCTTTGTGTGTTCCACGGCTCTGCTCAGAGATTCTCATTAATAGTTCTCGCGCAGGGTCACTTCCACAAGCGAAGCATGACCACACCGCCCTGCGGTACTGTGACGGTATAGGAATCGTGCAGGACTCCAAGATCCTTATGCGCCCAGAGATCCCGCGCGTGAACTAGACCGGCAAAGCCGAAGTCCTTGAGTTCCAGCGTCAACGGTTCTGCTTCATCATCCGTCACGTAGTTGAAGATCGCTACAGCCTTTGCACCGCCGCTCAGTGGTTTTACCCAGATTTGTGGTGGTCCTATCCGGTATCCCTGAGCCCCCATGGGGTCTTGGTCGACTGCGATGACATCTCTGTTCAGCAGAATGCCCTTCGTCGTCTCATCCATTTTCGAGAGATCGTTTCCGGCGAGCAGCGGGGCGGCGAGTATTGCCCAGAGGCTCATCTGCGTGCGGTACTGATCCGCATTCATTCCACCATTGCCTATTTCGAGCATGTCCGGATCATTCCAGTGTCCTGGCCCGGAGAACTTCTCCAGACCTGATTGCGAGAAGCCGATCAGCGCCATGCTGCGGTAGGTATCGCGGATGTCGTCGGTTGTCCGCCACAGATTCGCACCGACAGAGGGCCCCCACTCCCACACAGAGCCCACTCCGTATTGGCAAAGGCTATATACAATCGGCCGACGCGTGCGAACCAGGGCCTCGTGCATCTTGAGATAGGCGGCCTTCATCATGGCATTGGAAGTCTGAGCATTCTGGGCAGGATCATGCAGCTTCATAACATCCATATAGCTGCAGAGATCGTATTTTAAATAATCTATTCCCCACTGGGCGTACGTATTGGCATCCTGCTCTTCATGACCGAAGCTGCCCTCATACCCACCGCAGGTCTTGGGCCCGGGTGAAGAATAGATCCCGAGCTTCATTCCCTTGGAGTGCACATAGTCCGCGAGCGCCTTCATGTCCGGGAACTTAGAGTTGGCCTGGATGTTACCCTGACTATCGCGCGTGCCTTCCCAACCGTCGTCGATATTGATGTATATATACCCTGCATCTCTCATTCCATTTGCCAACATTGCATCTGCAGTGGCACGCACGTCAGCGTCGGTGACTTTCTCGGCAAAGTGATTCCAACTGTTCCAGCCCATTGGCGGCGTTCTCGCCAAATCACCGGATTGCACTGAGTTCTTAGCCCACGCCGGATAAATCAAGGCGACTGCAGTCAGTACCAGCGACAGAGAAACGCGGATTTGGCAGAACACAATGGACATAGTTGCCCTCGGCATAAGTAGAGGTTGCTTGATGGCTGGACGAGGTGCCGCTGCTGCGATGGAATGCTAGTAGTGACATAGCACAGATCGCAGCCTACCTTTTCCCGATTGGGATTCGTGCGATGGCATCAATCTCAACCTTCAATCCTCCCCACAGCACCGCCTGGACGGTGGTGCGAGCCGGCGGGAGGCCAAGAAAGAACTTTGAGTATGCCTCATTGAAATCATCAAAGTCCTCAATTGCTGCCAGATAACAGGTGCACTTGACGACGTCCTCAAACGTGCAACCGGCTTCGTTGAGCACCTTTCCGATAGACGCAAGCGTGCGCGCAGTTTCTTCTCCAGCAGTTCCGCTGAGCACTGCCCCTGTCCGAAGATCCTGGGATGCATGCCCGCTCACGTACAGCCATCCATCACAGACTAATCCAGCGGAATACGTACCCGTACTCGCAATTTTGTCGGGATGCTTTACTGCTTCTCTCATGTTTTTCTCGAGGTGATCCTTAAAATTGAAAATTCCTAGACAAAGGTATCAAGACACTCTGATCCAGAGATCAGAATGTCTTGATATACCATACGTTGTCACGACCGCAGGATGAAACAGCTTGGATGTCAAACGCGAGTGATCGTTCGCAACGCTATAGATTGACGTGAATTTAGGATGTCAGGCTCTGGCAAACTCTCACCCCCGTAGACCATGACACCAACACGCTTCGTCCGCTAGTCAGCCGGACTTCTTGACGCCATCCGCGACCAGGTGCAGCTCTACCTGGAAGAAGAATCATCATCCCCGTGACCGTCTCCGCGGTCGTCCCCGCATCCACCCTGGAAAAGGTCGCAAAGGTCTTTCGTCTTCTCGTCTGCTGCTGCACCCAAGAGCGGTTCCAGATGAAAAATCTCCTCAATAGTCTTAAGGGTTGAACTATGGTCGTAGTGAACGAAGTTGGTGTACCCATGTTCCCCGTGTCCTTTGGCAAACGGCGACAGAAGGAACATTCCGATTGGTCCGTCGCTGTATGCGCCGCTGTCTTCCGCTTCGTCCCAGATGACGAATAATGCTCCGCCCTCGCGGTACTCTTTTGAATTCGTGATCAGCGGGATATTCTTCCTCAGCCATTGGTCGGACCGAGCAGTATTGTCTGCCGGCTCAGTGGTGTCGCAGGGAGACACTCCCTCGTGCCCGTCGTGGCAGGTGTTGGGCACGATGAAGTTATAGCGCGCCACTTGATGATTCGCGAGATCGGTCGCCATCTGATAATAGGGGCGAACGTGAGAGATGCAATGCGCTGAGGTGGCACTGAAGCCATCGGTCTCATCCGAGAAATACACTTGAGGAACATGGTTCGGGTCGACTTCGTTCCAGCCGATCGGGCAGTCGTCGTATACGGGGTTTCCGAAGTCCGGCTCGGCATAGGTTCTCCAACTGATGTTCTTTTCGTCCATCAGGGAGACCAGATGCTGGTTTGTGTTCAGATCGTTGTCACTAGGCAGATTGTCGGTCAAGATGCCAAAGTTGGTTCCGCCTTCCAGCCAGAGATAGTTTGGCAGGCTCGGGTGATTGTTAGGAGGATTGTAGTATCTCTCCGAGTGAGCAGACCGTCCAATAAGCTCGCCGTTGATAAACGGCGCAAGCGGATTGTCTTTGATATCGGGAGCTCCAAAGGCTGCCCCAGCGTTGTTTCCGGTCCAGTTGTGGTTTTCCATCATAATTACCCAGACTGTCTTGACGTTGCTTATCTGGGCCGATGCGTCCGTCGGGATCAGGAGGCCCAGCGAACCGAGGGCGATGCTACAGCAAAGAAACTTGGTGGTACATTTCATGCGCTTCTCCAGGGAGGTCGGTAAACACGCTGGAATTCTGTCCTCCAGTCCGAAGCATGTCAATGCAATCGCGCTCGCATCTGATATTCTCGTCCAACCGTCTGGACATGATGAACTTTTCAGCCCTTTCTTGAGTCGGGCTAAGTAGATGCAGCACCTATTGTGAAGTTAGTGTGAACAAGAGCCACCGACCTTACAGACGGTCCGGACCCAAAAGCAACTCTGGTTTGCCACGGGTCCCTCGAACTGGCATTTCGGTTCAGGAGCGGCTTTTCGCCTAAGACTTACCCTGGGCACGCTCCTTTTCTTAAGGTGCAGGCGCTGCTATGATCAATCCTCGTCCAGCCAACTGAACCCCTGCGAGGAACCTGGAATATGTCGACCGACTATACTGTCCCCTCCGTCAGCCGCGCGATGAGAATATTAGAACTGGTTGCGGAATCGCAGCGCGGGCTTACCTTGTCAGAGATCACCAGGCGTCTGGACCTTCCAAAGAGTTCAACCCACGTACTGCTGAAGACACTCGAAGGGAACGGCTATCTGAAGAGCAGTAGCGCGACCGGGAAGTTCTGTTTCGGGCTCAAGATGGTCAGTCTCAGCAAGACGGCCCTCGAGAATCTTGATCTTCGTGAGCAGGCCAGGCCATTTCTACAAGACTTGATGGTCCGCTCAGGATTAACGGTGCATCTGGCCATTCTGGAGGGTGCAGAGGCAGTGATCATCGAAAAAGTTGAGGCACCCGGAATGCTGCGCCTGGCGACCTGGGTTGGGCGGCGCCTCGATGCGAATAGCTCCGGAGTAGGAAAGGCGCTTTTAGCATTTGCCGCTGAAGACCCATCCGACCATCGTTTGACTGGGCGCCCATTGGCGCGCAATAACAAGAATACGATCTCGTCCCCCGAGCGACTTGTACGTGAGTTGAAGAAGGTGCGCGAACGGGGATACTCCTTTGAGGATGAAGAAGGTGAGATAGGGTTTCGGTGTGTCGGAGCGCCAATCTGTGACTCCGGAGACCGCGCGGTAGCCGCGATCAGTATCGCCGGAACCACCTCACAAATCACGAACGAGCGGCTGACAAAACTGGCGTCCATGGTGAAGGCCACGGCTAAGCAGATCTCCGCACAACTGGGTAGTAGTACCGTCATGCCCGACCAGCATGAAAGCCACGGGGCCGTCCGCGAGCCGCGGTAACGAGGTCTCCATCGTGTCTGGTGGCTCTAGGTGCAGGACCGTAACTGAGGCCGTCCAATACCCTGAACGAAATTGAGCCTTCCCGTACGCCTTTCGTTGACTCCCAAAATATCAGGCCAGATGATCGCAACTGCATGACAGTTGTTGGTTTGATGGAGGTCTTCGTGAGTAGCCCTAAATTCCCTGCGTTCCTCGTTGCTAGCTGTCTTGTTCTTATGTTGACAGGGGTAGGTACACCTTCGTTGCAGGCCCAATTCACCACAGCCAGTCTGAGTGGAGTTGTGGCCGACAGCTCCGGCGCGGGTGTCGCAGGTGCGACGGTCGTTGCTGTCCAAGAGGAGACTGCGTACACACAGACCGCGAGCACCACCTCATCGGGAGAATACATTCTCCCGAGTCTTCCCGTAGGTACATACCAACTCACAGTAACGATGGAAGGCTTCCAAACCGTCACCCAGAAGGGGATCGTGCTGGCTGTTGGTCAGTCCGTCACCGTCCCATTTCGCATGCAGGTGGGATCGGTGCAACAGAACGTTACGGTTACAGCGGATGCCTCTCTGGTAACGAGCGACTCACCCACGTTGGGCCAGCTTATCAGCGAACGCGAAGTCGCTGGGCTGCCACTCAATGGCCGCTACGCGCAGCAATTGGTTTTCCTGGTTCCGGGCGCCTCGAACGTCACGGCGAACTATTGCGCTGCCAATTGCGAGGGCGGTGTATTTCCTGACCAGCAATACGCCAAGATCAACGGCGCAGGCGCGAATGGAGTCAGCTACCAGCTGGACGGAGCGAACTATAACGACACGTATATCAACACAAATCTGCCATTCCCAAATCCGGATGCGATTCAGGATTTCAATGTAATGACCGACAACATGAGCGCGATCTATGGGGACGCTATAGGCGGCGTTGTTAACGTCAGCCTCAAATCGGGAGCGAACACGATTCACGGCGATGCGTTCGAGTTCTTCAGGAACTCCCGTTTTGACGCTCGCAATTATTTCGCAAGTTCGGTGAGCCCTCTCAACCAGAATCAGTTTGGCGGGGACCTTGGGGGCCCGATCCTCAAGAAACGTCTGTTTTATTTTGCCAGCTATCAGGGAACAAGATTCAGCGCGACCAACAATGGACTGATCAGCTTCGTTCCGAGCGCGGCGGAACGAGACGGGGATTTCTCCGAGTTGCTTCCCGGAACACAACTGGCGGATCCAGCAACCGGCGCGCCTATTTGTCAACAACCAGATCCCCGTCAGTCCGATCGCGGCTTACATCTTAAAGAACATTCCCTTGCCAAATGGGCCAAAGAATACCGTGACTTACAACGGCGAGCCCACAGTGCAAAATACGAACGAGTTCCTTGCCAAGATCGATTACGAAATCGGCAAGCACCGTATAAGCGGTCACTATTTCCAGCATCCAGTATACCCAGCCCTTGGTTACTCCTCCCGCAGGAAACTATCTGAAGATGACTGGTAGCGCAGAGACGCTCAGGGACAGAAACATCAGCCTTGATCGACATCTACACCGTCTCAAAGCATCTCCTCCTGAGCAGCTACTACGGATACACGATGTTGGACGGACAACGTACGCTGCTAACCCGTTCACGATGGCCGACGCCGGGGTCAAGATGGTGGTTCCTCCGAAGCGCAGCAGCGGCGATATTGCGTCGCTCAATCTCACCATCGGCGGCAGCTTCGGGGAAGGTGGGGGAGTGTATGGAGTCTGGAACCGCGGTGACCAATCTCTGCGGGAGATCGCCACCCTGACGAAGGGCAAACATGTGCTGCAGTTCGGTGGCGAAGCTGTTCGCCTGACGCAGCCGATGGCGAACACCTTCCAGGAGGGCGGCACGTTTCAATTCACGAACAATCTCACTGGCAACAACATCGCCGATTTCGAACTAGGGGTTGTCTCCAACTTCATTCAGGGCGGGGGGCTGTACCTCAACTTCACTGGTATCAACTGGAGCGCCTTCATTCAGGATGACTGGAAGGTAGTTCCACGGCTCACGCTCAGTACTAGGCATGCGCTGGGATCCCTGGATACCATCCAAGGACAGCCTGGGCCGGGTAGCATGCTTCGAGCCAGGAGCGGCGAAATCGCTGCGTTATCCTAACGCTCCCTCCGACCTGATCTTCGGAGGATCGCACCATGATCCTGGATGTCCCGATGCAGGCATCTTTTCCGATTACAGGAACTTTGGGCCAAGGCTGGGCTTCGCTTATCAGGTCACGAGAGACAACAAGACCAGTGTTCGCGGCGGCGCGGGGTACTACTACGAACCTCCAAATTCTCTCATGTATCAGCAGATCGTCGGAGTTCCTCCGTTCGCCCCGGTGATTACTCTTACGGACGTGAGCCTCGCGGATCCTTACGGCAGCGCGGGCATCTCGAATCCGTTTCCGGCGCAGTTTGGTCCACGTAATCCAGGATCGGACGCTTCCTTTCCTTCCAATATCTCCTTCTCGCAGATACAAGACCCTCATCTGCGGATGCCTATGGTGCTTTCGTGGAATTTGACTGTGGAGCGCGGAATCGGGCAGAACTGGTTACTGCGGGCTGCTTATGTGGGCAATAGTCGCTCATCGCCTTTACGGTACTGGCGATCAGGAGAGCGGACTACTGCAATTGAACCCTGCACTCTATGTTCCGGGACAATCGTCGGAGGCGAACACGCAGCAGCGCCGTGTGTACCCGAACTACGGCTCGATCGGGGAAATCAATTCCGGCGTGAACAGCAATTACCATGCCGGGCAGTTGACGCTTGAAAGGCGGTTTGCGCGAGGGCTCTCTCTTCTAACCAACTTTGCCTGGTCGAAGGCTCTTGATGATTTTGCCCCGCAAGGCTCGCCCTTCTATACGAATAGCTGCACGTGCGGCCGTCACTTCGACTATGGCCCGTCGGCCGACGACGTGAGCAAGATTTTCAAAATCAACGGAGACTACCAGCTCCCGCAGTTTCATCTACCTCTCGCGGCCGGGAAGGCTCTCAACGGATGGGAAGTCACGGCAATTGCGAGCTGGCAAACGGGCAGCCCTTTCACAATCTTTAGTGGTTACGACAATTCCTTCAGCGGAATCGGAGCGGATCGCGCCGATTTAAGCAGCATTTCCAATATCAAACAGGCTAAGCTGTCGCATCACTCCCACACTCAGAGCATTCAGGAGTGGTTCAACACGGCCGATTTTGCCCCGAATGCGATCGGTACGTTCGGAAATACTGGTAAGAACGCTCTGCGTGGACCACGCTTCTTCGACACGGACCTGGCCGCAATCAAGAACACAAAGATCGGTGAGCGAGTGTCCGTCCAGTTTCGCGGCGAAGTCTACAACGCTTTTAATAATGTCAACTTCGGACTTCCGGGAAACGTCGTAGCGTACGGCGCTGAAGGCGGATTTGGTCAGATCACTGGAACGGCTGGCTCGAGCGCCTATGGTGGTCCCACTTCGTACGGAACGTCGCAGCCGAGAATTCTTCAACTTGGAATTAAGGCGGCATTCTAGACAGTTCCTCTTACGTATTGATCGGTAGTTTCATGCGGAGACATTACTTCACTGGGATGGATCCGGTATTTTGCCAACGAGAGGAGGGACTCCATACCGTACCGCAGAGATTTCTTGAAGCTGGCGAGCGTCGGCGTTGCCGGCGCCGCACTAGGAGGGGTTCCGGAGAGTCAGGCTGCAAGGTCCGCAGCATCCGCTCGCGGATCGTCTCCGGAATTCAACGTGCGCGCATTTGGTGCCGCGGGGGATGGTAAGAACCTGGACACCCCGGCCATCAATCAAGCGATCGTTGCTGCGAACCGCGCAGGCGGAGGCACAGTCCGGATACCGGCCGGTGTGTACCTTTGCTATTCCATTCGGCTGAGGAGCGACGTTGCTCTTTGTCTTGAGCCCGGGGCGACCATCCTGGGGGCAAGCGTTCCTAATGAGGGCCGGACGAGTGGCGCTTATGACCAGGCCGAACCGAATGTGCCTTGGGACAAATACCAGGATTATGGTCACACTCATTGGCATAACAGCCTGATCTGGGGCGAGGGACTAAGGAACATCGCGGTGGTGGGCACTGGGCTCATCTGGGGCAGAGGTCTGAGCCGCGGTGCGGATGAGCAACCCCTTGCGGAAACTCCCGGCATGGGGAATAAAGTACTCGGCCTCAAGAACTGCCAAAATGTGGTTTTGCGCGACTTCTCAATTCTGGAGGGGGGCCATTTTGCCGTTCTCGCTACGGGAGTCGACAACCTTACCATCGATAATCTCCTGATCGATACCAACCGTGACGGCATTGATGTTGATTGCTGCAGGAATGTACGCATCACTAATTGCAGCATCAACTCGCCTTGGGATGATGCTATTTGCCCGAAAAGCTCCTATGCTCTTGGTTACCCACGCATCACGGAGAATGTCACGATAGCGAACTGCTATGTGACCGGTGCCTATCAGATGGGAACGATGCTCGACGGGACTTGGAAGCGCTGGATTGATATGGGCGTTTCACGGCGTTCGGCGATACGCCCCTATTATCCAAAGGAGTTCAACGGGAGCATCAAGCTCGGGACGGAATCAAACGGCGGGTTCCGGAACATCGCGATCTCAAATTGTGTCTTTGATGGCAGCAAGGGATTTGCCCTCGAGAGCTCGGATGGTGCCATCGTCGAAGGAGTTACGTTTTGCGGCATCACGATGCGTGATTGTACAAATGCGCCGTTGTTTCTTCGTTTAGGATTTCGGAACAGAGGTCCGGCAGGCGCGCAAGTGGGAAGAATGAGGGGCATCATCATGTCGGATATCGTGAGTTACAACTCGGTGTCGCGATTGGGGGGCGGCGGAATCTTTAGTGGGATTGCAGGGCACCCGATTGAAGACGTCAAGGTTCACGATGTTTATTTGGAGCATGCCGGGGGCGGCACCGAACAGATGGCCGCGCTGCACCCGCCTGAGGCGGAAAAGGACGATCCCTACCCTGATCCGGACATGTTTGGGGATTTTCTCCCCGCGAGCGGGTTCTTCCTTCGGCATGTCAACAATATCGAATTGACCAACGTCGAGGTTGCGTTCCTGAATGCGGATGCACGTCCAATTTTCTGGATGGATCAGGTAGATGGATCCGATTTCTTTCGCATCAAGACTCCGAAATCCCTAAGCGGTCCTGTCTTCTCCCTTCACGACGTGCAGGATTTTAGTGTGTCCAAGTCACGCCATCTCTCGGACGTGCAGATTGACCGCACGAAAGAGAAACTCCTGTAAAACCAGGAGAGAATAACTCCGCATGCAACCGGCGTTGAGAGCTTACGACCTGCACGAGCAGCCAAGAGAGTGGTCTAAATGAAGATTTACGTATTGCGTTTGCTGGCTGTAATTGGAACTCTCGCGCCGGTTGTGAACGGCTACGCCCAGACAACGATGCTTCCCTCCATAGTGGAGGCGCTTGCCAACCCGGTGCAATCGCCGGCAATCACGCAGCACCAACTGGAACAGCACCTGTTACAGAGGATTCCGCCCCTGCCCACCGTATCTTCGGCAGCGCAATGGACACAGGAGGCAGATCGGATACGGATGCATGTCCTCAATGACATCGCATTTCACGGATGGCCTCAGGAATGGATCAACGAGCCACCACGTTTCGAAAACATGGGAGTGATCGAGTCGGGAAACGGCTACCGGATCCGCAAGCTCCGTTATGAGGTCGTGCCGGGTTTCATGTCCACGGCATTGTTATATGAGCCAACGAGGATCAGTGGACGCATTCCAGCTATCCTGAACTTCATCGGCCATGAACCCGAAGGTACAGCCGTCGAATATGAGCAAAAGCGCTGCATCAACTTCGCCAAGCTCGGGATGGTTGCGCTCAATATAAGCTGGATGGAATTCGGAGATCTGTCGCAGCCTGGGAATGCTCATGATTTTGGGGCGCATCTCGACCTCGTCGGATCAAATGCTCTGGGATTGTTTTATCTGGCCATGAAGCGCGGACTTGACTACTTGGCGGCCCTGCCCGAGGTCGACTCCTCTCGCATCGGAGCAACTGGTCTGTCGGGCGGAGGATGGCAGACGGTGCTCTTGAGCGCGATGGATCCGCGCATTGCGGTCTCTGTGGAAGTGGCGGGTCTTGGGTCCAGAGAGTCCAACCTTACGAATCCAAAGGATACGTACGAGATCGAAGAGGACGCGCCTGATCTCATGCAAGGGTTCGATTATCCGGAGCTCATTGCAATGCGTGCGGCGCGGCCCACCCTGTTAATTCATAACGCCGTCGATAGCTGTTGTTTCCGTGCTCCTCTCGTGAAACCCTATCTCTATGACAACGTGAAGCCCTTTTTCGCATTGTATGGAGCTCCTCAAAACCTGGCATGGTACGAGAACTTTGATCCTGGTGTGCATAACTATCAGGCAGACAATCGCGTGCAAGCCTATCGGTTCTTCACCACTCAATTTCATCTGTCGCTGGCGGACCATGAGATTTTTAGCGATGGCGAAATCCGAACACAGCGAGAACTATCAATTGAAGTACCAGCCGACAACGAAACGATTCTCGGATTAGCGAAAAAATTGGCATTGCACAATCAACGCCAGTCGACGCCGGCGCGCGAAGACGAGCGCCATGCTTCGGCTCAGGCAACGCGAGAACGGTTGAGATCCGTAATCCGCTACCAGAAAGCCGATGTGCTAAGTGCAATGCGAATGGCGAATTCGAGGGGCATGGATTTCCAGACTCTGAGCTATCGCTTTGACCTGTCAAATGGCCTCAGTGCAACCGGAGTGTGGTTCAAAGAGGATCACGCTCCTGAATCAGCTCCTGTGACCATCGTTCTGAACGACGACGGATACAAGGCCGCGGGGCAGCAAGTATTTGAAAGTCTGAGCAGGGGAAACCGGGTTCTCGCCCTGGATCTTCTGTTCACGGGCGCCACCCGGCCTGACGTTCCTGACCCGAGCGATTGGGAAGTGTTGGTGGACAGCAGCGGAGAACGCTCGCTGGGGCTTGAGGCAGCGCAACTTCTCTCTATTATTCACTGGCTTCAATTTGCGCAAGGCGTGCACGAGATTGACCTGGAAAGCAAAGGAATTCGCACCCAAGTTGTAGCTCTCGTGACTGCTGCCTTGGAGCCTGGCGCCATCCGAAATGTACATACAGAAGGGGGAATGCAGAGCCTGTCATACCTTCTAGAGAAACCAGTTCCCTTTCGCGCCGCGGCCGATCTTTTCTGCCTTGATCTCTATCGAGATTTCGATATAGATATGTTGAGTTCTCTTGCGTCTCCTGCGAAGATCAACCAGACAAGCCTATTGCGATAGTAACCAAGCGCTAGAGTTGTGACTGTGTTGGCCAAGCGTCGTCTGTGTTTGAAGACAGCGCGGGAAAATTCGAGATTCCACCTGCGGTCCGGGAGACTTTTATCTGTTGTTTTGCACAGACAAGATTGCGGTACAACATCCCCCTGAGCGTAAGATGTGCCTCATTCTCTGGCTCTAGCAACAATCTCGAAACTCTCGTCAGTGAGAGCCCGCAGAAGCAAGTGAGAGAGAACGCCTGGGCTACGGATGCTCCCGGACAATTCCTTGAGGCAAAGCCTCAAAGATTCAGCGCGGGTTGGTGGCGCACTCGGTGACTAATTAGGCGCGTTCCATTGAACTCATCCAGGCCAGCGTAGTAGTTCATCCGCAGCGACACTCGAGTCCTCAAACAACTATTCAACTGTCAAGCTATATGGCATTTATCCCGAGTATCGATGTAAGCCCACGGGGAAAGCCAGGGCGAATCGGCAAGGTAATCTCCACCTTATTCGCTGTCCCGCTCACAACTTCTCCTGAGGGCTCCACAAAGTAGCAAAGCGTGCGTTGCTCGGGCACACCCCACCGAGCAACGAAGGATCGCACTGTTCTGGCTATGCAATTGATCAATAGGCTGAATGGCGTCTGCTTGCTACCACTCGCCATGTCATCCGGTACGCCGCCGGCAAGAAACCTGCCCGATCGTGCGCATGGATTCCCTCATGGCTCTAGTGATTCACTACCTTCAGGAGCCCCTGCCATGGTCGCAGGTAGTCGGTCTGCGAGTTGTAAAAGTAATGCAGTTCAGTTCGCCATATAGGCGTTCCGGATGGACAATTTTCTTGCCTGGAAGCGATACGCCTTTTGGCGGCGCACCGATCCACGGGTTGGCTAACCTCTATTTTCAGTTAGGAAAATATTTTTATGGCGGCGCGCCCATTCGGGTGGGCTGGGTGGTTGTAGTCCTTGCGGTCCGTCAACAGGCGAAAGCAATTTGTTCTTCGGCCGGCTTCGTTCTAGTGGCTTGGATGGGAGCCGCGGCGCGGATTCGAGCAAGCCGGACGGAAATTCCCCGCGGACTGGGGCATATCCGCATGGGCTTTGTCCTTTGCCCATGGGCTCAAAACGGGCACGACGGTTTTGTTTATGCACTGGTCATTCTCTCGCTTGTGGGGCTGCCGTATCTGCTTTGGCGAATTCACAACGCGCGAACGATGTGCTGCTGATTTCCACTTGCACCACTGGACCAACCGGCCGGAAAGTTGGAGAGCTAAAAAATGGCAAGAATGGTGAACCGCATTGTGAAGCGGGTTACGAAAGCTGTTGGCGTGCTCGCCCCGATTACTGTGGCAGGGTTGGCAGTGCTGCTCGCAGCACTAGGGTGGACCACGGAAGGTCGACGCCGCTGGCGGCCCCAGTGGTCCTTACGAAGTTGGCCGTACCACTTATATCTGGAGGGATGAGACGCGGGTCAATCCCTACGCGCCCATAGTAGGCACCAAGCAGGACCTTGCTGTCTGGATCTGGTACCCAGCCGCCCCGACATCTTCCACTCAAAAGTCGGAATATCTCCCAGAGTACTGGATCCAAGCCCTGGAGCAACACGAGGGCTTCATTCTCGCCAGACTGCTCAGCCGCGATCTCATGCGCGTCGAAACGCACAGTTGGACCGACGCCGAAGTCTCCAATGAACAGGCGGTGTATCCGGTGATGATTCTGCGGGCTGGCCGCGGAGCTTTGAGCTCCGATTAAACGACGCTCGCAGAGGACGTGGCGAGTCGCGGGTACATTGTCGTCAGCCTCGACGCGCCGTATCGGACGGTGATCACGGCCTTCCCCGATAGGCGTGTTGCGAACTTCCTCGGTAGGTCCATGGGAAGCTCAGCAACATAGTCCGCGGTTGATGCTTGGCGGGAAAGAACCCGTACCTCGGTGTCCGCATTCCCGATCGTGCCAAGCTATGCGAGAGATTGATGCCGCCGGTGGGGAGGCCAATGTTGTCGAGAATGCCGGCCATTTCGAAACCCGGAATGCGTGTCCGAATGTAGCGGTCAACCTCATCCACCAGGGGCGCGGTCTCCACCCGAGGCGTGCCGGTCTTGGCGCGCATATGCATCCGGAACTGCCCCGCACCGACCGCCGGAGGCTGACCCTCTCATAGGGCGGGGCAGAGACAGTCTTCCGTTCGGTGTCGATACCAGCCGACTTGATTCCACGTCAAGCGTTCTCGGAGTTTAAGACGGTCGTCGAGAAGATATGCAAACCGAAGTTCGCCAAGGGGGTTCGATGCCTAAAGTTGCCAAGCTCAAGACATCCAACGATGCTTGAGGTTCGGCTTAGGCCCGATCAGCCGCCTTCAATCATATGCAGATCGGTAAGCGTCTGCCCGCGTTGCAGCCACAACTCGGTTCGTAGAAGCAAAACTCGTGTGATCGAGCGTGCCCTGAAGCCGATTAGCCTGCGGACTTGTCGAGGCAATTACTGCGATCATCGCTTCTTTCGCTTCGGCGGCTCTAGTGAAACGGATCTCCGAATCAGTGACTCACCAATAAACCGCCGCATCATCGCGAATGGCAGGGATTGGCTTGGGGGTATCATGTCCAACATGTCAGACTATGAGCCACCTTCAGACCGCCACAATTTACATCTGGTCAACGATCACCAGAAGGATGCCGCAATCATTCTCATGAACGACCTGATCCGGCGCGCCCGCGCGGGCGATATCACTGTCCTTGCGGTGACTGAACATGAGAGCGGTCCAGGGCCGAAGAAGCATCTGGAAATCATGTATGTTGATAGAGCTGGAGTGAAGCAGTGACGGAGGCTCCCCGGCATCCCGCCTGATCATGGCGACACCACGTTCCAGCCTTTATTCACAATGCAGGGAGACGGGGCACCGGTCTTGGACTGGCGCTCTCGAAGCGGATCATTGAGCGTCACAATGGCAGAATTCGCGTGCGAAGTGGCGTGCGTCTCGGCAACAGCGGCAGCGCTTTGAAGATATCTTTGCCTGTTCGGTGATACGAAGCGCTCGATGCCACAAATGCTTTTTCTGATCAATGCGACGATGGGTCAAAATCTGCGTCCATCGCCTTACTCGGGAAGTCACCTGTTCGATCAGCCCACCGGAGTTCGCCAGCGTCCGTCGCGCGCTGGCGATCGGGCGCCGACGCTTCACCCGTCGCATCTATCGAATTCGCTTACAACGAGGGCATCCGCCCGTCGGTCGCTGTTCCGTTTCAACGTTGAGAATTGGACGCCAGTAGACGAGTACGTTTCAGTGGCGTTCGCTCGGTGCTTTGTAAAAGCTAACTCCTCTAATGTTTTGCCTCTTCTTTTGCTTCATCGGCCGGACTCTCTACAGAGTCTTCCACGATCTCACCCGTATTTGCATCTACACCCACTTCGTGAATCTGGCCATTCCTCTTGATATCGAAGGAGTAGATCCAGCGACCCTTCTCCTTTCTCAAGCTCCTGACTTTTGATGTCTCCTGCTTCTTTGGTGAGCGCAATCTCCTTAGCCGCTTGCCCATCGTCAGACGTACCTTTGGCTTCGCCGGCAACGCATAAGTAGACCCTGCCAGCACTGTGGCCGCAAAGACTATAGATGAGATAACAGCATCTCTGCCGGATTTCGACATGGGGATTCCTCCATGCCACAGAGTTACCCCAGCTGACGTGAGGGCAAGGTTAATGCCGCACACTAAGTTATTCGCCTCAGCTCGGCTTGTTATTTTATGCGGCGGTGGGCACAAGCGCGACAGAGGGGACCTCAGTTCGACGAGGTGCCACTTAAGATCTAAAGCCGCGTGCGAGGGCGAAGAGAGAAGGCAATGAACAGGCCGACGATTGCCCCGATCGCGCTCCAGATCAGAACGAGGTTGAAGAGTGCCCCTACAATTGACCCAATTGCCAGGCCGATAATCAAGCAGTACCAACCCACAGCTCTCATCCGACTAGTTGTCTATATTCTCACCCCCTCCTTAACTCAAGCTTAAGAATTCCAAGGTGACAGTCATTTTCGAGTACCCTCGCCTGCCCTCAATGTTTTGAATACACCCACGATCATCTGCTGCACACATGCAGGTCCCAGTTAGACATAATCACCGCGTACCTCTCCCTCCGTCACTATTCACATCCGTTTCTCAGCCATATCGGTCCGCGGTCCGGGCTGGCTTGACTAATCTCTTCGACTTCCGTGTGCGGCCAAGGGTTACTGGGTTGTCGCAGGCGAGATACACCTGGTGAAGATCACGTGCAATTGCTATCTTTCAACAGCCGATTCGGGAAATGCTTGCAGTCTGCTTTGTAAAGGCCAGATCAATTTCCAGGTGCGCAGGTTAAATGACTGTGACACGGCCTGCCATCTTCAGTTTCGCTTTAGAGTTCTAGCCCTACCTTCGAGTAGAGCTCATATCGAGCCAACCAAAATCATCGAATTCAAGCGATCTTAGTGAACTCACATCTGCATGGGCTACCTAGGGCCGGGTCAAGCAGGAAGACAAATCGCAGTTCTCGCGACGTTCGTGTCTCGACATTCGGGCGAGCGAGATCCGAACGCTCTATTCTCCGGAGGTTAATACATGTGTTATCCCGCGCACCGGCTCTTACTGCTCTCATTGTTCTGCATCACCATGTCGCCGCCTGTGGTCTCTGCACAGACGGGTACCGGGACCATCGTTGGAAGCGTGCAAGACTCGGGTGGCTCTGTGTTCGTCAGTGCCAAGATAGAGATCCAGCCGTCAGGCCGACAGACTGCGTCCGATGACAAGGGCGCTTTTCGCTTTGCTAACCTGCCGCCGGGTGAATACACCCTGACTGCTTCGTATGTTGGGTTCACTCCTTACACCACAACGGTAAAGGCAGTGGCAGGACAGACCACCGCGGTGACAGCGGCCCTGCAAGTCGGCTCGATAGCCGACAACGTTCTAGTTACCGCTGATCGTTTGCAGGGCGAAGCGGAAGCTGTCAACGTAGAGCGCATGTCCGCCAACATCGTTCAGGTCGAGCCGCAAGGCATCATCACTAGCCTTCCAAACACGAACGTGGCAGATGCAGTTGGACGTTTGCCCAGCGTTTCTCTCGAACGAGATGAGGGCGAGGGCAAATACGTACAGATCCGCGGTACCGAGCCGCGCTTGTCGACTCTTACCATCAACGGCGTCGATGTGCCGTCCGTGGAAGTAACGGTGCGCAACGTCAAGATGGATGCGATCCCGTCCAATGGAATCGAACGCATCGAGGTGTATAAAACGCTTTCCGCCGACCAGGATGCGGATGGAGTCGGCGGCACCGTAAACTTGGTGACTGCAACCGCGCAAGAGAAATCGACCTATTCCCTGAACAGTACGGTCGGATACAACCCGATCCAGGATGGTTTTTGGCGGGGCGGTTTCGACGGCACCTTTGGTCGCCGGTGGGGCGCGGACAAGAGACTCGGATTCCTCCTCGGCGGAAGCTGGGACCGCACCAATCGGGGCATTGACGACCTGGAACCAAGCCAATCCATCGGCACTGCACCTGATGGCTCGAACGTAGCGTATGTCAGTAGCGAAGACTTTCGTTCCTACGAGTACTACCGCACTCGCTACGGCTTCGATACGGGTGTGGATTACAAGGTCACGTCAACGATGACAACGTACTTGAAAGGGCTTTACGCCGATTTTCATGACTATGGCGACACGAATGTCTACACTCCGAATGCTGGCGCGATTACTGGAGTGAGCAGCTCAGCCCTCCAATTTGATAACACCGGCTCTTGGGTGTATCGACATTACATTCGCCGCCCCGACCAGCAGGTATTCAGCTTGATGACTGGCGCACGCCATGATCTTCCTAACGATACGATCGTCTATGACGTTGCCGTATCGCGAGGTCACAACATAGGCGGACAGGATTTCCCGACTACTTACTTTACCGGCCCCGCCAACGTGACCTTCGCCGAGGACTTGACGAATCGATATCGCCCGAAGTTAGTGGCGACCGATGGGACGAATGGCTATGACGCCGCGGGTTACACCGTAAACGAGTCTGATATTGGTCGATATCATGCTACGCAGCTCAACATTCAGGGTTCGGCGTCTCTCGCCCATAACTACACCGTAAGCGGTCATCCCAGCACCTTCTCCGTCGGGCTGAAGATCCGCAACTCCGCTTCTACGCAATCTGAGAATGACAGTCACCTCATCGCGAACTCGAGTCCGGGTCCCTTCTCACTCGCTGACGTTCCCAGCGGATACAGCAACCCCACTTACTATGACAAGTCGTTTGCAACTAACGGCAAGGCCTATGGTCCCACCTCCTCGTACCCCGCCATCGCCAAGGCGGTGGCTGCCAACCTCGGTGCTTTTAGCGAAGACGTTGTAGGCGACGAGACCACGACGGCGCAAGCATTCTTCAACACAAATGAGCGGATCTCGGCTGGTTACGTCGAGGATGTGATCTTTATTGGGAACCTGCGGCTGCAGGGCGGGATTCGGTTCGATGCCGGGAGTACTCACTTCCTCGCCAACACAACAGATGCCACGCGGACAATGCCTTGCCAGAAAGATCCTAGTCAGAACTGCCCTGTTGTTCAGCCCAATCGCCAGAATGCTAGCTATTTCAACGTTCTGCCGAGCTTTGCTCTTCAGTATCAGGTGCAGAAGGATACCAACCTGCGCTTTGTCTACAGCCGCGGCCTCGCCAGACCTAACATCGGAGACCTGGTTCCTGCCACGACGGTCGATCCAAACCAGACGCCCTATCCAACCGTCGCGACGGGCAATCCAAAACTGGTTCCAACTAAGTCCCACAATATTGACGTTCTCGCCGAGCATTTCTTCCAGCCTCTCGGCATTCTGCAATTCGGCTATTTCTACAAAGAGCTAGCCGATCCTATTTATCCCACCGCAACCCTCATTTCCAACTTCAACGGTAGCGGAAGGACTTACCAGCAAACACAGGCGATCAACGGGCCGAACGCGCACATCCAGGGAATTGAGATGCAGTGGGAGCAGCGCTTCTCCTTCCTCCCTGGCCTCCTCAGCGGATTCGGTGTCAACGCGAACTATGGGTATAGCACCTCGCAGGTCACTTTCCCGGCGGGATTCGACGGCGGCCGGCACGACCATCCATCCTTGGACCGAACCGCGCCGAACAACTACAACCTGAACCTGACTTACGACAAGAACCGCTTTTCCGGCCGCTTTGCTATTAGTCACAATGACGAGAACATAGCTGCCTATCAATGGCCCGCCTCGGTCACAAATTCGGATGGCTCGGTTACACTCAATAACCCCGGAGACCCTATCGTGGGGCTGAAGGGCCCCACCGGGGACAACTATTTCTACCCGCACACGCAGTTCGATGTGCAGGGCAGTTATCGCTTATACAAGGGGCTTCAGGTTGTCGCCTCAGGCTTGAACCTGAGCAACGAGGTCTTCGGCTTCTACAACGGAAGCACGATCTATCCGGTGCAGCGTGAGTACTACAAGCCAACCGTATCATTTGGCGTGCGTTGGTCCCTCTCGAGCGGCCAGTAGACAGGCAACTCCACTGGCCATCCATGGAACCATCTCAGGAAATTCCATGAGTAGACGGTAGTGGCTTTGACCTGTCGTTCCTTGACGCCTTTAAGGCAGGCTTAACCCTGTTAGTTTAGGTTGGACGACAGCGTTGAAAGTCCGCTACAAGGCACTTGCTGCGGCGATCAACATGAATGCGCAGAATACTGAAGGAGAAGCTACGTGCGAGTGTTTCGACCCTCTCTGTTATCACTCGGTCTACTGCTGTCGGCGGGACTATTGCCTGCCTCGGCGCAGAAATTGAATTGGCAGGTAACGAAAACCATTCATCTTGGAGGGCTGGGTGGCTGGGATTACGTAACGGTCGATTCGCAAAATCATCGGCTTTTTGTTACCCGGACCACGCATACCATGGTGGTTGACTCCGGGAGCGGTAAAGTTCTGGGCGATATTCCGGGCCAGATAAACTCGCATGGGGTTGCGATAGTCCCGAAAGTGGGACGAGGATTTATTACTGATGGCGGTGGCAGCGGGGCGGTCATAGTTTTTGATCTGAAGACCTACGCTGTGCTGGGCAAGATCCCGGCCGTTCCAGACGCAGACGGCATCATCTACGACGCAAAACTGGACCAGGTGCTGGCGGTCTCCGGCGATAGCGGCTTGCTAATGACATTTCAGCCTGACATCGATCCGAAGAACGGCAAGATCGACAATCGGATCGAGCTTGGGGGCGCCCCCGAATTTCTGGCTTCCGATGGAACTGGGAAAGTCTATATCAATCTGGAGGACAAAGACGTCGTCGCTGTGGTGGACCTGAATACGCGGCAGGTAACTGCGCGGTGGCCTGTGACTCCCGGAGGACACCCGGTAGGTCTGGCGTTGGATACCAAGGCGCATCGCCTATTCATCGGCTGTCGCAACCCACAACAGCTGGTTGTGATGAGCACGGACAATGGTGCTGTGGAAGCATCGATTCCCATCGGCGCGGGAGTGGACGCCACTGCCGTCGATGGCGACCAGGCGTTTGCAAGCTGCCGCGATGGATCGCTGGTCGTTGCGGCCAAGAAGAATGGGACCTGGGGAGTAGATCAAACGGTGAAGACGCCCTTGGGAGCACGCACTCTAGCTGGTGACCCGGCATCTCATCGGATCTATCTACCGACAGCAGAGTTAGAGCCGGTAACTACCGGTCGACCCAAGCCTAAACCGGGAACGTTCATGATTGTTGAAGTCGAAAGGCGTTGAGAGAGCTATGGGGTGGAGCTTTAAGGCTGCACCCCTCCTTTCAGCAGTGGGGGATCACTCCGAACCGTTGGATTCAGGGATCGCCTAAGGGTCTTTCGGCACTGAAAGCATGCGTCTCAGAATTTGGATTACAGTTAATCCGCGCCATATGACACGCACGCCGCTCGCTAACTTGGTAGGTCTCGTTCAGATACTCCACTAGCGGGCGGCGCCGCGAGGGCGTCATGCTTTTTTACCAGCACGTCCTGAAGCATCGTTTTGTCCAGCGTCAGTTCTGCAACTCCGCGACTAGTCCAGCCGACGAGCGGCACCGCATTTCCAGCGATCTGGTCGCTCGAATGCCACTGCCCGTGATACCCCCGCGCTGTAAAGCAGAAGCCCTTATCGTCGCTACCCTGGCTGTAGCTTAGAAGACGGTTGAACTTGTAGTAGTTGTCGGGATGCGTCCATGGACCGTCATCATGGTAGGCCTCGCCACCGTACAGCAGGTCTCCTGCGCCAAGCTTTTCTGACACGCCGAAGACCGCTCGTCCATAGCCATACATGCCACGCTCCACCCGCACGAAGTTTTGAGGGAGCGTTTTGACGAACTCCAGATGTGCTGAGCCAGCCGAGCCATAGTTGTCTACGTCCGCGTAATACGAACCCCTTCTCGTAGTTCACACGACCCACCAGCTCGGGAATCAAGGTATTCATGTCGGAGCAGCCTTCGCCGGTGCGTGTGAAGGCAAGTTAAGCGGCATCCCGTCGATGAAGATTGCAAAATCTGTGCCATGGTCGAGGTTAAAGCCACGCAGAAAGTATTGGTTCGCTTTCCCTCGCCAGGGACATCTTCGCGAGCGAAAAACTCAACGAAGAACATTACACAGGATTGCCACCGCGCCCGTTTCAGAAAACGCGTCCCCAGGATTCGCGAAGGCCGGAAAATCGGTAGACCTGCCCGCGTCTCCAGTTGGTAAGTACTGGGATAGCTTCAGTCGGATCGGCCACTATAGCAATCCGCAGGCGATTCTCGCGACGTCAATGCAATTGGCTGTGCCACGTTTGCGATAGCCTCGGAAAATTAGCTGCGCACTGTGCCCTCTGAGAGATGCAGGCGGGAGTAATTTCGGCAGTGGAGCGGGCTTCTCCGGCACGATGGAAGAGCTCGCGTCGCAATCGGACAGAGGGTCTCCATCGCCGCCCAGACTTCAAAGGCAAGATCGAGACCGACAGCGAAAAGGCGGCGTGGATGCGGCGCGCAGCCTCTGCCATTTCCTAGGCAAGCCGGTCTTTGAGAAGGTACTCGCGTGCTTTGGCTTCTAGGGCTCGGCGGAACTACCATTGAAGGCACAAATTTATTTGTGCCGCGGGCCATCACAAGTAGGATTGCATCGATCGGCGGAGGAATCTCATGAGAGCGAAACTTGGACTGGGCCTGCTTCTGCTCTGGGTGGCAGGATTGGCGAACGCACAGACTAGTTGCAGCCACTCTATCATCTCCTGTGGTTGCACTATCACTAAGGCGGGGAACTACTCTGTCGATGGGGACCTGAGCGGTCTCCAGGGACTGACTGCGCTCCACGCCTGTATCGATATCAGCGCGGCACACGCGAAGCTCTTCCTGAATGGGCACCTTGTTGAAGGGATTGAACAGGACTACGACGCGACTGCCATTCACGTCTTGCAAACTGCAAAATACACGCTGATCGAAGGCAGCACGGCGACGCCGCAGGTCGTTAACCAGATCATTGGCGGCTGGAAAATCGGCATCGAGAGCGACGCGGACAACGTCGTAATCGACCTGCCTAACATTCCCGGCGTGATTACCGCCGGCGTTTTTCTGAACCATACCTACAACAACCGGGTCAGCGGCGCGGGGCCGAATGGAGTTGGGTCCAGCAACAACGGCACCTATGGAATCTGGATCGCGGGCGGCAATAGCAACCAGGTCAATGCGGGGTACGCGCAATACAATGGCATTGCGGCGGTGTACGTCGGCTGCTCGTCGACAGGGCCTACGGGAACTCCCTGCGGGAGCCAGGGGGCAAGCGCCGGAAACCTTATATACAACTACCGGAGCGCGTCTCCCGGAACCCAGCAGTTTCAACCCTACGGCATCGTGCTCGAAGCTGGCAGCGTGCATAACACGGTGATGAATACGACGGTAAGCGGCGACACCATTTTCGATCTCTACGATGGAAACCCCGGCTGCGCAGACAATGTGTGGCGGGTCAACAAATTCGGCATCGCGAACCGGAACTGCATACACTAACCAAGGGCAGAGATTCACATGAGCTGGTGGGCCGCTTAGTCAAGCGGAGTCGCCACCAGAGCGCCCAAAGCGAACTGGGCTCGGCGCTTAATGGCCTCATTTCCACATGCTCGACCGGCGTCGGTGTAAGTGCCGGCCTTCAGTCCCAAGTTGCTGGGGCGTCGCGTTCTCCCAATTACCATTCTTCCTCGATGAGAACTTACTAATAGCCAATCTCTTTCATCCCGTTCGAGGCATTCTTGTCAGGCGAACTGTGGTAGTTGATTGTTGCTGCGGGAGCGCCACTTTGTGGACAACCGCCGTCAAGATTTTGAGTCTAGGCATACCAAGCCACTATCGGGGAAATAACTCACTTTCGCCACTCGTCTCCTTCCGGATCGGAGAGAGTGTTCCCGATGAACAAGCCAGGACAGCACCTATCCCCTGAAGTGATACGCAGGGAGGCGCCAAGGTTGAGATCACGGTGGGCTTCGACCTTGGCGAGCTGTGGGGCCATTACTGCACCCTCAACCAGGACGAAGAAGTGGTTGATCGGGGCCGCTTCTGAAGTACCTGCGTGACCCGGTGCTCCACGACCCTGAAGCCCGGGCCTTTTACATGCGGATCGGAAAGCGGCGCTTTAAATTTACCGAGTACGACTGAACTCAAATGGCTACTTAGATGGAATCCACAAGCCCGGACTGAAGATAATGGCGTACTGCACGCGCGGAAAATGGGGCGGGAGTTAAGCTTCTCCTCACGTTGTGTGGCGTACCTTCTTGAGATGGAGGAGATTTTCATGCCGACACCTTGCAGAAAGGGATTGTTCTTCTTATCCATGGTTTTAGCCACGGCGATGTTTGTAGGGAGTAGCTACGCTGCGAGCGCTAAGCCGAAGGTGCGTCTTACAATGGAAGCGGCCAAGGAGATTGCGCTGACCAAAGAAGCAGGGGACATCAAGAGCCAAGAGCTTGAAAAGGAGAAGGGCCGCTGGATCTACTCATTCGATATCAAGCGGAATGAACAGATTTACGAAGTCGGTGTGGACGCAAATACCGGCGAGATCGTCGAAGACTCAGTTGAGAGTCCGAATGATGAAGCAAGAGAAAATGCCAAAGAGCACAAAACGCATCCCTAACCAAGCGCAAGGCAATCGTCACTGAACACCTTGGTCGTTTCATTCCCTGTCGTGTCTATGGTTCGGATAATACCGACGAACGCACACGCAAGGACACAGTAGGATACGGTATTTACATTCGATCTCAACTCAAGCTCTCGCATAACAAGGGTTGTTCCTCCATTATGAAGGCCCGTCACTATCAACCGGCGGCCCCGCTGCGACACTACCCCTCTGCCCATAATCCCCCTCACGTTTCTTACCCTTCCAGGAGCCCCGATGCACAGACTGTTTCGTCAGTGTAGTTTTTTTCTGGCTGCCGCTTCGCTGGCGGCCTTGAGCCTTGCGCCTCGCACTCTTGCACAGACCACAGGAACAACAAACAAGGCTCGTCTGCCCCTCAATTTTCTCAAGAACAAGCCAGTGCACTTCGGAATCAAAAGGGATGGAAAACAACAGAAAACGGCTGGACTAGCGTCGGCCGCGGCCGCCAGCGTAGATGCGCTTCCGACCTGGTCTGATCGTTTCGAGGCCCCCGGGTTCGACGCCGCGGGCAATCCGCAATACAGTTGGCCATTTACCATGGTGGGTCAGTCTCCTGAAACCAGTCGCACCACCAGGATTTCCTCGCCCGTGATTCCCGTCACGGTGGAGTTGCTCGATGCGAGCGGAAGAGTGGCTATGGATGGCGGAACTCCCTTGATTCTGCGTTCCACGCCAAAGCTCATCGACGACGTGATCGAGTCACCAGTATTCCAGCCGTGGATCTACACCTCAGGAGTGGGTCAGCTTAGCGATCAGATGATGCGTGCGCAGTTCTGGAATCGCATCAATCCGGAGGACAACGAGGATTTTGGCTGGCATACCCTGCTGACCCCGCGTGTAAAGAAAGAACGAGTCATGAAAGTGCCGGTGGGCTCTTACTTCTATTCTCTCAACCTCGATGGAACCTGTTGTGCCTTCGCCTTGATCGACGAGGCTGCCTTCACCAATCTGCTCTTTCCACCCACTTACCCTGTCGATAACTCGACGCTCATCGGAGCTGCTGAATCGGCTGGTGACATGACCACCAAGGATCTAAGCAATCTCATCTTGAACAATGTGTATCTCTATAGCAACGGTGACCTGAACACCTGCTGCACTCTCGGCTTCCACAGCGCGGATTACGAACCAGGCAGCCCGAAGAATGGAAATCGACAAAGGCTGTACGTGTTCGATGTTGCCAGCTGGATGAGCCCAGGGCTCTTCCTAGGTGGCGGGGAGGACGTGACCGCTCTCAGTCACGAAATAATGGAAACCTACAACGATCCCTTCGGCAGCAATCAGACGCCCTGGTGGGTCTCAATGGATCCTGTTACTGGGAGTGTGCAATGCCAGGACCTCCTGGAGACTGGAGATGTTGTCGAGGTGCTCTTTACCAATCCCGTTTTCGCCATTTCTATGAACGGTCGCACGTACCATGTGCAAAACGAGGCGATGCTACCCTGGTTTGCATCCCAAGCACCTTCGAAGGCCCACTTGCACGCGTACAGTTTCCCAGATGAGACGACCTTGCTTTCGCTCTCGCCGGGTCCACTGTTGCCAGGCTGCATGCCTGCTCAGTAATCGAACTGAATCCGATGCAAGCAAGAGAGGCGCCGGCCAATCCCGGCGCCGTCGGCTCGGGGTAAGCCTTCGAGATAGTTGTTGCACTATCACCTCTGGGTACTTAGTGGTCTTGGTATGTAGGTTGAACCATTCCGAGATTGGACTCATGCCGCTAGGTTGCTGACAAGATATCGCGGGGTACAGAATTGCCCACGAGCTCTTGATTCTTGACGTCCCCTGCTTCTTTTGCGAGTGCAATCTCCTTAGCCGCTTCCCTCGTGAGATGTACGTTCGGCTTACCCTGGGGAGCGTGGGTAGTCCCAGCAACCAACGTGGCGGCAAAAACTGTCGATGCGAAAACTCCTTCTCTGCTGAGTATGGACATGAGAACTCCTCCATGAAAAGAAAGTTACCCCAAACAACGTGAGGAGACGCTTAAAGCCCGCCCTGGAAGATGAGTTTGGCCGTCCTAGTCGAAATCGGTTCGCAGTCTACGAAAGCAAGCGCAATCTCGAGTGCGCCGAAGTTCCTTCTGTCTGCGACAATCTGAAGGGCTACAGCTTCCAGCCTGAAGGGTGGAGCTTCTGACCAATCCTTCCCATCACATACTTTCTCAGATTGCCGTCGTGAACCGTGAGCAGCAGCTTACCCCCGAGTGTTTTCTGATGAAAATTGACCATGTTGCCCAGTGCCCTGGTCGCCTCCGCGCGCCGCGTCAGAGCTGCCGCAAGCAGCAACTCTGTAGCGCAGTCGGCCGCTAACTCTCTGGTTTTCGCTTCCATCCTGGCGTGCTCAAGGTTGGTCCGGCTTACCTCAGATCGTCTTCTACTGATCGTGCCAGTGCGCTCGGTGTAAAGATAGCCGGGTTGCGGCAACAGGGCGAAGGTGGCGCCCGCCCGCAATGCCATGAAGTAGAAGAGGAAGTCCTCTCCATGCCGGAAAGTCTCGTCATAACGAATTCCGGAGTCCAGGAGAAAGCGCCGACGCATGATGGGCTTCAGCAAGCCGAAATCGGCGGCATTCGCGCTGTTTCCGCTGCAGTGAGACACAAAGGTAAGCACATCCAGATCAAGTCGCACCCCGATCAGGCTGGCATCGATTGCAAGCTTCACGACCTGCTTCGCGTGCCCATCGTAGAAGCAGAAATTGTCCGCGAGCATTGTAAGTTGATGTTCTTCTGCATAGTCGAGCAGGGTAGCCAGTCGCTCTGGAAGGTAACAATCGTCTGCGTCGAGAAGTGCAATCCAATCGCCTAGAGCAGACGCAATGCCGGCGTTCCGGGCTGCGCCGGGGCCCATATTTCTTGGTTGGAGCTTCAGCTTGATTCTAGAATCTGTCTTCGCCAGGTGAGCCACTAACTCAACCGTAGAATCCTGAGATTGATCATCGATAACAATAACTTCGTCAGGAGCTCGGGTTTGCTCAAGGGCGGATCGGATGGCTCGTTCTACACAATTGCTAACGTTGAATGCGGGTATGACCACCGAAACCGTTGCTCTCATCGGGCCTTTCTCGAAGCTCGTACTGACGGTCTAGATACAGTAGAGCTAATTCTCCTGACTTGCATGACTTTCCGTGCACCACAGAATGAAGAAAATGTCATAGGGCACTACCGCGAAGAGTCATCGGAACCATAAGCGTGACAGGTCAATTCGATGTCGGCGAGACCGGTACAGGACGAAGTGCCCCGGAGCTTTGTTCCTCTCCGAAAGAGCGGCCGCTCTCGTGACCGCCATGAAATCGATCTATCTCTCTTCACAACTGCTATCTGCTCGCTGCCTCCTAAATTCAAGCGCGGTTCGTCCCGTGTGAGGTTCAGCCAATTCACCGTCTATGCTGCAGGCTATGATCAAACTTAGACAGAACAAGAAAGTTCGGACGACTACACCCGAGCTATGTATGTAAATCCGGGCAAATAGGTCGGCTCTTTGTTACTATCCTGCGCCGCCTTGATCTGACTCGCCAAGCGATCTTCCATTTGGTTACTTACCGATGTGCTCGCCTCGTCCACCCGCCGGCCCGCGATTAGTCGTCGCCGGCCCGGTCTGCTGGATCAGCAGCGGCCCCGATCTTAGAGAGTCGCTTCCGCTGAGGCGTGGATCTCAGCGACTTGGTGATTGAACGTGGTGCCCCCAATCTGATCCTCGAGCTCGCGATACCGCAGGGCAATGGCGGCACGTTGAGCGAGTGGGCGGTCTGGTTGGATATCCACCGATTGGAGTCGCTACAACGGTGAACCTTGCGGCGGGGGCCCACAATCGTCCACGGAATCGCTTATCAACTCATTCAAAAACGCAGCTTCCCAAGGGCCTGATCTTAGTCGTGCAACTCAGGGGCGTCGTGCGAAAGAGGCTCCCTCTCTGCGCTTCTTCTCCGCTCGAGCAATCAATTGGCTATAACTGCATTCGCTCCAATATTTTTTGAAAACGCGGATTAGCGCGTAAGGTATCGAACTCTGGGTCCACCCGCAAAAAGATCATGGAATTGGAACGATCCTGGAAGGCTTTTTCCAAGTAGTCCATGGCAACCTCTGGTTCTGCCAGGGCCGCATGCACCTGTGCCAGGTAGAACGGCGAAACATACTGCGACTCCGCCTGTCTTTTTAACTGTTCCAGGCGCGCTCGTGCTTCTGGCGCACGGCCAGAAATTGCATAGACTCTTGCGAGGGCGGCGACAGCGGGAGCGCTGTTCTTTGACAGCTGGGCTGCCTTTTCGAGTTCGGCAACAGCTTCAGCAAATTGTCCCTTCTCCGCATATGCCTGCCCCAACACCAGGTGCGGAAGCGCGAACGACTTATCCATGTCAATCGTCGTCCGCAGCTGCTGAATGGCTTCATCGTACTTGCGCCCCATATAGAGCCGCCATCCTTCGCTGAAGTTCATGCTGACTGAGAGTGGATCGATTTTGAGCGCCTCTTGGATCTCGGACATGCTCTCCTGCGTACGCCCCATCGCAATCAAGTAGAGAGAATAGCGTTGATGGGCAGTAGCATAGGTCGGATCGAGTTCCAAAGTCTTACGAAAGCCGTTCTCGGCCCCCGGCCAGTCCCACTTGTAATTCAGCATCATGGTTGCCAGCGCGTTTTGCGCTTCCGCCAGCGAGGGGTCGAGTTCTAGTGCGCGCTTGGCTGCAGCCTCGGCCTTTGGCGCCACCTCATTGGCGGGCACTGTGCCCACGATCGCCGCTCCGATAATGCCATAGCAGTCCGCCAACCCGGCGTAGGCCAGTGCGTAGTTCGGGTCTTCCCTGGTCGCCTGCTCAAAGTAGGCGATAGCGCGGGTCAGACCCTCTTCGGAACGCTTGTTCCAGTAGTACCGTCCCCTGAGGTAATGTTCATACGCCTCTGGGGCCGAGGGCTGGTAAGCCTTAAGGTTTTGGCGTTCTTCCGGAGTGAGCTGCACCTGGATGTTGCTGACGATCGCGCCCGCCACGCGCTGCTGAAGCGATAACACGTCGTCCAGATTGCTCTCATGGGTCTCGGCCCACAGCGCTCGGTCTGACGCGATCTGCACCAGTTCCGTGGTGATGCGGATACGACTTCCGCTCCGCATTACGGTTCCTTCCACCACCGCGTCCACATTGAGCTCGTGGGCTATCTCGGAGAGCGGTTTGTGCGTCCCCTTATAGGCCATGGAGGTACTACGCGGCACTACCCGCAGGCTCCTTACTTTGGCGAGGCTCGCGATCAGTTCGTCCGTCATCCCGTCGGCGAGATATTCCTGATCTGGCTCGACGGACAGATTCTCGAGTGGGAGCACCGCTAGGGATCTTACTTGTTCAGCTTCCGCTTGAGAGGGCTGCAGCTTTACTCGGTATGCAATATAGGTTGCGGTCACGGTGAGCAGGACACCCGCAACGAGACCCACCAATCCGAAATAGAACCCGCCAAGCGGCTTCCGGTAGGTTTCAGGTTCGATCGCTACCCGCTCGCGCGCTAACTCTACAGATCCCACCTGGGTGGAAGAACCAATTCCCACCTCCATAGCGGGTATGCGCGGCCGCAAAATGGGCGCCGGCAAACCGTCCACCACTGGCGCGATAAAGCGATAGCCCTGTCGCTGGAGTGTCTCAATAAAGATGGGGTTATCCGGCGAATCTGCTAACACCTCTCGCAGACGTCGTATGGCGGTGTTCAGGCTGTGGTCGAAATCGACGAAGGTGTCGCCCGGCCAGAGTCGTTTGCACAGCTCTTCTCGGCTTACGATTTCTCCCGGACGTGCCAACAGCACTTCGAGAATTTGAAAGGGCTGCGTCTGAAGCTTGATCCGTCTGCCCTGCTTCCGAAGTTCTCGCTCCTGCAAGTCCGCCTCGAACAACCCGAAACGCACAAAGCGGACGGAGGATGATATGAAAGTCGGGCGTTCGTGGATCTGTTCACTCATATCAGGGCCGGGTCCCGGCAACTCCACGAAGTCTAGGCTTCGGGAACTAGCGGGGTCAACCAAATCCTCCAACGAAAGGCACGTCATATGCTCCCGTAACCATCGCAGGAGCAGAGGCTTACCTTGTCATAAGCAGGTGGCTGGAATGTCATCGCGCGGCGCTTGCTAATTGCGCCCTCACGCAAGCAACTTGCGCCATGCACTGAGTAAGAACATGCTCTGTGCGCCTGCCGTCACTCCTTCCCTGGAGCTTGAGTGTTGCCGGTCAGCGCACCCTGCGTGTCGTCTGTTGCTTCGGAGGTCTACCGCAATGAATGTCCAGGTGTATTGCCAGAAACACCGGCTGCTCGCGACCGTCTTGTCCGTCCTGCTCGTTGTCCTTGTGGCGCCATTTCCATCCGCACTCGGGCAGGTTGCCGGGGCGACCCTCTCGGGCGTGGTCGAGGACGCTAGCTCAGCCGTGCTAACCGGAGTAACACTCAACATCAAGAACACTGCCACCGGGGACGTCCGCAAAGTGATCACCAATGGCGCCGGCTCTTACTCAGCATCGAATCTCCTGCCGGGCCCCTACCAGGTTGAGGTCAAGGCGCGCGGCTTCGAAACGATGCAACAGCAAGGACTGGAGCTCACGGTGGGAGCGCAGCAGATTCTGAATTTTACGCTACGCGCAGGGGGCGAAACCCAGACGATCGTGGTGACCGATCTTCCCGCCACGATCGAGATGGCTTCTTCGACGATCAGCGCGACCGTGGATTCGACGACCGTACGCGAGTTGCCGCTCAACGGACGCGACTGGACCTCGCTCGCCACACTGTCGCCCGGCGTGGTGAGTATCCCCAATCAGGCCACTACCGGGTTCAGTGCGAACAAGGGCAACCGAGGCTTTGGTAATCAGCTCTCCAATGGAGGTCATCGCGCAAACGAGAACAGCTACCGCGTGAACGGCATGAACATCAATGACTATTCGAATGCGGCTCCCGGAGGGGCGACGGGGGTCAATCTCGGCGTGGATGCCATCGATCAATTCAGTGTTCTGACCAGCGACTACACCGCGGAATACGGCCGAACCTCAGGCGCGGTCATCAACGCGATCACCAAATCCGGAACCAATCAGCTGCACGGGACAGCCTACTTCTTCGACCGCGACAGCATCTTCGACGCCCGCAACTACTTCGATGGCTCGAAGATCCCGCCATTCCGCCGCGTGCAATTCGGAGCCTCCGCGGGTGCGCCGATCCACAAGGATCGCTCGTTCATCTTTGCCGACTATGAGGGCATCCGGCAGAGCCTCTCCAACTCCGGTACGATCCGGGTGCCGGACGCCGCCTCCCGAGCGAGCGCGGTGCCGGCCATTCAGCCTTACCTGGCACTCTGGCCTACCGCTCCATCGGGCGCTCCTGATGCGAACGGAGTGCAGAGCTTCAACGTGAATTTCCCTACCACTGCCAATGAGAACTACGTAATCACGCGCTTTGACCAGCACATTACCGATAAAGACGTGCTCGATGCGACGTACTTCTTCGACTCTGGCCCGCAGCAGCAGGCAGATCCGCTGGGCAATACCGTTCACTCCGTGTTCTCACGGCGCCAGCTCTTCACCGCCGAAGAAACACACATCTTCAGCACAGCCTTCACCAATAGCGTTCGGGGAGGAGTCAGTCATATCACCGGACTCATCAACAATCCTGTTTCCGGCGATAGTGCGGCTACAAGTGCAGCCCTGGCCATTGCGCCGGGCGCGAAGGCTCCGCCACAGATTCCGGTCTCGGGGCTCACTACGGCGTACGGTTTAGGCGGTTTCAACCGGTTCAATCACGGCTGGAATTCGGTACAGATCTACGACGATGCGTTCCTTACGCAGAGCACACATGCTTTGAAGCTGGGCTTTGCCTTTGAAAACATGCACTACGACGTGCTGGAACGTCTCAGCCCCAATGGCCGCATGAATAACTATTCTTCGCTGGCAGCTTTCCTCTCCAATCAGCCCAACAAGCTGAACGCCGTCGCGATCGGTGGATCAACACCAGTCGCATTCCGCCAGAACATCATCGCCTTCTATGCCCAGGATGATTGGCGTGCGAAATCAAATCTGACGTTCAACTATGGCCTGCGCTACGAAATGGCAACCAAGCCATCGGATGCCAATAAGGTCGCGGGATACACCGTGAACGGCTATACCGTCGCGACTGCCGGCTTCCAGCAAATTCAAAGTTTGTCGAATTGCACGTCCAGTCCCACAGCGTGCGGCCCGGTAGGAACCAGCAGCCCGATCAACTCCAATCCGACGATCTGGAACTTCGAACCGCGTATCGGTTTCGCATGGGATGTTTTCAAGACTGGCAAGACCGTCTTTCATGCAGGCATCGGCATGTTTGACGTGTTGCCCCTGCCCTACATCTTCGCCTTGAACACCGCCGCGACAGCGCCCTTTCAGATCATCGGCGCCGATGCGAATGCCACGCTTGGTACAGGGCAGACCGATACGAACGTGAGCTTCAACCGGCAAAAGATTCGCAACCGATATGTCAGCCCCAATCCGAAGCGAGCGGATGTCTACAACTGGAATGCCTACCTGCAGCAGGATTTGAAGGGCGGCTTCACGGCCATGGCAGGCTACGTCGGGTCTCGGTCACTCCATCTCTCTGCCGCAGCTGACGACATCAACCTGGTCCAACCGGCCACCGTGGCGGGCGCCGGCATTGTGTTCCCCTGCGATCCATCGCAACTCGGCCCAGGGCAGACCTGCGCCAATACGCAAACAGGAACCCGCATCGATCCTAACTGGGGAGGCGGTGCAGGCATTCGTCCCGTGCTCTTTGACGGTGCCGCAAGCTATCACGCCTTCGAGGCCCAGATCTCCAAGACGACCGCGAAAGGTGTACGCGGACAGTTCTCCTACACGTTTGGCAAGTGTGATGATCTCAGTTCCGCACCTGTTACGGGTGACACGTACCTCAACTCCATCGCCGTTCCGCTCTTGTTGGTAAAGAAAGCGCGCATAGGGAGCTGCGACTTCGATATCCGGCAGGTGGTCTCGGGAAATGTCATCTGGGATGTTCCAGGCCCGAAGACCAGCATTGCGATTGCGAACGTCATCACCAACGGCTGGGAATTGGGCGGCATCGTCTCCGCATTGTCGGGTGCTCCGTTTACCGTGACCGCAGGCGACGGGAACGATCCGCTCGGAACGGGATTTAACGGCGACTTCTCCATGGACTTCGCCGGCCTTCTACCCAACTGCAATCCGATTCATGGTGGGTTGAATTACCTGAACACGAATTGCTTTACGCCACCCTTCGCGCCGAGTTCACTCGCCCCAGCCACGCCAGCCAACCCATTTGGTTGCGCGCCAAGCTCCTTCCCTGCTTATAGCGGGCCTGCGGCTCCGTCTGGAAATGTATTTTGCTCCAACGTTCTGGGCAATACGCGGCGTAATCAGTTCCACGGCCCCAGCCTGAATACGGTTGACATGTCGCTCTTCAAAAACACGAAGGTCGCCCGTATATCGGAGACCTTCAACTTCCAGTTGCGCGCGGAGTTCTTCAATATCCTCAACCACACCAATTTTCTTTCCCCGGGGTTTCTCAACACCTTTGGCCAGAACAACTCCGTATATGACTTTGACGGCAGCCCCTTACCTACTACTCTGAATCAGACAGCGACCACTTCCCGGCAGATCCAACTCGGGGCGAAGATCGTCTGGTAGCTGCCCGCTCGCGCTGGCGTGTGCCGGGATTCATTCTCGGCACACCTGCTCCGGGCACGCCAGTATTCCAACCAACCCCTCTTTGGCGATAACGCCATGAACCGTTCGTCACCGCACTGATCATCAGACTCTTCTCCGAGAAGCGCTCCATGTCGATTGAAATCCTCTCCGCACCCGCAACGGAACAAGGACGACCCGGCTGGCGCTTTGCCGTGGCCTCGGGCATCCTCGGGTGGGTTCTTGACGCATTCGACTTTTTCGTCGTTGTGTTCCTGTTCGATGTGCTGGCTGCCCGGCTGCATGTGCCGAAGCACTCGATCGTTTGGACCATCTCCATCACCCTCGCGATGCGGCCAGTCGGTGCACTTCTGTTCGGCACACTCGCCGACCGATACGGCAGACGCAGACCGCTTATGGTGTGCGTGGCATATTTCTCCACCGTTACGGTGTTGAGCTGCTTTGCGCCCAATTACTTCTTCTTCGCACTGATGCGCGCGCTGTACGGTATCGGTATGGGTGGCTACTGGGGCATCGGTGCTTCGTTCGCTATGGAGAATGCTCCCCGCAACCGGCGAGGTTTTTTCTCCGGTCTCATGCAGGGCGGCTATCCCTTCGGATACCTGATGGCAGCGGTCTGCATGCAGTTCGTCGAACCGCATCTGGGTTGGCGGGCCATGTTTTTCGTCGGCGCGCCGGTCGCAGTGGTCATCATCATTCTGACCGCTCTTTCGCCGGAGTCGGATGCCTGGCGGCTCCACCGGATGGGCTCCGTGCTAAGCATCTTTAAGACTTTGTGGGAACACGCCGGCAGCTTCGCCTACCTGCTTCTCGTCATGGTTGTAATGTCATGCCTTTCGCATGGGACGCAGGATCTCTATCCTGATTTTCTCAAGAGCCTAAACTTTGTCCGCAAAGCCCACGTCTTCGGTATGGAGCCGCTCTTCGGCATACCAATTCTGTACAACATCGGGGCGATCGCAGGTGCACTCTTGTTTGGAGGATTTTCAGAGAGATTCGGGCGACGCTACGCCATGATCGCCGCGCTCGTGCTTTCGATGCTGTCGATACCGGCCTGGGCGTTTGGCAGTTCCATCCTGATTCTTATTTTGGGATCTTTTTTCATGCAGACCGGGGTGCAAGGCGCTTTCGGCGTCATTCCTGCACATCTCAATGAACTCTCTCCCGATGCAGTTCGAAGTCTCTTTCCCGGATTTGTTTACCAGCTAGGGGTACTGATAGCCTCACCGGCAGTGTCCTTTGAATTCGCATTGAGAGACCATCTCGGATACCCATGGGCACTCACGCTTTTTGAGTTTGCAGTCATTGCATCGCTGATCTTGATCTTTGCCTTCGGCCCGGAGAAACGGGGCAAAAGTTTCTACACCAGCTGAAGCTTACAGGGCCGTTCACACGTCTGCCCTTGCATCCAGTTCCCAAAGGCCTGGAGTGATGATTCGTTGTTGGAAAGGAGCTGATATTCATGAATAAGTCGTCACTCGTAATTCTGAGTTTCGTTCTTGGTTTGATCGTTCTTCCGGCTGCCGTGTACCTGTATTTCGCATTCGGAAAGCCGCCGGTCGCAGTGGGAGACAATCCCTTTCCTCTGGAAGCCAGGATTGTTCGGGTACCGCTGCACGCCCGTATCGATCGCGAGATGCCCGCGACCTCACCTGTTCCTATTAACGACGATAACCTGACAGCCGGCGCACAGATCTATAGGCAACAGTGCGCGTCGTGCCACGGGTTGAAAGATCATCCCTCGAAGTTTGGTGCGACTATGTTTCCCCGCACCCCGCAGCTCTGGGCGGTGCACCGGAAGACCATTGTAGGGGTGAGCGACGACCCTGTTGGTGAGACGTTTTGGAAAGTGAAAAATGGAATTCGTCTCAGCGGCATGCCTTCGTACCAGACCCTGCTCTCTGAAGATCAGATGTGGCAGGTAAGCCTGCTGCTTTCCGTAGCAGACAAGCCCATGCCCCAGGCGGCAACGGACCTGGTGAGTAAACCATTGCAGTAATGGCATTCTCTTATTAGCAGCGCCTATCGTCGGGACCCAAGCGGGAATCTCCTCTTAAGCTTGGCTGTAGGTTTGGTGTGGCAAGCTAGAGGGGAGCAGCGCTGTGACTGGCTGACACAGAATCGATGAAAAGCCGCCTCCCCTTTCTGGTCTTAATCGTGTCTGGATTATTGAGTGGTGCACTCATTGCGCAGGCGCCACCCTCCGCACCGTTGATCTCAGGCATTGTGCTGGATACGAGTGGAGCCGTCATTTCAGGCGCAAAGGTAGCGCTGGATAAACCGGATGGCAGCGAGTTGAAGCAGGCTGTGACAGACGGAGCAGGTCGCTTTCAGTTTAGGAATCTGCCGACAGGATCCTACCTCATAGACATCACGCAGCAAGGCTTCAAGGAAACCAGGATGTCCGCGAGAGTGGGCTCGTCTGCGCATGCTCCTCTCACCATCGTGTTGCCGCTGGCCCAAGTCTTGGACCAGGTTAACGTGGCTGCTTCAGAAAGTTCAGCGCAGCTCAGCATAGACATAGGTCAGAACCAGAATGGCGCTGCGCTCGACCAGAATGCGATCGATCACCTGCCAGTACTCGACCAGGATTACATCGCGACCTTGTCCCGTTTTCTTGATCCCGATTCCACCGGCAGTAACGGCGTAAGTCTGGTAGTAAACGGCGTCGAGGCTAATGGACCGGGAGTTACGGCCTCCGCCGTTCAAAACGTGAAGATCAATCAGAACCCATACTCAGCCCTGTTTGCACGGCCCGGTCGCGCTCGCATTGAGATCACCACCGAGGGCGGCACGCCGAAGATTCACGGCTCAGCTAACTTTCTCTATCGTGATTCGCTCTTTGACGCGCGCAATCCGTTCGCGATCGTTAAAGCCGGCGAGCAGCGCACCTACTACGAAGGTTCCTTGACCGGTCCCCTTAGTCGTAATAAGAAAACCACCTATCTCGTGGGACTTGATAGAGACAGTGATAACCAGCAAGCGATCGTGGTGGCCCAAGGCTCCGGCGGTCTGATCCGCGCGAACGTGCCGAACCCAACCCGCCATTATTTTCTTTCAGGCCGCGTCTTTCACGACTACGGGCAGGCAAACCAATTCTGGATCGGGTATTCCTATGAACACCGAACCGTAAGCAACCAAGGCGTCGGCGGAACAGTGCTGCCGGAATCAGGGTTCAATACACTCTTCTTCGAGCATGAGATCAACGTCGGTCACGTCTATATCTACTCGCCCAGGTTGATCAATCAGCTGCATTTTCTGGTTGGCCACATGGACAATCAGACGCACAGCCTCAACGAGAGTGCGCACATCGTTGTCTCAGGGTCGTTCACCGGCGGTGGGGCGCAGGCCGATGCAAGGCGCACTGAATACCATATGGACGCAACCGACATTGCGACGTATACGGGTGGCAAGCAGGAGATCAAGTTCGGAGTCGATATTCCAGATATAAGTCGTCGTGGTTTCGATGATTGGACGAACCAGTCCGGAACTTACTCCTTTGCCAGCTTAGTGATTATGCGGCGAAGAGCCCTTTCAGTTATCTGGTGCAGAATGGTCAGGGCCATCTCACGTTTCTCGAGAAGACCGTCGCCGGTGTATTTGAAGATAATGTGCGTTTAAGGCCAAACTTTTCGATGTCGCTGGCGTTGCGATATTACTGGCAAAACTACTTCCACGACATTGCCTCACAATCTCGCTCCCCGGTTCAGTTTGGCCTACTCGCCGGGACAGAGGGGCAAAACCGTACTTCGTGGCGGCGGCGGAGTATTCTTCGATCGCAGTGGCCCGGCACCCATCTCCGACCTGCTTCATTACAACGGCGTTCGGTTGAGACGTTTTATCGTATTGCATCCGACCTATCCAGCTACCGCTGCAGAGATTGCGTCCGTGCCGACCAGCGTGGTCACACTCGATCCTCGACTTCGCATCCCGTATACCATTCAATTTGGTGTGGGCATCGAAAGGCAGTTGACCGGCAAGAGTTCCATCGCCGCAAACTATGTCGGCATTCGAGGCATCGATCAGTTTCGATCTACGGACGTGAACGCTCCAGCGCCACCGGACTACTTAAAGCGGCCGAATGCGAAGATCGGGCAGCAACGACAAATTCAATCAGAGGGATATCTCAAGAGCAGTTCATTAGAACTGACCTTCCGTGGACGTCCAAGTCGGTTCTTCACCGGCCAGGCACGGTACGCGTTAGGCAAAACATATAACAATACAAGCGGGATTACCTACTTCCCCGCAAACAGCTATTTGCCGGATGCCGACTGGGGACGATCCGACAACGACCGCCGCCACAAATTTGATCTGCTAGGCACGGTGACAGCGGCACAATGGTTTGATTTCGGTACGGCACTCTCGCTCTACTCGGGTAAGCCAGTGGATGTTACGACCGGGAGCGATGACAACCACGATAGCCTGCCGATTGACCGTCCTGCGGGGGTGTCCCGTAACTCGCTTCATGGGCCAGTGTATATCGATCTGGATCTCACCCTCTCGCACACGTTTCTGTTCAGCAGGTCTGCGAAGGAGGGGCCAAGCGTGCGACTCGGCCTCGATGCGTTCAATGTGCTGAACCATGAAAACGATGTCACCTATGTGGGAGTTATCAGCTCACCCTTCTACGGACACCCAGTCGCAGCGCAGCCGCCTCGGCGTATGCAACTCGATCTCGCGATCAAGTTCTGATCTTCTCGCACGTTGAAAATTCGAGGCTGGCTCTATTGCTTCGGATCGGTGACTTTTATTCCAGACGCATCGTCCGGCTTCTTTCTCAAAGGTGCATCCATGCTCATGAAGACCTGTAACGTTGAAGTCACGTTCAGCTCGAAAACGTGACCGCCGATCGTGTCGCCGTTCGGTTATTCAAGGACAGCGTGCATATGGACCACCGGGTTCCATTGAGTGCGGCAACGTCTCCGGTGAGAGACAGGACCCAACCTGGGCGGTGACAGGAATGCGGGCGGTACTTTGTTCGCAGGATCGAGCCACGCCAGCGTTGCGCCGCTTACCAACGGAGCCCGGTAAAGTGTGCACCTTGGATTCTGTTCTAGATCGCGAAGTCTTTAGGGCCGCTAGTGCTTCTCGCCTCTGTAGAAGACAACCGTATAGACTTTTCGTCAAGTGTGTCCTTGACCTGCTGACCTGCTGCCCCGTATCCGCACATGCGCAAGTACGATTTCGGATTGAGGGGGCGGTATGAGCAAGAGCAGGCACACGGGGGCGCAGATCCTTGATGCGCTGAAACAGGTGGAGGCAGTCGGAAGGTAGAGGACGTGGGCCAGGAGTGCGGCGTCTCCAAGCACACCATGTATGCGTGGAACGCCAGGTACGCTGGCACTGCAATTCGAGAGAGACCGGCATAAGCGCAAACCATGGGCGGCCAGAGGCGTGTCCCATCGATAGATTCAAACGGCGTAATGTAGTAAGAGCCGGGAATTGAGAGCAGTTATGGTACCCGCAATTCAAGAATTCTGGCTGGCCCTTCATAGTGCGGAACGGCGACGAAGATATCTCCGAGTTCCGGCACGAACAAACCCGTCTTTGCCCGAAGCGCCGTCGGCGTCTTACTAATCAACGTGTAGCCATCCTTACCTTCTTCGGAGAAGGCATAGACATAGCCGCTATCTCCGACCTGAGGGCCGCACGTTCCATAGAGTCGATGAGCGGAAGGATCGTAGGCCAGGTAGTCGACCCACCCGGCAATCGGTAGCGTAACGCCGAGCTCCTTACCGGTCTGCGTGTCAAACACAACAATCACGCCGGTGGTCTCGGTATTGCGGCAACCGACAAACAGGCGATGATGCCTTTCATCGAGAGCGATGGCGATGTTCTTGTGCCCCTTGGTAACTGGCCAGGTCGCAATTAACTTACGTGTCTTTCGATTCACAACTGCGATTTTGTTCTGATCCATCATGTTGATGTAGATCAACGGTCCTTGCTTCTCAAGCACCATCGCCTCGAGCGCCCCAGCTTTGATCTTGATATCCTCCACGTGATTGAGACTCGTCGTGTCGATGACGCTCAGGGAAGAGTACTCCGATTTAACGGATTCTCCGCCGTTGGTCACATAGAGTTCCTTGGCTCCCGGATCGTAACCAATCGAGTCCGCATCGGGCAGACCGTCGAGAGTCTTCACAGGCTCGTAAGTCTGACTGTCATAGATGCGCAGTTGGGCTGCTCCTCCATCAGTGATATAAAGACGCTTGATGTCGGAGCGGTAGAGCACTGAATGTGGATTCTGCAGACCGGAGATCCGGTGCAGCAGCTTGCCGGAATTCAGGTCCAGCACTTCGACGCTGTGCTCAGCTTGTGGCGTCGTGAAGATCCGCTTGCCCGCCAGATCGACAGTGAGATGGTCGCAGTATGGCCCTTTCGGAACGTCTGGCATGACGAACGTATGCACCAATTGAAATGCCACGTTGGAACTACCAAAGGCAACAATTACCATCACCGGCACGATTGCCATCGTCATCACGAATTTCTTCACAGCTCCCCCAAGATCAACTTTCATGCTGAAACATCCAGATTATTCTGGACTAACTTCTTCGAGTATGTCGATCCACACATCGGACGTAAGTTCGAAGCGTTTCTGATCGGCGTCCTTGTAGGCCGGCATGTCACCGGAATACATCGTCTCGATCAATCCTGGCTCCTTCACGTGGCCCTCTTCAATCGCTGCCCAGTCACGCCACACGAGCACCACTTCGTAGTCCCAGGCTGGGGATTCGGCACGGAATCGGCGCTGGTAGATATGAATGCTCTTGATAATTCCGTCTGTTACGAAGTGGTTCATCACAGGGTAGTGATACTTCTTGTACAGCCCGAGCCAATCGGCTCGCTTTCCCGGTGGCACCTTGTAATAAACGGCCATGGTGACTGGACCGCCCGGCTTAACCGCGGAGGTACCGACCGTCTGCGCATGGGCGGGAATACTCGCGAGGACCAACGCCATACCCGCCAGTACCAGGAGAATCTTCATTTTCATGTGCTGCTCCTTATAACTGTGAACTTAGTTGACTTATCAGAGTGTGGACTGCTGGACGAATGCAACGCCCGGCAACCAATCACCAGATCAACTTCAAGCCAAACTGAATCTGCCTGGACGGGGTTTGTGTCGCGTCGACGGAGCCCGCTCCACCAACCAGGGATGCGTGGTTCGGACCGTCTTGCGCGAAGAGCGTGTCGTTATCGAGGGGTGCGGCGAAGTTGGCGCGATTGAGCACGTTGAAAGCTTCGGCACGAAACTGGATGTTTGCTGTCTCGGAAATCCTGGGGATGCGGGTGTTTTTGAAGATAGACGCATCCAGATTCGAGAGCCCTGGACCGGTCAGAGGATTGCGGCCTGCTGTACCCAAACGATTCGTCTCCGATGGCACTGCAAAGCAGTTCAGGTTCACGTAATTGATTGGATTTCGCGGATGAACGAGCGCACCGCATCCTGGTACTTTGTCGGGATAGTCGTAAGGATCCGTGTTGTTGAGTCCCAGCAGATCTCCGCCAATCAACACTGGGAAAGGAGAACCGCTGCTTGCCTGGAAGATTCCGCCGATCTGCCAGCCATTCACTACGGACTCGAAAGCACCCGCGCCCTTAACAAACGCGGGGAGTTCCCAGGTCGAGCTGATCACGGCGTTTTGCGCCAGGTTGAAATCGGACTGTCCACGCCTCGCCTTCGGATCAAACCAGAAAGGAAGACTGGAGGGCGAATTGGAGAACTGGTCGCCCGCAATGGTCGAAGAACCAGTGTCAATACTCTTCTGCCAGGTATACGAACCTTGTACCTGGACGCCATGACTCAGGCGCTTTTCAACGCCGAGCACCATGCCGTGGTAATAGGAGTCGGCGTCAGTGGCAAGGCGGTCGATGCGTCCGACATTGGGATTGACTTGTGTGCCGCTCCCGGTTGGCTGTGGCCAGTAATAAGTTCCATTGACGAGCGTGGGTGTCACAATGTCTGCGTCGTCGGTACGGTAAGGCAAGATGCAGATCCACGCGACCCAATGTAGCCGAGTGTTCCAACCACCTTACCCGGTAACTCCTGTTGCACACTCAAGTTCCACTCGAGCACATAACTCCGCTGCGGCTTAGGGTCGACGTATGCGACCCGTTGACCCGCGAGGCTGCCGGGCGCCTGGGCAGCCACTCCCTTGGGATAAGCTTTGAACGGGAAATCGCCTTGCGCCAGTTGATTGCCGGGAGTAGCTACGCTTTGCAGGAAAGGCGCGGACGCCGACGCAATGATCAAGTACTCATATGGCAGGGGAAGTACGTCAAACAGACCCAAGCCGGCGCGGACTGAAGTCTTGCTGGCCCCATAAGGATTCCACGCGAACCCGATGCGTGGTTCGAAATTCTTGAGCGTCGGATTATTGAAATACGGATTGCCAACATGTACCTGCGAGTCCGTCATATTGCGCAAGGTGGCCAGTTTGCCATGCGTTTCTGTCGGTATGGTGGTCATCTCATACCGCAGGCCAAGATTCAGGGTCAGATTCTGCAAAGCGTGCCAGTCGTCCTGAACGTAAATGCCATAGAGTGTTTCTCTAAGGTTGCGCGGCGAGTCTGAGGAGGGCTCATTGCCGCTGAACGACTGCGGAACATTGGTGAGAAAGTCGCGCAGTGAGCCAAACGAAAAGCGGCCATTGTCAAAGAAGTGAAATATGTTGTTCGACTGCATATACTCGGTCGCAAAGCCAAATTTCAAAGAGTGAGTGCCATGCGTATAGAACGCGTCGTCATACAACTGGTATGAATTCCACCCGAACGAGAAATTCGGGAAGCCATCGAGCCCACCAAAGAACCCCGAAATTCCAGGAACCGAGATGAACGGTGCCGGCTGCCCCGGAACCGCTCCCAGCGTGGTATCTGCCGCTAGAGGATTGATGGCCGGCGATGTGGCAATCGATGCGGAGTTACGGCTGAAACCGATACGGAACGAGTTCAATAGATTCGGCGTGAAGGTATGCGTCTCTTCAATGCTGCCGAACGGGCGCGAGTTGCTGTTTGAAAATCCAATATTGTTCAGTGCGTCTGGATTGGTGAGAAAGCTCTTGTCGTAGAGAAACGTGACACCCAGGCTGTCGCTGGTTGAGAAATGATGCGTGACGCGCCCCGTGTAGAAGTTGTCGGTGCCCCTTTGCAAGGTCACAACGCTATATCGGTGCAGTATTGCCGGGAGCTAGCACCGGCCCATTTGGTACATGCCAGAAGGCTAAGATACGGGGCCACCTGCGGATCGACCGGAACACTTTCCTGCGTGATACTGCCGTCAGGGTTCTGGGTGTAGAAGATGCCGTTGCGTGCATCGTTTGAAGGAACAGTGTCGACATTCGTCGAGCTGAGAGACTGCCTGCAAACCCTCGTAGTTGAAGAAGAAGAATGTCTTGTCCTTGAGGATCGGGCCGCCCACGGAAGCGCCGAACTGATTGCGCTTGAACGGCGGAATCTGAGGACCGTCGAAGTAGTTACGTGCATCGAGGGCGCTGTTTCGAATGAACTCATAAGCATCGCCGTGGAATTGATTGGTCCCGGACTTGGTGATGGCGTTGATGACTCCGCCTGACGTCTTGCCATATTCCGCAGTGTAGTTCGCCGTCAGTACAGTGAACTCGCCGATCGCATCCACCCCCGCCAAAGGTCCCAGCACGCTACCCGGCGCGCCGTTGGTGTAGTCGTTGAAGCTGATGCCGTCGAGCCGATAGTTGTTTTGCGTCGGTCGGGTGCCGGCCACGCTCAGCTGGTTTCCAAACCCGCGCGCTCCCCGCGAAACGTCGGCAGACCCCACGCCGCCGATAGGCGATTGATTGCGAACGTCATTGACCCCCGGCTCCAACGTTGCAAGTTGTGTCCAGTCGCGACCGTTCAGCGGGAGTTCGCGAATCGCGGTACCGTCGATGTCGTTGCTGATGGTTGAGGTCGCGAGGTCGACGCCCACTTCACCGCTCACCTCTATCGATTCGGAAGCTTTGCCTATCTGCAGCGTTACATTGACGGTTAGCTGTGCTCCCACGGTGAGATCGATCCCTTTGATAATTGAGGGTGAAAATCCCGCAGCTGTCGTCGTCAGTTGATAGGAGCCTGGCAGCAGATTGGGTATGGAATAGTAGCCGGCCTCGTTGGTCCTGGTGGTCTGCTGAATGCCGGTCTGCAGATTGAGGATGGAGAGTTCGGCGGACGTAACCAGGGCGCCCGCGGAGTCGTGAACACTGCCGATCAGTGTGCCGCCTGTCGCCTGTGCCAGCGCAACCTGCGCGTGCGGCAAAGCTAAGAGGGAAAGCATGAATGCAACAATGCGGATCGCTCGTGACGCTCGAACAAGATTCATGGCTAAGCCTGCCTTTCGGAGATGTGTGTTGCCTTCCGGAAAACCGAACGTTGAACCGCCAGCAACGACCCTGGTAAGTGGGTCTATAAAAGCCCACTGGTAAATAGTGGTAACGATTGTCCACGTGCATTTAGGACTACGTGCGACAAAGATGCGACTTGCTCTTACTTGCACGCATCAGCACGAATAACGGGCATTGCTTGTCCCAGGCGACAGGGGCAGGGACCGACAGGAATGAAAAGCTCGGAGTTCCTCTAAAGAGAGTCGATGGCAAGCGCCTTCTGCCGTTGCTCGCGCAAATGACCGACGATCAGCTTGCCGTTGTCGCGCAAATGTTTCACCAGTGCTGCGACCGCATCCGTTTCGCGCCTCTCCATACAGGCCTTCAGAATCTCTCGATGGCCAAGCTGTGAGATCTGCTTGATATCGACGGCCACAAACCCCAGATGATGATATGGCAAAGCGTTGTTGTTTAAGGTGCGAATCATGCTCAACAGGCGAGGCAGCCCGGACGCCTGGTAAAGACTCTCGTGGAATGCCCAATTCAACTCCGCCATGTGTGCCGTATCCCCGTCCACGTCCATCTGGTTCAGCACCGTGTGAGCTAAGGAAAAATCGGCTTCTGTCATGCGCGGAACGGAGAGTCGCAACGCGGTCGTCTCCAGGCTCTCGCGAATCAGGAAGACTTCCTCCACATCTTCGGCTGTCAGCTTCGCTACTTCCGCTCCGCGATGCGGGTGCATCACGATCAGCCCCTCGGCCTCCAGACGGCGAAGTGCGTCGCGAACCGGGGCGCGGCTTACCCCAAACTGCTTTGCGATCTCTTCCTGCGGCATAAGCTGACCGGGCGAGAATTGCCCACGAAGGATGGCCCGCCGCAGCGTATCGGACACCACCACCGAGGCGGATTTCTGATTTTGAAAGGCCTTGGCTGCTAGTGTGGCGAAATCGGGCTGCGGAGTCATGCGCTAATGATTCAACTGCAAGCTGAACATTTTGGGAAGAGAACATGCCAGCCTCACAATATTCTTGTTGGCGACTGGACACTGTATACGGTATACAGTGTGTGAAGTCAACAGATTTTAACATCTACCCACAATCCATCCACCAAATGTCCGCGAAAGGATCTCCGCTTCCATGACCAAATTTCGTCACCTCCTGAGTTCTGGATTGCTCCTCGCCGCCATGTTGGGCGCCGTCCCTGCGACCTCCACAATCGCTTGCGCACAGGCCAATAACGGTGCGGGAGTCGGCAAGAACACCGTCTCGGTCGACTTCTACAAGGTTCCTCCCGGCCGTCAGGATGAGTGGTTGGCTCTCTACAAGAAGTGGCATTACCCGATCATGGAGTACCAGAAGGCTCATGGCCAGGTGATCAGCGAAACGGTTTATACGCGAGCGACTCACGAACTCAGTCCAGATTGGGATTTCGCAATCGTGATTGTCGGACCACCGGCAGAGAAGAAACCGAAAGCCGAGTTCACTCGCGGCGAGCTCATCCGCAAACTCTTCCCGAACCTGGACGAATATGTGGCCGGCGAAAAAGCGCGATGGTCGATGACGCTGCAACATTGGGATGAGAGCTGGCTCGAAGTTGACATCGAGAATCATCCGTCTTTGTACGTGCCGTACTAGGTCGTTTCGACCCCTCACTGCAATCCGGAGACTCTCTGGCGAAGGACCTCTGCGAGAAGGCCGGTTGCCCACGTTGTTTCGCCATCGGGCCACGCGAAGTGGCATCGATGTCTCCAGCGACTCTTTGAGTTCGCGAGGTATCTCTCATGCCTCTGACCACACCGGTCTCGCGGCGCATTGAAGCTCTCCGCGAGATCGTGGGAAATACCCCGTTGCTGGCTATTTCCTTTCGCTATCGGAACACCCTTCGTCGCCTGTATGCCAAGGCCGAATATTTCAATCCCACTGGCTCGATCAAAGATCGGATGGCGCTTCACATTCTCTCCTCGGCCTATGCCGCTGGAGAGCTCGTCTCGGGCGAGCCGATCGTGGAGGCAACGAGCGGTAATACAGGGATTGCGCTCGCAGCCATCGGTTCAGCAATGGGAAACCCCGTGATCATCTACATGCCCGACTGGATGAGTCAGGAGCGCGTGCAGTTGATCCGCAGTTATGGGGCTCAGGTTATTCCTGTTTCGAAAGAGGAAGGTGGATTTCTCGGCAGCATCCGCCTCACTGAAGAACTCAGGGAAACGAACTCCGGAGTCTTCCTGCCAAAGCAATTTTCGAACCGCGCAAACATTCAGGCACACGCCTTGACGACTGGTCCGGAGATACTAAGCCAGCTTGCATCCCAAGGTTTGCAACTTGGTGCCTTTGTCGCTGGAGTTGGCACCGGCGGCACGATCATGGGAGTCGCGAGTTGTCTTCAGGGAACGGGTCGCAAGGTAAAGGTCTTCCCGGTGGAACCATTGGAATCACCAACGCTCTCGACGGGCTATAAAGTTGGAGTCCACCGAATTCAGGGAATCTCAGATGAATTTATTCCCGAGATCGTTGATCTTGGACTCCTAGATGACATCCTTGCAGTTTCGGATGGCGACTCGATCCTGATGGCTCAAAAGCTCGCCAGCCAACTCGGTCTAGGTGTCGGAATCTCCTCTGGTGCCAATTTTCTCGCTTCTGTTATGGCACAGAATCGGCTGCCAAACCATGCGGTCGTCGCGACCGTCTTCTGCGATGACAATAAGAAATATCTCAGCACCGACCTTATGCGAACCGAAGCAGTGAAGGAGACATACTTGAGTTCCGAGATAGAGCTGCTGGACTTTTCCGTCATTGGCCGCCATACACACGAGAAGTCCCGGCTGGATACCGCAGCAATGCCCTGAAAAGAGGCATTACATATGCCAGTCGCCGGTGAAATGTTTCCCAACGTAGGTGACCAGGGAGCCAAGGCCCCAAAGGACACCAAATTTAACCCCACCTTCTGGTGCATGCGCTCTCCTGCACCAGCGAAAGCCGATCAATTCGCCAAGACAGGTCCTGTTGCCAGTCTGATCGGCCACCACTATTACGATGGGCCTCTCTAGCTTTGCATCGGCTTGCTGCCCGCTTATCCGACCATTGGCATTGCGGCGACGCTGCTGTTTTCGCCCTGCCGCTTCGGTCAGGGTGTCGGGCCTGGTGGAGAGTGGGGGGCGCCGTATTGCTCGCGATCGAGAACGCTCCAATTGAAAACGCGGGTGATATGGGACGTTTTTTTCAACTCGGCGCGCCTATCGGATTCTCTCTCTGGCGGAATGTTCCTGCTGGTGTCGCGTCAGCTCACGGATCGCGAGACCAAAGGGACAGACCTGCCTGCACCAGAAGAACCTTAGGTTCACATGGCATGCAGGCCGGGTTCCACGCGAAGCGACCCGGTGGCAACATGTGCCCTTGCCTACTGATCACGGTCGTGCATCGCGATGGCCTTCATATAGTCTTAATCTTTCCCGCCTTATGTTGATGCATCGCCGCCCGCCAGGACTCTCTCATGTTTACAGCCTCTTCAGAACGTCAGAGCAGCGCTCAAAGGTCCCTTGCAACTGCATTGAGCCTTGTCGCCTTGTGTGCCGTACTGCTGCCACTCGCATATGGACAGTCCTCTTCGGCCACCGGTCGAGTCGAAGGCATCGTCACCGATAGCAGTGCCTCTGTCATGCCTGCCGTGACTGTGACCCTCGTCAATACCGCGACCGCGAAAGTTTCTGAGCAGGCTTCCGATGGTCAGGGACATTTCGCATTTCTCTATGTCGTTCCCGGCAACTATGACGTGAAATTTGAGAAGAGTGGATTTAACACGCTGCAGCTGAAGGCAGTGCAAGTAGAGGTAGGAACCACGACCACGCTCAAACCTCAACTGGAGATAGGAAGGGCCGAGACCAGTGTGACAGTCACGGCGGAGGCCCTGGTGGATTCGTCGCAGACATCTCTCTCCACCGTGGTCGGCAGCCAGATGATCGACGAGCTGCCGCTGAACGGGCGCAACTTCACCGATTTCACTTTGCTGACTCCCGGCGCCACCACCGATGGCAATGGCATGGTGAGTTTCAACGGAATCGCGGGTAACTTCAATAACTACTCCGTGGATGGCGGCAACAACAATAATGCCTTCTTCTCCCAACAGATCGGGCGCACCAGCATTCCCTACCAATTTAGCGAGGATGTGATTCAGGAATTCCAGGTGACCAGTTCCGGATTTGAGGCTGAATTCGGACAGGCCGGCGGAGGCCTGGTGAACACAGTAACTCGGGCCGGAACCAATCAGCTGCATGGCGACGGCTACTACTACATTCTCGATTCTGAATTGAATGCAAACGACGCAATCAATAAGTCTCTCGGGATCGCGCGGCCGTCCAATCGCCGGCAACAGTTTGGCGGCACGCTGGGTGGTCCTATCCGCAAAGATAAGCTCTTCTATCTGCTAAATTACGAGGGGCAAATACGGCACGAGCCGCTGACCGTCAATAACTCTCCGGCGCTAGTCGGGCTGCCGGACGGCTTTTTCGCCGCAAATCCGGATATCGCTGCGCAGGTTCAGGCGGCCAGCGGGTCCTTCGAACGCAGCTTCAATCAGAACGCCATTTTCGGCAAGGTCAATGCGACTCTAACTGGCAGGAACTCGCTGGACGCCACCTATAACTACCAGCGTTACCGCAGTCCGCATGGATACTTCAACACACCGACGTCCACGGGCGATGGGCTGTCGCTCACCGATGGTGCTACTAGTCACTTCTTCCAGATTTCCCTGCACACAGCATGGAGCCCCCAAACGGCGAACGAGTTGCGATTCCACTTCGGCAGCGATGACCACTTCGACTTGCCTGCCACGCCGCCTTCGGGTCCATCGGTCGTCATCCAAAATCCAGATACCGGCTTTGTCTTTGGCGGCAATCGCTTTCAGTTGTCAACCATCGATAAAAGATTTGAGTTCACGGATAACTTCACCCGGCTCATCGGAAAACACACGGCTAAGTTCGGCCTGGACATCAATTACAATCGCGACAACGATTACTTCGTCTACGCTCCCAAAGGCGAATACCAATTTGCCAGCCTCTCAGACGTAGCGACCGGCTCGTTCCAACTGTACTTGCAGTCATTCGGCCAAGCTACAGTCCCTGTGAACTCCCCGACCTACTCCTTGTTTGCGCAGGACGAGTTCCGGCTCAATCCGAAACTCACCTTGAACTACGGGTTGCGGTACGATCTGCAGGTTCTGCCCCAGCCGCAAAAACTGCAACCCGGCTCTGAAGCTCACGTGCAACATCGCCTACAGTAAGGGAAATGTCGCGCCGCGCGCGGGGTTCGCATACTCGCCGTTTCGATTCCGACTCTTTGGTTGTGCGGGGATCGTTCGGCCTCTTCTACATGCAGGAAGATCTGCTCGATGTTTCTCAGGCGACTGTTTCCAACGGGGTCTCGAGACCTTTTCTTGCCGTGACCGGCCCAGGCTTCGGCAACGATTCACCGATCGTCACCTATCCCACTTCACTCACCGCGTTCCCGAACGCCGCCGGCGGAACGCCTTCTGCGGTCGTCTTCTCCCCGAACTTCCGAAGCCCTTACGTGGAGCAGGGAAGCCTTGCGATCGAACGGCAGATTGGCGGACACACGGCCGCGAGTGTCGGATATGCGTTTAGTCACGGGCTTGCGCTTCTGGGCAACTCAAATGGCGTAACTCGCCAGGCCAACGGCAACTTCGGTAGCGATCTGAATCTTGTACCGCCCGATCTGCAACCGCAATATGGAGGCAGCTTTGCCAACGATCAGGTAACGCTGCCTAATGGCCAGACCTATGTCGTGCCTGATTTCGAAGCCATCGACGGTATCTACGATCCAAACTTCGGACCCATCAACGTCATCGATAACACTGGTCATTCCAAGTACAACGCGCTCCTGCTCTCGCTGCGGCACACCTCGAGCGAATACTTCGTAACCGCTGCGTACACCCTCGCGAAAAGCACCGACCAGGGCACCGGCTATTACAACCAGTTTGATCAGAAAAACCAGCGGGGACTCTCCCTGTTGGACCAGCGGCACCGATTTGTACTGAGCAGTGGCTGGACGCCCAGCAAAGGTTTGCTGCGCAAGTTCGTCGTGGCCGGCGTGTTGAATGAAGCGAGCGGCAGGCCCTACAGCGCCGTCTTCGATGCATCGCAGCTGAACTTCTCTCTCGTTCCAGGCGAAGGCTATAACTCCCACACAGGACCGGGAACCAACGACCTTGACATCAGCATCGCTCGCGACATCCACCTCCGCGAGCGCTACACCCTCCGATTCAGAGCAGAGTCGTTCAACATCTTCAATCACCCAAACTATCTCGACGCGGTAGACAACGTTCAGTACGTCACTACGCAGTTGAGCGATGCGGATGGAAATGCGACGAATGTCTGGATAGCGAGCCCGAACCCGACGTTCGGTCGTCCTGTCGCTGTCGTTCCTAACTCAGGCGCGAGAAGCTTTCAGTTCTCCACCCGATTCAGCTTTTAGTAACAGGCGCCTGTCGAAGTCAATCCTGACCTAATCCCGCGCGCTCGCACCAAAACGATGGACTGACATTGCTTTCGGCACTCCAACCAGAGGCCGTGATGGCATACATCCAGCCGCAATCATACCTATACACCAATTACTGCGATCGGCTTTAGTAATCGGTACCGGACCAGCTTTATGGGAAGGGCCATGTTGGCATCCGGACCATCGACCGCTTTACTGGCAGCGGTAACCTCGACTGCGGGGATGTAGACTCAACTGCACAGATAGGAGCATGCGAACGCGGCATCGTAAACCTGGTCTTCGGTCAAGATGCCACCGTGAGGAGAGGACAGATGCGTCATTCGTTTTCAAGATCGATGCCGTTCATCCACTTTCGGTCAAGAGTGTATCTTTTCTTTATCTGTTTGGCTCGGCAACGTTTCGGCTCCATCGCCGGCACCTGTCACCCAATAGCACCAATCGCCAGCGCCCGGACTAGATGGCTTGTTCATGAAGTAGTGCGAGAACACGTCACTAGTGTGGCTTGAATTCGGCACCCATGACACCTTGATCCGCGCGGTACCGTTCGGTGTTCTCGGGCACAGTCCGTTTAGAACGTCAGTTTTACGGCCCCACTGATTCCCACATTACGCGATTTCCGACCATTCCTGAGCGTTCCTGTGACCTGCATGCCTAGGAACGCAAAATAAGAGATGGGCTCAGGATAGAGCACGCCGAATGTCAGGCCTTCGATTGGCAAAACACTGCCATTTCACAGCTGTATCCTTGCACACATGCTCAGAGCGATGATCTCACGCTCACATCAAGCTTTTTCACTTGCTCTAGTCCGTGATGCACGGAGGTGTCCTGCAGCTTTGTAAGGTCGACTGCTGAGGTCTTACTCACATCGCGGTTCAGTCTTTCGCCTAAAGTCAGTACGTCGTTGGTGTAGATTTGGGCTCGTGTGAGCCGCGAGGGACCTGAATGTAAGTAAGGGGTTCCAGGCTGGTCTCAAGGCTCTATGACGGCGGAATGCGGCGCACAAAGCGCCGCTTCTACATGGTCACAGCTTCGGCTATGCTCTCGCTATCCGGGAATGTCATGGCCCGTTCGGTTAGCCTCCTGTGCTCGACGTCGGGCCCGCTTTGCTAGCAGCCCTTGCGCCTGGATCAGCTTCGTTTTCTGAACCTGATCGAATATTTCCCGGATCTTCTGCGTCTGCATTCCCGCCGCTTTCAAGAGCAGTTCGAATGCATTCATCATCAGCAACTGGGTGCCTACGCACTCGGTAAAAATATCTATACCAATCGGGTCCGGACTACCGCCTTGAGCCGCCTTCAGCAATGTCTCACGCGCCCATTCGCTCGGCGCTTTCCCATCAGCCTCGGCTGCCGCCAAGATCTGTCGCTGCTCTTCCGGTGTCACCTTCGTGCCAATACTCTGCGAGCGCGCTACCCTACCCCGTAGGCGTCGCAAACTCATCTCACTTTTATCGGCTTGTTCAGGCATGTGTGCTCCAAATTCGACCGGTTCCTAGTAAGGAACGCTGATTCCACTAACATTTGAAGTTTGATACAGTTCGCAGCGAGGAACCTAAGTTCCTTGGCAGTACCCTTTCAGGGGTGGAGTGTCACAGTTCATCCGGTGCGCAGCACCGAAAGCCTTTCGGGGTACCGATTTCAGCTTTGAACCTGACTCACGACGCACCTCCACCCCTGCGACGAGCCTCGCGCCATCGGCCGGGACCTAAGTCGCTTATCCATTCCATTTCTGCGGACGCGCAGAGTGAAACCCCATTCAGAGAACGTAAGGTCTTCAGATGCGCCTGAAACTCGCGGTCCTCCGAGACCACGTATTTGAGCGTCTTATCCACGAGATGCTCCGCCGACTGCGGACGAAGCCGACATACTGGCCGATCGGGGTGGTGGCGGCCCATGCGAGTCGAAGCTTAGTGCTCAAGTATCGGTTTCGGGGAACTTCAATCAATGGCATAAACGAATCTGCTTGGTGTCTGGAATCAGGCGATCTTGTTGCGGGCGATCATGCGCTTCGCCGTAAACGCGATCTCATGCGCGCGAGCAGAGCAAAGCTTGTCTGAAATCTCAAAGCGCCGGCGAACCTGAAGCATCGTGATGACGTCAGCGATCGGAAGGCCTTCGTTAAGCCAAAGCCACGCAGATGCGACGTCTACAGTGCGCTGCGCATAGTACAAAGGATCGGACTTGTCCGAGCGACGTTCGGCCAGTGATCGGGTCAGCTTGATCGGATCTCTTCCGCTGGCTAATTCCCGCAGAATCCAAACCCAATCCTGCTCGGAATTGGAATGCTTTCCGGTCGGCTGTCTGAATGCCTTTCCGGGTCCGATAGGATCGCTTAGAAGCTTCCTTTGAAGGTCTCGAATGTCGACCCGAAAGTCTCCGGGATACCAGGTTGAAGCGCTCAGATATTCGACAGTCACTGGGTGTGCTGGGTCGTACTTGTGATTCAGGAATCCCGGCAGGCGAACAACGCGATTGCAATCGGTACACGCTCGATCTCCACCCAACGCGATTGCGAGCACCTTGAGCATGCTTTCCTGTTGCTCCAAGCTGAATCCATCCACGCGCCAGAGAACCTGGTATTTACCTGAGGACGTGGAAATGATCGCAGTTGGAATAGGAACCATTTCCGAAGACCTAAGAGCGGCGAGCTTTGCATCGGCGCCAATGTCGAAATCGAGATACAGATGCCGAACCGCTGCGATACTCTCTTTGGTCCGCTTCCGGCTGCCCGTACGCAAAGGATTCGCTGCCACATAGACGTTCGCTCCGGCGGCGTTCTCCGAGGCCAACCAGCCGAGATAACGAGGGGCTAACGCAGACTCGAGCGTGACAATTCGCTGAACTGTAACAGCGGGTGAAACGCGCCTCAGGAGGATGGCAATGGTCTCCCTGGAATCGAAGAAACGGCTCAGAAATCTGGCAGCGACTGTGGTGGAGATTTGCCTTTTAAGCGGTGACATGTTGCACCTCGAAGATTGGTTCCATTAGGAATTGGTTTCGCCTTTCGGTCGTAACCTCAATCTGCCGGAGAAATGGAAGGATCAACTCAAAGCTCATGATGAGAACCTCGCAGGCGGAAGCCCGGTGATAAGCCGGACTTCCTGGCGCGAGAAGCGCCGGCCTACTCGGCCGGCTCCTCACCGGGTTCTCCGTTGCGATCCATATCTTCCGGAGCGGCCTTCTCTGCACGATCAAGCGTGAGAATCGAGTCCACCCGGACCTCCCAGGCGCGCTGTTTGGAGTCGGCCTTCTTGCTGTCGTATTCGCGGCTGCGAAGCTCTCCTTCGATCTGGACATGTGCGCCCTTGGTCAGCGTGCCTGCGAACTCGGCCAGCTTGCCGAAAACAACGCAACGATGCCACTCGGTCTGCGAGACATACTGTCCAGACTTCTTATCCTTATAGGAGGATTTTGTAGCCAGCGAGAGGGTAGTAAAGCTGCGGTTGTTGGCAGAGCGAACTGCTGCGTCACTGCCCAGGAATCCGATGAGATTGACTTTGTTCTGGTACATGATCTTGTCTCCGTTTTCTTCAATTTCCCGATTCTGCTCGGGTCACACCGGGCGAAGCCAAGCGAGGGGCCCGGCTCCCAAGGTCGAAGCTCTGCATTTACGGAGGCTCCGGAGAAATCTTTTCGCTGTACTTCGAGAACAAGATTTGGAGGGATACCGTAACCCGAAGGGCGGCGCAAACCGGGTCCCCGGCACACGATGTTTGCGGGATGGGGTGGATCGCCGAAGCAGAGGAGCGAGCTGCCGCCGGGCGCTGGTATTGCCCCGAAGCCGTGACCGGGCAGAAGGCGGGATGAGAACGCGAGACGCCCGCTGGACCAGGGTTCCCATCGCGGTTCCGAGATTTAAAGTTCATTGACATCGCCGCACTCTCGGTGTGCGCAAGGCCTCGGGTGAAAGAGCAGCAGAACGTGTCGGCCATCGTTACACTAAGACCCGCAGAGCTCAGCCTGCCTGCTCCTGGCGCCAGAGCCAATCATTGAGATCCGAAGCGCAAAAGCGCCAACACTTGCCAACATGGCGGCCCAGTATCTCGCCCCGGCGAGCGACATTCTACGTCCGGGTGTCGTGCGCGCCCGCCGGTCGCAGCAACCATCTTCTATCGCCATGTTGTGAAAAAAGACACAAATAGCTGGGATAGGCAATTCCATTCCTGCCTTTTAATCCCTTTGCGTATCTGCAAGCTCCCTGATGATGTCCTCAAGGAATCGGCCATGACCTAAAAAGTCTTGGACGCCACTTACAATATGTGACAGTCTCACGATGAGCTTACGGACATAATTCAACGGCTTGAAGAATACTTCTGTTCTTTCTGTCGACATTTCCGAATGTAAACCTTAACTCCGAGTTACTCGCTAAGAATAGACGCCATATGCGGGCCGCCGAGGAAGTCTCGTCCCGATCGAGCAATTCAAATTCAAACCATGATGCGGGGAATAAGGATGAATGATGAGATTTTGGCCTCCAAGAAGAGCCCAGTGAAGGCTGTGCTCCCTCCCGAAAACAAACTGCTGGTCGGCCGTCAAGAGGCTGCCGCACTTCTTTCCATCAGTCAGCGCGCATTAGACTATCTGGTAGCGAAGAAACATCTGCAAGTGCGACGGATCGGCAGTAGGGTACTGATACCACGCTCTGAACTGCATCGTTTCATCCGAGGCGATCATCCGGAGCGGCTAGCTGGCTAAGCGGAGTCTGGTAAGGGTTTCCCCTCACTCGCCTCGCGTCTAGCCGGACCCATTATCCATAAGGCGCTTCCGACGGTAGGGCCAGCGCCTTTCGCAGTAGATTTGATATGGCTTGTGAAACGCGCTACCGAGCTTGCGCGCTCGCGTTTTGGGCTGTGTCGGTCGTAGTTCGTGGTGGACCTCGTTGCTTTATAACTTCTGAATAATGAGAAGCCCTCGCAGTAGTGTTTTCCAGCCCGTCATCGGCAAAAGTCTACACACGCTCCGGGAAAATTCCATTAGCCCTGCCCGTTGCATTCGTTCCGGCCGCGTGGAAGGTACGCGTGGGCTGCATTTAGCCATCGATATGCCATACGGAGTCCAACCTCGTGATCGAAGAATTCGAGACAGGCGATTTGGAATTGTGTCGTGAGTTGAAGCAGCATGCGATGAAACCAAATTAGTGCCGGGCCTCAGCGAGGGGTTTGTATTTGATCGGGCAGCTTCACTTCCAATGCTGGTGTGCAAACAGGGCGCAGGTTGCGAAATCGAAAAGTGCTTCAGTCATCCAGGATCCGGGCGGTCGAGGATTTCAATCGCTTTCTGGTTGTGCTGGGGCGATAGGTGACTATAGCGCACAGTCATTGTGATGCTCTTATGGCCTGCTAATTCCTGGACTGTCCGCAAATCCACGCCGCGCATAACAAGGCGACTGATGAATGTATGTCTGAGATCATGCCACCGGAAGTCCTTTATCTTTGCGTCCCGAAGTGCGGTCTCAAACCACTTCTTCGGATCAGCAAGCGGCTGTTTGTAGCGCGACGATCTGAAGACGGCGCCATCGTCCGGTCTTTTCTTGTGCAGGCTTTTCAAAGTTGCGAGGCAGGTCTTGTTGAGGGGTATCTCACGAGAAGATCCATTCTTCGTCTGGCTGAGATGAATTCGTTTGCGCTCGAATTCGACCTGGCTCCATTCGAGAGTAAATTGCTCACCCTTTCGCATTCCCGTATTCAGAGCAACGTCTAGAGCGGGTAACTGCGCCGGAGCATTGACCAGCAAGACTTCCCGCAGGCGTGCCTCTTCCTTGTCGAGCAGGTATCGTATGCGTCGATTTTGTTCTGGCCGGTGATCAACTAGGCGCGCGGGATTTGCGGGCAAATCGCCATTCTTAACGGCGAGCTGGTAGGCTTTCGACAGCACGGTCTTATAGCGGTTCGCGGTAGCCGCAGACCAATCCGGATGACTGGACAGCCACTCATCAATCTCCGCTGGTTTGAGACTCTCCGCTTCCCTGTTTCCGAGAGCAGCGATGATCGCGTTCATTCGCCCTGTGAAGGTTCGCAGATCTTTTCGGTTGTGATTGGTGTACCAGCCGATCGCCTTCCGACCGATCTGCGCAACTGTAATTCCCTGGCGACGCATGTTACGAGGGAACTTCTGCCCGACTGTAACGGCAGCACGGCGAATGTCATACAGGCGGATGGCGTCGCTCTTGCGCCCCACCTTCTCACGACGCAGCTTTCCGTCCACGCGGTATCGGATCCACCAGATGCCCGAGTCTGGCACTCGCTCCCAGACGCCTCGGTGTGCGACTCCCTTTTTCGGCACGGACAGTTCCCCAGTGCTAGATGATACCAAGTATCTCCAGAAGTATCACCAGCGATGTTCTATGGAAATCTGCTACCTCTAAACTACTGATTCTATGGTGACCCCGGGAAGATTCGAACTTCCGACCTGCGGTTTAGGAAACCGTCGCTCTATCCACCTGAGCTACGGGGCCACACCTTGCGACGGGCGCCGCTTCGCTAGTTTACCGCACTCGCCTCTAGCCTTGCGGCCTACTCAGGCACCTGTTCCGGCGCCGAATGGGTCGTCACTCGTGACTCCGTGCGGCAGCGCTTTCACTGCGGCTTCGAAAGCGGGCCACGCCTTTGCAGCCGCATCGGACGTAAGCTTCGCGTAAAGATGGGCCAGTGTGCCGCCGCCTCCGAGTGCCTACCAATGCAGGAGCAATCTGGTTCAGCCTGTATCCCTTGCTCAGCAACCACGAGAGGAACGCCATGCCGCACCCGGTGCTATCCGCGCTTTGGTCCGTCGGATCGGTCTTGTTCACGTAATCCGGCATGCCGTCCTGAGCCCAGGTCGGCGCGGTAGCAAAGTCAGACAGCGCGTTGTTGCTGATCACGGCCGCGCACCAGCGCGAGAGCGCTTCCCCGGTGCTCACGCCGCACAGATTTCCGCCCATCGAACATTCACTCAGCTCCGCTTCATACAGCGCCGAAACACGGCTCGGCTGACCGAAGGCCGCACACACTTCGATATCGTTGCCGCTCGAGTAATCACAGCCAAGGTGGTCCGCGCCGCCACTGCCGTCCGTCGCTCCACCGATCGCGAACACGATCACGCTGGTCGGTCCGCCCTGCGTTCCAAAGATTGCATTGTTGGCAGCTCACGACGCGGTCCGCATCCTTCAGCAGATCGTGCGCATTTTGCAGCCCCTGCGAACCCAATGTAGGGTCCACGTACACCGTCACTTTACCGACCGGGCTGGTGCCCACCAATTGCGAGGTTCCGGTGTAACTCGGCCAATGGGGCGCACCCTTCGAGCGGCGCCGCCGAGCCGCCAATGCGGGTTCCGGCAATCTGAGGGGATGGCTCATTTTGCAAATCCTCCAATGCGGCGAGTATAGCAACGCAAGCCCCAAGCCATCGCCGCCGACTAGCAGCCGGCCCGATGCAGCCGCTGATCGCGCACGAATTTAAATCCCGACGCAACTCTGGTTCCCACACAATCGGACCCGGCTTTGCAGGAGAATAGAACCATGCGGGCCGCCGTCCTCCATCAGCCGTCCAGCCTCGATCAACGACCCCTCTCCATCGAAGAGGTGGCGATTCCCGCCCCCGGCCCCGGAGAAGTGCTCCTCAAGGTCGAAGCCTGCGGAGTATGCCGGACGGATCTCCACATCGTGACCGGCGAACTCCCGGTGAAGAAAAGTCCTCTCATTCCGGGCCACCAGATCGTCGGACGCATCGCCGGTCTTGGGCCGGGTGTTTCCGCAGAGCTCGCGAAGATCGGCGAACGGGTCGGCGTCTCCTGGCTTGGGGGTGCGGACGGCACCTGCGACGCCTGCCGCCACGGCCTTGAGAATCTCTGCGACAACATCGTGCTCACCGGGTACATGGTCAACGGAGGCTATGCCGAATACGCAACTGCGCGCGCAGACTATTGCATCCCGCTGCCCTCCGGTCCACCCGCCGAAGAACTGGCGCCTCTGCTCTGTGCAGGGATCATTGGATTCCGCGCATTGCGCGTTGCCGGTGTAGAACGGGGAGAGCGCGTCGGACTCTACGGGTTTGGAGCCTCAGCCCACCTCGCGATCGAAGTTCTCAAGGCTTGGGAATGCGAGGTTTACGTCGCCACGCGCGGCGCCTCTCACCAGAAGCTTGCTGGCGAACTCGGCGCCCTCTGGGTCGGCGAAGCAACCGAGCGTCCCCCGGTTCCGCTCGATCGGGCCATCACGTTTGCTCCCAGCGGCGACGTGGTGCTGGCCGCGCTAGGCGCACTGCGCAAAGGTGGCGTCGTGGCCATCAATGCCATTCATCTCGACCGCATGCCTGAGTTCGACTACGACACTCTGCTGTGGGGCGAGCGCCAAATTCGCAGCGTCGCCAACATGACCCGGCAAGACGCGAAGGACTTTACCTCCCTCGCAACCGAAATCGGCATCCGCCCGCGTTCGACCTGCTTCCCGCTCGCCGACATTCACCAGGCGCTGCAGGCCGTCTACCAGGATGCCGTGAATGGAGCCGCGGTCGTGCTCCTGTAAAGTTAATCCGCTGCTTGAGGATACCTATTCTTATAAGCCTGCAAGGACAAGGGTTAGCAGCTTATCTCGAGCGGACCGTGAACGTGACTTGGCATCGCCTCATGGTGTTGCTCTCGCCGCATTCCGCTCTCAATGGCGCGCCCCTATTCCCCGTCCTTGGTAAACTGGATATGAGGTAACTATGCCGGAAATTCAGCGTAGGAAGACCGTCACTGTGACGGTCGGCAATGTGCGTGTGGGTTCGGACTTCCCCGTCGTCGTGCAATCGATGACCAATACCGATACGGCCGATGTGCCGGGCAGCATCCAGCAGGTCGCGGCTCTGGCAGCCGCAGGCTCGGAACTGGTCCGCGTCACCGTGAATAACGATGAGGCCGCCAAGGCGGTCCCCGCGATCGTCGATGGCCTGGCCAAGCTCGGCGTCTTCGTACCCATCATCGGGGACTTCCACTACAACGGCCACCAGTTGCTCAAGAAGTATCCGGAATGTGCCCGCGCCCTGGCCAAGTACCGCATCAATCCCGGCAATGTTTCGATCGGCCGCAAAGACGATGACAACTTCCGCACCATGATCGAGTGTGCGGTTGAGAACAACAAGCCCGTCCGCATCGGCGTGAACTGGGGCTCGCTCGATCAGGCTCTGCTCACCCGCATGATGGATCAGAACTCGAAGCGGCCCGACCCACTCCCCGCCCGCGACGTGATGATGGAGGCCATGGTGGTGAGTGCGATCGACTCCGCCAAAGCCGCCGAACGCCACGGTCTGCGCCACGATCAGATCATTCTCAGCGCCAAGGTGAGCGGCGTGCGCGACCTCATCGACGTCTACACGGTGCTCGCCGGCCGCTGCGACTACCCGCTGCACCTGGGCCTGACCGAAGCAGGCATGGGCATGAAAGGCATCGTCGCATCGACCGCCGGTCTTGCTCCGCTGCTGCTCTCTGGGATTGGGGACACCATCCGCGTCTCGCTCACGCCGCGCCCCGGCGGCGATCGGACCGAAGAAGTTCTTACCGGCCAGCAGATTCTGCAATCCCTGAGCATCCGCAGCTTCACTCCGCAAGTCACGGCTTGCCCGGGCTGCGGCCGCACCACCAGCACCTTCTTCCAGGAGCTCGCGCAGCAGGTCCAGGGCTATCTCAAGGAGAGCATGCCCGTATGGCGCGAGCGGTATCCCGGCGTGGAAGAACTAAAGCTGGCGGTGATGGGCTGTGTGGTGAACGGGCCCGGCGAGTCAAAGCACGCCAACATCGGCATCTCGCTCCCCGGCACCTTTGAGGATCCGGTCGCGCCGGTCTATGTTGACGGACGCCTGCTGCTCACACTTCGCGGCGACTCCATCGTCCCCGAGTTCAAGAAGATTCTCGATGACTATGTTGAGAATCGCTACGGGTCAGGCGCGCGCAAGGAACAACTCGTCGAAGTCCACTAATTGCAATCCACCCGTGACAGACCAAAGAGAGCCCCGGTCGAGAACTGGGGCTCTTGCTTTTGTGATCAAAAGAATCTCGCCGAGCCTGCTCCTTATCACTGCAATAAAATTCTGCCCCATCTACCATCGGCCCAAGAACGAGTAAAGAGGGGGCATCATGCCGGCCAATGTCGTAGCCATTGTTGGCAGTTACCGCAAGCAAGGCAGCCATCGACCAGGCGGTGGACACGATATTGTCCGCGGCGCGTGAGAAAGGCGCGACTACCGAAAAGATTTACCTGGTCGATCATCAGATTGAGTTCTGCACCAACTGCCGTGCCTGCACCCAGGTAGCGGGAGCGTCACGGGGCAAGTGCGTTCACCAGGACGAGTTCGAGGCCGTGATGGCGAGTATCGAAGCGGCGGATGTAGTGGTCCTGGGCTCCCCGGTCAACTTCGATAACGTCACTGCCATCTTTCGCCGCTTCATGGAGCGGCTGGTGAGCACAGCCCATTGGCCGTGGGGCCAGAAGATCCCGTCTGCACGCAACAAGGCGCACACCCGGCATGCTGTTTTGGTCATCTCGTCGGCTGCTCCGGCGCTGTTTGCGCGGCTGTTCTCAGGATCGCTGCACGCTTTGAAAATGACGGCCCGCGTTCTTGGAGCGCGGCCGGTCGCGACCCTGTGTATCGGGCTGGCCGCCATGCATCCCGATCAGCCGCTGTCCAGATCGATTCGGCGCCGCGCGCGATCCATTGGCCTTGGAATGGTCTGAGTCTCGCCGCGAACAGGACTGCTCTCCTCGCTGTAGACTGTCTAGCGCGCCAACACTTCGCCTCTGGGGACATGGATGCTTCGATACACTCGTTCGACCTCGGCACTTCTGCGCTTTGGATCAGCCGCCCTTGTCGTATCTTCCGGACTTTTCTGCTTCACAGCCATCGCTGTCTCCCAGCAGACCGCACCTCCCGTGCAGCGGCCGGCCGCTCCCGTCCCGCTGGCTCCGGCGGCTGCCGCGAGCCCCGAGGTCGACGCGGACGGCGCGGCTACCTTCCGCCTGCCGATGCCGAATGCGCAGAAAGTCGAACTGCATCTTGAGGGGCGCGCGCAGCCGATTCCCATGACGCGGGACGCCGCCGGAACCTGGTCGGCTACCGTACCGAAGCTTGCGCCCGAGTACTACAGCTACTCCTTGGATGTGGATGGGACCGCGGTGCTCGATCCGCACAATACCACCGTGAAGACCAGCTTCTTCAGCACGCAAAATGTCTTCCTGGTTCCCGGTCAACCGCCCATGCCATGGGAACTGTCCGACGTTCCTCACGGCGTGGTGGAGCATCACTACTACCGCTCCAACCTCGTCGGGATCAACAGCGAATACTACGTCTACACGCCGCCGGGCTTTGATCCTCGCAGCAAGCAGACGTATCCGGTGCTCTACCTGCTGCACGGCTATAGCGATGATCCGAGCGCGTGGACGATGATGGGCAAGGCCAACGTGATCCTCGACAACCTCATTGCCCAGGGCAAAGCCCGGCCAATGATTGTGGTCATGCCGCTCGGTTACGGAACGATGGAGGTCATTACCCGGGGCTGGAGTTCGTGGCGCGATGCTGCGCTGACCGCCCGCAACTTCTCCCAGTTTTCCAACGCGCTGTTTCAGGAAGTCATGCCGCTGGTGAAGAAGCAGTATCCGGTTTCCGACAAGCGGGAAGATCACGCCATTGCCGGCCTCTCCATGGGCGGCGCTGAAAGCCTGCTGGTCGGACTGAATCACGTCGACGACTTCGCCTATGTGGGAGGCTTCAGCGCCGGCGGCATTGGCGAAGGTCCATTCGACGCTGAATTCCCTGCAATCACGCCCAAAGCCTCGGCCGGCATCAACGCGCGGCTTCGGGTTCTGTGGCTCTCCTGCGGCACCGAAGATGGGCTGCTTCCCTCAAACCAGAAGCTGGTCGCCTGGCTGAAAGAGCAAGGCCTGCAGCCTACCTTCGCGCCCACCCCGGGCATGCATGTCTGGATGCTCTGGCGCGAGGACCTGGTCAAATTTGCACCGCTGCTCTTTCAAAAGTAAGCGGCAAAGCTACAGAAGCCAGGCCTTCGCTGTCTGCTCGAGTACGGCATCGGCGCGCAGGCTGCTTGTCACAGCGCATCCTCGGTTCGCAGGTGTATGCTTCGCTCAAAACATCTCCTGCCAGAGGATCGTCGTGCGCATCTTCGCCCTTGCCCTGCTGATGTCGTGCCCTCTTACCTACGCAGCCCGCCCCTGCATCGCACCCTCTGAACTCGCTGCGCACCTGAACAAAGACGTCTGCGTCTCCGCCCACGTCTACGAAGTTGTCGAGCTGGACGATGGCACGCGATTTCTCGACGTATGCAGCCCCGATACGCAGGACGACAAGTGCATGTTCTCCATCATGAGTCCGAAGGCAGACCGCCGCGAGGTGGGCGAACTTGCACCTCTGCTTTATCAGGACATTCAGATCCGCGGTGTGGTGCGCCCCTTCCCCGGCGGGAGGTCGCAGATCCTGCTGAGTCATTCGCGGCAGTTGCATGGCGGGGCCGAGAAGTTTCGCCCCAACCCTGCGCTGCTATCGGGATTCTCGGCCGAATCGGGCAAGCCGGCCTTCAACAGCCCCGGACTCAAAGGCAGCCACCATCGCAGCGTGTTCAAATCTCACTGAACGCCGCTACCAGAGCGGGCCAGCGTGTTTTCGCAGTTCGCGCAATGGATACAGCGTTCCCCGCCATCGCACGCCGCCGTGGATCAGCGTGACCGTCATGGAGCGTAGCATCGCATACAGTGAGACCGCCGCAGCCAACGGCAGGGTAAAGGCAAACGCCGTCGAGATTCCCGTCTGCCGCCGATTCAACTGGTAGAGCAGGAGAATCGCTGCGAAGGTCACCAGGCTGGCGAGCAGACTGCCGGTTGTGTCAAACAGTCCCAGCACCGGCAGCAGTGTGAGAATTGCCACGCCTAGGGAAGCGCCAATGAGAAGCGCTGGCCGAAAGCGAAACGCCGCGAACACGTTCTTGGTCAGATTATGAATCACGCCAAGCGCGCCCGCCGCCCAGCGGATGCGGATCAGGTCGCGGCCGTAGGCCACGCACTGCCGATAGCCGCTGCGCTTCACCTTGAAGCCCAACCTCACATCATCCAGTACTTCCATGCGCAGCGATTCGTAACCACCCACCGCGTAATACACCTTCAGCCGAATCAAATTGAAGGCGCCAAGTCCGATGAAGTCTCGCTTCGACATGGGATCGGGAACCCGCCAGGCGCGAAATCCCCAAATCAGCGCCGCGTTGAAGAAGGAGATCATCATCCGCTCGCCAAAGCTCCGCACATCCACCGTCGGAAACAACACCAGGTGATCGGCCTTATCCATCTCCGCAAACCGCAGAGCTCGTCCTAACGAATCTTCGCGGAATACCACGTCCGCATCGGTAAACAGCAGCCATGGCGCGGTGGTCTGGCTGGCTGCCATCGCCATCGCGTGCGGCTTGCCCAGCCATCCCTCCGGCAGATGGCGGATGTGCAACACCCGGAGCGCATGGCCCGGAACCCTCAGCCGCGATCGCATCCATGATGGCGCCGGTTTCGTCCGTCGACCGATCGTCGACTGCGATGATCTCCAGGTTCACTCCGCGAACAGCCAGCAACGATCGCAGCGTACCCTCGATCGCGCCCGCTTCATTCCGCGCCGGGACAATCACGCATACTTCAGGACTGCGCGAGAACCCAGAGCGAGGTTCGTCAAAGCGGGGATCCAGCAGGTTCGGGACCTCGGGCAAATGCCTCCAGGCCATCCACAGCCGCCAGCTCCACCCAATGGCGACCAGCCACTGGACCAGGAGCAACGCAGAATGAATCGGGTGAGGGCCAGGAGATCATTTCTGTTCAGTATCGCCTGAGTTCAAACTTACGACCCTCCCCAATAGTGTGGGTTGTCAGCGCGTGAAAATCTACCTCGGAGAACTTCTTGCAACCTGCTCATCCAACTCGGGAGCGAATCTGGAACCGGAAAACAACAGTACGGCCGAGACGGCGAAGGCGATCAACGTGACTCCCAAACCCATCCTGAGGGAGCTGTGATCGGAGATGCGACCGATGATTCGCGGCGAGGGCGCGTCTCCCAATGCGTGAATCAGAAACAGGTTGACCGCGATGGCCATCGACCGTACCCGTGCCCCGACAGAGTTGACGATGGCCGCATTCAAAGGGCCGGTGTTCAGGAAAATAAAAAACTCGGCCACAAATGCCGCCGGAATCATGACGCTCCGCGGGCCAAAAAAGACCAGGACAGCGCCAGGAATCGCCAGCAGTGCACTCCAGGCTGAGAGCAGGTAAAGGGCGCGGTGATTGTGCCGCAGCCAGCGCTGTGCCAGCCAGCCTCCGAGAATCGTCCCCGCCAGCCCGTCGACCACCGTGATCCCTCCCACGACAAGCCCAGCCTTGGCCACAGACAGGCCGCCGAAGCGCACAAAAAACGTCGGGAGAAATGCGGAAATGCCGCCCATCGAAAACACCAGGGCCGCCATTCCCAAGGTCGCCGTCAGATAAGCAGGACGAGCCAGGCCTTTCGCAACCGAGAGAAAGTATGCCCCCAGTCCGCGCGCATCTGTGCTCGCCGCCACTTCCGTATCGTAGGAGAGATGATCTGCCGCACCGCGCACCGGTTCCTTGACCCAGAACCAGAAGGCCGCCGCGATCAGCATGCCCGGCACAGCCGATATCAGGAACGGGGTTCGCCATCCGTAGCGCGAGCCCACCACTCCACCGATCAGATAGCCGAGTGCCGCGCCCACTGGGATCGCTATGTAAAACACGCTCAGGATGCGGTTGCGATCGATCTCGGGATAGAAATCCGCCAGCAATGCGGGCGCGAAGATGCCGAAGGTGGCCTCGCCAATACCCACAATGGCATGGCGAAAATACAGCGCCTCGTAGCTGTGTACCGTCGCCGTGAGCAGCGTGAGCACGCACCATAAGAGCGCGCCCGCGACCAGCAGCGGCTTACGCGGAAACCTGTCTCCCAGCCAACCGGTAAGCGGAGCCGCCAGCATGTAGACGAAGAAAAATGCCGTAGTCAGCGCGCCGAACTTCTCATCGCCGATTGCGAACTCACGCTGCACCAGCGGCTGCACACCAAACAGAATGTAGCGGTCGATGTAGTTAAACAGGTTCAGGCTGGTAAGCAACAGCAGCGCCACCGCTGCACCGCGTAACTGCGCGGACGGAGCGACGCTGACGAAGGCTGGAGGTCGGGACGCAGGCATGGACTTGCGCGCCCAGAATAACAGGCGGGTTCACGCAGCCCATTGGCGCAAGAGGATCGCCTGCTTATTTTTCGGCGGGAACGGGTCGCGGCCAACGCGCTTCGACGGTGGTCGAAATGCCTCCACGCGGACGAAAATCGCCGGTCACAAACGCCCACACCGGATCGCACGCCTTCACCACGTCTTCAAGCACCTGGTTCACTATATTTTCCTGAAAGATGCCAAGATTGCGGTAGCAGAACAGGTATTCCTTATAGGACTTCAGTTCAAGGCAGCGCTCGCGAGGCATGTAGCGCAACGTGATTACGCCGAAGTCGGGCAATCCGGTCTTGGGACATACCGAGGTAAATTCCGGGTCGTCAATCACGATCTCATACGCGGGAAACTGATTTTGCCAGGTCTCGATCCCAGGGAAGGCGAAGTCGAGGCCGGCCTTCGCGTGTTCGTCGGTATAGCGGGAAATTGTTGCCATAGAGCTATTGTAATGGCAGGTTCACGCCCTTTTCTCTGCAGGATTCCCGCACCTGCCCTCATGCATTTAGTTCATCCGATGGCATCGCTGACGCGTCTTATATACTGACCTCGGTCCCAATGAATGGCTACAGTAAGAAAAAGCAATAATCGCGTCCTGTGGGTCGCGGCCGCTTTGCTGCTGTTGATCGTCTTTTATGGCGTTCGACTCGCCACGCGCACCAAATTGCCCGTCCGCGCCGCGGAGGCTCTGCGCGAGCCGCTGGTCAAGACGCTTGCCACCAATGGCAAGGTCGAACCGCAGGTCAACTTCGAGGCACACGCACTCTCCCCCGGCCTGATCAAGGCAGTCTATGTTCACGAGGGAGACAAAGTCCCCAAGGGCAAGTTACTGCTGTCCATGGATGACACCGAAGCCCGCGCACGGTTGGCCAGCGCGATCACCGGTTTGCGGGCGGCCCAGGCAAGTTACGAAGCGACCACTCACGGCGGTACCCAGGAAGAGCGGGTGTCCAACTCCGCCGATCTGACCCGCGCCCAAGCGGATCGTGACCAGGCCCAGCGCGATGTCTCCGCGCTTGAGAGATTAGTCGCCACCGGCGCCGCATCGCAAAGCGAGGTGAATGCCGCCAGGCAGCGACGCGATCAGGCCGATAGCTCGATCAAGGTTCTCCAGCAACGAACTCAGACACGGTATGCGCCGATCGATCTGGAGCACGCCAAGGCCGCGCTGAACGATGCCCAGACCGCCGTAGCTGCCGCGCAGGCGGTAGTCGCCTCGGCCAATGTTCGCGCGCCGTTTGCCGGTACCGTCTACTCGCTGCCGGTCAGCCCCACCGAATATGTCGCCCAGGGCGATCGCCTGCTGCAGATGGCCGACTTATCCAAGGTCCAGGTTCGCGCTTACTTCGATGAGCCTGAAATCGGCACTCTCCAGACCGGCCAGCCGATTCGCGTCGAGTGGGCCGCCAAGCCAGGCCGCTCGTGGCATGGACACATCGTGCATGTGCCCTCCACCATCATCAACTACGGCACGCGCAACGTCGGCGAAGTGCTGATCAGCGTCGACGATTCGGACGGAACCCTGCTGCCCAGCACCAATGTGACCGTCACAGTTACAATCAACAATGTTGCCAGTGCCGTCACCGTTCCCCGCGAGGCGCTCCACACCGAGGGCGGCAAAGACTACGTTTATACCATCGGCAACGACAAGCTTCACCGGACGCGCGTCCAGGTAGGGGCGATCAACCTGACCCAGGTGCAGATCCTGTCCGGTGTGAGTGAGCACGATCAGGTCGCGCTTGGCACCACCAATGGCCAGCCCATCAGCGCTGGGGCCCCGATCGAAATCGTGAAATAACGTGGCCTGTCGCTTGCCCCAACACCGAGTCCTTCTGCGCTCCATCGCTGTTGTTCTAGCCGCCTTTGGGCTGGGTCTACATGCCCTCCCCGCAGCGGCTCTCGATTTGGTGATCAAAACTTCCGTCAGTTCCGCGCTTGCCGAGGGTCAGGCCGATACTGCCATACAGCGGCTCAACCAGATCCTGGCCGAAAACCCGCAGGACGCGGAGGCGCATAATTTGCTGTGCCGCGTTTATTACCAGGAACAGCGTTGGGACCAGGCCACACACGAATGCGAGGAGGCGACCCGCCTCTCCCCGGCCAGCAGCAACACTCATCTCTGGCTGGGCCGCGTGTACGGAGAAAAGGCCGACCGTGCCTCGTATTTTCAGGCCTATCGATTGAGCCAAAGAATTCGCACAGAGTTAGAACTCGCGGTAAGACTCGATCCGAAGAACGCCGATGCGCTGGCCGATCTCGCCCAGTTCTATACCGAGGCCCCTGCTATCGTTGGCGGCGGTATCGACAAGGCCAAGGCCGTCGTCACCCGCATGGAATCGGTCGATCCTGCGCAGGCTCACGACCTCCGCGCCCGCATCGCTGCGCAGCAGAGGGATTACACTCGCGCAGAAAACGAATGGAAGGCCGCCATCTCCATGTCGCCCGCGCCTGCGCGGTACTGGACGGCCCTTGCGTCCTTCTATCGCAAGCAGCAGCGCTGGGACGACATGATGCGGGCCATTCGCGAAGCGGTAGCAACAGATAAAAGCCCAGGAGTCGCTCATTACTACGCTGCCTCCTTGCTGATCCGTTCCGGTCGTGAACCGGAACTCGCCGTCCGGCTGCTGGAGCAGTATCTTGCATCGGGAAACAAGTCAGAAGAAGCTCCCGCGTTTCACGTGCACGCGCAGCTCGCCCAGTTGCTCCAGAAGCAAGGCGATACGGCGGGAGCGCAACGCGAACTGCAGGCCGCCAGGGCATTGGCCAGCGACTATCGCCTGCCCAATCCCCGGTAGAATCAGGCAGGTAAAATCAACGGATGTGTCACCGCAAGCGGAGAACGAGTGAAGCGTAGCAGCCATTGGATTGTCTTGGGAATATGCACCGCGCTCTGCTCCATCGCGGCAGGTGCGCAGGTCTCCCTCTATACGGCTGTGGACCTGGCGCTCCGCAACAGCCCGGCGGTGCGTATGGCCACCGCGGACGTGGAACGGGCCCAGGCCGCGCTCACTGAGTCGAAAGACGTCTACATCCCGAGTTTCGTGCTCGGCTCGGGCCTTGGCTATTCCTACGGTTTTCCCGTCGGCCAGCCGTCGGTCTACAACGTTACCTCGCAGTCCCTGGTGCTCGGCTTTTCGCAACCGGACTACATACGCTCCGCAAAAAGCGCATTGAAGTCCGGTCAACTCGCCCTCAAAGATATCCGCCAGCAGGTCATTCTCGATACGTCGTTGGAATATGCCGAGTTGGACAAGCTTACCCAGGAGAGCGCCGCCCTCGATGCGCAGAGCGCCGCGGCGGAAAAGTTGGTGAGCATTGAACAGCAGCGGCTCGAGGCGGGTCTAGCCTCGCGCAGCGAGCTCCTGCGTGCCCAGCTGACCCAGGCGCAGGTACACCTGAAACAGCTCCACCTCGAGGGAGACGCACGGCTGCTGCGACAGAAATTGGCTAATCAGACCGGGCTTCCCGCTGCGAACTTCGTGACCAGCACGCAATCGATTCCGCCGTCCCCAAGCTTCAACATCGGCAACGAATTGCAACATGACATGGCCGTCTCCAACGACGGAGTGCGCGCCGCATACGCCTCGGCAAAGTCGAAGCTCTACATGGCCCACGGAGCGCAGAAAGAGATCTTCCGGCCCCAGATCGCCTTCGCCGCGCAGTACAACCGCTTCGCCACCTTCAACAACTACCAGGACTACTACAACCACTTCCAGCACAACAACTTCGGGATCGGGATCTCCATTACCTTCCCGATCTTCGACGCATCGCGCAAGGCTAAGGCCATCGGGTCCGCTGCCGAAGCAGCTCACGCGGCGGCCCAGGCTGACCAGGCGCGCGATCAGGCCAGTGAGCAAGCGACGCAATTGGACGCCAGTCTGCGGGAACTTACCGCGCAACAGGACATAGCGCGACTTCAAAGCGAACTGGCTGCCAGCGATCTCCAAAGCGTGGTCACGCAGTTGGAGACCGGGAGCGGCTCGCCAAACGGCCCACAAATGACCCCGCGTGATGAGCAGCAGGCGCGCATCGAAGAGCGTCAGCGGTATCAGGAGTATCTCGATGCCAACTTTGACCTGTTGCGGGCTCAGCTAAGCCTGCTTCGCATGATCGGCACGATCGAGGACTGGGCTAAGGCCTCGCCGCACCCCTAAGTCGCTTCTTTTCAATGCTGAAAGAAGTTTACAGTGCTTACTCCTGAATCGATGCGAATGCTGGCAACGTCTAACAGCAGTTACCCCATTAGCCGGCGCTGATCTCCTGCCGATGCTAAAATGGAAAAGACGCTATGCCCCTAAAAACATTGTTCTTAAATCCGCCGTCCTTCGAGAACTTTGATGGTGGTGCCAGCTCCAGGTGGCCCGCTACTCGCGAAATCGAATCCTACTGGTATCCCGTGTGGCTGGCCTATCCAGCAGGAATGCTCGAAGGTTCGCGGTTGCTGGATGCCCCGCCTCACCACATCTCGTGGCAGCAGGTCAATGACATCTGCAAGGACTACGATTTCCTGGTCCTCTTCACCAGCACCATCGGCTGGTCGGGCGATCAGCGTATGGCCGAAACCATCAAGGCCACGCACCCCAACATCAAGATTGCGTTCGTCGGTCCGCCCGTTACCACCTCCCCCGAAAAGGCTCTCACGGAGTGCCCGGCCATCGACTTCATTTGCCGGCGCGAGTTCGACTTCTCCGTGGTCGAGTACGCCAACGGAAAGCCGCTGAGCGAGATCCTCGGCATCAGCTATCTTGAAAATGGCAAGATCGTTCACACGCCCGACCGACCGCAGGTGGATGATCTCGACGCAATGCCCTGGGTCACCGAGATCTATCATCGCGATCTCGATGTCACCAAATACAACGTTCCGTTCCTGATGCACCCCTACGTGGCGCTTTACTCCACGCGCGGATGCCCTGCGCAATGCACCTTCTGCCTGTGGCCGCAGACCCTCTCAGGTCACGCGTGGCGCAAGCGCTCCACGGACGATGTCGCCGCCGAGATGGCCAACGCCAAGAAGCTCTTCCCGCACGTGAAGGAATTCTTCTTTGACGATGACACTTTCAACATCAACGCGGCTCGCACCATCGAGCTCTGCCAGAAGCTGAAGCCGCTGGGGCTCACCTGGTCCTGCACCTCGCGCGTGACCACCAGCTTTGAAACACTCAAGGCTATGAAGGAAGCCGGTTGCCGCCTGCTGATCGTGGGCTTCGAGTCCGGCGATCCGCAGATTCTCAAAAACATCAAGAAGGGCGCGACTGTCGAACGCGCTCGCGAGTTTGCGCGCGATTGCCACAAGCTTGGACTCACGATTCATGGGGACTTCATCCTCGGGCTCCCCGGCGAGACCCGGGAATCGATTCGCAACACCATCAACTTCGCCAAGACCCTCGACGTCGAGACCATCCAGGTTTCGATTGCCCACGCATTTCCGGGCACCGAGTTCTACGAGTACGCCAAGGTGAACGGCTTCATCACCAACCAGGACATGGCGGACGAGGGTGGCCACCAGATGGCGCACATCGAGTATCCCGGCCTGCCGGTCGACTACGTGTTGGAGATGGTGCATCGCTTCTACGACGAGTACTACTTCCGTCCCAAGGCGGCGGCGCGCGTGATCTGGAAGGCGATCGTCAACCGCGACGTTCCCCGTCTCTACACCGAAGCCAAGTCGTTTATGAAGCTGCGGTCTCAGCGTAACAAGATGGTGGCGCAGGGGAAGGCCAACCAGAAAAACAGCCAGCCCACTCCCGCAGTCGGCGCCGGGGTCTAGCAATCTCACGAATGATTTCAACGGGGCGGCCGGCCCACCATGCTGGCCGCCTTTGCATTTGGTGAAAGCAGGGTAATGGTTCACTCCACAATGAATGCACGCCGCTACCTGATACTGGCGGTTGTCACCCTCACCGCGTCTCTCGGCGATACGTTCCTATCTGTCGGCATGCGGCAGATTGGCCCGGTTTCGCTGCACCATCTGAATACTCTGCTGTTCGCGATGCACAATCCGTGGATCCTCGGCGGCGTCGCGCTGCTCATCGGGTTCTTCGCCTCCTATCTGACTGCGCTCTCGTGGGCCGACCTGACCTTCGTGCTTCCCGCCACCTCGCTCGGCTATGTCGTGGTCGCGCTGCTCTCCAAATTCTGGCTCAAGGAGCAGATCTCACCCCTGCGCTGGCTCGGAATCTTTCTCATCACCGCCGGCGTCGGCTTTGTGACCCGGGGACCTTCGTACACCGATCACTCCGCGCCCGTGCCAGACGCACTCCCCTCTCGCGTCCAGGAAGTTGGGCGGCCATGATGCCGTCGCAGACTATGATCACGTCGCAAGGATTCGCGCTCATCGGCATGATCTGCTGCCATCGTCGTCACCGCCACCGCCGGCGATATCCTCACAGCGTCAGCCATGCGGCAGATCGGCGACCTGGATGCAATCCGCGCAGTGCGAGGACTGCCCGGCGCCATTGTCGCCGTCGTGACCAATCTCCGCTTCATGGGTGGAGTCATTTGCATGGCGCTTAGCTTCTTCGCCCTGTTGTTCGCGTTGAGCCATGCGGACGTGAGCCTGGTCGCGCCGGCTTCCGCTTCCCTCACCTTCGTCACCAATGCCATTGCTGCGAGATTCTTCCTGAAAGAGAACGTCGACCGCCGCCGCTGGATGGCCGCCATCTGCGTCTGCTTCGGCGTAGCGCTGCTGGCGCATTAGACCTCACACCTATGAACACCATGCCGTTCGATCTGAATCGCTTCGTAGACGCCCAGAACGCCATCTTCGAACGCGTCTGTGCCGAGTTGCGCGAGGGCGAAAAGCAAAGCCATTGGATGTGGTTCATCTTCCCGCAGATCCAGGGTCTGGGCAGTAGTCCGATGGCAATCCACTTCGCCATCGCTTCTAGAGAAGAGGCGGCCGCATATCTCGATCACCCCGTGCTCGGACCAAGACTTCGCCTGTGCACGCAACTCGTGAACGACGTGAATGGCCGCACAATCAGGGACATTCTCGGCTATCCCGATGACCTGAAGTTTCGGTCCTCGATGACTCTCTTCGCCAACGCAACCGCCGACAATCAGCTTTTCAAGGACGCGCTGGATAAATACTTTGACGGGAAGCCCGACCAGCGAACACTTGATCTCCTCTGAGGAGTGGGCTGGTTGGACGCTCTTTGCCTCGGCTGGTCTAGCAGACAGTCCTTCGATCCACTTTTCAACTTCCCTCGAGAGTTCATGTTGCCGCCCCGGGTTTTCCTTGCGACCCCAAAGTGTTTAGACTTCTAATTACATGAACAAGACCGCCGAAAAAGTAAAGCGCAATCAACAGCCGCCAACCGTAGCGAAGATGCCGCCCGACACCGTCGAAGCCCTGCATCTCTTGGTTGCGATGGCGCGCGCGTTCAAGGCGATCGACGACCGTGTGCGTCCTCAACTCGCAGCTCTTGGACTTGCCATGACGGAATTTGCGGTCCTTGAGGTCCTTTACCACAAGGGTCCGCTGCAGGCTGGCGAGATAGCGGAGCGCATCCTGGTGACCGGTGCGAGCACCACCTATACCCTTCGCAAACTCGAAGCCCGCGGCTGGATGCGCCGACGCCCCTCCGATGAGGATGGCCGCGTGGTCATTGGAGAACTCACCAGTTCTGGCCGAAAGCTGATGGATGAGGTGTTCCCCTTACATGCCGAACACCTGCGGCAAGCCATGAGCGGCCTTTCCCCACAGGAGAAGCGGTCCGCCGCGCGCTTGATGCGCAAGATGGGACGAGCAGCAACGACCGCCTTATAATCCCGCAACCGGATCCTGTGGGCTTATATCTTGGGGCCGTTGGTCACTCTTAACTTTTTTGCATTTATTTAGAATTCTAATTACTTGTGCGATCATCTAGATTGCACAAGGAGATCTACCCAGAATGAATTCCAGTTATCCCGAACGCTTCACCCTCACGAATAGCCTTATCCTCCTGGTCGACCACCAGACCGGAACTCTTGGTTGGGTTAAAAGCCTTCCGCAGCAAACCGTCATCGCCAGTTGCCGTGTACTGGCCCGTATGGCCACCGAGTACGCAATGCCCTTGATCCTCACCACAACCATGGAAGAGTATGTCGGGGCGACCATCCCCGATTTGCAGGAAGTCGCCAGGGAGGCATTCGCCGCCCGCTATAAACGAGGTGGCCAGCTGAGTTGCTGGGATGACCCTGCCCTTCAGGCCGCCGTCGAAGCAACCGGCAGAACAAAAATCATTCTCGCTGGACTCACTACCGACATCTGCATGTTCTGGGCTGCGAGCGATGCGCTGAAGCTCGGCTACTCGGTCATGGTCGTTGCCGATGCCTGCGGCACCACCTCGTCGCTCGGCGATCAACTCACGTATGACCGACTTCGCGATCTCGGCGCTACCGTGACGGTCATCAACCAGGCAGTCACCGAACTCGTGAACAACTTCGGCACGCCGGAAGGTCAGAAGGCACAGACCATCATGGGCGACGAAATCATCTCGAAGCTGAACTGATGCAAGGTGATCAGCGGCCGGGAATATTCGCTCACGATCCGGCCGCTTACCTCTTCATTCGGGTAAACCGCATTACAGCAGGCGCATCAGGCCGGTCGCCTCAATATCCGCAGGCAAAAACTTCTGCTCTTCGCCAAAGCTGCGTGTCACCGCCTCGGCCGCAAGGTAGCCGCTGCGTGCCGCACCTTCCATCGTGGCCGGCCATCCCGTGTTGGTCCAGTCTCCCGCAAGGAACACGCCCGGCCATGGGCTCTCCGCATGCGGGGCGCAGCTGGTCCAAGCCCGGGCAAAACGGAAAACGTCGCGCGCGCTTCCTTCAGTATGCCGCTCTTCACCACCCGGGCCTTCTTCACCTCGGGAAAGAACAGCGCCAACTCCTCGATCGCGCCCGAGAGTATCTCCGCCCGCTCCTGCTTCAACGAGTCTTCTGAGGCCGCAATCACCAGCTCGACATAACTGCCCCGGTCCGGCGCCCAGCCGCGTATCCGCGACTTGTGGAAGATCCACTGAATGCGCGTGTCCAGCAACGCAGCATGGTGCAGATCGGTGATCTCCCGATCAAACCAGAGATGCACCGTCGTGTAAGGCGAATGCACAAACTGCGTCAGGTCGGCCGCGAGTTGATCCGCCTCCGCACTGCGCGGCATCTTGGGTATCAGCTTCTGTGTCTGTTCAAAGGGCAGCGCCAACACCACAGCATCCGTCGCGTACTCACCCTGATTTGTCCCCAAGCACCAGCGACCGTCGGGCTCTCTCCGCAAAGACTCGACACTGGTCCGAACATGCACCGCACCGCCCAGCGACTCGACCAGCCTTGCCGCAGGCGAATACAAATCGCTCAGAGGAATCGTGGGAATGCCCAGCTTCGCGCCTTCAGGCGAACGCAGAAACAGCTCGCGAAATACGTGCGCGCAATGACGTGTCGAACACTCTTCGAAGCCATCATTCAAGGTGCACACCACCACCGGCTCCCAGAAATGCCGGATGGCCAGCTCAGTCTGCCGGGTACGCTTAAGCCATTGCGCGAAGCTCTCTGTATCGGCCTGAGGAATTCCGGTCAGGAACTGTGACATACCCCGGGCAATCGCTATCTTGTCCTTGAGCCCGAGCATCGGCGCTCGAAAAAAGCTGCCGGAAAAGTGCAGCGGAGCGGGCAGGCCGTTCGCGGCGAATTCGCTCGCCCGTCCGCTCGACTCCAGAAACGTGAGCTTCTCATACCAGCGAATCTTGTCTGACACGCCAGCCCGCTCGTATAAGTGCATCAGGCTGGTGCAGCAGCCGAGCAGCACGTGCTGGCAGTCGACCACCTCGCCCAGCGCGGGATGCTCGTAGGAAGAAGCGCGGCCGCCCACAAAGGGACGGCGCTCCAGCAGTTGCACCTGGTAGCCTGCTTCCGCCAAAGCCGAAGCGGCGGTCAGTCCGGCAACTCCGGCGCCCACCACTGCCACTGATTCTTTGTCTTGATTTCGGGATTCGGCATTCCCACTCAGGCTCCGCGCAAACGATACGCGAATACGCGCAGCAAGCCCTGTGCGAGGATCCATAGCTTCTCGCGCGAAGGCACCGAGATCCGAGACGAAAACACGTCGTAGTCTCGCTGCTCGATATGTTTCAGCAGCCGGGAATAGATCGTAATCAGCACCCACATCGCCGGACGACTGTCCCGCGCAATCATCGGCAACAGTTGATAGCCCGATTCGTAATAGCGCCGCGCACGATCTGACTCGAGCTTCAGCAGCTCCTTCAGCGGACCAGAAGGACCGCGCGCTCGGTTGCATCAACTCGCTCGGCATTCACTCCCGCGCGCTCCATATCCTCCAGCGGCAGATAGATGCGCCCGCGCTCCGCGTCTTCCCGCACGTCGCGAAGAATGTTGGTGAGTTGAAATGCGATGCCGGTCTCTTCGGCAAGCTTCTCAGCACCCGCATCTTCGTACCCAAAGATACGAATGCACACCAACCCAACCACCGAGGCCACCAGGTAGCAATACCGGTACAGATCGTCGAACGTGGGATACACATCCACCGGTGCGGTCTCGACCGCTGTGCCACCCTCAGCCCGTTCTGCACTTGCGGAGCGGCTTACAAGCGCGGGACGTTCCAGGTCCATCGCTGTTCCCTGCACCAGCTGGTCCAGCAAATGCGACGGAATCTGAAACCGTCGCTGTGCATCCGCGAGCGCGACGAAGACCGCGTTGTTCGTAGCCGCTCCGCTCTCCGCCGCGTGCCAGTCGGCCATCCACGCTCGCAGCGCGCGCCGCCGCTGCTCATGCGGAAGGCGTTCATCATCGGAGAGGTCGTCGGCGTGCCGCATGAACGCATATACGGCGCAAATGGCATTGCGCTTATGACGCGGCAATGCGCGAAAGGCATAGTAGAAGTTTTTGGCTTCCCTGCGCGCAATCTGGCGGCACACCCGGTACGCCTCTTCGGTCCGGTGGCGCGGGTCGCGAGCAAACGACGGAATCTCGTCCGCGCTCACACGCCCGCCTTTCGCCGCATGGGCAACAGTTTGGTCGAGAGCGCGCGAATCAGCAGCGCCGCCTTGCGCGGCTTCGAGATCACCGGACGAGCCCGCAGCACGTCATAGTTCTGCGCCTCAATCGCATGCAGAATCTCGAGACCGCCGCGGCTGAAGAGGTCCAGGTCCAGCGCCAATTCACGATCGACTCGCTGAATGAGCGGCATGCCCTGCTCAAACATGGCTCGCGTGTTCTCCACCTCGAAGCGCATCAGGTCACGAAAGCTCGAGGTTCCCTGCCCGGCCGCAATCACCGACTCCGGCACGCGAAAATGGTCCATATCTTCGCGCGGCAGGTAGACGCGGCCGCGAGCGTAATCTTCACGCACATCCTGCCAGAAATTCGCCAGTTGCAGCGCGGAACAGGTGAAATCGGACAGCATGAAGAGTTCCGGGTCGCGGTATCCGCAGGCATACAAAACCAGCCTGCCTACAGGGTTTGCCGAATACCGGCAGTATGCCAGCACATCCTGCATGGTATCGAAGCGCGTCACTGCGCTGATCCTGGCGGAAAGCAACCAGCAGATCCGCGAACGGCTCTTTCGGAATCTGGCACGCCCGAATCGTCTCAGCCAGTGCGACAAATACCGGGTGGGTCGCCTCGCCCCGATAGCACGCATCCAGTTCCCTGCCCCAGAGGTCGAGCAGCGCCAGCGACTGATCGCGGTCGCCTACCTCATCGCCCAGGTCGTCCGAGATGCGGCAGTAGGCATAGATGCTGTGAAAGTGCGGACGTAAACGCTTCGGCAGAAACCACGAAGCTACGTGAAAGTTCTCGTAGTGCGATTCCGCCAGCCGCTTGCAGTAGGCACGCGCCTCATCGAGAGTCGGGGCCGTCTCCGGGATGCGGTACTCCGCAGGAAGAGCCGCCCATCCCTTTTCAATGAGTTCCTGATTTGTATGCAAAACCGCCATGCGCCGGCTCCGAACGCCTTCTGAGTAGGGCTTTAGGGAATAATCGCTGTCTTGATGTCGTTCGAGCCATCCATCAACTTGCGCAAAACCTGGTCCAGCTCGAGCAAGGGTGCCCGGCCGGTGATGTAGTCGCTGCTGTTGAACCGCCCGCTGGTGACCAGTTCAAAGGCCTTCCGGCAACTGGCCGGCGTGTGATGAAAGCTCGCCTTCAGCGTGATGTCGTTGTAGTGCAGCCGGTTGGTATCGAGGCTGACCTTGGTGCCCACCGCGCATCCGCCAAAGAAATTAACCGTTCCGCCACGCCGCACCATGTCCACCGCCCACTGCCAGGTGATCGGGGTTGCGACCGCTTCAATGGCCACATCCGCGCCGCGGCGTTCCGGGGTCATCGAGCGCACCGCACTCACTACGTCATCGGTGGACGTGATCTGCACGACCTTGTCCGCCCCAAAGATCTTCGCCATCTGGACCTGCTCGTCGCGCTTGACGACCGCGATCACGCGCATGCCCTGCAGCTGCGCGACGTGGATAAACATCAGCCCGATGGGCCCGGCGCCAATCACCACCACCGTGTCTCCCGGCAAGGCTCCGGTTTCTTCCAGGCCGCGCACTACGCAAGCCAGAGGCTCCGTAAGGGCGGCATGTTCCAGCGGAACGCCATCCGGCACATGCAGGGTATTCTTCTCAACGATCCGCGCCGGGATGCGAATGTACTCCGCATAGGCGCCATTGTTAAACAGCAGATCGGCGCAGAGGTTCTCCTGCTCGCGCTTGCACCAGAAACACTTCCCGCAGGGCGCAGAGTTCAACGCCACCACGCGCATGCCCGGTCTGAAGGCAGTCACGCCTTCGCCTACCTCATGCACCACACCCGCCAGCTCGTGCCCAAACAGTGCCGGCGGCACCAGCATCTTCGCGTGATAGCCACGGCGGTACACCTTCAGATCGGTGCCGCAAGTCAACGCGGCGCTGATGCGAACCACGATCTCGCCCGGCTCAGGCAGCGGAATCGGCACGCGCTCAATTCGAACGTCTTCCTGCCCGTGGAGCACCGCCGCGTTCATGTCCGTAGCCATAAGCATCTTCTATTGTCGCACTTCCGGCGCTTCTCAGCCGCCTGCTTCGATGATGATCTTCATGGACTGGGCGCTTGGATTTGACGCCACTCGAATCGCCTCGACCGCCTGCTCCAACGGAAACCGGTGAGAAACCAGGCGGGTCAGGTCGAATCCCTGCGTATAGCCCTCAAAAACCAGCCTGGCCCCTTCCTCCTGAATCTCTTCGCGACGCGCTGTAGGAGCCGACCAGCGATTTTTCATCCATGCAAACTGCCGCCGGATCGATGGTCGCCTCCCCATGCTGCGTCTGGGCAAAGAGCAGGATCCGTCCGCCCGGCCGGGCCGCATCCATGGCGGTGCTTGATCAGCGAATTGCCGCCAACCGCCAGGATGACGGCGTCGGCACCCCGGCCTTCACTGGCTGCTCTGGTCGTCGCGACCACGTCCTCGCGCGAAGCATCGATCGGGTGGGCCAGCCCAAATGTCGCTGCAATGGCATGCCGTTCGGGGTACAGATCGGAGGTGAGCACCGTCGCGCCGGAACGCAGGGCAAGCGAGGCCAGCAGTATGCCGATAGGACCCTGGCCAATCACCAGAACGGTTTCATCCGCAGCCAGGTTCAGGTTCTTGCACCGCCTTCAGGCAGGTATTCACCGGCTCGACAAAGGCCGCCTGCTCCAGCGGCACACCATCCGGAACCTTGACCAGGCCGCGCCGGACGATCCAATCCATTACCCGAACATATTCGGCAAAGCCTCCGCCGGCAGGCTCAAAACCCGCGGTGACGCCCACGCGCTTGTATACCTCGCATTGCGCAAAGGTCTTCTTCCGGCAGTAGTAACAAGCGCCGCAGGGGATGTGGTGAAAGACCATCGCGCGATCGCCCACGGCGAACTCCGTAACACCCGTCGCCCATGGCCACGATCGTGCCCGCCGTCTCGTGTCCGAAGATTCGGGGCGCGGAATGGGAGCCGGTATGGATCTTCTTGAGATCGGTTCCGCAGATACCGCAGGAGTGAACCCGCAGCAGCACTTCTCCCGGCCCGATTTGCGGCACTGGAACGGTCTCCACCCGCACATCGTTGACGCCACGATAGACCGCTGCCCGCATGGTGGCGGGAATGCTCCGCGGTTGCCCGATGGCCAGACCTTCCGGTACTTGTTCTGCCATCCCGGTCATTGCGCCGCCTCTACTCCCACATCATGGCTAATCACCACTCGCAGTTCCCTGCAAAGATTGCGTGCCGCCCGGGAACTCACTCTGCCCATCAGCCAGGCGCGTCTCCAGAAATACGGGCGCAGCGCCAGATAGAGCGGCGAAGGCCCCTTCGCGAAATCCGCCCGTCTGCGGTTACGAATTTTTGCAGGCCCGGCAATTCAAAATCAAATTCATCCGAGATCGCCTTGACCGCCGAAAACGGAATCCCCGCCTGCTCTGCCACCTCGGCCACAGCGGACGGCTTCCATATCCACCAGATCCGCGCCATACGAACGGGCCAGCCGCTGCTTCTCCGCCCGGTTCGCAAACTGGTTGGTCGTCACCAGCACTCCGCCTTTCGAACCCGTATCGTACTTTTCGAAGCTCACTGCATCGACCACCCGGCTCGGCCGACGCACACTGCACCCTTCAGTCCCGGATTCAGCGCCCCGCACCAGCCCGCCGAGATCATGCGGTGCAACGGACCATGCTTCAGCGCCTCTTCCGCCGCCATGCGCGCCCGCACCGTGCCCATCCCTGCGCAGACCACAACGGCCTTGTCCGACCAGGCGATCAGCATCTCCGCGTTGTTTTCATCGGCCTGCCAACCGTGCACCAGCGACGAGATTTCGCGCGGCAATGCAGCAATGATTGCGATTCGAGAGTTCATACTGTCAGCGTCCCTGTCAGCGCTTCCGCTTCCATCGGAGCATAGCCATGCTCGCGAAACCATATCGATCGCCGCGCGCAGCGCCTGGTACACCGGCACCTGGCGAAAGCCCAGTTCCTGAACCGCTTTGGCCGAGGAAGCGAACATCTTCTTCTTGCCCATGCGCACCGCCTCTACCGTCGCCCGCGGCTCTTTGCCGCGCAGCTTCCCTGTAATCGTCTCGTCGAAGAAAGCAAACACCATGGCCACGCTGTGCGGCACCTTCCTGGTCGGCGAAGGAAGGCCGGTGATCGCCGACATCTTGTCGAGAATCTGCTTCAGCGTAAGATTTTCGCCGCCAAGAATGTAGCGCTCTCCCGGGCGGCCCAGGTGCAACGCTTCGGCGTGGTGCGCGCGCCACTTCATGGACATCCACCAGGTTCAGCCCGGTATCGACGTAAGCGGGGAATTTGCGATTGAGAAAGTCGACAATGATCCGGCCGGTCGGCGTAGGTTTCAGATCATTCGGATCCGATCGGCGTGGTCGGGTTCAGAATGATGACCGGCTGGCCCGCATGTGCGGCGGCAATGGCCTCCTGCTCCGCCAGAAACTTCGATCGCTTGTAGTGGCCCACCATATCGGCAAGCGATACCGGCGTGTCCTCGTTATGATGGTCCCGTCGCTGCTTGAAACCCATGGTAGCGACGCTCGAGGTGTAGACAACGCGCGGAACGCGCTCTTCGCGGGCGATGCGCAGCAGATCGCGCGTGCCATTCACGTTGGCCGCGTACATGGTTTGCGGGTCACGCACCCAGAGGCGATAGTCCGCCGCCACATGCATGACCGCGTCGCAGCCGGAGATTCCGGCGCGCAACGAATCAGGGTCTTGGAGGTCACCGATGACGGTCTCGGCATTCAGTCCGGATAGATTATCGAGGCGGCTGGTCTTGCGCACGAGGACACGAAGGTCGGCGCCCCGGCTCGCCAGTTCCCGAGCCACATGGCTGCCTACGAATCCTGTTGCTCCTGTGAGGAAAACTTTCATCTGGATGGCGGGCCTGCGCTCACCGGCGCCGATCCACACTGCCTCTGTTTGCAAGTGATGTATCGCGTCGCTTGCGATCGAATCCTTGCCGCGACCAGCATACGCCGATTGCCGCTAGTCCAGCTTGTCAGGATGCAGCCCGATGTTCTTCTCGCCCGCGGCCTTCTTCTGCTCATACTGCTGGACCCAGGCTTCCCAATGCTTCCCGCGGCGCGATCCTTGCCGCTGAACTCCAGCCGGGCGATGTCCGCATACGCAATCGAGGCCTTCTCCGAAGAATTCACGGGATACAGCCGAATCACCGAATCACTCAGCGATTTGCCGGTCCGGCGGTCGAAAATGTACCCGTCGATCCGGCGCCCATCCTTCAAGGTAAGGGTGATGTCTCCCCGGTAATCGAAGGCCTTTTCCAGCGCATCAAAGATCTCCTGCTGGCTGGCCATCTCCGGAATCCAGCCTTCCAGGTTTTCATGCTTTGTACCCGGAGCGAGTTCCAGCGAGTCAGGATCGGGCGTGGAATACTTCAGCACTTCCGCCGTCATGCGTTGGTCTCCTCAAGCTGCTTGGAAGGAGCGCAATCTGAACCAGCGGCGCGTGGCCGTTCGCGATCGGCTGGTTCAGCAGATCCAGAGCGCCGCGGTCCTGATATTTACTGAAGAGCGATGCCTTGGCCATCGCGACAAATCCACGCCAGGAACCGAAGCCGTCATTCACCGCAGACGCTTCATAACCGCAGCTCACCATGCAGTTCGCGCACTTGGGATTGCCGCTTTCCGTGCCGTAGTTGTCCCAATCCGTGGTGCCGATCAGTTCCTTGAAGCTGTCGACATATCCATCCTGCAGCAGGTAACAGGGCTTCTGCCAACCGAAGATGTTGTACGCCGGCATGCCCCATGGGGTGCACTGGTAATCGCGCTTGCCCATCAGAAATTCCAGGAACAGCGGCGACATGTTGAACTTCCACTCCGGCTTGCGATTCGACAGAATGGCGCGGAATAGCCGCCGAGTGCGTGCCCGCCCCAGAAATCGGTTCTGATCGGGAGCCTTGTCGTAGGAATAGCCCGGCGACAACACGATGCCTTCCACACCCATCGACATCACTTCGTCGAAGAAGCTGCGCACGCTGTTGGGATCCGTTCCATCAAAGAACGTCGCATTGGTGGTTACGCGGAACCCGCGCTTGACCGCCTCGCGAATGCCCTCGACCGCGATGTCGTACCCGCCTTCGCGGCAGACTGAAAAGTCATGGTGCTCGCGCTGGCCGTCCAGATGAACGGAAAAGGTCAGATACTTCGACGGCGTGAACTCCGGGAGCCGGCGCTTCAGTTCCAGCGCATTGGTGCAAAGGTAGATGTACTTCTTGCGAGCCACCAGGCCTTCGACGATCTCCACGATCTGCGGATGGAGCAGCGGCTCGCCGCCGGGAATGCTGACCATCGGCGCGCCGCACTCTTCGACCGCCTTGAAGCATTCTTCCGGCGTCAACTGCTTCTTCAGAATGTGAGGCGGATACTGCACCTTCCCACATCCTGCGCAGGCCAGGTTGCAACGAAAGAGTGGCTCGAGCATCAGCACCAGCGGATAGCGCTTCACACCACTCCAGCGCTTCCGAAGCACATACGTTGCTACGGTCCACATCTGTGAAATAGGAACTGCCATCGTCGAGATCTCCTCCTCGGCTTGCCTTCGCATTGCGCGTTCGTGGTGAGGATTGCTTGATGCGTCCCTGAGGCCGCGCCCGTTCGTCTCACCTGATCTTGCGCCGCCGCTTCAGGCGCCTCGTTCCATCGCTCGCTTATAAGTTGTCAACGCCAGCATCGGGAAATAATTGCGATACAGATGGTATGCGAGATAAAACACCCGCGGAAATCCTGTACCGGTATACATCGCCTGCCGGGTTACGCCTTCGCCCGTGCTCTCGTCCCACGAGCCGTCCTTCTTCTGGCGGTTCAGCAACCAGCGAATGCCCTTGGCCACCGAATCGCTGCGCGTATCTCCGGCGGACAGCAACCCCAGCAACGCCCACGCTGTCTGCGACGGCGTGCTAGCGCCCACTCCGCGCGTGGTGGGATCGTCATAGCTTCCGCAGCTTTCGCCCCATCCGCCATCGGAGTTCTGCACCATGCGGATCCACTCCGCCGCCTGCTGAATCTGCGGCTCATGGTTCCATACGCCCATCGCTTCCAGTCCGCGCAAGACCAGGAACGTGCCGTATAGATAATTGACGCCCCAGCGGCCAAACCAGCTTCCGTCCGGTTCCTGCTCATCAAAGATGAACTTGATCGCCTTTTCGACTCGCTTATCCTTGCGCGTGTACCCGTAGGTCGCCAGCGTCTCCAGAATGCGCCCCGTGATGTCGACCGTCGGCGGATCGAGCATCGCGTTGTGGTCGGCAAACGGAATGTACTGGAAGATCATCTTCGTGTTGTCTTTATCGAAGCTGCCCCAGCCGCCATTGCGGCATTGCATGGCAAAGATCCAGTCCAGCGCGCGCTTGGAGACGTCGTACTGGTAACGTTCGCGCGGGTTATCGACCTTGTTCAGCGCCAGCAAGCACCTGGCCCGTATCGTCGACGTCAGGATAGAACTCGTTGTTGAATTCGAAGTACCATCCGCCCGGCTGGGTGTTGCGGACCTTGACCGCCCAGTCGCCCTTGTGGCGCACTTCCTTCGACAGCATCCAGTCGACGGCCTTGAGCATGCGCGGATCGTTCCGCGGTACTCCTGCTTCGCCCAGCGCGAACACCGCCTGCGCCGTATCCCATACCGGCGACATGCACGGCTGCATGCGGAAGGTCGGGGTCGCGTAATCCGCCGTGCCGCGCGGCTCGTCAATGCCCAGCTTTTCAAACTCATCCATGGCGCGGATCATCTGCGGGTCGTCCATCGAGTAACCCAGGCAGCGCAGCGCGACGATGGCGTTGAGCATGGCCGGATAAATCGCGCCCAGACCATCGCTCATCTCAAAGCGCTCCAGCATCCACTTCTCGGCCTTCTTCAGCGCCAGCTTGCGCAGCGGCCGCACATGCACCCGCTCCGCCCAGTGCGCCACGCGATCGGTGAAGATGAAGAAGTTGCGCCAGCTGACCAGCTTCTTGCTTGTCCCAGCGCAGATGCAGATTGGCGTTCGCGCGGCCGCCGACGAACAGCTCGTCAATGCCCTGCTCCGGCGGAATCTTCTTGAACGGCTTCTTCGCGTAGGCGATCGAGAGCGGTACCAGGATGGCGCGCGACCAGGACGAAATCTCGTAGATGTTGAAGTAGAACCACTTCGGGAAACAACACGATCTCCGGCGGAATCGCCGGCACCGCGTCGTATTCATACTGCCCCAGCGAGCAGAGATAGATCTTGGTGAAGGTATTGCACTCGACCACGCCGCCATTGGCGAGAATCCACTCCCGCGCCCGCGTCATCCACGGCTCGTCGGCGAGACACGCCCATCAACTTGCCCGCGAAGTAGCACTTCACCGACAGGCTGATATTCGAGGGACCGCCCGGATAGATCGCCCACCCGCCATCGGCGTTCTGGTAGCGAAGAATCTCGTTGAGCGCGCGCTGCAGCTTGCCCGTGTCGCCGGTGCCAAGCAGCGTGTGGGCGAAGATGTAATCCGCCTCGAGCATGCTGTCGGCTTCGAGTTCGCCGCACCAGAATCCTTCTGGATGCTGCTGTGAGAGCACGTATTCGCGAGACTCGGGAGATGGACGATTCGACTTCATCGAGTCCGGCGTCAATGCGGCCGAACCTGGGAGCGGCTGGTTGTGGACTTGCGTAGGATGGACTCATTTTGCCGACGACAAACTCACTCTCTGGCAGAGCCGGCACTTAAGCCGACGCCTGGCCGTTTGAAGGAGCAGCAGCAATCGCCTGCACAATCTCGGGGGGCAGGCCAAAGCGCACGTTTTCCGGCATCACTTCTACTTCTTCCACGTCACCGAAGCCCTTCTGCTTCAAGTACGCCACAACTTCCTCGACCAGCACCTCAGGAGCCGACGCGCCGGCAGTGACAGCGACCGTAGTTACGCCCTCAAACCATGCCGGGTCGATCGCCTCGGAGTTGTCGATGAGGTAGCTGCGGGTGCTCAGATTCTTGGAGACTTCCACCAGGCGATTCGAATTGGAACTGTTGTTCGAGCCGACGACCAAAACCAGGTCCGCGTCGTGCGCGACATTCTTCACCGCCACCTGGCGGTTCTCCGTGGCGTAGCAGATGTCCTGCGAATGCGGCCCGACGATCTTCGGATACTTGATCTTCAGCGCCTGGATGATGTCGCGTGCTTCGTCCAGGCTCAGGGTCGTCTGGGTCAGATACGCGACGTGCTCGGGATCGGGCACTTCCAGCGACTGCACTTCCGCGACGTTCGAAACGACCTGGGTTACCTCGGGAGCTTCCCCCAGCGTTCCTTCGATTTCATCGTGGTCGCGATGGCCGATCAGCACCAGCGAATATCCCTGCCGGGCAAACTTGACCGCCTCGACGTGCACCTTGGTGACCAGCGGGCAGGTGGCGTCAATGACCTTGAGCTTGCGCTCCTTGCTGCGCTCGCGCACCGCAGGCGAGACACCATGTGCGCTGTAGATCACCCGCATGCCTGAAGGCACATCGTCGATGTCATCGACAAAGATTGCGCCCTTATCCGCCAACTCATTGACAACGAAACGGTTATGAACGATTTCCTTACGCACGTAGATGGGCGCGCCAAAGGTCTCGAGCGCGATCTTCACGATATCGATCGCACGGACCACGCCGGCACAAAATCCACGGGGTTTCAGCAGGAGGATACGCTTCTCTGCCACGAGAGAGCCAACCGCTGGCCCTGCGAGGAATGCTTCGCTTGTGTTAGCAGTCACAAGGATAAGTATACCTTGTCGGGACCGGGAAACGATAGCCGCTTGGACCTCAAACTGTGTCGTTTGTTCAACAAAGACGTGATATCAGAGATGACGAATTGGTTACCTGCCGCACAACCCAAAGCGTGCGAATTTTTCGCCTGTCTTTAGCGGCTGGACTTCAACATCTGCTCGGCGTGCTTGATCGAGGTCTCGGTCAGCTTCGCGCCGCTCAGCATGCGAGCCACCTCTTCGGTCCTGGCGTCCTTCTCGAGCAGGCGAACGGAGGTCCGGGTCCTACCCTGCTGTTCCCGCTTCTCGATCAGGAAGTGCTGATCGGCGAAGGCCGCGATCTGCGGCAAATGAGTCACGCACAATACCTGCTGAGCCTTCGAGAGTGCCTTCAGCTTTTGCCCGACCGCCTCCGCCGCGCGGCCGCCGATTCCGATGTCGATTTCGTCGAAGACCAGCGTCCGGGGCACCACCGATTTCCGGCGTCCCTTGCCCTGGAGATGACTGGCGCCGTCCTCCACGCTGACTTTCAACGCCAGCAGAACCCGCGACATTTCTCCGCCCGACGCGATCTCGTCCAGGGGCTTGAGCGGCTCGCCCGGATTGGTCGCGATCCGGCACTCGATCACGTCCCAGCCCTGCGTCGTCCAGTCCGCAGGCTCTTCCCGGGGAGTGACCGTCACCGCGAACTTCACCTTCATCGCCAGGTCGTTGATCTGCGCCTCGGCCAGCTTCTCCAGCTTCCTTGCGGCGCTCGAACGCTGCTCGGTGACCGCCCGCGCAGCTTGCCGATAAGCCTCCGCCGCCTGTGCCACTTCCGCTCGCAGTGTCTTCAACACTTCGTCCCGGTTCTCAATCTCGTTCAGCCGCTCCGCTACCTCCTCGCCATAGGCAATCACCTCGGTCAGCGTGGATCCGTATTTGCGCTTGAGCCGGTCGAGCAGCGCCAGGCGGTCTTCAATCTCCGCCAGGCGCTCCGGGGACGAATGGATCTTCTCGGAATAATCGCGCACCGTCGCGCTCACGTCCTCGACCAGCGCCCGGGCCGACGCCAGTTGCTGGGCCGCTTCTGCGAAGTGCGCATCGTAGCGAGCCAGTTCCTCGACGTGCTTGCCTGCAGATCGCAGCGTCGCCTCGGCCGACCCTCCGCTTTCGTACAACAAGTCGTAGGCGCTCATCGCGGCCGCATACAGCTTCTCCGCGTTGCCGAGGACCCGCTTCTCCGTTTCGAGCGCCTCGTCTTCTCCGGCCACCGGCTGTGCTGCTTCAATCTCCCGCCGCTGAAAGCTCCACAGGTCGGCCATGCGCAGACGGTCCTGCTCATCGCTCTCGAGCAAGCGCAACCGTTCCGAGGTTTCCCGCCAGCGCGTAAATGCGGTCTGCACCGCATCGGTCACAATGCCTGCGAATCGATCCAGCAATCCGCGCTGCTGGGCCGCGTCGAACGCGCCCATGGTCTCGCTCTGCGCGTGCACCAGCGCCAGTTCCGGCGCCAGTTGCCGCAAAACTGCGACCGTCGCCGGCTGATTGTTGACGTAGACGCGGCCCTTGCCGCTCTGCTGAATCTCGCGACGGAGGATGATTTCCGTTCCGTCGCTATCAATGCCGTTCGCTTCCAGAGTTGCTTCGGCTCCGGCCGTGCTTTCAAAGACGCAGGCCACAACGGCTTTATCCGCGCCATGCCGCACCACGTCGGAAGACGCCTTGTCTCCCATCAGCAATGCCAGTGCATCGACCAGGATGGATTTGCCTGCACCGGTCTCGCCGGTTAACAAGTTCAACCCCGGACCAAAGACGGCAATCGCGTGATCGATCACCGCATAATTCTCAGCTCGCAACTCCAGCAGCATCCATGCCCTCAAAACACGATCCGAGCGCAGCATAGCATGGTAGACAAATGTTCCTTCGCGAACCCGACTGGCAACTTGGTCCGCTGCTTCCGCGTCTGGTAACGTAAATGATGAAGCGATGACATATCTTTTGCATGCAGCAGCTTTTCTCATGCTTCAAGGCGACACGGACACCACCGCGGCGCCTCCTCCGAGCGGCAGCGCTTTGCTCGAAATGCTTCATAACAGTGGTCCGGTCGCACTGACCGTTCTCGGTCTCCTCGCCCTGGCCAGCCTTTATTCCTGGGCCATCATTCTCTCCAAGTGGTCAGCCTTCCGTCGCGCACGCGCCCAGAGCCAGCGGTTTCTGCGCGCCTTCCGCAAAGCGGGGCGTCTGCAGGAGATCGCCACCGTCAGCGAACAGTTCAAGCCCAGTCCCCTGGTCAATGTCTTCGACGAAGTCTACGAGACGTATCGCCGACAGACCGGCGGTTCGGGGCCGGCACGCAACATCACGGCTCTCGAACGCTCGGCACAGAGCGCAGCCAGCGAGTCCTTGACCGCAATGGAAGACCGCCTCACCTGGCTCGCGACCATCGGCGCAGTTTCGCCGTTCCTCGGGCTCTTCGGCACCATCATGGGCATCGTCGATGCCTTTCACGGTCTGGGAACCGCGGGCGCTGCCACCCTGCGCGCCGTTGCACCTGGCGTTTCTGAGGCGCTGATCACCACCGCCGCCGGACTCGTGGTCGCTGTCCCTGCCGTGATTGCTTACAACCAGTTCACGGCGCGTTTACGCGAGTTCGCGTCCCGCATGGACGACTTCGCTCGAGAATTGCTCAACAGCCTGGAAGAGTCGGAGCTGCAACCCGGACAGGACCCGATCGAAAGAGAGACTGCGCGTGGCCTTCACCGGTAGAGGCGGCCACACCCAGACCTCGCTGGCGGAGATCAACATCACTCCGCTGGTCGATGTGGTGCTGGTGCTGCTGGTCATCTTCATGCTCACCGCTCCAGTGCTGCAATCGGGCATTGAGGTCGCCGTTCCTAAAACAAGAACCGTGAAGGAAATTACCGAGCAGCGCCTGGTCGTCACCATCGACCGCGAACAGCGCGTCTTCCTCGGCGATCAGCCCATCAATGTGGCGGAGTTGCCGGCACGCCTCCTTCAGGGCACGAGCGATCCCACGCACAAAGTCATCTATCTCCGCGCGGACGAGAAAGTCCCCTTCGGCGCTTTCGCTTCGGTGATGGACGCCGTCAAACAGGCAGGGATCACGAACATCAGCATCGTCACGCAGCCTCTCGACAAGGCTCGCGCGAAGTAGCGGAGGGCACGCATGGCGATCCGCGAACATGTTGAGGTCGAACGGCAACCGTTCGGCGCGCCCGCCGTCGGCTCTCTCGCGCTGCACATCGGTATCGCCGGAGCCTTCCTCCTGCTGGCCTACATCAACGGCCACCTCCATCGCGACATGTGGGGCTCGAACGAAAAGCAGGGCGCCATCCAGGCAACGCTGGTAAGCAACGCGCCCGCCTTGCCGCTGCCGCAGGAGATGCCCCCCAGTCCCAACGTGCTGGCCACCGAAACGCCGAGCCCGGCCCCCATGATTGAGGCGCAGCAACCCAAGGCCGCACCGATCCCGGATGAAACCGCCATCCCCATCCCGGTGAAGGAGAAGCCCAAGCCGAAGGAACCGCCCAAGAAGCAGCCTCCGGCCGAGAAGCCGACTCCCAAGCCGCCCACCCCGCTCGCTCGGCCCGCGCTGCACCCTCAGCCCGCACCGCAGCAACAGAATCGTGCGCAGTACGGGCAAGGCGCTCCGCAGATGGCGCGGTCCACGGCCACCAATCAAGGTCCGCAAAGCCCGGTCGAAATCAAGGGCGGAGCCACGGGTTTTCAATATGGCTGGTATGTCGAGGTAATCACTCGCAAGGTTCGTCAGAACTGGTATCCCTCGCAGGCCCCTATCGGCACAGAGGTCTCGGTCAACTTCACCGTCAATCGCAGCGGCCAACCCTCCAACGTGCGCGTCGAGAAGTCCAGCGGAAATCCGAGTTACGATTCTTCCGCCGTTCGCGCCGTGCAGCGTGTTGACACCTTCGGTCCGCTTCCTGCGGGCTACAACCAAAGCACACTCATCGTGACGTACACTTTCAGTACCTCAAACGACGGGTCTGGCCGATGACGTTGAGCCATCCAAACACCTCTATCCAGTGGGCGCCGATACGAATGAAAGCTAGTCCGATCCGATTGCACTCCCTCATCTTTTCCGTCTTTGTCCTCTTCGTCATCAGTGCGGCCGGCCTGCAGGCGCAGGACTGGGTACATACCGGCACCAATCTCGGCAATCAGCGAATCCGTTTGGCCGCTGCCGATTTCAAAGCCGTCTCGACCGATCCCTCCGGCACTGAACCTGAAATCGGTCTTCGACACCACCCTGTTCAATGACCTCACCAATGCCGGCATCTTCGACATGGTTTCGAAGAGCATGGCGCCGCCCGCCACTCCCGGTTCGCCCCAGGAGATCAATCTCGGCCAATGGTCGGCCGCACCCTCAAGTGCTGCCATGGTGGCCTTTGGCGCACTCGGAGTCAGCGGCGATCGATTGAACGTCTCCGGCTGGCTCTTCGATGCCAACAACACGCAGTCTCCCCAGGTACTCGGCAAGCAATACAACGAGGCTTCGAGCCAGGAGAACGCGCGCATGATCGCGCACCGCTTTGCGGACGAGATCATCCTTCGGCTCGGCGGCGGCATCAACGGCATTGCCGAAACCAGGATTTTCTATGTCTCCGGCAGGACGGGCCAGAAAGAGATCTGGCAGATGGACTACGACGGCCAGGGTGCACACGCCATCACTCACCTCGGCACCGTTTCCATCTCTCCCCGCGTCTCTCCTGATAATTCGCGCATCGCCTTCAGTTCGCTGGGCAAGCTCGGCTGGAGTCTGCGCATGTATTCGCTGGAACTCGGCCGCATGGTGAACGTCAGTTCCACTGGGAGCGCGAATCTCTCCCCAGCCTGGTCGAGTGACGGCGCCAAACTGGCCTTCTCCTCGAACCGCTCCGGCGATCCCGAGATCTGGGTCTCCGACGGAACCGGCGCTGGCGCACGGCGGTTGACTTCGTTCCGAGGACCCGACGTCTCCCCAGTCTGGAATCCCAAAACCAATTCTCAGATCGCCTGGGTGAGCGACCGCACCGGCCTGCCCCAGATCTACATCATGGATTCCGATGGCGGCAACGTGCAGCGGATGACCGATGGCGGGTACGCAACCTCGCCCTCCTGGTCACCAAACGGCCAGTTCCTGGCCTTCGCCTGGAATCGCAAATACGGCCCCGGTGCACCCGGCGGCCAGGATATCTATGTGATGGATATCGCCAGCAAGCGATGGATCCAGTTGACGCACGAGGCGGGCCGCAATGACTTCCCCTCCTGGGCTCCGGATGGCCGGCACATCGTCTTTCAACGGGAAGATGGGGGCGGTTCCCAAATCTGGACCATGCTCGCAGATGGGACAGAACAACACGCGCTTACGCATGGTGGTGCTAATTCCATGCCAAATTGGAGCTGGAAGTAATTTATTCTGAATGTATTGATGTTTTCGGCCTGCACGGAAGGCTATGCCAGGCTCGGTTGTTGCCCTAGACCACCACGTTTCAGCGGAGAGAAGATCGTGCTCATGAACCATCGCAAGTACTCGGCAACAGTCATGGCTGTTGCAGCAATACTGGTTATAGGAGGGTGTCACAAGAAGGCTGCCCCGCCGCCGCCCCCACCACCGCCCTCCACGGCCCCGGCCCCGACCGCGTCGATCACTGCAGCGCCTGCGTCCATCAATCCGGGCGACAAGGCTGTGCTTACCTGGCAGACCTCTGGAGCCACTGACGTCTCCATCGAGGGCATGGGCCCGGTCAGTCCCAATGGCACACAGATCGTGACTCCAACGCAGTCGACCACCTACCACCTCCTTGCCCGGGGCGATGGCGGTTCGACCGACGCTTCGGCCCGCGTGACGGTGACGCAGTCGGCTACTCCGCCGCCTGAGGCAAACAACGGCGACAACAACATCGACGACGCCACCTTCCACCAGAATGTGCAGGACATCTACTTCGACTACGACAGCTACGACCTGAATCCGCAGGCGCAGCCCATCGCCACCAAGGATGCCGGCTATCTGGCGGCTCATCCGCAGTTGCGCGTCGTGATCGGCGGATACTGCGATGAACGCGGCTCGACTGAGTTCAACCTGGCTCTCGGCGAAAATCGCGCCAATGCGGCCAAGCAGGCACTGATCAGCGCCGGCGTGAGCCCTGACCGCATTCGCACCGTCAGTTATGGCAAGGAGAAGCAGTTCTGCAACGAACACAGTGAGAGTTGCTGGCAGCAGAATCGTCGCGCTCAATTCTCACTGGATCGCTAATCCGGAGCGGGCTCGTCTATCCCATTAGGCGGCAACTCGAGGCCGATGTGGCGAGCAACGAGGTGAGCAATGCTCCAAACTATCCGCGGCAGTCGTCCTTACCAGGCTGCCGCGCTTCACTCGCAGTACAGGGTTTGCAACGTGAAATCGCTTATGAAGAAGACTTCCATCGCCCTCGTCGCCGTTCTCGCGCTGACTTGCTCGGCTCCGCGCGCGCATGCGGTTTCGAAGGAAATCATTCAGCTCCAGACTCAGGTGCAGGAGCTGCAGGACATGCTGCAGCATCTGCAGCAATCCAATGATGAACGCATGGGAGTGCTGCAACACCTGATTGAGCAGACCGCGGACAACGTCAACCGCATGTCCAGCACCGTGTCCTCTCTCGACCAGAGCCTCAAGGCGCAGAACGACGCCTCCACCGGAAAGATCGACGGCGTCTCCAGCCAGGTGCAATCGCTGAACGATTCGGTAGATGAACTGAAGACCCGGGTCGCCAACCTGAACAAGACGCTGCAGGATGTGCAAGCCCAGTTGCAAACGGTGCAGCCGCAGCAGGGAATGCCAGCCGGCGGTGCTCCGCAGCAGAACGGTCCCGCCGGTGCAAACTATCCCCAGCAACAACCAGGTCCCTCCGCTTCCAATGCGCCCCAGGCGCCCCCGGTTGCCGATCTCTATCAAAGTGCGCTGCGCGATTACAATTCCGCGCGCTACGACGTCGCCAGCTCTGAATTTTCCGACGTGCTCAAGTTTTACCCGCAGGACGACCTCGCCGGAAACGCGCAGTTCTACATCGGCGAGATTGCCTACCGGCAAGGCAGCTACCCTGCCGCGATCAAAGGCTATGACGCGGTCCTCGAACAGTATCCCGGCAACAATAAGGCGCCCGCCGCGCAGCTTCGCAAAGGCGAGGCACTGATCGCCACCGGGCAGCGCGACTCCGGTGTCCGCGAGTTCCGCAGCCTGATCCAACGCTATCCGCAGACCCCGGAGTCACAGCAGGCGCGCAGCCGTTTGAATGCGCTCGGCGTGCGCATCAATCCAAGCACCGCCTCGAAGCCGACCGCCTACCGGCGTCAGTAACCGAGCCTTCGCAAACCGCGGCGAATTCTGACTGCGGTTGTGAGAGCCGGGGCAACAGGGGCGAAACCTCCCGGCACAACCCCTGCCACTCCGTCTCCATCCCATGCGCATGGATAATCACGCGCCTGAAACCAAAGACAGCGACGCCGGCAAAGGTGCCGTCGAAGACGATCAGCCCAGCACCACTCCGGGCCAGCCCCATCTGCAGGGCCAGATGGATCATCGCAGTTCCAATGCGGAAGTGAAGAACTCCGACACGGATTTCCCGGAGCCCGGCTCAAGCCCCGAACACAGTGGCCAGCACCGCTGATCCGTTCCCTCGAGGCGTGGGCCTGCTACGACGCTTTTCTCGACACTGACATGTGCTTCTACGCTGGCCTCAGAACAGTGGCAGCAACAAAAAGCCCCTGAGCATCGACTCAAGGGGCTTTTTGTTGACTCTCTGGTTCAGTAACCTACTTCATGCGGTTCATGATCTCGTCCAGCACCTGCTTGCCGGGCCGCGTCCGCTCTTGCGGCAATGTGCCGAGCGGCTCATCCACCAGGTTCAGCAAGTCGGTGAAGGTCGGCTTTTGCGTGTCGATATAAAAAACGCCGGTGAGCACTTCCCCCCGCTCATGCGCTTCCATCAACTGCTTCACCGCCCCGATTCGATCGTGAGGATTGTAGTCTTCGCGCAGCTTGCTCAGCCGCAGGTGCGAGCCATCGTGCATCTCCACGTCATAGGTCGTGCCGGGATCGTACTCGACCGCGATCTCCTCGAAGAACGGCACAAAGCCGACCTCGGAGATATCCTCTTCGTGCTCCTGCATGTACTTGTAGCTCTTGGTCGAGCCCTCGTGATCGTTGAAGGTGACGCAAGGCGAGATCACGTCGAGCATCACCGTACCGCGATGCGCGATGGCAGCCTTCAGCATCGCCAGCAACTGCTTCTTGTCGCCGGAGAACGAGCGCCCCACAAACGTCGCGCCCAGCTGAATCGCCAGCGAGCATGTATCAATCGCCGGCAGATCGTTGACCACGCCGGTCTTCAGCTTCGACCCGATATCGGCCGTCGCCGAGAACTGGCCCTTGGTCAGCCCATACACGCCGTTGTCTTCGATGATGTAAATCATCGGAAGATTGCGGCGCATCAGGTGAACAAACTGGCCCATGCCGATCGATGCCGTGTCGCCGTCGCCGCTCACGCCCAGTCGCCATCATGGTGTGGTTGCGCGAGCAGAGCGCCGGTGGCTACCGAAGGCATGCGTCCATGCACGCTGTTGAAGCTGTGCGAGCGGCTCATGAAGTAGGCCGGGCTCTTTGACGAGCAGCCGATGCCGGAGAGCTTCATTACCCGCTCCGGCTGCACGCCCATTTCGTACATGGCATCGATGATGCGCTCGGAGATAGCGTTGTGGCCGCAACCGGCGCACAGCGTCGTCTTGCCGCCGCGGTAATCGAGTACCTGGAGTCCCAGCCGGTTCGTCTTCGGTGCGGCTTCGGAGAATTTGTAACAGTAGTCGTTGCCATGGTATTAGATTCCTTCCTGCAGGACCAGTTCATCGGTCAGGGACCGCGCATCGACCGGCAGGCCATTGAAATAGCCGGACGCTGCGCAGTTTGGTAACCTCTTCCGCCGCGCAGGTCCAGCTTCAGCAGGTCGAACATCTGCGCATCGCGGTTCTGCTCGACCACGTAAATCCGCTCATGCGAAGCGACGAATGCCGCGACCTCGCGGGAGAAGGGATAGGCGCGAATTCGCAGGTAGTCCGTCTCCAGCCCATACTCCTTCTTCAACTGATCGCGCGATTCCGTCAGCGCAAAATCCGTCGTGCCATACGCGATCAGCCCGATCTTCGACTTGCCATCCTGCACCACCACCGGCGCGGGCACCAGCGTTCTCGCGGTATCGAACTTGCGCTTCAGCCGCTCCATCAGGTTCTGATAATCGTCCGGCCGCTCCGTGTACTGCGCGTCTTCGTTGTGGCCGCTGCCGCGCGTAAAGTAGGCCGCCTTCGGATGCGCCGTTCCCGGCAGAGTGCGATACGGAATGCCGTCGCCATCCACATCCTTGTAACGCGCAAATCCGCCCAGCCGCTCGAGATCTTCGGCACTCAGAACCTTGCCGCGGTTCAACGGCTTCTCCGGATACTGAAACGGATCGGACATCCAGTTGTTCATGCCCAGGTCGAGATCCGACAGCACGAAGACCGGCGTCTGCAACTGCTCCGCCAGATCGAACGCCGCCATGCCGAAGTCGAAGCATTCTTTCACGCTGCCCGGCAGCAGGATCACGTGCTGCGTGTCGCCGTGCGAGAGGAATGCGACCGAGATCAAATCGGCCTGCGCAGTGCGCGTCGGCAGGCCGGTCGAGGGCCCCACACGCTGCACATCAAAGATCACGCCCGGCAATTCCGCGAAATATCCCAGCCCGGAAAACTCCGCCATCAGCGAGATGCCCGGCCCCGAGGTTGAAGTCATCGAGCGTGCGCCGGCCCAGCCTGCGCCCAGCACCATGCCGATCGCCGCCAGTTCATCTTCGGCCTGCACCACGGCGAAACTCGCCTTGCCGTTCTCCTCGATGCGGTACTTCTTCAGGTAGTCGATCAGGTTTTCTACCAGCGACGACGACGGCGTGATCGGATACCACGTCACCACCGTGACGCCCGGCAAACAGCGCGCCCAGCGCGGCCGCGGCATTGCCGTCGATGATGATCTTGCCTTCGGTCGCGTGCATCCGCTCCAGGTAGAAGGGATCCTGCTTGGTAAAGTTTTCGGCCGCGTACTGGTAGCCCGCCTGCACCGCGCTCCAGTTCAGATCGGCGGCCTTCTGCTTCTTGGCGAACTGCTGCCGCAGCGCCTTCTCTACCGCCGTCATGTCCATGTCGACCAGCTTGGCCACCACGCCGACGTAGATCATGTTCTTGACCAGCTTGCGCAGCTTGGCCTCAGGGCATACGGCCGCCGTCAGCTTGTCAAACGGCACCGGATAGCACACCACATCGTCGCGATACTGCTTCAGGTCCTGCGACTCTTCGTAGATGGCGATCCCGCCCGCGGGCAGCGAGAGCATGTCGCTCTTGGTCGTCTCGGCATTCATCGCGACCAGGATGTCGATCTCTTTTTTGCGCGCGACATAGCCGTTTTTGCTGGCGCGAATGGTGTACCAGGTCGGCAGTCCGGCGATGTTGGAAGGGAACAGGTTTTTGCCGCTGACCGGGATACCCATCCCGAAGATGCTCTTGAGGAGTACGGCGTTCGCAGACTGCGAGCCGGAGCCATTGACGGTTGCTACCTGGATGCTGAAATCGTTGACGATTCGTTTGGTTGCGGCTGAATCTTTTGTATCTGAGCTGCCCTGCGCGCTCACCGCGGCGCTGTTTTTCAGGGCAACATGTCCTGTCGCCATAATCCCCTTTGATCGAACTCGAAAAGATCGCCGACCGAATCCGATGCCTACCGTGGGCAGAACATTCAATTCATCGGATCTTAGTTTCCCGTGATTATAGTCACCCAACTACTACACTTTCAGTCTCAAACTGCCCAACGGAACCTTTTGGGTACCGAGCAGCCCCGTTCTGCCATCGAACGGAACCCGCTCGGAGGTGCGCCAGATCCTGCGCGCCTTTTCAATAGCTTAGACGCTAGTTTCGAATATCAGCCATCAACCCCGCGACTTCCGCCTGCTCGGCGCCAGTCAGCGGAAGCAGCGGTACTCTCGGCCATCCCCCGTAGTAGCCATTCAGATCACAGGCGTACTTCAGTCCGGGAATTCCCAGTTCACCCGCCACTCGTTTGGATGCCGCAACGATCCGCTGCTGTTTCTCTTCTGCCAACGCCGGCGTCTTTCTCCTTCCATGCGGCATAAATCTCGAGGCAGGCCTGCGGTGCGCATCCCGCCAGCGCCAGCACTGCGCCGCTCGCTCCGGCCTCGAGCGACGCCTTCAGCGTGTCGGCGGACCCGCTCAGTACCTGGAAGCCGACCTCGCGGGTGCGCGTCTTCACAGCCGGTCTGGGAGGCGCCACCGCCAGGGCCGTATGTGCCCGCCGCCCAGATCGCCTGCCGAGACAAAGTTCGCCGGCTCCTGCGGGAGCCTCCGCCGACAACATGCGCCCCGTGACTGCCTCGAAAATCTGCGTGACCGCGACCGTGCGCTTGCGCGCGCCACGCGTCGCTGCGACGATCTCCGCCAGCCGCGCCGACCTTCCCGCTCGAATCTTTGAGCCCGATGATGTTGGGGTGCGATGCAAGCTCCACAATCACCGCTACCGGAATCTCGTAGTGCGTAAACTTTGGAATGCTGTAGAGAATCACCGGCAGCGCCGACTGGTCCGCGATCATGCGGTAGTAGTTCAGCATCTCTGCCGGGCGCATCTGCGGCCCATAGTAGTGGGGCGTGCGAACCAGCACAGCATCGTACCGCTGCTCGGCGGCGAACTCCGCCAGCCGCAAGCGTTTCAATCACGCTCTCGCGCGCCACTCCGGCGATCAGCACCTTCTCCGCGGCCGCAGCCCCGGCCGCTGTCTTGAGCACCTCGCGCGATTCGGCGTCGCTCAGCATCACCGCCTCGCCAGTCGATCCCAGCACGACCATCCCAGACAACGGCGTATGCGAATACCGGTCAACATTGTGTTCGAGTTTCCGCAGGTAGAGGCGTCCGTCACCATAGAACGGCGTCGTGATCGCTGCCAGAATTCCTTCGATCAGCATGATTTCATTCTAAATCCCGGATCCCACGAAAGACGCAGGCCCTGCACCTTGTTCGGCAGCTTCCGTTTCCACGCAACTCTGTTTACTCTGGAAGCAACGCCCCTCTCAAGCACCTAGAACCATGGAGCCCAGCATGTCCGCTGCTTCCGCGCACCAGGCCGTAGAACTCGTCGACAACGGCAGCAACCGCATCGTCTCGCAGGCAATCTGGTTCTTTTTGCATGCGCTCTTCAGCCTGCTGGCCTGGGCCGCCATGATGGGAACAGTCAGTTTGTTCCATCCCGATTACGTCTCTCCCGTCGTCACGCTGGGCATGTCGCTGCGCTGTGCCGCTGCTGCTGGGTTTTCTGCTGGTCCGCATCCGCGCCAGCGACGTCGCGACGCTGGTCTGGCTCGCCGGTCTGGTGTGGTTCATGGTGGTCGGTCTTTGGATTCTGGATATGCCGACCGGCCCCGGCGCCTGCTACCACTGCGGCGCAAGCGAGAAGCTCTGGTTTACCTTCTTCAGCCTCGACAAAGACAGCGGCATGATCGATGGACAGGGCCGCTTCATCGGCACTTGGCCGGCCGTCGCCATGATCGGCTATTCCATCGGAGCTCGACTGGCGGCACGCATTCCCAAGCTCATCAAAGGTAACCGGCAACGGCTAGGCCGCAATCAGTCCGACACCGATCTCGGATCCCTATTGCGCGCCGCTCTCCCGGGAACGGCGCCTTCTGCTGCCTGAACGATGCGGGTCACCTCGGCCTTCAGCTCGTCATAATCTCGCGTCTCCACTGAAAAACCGGTAGTCCGCGTGCTCTCCGCCGCCCTCACCCTGCAACGAATATTGTCTCTTGCCGGCCGCGGCCTGCTCGGGGTGGGCCTTGGCCCACGACGCCTGGTTCATGTCATCGGACGTGAGCGAAATCTCCCAGACCCGCTTGCCTGCCGCATCCCGGACGATGAACCGGTAGTACAGGTGAAACTTCCCCATAGGATGAAAGTATTCGATCGCATCCACCCGGTACTTCCCGACCGGAAACATCTCCAGCAAAAATCCGTTGCTCTGATTCGCTTCTTTTGCCTTCGGATCATCATGCAGCTTGCGCAGCAGCTCCCGCTCTGCATCTCGCTGCTGCGTATGTCCGGCCACCGCGTAGGCAGTCACCAGCGTGGTGTTCACGCGCCAGTCATCAGGAGCAAGCTGCTTTGCCTTCTCCGCGTACTTCACCGCCGTTTCGCCCTCGTAGAGATCGATGGCGGCAGTCGCTGCCAGCAGGTTCGCTGCTTCGTTCTCTGGTGCTGCGCGAGCACTTGCTCAACAGGCATCCAATGCCTTTTGCGGCTGATGCTGCTTCAACAGATCAAGGCCCGCTTGAACACCGGCACTCGCCGGGGCGGCTGCAGCTGGCTCCGGAGACTGTGCCGTTGCGCCGTGCGCCAGGCAAACCGCTGGAACCAACGCCAGCCAACCATACCCCAAAACGAAACAGCCAGACACTTTCCCAATTGCGACAACTCCTCATCAGCCTGCCAAGTTAGCATAGTGCCGGGGATCTGCCCTCACTCTGCTAAATGAAAAAGGCCCGGCTGGTTCGCCGAGCCTCTGACTTCTCTATTCCGCTGACCACTGCTCCCAACAGAAGACTTATGCGGCCAGCCCGCCTAAATGCTCCTCGCTCGGGCACTGGCTGGTCGGTCGAGCCGGTCGGCTCCAGTACCATGCTGACTTCACGGTCGATCCACACACAAGCCAGCGGCTGCCGGGGATTGCCGGTGGCAATCCATACGCAGGTGATCGCCGGCGCATTCCGTGCCAAAGGCGTGTTCTCAAAAACGTGCAGGTTCATAGCTCCCCCATTCGCCGTGGAGCCTGGTTGGGTTCCAGTTCGCGGAGGGGCAAGTCTTCATCGGGATTCTTGGAATCTTTGTCTGAAGCCTCGCTCTCTCACAGTTGAATCGTCAGTCTGTGAGCAGGGCGAGCAAGCCAGGGCCGGACGGGCCGGACAGGATATCTACTCGATACTCACAGAACCACAAAGCCCCACAACGCGGTAGGACCAGGCTGCTTTTCTTGCTACTCGGTATCATGCGTGATTCGGTTCTCACCGGTCGTTCACGTTTGTTGGCTGAAAGTTTTGGAATGGCTTCACTAACCTCCATCCCACCGTCGATTTAGACGCCGCACCAAACCAATTCGATGCTTGTCGCTGTAACATTCTATTCACAATAGTATCGTCTTTGCTTCGCTTCAAGATGATTCTGCTACAACTCCCGTGGTATGCAGCTGCTGCAGGGCCTTCACCCCGAATCGTGTTGCGCTGGATTGCCTGGATACCTTCGGCCGCGGCTCGCGCGGCTGCCACCGTCGTAATGGTCGGAATGCGCTGCAGCACCGCCGCCCGCCGAATCGCCTTCTCATCGAAGAACGTGTCCTGCCCGCGCGGCGTATTCACGATCAGCTGAATGCGGTCGCCCTTGATCAGATCGACGACATTGGGCCGGCCTTCCTTCACTTTGTACACCCGGTCGACCCTCAAGCCCGCACGCTCCAGGATATTGGCCGTTCCCTCGGTCGCCACAATGTGGAAGCCCAGCTCGACATACAGCCGCGCCAAGCTCCACCAGCTGCGCCTTGTCGTGATCGTTGACGCTGAAAAACACCGTGCCCTTCACCGGCAGATTCTGCCCCGCCGCAATCTGCGCCTTGGCAAATGCCTCGCCGAAGTTATCCGCGACGCCCATCACTTCGCCGGTCGACTTCATCTCCGGACCAAGCACCGTATCCACTCCGGGGAATTTGTTCCACGGAAAGACCGGCGACTTCACAAAGTAGTGCGGCCCGGTTTCGAGATCCGCGCTTCGCGGCGAGTTGCTCCGGCATCAGGTCCTTGAGCGTGCGTCCGGTCATCAACCGCGCCGCCATCTTGGCCAGCGGCACTCCGGTCGCCTTTGAAACATAGGGCACGGTCCGCGAGGCGCGTGGATTCACTTCGATCACGAACACCTTGTCCGCATCGCCTTCTCCGCGTCCGCGCTGGATGGCGAATTGCAAGATTGACCAGGCCGATCACCTTCAATGCGCAGCGCCAGCTTGCGCGTGTGCGAACGAATGGTGTCCAGACGTCGCGGCCGGCAGATCCACCGCCGGCAGCACGCACGAAGAATCGCCGGAATGAATGCCGGCCTCTTCAATGTGCTGCATGATTCCGGCAATCACCACGTCCTTCCCGTCGCACAATGCGTCGACGTCGACCTCTACCGCATCTTCGAGAAAGTGATCGACCAGAATGGGCCGGTCCTGCGAGTACTCGACCGCCTCTTTCATGTAGCGCGAGACCGCCTCGGCATCGTACGCGATCACCATGGCGCGGCCGCCCAGCACATACGAGGGCCGCACCAGCACCGGATATCCGATGCGCTCCGCGCCTTCGAGCGCCTCTTCCACGCTGGTCGCCATCACTCCCGGAGGCTGCGGAATTTCAAGATCCACCAGCAGCTTGCCAAATCGCTTGCGGTCCTCGGCAAGGTCGATCGACTCGGGCGAAGTTCCGATAATCGGCACACCCGCCGCCTTGAGCGGCAGCGCCAGATTCAGCGGCGTCTGTCCGCCAAACTGCACGATCATGCCGACCTCGGCTCCTCCGCTCGACTCGTGCTCATAGACGGCGAGCACATCTTCCAGCGTAAGCGGCTCGAAATACAGCCGGTCGCTGGTGTCGTAATCCGTCGAAACCGTCTCCGGATTGCAGTTCACCATGATGGTCTCGTAGTCGTCTTCCTTCAGCGCGAAGGCCGCATGGCAGCAGCAGTAATCGAATTCGATTCCCTGCCCGATGCGATTTGGCCCGCTGCCCAGGATGATGACCTTTCGCTTCGCCGTGGGCGGCGCCTCGTCCTCTTCGTCGTAGGTGGAGTAGAGATAGGGAGTGGAGCTTTCAAACTCGGCCGCGCAGGTATCCACCAGCTTGAACACCGGCTTCAGTCCCTGCCGCGCGCGCAGTTCGCGCACCGCATCCACGCCCTCCCTGCCGCTCAAGCCCCACGTCTCGGCGATCCGTTCGTCGGAGACGCCCATGCGCTTCGCTTTACGCAACTGCTCCGGTGACACATTCTCCATGCTCTGCTCGCCCAGCAGCCGCAACCGTGTCGGTAATCTCCTTGATCTGGTACAGGAACCAGGGATCCATCGACGTCATCCGCGCCACTTCGCGCACCGACATTCCGCGGCGGAAGGCGAAGCGGATGTAGTTCAGCCGCTCCGGTTGTGGCGTCACCAGCCGCTGCGTCAGCCTGCGCGGCTCCAGCACTTCGGCGCCGACCTTCTTGCCCGTCTCGAGCGAACGCAGCGCCTTCATCAGCGATTCTTTGAAGGTGCGTCCGATGGCCATCACTTCGCCCACCGACTTCATCTGCGGGCCGAGCGTCTCATCCGAGCCGGGAAATTTCTCGAACTGCCACTTGGGAATTTTGGTGACAACGTAATCGATGGTCGGCTCGAAGCACGCCGGCGTCTTCCGGGTGATGTCGTTGGGAATCTCGTCGAGCGTGTAGCCGACCGCGAGCTTGGCCGCGATCTTCGCGATCGGGAATCCCGTCGCCTTCGATGCCAGCGCCGACGAACGCGACACGCGCGGGTTCATCTCGATCACCGTCATGCGCCCCGTGGTCGGGTTTACCGCGAACTGCACGTTCGATCCGCCGGTCTCGACACCAATCTCGCGCATCACGCGAATCGCCGCATCGCGCATCTGCTGGTACTCGCGATCGGTGAGCGTCTGCGCCGGCGCTACGGTGATCGAGTCGCCGGTGTGCACGCCCATCGGGTCGAAGTTTTCAATCGAGCAGATGATGATGACGTTGTCGGCCAGATCGCGCATCACCTCCAGCTCAAATTCCTTCCAGCCGAGCACCGACTCTTCGATCAGGCACTCGTGCACCGGAGATAGATCGAGACCGCGCGCGAGAATCTCCATCAGCTCTTCGCGGTTATAGGCAATACCGCCGCCCGATCCGCCCAGCGTGAACGAGGGCCGAATGACCACCGGAAAACCAATCTTGCTGGCGAAATCGAGGCCGTCTCGAAGATTGTTCACCAGCGACGAACGCGGCATGTCGAGACCGATGCGCGTCATCGCATCTTTGAACAGCAGCCGGTCCTCCGCCTTCTTGATGGCTTCGAGCTTCGCGCCGATCAGTTCGACGTTGTACTTGTCGAGAATGCCGGCGTCTGCCAGATCGACCGCGAGATTCAACGCCGTCTGTCCGCCGACCGTCGGCAGCAGCGCAAACACGCCCTCGCGTCCTTCGTCCTTCAGCATCTTCGACTCGACGCGAAGGATCTCTTCGACATACTGCTTGGTCAGCGGCTCGATGTAGGTGCGATCGGCGAGCTCCGGGTCGGTCATGATGGTCGCCGGATTGGAATTCACCAGCACCACTTCATAGCCTTCGGCCTTCAGCGCCTTGCACGCCTGCGTGCCGGAGTAATCAAACTCGGCAGACTGCCCGATCACGATCGGTCCCGAGCCGATCACCAGAATCTTGGTGATGTCATTTCTGCGTGGCATTCGTATCTGTTTCTCCACTATCCTGACGGCATCGTTGGTCCTCTGGGTCATCGCTTTGAAGGAGTCTGTCCCTTCAAGGGTAGTCGCGTCGCATCGCAACAAGGCGGCAGGCAATCTTCAAATCGTCGACGTCTGTTCCCGATCGGCGACTCACTCAAGGCTCTTGTCGGCATCGTCATCGAGCTTCGGTTGGCGTATCGCCCGCAACTCTTCATCGACAAATCGCGATGCAAGTCTTTTCATTGCGTCCATCCGGTCCCGCGACTTCCATCGCTGCTGATAGCCCCATGCAGTCATCCCGGCGAGTCCTCAACAAGGGGAAGATTTCGCGAGATCCGCTAAGACCTGTTCTGCTTGCCGATTAACGAAGCAGTGATAAATGCGGGCTTCCGATACCAACATCGCAAATTCGATGCTCGAGACTCCACAGCACTCGGTTCCTAACGAACCAGACTTGGGCGTTCAAAAGTAATCGGACGAAGATGTCTGTTCATTGCGTCCTAGTCCGCAAGATCTTTACCCGGGGCAACCACTCTGCTGAGATCTTACTGCACGGCTAAAGTCGTGCCCTTTCAAGACTCCGAATTCGCGGCGATGCCACATTGAATGAGCGAAGGCTCCGCTCGGCGAGCACGTACCGCTCGCCAGCTACCGATCGAATGGATCTCTGTGTTGAGCAGCCTGAGCGGAAGAAATAGAACATCCCAGCCCTGCCGAACACGCCAGAACTGGAAGGGTCCGCTTCACTTCTTCCACTCCTCCATCATCTTGCGGAAGTCATGAAAGAGATAGTTGCGAATCGTGCGGGCCGGGGCTGGCCTCCGGGTGGTACTGCACGCTGAACAGCGGCAGCGACCGGTGGCGCAAACCCTCGAGCGTGTTGTCGTTCAGGTCGATGTGCGTCAGTTCCACTTCGCTCTGCTTCATCGAATCAGGATCGACGGCGAAGTTGTGGTTGTGCGCGGTGATCTCCACCTTGCCGCTCTCCGTGTTCTTCACCGGATGATTGCCGCCATGGTGTCCAAACTTCAGCTTGTAGGTCTTGCCGCCCAGCGCCAGGCCGATGAGCTGATGTCCCAGGCAGATGCCGAACATCGGCTTCTTCCCTGCCAGCTTGCGAATGTTCTCCTGCGCGTAGGTCACCGGCTCCGGATCGCCCGGGCCGTTCGACAGAAAGATGCCGTCCGGATTCAACGCCAGCACATCTTCGGCCGAGGTCTGCGCCGGAACCACCGTCACCCGGCAGGCTTCGCGCGTGAGCATGCGCAGGATGTTGTGCTTGATGCCGAAGTCGTACGCCACCACATGCAGGTCTGGCGCGGGCATCTTCACCAGGTCCTCGCCGAGCGCCAGCGGATCCTCGTTGTAGTTGCGTGGATCGTTGCAGTCCCATTCGTAGCGGCCCTTGGTCGAGACCACGCTTGGCCAGATCGGTGCCGTCCATCTTGCGAATGGCGCGTCGCCTTCGCAACCAGCTTGTCGGTGTCGGTCTCGATCGAGGAGATCACGCCGCGCATCACGCCATGGGTGCGCAGATGCCGCACCAACGCCCGCGTATCGATCTCGCTGATCACGGGCACGTTGTAGCGCTCCAGGTATTCATCCGCCACCTGCTGCGAGCGCCAGTTGGAACTGATCGGCGAAAATTCGCGGGTGACCAGGCCTTCGATATACGGCTTGGTGGCCTCGTTATCGGCGGCATTGGTGCCGTAGTTTCCGATTTGAGGATTGGTGAGAACGACAATCTGTCCGGCATAGGAGGGATCGGTGAAGATTTCCTGGTAGCCGGTCAGCGATGTATTGAAAACTACCTCGCCATAACATTCGCCCTTGGCGCCGTAGCCTTCACCGCGGAAGATGCGCCCGTCTTCGAGCGCAAGATCGCCTGCATCGCTTCTCCGTCGAGTGGATTCAATCGAGTTTATCAGAGAATCGCGGGCCATCCGTGGGAACTGCATCGCAATTATGTGCGTATCTATCCACGGATCGTCTGCCCGGCCAGGAGAACCCTCGTACAATGCGCCCAGCCAACCGTCCGCCCGCTCGCTCGCCTGACCCTGCTGCTTTTCTGTCCGATTCTTGCCATCTCGGCCTCCCGCTGGCGGGCGCAAGACACTGTATTCAAAGCAGAGGTTCACCTCGTAAACCTCACGTTCAGCGTCCGCAACGCCAGCGGCAATCTTGCTTCCGGATTAAGCGCGGACGACTTCGAGGTCTTCGAAGATGGAGTTCCGCAAAAAATCAGCTTCTTCGCGCACGAGAACCAATTGCCGCTCACCCTCGGCCTGATCGTCGACGTGTCGGACAGCCAGGACAAGTTCCTCAAGCGGCATAGCCGGGACATTGAGGTCTTCCTGAATAAGATCATGCGCCCTGAAGACCAGGCGTTCGCTATTTGCTTTGGCAATCATCTGCGGGTGGTCAGCGATCTCACTTCATCCGTACCGCAGCTCATCGACGGGCTCGACGCGCTTCGACCACGGCGATCGCAACTTCCCCGAACTCGCGCCCGACAACACCCGCGAGGCCGGCACCGCTCTCTATGACGCAGTCTACGCAAGCACCACGATGAAGCTGGCCAAGGCTCGAGAATCGCCGCCGCGCGCTCATCCTCTTCACTGATGGTGAGGAGAATTCCAGTGAACATGACCTGGTTGACGCGATCAGTTCCGCACAGGACACGGACACGCTGATCTACGCAATTCGTTATACACAGATCAAAAAGGGAGCCATGTCGTCGCGCAATAAATACGGGGTCCATGCGCTGGGCCACCTGGCCAGCCAGACCGGAGGCACCGACTACGACGCGCTGCACACCGACCTGCCGGCTGCCTTCGAGGAGATCGGAAACGAGCTTCGATCGCTCTATTCCCTCGGCTACCACTCCACCAACAAGTCCCGCGACGATACGTTCCGCAAAGTTGTCATCAGAGCCAGACCGGATGGGCTGACCGTTCGCACGAAAACCGGCTATTACTCGAAGTGATCGCGGCGATCTTTACCGGACCACGCCCATCTCCGCCGTCGGCCAATACACGAACGCTGCCTTGCCATAAATCAGCCTGCGATCGACTGGGCCGAATTCCCGGCTGTCGCTCGAGATCGACCGATGATCGCCCATGACAAAATACTGGCCCACTGGGATCACCATCTCCTCAAATGAACGACCATCCTGATAGCGACTCGGCACATAAGGCTCCGGAACCTGCTCGCCATTTACATAGACGCGCCCGCGGTCGATGCGCAGATCGTCGCCCGGCAACGCAATCACGCGCTTGATGTAACTCTTGGAAGGATCGCGCGGGTAGTAAAAAACAACCACGTCGCCGCGCTCTACCTTCTCAAACCGGTACACAAACTTGTTGATGAAGACGCGATCCTGATCGCGCAGCTCGGGTAGCATGCTCGTTCCCTCCACCTTCACCGGCTGGTACAGAAACGTGATGATCAGGAAGGATACGAAGATCGAGATGAACAAATCCCGGACCCACACGCGAAGGCGGGCAGGTGGTTCACTCTTTACGATGGGTGAGCTCTCCGGGGGGACTTGCTCCAAACCTACCTGGGTCATGAATACCCGAATCCTGTCTCTCTACTTACGATACCAGTTCCGATCAAAGCTGCCCTAGTTACAAGGGACTCCCGGCGGACACATGATTCTAGGCCGACCACTGGGCTTCTTCATCGGTTCACGCTGCGCAGCCGGAACCAGTTGCGGCGCCGCGTCGGCCCCGGTCAGGTTTGTGTCTTCGAGCAACAAGGGCCGCTGTAGCAGCATTTCAATCTGGGAACCAGCCTCGATATTCACATCTTTGCCGCGGGTAAACAGTGAATAAATCAACCCGCCCGCTGCTCCGGCGGCTGCTCCGATCCCGAGGCCGGTAAACGGACGCCCTTCCACTGCTCCGCCGATCACGCCTGGACCCGCGCCGATCTCCGCGCCCTTGGCTACGTCTCCGCCGACCCGCCCCGCGTTGCCTTCGCCCTGAATGGTTCCTTCCCCGTCCTTCACCTTGGGACCGCCCGAGCCCGGCAAGCTGTTCACCACGCCCGGAATCGACACTACGGTGCCGTTGGGAAAGATGATGGAGGTGAAGTGCATCGCCACCTCGCCTCGTCCCCATCCTCGCCCGGGCCGCAATACGCGATCCACCTGCCCCTGCACATAGACACCTGCCGGAATCATCACCCGGTTTCCTACCACCACTGGAAAGGTCGAAATCAAGTACACGCCATCGCCCACGCGCGCCGTCTTCGTATTCACCGCACTCTTGAGTGACAACAGAACCTTGGTGCCCGCCGGCACCTCGTAGCCCTTTGGCCCAGCTGCTTGCTGTTCGCCGGATGCATCGTTTTGCCCTGCGCCCTGAGACTGCGTATCCGGTGACTGCGAACTGATGCCTGCGGACTTGACACCGGAGAATTGGGGGCCGTCTGCGCGGGCTGCGACGCTGCCGTTGCGGGCGCACTCGTCGGACCAGCTGGAGAACTAGCCTGTTGGCGCGGATTGCGTCTCCTGCTGGGCCCCTGCGACAGTCCCGCTCAGCAACCCTGCCAGTACATACGCGGCCGTAATCCCCGGCCTTTTGATCCCCATCCTGCCTCCCAGATTTGAGCCTTACCGCTCACCGGTTCAAGGCTTACCGCCTTAAACTCTGCGCCTTGTCGCTTTATAGACTCGATCGCCGACGGGGCGGTAGCGAAAAGTTCTGTCGCCCACTCTCTTCCGCGCTACCATGGAGTTCATTCATGCCTATCCTCTCCGTTCCCGTCCCGGCCACCGCTGGTGACCAGAAGTTGCGTTTTGCAACCGCTTACTCCGTACTTGAGAAAGCCATCGCGCAACGCGCATTTCCGGGTGCCGCGTTCGGCGTGCTCTCCCGTGGCAAGGTTGTCGCTCTCGATAGCGTAGGCAGCTTCACCTATGAACCGCGCTCACCCGGCGTCACGCCTTCCACCATCTACGATCTTGCCAGCCTCACCAAGGTGCTCGCCACCACCGCAGCCGCCATGCTGCTCTACGATCGCGGGGAATTGGATCTCGACTGGCCGGTGGGTGATTTGCTTCCCGGCTTCGTCATCGGCATGGAGCCCGGCAGCGGCAAAAACCGCGTGACCCTCCGCATGTTGCTCGCACACTCCTCCGGGCTGCCTGCGTATCATGCCCTCTGGAAGATCAGTTCCGATCCTTACGAGATTGTTCGCGCCTGTCTTCGCATGCCGCTCGAGGCGCCGCCAGATACACGCGCCGAGTATTCTGACATCGGGTTCATCTTGCTTGGTCTCGCCATCGAAGTTTTGTGTGGGGAGAAGCTCGCTCCTTTCTGCAGTCGCGAAATCTTTGCCCCTCTCGGCCTGGTCAGCACCCGCTATGCTCCGCCTAAGCACTGGAAGCAACTAATCGCGCCAACCGAAGACGACACTCTCTTTCGGCACCGCATCCTACAAGGAGAGGTGCAGGACGAGAATTGCTTTGCGCTTCAGAAAGCGACCGGACACGCGGGGCTTTTTTCCCATGCGATGGACGTGTTGAAGTTTGCCGCCTGCATCCTCCGGCAGGGGACGACAGCCGATTCCATCCCTCTCTTTCATTCCGATACGGTCTCGCTGTTTGCCACCCGCCAAAACACACCCGTGGGCACAACACGAGCGCTCGGCTGGGATACACCCAGCACGCCATCGTCTTCAGGTCAGTTCTTCGGCCCGAGGTCGATAGGACATCTCGGTTATTCGGGAACCTCACTGTGGATCGATCCCGACGCCGATCTCGCTGTGGTATTGCTCACCAATCGTACCTGGCCGGATCGCTCGTCGGACCAGATCCGTTACGTGCGTCCCGCATTTCACGACGAGATTGTTCTGAGTTTGCGCAGTTCCGTTGCATAATGTCTTTCGGTCCGGTGGTAATCAGCAGGATTCAAGTGCGAGGCAAGTACGATCCGTTAGCGATAAAATAGAAAGTACAAATAAGGGACAGAAACAAACCTATGGCCACTATCACGACACCCGCGGAGACGCAGCAGGTTTCAGAAACAGCGGCAGCGCCGGTTAACAACGTCGAGATTCACAACTTGACGACGGAGAGCGCCAACGATGCCTCACAGGGCTTTGACACCAAATCCGCCCTGGAGATCGCCCGCATCATCAATCATGAAGATTCCAAGGCAGCCGCTGCTGTAAAGAAAGCTCTGCCCGAGATCGCGCTTGTCATCGACTCGGTTGCCAGAAGTCTGCGGGACGGTGGTCGCCTGATCTACATCGGCGCTGGATCCAGCGGACGCATCGCCGCTCTCGATTCCTGTGAGTGTCCTTCGTACTACTCCACCTCGTCGCAATCTGTGCAGTACATCATGGCCGGTGGGCCCAAGGCTCTCGCCTCCGCCGTCGAAGTCAATGAAGATTCAGAAGAACTGGGTCAGCGCGATATCGCCCGCCGCCGTCCCACCCGCAAAGATATGGTCATCGGCCTCTCGGCCAGCGGACGCACCCCTTACGTTGTCGCCGCGGTTGCCTATGCGCGCGCTCGCGGTGCCAAGACCGCCTGCATCACCTGTAATCAAGGAACTCCGCTCGCCGCTGCCGCCGATGTCGCCATCGTCGCCGAGGTCGGACCCGAAGTGATCACCGGCTCCACCCGCATGAAAGCCGCGACCGCGCAGAAGATGATCACCAACATGATCACCACCGGCGCCATGACCCGGCTCGGTTACGTTTACGAGAACATGATGGTCAACGTGCACATGCAGAACTCGAAGCTGGTCGAGCGTGGCATCAGCATCCTGATGCGTGCCTGCGCCATCAATCGCGAGACCGCCGTGCAGACCATCAAGTCCGCCGGTCGCAGCGTACCGGTCGCGCTCGTGATGCTCAAGGCCAAAGTGGATAAGCCCGAAGCCGTTCGCCGGCTCGCCAAGTCGGATGGGAACGTTCGCCTGGCGATTGAAGACACCACCCTCGAACTCTAGCCCGGCGGCTCCCCTCCACATATTTCGTTTTCTGAATGGAAAGGCTGCAGCGCCCCCGTGCGCTGCAGCCTTTTTCCTTGCCTTCCGCTGGCTAACTCGTCGCACTCAGCCCTAGCACCCTCAGCCAGCGAAAACGCGCACACCGATTCACAGCCCGGAACGGATACACTACCGCTCAGGAGTCTTTCACGATCTATGGACAAGTTCGTCATTCGGGGCGGAAATCCGCTGCTTGGCACCCTTCGCGTCAGCGGAGCAAAAAATTCGGCTCTGCCGTGCATGGCAGCCGCCATCCTCACCGAAGATGAAGTAGTTCTTGATAACGTGCCCCAGGTCCGCGATATCGAAACCGAGCGCCGCCTGCTCGTCTCGATGGGCGCCGAAGTGGAACTGGGCTACGGCCGCGCGCAGCACCGCACGACCATTTCGTGTCGCCTGCTCTCCGACCCCGTTGCCAAATACGAGATCGTCAAGACCATGCGCGCCTCTTCCCTGGTGCTCGGTCCCCTCATTGCGCGAACCGGTGTTGCCCGGGTCGCCATGCCGGGTGGCTGCGCCATCGGCGGACGGCCCATCGATCTCCACATCAAGGGCCTCGAAGCGATGGGCGCGACCATCAGCTACGAACATGGCTATATCGAGGCCCGCGCCGAGCGGCTCAAGGGCGCCAACATCGTCTTCGAAAAGATCACCGTCACGGGCACCGAAGATCTGCTCATGGCTGCCGTTCTCGCTGAGGGCGAAACCGTGATGGAAAACTGCGCCCGCGAGCCCGAAGTCGTCGACCTCGCCACCCTGCTGAACGCGATGGGCGCGCGCATCCAGGGCGCGGGAACTTCGACCATTCGCGTGCGCGGCGTTGAGAAACTGCACGGCGCACGCCACCGCATTAATCCCGACCGCATCGAGGCCGGCACATTCCTGATTGCGGGCGCGATCACCGGCGGCGATCTTTGCGTTGCCAACTGCAATCCCGCTCACCTCGGCGCCATCGTGCACACGCTCCAGTCCTGTGGGGTGCGCATCGACCCCATCAATGGCGACTCCCTTCGCGTGCGCAGCGAAGGCAATCTGAAAGCCGCCGACATCTCCACCGAAGAGTATCCCGGCTTCCCCACCGACATGCAGGCGCAATACATGGCGCTCGCCACCCAGGTGGACGGCACTTCGCTCATCACGGAAAACATCTTCGAGAACCGCTTCATGCACGTGCAGGAACTCATCCGCATGGGCGCGAACATCAAGGTCGATGGCCGCACCGCAACCGTTCGGGGCAAAGCGCAGCTCTCTTCCGCCGCGGTCATGTGCTCCGATCTGCGAGCCTCTGCGTCGCTCGTGCTCGCCGCCCTGGTGGCCGAAGGCGAGTCGATTCTCGATCGCGTCTACCACATCGATCGCGGATACGAACACATTGAGGAGAAACTTCGCGGTGTCGGCGCGCAGGTCCGGCGCATGGGAAACATCTTCAGTTCGCGCCGCGAAGTGGTCGAGGCCTAGCGCCTGGTTCTTTCGTTACCCCTGCTGCATCAGAGCTAGAGGAGGGCAACTATGCCGAACGACGACCGTTTACTTCGCGACCAGTTGGTCGAACTACTGCGAGGCGGCAGCGCGCACGCGGATCTGAATAAGTCATTGGCCGATTTTCCCGGTGGCCTCGCCGGCAAGAAGCCTCAAGGCGCTCCGCATACCGCCTGGCAGTTGCTGGAGCATCTGCGGCTGGCGCTGCATGATCTGCTCGAGTTCTCGACCAGTTCCGAGTACCTCGCCCCCAACTGGCCCGAAGATTACTGGCCCAAGACCGACGCTCCCCCGTCTCCTGAAGCTTGGGAAGAATCCGTCACCGCCATCAAAGGCGACCTGCAGGCCTTCGAAGATCTCGTCCGCGATTCCGAGAGCAATCTATATGCCGCCATCCCATGGGGCAACGGGCAAACGCTGCTTAGAGAAGTTCTGCTGGCTGCCGACCATAACAGCTACCACCTCGGCCAACTCGTCTACCTGCGCAAGCAGCTGGGCGAATGGAAAGACTGACGCCCGCCAATTGACTAAGTTCTTAAAGGGCGCGGCTTCATCTATCTTCAGGCAGCTCTGCCATTTTTAACGCAGCAGCTCTGTTCAGAAAGGCACTCAGCCCTGTTTTGTACCCATGTCCGACTCAACACTTATTTTGAAGCGGTTTTGAAAGGGCACGGCTTTAGCCGTGCCATACCCGCGGTCGAAGCACGGGGCTTTAGCCCCTGAGGGAAATCACTTCCAGCTCACCGCGAGCTGCCATTTCAGATGGCGCGCCGAGGTCTTCACCAGCACTCGCTCGAACTCTTCCAGTTCATGCAGCACAGAACTGGTCTCACTCCCAAACTCAGTGGAAGATTCCTTCAGATAATCCACCAGCGCGCAGATCGTCTCGAGGCCACTATCCGGCGAGAACCACTGCGGAGGCGGCAGCGTCTTCGCCCACTCCGGGTCGCCCGCTCCCTCTTCCAGCAGCAGGGCCATCGAGTTCTCATCGGCCGAGAAAAACTCCAGCAGCGGCTGGACGCCTAACCGCTCGGCCAGCTTTTCCAGCGCATCTTCATGCCGCGCAAGCGCCCGGCCGTTCACGAAGATATCGAACCCTGGATCTTCCCCTTCCACCACGATGTACATCGAAGCGCTCATCGCACACAGTTTAGCGCAGTTTCTCCTGCGCCTCTCCACTCGGACCGGAGGTTACCAGAAGGGTAACTGCTTCGTCGTCACCGCCGGATATCTTCAGAGTTACTATCGTGCAGATTATTACCACCAATGCGCCTAAGACCACGCTCCACGGAGGCCATCCCCGCATCGCTGCTGCCCCTTCGGCGATCGCCACCAGCGGCGCCGTCCACTGCAGGGTCGCTGCCTGGTACGGCTCCAGCTCACGTAACAACCAATAGTACAAAAGCAGCCCGCCCGCACCCGCAATCCCGGTTGCTGCCAACACCACCACCGTCCCCTCGCTCCACGCTGACGGATCGTTTCGCTCCAGCATCACGCTGCTGAGAAACACCACCACCGCGGCGACGCCAAGTTGCACCGCGGTCGCTGCTGCCAGCGAGCCCTGCCGTAACGCGCGCTTCGCATACACTAACGAACCCCCATGGCTCGCCACCGCCACCACAATCGCCACCACCGCCGCCGCATCTCTACCGGAGAACGACAGCCGGTCGAATACGATCAACGCCACGCCGCCCGCCCCAATCAGCCCCGCTTCGAAGACCGCGCGCGGAACCCTCACCGGCAGCATGCGCCGCATCCCGAACGCGGCCACCACCGGCAACCAGGCAAACAACGCCACACCCCACGCCGCGGAACTGCGCTGCGCCGCCCACACCAGCAGCACATACGGCAAAGCCACCATCGTCACAGCCAGCACCAGGGACGGCCGTAGAATCGCCGCGAACTTCTCCCTCGTTCCGCCTCGGCCTCGGCCCCACCACGCCGGCACCGCGAGCAACAGCGCCCCACCCAGAAACCGGATCGAGCTTGCGCGCAGCGGCGGCACACGAATCAGGTCGTTGGTGATCCACACGCTTCCCCAGATCAACGCAAGGGCCAGGTACGCCGCCGCTCGACTCCATCCGCGCATGCCTCTCCGCATCCGTTTTCGCCGCCAAAAGAGAAGGGCCGCGCTCGATGCGCAGCCCTTCCGCTTTCAGTTGTTGAGTCTATTTGGGTCCGCGAGGTCCGCCCGGCCCGCCGGGTCCGCGACCGCGTCCGCCACCGCCGCCACCGCCGGTTCTCCTGCGCCGACGCCGTTGCTGGCCGCCTGGTCCGCCGCCCGGTCCGCCCGATCCGCCACCCGGAGCACCCGGTGCGCGGTTTTCGCCAACGCCGACGGGAGCGCCTTCCACGCGATTGAAGTTCGGCTCGTCGTCGCCTTCTTCAAACTCGTCGAAGTCTTCGCCGCCCTCAATCGTGATCGTGCTGGCATTCGATGCCGGCTGCCGTTCCGCCTGCGTTCTTGCCGGCGGTGCGCCGTCGCCGCTCGCCTGGATGTCGGCACGTTCCGCCTTCTTCCGGCAGCCCGAGCTTCGCGCGCTGCTCTTTCAACAGGGCCTTGCGCGACAGCTTGATGCGGTTGCCTTCGATGCCCAGCACCTTTACCAGCACCTGGTCACCTTCGCGCAATTCATCCTTGACGTCCTTCACGCGATGTTCGGCGATCTCGCTGATGTGCAGCAAGCCATCCGTGCCCGGGAAGAGCTCAATGAACGCCCCGAACTCCGCCAGCCGCACCACCTTGCCGAGGTACGTCTTGCCCACCTCGGGAACCGCGGTGATGTCGCTGATCATCTGCAACGCGCGCGCCAGACCATCGGCGTCGCTCGAAGCCACGTTTACACGACCGGTGTCGTCGACATCGATCTTCACTTGCGTCGCTTCGATAATGCCGCGGATTACCTTGCCGCCCGGTCCGATCAGGTCGCGAATCTTGTCGGTCGGAATCTGCAGCGTGCGAATCTGCGGTGCGTGCTTCGACTTCTCTGTACGCGGGCCGCTCAACTCGGCGTCCATCTTGTCCAGCAGGAACAGCCGTCCGTGACGCGCTTGTTCGAGCGCCTCGCGCATGATCTGCCCGGTGATGCCGCTGATCTTGATGTCCATCTGCAGCGCGGTGATGCCCTTGCGGGTGCCGGCTACCTTGAAATCCATGTCGCCGTAGTGATCTTCCGCGCCGGCGATGTCGGTCAGGATGGCATAATCCTCGCCTTCCTTCACCAGGCCCATGGCTACGCCCGCGACCGATGCCTTCAGCGGAATGCCCGCATCCATCAGAGCCAGGCTGGCTCCGCAGACCGAGGCCATCGAAGACGATCCGTTCGACTCCAGAATGTCCGACACTACGCGCAGCGCGTAGGGCGATTCATCTTCCGACGGCAGAACCGCGGTGATCGCCCGCTCGGCCAACGCGCCGTGTCCAATCTCGCGACGGCCTACGCCGGTCATGCGGCCCACTTCGCCGACCGAGAACGGCGGGAAGTTGTAGTGCAGCATGAAACGCTTCTTCTGCTCGCCCTGGAAGGTCTCAAGCCGCTGCGAATCGTCATTCGTGCCCAGCGTCGCCGTCACCAATGCCTGCGTTTCGCCGCGGGTAAACAGCGCCGAACCGTGAGTGCGCGGCAGCACGCCGGTCTCAATCGTGATCTCGCGAATTTCATCGAACGCGCGGCGATCCGGACGGATGCGCTCCTTGGTCACCTGGCCGCGGAAGATCCGTTCGCGCAACGCTTCGTAGTAGTGCGCCAACTGCTTCTTCGCAGCGGGATCGCCTTCCGGCAATTCCTTCGCCAGCTCATCCTTGATCGCCTTCACCATGGCGTAGCTCTCGGCCTTGGGATGCGTCTTGGTATCGAGCGCGTCCTTCAGCCGGTCGCCGACCTTGGCTTCGAGCGCTTCGTAGTAGGCAGTATCGAACTCCGGTTCCTTGACGGCACGCTTCGGCTTGCCTGCCTTGCTCACCAGGTCTTCAATCGCGGCAACGATCTTCTTGATCTCGACGTGAGCGAAATCGATGGCATCGGCCACGACCTCTTCGCTGACCTCGAGCGAACCGCTCTCGACCATCACAATGCCGTGCTTCGTTCCCACCACGGTGATGTTGAGCAGGCTGTTGCCGCGATCGGCATACGAGGGGTTGACGACGAAATTGCCGTCCACGTAGCCCACGCGAACTGCGCCCACCGGGCCACCAAAGGGGATGTCGGACAGCGCCAAGGCCGCGCTCGCCGCATTGATGCCGATGATGTCGGGATCGTTTTCCCTGTCGGCCGAGAACACCAGCGCGATCACCTGGGTTTCGTTGCGGAATCCCTCGGGAAACAGCGGGCGAATCGGTCGGTCGATCTGGCGGCTGGTGAGAATCTCACGCTCGCTGGGCCGTCCTTCGCGCTTGATGAATCCGCCGGGAATGCGGCCGCCGGCATAGGCGTACTCGCGGTAATCCACCGTGAGCGGGAAAAAATCGATGCCCTCTTTGGGATCGGGCGAGGCTACGGCCGTCGCCAGGACAACGCTGTCACCCTCGGTGACCAGCGCCGCTCCGGATGCCTGCTTGGCGATCCGGCCTGTTTCAAATGTCAATCGCTTGCCACCGGCAAGCTCGACAGTCACTTCCTGTTTCATATGGTTCCTCGTTTCTTGATTTGCTGCGCTGAAGGGAGGAGGCGCGAAAAGCGAGTCAGCGGCAAGAGAAGAAAGAATTACGGGATTGCGCGTGCCGGAAGCGATGGCTTCGGAGATGACACGGCATTCCATGGAAAGCGATGGGGGAGTTTGCGTGTGGCGCATTGCGCTCACAGGCACTCTCCCGCCAATGGCGGAGCGCCGAAGCCGTCTCGGCCTCGTGCAGCGCATTCCACGCCAATCACACTGGCCGCACCTGCGGCCAATCGAACTCTGTCTCTTCGCACTAAGATTGGGAGCAAAGGTTCTCGCTTGCTTATTTGCGGATGCCCAGCTTCCCGATCACATCCCGGTAGCGGTCGGAATCGTTTGTTTTTAAGTAATCCAGAAGACGGCGGCGCTTGCTCACCAGCATCAACAGGCCACGCCGGGAGGCATGATCCTTCTTGTGCGTCTTGAAATGCTCGGTAAGCTCGCCAATCCGTTCGCTGAGAATCGCAATCTGCACCTCAGGACTGCCAGTGTCGCTCTCATGGGTGCGGAAGCGCGCGATGATATCGGTCTTTTTAACGGTTGCCAGCACGGAAGTGCGTTACTCCTCTACTTTTCAGTCAAGTCCACTCTCTAAGTGTCTGACCAAGAATAACATGCTCGCGATTTTTCGGGCAATTTTCGGCCACCCGCGCGCCGCCCTCATTCCGCGCCCCTAAAGCACAGCAAAACAGGCCCTCACCTCGCTCGCGGAATCCTGCTCCGCGACTTTCCATTCATCGTACAATCCCTCGGACATGGCCCGGCTCTGGCGACATCCCGACTTCCTCAAGCTATGGGTCGGGCAGACGGTCTCACAATTCGGCTCGAGCATCAGCATGATCGGCCTGCCGCTCACCGCCGTGCTTGTGCTCCACGCCTCGGCTTTCCAAATGGGTCTGCTCGGCGGATCTGCCGGCATCTCGGTCCTGCTCTTCGGCCTCCTCGCCGGCGTGGTTGCGGACCGGCTTCCCCGCCGCTTCGTTCTCATCCTGTCCGATGTGGGTCGCGCCATGCTGCTCGCCACCATCCCGTTGGCGGCGTGGGCGCACCGCCTCTCCATGAACCACCTTTACGCCGTAGCGGCAGGCGTCGCCGCTCTTGGAGTCTTTTTCGACGCAAGCTACAAGTCCTATGTGCCTGGGCTGGTCGGTCGCGACCATTTGCTCGAGGCCAACAGCAAGCTGGCTCTCACCGAATCGACCGCCGAAGTCGCCGGTCCCGGCCTCACTGGCGTACTTATTCAATGGCTGACCGCTCCCATGGCGATCCTCTTCGATGCCGTCTCGTTCGCGGTCTCTGCTGTTTCGATCTGGACGATCGCAGAGCCGGAGGTCCCGCAGCCGTCCTTCCCCTCTTCATCGATTGGCGGCGAAATCGCCGACGGCCTGCGCGCGGCGTGGCGTCAACCAATCCTTCGTGCGCTCCTGCAGCGCACAGTCACCGCCTACTTCTTCATGGGATTCATCAGCAGTCTGTACTTCCTATTCACGTTGCGCGAACTCCGTCTGACTGCGGCGCTGGTGGGCATCCTCATCTCCATCGGCGGCGCGAGTGGTCTTCTCGGCGCGCTCGTCGCTGAACGCATGGGGCAACGGTTCGGCATCGGACCCACGATCATCGGCTCTGCATTTCTGGTCGGTGTGGCGTCGTTGCTCACTCCGCTGGCCCGTGGACCGCTGCTGGGTCTGTGTTGCCATCCTGGCCGGCGCACAAGCTGTTCGATATTGCCTGGTCCGTCCTCAATATTCAGGAACTGACCCTTCGGCAGATCCTCACACCCGATCGATATCTGGGGCGCGTCAACGCCGCCATGCACCTGCTCTCCAGGGAGTGCTGCCCATCGGAGCCCTGGTTGGCGGATCGCTCGCCGGCGTCTTCGGTGTTCGCAGAACGCTCCTGCTGGGTGCCTGCGGAGTTCTGCTATCCACCCTCTGGTTGCTGTTCTCGCCCCTGCGATCGCTCGTCAGCCCCGCCTCCCTCCAACCCGCACCCGAAGAGAATGCGCTCGCCGCCAACCGCGACCGTTGAGACTGCGTGCGCGCAAAAATAAAAGGCGTCCGGCAGAACCGCCCGGACACCCTGACTCAATCCTCAGAATTCGAACCCTGCCTTCGCTACGCAGTACTTTCCAGCCGCGACTTTGCAGCGCGGAGCCAAAGCAGGTTCGCCAGGCCTCCGGCGAACCTGCGGCTTGAACTAAGCTGCCTCTGCGCTCATCCTCTTCGCTTCTGCATTGACGCCCTTGGAGATGCCGGTCAGCTTCTTATCCGTCGCCTTCTCCTCTTCCAGCGTCTCTTCGAGCAAGCTCTGAATTTCCGACTGACCCAGCAGCTTGGCGTATTCGCGCACTGAACCATAGCCGGCCATCTCGTAATGCTCCACGCGCTGCGCCGCTGAGATCAGCGCGGCATCCCTGACCGGACCCTTGTCCGCTTCCTTCAGCACTTCCGCGCCCTCTTCCAGCACGCCCTTCATGCCGTTGCAGGTCTTGCCCCTGGGATTCTTCGACAGCAACTCGAAAATCTGCTCCAGGCGCTGTAGCTGTCCCTGCGTCTCCTGCAGGTGAGTCTCGAATGCCTCTCGCAGCTCGGGCGTACTCGCCGCCTTCGCCATTTTCGGCAGGGCTTTCGTAATCTGTTTCTCCGCAGAGTACAGATCCTTTAGCTCGTCGACAAACAACTCCTCAATCGTCTCCACACTCATGCTCATCTCCTGGGCAAAATTACAACTACTGTGCCAATCCAATCGGATGGCAGCGGGTAACTCGGAGTTGTAATTCAGATGGGAACTTACTTAGTGCGCGATATCCCGTGGCTCTCGCGCGACCGCTCCGGAGTGGTGATCAGCGTGGATTCCGACTCCAGTTCCTTCTGGTCGCCCTCGATCGCAACCCGCTCGTGCTTGATGTCCAGCCGCAGGCGGTTGAACGAGCTCATGTAGACATTCGCGACCCACACCAATGCGAACTCCGCCATCAGATACCCGCGCCACCCTTCGTACAGCAGCGTGAACCGGGTGATCACCAGAAACAAAGCCGTAACATAGTGGCTAAAACAATATTCGCAGGTGAACAGGTAGAAGAACTTGCGTTGATACGCCTTTGGGCAGTTCTTGCTCCGGTCCGAACACCACTCCCGTGGCTCCCGGAACACCTCTTCATGAGTCACGGTCCACGCGACGCACGCAATCGGAAGCCCCAGCAACAGCAGAGTCACCACTTGTCGTCCCAGCGTCATCCCTGAACTCCCTCACGGTTCCTTTTGCCTTCCCTATCGGATGCGTATTTTCGCACCGCTGCTCAGGTCCCACCCATTGCAACCAGAAATCTGTTGAGGGCGTCCCAATCCCTAGGACCTGTGCTACCTGTTCGATCTCCGGAAACGCCGCACCAAAATCGGAATCCAGCATCGGCAAGGTTGGGGAATGTTGGCTCATTCCCGTGTTCGCCTACTGCTAATTCACATAGAGGTGTGTATGTATCACCACGTCAAGAAGCTCATGTATACCGTGAACGTCGGCACTCCCGATCCCAGGTTCGGCAACATGCTCCTGGAACAATTCGGTGGCGCCAACGGCGAGCTCGCCGCCGCCATGCAGTATTCGATCCAGGGTCTCAACTGTGAAGATCCTGCACGCAAAGATCTACTGATGGACATCGGCACCGAGGAACTAAGCCACCTGGAAGTCGTCGGCTCCCTGATCCGTATGCACTTGAAACCAATGAAGTCAGAACGCGCGCGCTGCCGAAGCGGATCCGCTGGTCGCCATTGCCGGCGGAGGCGGAGTCTACCCTCTACAATTCCATGGGTAACGCCTGGACCGCGGATTATCTCAAGATCACCGGCGACCTGGCCGTCGATCTGCGCAGCAACATCGCCGCCGAAGCCCGCGCAAAAATCGTCTATGAACGGCTGATCGCCTTCACCGATGATGTGGGCAGCAAGCAGGCCCTCCAGTTCCTGATGACCCGTGAGATTACCCACATGCGCGCCTTCACCGCCGCTCTCGACTCGATGGAGAAGCCGCAGTTTTCCGTCGGCATCATCCAGCCCACGCCGGGTCTGGTCGATCAATACTTCAACGCCTCGACCGGAGAGAATGAACTCGGCGATAAGGATTTCGTCGGACCATGGAATAACGGTCGCGGTTTGCATGTTATCGGATCGGGTCTGGAGGTTTCGCCCTACACTCCGCAGCCCGGCACCGAGGTCACCTCGCCTCACGACTCCACTCCGGTCGGCGAAGATGTAGGCAACGCCCGCGCCAAGATCGGCCAAAGTCCAAGGTCGCTTAAGCGCGAATCCGTGGCAACGAGAATGCCGGGCGAGCCTGCCCGGCATTTTTCTTGGTATGCGCGCCGGCCTCTGTCCCATGCACCCCGTGATCCCGGCGCTCACCTACTCAATTATTTTGGAAAGGGCGTGGCTTCAGCTATGCCGTAGACGCACGCGAATCGACCCGCATAGCCGTCGAGGTAATGCTTTCGTTCCAAGAATAAGCTTGTCAGAAGCCTGGAAATGCCTGCTTCAAACTTTGCTAAGTTCCCATTCCCTCACTCATCGCTGCGCTGACCTCCGGCGGCAAAATACCCATCTCCCGGTAAATTGGGCGCACCTCTTCTCGAATCTGCGCAAGCCTGGTGGCAAACCAGATAGCCCCGGCGATCACTACCGACCGCTGAACATCACCGTTCCGGCGCTCCCAGCTTGTGCGCCAGCGCGCCCGCCAGCAAGCTGCCAAAGGGCGCCATCCCGACAAATGCGACGGTGTAGTAGCTCATCACCCGCCCTCGTTTGTCTTCGCTCACGATGGTTTGAATGATGGTGTTGCTCGCCGCCATGCCCTGCATCATCCCGAACCCCGTCACCAGCATCATGAGCAGCGAAAGCCACAGCACGTGCGAGAGTCCGAAGCCGATCAGCCCCGCACCAAACAGCCCCGAGGAGATCGGAATCATGCGCCCCAGCCCCAGTACGCTTCGCCTCGCCGCCAGCGATAAGGCCGATACCAGCGCCCCAATACCCGTAGCCGCCATCAGGAACCCCAGCGTGTGCGGCCCGCCATGCAATACCTGCGCGGCAAAGATCGGCATCAGCACCACGAACGGCATGCCCATCAGGCTCACCACCGCAAACAGCAGCAGAATCGTCCGAATCGGCGCCGACTCCACCACGTACGTCCAACCTTCCTTCAATTGCACCAGCATCGACGCGGCCGTGCGCTTCACCGCCTCCACATGCACGCGCATCATCGCCAGCGACGCGATCACCGCCAGGTAGCTCAACCCGTCGATCAGGAAACACCAGCCCTCATTCGTAACCGCGATCAACATACCCGCCAGCGATGGCCCCACCAGCCTCGCCATATTGACCATGGAAGAATTGATCGCGATGGCGTTGCCCAGGTCCTTGCGATCTTCGACCATCTGCACCAGGAAGGCCTGCCGCGCGGGCATGTCGAAGGCGTTGATCACGCCCTGAAAGACGCTTAGCCACAGCACTTCCGCGATGGTGATGTGGTGAGTCAACGTAAGCAGGGCCATGGCCAGCGATTGCACCATGGCCAGCGCCTGCGTCCACAGCAGCACCTGGCGCCGGTTCAGCCGGTCCACCCACACTCCGGCGAAAGGGCGCCAACAGGAACGTGGGAATCTGGCCTGCGAAGCTCACCGTTCCCAGCAAAAGAGCCGACCCGGAGAGCCGGTAGACCAGCCAGCCGGTCGCTACCCGTGTCATCCAGGTCCCAATCAGCGAAACACTTTGTCCCCCGAAAAAGAGCCGGAAATTTCGGTGACGCAGCGCGCGCCACGCGTGCGACATGCCGCTCGTTGCCGAGGGTACGCCGGGCCGGTTCTCCAGTCTCCGGTTCGTGAATCGTTGGGTTAGTGTTTGCCAAGCTGAATCTTCTCTACCCTGTTCGATGACACGCGGTCGCAGGCAGACGCACTCCGACGATTTTCCCTCGACAATTCTCGCGCGCGGCCGACCAGGACTCGCCAATCAATGGACGGCGATCTCAGTCTTCTCTCCGCCCGGCCGATTCTTTTGCAGCAGAAACGCCATGGGGATCATAAACAGTGAAGCCGCGCACAGAGATGTAAAACACATCCACGTATCCGAGGGCCTGCGATTGCCGCAACATCTGGTTATAGATTTGCCCCTGCGCCAGGCCCCCGGCATTGTTCTTGCCGGCGGAGTTCATGAATACATCCTTCAACGCATTGACGCGCGTCTGGAAATATGGATCCGTTGGACTCAGGTATTTGATCATCTGGTCCTGATGAAATAACGCGCGCTCCGTCACCATCGCGTTGGTGATCGCGATCAGGATGCTGCCGCCGATATTTCGCACCAGGTTGATCAGCCCGGCAACCTGATTGTTCTTCTCCGCGAGCCATGCCAAAATACGCGGCCGTCGTCACGGAGATAAATACGAACGGAATGCACGCAACCTGCACCACGCGCATCCATGACGCCAGGCCGAAGCTCATCAGCAGGTTCAGGTGGGTTGCTGTGTAGTAATAGGCAATGGCAAACATGCAGAATCCCAGCGCAATTAGGTTCCGCGCGGGAAAACGGCTGACCGCTTGTCCGGCCAACGGCATCACCAGCACCAGCGCGATGCCGCCTCCCGAAAGGGTAAAGCCGGCGATGGTCGCGGTGTATCCCAGCTCCGATTGCAAGAACTGCGGCTGCAGCACGGTCGTCGCATTCAGCAGGCCGCCGGTCAAAAGCATCAGAAATGCGCAGACCGCAAAGTTCCTGTTCTTGAACAGCTTCAGATCCATCAATGGATCCTTCTTGAACCACTCCCAGATAATGAGCGCCGATGAACGAAACGGCGAATGCGATCGCGAAGGACACGATAAACTGCGAGCCGAACCAGCCGTTCTCTTCGCCCTTGTCCAGCGTGATCTGCAGCGCTCCCATCGAAATGATCAGCAGCGTCAGCCCGACATAGTCCAGCCGGAACAGGTTGCTGCGAGATCGGTTTGTTGTAAGGGGGATCTTCGATCAGCCGCTGCGTCAGTAAGAACGTCAGGATGCCTACCGGAATGTTGATGTAGAAAATCCAGTTCCACGAATAATTGTCGGTGATCCAGCCACCCAGGGATGGACCGATCGAAGGTGCGAGCACGGCGACCAGGCCATAAAGCGAAAAGGCCAACCCGCGCTGCGCCGGCTCAAACGAATCGGCCATGATGGCCTGCGCCATCGGCTGCAGACCGCCGCCGCCCAGTCCTTGAAACACTCTGAAGAGCAACAGCAGGCCCAGCGTCGGCGCAATGCCACACAGAAATGAGCTCACCGTGAAGATCACGATGCAGAGCATGAAAAAGTTTTTGCGGCCGATCACGCTCGCGGCCCACCCGCCCATCGGCAAAACGATCGCGTTCGCCACCAGGTACGAGGTCAGAACCCATGTGCTCTCGTCCGCGCTCGCCCCAAGACTGCCGGCAATGTGCGGCAACGCGACGTTCGCAATCGAGGTGTCCAACACCTCCATGAATGCGGCCAGCGCCACCGTAGCCGCGATCACCCACGGATTGGTCTTCGGCCGCCACTTGGCCTGGGCAACGAGTTGAGGATCCGCTGTAGCCGCGGCAGCCGCCATCTTCTAAAGTTCTCCTCTGTATGGATGCACGACCGCGCCGCAGTCGATCCGGGCCTGAACTCAAGATACTGGTGGTAGATGCGCGAAACGGCCTAACCGACTCGAAAACTGGCCGCGAGATTCGCCTCAGGCGCTCGCCATGAAGGAAGAGATTGCCGACTATCCGAGATGCTTTTTGAGGAATTCGAGCGACCGTTCGCGCGCAATCCCGGCGGCCTCCGGCTGGTAACTTTCCCGCTGATCGCAATTGAACGCATGCCCCGCGTCATACCAGAAGATTTGAACCTCGGGGTGAGCCGCGTGCACCTTTTCCACCGCCTCTGCAGGAATGTGCGTGTCCTGCTTGCCGAAGTGCAGCATCACTGGGCACCGTGGAGTCTGGTCGGCAACCTGCCCGATGCCGCCCGCGTAATACCCTACCGCTGCCTGTGGATCGAGCGAAGCCGCACTCCGCCACGCGATGTTTCCTCCGTAGCAATACCCGATGACGCCCGCCTGCGCCCTTCCTGAATCTTTGCGGACCCAGGCCAGCGCCGCGGCCACATCTTCGAGCGCACCCTGCGGCGTGAGCTTGTGCATCAACTCCATTGCCCTGGTGCGGTCTTCGCCCGTATAGCTCAACTCGACATCCGGCTCCACACGGTCAAAGAGCGCCGGGGCAATCGCCAGAAATCCGTCTCTTGCATATCCGTCTGCCACCGACCGTATGTGCGAATTCACGCCGAAGATTTCCTGCACCACCACCAGCCCCGCCACCGGCGCGCCGGCCGGACGTGCCACATACGCGCCTAGTGCATGCCCGTCCTTCGCCCTTAACCTCACCGTCTCGCTCATACCCGTCCTCTGTCGACTCTTGTATAGGATGCAGGTTCTCCGTGGCTCTTCCACGAGAGGAAGGCACGCGCGACAACCCGCCGGCCCAGCCCCATCCGAGCAGCGTTGCGAACGTTTTCTTAAGAGCAGCCTGGAGACGGAAAGCCCAGGCCGTGACGCTTACTTCGGTTGCCCCGGCCGGATCGGGATGTAGGGATCCATCTGCGTTCCCGGCAGCTCGTGCGCTGCTGCGGCGCGCGTGTCGAAGGCCTGGCGCATGGCGAAGAAAGCAGGCTTCGGATGAAGCTCTGCGTCAAACGGAAGCGGGCGCTGCGGCTTGCCATCCGCCCGCGGCTTTTCATGCGTAAGCCAGGTGTAGCGGTCGGTAATGCCCCAGGTGAGAACCGCGCGCACATTTGGCTCTGCGAGCATCAGGTTCAGGTACTCCAGGTACACCCGCGCCACCGCGGGGTCCCGCTCCGATACCGGGCCGGGCAAGCCCTGGTCATTGATATCCAACTCGGTGACGAATACCTGCAACCCAAGCCGGTTCAGCTCGCGCACAAAGTTGCGCAGCCCCTGTCCTGGCTGCGGCCCCACCGCGCTCAAGATGACTCTGCACCCCTACCGCATCGATCGGCACCCCGCGTGCCTTCAGCCTGCGCACCAGCAGCAGCACCTGCGCCCGCTTGCTGGTCTGCTCGTCTGTGTCCAACTCGATTCCGTAATCGTTGTAGGTCAGCAGCGCCGAAGGATCCGCCTCGCGCGCCGTGCGAAATGCCAGCTCAATGTAATCCTCACCCGCCAGTTGCAACCACGGCGAGTTGCGCAATCCATCCGGACGCCCGCTCTTCGGGTCCACCGCTTCGTTCACTACATCCCACGAATGCACCCGCCCGGCGTAGCGGCCCGCCACCTTCCGAATATGCTCCACCAGCACTCCGCGCGCATTCTGCCGCGTCACTGTGGCTTGAAACCAGTCCGGCAGCGCTTCGTGCCAGCACAGGTTATGCCCGCGCACCTTCTGGTTGTGCATCGACGCGAACACCACCAGATCATCGGCGCGGCTGAAATCGTACTGGTCCGGCGCAGGTCGCAGCGCCTTCCACTTCATCTCGTTTTCGGCCACGACGAATATTCGCCTGCGCGGCCACCAGCGCCGCATATTCGTTCTCGTCGCGCAACTTCTGCGGCACAACAGCGCACCCCGCGAGCAATCCTCTCGCCTCGGCATGCGCCCGCAGCGAACGAACGCCATCCATCTCCACCAGCGTAGGAGGCGCAGTCTTCGTCTTGTTTCGCGCCCCAGCCCAGTTCGCTAATTCGAATGGCAGCGCGCTCGCAGCCAGCATCCGTGCAGAGTTTTTGAGGAAGCTCCTTCGTGTTCCCAATCTGTCCACACCTCCCGCGGCGGCGCTACGCACGGATGCGCGTCGCCCGGTGCGCCGCTCGCTTCACGTCTCTATCCAGTTTGCCCGTCCATCGCAGGAATTTGAGCAGCGCCCACTTCTGCTGCCACACAAATCTGAAGATTTGCCGCGCCGTCATACTCTCGCTCTTCATACCTGAATAGGTTTCGATGCGCCACTTCAGATACTCGCTCCTCCACGGAGCGAGGCGATGTCCCCGGGTCGCGTTCCATAGAAACTTTATGCTGGCCAGCATGCAGGCATCTCCGTCCTCGAGTATACCGTCGACAGGATGCAAAGCTTCCAGTGCGTGACTGTGCCGGAAACCAGCAATGCCTTGGCCGAATCGGCACCGTACGCGAGTCCCCCCGGATTTGATCGTTGCAGGCTGCCTACAGGTAGTCGAAGAGCGAACCCTTTCCGAGTTGCGCCATCACCTGCGTCAGCGCCGTCTGCTGGGTCTTCGCGCTACTGAGCTGGGTTGCGATCATGGCCACGTCGGCCTGGATCAGCGTAGTCTGCGAAGCCTGCAATTGCGTCGACTCGCTCTGCGCGTAGGTGCCCGCTCCCTGCAGCCGGTTGAGCGCATTGTCGATCTTTACCCGTTGTTGGCTGACGTAGTTTAACGCGTCTCCCAGCTTGGCCGAGTCGGCCTGTGCAGTTGGCGAGGGCGTGCCGCTGGCGAAATCCGCCACCAGCAGGTTCAGCGTGTTCAGGACGTCGTTCCCCGGCGAGGTGAAGATCTGGTCGCCCGGCACATTGAGCTGGATGGTCTGCCCGTTCGGCGTTTGTAAGGAGCGAACATCGGAGTCGCCCAGATAGTTGGCTACTGCGGGGCTGTTCGTCGTGGTCAGCGAGAACGGCTGCGTCGTTCCCCGGCTCCCGGCAAACACATACTGACCCAGGTAGCTGGTGTTGGCGAGCGACAACACTTCGTCGCGAATGCCCGCCAGCTCAGACGCAATCGACGAAAGGTTGCTGGCGTTGAGCGTGCCGTTGTTCGCCTGTGTCGCCAGGGACAAAGCGGTGGTGAGTTGGCTGACCACACTTCCCAACGCGGAGTCGCTCAGCTGCATCATGCCTTCCGTCAGGCTGGCCGTCTGCGAAAACGTCACATCCTGGCTGTATTGCGCGTTGAGGCGCACATTCTGCCCCGCCGCGCCCGGATCATCGGCCAGCGAATTGAGCCGCACGCCACTCGATAGCTCCTGCGTCAGACCTTGAATGTTTGCGGTGGTGTTGTCGAGCGCTGCAACCAGGTTCGTAACATACTGCGGATTGACTCGCATGGCTTCCTTCCTGTGTTTAGCCGACGGAGCTCTGCACGCCCAGGTTCAGCGCCGAACCCATGATTGTGTCGAGGATGGTGAACACCTTCGATGCCGCCTGGTACGAACGCTGTAGACTGGCCATCGCCGAAGCCTCTTCGTTCAGGTCCACGGTCGAGAGCGCGTTCCTCTGATTTTGTAATTGCGTCAGTGACGATTGTTCCGCCGTGTTCAACGTACTGGCCTGCGAAACCAGGCTGCCCAACGCTGTAGTGAAGTCGGAGTAGAAGCCGTTGGGCGAGGCCGCGATCGGGACACTTAGAAACCCGGCCCCGGCGAGCGAAACGCAGGCTTGATGCTGCACATTCACCATGCGAATCAGGTTGCCGCCGTCCGATGGTCCCAGCGGATTGCCATTCACGTCGTAACCGGCAGCGGCAATCTGGGTTGGATCCTGGATGGCCACGGAGATGCCCGCCGCAATTGTGCCCGCAACCGTAGTCGCGGTGGGAGCGGTAATCTGAAAAAACGGGGTCCCGGCAAGGCCGTTCGCGTCCACGCCCGCGACCTGCACCGCATTGATGGTCGAGGCGAAGCCGTAGGCAAGCGCATCCATCGCTTGCATCACCTGGGGAATGTCCTGATCGCGCGCCGTCAACAATCCCCCCAGCTGACCGCCACCGCTCGCAAATTGCGCCGTCAGGTCCTGTCCCGATGCGTCGTAAACGTGATTCAGTCCGCCACTTGGAGAGGCGGACAATGCAAAGGCCGTGCCGCCGGCCACCAGCGTCGCGCCGCTTGGCGTAGTGATGGTCAGACCGTTGTTCTCCGTCCGCACCAGGTGAACTCCGATCAACGCAGAGAGCTGCGTCAGGTCGAGCTGTCGCTGATCCTCGAGCGCTCCTGCATCGCCCTTGGGATTGTTGGTTTCGATTTCCGCATTCAGCGAAGCGATCGCCTTACTCAGCGCATTCACCTGCCCCACCACGCTCGCGGCCTGCTGATCGAGAGACTGCTGCTGCTGGGTGAGGCTCGCGATCGCTCCTTGAAAGCTGTTCACCAGCGCGCCGGCATTGCTCAGCACCGTCTGTCGCAGCGTGTTGTCTCCGGGATTGCTTTCCAGCTGCGACAGCGAATTGAAGAAGCTCGACATGGTGATGTCGATACCACTCGGGTTGGCCGTCGATGCGTTGTTGACTGCTGCGGAGTTGAACACCGACTCGATATTCTGGAGCGCGCTCAACCGGGTGCTGGTCGACTGCTGTTGCTGGGTCTGCTGTTGCAACGATTGCTCGAGCACCCGGTCCCGCTTGGAACTGCTTCCGGTCACGCTTGCTCCGCCGCCATACGCCTTACCGCTCAATACAACGGTGGGATTCTCTTCCCAGTTCGCCGTCTCGCGCGTGTAACCCGCCGTATTGGCATTTGCAACATTGTTTGCGACAACATTGAGTGCCGCCTGGTTGGCCTTGAGCGCGCCTGTAGCAATATTCCACGCATTGCCTATCGTGGCCACGAATCCTCCTGCCGACCGTCCACACCGCCTTGCCCCGATACAGCGGCCCACGTGGAGCGGCTCTCGCCATACTCACTCGGATCCGCGGCAATCCGTTCCAGCAGGCTCAGGTTGGTGCGGGTCTTCAGCAGCAACTGGGCCAAAATCTGCCGCTTCGTCCTGCAGCGCTGCCATGCCTCGCACGCCGCCCCGGCAACGGCGGCTGGAGCCTGCATTGTGTCGTCCACCGATACAAGCAACGAATCGAGAGCCTCCGCGTCGGCAAAGATCAGCGCGCGAATGGCTTCTTCATAGAACGCCTCCACGTTCTGCGGATTGATTGAGTCCTTCATGTGCATCTGTAAACTCCAGAGATCGTGCGGCAGTGCAGCCGGTGCGCCACAGGAAATCGCCCCGGCGCGCATCGCGTTGGCCGTATAGCCTCAGCCCGGTAACTGGCAGGCCTGCCCTCCTCGGAGCGGCACCGGACCTGCGTTCCGCTGAGCGTCCCCGGCGCTTCGGTCTGGAGGTAAACGCGACAGCCTAAACCTTGGACATATGCTGTATCAGCGATTCCGCTAACTGCGAGGCACTGACGTGATAGGAGTTATCGGCGAGCGCCTGCTGCACCTGGGCCACCTTGTCCATGCGAACATCGGGCAACGCCAGTGCCCGCGCAGCGAGACTTCCAGCCGAGCTCACGGTCGCCTCATCAGCCCGGAACCCACTCGCGGCCGCGTCTTTGCCCTGCCCCTGCGACGCCCGGACCTCCCGCGCGGCTGGCGACTCAAAAACCTGTTGGATCGATTGCACATCGTTGCGGAGGTTCATCGTAGTTTCCTTTCCATCAGTTCATCGGCGTGCTCGGACCAAACTTTAGTCATCTCTGTAATTCATTTTGGAATTTCGCTCTCTGGTCTATTGATCTCTCGTCCGCCCAGGTTGTGGAGTACCTTCGACGCAATCCCCATGCCGCCCCGCTGCGACAAGCGCTTGCGCGAGCGCCTGCGTGCCAAAGCTCATCAGCGTGCTGTTGCTCCCGTGGCTCGACTCGCTGCCCGCGTCCGCGTCGCCCGAGGAAAAGAGCGGGTCCTCGGTCAGCGGCTTTAGAAATTCCTGCATCAGGCTGGCTTCAAACTCGTGCGCCGCGGACACCAGCCGCGGACTGGGTCGCTGCGCAGCGGCCGGAGCCTCTGCGGGTACGGACTCCCCTGCGATTCTCATAGAACCTCCAATTCGGCCTCAAGCGCGCCCGCTTCCTTCATCGCCTGCAGAATGGAGATGATGTCGCGCGCCGTAGCCCCAATTTGCTGCAAGTCCTGAACCAGGTCGTCGACCGTGGCGCCCTGTTTCAATTCAATGCGGCTGGCCGCCTTCTCCTGCGCCTGCACCGTGGTCTGCTGCACCACCTGGGTCGTTCCCTGAGCTAAGGCGTTGGGCTGCGAAACCTGAAACTCGCTGACCACGTTCACTGCCAAACCGCCATGCAGAATCGAGACCGGCTGCAGCCGCACTTCGCCGCCGATCACCACCGTTCCGGTTCTCTCGTTCACCACCACCTTGGCCCGCGGAAACACCGGGACCTCCACCGCTTCGATCCGCGCCAGAAGCGCCGGCACATCCTCGGCCGGTTGTACTTCCAGATCGACCCGCCGGCTGTCCACGGCATGCGCCCGAGGGTGCCCCAATTCGATGTTGATCGCGCCCGCCATGGTCTCCGCGGTGCGGAAATCGGCATCATTCAACAACAAAGAAAGTTTGTGCATCTGTCCCAGGTCCATCGGAACGGCGCGCTCCACAATCCCTCCGGAGGGAATGCGCGCGGTCGTCGGATGATTCACCTGCTTGGAATTTCCATTGCTTGCGATTGCGTATCCGCCCAGCACCAAAGGTCCTTGCGCTTCGGCATAGACCTGGCCATCCGGCCCATAGAGCGGCGCCATCAGCAACAAGCCACCCTCCAGACTGCGCGCGTCTCCGGCCGAAGAGAGCGTCACATCCAGCTTGCTTCCCGGCCGCACAAATGGCGGCATGGTCGCAGCCAGGAACACCGCGGCCATATTTTGCACTCGCAGCGTCGATGCATTCGCAGGCAGCGTCACGCCCATGCGCTGCAAGGTCGAGATCAGCGTCTGCACCGGAAAGATCGATTGCGACGAATCGCCGGTGCCCTCGCAAACCCACCACCAGCCCATACCCGATCAGCTGATTGTCGCGAATGCCTTCGACCGTAGCCACGTCCTTGACCCGAGCCAGGCTGGCAGGGCGGGTTGTCTCCGCCGGCAGCGGAAGCAGAATCATCCCGCACAGCGCAATCGCCGCCGCGCATCGAAACCAACCTGCACGATCAGTCTTGCAGAATCGTACGCATCTCATTGCAAGCACCGGCCTCATCCAAGTCTCCCCTAGAAAATCAACAAGCGTTGCAGCAGCCGTACGATCACGTTGGGCCGGTAAGTGTAATCGTTGATGATCCCTTTACCGACCACCTCCAGCTCCAGATCGGTGATAGCCGTCGATGTCACCTGGTTTTGCGCATTCACGTCCTCGGGCCGCACCAGACCGCGCAGGCGTATCGTCTGCGTCTGCTGGTTGAAGGCCACCTGCCGCACCGCCTGCACCACCAGCATCCCGTTCGGCAGCACATCGACGATCTCGCCTCCGAGAATGGTCGTCAGGCTCGAATTGGTGACGCTCTGGCCCTGCGCGTTGAGCGCCGAAGAAGAGTTCTGGTTCACCAGATCCTGCATCCGGTTGTTCACTCCCAGCTTGCCGAAGAGCGCCGAGACCGCCGACTTGGCGCTCGAGGAACGGGCGTTCTTCACCGTACCGTCGGTCGAGGCAGCCAGGCTCTCAGAAACCACCACCGCAATCACATCGTGCGGACGAAGAGCCTTCACGTCCGTCGGCAGCCGCGTCAATCGGCCGCTGTCCGTCCATAGCGAACCGGGAGTGCGGGTCTCGGCGGCACTCTCCGCGCGCACCCTCTGCATATACGTAACCAACGCTGTATCGGGTGTATCAGGCTTTCCTTTGTCGGCCGTGCGATGTCCCGCCCACGCGGAGCCCACCCCCAGCAACACGCACCCAACTGCTCCCATCCAAACCCGTCTTCACGGTTGACTCCTCCACGCCGAGTTCCCTTTGGGCGAACTCAACTCCACCACACCCGGCCCGCGAACGGTCCCGTGCAGCACCGCGCGAGATCCGGCCATCAACCGAATCGGAACGGACGCCCCATGGCCGCCGCCGCCCAGGGCGACAGCTTCGAGGTTCATCTGCGTGCTGCCGTTCGCCATCCATACGCGCACCGTACTTCCTGCCTTCACCTCGAACGGCTGACCAGCGTCGAACTGCGCCGGATTTCCTGGGGAGGCGGTACGGCCTGCAACCAGTCCAGACGTAATCTTCTCGGCCGCGATCGGCACCATCTTCGCCGGAGCTGCCGGGTGCAGGCAGTCGACCAGTACGGCCCACGCAGCGTGCAGCGCTCGATCACTCACATAGTGATGCACGCGGTAGCCGGGGTTTTCCCCGCCTGGAGCCCCGCAAGTCTCGGCCGTGCTGGCCGCCGCCGCGCCCAGGCTCGAGATGAGTAACAGCAGCAGCAACGAATGTTTCATCATCGCGCCATCGAATTCACTTGGCTGTACATGTCATCGGCCGCGCGAATCACCTTGGAGTTGCTCTCATACGCGCGCTGCGCCAGCACCATCTGCACGAACTCGGTGACCACGTCGACGTTTGAATTCTCGAGGTATCCCTGCTGCAGCGTACCCAGACCCTCCGCGCCTCCTGGATTGGCCAGCACCGGATCGCCCGAGGACAGGGTGGCTTGAAATAGATTGGAGCCCATGCTGTTCAAGCCGCCAGGATTGGCGAAGGTCGCGAGTTGAATCTGGCCCAGCTGGCTGGGATTCTGCTGGCCTGCCAGCGTCGCATTCACCACGCCGTACTGGGTGATGGTGACCGAAGTCGCATTGGCGGGAATGGTGATGTTGGGCAGCAGAGGATCGCCATCCGTCGTCACCATCGTGCCCTGGTTATTCAGGTGGAAGCTTCCGGCGCGCGTATACGCGATGGTTCCGTCGGGCCGCGTGACCTGGAAGAAGCCGGTGCCCTGAATGGCCAGGTCGAGCGGATTGCCGGTCTGGTTCAGATCTCCCTGCGACATGATGATTTCCGTAGCCGCGGACTTGGTCCCCAGCCCGATCTGCAGACCGGCCGAGACCGTCTGCTGGCTCTGCGCCGCTCCCGGCGTGACCAGGTTCTGGTAAATCATGTCTTGAAACTGCAACCGCCGCTGGCGAAAACCTGCCGTCGCCGAATTGGCAAGGTTGTTCGCGATCGTATCCAGGTTCAGCTGCTGCGCGCTCATGCCGCTGGCCGCCGTGTACAGAGCTCGAATCATGGTTCCTTCCTCACTCCCGCTCCAAGGCGGGCCTTAGACCTTGGGTAAGTCTTCACTGGCAATCTTGTCGAAATCGGTGTGAAAGATGGAGAGCGCCTTCTGCATCATCTCCGCCTGCCGCTGCACCAGCACCAGCTGCAGCGTTCCTTGGATCACGTCCTGGTTTGAAGCCTCGAGCGAGCCCTGGTGAACGGTATACCCGGTGGCCTTCTGCACCTTGTCTGCGGCGGCGCGATATCGGTTCACGCCTTCAGGAACCAGGGCTTCGGAAGAGGCGAACGTCACCACCCCAATCTGTCCGGCGGTCGCCCCGCCCACAGACACCACCCCGTCTGCGCCCACATTGATCTGTCCGGTTGGGATCTGAATGGGCTTGCCGGCGGGATTCAGTACTGGTTCGCCCTTGGCGGTCGTCAACGCGCCGGTCGAGGAACGCTGAAACGATCCGTCCCGCGTATACCGCACCCCTTGCGCTGTCTGCACCTGGAAGAAACCGTTGCCTTCGATGGCCACATCGAGCGGGTTGCCGGTAGGCGACAAAGCGCCCTGCCCGAGATCCAGGCGATTGCCGCCCAACACGCCGAAGTCGTTGATCGTCGTATTCAGCTGCGAGGCCAGCGCATGCGGCCCCATGATCGCGCTGCGAAAGTACTCCCGCTCTGCGCGAAAACCATTGGTGTTGGCATTGGAGAGATTGCTCGCGGCTGAATCAAGAGCCTGGGTTCTCGCCAGCAAGGCTGAAAACGCCGCGTAATAGCCGCTGTCCATGGTGTCTCTCCTTCGGCAGGAGATAGAAGCAGAAGAAGGGCCAGAATGGCGGGAGAAGAGATGAGAGAAATCTCAAGAATGGTTGGCGGGAGATCTGGTTCAGATCAGCACTGAAATTCAAACGAAGAACAGTGCTCCCTGCGATGGGCTCACTGCTCTTCTTCATCGATGGCTGCGGTTCGGTTGCATTCTGCGTGGCCCCCGCAACGATGGCCCGGTGCGGTCGGCCGGTGATTCTGCACGAATCCTTGGCCTCAGCGGCTCCCGGCACCAGCCTGCATCCCCTCGCAGATAATGTTCACCGTCAGCGAATGCTCGCCAAAGCAGTAGTGACGCAGTAACGCAAATTCCGGCCGCTGCAGGTGCAACTGGTAGTCGGTGCCGGTCACCACTGCGGGAACGGACAACATGCAGCGCGCTGCTATCTCGGGAAGGCTGCCCTTCCACGCGCCGGCCACCATGTTGCACACCTCGCCCATCGCATCCTTCACTGTCTCGTCGAGCGCGGTCATGGGCATGCCGGTCAACGCTTCCGCGATTCCCAGCGCCACCTTCTGGTACACGCGCACGACGCAGGCCCCGCTCAAGGCGCCGGCCAGCCCCACCACCGCCGTGATCGTTTCGCCTTCGGCTACCGGGGAAGCTTCGACCGGCGTACAAGCTACGCCCATCATCATCCCAAAGACTTCTTCTACCGACTGGTCAAGCTTTTGTTGAAGATCCTGCTGCATCGAGAGCGACGTGGTCGTTTCAGGCATTTCTGTCTCCGGTAGGGTGCGGTGCGCCCGCAAACCGGCGTGCGCAGAAAAGGTGTGTGGACCCATCCAGCCGATCAGGCGGGGTCCAGCAAGGGCAGTACGCGTTCTTTCACCTGTTCGGCGGTAAACGGTTTGCGAATGTATCCCTGCGCCCCCGCCATCAGCGCCTGGCGCACATGCTCTTCACTGCTTTCTGTCGTGATCATCACCACCGGCACATCGGTGGCCAGATCCTGGCTGCGCAGCTGGCGCAGAAACTCGAGACCATCCATCATCGGCATGTTGATGTCCGACAAAATCAAGTCCACCCGCTCCCGCCGCAAGACGTCCAGCCCCTCCGTCCCGCTGGCCGCCTCGAACACCGAGCCGAGGTTCAAGCCGGATTGGCGCAAGGCGCGCTCTACGATCTTCCGCATCACCGAAGAGTCGTCCACGATCAAAGCCGCGATTCCCATTCTTCCCCATTTCTCCCGGCGTTCACGAATCACCGCCAAGGCCTCTCGGCCAAGCATTCTCCAAAGTCAGCGTTCTTGCATTCCCCTGAACTCAGTGTTCCCAGCGTTCAAAGGATGTATCGGCAGACCGCGCGAAGGCTCCAGTTGCATTCGGGCATGCTCGTTCGCCAGAATGCATTCTTTCGGCCATCTCCAGCACTGGAATGGTCAGGCGCGAAAATCGCCGATCGAGCACAGCACATCTTCCACCGCCTCGAGCCTCGGATGCGCCGGATCGGGAGCAGCTCCGGACCAGAAACGCAGCCAGTAATAGTCGTGCAGCCGGACCAGCCGCGCCTCTGAGGGCTTGCCGCTCTCGAGGATGCGGGTCAAGGTGGAGATCAGCGCCTCCACACCGGCCACTTCCACCAGGCGCGTGCGTGGGAACCTCTCCCCCAACATGCGAGCGTGGGCATCGCGAAACGCCGCACCATCGAGCACTCCGGCTTCGACTCGCAGACCGGTCATCCGCTCCAGCCCGAATGTGACACAGTGATCGATACGATCTTCAAAGGCGATGTAGAACAGCTTGCCCCCGGCCACGCGCAGCGGCAGAATGCCGAAGGCGTCGAGGAACAAGCGCGGCACCAGCGGCGCGACCCTCTCGGGCGAATGATGCTCAAGGTTGAAGACCGGGCAGCTCCACTGCATGCTCAGCGCCCGTGTAATGTGCCGCTCGTCCAATCCATGGGCCTGCATGAGCAGGCTGCCGAGACGCTCGCGGCGCGAAGCTCGCTGCTGCTCCAGGGCACTCTTCAACTGTTCCGGCGTGATCGCGCCCTGGGCCAGCAGAGCCAGCCCCAGCGGCACGCGATGAACGTGACTTCGTGGCGCGCGATCGCGGCCCTCCACCTCGCGCAACACCGCCGCGCGCACCCGCTCCTGCATGCACTCCGGACTACATACCCATCCGCCCTCAAACACCGGGTTCTGCCGCCCTCGCCAGACATGCAGCCAGCCGCTGGCGCAGGTGGGATTGGAACAGACCGGAAACAGCGCCTGCGTCAGTCGCCGCGCACCGGTTTTCACGCCGTCGATCGGAGCAGAAGTTTTCTCTAGAACAGGCATCGAATGCTCTCCAGGCACTTTCTCGGCTCGGCAACCTCGGTCACCCGCAAGCCGAAATTTCCATTCACCAACACCACGTCTCCGCGCGCCACAATCTTGTCACCCACGATCAGATCCACCGGGTCCGAAACGTGCCGGTTCAGTTGAATTACGTCTCCCGGGCCCAGTTCGAGAATCTCGTTCAACGGCATCTCGCGCGACCCGAACCGCAAAGATGCTTCGAGTTCGATGTCCAGCAGTAACTCGATACTTTTGCTCGCCCCGTTCTCCGCCGCTGGCTCAGCCGCAGCAGACCCGCTCCTGGTTGTGCGCGAAGCGGCTGGCGGTGCGCTGGCCGGGGGAAGCGGCGCAGCCTTGACCGCACTGGCCGGCGATGCAACCGGAGAGGTGGCAGGGAACGTCACTTTGGGCGTGGCCGTCTTCACCGCCACTTCATCCAGGAGCATCACTGTGCTTGATACCTTGCCGCATTCGAGCTGATAGGACGATCCCGCTTCGGTCTCCCCTGAACCCAGCACCGTCGAGACCATCTCGCAGGCGCCGCCCTCGGCTTTGGCCAGCAATTGAGCAGCGGCCTGGGCCACTTGCCCGAACAGCTTCCGCCAGGTCTCCCGGTCGATGCCCTGCTCGGCGGCAATGTCGCCCGCCTGGATCAGCAACGCCGCTACCGCCGACTCGGAGATAGTGAGTGTGAACTTGCCCGTCCAGTCGCCTGCGATTTCACTCGCCACCTGCAAAGCCGCTTCTGCCGGCCTGCGCTCAGTGCTCGCGGTGAACTCGACCGGCGTCCCCAGGTCTCCTCCGAGAACCCGGCTTGCTTCGGTCAACCAGCAGTCCAGAAATTTGCTCATGCATTCTTCCTCGATCAATTTGTGCCGAATACTGTTACTTCTCTCTTACCCTGGTCGCTTCCCGATTCCTTCAGGGCCGCCGCTGCAAATGACTGCGCACCAGGTGCGCGCCCCGCAACTCTTCGCTGCTCACCGGCTGGGCTTCAAACAACGGAACGCCCGCCACCCGCAATTCGCTGGGGTGATTGAACGCCGCGGGCAGTCTCACGATGTCGCCCGCCGCCAGGTTTTGCAGCTGCCGTGCCGGAATCCGCACCGAGGCCAGCTGCAGCGCCGCGCCAAAGGAGATGCGGCCTACCCGGTCGCGAATCCGCTCCCGCGTCTCGGGCGCATGTCGCCGCTGTCGTCCCCAGTCGCCGATCAACCGCCGCAGGATGGTATTTGATACCACCGCTGGAAAAGCGAAGTTCGAGCAGCCCGCTCGCGTCCGGCATGCGAATCTCAAAGCTGAGACACAGCGTCTTCTCGGTGACCGGCATGATGCGCGCGATCTGCGTCTGCATCTGCCGCTTTTCGAAGTTGAAGCTCAATCCCACCGGCTGCCAGGCGGAGCTCAGCTCGCGGCAGATCACGTCGACCACGCTGGTCAGGATCGATTCCTCGATGTCGGTCAGCTCCCGCACGGCGCCCGGTTTGCCCTCGCCGCCCAGCAGCAGATCGATCATCGGCGGCGCCAGCGCCAGAGTCCAGTTGCAGCACCGAGAGCGCTCCCAGCGGCTCCAGCCGAATCGAGCCCACATAGGCCACCTCGGGGATCCGCATCATGAACTCGCTGAACGGCATCTGTTCGGCCGAGACCAGGTTGACCTGAAATTTGCTGCGCAGCCACACGCCCAGGTTGTGCGTCAGGTTGCGGGCGAACATGTCGTTGAGCAGACTGATCGCCCGCATCTGTTCGTTGTTGATCTGCCCGGCGCGGGCAAAACTGTAGGTCTGCTCCGGGGGAGCCTCCTCGGCCGCGCGCCGGCTTGCTGCGGCTGCGCGCTGCCTGAAACAGAGCATCGATTTCGTCCTGCTTGAGTACCTTTTCCATGACCCTTCCCGCTTATCGTCTGGCGCGCTGCCCGCCTGGTTCGCGCAATCTCAGGCACCGGCCGCTGCGACGATGCCTGCTCCCCGCCGGAGCCAGGTCCGCCAGTGCCACCCGCAGGTGCAACACGGCCGAGGCGTGAATCTGCGATACTCGCGATTCGACCACTCCCAGCGTCAGGCCGATCTCCTTCATCGTCATCTCTTCGTGGTAGTAGAGCGTCATCACCAGCCGCTCCCGCTCCGGCAGCCCTTCGATCGCGTCCGCCAGCCGCTGACGCATCTCTCCTCGCAGGCAGCGGAACAGGGGATCCTCTTCCGGTGCGGAAGGAACGTAGGCCAGCTCCTCTTCGCCCGAATCTTCCGAGCGCTCGATATGCAGCGTGCCGATCTCCAGGCCTTTCAGCTGCCCCAGCAGCTGCTGGTACTCGACCAGCTCGAGCTTCATCTCTTCGGCCACCTCGGCCTCGGTCGGCGGCCGGCGCACCCGCCCGGTGACGGCGCGGATCGCCTCTTCCACCGCCCGGCCCTTGCGCCTGAGATCGCGCGGGCTCCAGTCCAGAGTTCGGAGGCTGTCGAGGATCGCTCCCCGGATCCGGAACTGGGCATAACTCCGGAACTGCACCTTCTTCGCCGGGTCGAACTTGCTGAAAGCATCGACCAGTCCCAGCACCCCGGCGCTGACCAGGTCTTCGAGATCGACGTGCTGCGGCAGCCGCTCGTGAATCCGGCGCGCGAGAAACCGCACCACCGGCAGATGCTCGATCATCATCCGCTCCTGCTCGGCCGTCAGTTCGCCCGGCTGCACCGTCTCCGCCGCCGCTTCATAGGGGCTCTCGCCCGCCATCGCCCTCTCCGGCACTGCCGCCATCCACGCTGTCTCCGGGGGATAACTCCCCCGCTCTCCGGCCTTCCGTTCGTTTTTGGTGATCTCTGCGGTCTGCATTCCTGCCCCCTGCTTCTCAAACTGCTTCGCCTAAGCTGCCCACGTATTCCGCCACTCAGCGGACCGTGCCTGCGGCCTTCAGGCGGCATTCCGGCGGAATCTCGGCGGGGGAGAGAACCGTGATGCGCGGAACCATCGGCTCCAGCCACCGGCGCACGTGGTAGCGTGCCGGACTTGGGCATAGGAGCACGGGCAGGGCCGAAGCCGGCTGCGATCCCATTAGCTGTTTCAAAGAATCGACCATGCGCCGCAGCAGCGGTGCGGGCCGCGGCTGCCCATCGGTCAACAGGCGTCGTCTGCCGGCTCGAAGGCGCCCAGCAGCTCTTCTTCCAGTGAAGGCTCGAGCAGCAGCACGCGCAGGCTTCCGTCCGCATCCAGCAGCGGCTGCACGATCCGCCGGCCCAGCGCCTGGCGCACCATCTCCACCAGGTGCGGCAAGGTCTTGTTCTGCCCCGCCGTCTCCACCAGCACCTCGAGAATCGTGCCCAGGTCGCGAATCGAAACCTGCTCGCGCAACAACTGCTGCAGCACGCGCTGCACCTCGCCCAGCGATCAGCAGCTTGGGCATCAGCTCTTCCACCAGCTTGGGATGGCTCTCGTTCAGCCCGTCCAGCAGCCGCTTGAGTCTCCGCGCGGTTCAGCAGTTCGTGCGCATGCTGCCGGATCAGCTCGCCGATGATGCGTGCTGATCACGGTCACCGGCTCGACCACCGAATAGCCCGCTGCGATCGCCTGCTCTTCCAGCCCGGGCGCGATCCAGCAGGCGGCCACGCCGAAGGCCGGCTCCCGCGTGCTCTTGCCCGGCAACGGCCGGCACTGCGGGTCGGCCGACACCGCCAGCACCGACTGATTCTTCCGTCTGCCAGCGCCCGATCTCGATGCCGCGCAGCGACACAACATATTCGCGCGGCTTCAGCCGCAGGTTGTCGGAGATGTGAATCGGCGGGCACCAGAAATCCCAGCTCCGACGCCAGGTGCCGGCGCAGCGTTCGCACCCGGGTCAGCATCTGCCCGCCCTGCTTCTCATCCACCAGGGGAATCAGCTGGAAGCCAATCTCAAGACTCAGGTCGTCCATCTCCAACAACGCAGCCATGGACTCCATCTGCGTCTTCTCCGCCTGCTTCGGCTCCCGCTTCGCTGGCGAGCCGGCTGCGCCTGCTGCCGACGCGCCAGCTTCCGGGCTCCGTAGGCCACCGCAGCCGACAGGCATAGAAACGCGACTTTGGGCAGACCCGGCACCAGGCAAAGCGCCGCCAGCACGCCGCTGGTGATATACAGCGTGTTCACCCGGCTGAAGAGCTGCGTTCCCAGGTCCCCGCCCAGCGTGCCCGCCGACGAGGCGCGGGTCAGCACCATGGCTCCGGCGACCGAGACCAGCAGCGATGGAATCATCGTCACCAGGCCATCGCCGACGGTGAGGATGGTGTAGGTTCGCACCGCCTCCGACAGCGGCACGCCCTGCTGCAGCACGCCGATCAGCAGGCCGGCGATGATATTGATCGCCGTGATCAGGATCGTGGCCACCGCGTCGCGCTGGTTGAAGCGCGCGGCGCCATCCATGGCGCCATAGAACTCCGCCTCGCGCGCAATCGCCTCGCGCCGCTTGCGCGCCGTGGCCTCGTCGATCGGCCCCGCGTTCAGGTCCGCATCGATGGCCATCTGCTTGCCCGGCAGAGCGTCCAGCGTGAACCGCGCCGTCACCTCGGCGGTCCGCACCGCGCCATGGCTCACGACCAGGAACTGAATCGCGATCAAGGCCAGGAACAGCACGAAGCCCACCACATAGTTGCCGCCCACCACAAACTGTCCGAAGGCCTGAATCACGTCGCCCGCGGCCGAGGTGCCTTCGCTGCCGTGCAGCAGGATGCGCCGGCTCGATGCGATATTCAGCGAGAGCCGGAACAGGGTCAGCAGCAGCAGCAGCGTTGGAAACACCGAAAAGTCCACCGCCCGCCTCACCTGCACGGCGGAGAGAAACACCAGCACGGCAGATGCAATCGAGAGGGCCAGCAACAGATCGAGCAGCATCGCCGGCATCGGGATCAGCATCACGAACACCAGGCTGATGGCCGAGACCGGCAGCAGCAGATCGCGCATGCCTGCCAGCGCTTTGGCGGCAAATCCGCCCGTCTTCTGCGACCCGAGACCCGGCGCCGGCACCACGGCTGCGCTCATACGTTCTCCTTCATTGGCTGCGATCCCCTGTGACTCCGCGCGAGGCGAACTCGGCGGTACTACGCTGCCGCAGGGTCTCAGCCACACGCGACCCTGCCGCCCGCTCTTCCTGCTGGCGGCGGCGCATCTTCTCTTCCACTTCCTTGCGGTACAGATACGCGAGGATGCCGGCCACCGCCGCGTACAGTTCCAGCGGAATCGCCTGCCCCGGCTCGACCGACTTGAACAGGGATCGCGCCAGCGGCGGATTCTCGACAATCGGCACCCCCGCCCAGCGCGCCTCTTTCTTGATCGCCTCGGCCGTTCAGGTTCCTGCCCTTGGCCAGCACCCTCGGCGTATCCATGGTCTCGAAGTCGAAGCTCAGCGCCACCGCATAGTGCGTCGGATTCGTAATCACCACGGTTGCCTGACTCACATCCGCCTGCAGCTTGCGCCCGCGCATCTGGCGCTGCAGGTTGCGAATCCGGCCCCGGGTCTCCGGGCTTCCTTCCGATTCCTTGAACTCGTCCCGCAGCTCCTGCTTGCTCATCCGCAGCCGACGGTTCCAGCTCTGCCACTCCAGGCCGTAGTCCACCAGCGACCAGCAGAAAAGAATCCAGGCCGTGTCCTTCAGCAATGCATACCCGTCGGCAAACATGGCCGGCAAGCCGCGCCAGGCTCATGGCCGGAATCGCCTCCTGCTGCCTCAGCTTGCCCACCGCCAGCACCAGCACGATCGAAGCGGGCAGCAGCGACTTGCCCAGCCGCGACGCTGCCTGCGCCGAAAAGAGGTTTTTCAAATTGCTGCCGGGATTCAGCCGGCTGAACTTCGGCTGGAGCGGCGGGAAGATGAATCCCGCTGCCCTGCGCCATTCCCGCAGCCAGCGCGCCCGCAAACACCGCGGCAAAGATGAGCCCGATCGGCCACAGCGCCAGCAGCGCAGTCTGACGCATCGCCAGACCCAGCGGCACGCTGCTCTCCCATGCCTCGCCCGTTCCCATCGCGAGAAATTGCCGGTACGCCCCGCTCCACAACTCGACCCAACGCGGCCCCAGCGCGCCCAGCGTCATCACGCCCCCAAGCGTCGCTCCGGCGGCCATGCAGGTCGCGGCTGCGCGGCCGGTCGCCCTCCTCCTTCGCCTTCTGGCGCCGGCGGGGTGTCGCCTGCTCTGTGCGTTCACCGGCCATGGCAACTCACAGACGCACCACTCCCTGGCGCAACAGGCTCACCGCCTGATCCAGCAGTGCGTCAAACCTCGCTTCGAGAAAACGCGGCCACAAGGCCAGCGATCCCAGCAACCCCAGGTACCCCAGCGTGGTCTTGGCCGGAACCGTAATCGCCAGCACCGGCAGTTGCGGCGAAAGCTTGGCCAGCAGCGCAACCGAAAGCTCCACCAGCACCGTCGCCGCAATCACCGGAGCCGAGAGTTGCAAGGCGGCGATGAATACCCCTCCGGTCATCCCGATCAGCGCCAGGCCGGTGCGTCCGCTGATCAGCGTCGCCCCCACCGGCGCCAGCGCGAAGCTGCGAATCACGGCCGCGATCAACACCCGGTCCAGCCCCGCCGCGATCAGCACCATGCCGCCCAGCAGCGAAAACATCTGCCCCAGCACCGGTGTCTGGACCTGCGAATTGGGATCCATCAGGTTGACCAGCGAAAAGCTGAACTGCAGGCCCATCACCTGTCCGGCAAACACCAGCAGTTCATTCAGCAACGACAGCGACAGCCCGAACAGCATGCCCGCCAGCACTTCGCCCAGCACCGGCAGCACGCCCAGGCGTCACATGCGCGTCGGGGAGCGCGGCTACCACCGGCGCCAGCAGGATCGAAAGCGCCAGCACGAAGACGGCTTTCACCCGCGCCGGAATGGCCTGCGAGGAAAACATGGGCGCGAACACCATCAGCCCGCTCAAGCGAATCATGACCAGCACCATGGACGTCAGGAAGCTCTCCCAGCCATTCGCTCCCGTTCTGTATCCATGGCAGTGTCATATTCTCGGCTCTAGCCCAGATAGCGATGAAAGTCCGTGAACAGCAGCAGCGTGTACGTCACCAGCCGGCGAATGAACCACGGCATCCCGACGAGCATCAGCGCCGCCACCACCAGCAACCGCGGCACCGTCGACAATGTCTGGTCCTGCAGCGAAGTCAGGGTCTGCACCAGGCTGAGCACAAAGCTCACCGCCAACGCGGTAATCAGCACCGGCAGGCTCAGCATCAGGGCCTCGAGCAGCAGGTGCCGCATCAGTTCCGCTACCTGGTCGCTGGACATCGCGCTCCCGCTTCCGAAACGGTTAGAAACTCTTCAGCAGCGAGCCGGCCAGCAGGTTCCAGCCGTCCACCATCACAAACAGCAGAATCTTGAGCGGCGTCGACATCACCACCGGCGGCAGTTGAAACATGCCAATCGAGGTCGTAATCGAAGCGATCACCAGGTCGACCAGCAGAAACGGCAGGAACAGCACCGCGCCGATCTGGAAGCCGGCCTTCAGCTCGGACAGGATGTAGGCCGGCACCACCACGCGCAGCGGCAGGTCGTCCGGCCGCGCCGGCCGCGTGGTCAGTGCAGCTGCAGAGAACAGCGCCAGATCCTTTTCCCGCGCGTACTTCAACATGAATCTGCGCGGCGGATCGCTGCCCCGCTCGATCGCCTCCCACCCGGTGATCTGTCCCTGGCGAAACGGCTCGACCGCCTGCTGGTTCACCGCCACCAGCACCGGCTGCATCAGAAACCAGGTCATGAACAGGCCTAACCCCATCAGCGTCTGGTTGCTGGGCGCCGTCTGCGTTCCCAGCGCCTGGCGAAGAAAGTGAAACACCACCAGCAGCCGCACCAGCGGGGTCATCGACAGCAGCAGCGCGGGTAAAAGCGTCAACAGCGTCAGCGTAAAAACAATCGTCCAGGGCACCTGGTTGTTGCCCGGAAGCTCCAGCCCCGGCAGCTTCGCCGGATGAACCGCTGCGAACAGCAGCATCAGCGTCACGGCCGTCTCCCGCGCGGCTTTCCGCAGAATGCCGTCTTTGGCAACCGCCGTGGTTGCAAATTCGACTGGTGGCCGTGGGACGAGAGATCGGCCAGCAGCGAGATTTCCTCCGCACCGCTGGCGACCAGGTATTCGCGCCCACGACACGCAACAATGAGCAGCACTTTCTTGGGGCCGACCGCGAGACGTTCCATGACTTTCAACCGGTCCGTGTCCGCCGCCGGCCGATGCGAGCGGGTCCTGCTCCACCACGCCGCGACAGCCGCCACAACCCGCAGCAAACCCTGCTTCCAATCCCGCCGCGCTCCCCACGTTCCATATCCGCCGATGGCTTCCATACTTCCCTTCATGGTTCTCATTTCGTCGCTCACTGGTGCTCTGGCCCGCGCCCGGTTAGAACAAGCGCGTCACGCGCACCGCAAGCTTCTGATCCACCACTTCGAACTCTGTCCACACCAGCTGCACCTTGCCCGACCACAGGGGAAGATCCTCGGTTGCGGACCATTGCGTCTTCAGCACTGTTCCCTTTTTCAGGCTCAGCAGATCCTGCACTCGGAACGAGGGCAGCGGCACACACACGTCGACCTGCACGGGAAGCGGTGGCACCTCGGCAGCGTCCCGCCAACTCTCTTGCGCTGGCTGCGCCTGGCTGGCGTCGGTGCGGACAAGGGAGGAGCCTTCTCCATGACTTGACTGGATTTCCTGGCCCTGACCGGCAGCTGGATCGGAACTCATGCGGAGGAGAAGTGCATATGAGTGACCGGAGAAGGAACAGCGAAGATTAGAAAACTCTCAGCAAGAGAATCGCCGATATGCCCGCATACCGGCTGCTTTGCCGAGATGATCGCCGCGTACTCATGAAAAGCCGTTCCCCTTGCTCCGACGGCCAGAGGACCTTCCATTCCAGCACCACTCCTGCAACCCGCGCATCTCTCTTTCTATGGCCACCTATACGAGCGGCGAACGATCCATCCGCATCGACCAGCACGAACCCGCCGGCGCCGGACCGTTTCCCGCCCTGCTGCTCTTGCACGGCTCGGGAGGCGCCGTCTCTTATTGGCTGAATCAGTTTGCGCCCATGCTGGCGGCCAGCGGCTTCGCCATCTACGCACCCCACTACTTCGATAAGACCGGCACCCAGCGAGCCACCGCCGAGATGATCCTCGACGGCCAACACTTTCCCCAATGGCTCCAGGCCGCTGCCGACGCCATCGCCCATGTCGCCGCCCGGCCCAGGGTGGATGCCCGCCGGATCGGCGTCCTTGGAATCTCGCTGGGAGGCTACCTGGCCACCGCCCTGGCCATCGACGAACGCCGCATCCGCGCGGCTGTCGAACTCTCCGGGGGCGTTCCTCCCGGCTGGGAATTGCGCGCCTCCTCCGCCATGGCGCCCATGCTCGTGCTTCACGGAGAACAGGACACCATCGTTCCCGTCTCAGAAGCGCGCAAGCTCGAGGCCCTTCTCCAGCGACACCAGGTCCCATCGCGGGTCGAGATCTTCCCCAACGAGACGCACTGGTTTTCCCCTGCCGCGCAACTCAAGCTGCTCATGCTCTGCGGCCAGTTCCTCGCAAAGCACCTCTAGCTCGCCCTGGGCCGACCGAGCCCCGCGCCTACTTACAACCCTTCCCCAACTCGCGCAGCCGCGCCAGTGTCTCTTCTGAAGGAGCGGATCCGGCATAACGCCGCCTGCGCGTCCTCCGCCCAGCTCTCGCCTTCCGACACTTGTTGCAGCAGCCACTCCGTCGCCTCCTGCTGCCGCGTCAACGCCATCGCCGACAGCAGCGCCGCGCGAAACCAGGGGTCCCGCACCCGCGCAAATGCGCCACGCAGCACCGCGAATGCCTCCGGTGTATGCGTCTGCGCAATCGCCATCGCCGCCTCCGCCGCCGCATCGTCCTCAGCTGCGAGAAACTTCGCCGCCCAGGGAATCGCCGCAGCCCCTTCGAGCGCCAGCACCCCCGAATAGCAGGCCCCCAGCAACTCCGCTTCATCCGATCCAAGCTCCGCCCGCATTCGTAACAACAACGCTGACGAATCGCTGCCCACCTGCTCGATCGCGCGCGCCGCGTTCACCCGCACCGGCAATTCCTTATCGGCGAACAGCGGGATCAGCAGCTCCAGCAATCGATGGCTGTTCAGCTCGCGGCATTGCACCAGCGCCAACGCGCAGGTCCCGCGCAACGTTCCCGCCGTGTCGCTCGTCCCGCCCCACACCGGCTCCATCTGAATGTGCCGCATGCCGCGTAGAAACAGCTCCGCATCCTGGTATTCAAATGCGGCCAGCGTCTTCGCCAGTGCGTTTTTGGCCCAGCATTGCGGATCGACCTTCGCCCCGTTTTCAAGAAACCGCGGAAAGGCCGCAGCCAGGTTCGCCGTCAGACCGGTCAGCCCATGATGCATCGCCAGCGACGCTGCCTTCGCGACCAGGAAGTTGTTCCGCAGCAGAAGCGCCTTCGCCAACGCCGGCTCCGCAGCCTCCGGCGAACCCTCGCGCAGAGCCTCAAGCTCCGCAAGTTCCGCATCAAATTTTCGCTTCGCAACCATCCCTTAAAACCTGTGCCCAGCCTACCGTCAAACCCGCACCGCAATAAGCAGAACAGGCTCTCGTCTCAATGCTCGTATCCGCGAATCGATCGGACCCAATCGTCCTATAGAGCGCGAGATAGTGGACGCCCAGGAAGGACCGGCATTCCATCGGGATACCAACTCGCGCGCCAGTTCGAACTTTGGCTCGCGCCAGATCTGGTCATGAATCTTTCAAAGCGCGCCTTTGTAAGTCAACCGGTGCGAGGGTGCCCCATCCTTCGCGCTCTTGCGAAGGGTGGGATAACATTCATCGGCTCACCCTATCGGGTACATTGCCCGCGTCCCAAAATCTTGGCTTGTGACCGAAATTGGACCACTATTCGTTGGGAGTCAATCGTACGAGGGTGCCCCATCCTTCGCGCTCTTGCGAAGGGTGGGATAATCCTTCCCACGGTATCTGGCAACATCCGAGTCGGATCCAACCTATGCGCCACTCACTTTAGAAGGACATTGGTTGTGAAGCGAAGAAGACGTTTGTATCTCGCAGGTCAGGCCGCTTTGCCCGGGTTGTTGGTACGAGTCTGATTCATGATAGGTTCGCATGCGCAGTACTCGACTATGGCAATCTCTGGAAGATGTCGCACGTGATACCACCCAATCTAAGGTTCGTCTCGTTGCGAGTGTTTCTGACTCCGTCCCGCCCTCAAGCCATGACCTTCCTCTTCGGCGCAAACTTCCTCCTGTAATACGCAGTCGTAGCGAAGATGCACGGCACTCCAATCGCCGTCGGCAATACCCACAGCCACCACGCATGGTGGACCAGCCTCCCCAGTGTCACCACGCTGAACGCCGTCCACGCCGCAATATAACTCCCGATCATTCCCTGCAGATGCGCGTACCACCAGAACATCTTGTTCGCCGGCGTCTTTACAAACCCGCGCATCTGTCCGCTCGCGATCCACATGCCCAGCGCCCCAAAGACCATCGCCGGAATTCCCAGGTGACTGACGAACCGCGGCCACGCAGCGCCGAGCACAAACAAAGCCAGGCTCGCTGCAAACGTGAAGATCGCCGCCATCCAATCCAGTCGCTGCACGGCCTCTCCCACCGCGCGCTTCTTCTGCCCCAGCACGCGGTAGCCTAGAAATGCAGAATAGAAGCTGAAGATCGCCACCAGCGCCAGAAAGAGCACGGGCCGCCACACCGCCAGCACCAGCGCCGAAACCGCCACCACCGCCATCGCCCAGAAATAGATGTTCCCCACCGTCGATGCGCCTTCCCGCCCTTGGCCGTCACCAGCGCCAACGGCGCCATCACAAACGCCACGCTACCAGCCGCAATATGTATCCGCAACAGTGCCGAAATCCACAGTGGATCCCGCATGCTCCCTCTCTTTCTTCCTGCTCGAAGTGCCGCCCACGTGCCCGATGCTTTAAACTCTCGCGGCTGGCACCTGTAGCCCCGACCGCTGGCTTTGCCTTGCTCCTCGACTTCTCGGCGTTCAGCCCTGGCCTTTTCCTCGCGTTCAACTCGGCCAGCGTTTCCTCGCACCACGCAACAATCGCGCCGCTCACTAGCTCGCCATGTCGCAGGGTCATCCTCCAGAACGGCTGGTCTGGATGGTTCCCCGTCTCCGCCGCGATCCGCTGCCGAATGCCCTCGAACGTCTCCAGCAATGCAGCATGGAGTCGGCGATGTTCCTCGATGTGCTCGCGCGTGATCTCCATCGGTACCAACCCGCCAAAGAAAACCTTCAGCAGCAATTCGTTCCTCGGCACCGCCGGCTGCGGCGACTCTCCGCAACCACGTCCGCAATCGTTCACGCCCGCTTCGGTCAGCGAATACACATGCCGGTCCGGCTTTCCCTGCTTCTGCTCGGTCGCCCGCTCTACCAATCCCTCCGCCGCCAGTTTCTTCAGCGTTGGATAGATCTGCCCGTATCCTTCGTTCCAGAAATGCCCCACCGACCATGCGATCAGTTGCCGCAGATCATAGCCCGACATCGGGCCAAGGTTCAGCAGTCCGAGTAGAGCGAACTGGCTTTGACTGATTCGTGCCGGCATGCCAAGATAATATATCTAAAAGATATATGTGCGCGCAACGACCGTTAGTGCAGCCCAACCGGCAAAGCAGATTTTGATGCTCACTGAATCGGCAGCTCTCTAACCACCGAAACGGTCCACGCCGGTGAGAATACGCGCCTTTTCGCATGCGAAAAGTCGGCCTTTTTTGCGGATATAAACGGCCTCCAGCCTGCCAAAATTCACCACTAGAAGAGCCAATTGCGGCGATCTCTCGAGGTGCGGAAGCCGATCTCTCAGCCTCCGCACCCCCTATTTACTTCGAGCATCCCTGCTGAAACGCCTGCAGAATCAGAGGCCAGCCGGCAGCCGAAGCTCACGCTCTCTCTCATCCGCTCTGCCCCTGCGCCATGCCGCTCAAACCCGCTGTGTTCCAGCGATACGCGCGTAGTTTGCGCATCCACGCGAATGAAGCGAATCTCCACCTGGCTCGCATGTTCCGGATCAGGATCGTATTCCCAATCCGGCGTCAGATGCCACGCCAGCAACACGCAGGACGGCGGCTCCCACGCAATCACTTCGCCCCAATCGCATTCGCCCGCGTTCTGGTCGCGCTCAAACCAGCGCCCACCCGCACGCGGCTCCAACACGACATTTGCGAATGGCTCCTTCGCGATATGGTGCGTCGCCGGCCACCACTTGGCCATACTCTGCTGTGAAGAGATCAAATGCAGTGGCCGCTGCTACGTTGACCGTGACTTCGCATTGAACTGCCACCGCTGCTGTTACATTTCCGTTCATAGCTTCTTCTCCTTTTTGGTTTCAACCGCATTCCTGAACGACTCCAGCGCCTTACTCCAGAATCGATCGAAATGATCGCGCACGCGCGCGACCGCCTCACGCCCCATCTTCATGGCCCTTCCTGCGCTTCCATCTGCCGCACCGCCTCTTCGAGCAGCGGGTCCGTTCTCTCCAACGACACCGAAGCCGCGCTCGAACGGCCATGGCACTCGCGAAGCAAAACGGAAGCCGCATTTGAGACTGATCCGGTAAGGCGCTCACTTACGGTAAGCTACCGCTTACGCAGGCCGACGTCAAGTATCTTCCTGCAGAATTCTTCAGAGCGTACCCGCCCTGCCCTCTGCGATCGCCATCGGTCGCTCAGGTAAACTGAAGGTGCATGATTCCTACTCTTGAATGGACCCGTGAGGGAGTGCGCTTCCTCGATCAGACCCGCCTTCCGCTGGAAGAAACCTACGTCCTGGCCACCACCTATCAACAGGTCGCCGACGTAATCACCACCATGGTCGTGCGCGGAGCACCCGCTATCGGCGTGAGTGCCGCCATGGGCCTCGCCCTCGGTGTCAAAACCAGCAAAGCCGCCACCGTCAGCGAACTCGCAGCCGAATTTGCGACCATGTCCCGCGTGCTCGCGGCGACCCGACCCACTGCCGTCAATCTTTTCTGGGCCATCGAACGCATGGGCGAACGCTTCGCCGTTCTTACCTCCCAACCCGACATCACCATTGAAGGCATTCGCGCAGCCCTCATCGAAGAGGCGCTGCTGATGTATGACGAAGACATCGCCGCCTGCCGCACCATGGGTGCTCACGGAGCATCGCTGTTGCCCGCCTCCGGCTCCGTGCTCACGCACTGCAATGCCGGCGCTCTCGCCACCTGCGGCTATGGCACCGCCCTCGGCGTCATTCGCGCCGCCGTTGAACGCGGTCAGCATCTGCATGTGTATGCGGACGAAACGCGGCCCTTCTTACAGGGAGCGCGGCTCACGGCTTGGGAACTGATGCACGACCACATTCCCACGACCGTTCTCTGCGACAACATGGCCGCCAGCCTCATGCGCCAGGGCAAGATCCAGGCAGTGATCGTGGGTGCGGACCGCATCGCCGCCAACGGAGATGTCGCCAACAAGATCGGAACCTATGGCGTCGCAGTGCTTGCGCGGGAACACGGAATTCCCTTCTATGTCGCCGCGCCCTGGTCGACCATCGACATGGCCACTCCCACCGGCGATGCGATTCCCATCGAGCAACGCGCCGCTCTGGAAGTGACCCATCACGCCGGAAAGCAGCTGACTCCCAACGGAGTCGGCATCGAGAATCCCGCCTTCGACGTGACACCCGCAAAATATGTAACCGCGATTATCACAGAACGCGGCGTGCTGCAGGCGCCTTACCCCGAAGCTCTGCGGGAGTTCGATCTGGTAGCCGCCAACTCCTGAGTTTCTTAACGAAGGGCTGTCGTCAAGAGACAGCCCACCTCTTCTACGCGGCGCCAACCGTGCCGCTTCTCTGAAGCAGATCGCCTGCGTGAGTCGCGCACCTTCGACTCCGCACTTCCTCTGGTCAGCACTGCATCACCTTCAACTCCTGGCTCAGCATCAACTCCGGTTCGGTCGCTCGCTGCACATCTTCCACCGTGAGCCCCGGCGCGATCTCTTCGAGGATCAAGCCCGATGGAGTCACCCGAATCCAGGCCATCTCCGTCGCAATCGTGTCCACCACCTTCAAGCCTGTGAGCGGCAGGCTGCATTGCCGCAGGATCTTCGGCCTCCCGTCCCGGGTGGTGTGCTCCATGGCCACGATCACTCGCCGCGCGCTGGCCACCAGGTCCATGGCGCCTCCCATGCCCTTCACCACCTTGCCGGGAATCATCCAGTTCGCCAGATTCCCTTGCGCATCCACTTCCATGGCACCCAAAATACTCAGATCGATGTGGCCGCCCCGGATCATGGCGAACGAATCGGCGCTTGAAAAAAAGGAGCTGCCGGGAAGCTCGGACACGGTCTCCTTGCCGGCGTTGATCAGGTCGGGATCTTCTTCGCCTGCCACGGATACGGCCCGACTCCCAGCATCCCGTTCTCCGATTGCAGCACCACTTCGATGCCCGGCGGCACGTGGTTGGCAACCAGCGTTGGCATGCCGATGCCGAGATTCACATAGAAGCCATCCCGAAGTTCGCGTGCGACCCGTTTCACAATACGCTCACGCTTTTCGATCTCACGCTGCTTGTCCGCCGATTTGCTGTTCGGGTTCGGTACAGTAGTACTCATAGCAGTGATTCTTCCCCATTCGATGCAGTATGCCGTCTTCAATTACCGCGCCAAGTCCCTGGTGCGCGGCAGTGTGCTCGTTCTAGGCAGCTTGTTACTGGCCTTTGTCTGGTCCGGCTTTCCCCAGGACCGCCCTACGCTCAAGCTCATCTTGCCAGCCTGCCTCGCGCTCTACGGTACATGGGAAACGCTGCGCTGTCTCCGCATGCGGTGGAGCTTCTACCATGGCGGCGTCATGCTGTTGCTCTACATGGATATCATGGCGCTGGCCATGATCTTCTTTCTGCTGCTGTATCCCTATGGTGGATGGCTGCTGTAATTCTCGCCGGCACTCACTCGAGCCTCGCGCTCGATTCCGGCGTGATGTGCCGCCTACCGGTTTTTGCTTTACTCTGAATCCATGGCGCGTCTGCGACCCGGATCCTTCGTGACCTTGGGATTGGCTCTCTTGCTGGCTCTGGGTTCCGCTTACCTGATCCTCACCAGCGCGGAGTTGCCTTGCGAACGTCGGCCGCCGCTGACGATCCTGGCCACGCTGTCCGCGTTTTTGATCGCGCTAAGCTTTCGTCAACTGGCAAGTTCGGTCAGTTCGACCCAGACACGAATCCTGATTGTCTGTCTTCTGCTCGCCGGCGGTGCGATGTTCTCTGACGTGCGCTTCGTGATGAAATACCGCACGATTTGTAGTGGATTGCAGGAGCAACTGCGGCAGTTAAATCAGCCGGTGCGTTGAATAGCGGCGCAACTTCAGGGCCAGCAGCCATCCCAGGTTCCCATGGCGTAGTCCCACGCTCCACCCGCAGTCTGAACGATGTTTGCAGCGAATGTGCAGCTCTTGCAGTAGCATGGCGGTGCGGTTTTCTTTACCCAGTTCTGAGGAGGAAACGAATGCTGAAGGGATTTCGCGATTTCATTCTGCGCGGCAATGTTGTGGATTTGGCGGTTGCCGTCATCATCGGGTTGCTTTTGGAGCGGTCGTCACTTCGCTGGTCACGGACATGATCAACCCGCTCATCTCCGCGATCGTGCATAAGCCGGACTTCTCCTACCTGGTGCTCGATGTGAATGGCGGCAAGATGAAGTACGGCAATTTTCTGAACGCCATCATCAACTTCCTGATCGTCTCGGCGGCTGTCTACTTCTTCGCCGTGCTGCCGATCAATGCGCTGATGAAGCGGCTGCACCCGGCCAAGCCTGCCGCTCCCACCACCCGCCCCTGCCCCGAATGCCTGAGCGACATTCCGCTGGGCGCGAAGCGCTGCTCGCATTGCGGTCAGCCGGTGATGGCCACTGCCTAGTCCTTCCTCTGAGACTTGTGGCTTCGGTGCAAAAAAGCCCGCAGCCGCTGTCGGCACGCTAGTCCTCCCGCGACGCATCACTCTACCTTTGAGGAGTTTCCGTTTGTACCGTGCCCGTAATCTGGCTCTCGTCTTCGTGCTCACAGGTTCTCCCTTCTCGCGCTCAGCGTCACCGAAACGCCTTACTTACCTTTTTCAGGAGTTAGCCGTTTGTGCCCGTTTCCGAAATCTGGTCCTGGTCTTCGTTTCGCAGGTTCTGCTCTCTCCTCATCAGCGCAATCCGCCGCACCCCAGTCCGTCTTCGGTTACGCGGATTTTGCTCAGCAGGCAAAAATCGATCGCAGCTTCCTGGCCGTGCCCGACGCCAAAGTTGCGGGCGCGGATCTGAAGACGCTCACAGCGGCGCCGCACATCGCTGGCTCCAAAGAAGACTATGCGACCGCAGAATTTGTCGCCGCCAAATTCCGCGAGGCGGGACTCGAGACCAGCATCGTTCCCTATCGCGCGTGGCTGAACCTGCCGAAGGAGATTCGTCTCGAGGCCACCGATGCGGATGGAAAGATCCTGATGCGCGGCCCAACCCGCGAACACGTCGCCGGCGACCCCTTCCAGGACGATCCTCGCGTGGTGACGCCCTTCAACGGCAGCTCGCCATCGGGCGATGTGACCGCCGAAGTGGTCTACGCGAATTACGGCCGGCCCGAGGACTTCAAGAAGCTGGACGACCTGCACATCGATGTGCGCGGCAAGATTGTTCTGGTTCGCTATGGATCGAATTTTCGCGGCGTCAAGGTCTATGTCGCGCAACAGCACGGCGCGGCCGGAGTGATCATCTACTCCGATCCTGCCGATGATGGCTACACGCGCGGCGACATCTATCCGCGCGGCCCCTACCGCCCGGAAACCGGCGTTCAGCGCGGCTCAGTGCAATACATGTTCAAGTATCCCGGCGACGCGACCACGCCCGGCGTTGCCTCCACTCCTGACCTGCCCGAGAGTCAGCGTGTGCCCATCGCGCAAGTCACCAGCCTGCCGACGATTCCCTCCACGCCCATCTCCTACCATGACGCCTCGCCCATTCTCGAACACCTTGGCGGTCCCGATGCGCCGCGCGATTGGCAGGGTGGACTGCCCTTCAACTATCACGTCGGGCCCGGTGGCGTGAAGGTGCACATGCTGCTGCGTCAGGACTACTCGATGCAGACCATCTGGGACGTGATCGGCCGGATTCCCGGCAGCGAATTCCCCGACGAGTGGGTCGTCGCGGGCAATCATCGCGACGCCTGGGTCTATGGAGCGGTCGATCCCAACAGCGGCACCGCCGCCATGCTGGAGTCGGTTCGCGGCATCGGCGCCCTGCTCAAGACAGGCTGGAAGCCCAAGCGCACGATCGTCTTCGGAAGCTGGGACGCCGAAGAAGAAGGCCTGATCGGCTCGACCGAGTGGGCCGAAGATCACGCCAAGCAACTGCAGCACGCCGTCGCCTATTTGAACACCGACGTCGCCGTCTCCGGCCCAGACTTCAGCGCATCGGCCGTGCCGTCTCTCAAGCAGTTTCTGCGCGAAGTCGCCCGCGAGGTTCCCAGCCCGAAGGGCGGCACCGTCTACGACCAGTGGAAGGCGGAGCAGGCCTCGGGCGAGAATCGCGCGCATCCGAACAACGGCTTCAACCAGTCGCGCACCAATTCCGCATCAGGACGACGTCGAAGTGGGCGACCTCGGCAGCGGTTCCGACTACACGCCCTTTCATCCAGCACCTCGGCGTGCCCTCGACCGACATCTCTTCGGGCGGCCCCTACGGTGTCTACCACTCCGTCTTCGACAACTACAGCTGGTTCATGAAAAACGCGGATCCGACGTTCGTCTACGAGCAGCAACAGGCGCGCGTGATGGGGCTCGAAGTGCTGCACATGGCGGACTGCGACGTGCTGCCCTACGATTACGTGACCTACGGCAAAGAGATCGAATCGTATCTGGAACAGGCGAAGAAAAAGGCCTCCGGGATGGCCGAATCTTGACTTCTCCGCCGCTTTGACCGCCGCGCAGCAATTCACCGCCGCGGCCGGACCGGGTTCATGCGAAGCAGTCGTCTCCCGGGGCAAACGCACAAGCCTTGAATGCCGCGCTGCGCCAGACCGAGGAGAGCCTGCTGCTGCCCGAGGGACTGCCGAATCGGCCCTGGTTCAAGCACGCCATCTACGCCCCCGGCGAATACACCGGGCTACGCCGCGGTGGTGGTGCCCGGCGTCAACGAAGCCCTCGACGCGAAGGATGAGGCACGCGCCAAGGCCCAGTTGACTGCGCTCACCGCCGCCATCCAGCGAGCGACCGCGGTGCTGCAATCCATTGCGTAAATAGCGTCCTGTTTCCGCACCGAATAGCCAGAAATGCCACCAACGGGGTATGGATCCCGTGCGGAAGTGCTATGGGCAGGAATGCGGCGTCGGTTGCATTCTGATTGTGTCAGGAGGCAAACAGCCTCCACAAAAGGAGAAAGCCACACCATGCAGGATTTGCTGATTGCCTTGTTCTTCGTTGCGATGATTGTCTCGCCTTGTGTTGTAGCTGCGCGCGCTGGTAAGACGCCGCGTAATTTCCGGGCGAGAGTACCACCTGAACATCTTTCTGCTTCATGGCCCGCAGAAATACACAAAGGCCGCCCAAAACCATGGGCGGCCTTTGTGCTGCTCTCGTCTAAAAGCCTCGAGCCGGTGGATGCCCGGCCTGCGGCTAGTTCTTCGCGCTTACCTGCTGCGCCTGCAGCGTGACCAGCTGCGTCAGGTCCTGCTTCTCCAGCCCGTGTACTTCCTTGTTGAACTTGTCCACCTTGCTGGACCAGTTCATCGAGCAGAACTTCGGCCCGCACATGGAGCAGAAGGCCGCTTCCTTGTAGTAGTCGTCGGGCAAGGTTTCGTCGTGCATGGATCGCGGCCGTCTCCGGATCGAGCGACAGCTCAAACTGCTTGTCCCAGTCGAAGGTGTAGCGCGCGTAGCTGATGGCGTCGTCCCGGTCGCGCGCACCCGGACGATGCCGTGCAAGATCGGCTGCATGGGCGGCAATCTTGTAAGCGATCATGCCGTCCTTCACATCCTTCTCGTTCGGCAGGCCAAGATGCTCCTTGGGAGTGACGTAGCAGAGCATGGACGCGCCGTGCCAGCCGATCATGGCCGCGCCGATGGCGCTGGTGATGTGGTCGTAACCCGGAGCGATGTCGGTAACCAGCGGCCCCAGCGTGTAGAACGGGGCGCCGTCGCAGAGTTCGACTTCCTTGGTCACCTGCATCTCGATCTGGTCGAGCGGCACGTGTCCCGGTCCCTCGATCATCACCTGCACATCGTCCTTCCAGGCGATGCGGGTGAGCTCGCCCAGCGTCTTCAGTTCGGCGAACTGCGCCTCGTCGCTGGCATCGGCGATGCAGCCGGGCCGCAGCCCGTCGCCGAGCGAGAAGCTGACGTCGTACTTCGCCATAACCTTCACGATGCGGTCAAAGTGCTCGTAGAGGAAGTTCTGCCTGTGATGGTGCGTCATCCAGTGGGCGAGGATCGAGCCGCCGCGGCTCACAATGCCAGTAATCCGTTTCGCAACCATCGGAACGTACTCGATCAGCAGCCCGGCATGCACGGTGAAGTAATCCACGCCCTGCTGCGCCTGCTCTTCGATGACTTCGAGATACACATCGATGTTCAGGTCTTCCAGCTTCTTCACGCGGTTGAGTGCCTCGTAGATCGGCACCGTGCCGATCGGCACCGGCGAGTGGCGCAGGATGGTATCACGAATCTCAGGGATGTCGCCGCCGGTCGAAAGGTCCATCACCGTATCGGCGCCGAACTGTACCGCCGCGTGCAGCTTCTTCAGCTCGTCCTGGATGTTCGAGGTAATCGCTGAATTGCCGATATTGGCGTTGACCTTGCAGCGCGTCGCCACGCCGATCCCCATCGGCTCCACCTCAGGATGATTGATGTTGGCGGGGATGATGAGTCGGCCGGCAGCCACTTCCTGGCGGATCAGCTCCGGCTGCAGTTGTTCCCGTTGGCCACATACAGCATCTCCTCCGTGGTCTTTCCCAGGCGCGCAAAGTGCATTTGCGACATGTTGGTGTCGCCGGTCCGGGCTGCCTCCTCTTTCCGCTTGACGATCCACTCGGCCCGCGGCGACAGGATCTCTCGTGTTCAATGCTGCCGTTCCCTGGAAAGCCGTTGCCGCTGCTGCTCATTGTCACCTCGAAAGTATGTGGAAGAATTAGTTGCTGGGGTCGTGTCGTTGTGACGGATTCTGTTGATTATAGCCTCAGATTTCAGAGGGTTAACCCGGGGCAGCCGCCTTTCAGAGCGCAGGCGACGCCGCAAAGACTCCGAGCCGTACCGATCGAACTGCCCACTTTTGGCATTGTGATCCAAATCACCGGCTCTGCCGCAGTTTCTTCTACACTGGTGCAGTGAGACGGGATCTTTCGTTCAGCAAAGGAAACGCTTGACGGGCCGGTTCGCCTCTCCCTACTCTGAAGGCAACCTCTATGAAAAGCAGCAATCAAGGTTTACGGATCGGTGATAGCGGTGGCGATAATTCTGGCACCATCAGCTATCTCGCCGTCAGCGGCGTGCAGGCGAACAAGAGCTACTACGTCACCATCCAGGAGCTGCAGGGGATGGGCAGCAAGGCCTACACGCGCCATCTGCGCGTGGCCGGCAATGTGGCGCCGGGCTCCATCCAGCACGTCGGCACCAGCGCGCACTTCGTGCTGGTAGAGAACGACCGCCGCATTTCCGTGGACTACAAAGGAACCGAGCCGCCGCCCGACACCTTCAAGGACAACGCGCAGGCACTGGCCATCGGCACCTATGGCCGGGATGGCGTCTTCCATGCCACGCAGCTGCAGGCCAAGTGCGCATCGAAATATGCTCCTGCGCAGCCGGGCAGCGACGCCAGGAGCCGCTCCCGCCGCCACTAAGGCCGACCGGAACCGCTTCGATGGTCCCGCCTGCATGGCGGCATGCAGAACTAAAACGCGGCCTCCGGTCTTCGTTCGCGAGAACAGCACTCGCTCCGGCAGCCGGTCATGAGCAAGCCTGATATCTTCGTTCCTTTGCATCGCGCAGTGCCTCACCCGTATGCCTCCAATCGCTCAGCTAACTGGTGTCTCGAAGCTCTTCGGCACGTTCGCCGCGCTGCGCCAGGTGTCCGTCAGCTTCGAAGTCGGCCGCTGCTACGTGCTGCTGGGCGAAAACGGCGCGGGAAAGTCGACTTTGCTGCGCGTTCTCGCCGGCCTGCTTCGACCCAGCTTCGGAACGGTGCGCGTCTTCGATCAGGAGCAGCCGGAAGACCACCGCGACCGCATCGGCTACATGAGCCACGCGCCGATGATGTACGACGAACTGTCCGGCGTTGAAAACCTGCGCTACTTCGCCAGCCTGTACCGCGAGCGGCCCTGCCTCACGCCGGAAGAGGCGCTGCGCGCCGTGGGTCTGGATCCTGAGCTGGAGCGAACCTTCGGGCAGTATTCGCAAGGCATGCGCCAGCGCGCCTCGCTCGCCCGCGTGCTGGTGGCGCAGCCGGAACTGCTGCTGCTGGATGAGCCTTTCTCCAATATGGACGTGACACAGCGCCCACCAGATGCTGACGCTGCTGGCCAAGTTCCGCTCCGAACAACGCACCATTCTGCTGACCACCCATCAGCGCGAACTGGCCGCGCCGCTGGCCGACTACTTCCTCACGCTGCAGGCCGGACGGCTGGTGGCGCTCGATCCCGGACCCTCGCTGGTGAACCCGCCGAGGTCGGGCAGGCATGACGGCCACCAAAGACCAACGCGGCCCGTTTTCTCGATTCGCTGCAGATCCCCTACGAACTGCGCGAATACGAGGTCGATCCTGAAGACCTCTCCGCCACCAGCGTGGCCGCCAAGATCGGCATGCCGCGCGGAGCAGGTCTTCAAGACCCTGCTGTGCGTCACCGGCGATCGCGAACACCTCTTCGCCGTCATTCCCGGTGATGCGGAGCTGGATTTCAAGAAACTGGCCAAGCGCTGCGGGCGTTCGCAAAGTCGAATTGGTGTCCCTCAAAGAGGTTCAGCCGCTGACGGGCTACATTCGCGGCGGCGTTACCGTCTTCGGCGCAAAGAAGGCCTATCCCGGTCTTTGTCGACGAGACGATCGAGCTCTTCGACCTCATCTCCGTCTCGGCCGGCGTGCGCGGAACGCAGCTCATTCTCGCTCCCGCCGACTACCTGCGAGCCGCCGAAGCTACGGTCGCTGACCTGACCAGGGCAGACCGAATGAACTTCCTACCTGATCACCCATCTGGTCAAGGATCTGCGCATCGAGTGGCGATCGAAAGACGCGGTCAACTCGATGCTGTTCTTCGCGCTGCTGGTGGTCGTGCTGTTCAGCCTGGCCTTCGATCCCACGCCGGCGGAGTCGCGGCGAATCTCCGGCGGCATCATCTGCGTGGCCACCATGTTTGCCTCGGTGACGGCTCTGAATCAGGCCTGGGCCCGCGAATTCGGCACCAGGTCATCGACGCGCAACGCATGGCGCCCGCTCCGGCATGGTCGCTGCTGATGGCCAAGGTGATCGCCAACTTCCTCTTCGTCACCATCATTCAGATCCTGCTGGCGCCGCTGTTCATCATGTTTTACAACCTGCACTCCATCGGGCGCGGCCTGGCAGCTGGCGCTGGTGCTGCCGCTCGGGCACATGGGCGCTGGTGGTCAACGGGACGTTTTTCGCTGCGCTCTCCATCCGGACCCGCAATCGGGAGTTGCTGCTGCCGCTGATCCTCTTCCCTATCTTCATTCCTGCGCTGCTGGCCATGGTGCTGGCGACCGAGCGGCATCCTGACCGGAGAATCGGACCCGAGCTGGTGGATCAAGATGCTCGCCGGGTACGACATCATCTTCACGACCATCAGCATGCTGTTGTTCGAAACCATTTTCAATGCCGAGTAAACTCGACCTGCGGCCTCTGCCCGGTCCTCAACATCAAGGGACCATCTCAGAACATCTTCCAAGCCGATCGTATGGCCGCTGATAAACTACTGCTACTTTTAAGAGGAATACCGCATGAAGGCGATTCGCTGGTTGTGGCTTCATGATACGCTCGGCTTGCTTGGATACGGCTTCTACGTGGCCATGTACGTGGTGCCGACCGAAGCCACGATGGGCAATGTGCAACGTATCTTCTACTATCACCTGCCCTCGGCCTGGCTGGCGTTCCTGTTTTTCTTGGTCGAATTTGATCGCCTCCATCGTGTATCTGGTCTCGCGCCGCAAGAGTAACCTCGCAACGCGCTCTGAGCGCCGACGCGGTGGCCTCGGCCACTGCCGAGATGGGCGTGATCTTCTGCACGATCGTCCTGGTTACAGGCCCGCTCTGGGCGCGCCCGGTATGGGGAATCTGGTGGACGTGGGATGAGCGGCTGACCTCGACCCTGGTCCTGTGGCTGATTTACGTGAGCTATCTGCTGCTGCGCAACTTCGCAGCCGGCCCGCAGATGCAGACCATGGCCGCGGTGCTGGCGATCTTCGGCTACATCGATGTGCCCATCGTCTACATGTCCACTCGCTGGTGGCGGACACAGCATCCGGCCCCGGTCATCAGGTGGGCCGAACTCGGCCTCGACTCGAGCATGTGGCCCGCGGTATGGTGGAACCTGGCCGGATGGCTATGTGGGGCCTGCTGATCACCGGTTTCCGTTATGGAGTTGAAAAGCGGCGCCAGGCCATCGACGAACGAGCGGCACTCGAAGCCTTGCACTCCACCCTTGAAGTGACTCGATAAAAGGAGATCTCCATGATGCCGCTTTCGCTGCTTGCTGTTGGCTTTCCCTGGAATCATCAGATGGACTCCGTCATGGCGCACCAGCACCTGATCGCTGCCTATGCCTTCACCTGGGGATTGCAGCTCGCCTATCTCGGCTATGTGGTCGCGAAATGGCGGTCCCTCGGGAAATCCGATTCGAAATAAGCAAATTTCCAGTGAATTTCGAGCCTTGCTTTCGAATGAGTCAGCCAGATTCGCCTGTTGCTGTCTGTCACACTAACCAGACCGCTTATCACTAAAAACTGCAACTTCAGCCCGCCTACACTCGTCTATGCAATTCCGTATTCCACGCCAAAACTGATCCGCATTCCGGGAACCTTTCACCGGCGGCGATTTCAGCCCTCGAACACCCTGCCAAGACAAATCCCGCGAAATCATCGAAATACCGCCGAAACCCACTTTGCTCCGCCTGCTATTAACAGCTTAGGAGTCACATCGGTGTTAACAGCCTCGCGAAACTAAACTTCCGCCAGGTCACCACTCTGGCAGCTCAATTGCTTACCCACCCGACTGATCCCAGTCACAATCGCGCCCCAACTCCTAATCCACATGCGGGTGGCGAAACAAAAAGAGTACGAGAAACCAGGAGGGTAAATGTCCAAATTTCTGCGGAAATGCAATACAACCGGCCCCCGTAATTCCCGACGCAACATGGTCGGTTCACTCGCGTTCAGTTTTGCCTTGGGTCTCGGAGTTTTCACCACCATGTCCCTGTCGCCCAGCGCGTATGCGCAGACCACCAGCGGCGACGTAGTCGGAACCGTGACCGACGCGACCGGAGCGGCCATTGACAGTGCAAGCGTGGTGGCCACCAACAAGGCGACCGGCATCAGCTATAACGCTACCTCCAACGCGAATGGCGAATTCCGCTTTTCCAACCTGCCTCCAGGTTTATACGACATCAAGGGCTCAGCCGCCGGATTCCGCACCTTCGTTTTGCAGGGCTTTGAAGCCCGCCTGAATCAGACGCTGGCCGCCAAGCTGGTGCTGCCGGTGGCCTCCGCCACCACGCAGGTGGAAGTTTCCGCAGAAGCAGGTGTCGCGCTCGACACCACCACCGTGCAGTTGCAGCAGACCTTCTCCAATAAGGAAGTGACCGAGCTGCCCACCGCCACCATCGGCCTGGGCGTGCTCAACGTTTCGTTGTTAAGTCCGAACGTCGCGACCAGCGGCGGTATCGGCGCCGGCACCGGCCCCTCGGTCGGCGGACAGCGTCCGCGCGCCAATAACTTCACCATCGAAGGCATCGACAACAACAACAAGTCGGTCACCGGACCTCTGGTCTATATCCCCAACGACGCGGTCGGCGAGTTCACGCTTATCACCAACCAGTTCTCGCCGGAGTTCGGCCACTCGGCCGGCGGCCAGTTCAACACCACCGTGCTCAGCGGAACCAACACCTTCCACGGCCGCGCGTATGAGTACTTCGACAACCGCAATCTGAATGCGATCGACGCCACGGTGGCTCGCACTTGCCGGGCACCGGCAAGTGCTGCCAACAATCCCCGCTACGACTTCAACCGCTACGGCGGCCAGATCGGCGGCCCCATCAAGCGCGACCGGCTCTTCTTCTTCGCCAACTACGAGCGCCAGACCACCGGCCAGAGCGGCAGCTACTGCCCTCTGCACGCCGACTGCGGACGGTTTGAGCACCCTCACCAGCCTTGCCGGCTCCTTATGGGTTCAACTGCCAACAACCTCGGCGTCTATACCAGAAGTACATCCCGGCCTCACCCAGCCAGATCGATGCTTCCAACGATGCGGCCTGCGGAAACCAGTCTAGCGGGCCGCAGTTCCTGACCGTCTTCAGCGGCACGGATTGGACACTTCCGTCGGAATCTATGGCAGCGGTAGCTCGACCGACATTCCGCTGGGCAACTTCCAGGTGAAGGCGCCGAACTTCAGCAACTTCAAGGCGCTCACCACCAGCGGCGACTGGACCATCACGCCCAGCGACAGCTTCCGCCTCCGCTACCTCTACAACGACCTGACAGACATCGATACCGCTGCGAGCCTGCCCGCGTTCTTCCAGCCGCTGCCCAACAAGTTCCACCTGATCGCGCTGAGCGAGTACCACAACTTCTCGCCCTCGCTCACCAACGAAGTCCGCATCGGCTTCAATCGCTACTTCAACGAAACCCCTTCCGGGCTCATTCGCGTTTCCCGGGGCTGGACTCCTTCCCCAACCTGACGTTCTTTGATCAGGGCGCCATCAACATCGGGCCGGACGGAAACGCGCCGCAGTCCACCATCCAGAATCTCTATCAGTTCACGGACAACATCAGCTGGGTCAAGGGCAAGCACACGCTCAAGTTCGGCTTTGACGGGCGCAAGTTCATCTCGCCCCAGAGCTTCACCCAACGCGTTCGCGGCGATTACTACTGGAATGGCCTCACCGAGTATCTCCACGATCTCGGCGCAACCAACTTCGGCGAGCGTTCCACCGGCAACTTCTTCTACTACGGCGACCAGACTTCCTTCTACGGATATGCCAACGACACCTGGCGCGTCCTGCCCAACCTGAGCCTGAACTACGGCCTCCGTTACGAGTTCACCTCCGTCCCCGTTGGTGAGCGCTCACAGGCCCTGAACTCCGCCGCCAGCGTCCCCGGACTCATTCAGTTCGGCAAGCCGAAGCCCCAGTACACCAATTTCGCTCCTCGCGTCGGATCGACTGGGCTCCGGACCAGAAGACTTCGGTTCGCGCCGGCTTCGGCATGGCGTACGACGTCCTCTACGACAACCTGGGCATCCTCTCGTTCCCGCCGCAGTACTCGTCCACCAACGACGTGGGCAATACCGGGCAGCCTCAGCCGGGCGACCCGAACTTCCTCGCCAACGGCGGGCTGGCTGCTGGTACAGGCACACTGGCGACGTTCGCCACGGTAGACGATCAGCGCGCGGCTACTTCCGCGTATGTTCCCGACCAGAAGCTGCCGTATGCGGAAACCTGGTCTCTCGGCGTGCAGCGCGTCTTCGCCTCCAACTACACGGCTGAAGTTCGCTATCTGGGTACGCGCGGTATTCACCTCTCCACGCAGATCCGGCTGAACCGCAAGCCCAAGGTCGACCCCCAGCCTCTTCATCCCGACCTTGACTGCGACTCCGAACAACACTTCTTCCTCGGCATTCCCCACCACGTTGGGCCACGATCAATGCTCAATCCAATTACGTGGCGGCCTATCCAGGACGCCGGCTTCACTTCGAGCGTCGTCTCCTTCGCGCCCTCCTCCGAATCCAACTACAACGGTCTGGCCGGCAGCTTGAATCGCCGCTTCCAGAATGGGCTGGATCTGAACTTCGCCTACACCTGGAGCAAGACCATGGATGACGCTACCGCCGACGTGTTTTCGACGGTGTTGAGTCCGCGCCGTTCCCAGGACTGGCTGAATGTTTCGAATGACTATAGCCGCTCGGCACTCGACCGCACGCATCGCCTCTCGCTTGCAGCCATCTACGCCCTGCCCTTCTACAAGAACAGTCACAACTGGTTCCTGAAGAACGCGGTGGGCAACTGGGAAGTTGCTCCCGTCTACACCTATCAGTCGCCCGAATACGCCACTGTGCAGTCGGGAGTGGATTCCAATCTGAACGGCGATGCAGCAGGCGATCGTACCGTGATCAACCCGCACGGCAACAAATCCCTCGGAAGCGGCGTCACCGCAGTCTACGACCCGGCTCGCGCAAGCCTGTGCACAGCACCGGCCACCACTTGCGCCGCCAACACTGTCGCCTACTGTCGCCAATAACCCGGACGCTTACTACATCCAGGCCCAGGTGGGAGCTTTGGCCAACTGCTTCCAGAAATACCCTGCCGCTGAAGCCCATCAATGATCTGGATGCCACCGCGATCAAGCGCTTCAACATCACCGAGCGTTACGCCTTCGAATTCCAGGCGCAGGCGTTCAATACTCTCAACCACCCGCAATTCATCTCCGGCTCGATCAACACCGTCGACTCCAAGGGAGACACGTCAGGCGGCACCACCAACTTCCTGCGTCCAACCAACGGGCTCTTCGATCAGGCGAGCAAGGTGTTCTCGAGCAACTCGCGTACCCTGCAACTGGCAGCGAAGTTCGTGTTCTAACACGCCACCAACCCTCGCTCGCGACTTATAGCGAGCGAACACAAAACCCCACCTCGCGGTGGGGTTTTGTGTTTCTGGCGAAGTCTTTCAATCCCGCGACGCGAGCGCCGTCCGAAGCTTACGCAGAGCGGCGAGACCAGTTAGTTCGGACGCGTACGCGCTGCTTCTGAACCTAAGTCCGTAGAGACTCCGGTAACTTCTTCGATTCCGCGCATTTTCCGTTGACTAACACGAATGAGCGTATACTTGCCCCACTACCACCTCACTCGCGAGCCATTCGGCTCAAGTCTGGCTACATTCTCCCAGACAGCAAGTCCAGGCACCGGAGAAACAGTTCTACTGGGAACCCGGCCCCGTCGGCTTCATTTACCGGAAAGTTTCGGAATTAAATGACATACCGACGTGTGTTACTCTCCTACTTGCATCTAAGTTATTGATAACAGTGTAGTTGTAACAATAATGTTCGCCAAGATTGAAGGCTGAATGTCCTCCCTGAAGAAGCCCCACTGGGCAGCAAGGATCGAAGAACTCCTTCGCAAGCTCGGATTGACGCAAGCAGGCTTGGCCGAGAGGCTGAGCGTTTCGCCCATGACCGTATCCCGGTGGGTTCGTGGAACTCATCGCCCGACCGCAGAAACTTACATCAAGCTAGCTAACTTGGCCGGAACTCCGGATAACTTGTATTTCTGGGAACAGGCCGGACTGACTGGATCGAATTCACCCGCTCACTTTCTTGATGGAGATGCGATCAACACATCTGTCGTTGCCAAGCTCACCGCGTTCAAAATGGTGGCCGGGCAAAAGATCTCTTCGACCAGCATGGAAGAGCTTCCGGATGGAGTCGCCATTCCGCTTCTGGATGCGAGGGTGCACGCCGCGGCGCAGGGCCTTGGGCCGCCCCCTGACCTCGATGCGGCCAAGGTTAAAGAGATTCTGACTGCTCCGCTTGACTGGTGCGCCAATGCCAATACTCAGGCCCTGGTTGGGTTGAAGGTCGTAGGCGATTCCATGTCGCCCCTGATCGAGGACGGCTCAGTCATCATCGTCGATACCGCCAGCACCGATTTAGCCAAGCTGGATAAAAAAATCGTGGTGGCATCTCACCGCGATCAGGGACTCAAGGCTACGTGGCTGCGTCAGGTCGGCCCATTGCACATGCTGGTGGCCGAAAATCCGCAGTACGCGCCTGAAGAATATTCGGCCAAAAATCACTGGTCGATGCTGGGCGAAGTGATCTGGTGGGTAACCACCCCGCCGAAACGCTGACCTGCGGCGCCTCAGGCTTGGCCTTCACGCCAAGACCTTGATTCTGGCGCTATTCTGGTGTTCTCCTCCGCGCGTTCGCCAACGCGCGATTTTCTTGCCGAAAAAATAATAGGGCTATTTCAAGTTCCGCTTCAAATCTGGCTAACAATCCTGTTAGACCGGGCATCCCACAGCAAGAGGACCATCACGCGGCTGATCAGCGAGCGGCGGGTGGCACCCCCACCTCTGTCGAACGTGTTCGCACTGGCGTAAGAGTGTGCAGCAGGCAATTTAGGCGCCGGGCAGGGATTCTCGATTGGGAAAAGGCGCAACGTGAAGAGTCTGATCACGAAAACCACGGACTTGCAGGATTCCTGGCTTCATCAATGGATCGGCGTGGCCGAGCGCGCGGCTCATGGTGGCTTCTGGAATTGGGACGTCAAACGAGACAGCGTATATTGCAGCGATCGATGCCTCAGCATGTACGGATTCTCTTCCAAAGCGTATGTAGATTCGGCGGAATGGTCACGCAGAGTGCACCAGGATGACCGCTTGAGGATCAGCGCGATGAATGCGGAGCTCCGCGAACGGCGCCACACCGAGTTTCGGAGCGAATTCCGATTTACGGGACCGCAGGGCGAAATACGATGGGTGTGCAGCCACGGCGAGGTCTGCTATGACGCAAACGGCCAGCCCGAGACCATCGTAGGATTCGACATCGACATCACGCCCCAGAAAAAGGCAGACGAGGCGCTGGAACGAAGTGAACGGCTGGTGACTGCGGGCCGGGTGGTGGCAACCGTAGCGCATGAAATCAACAATCCGCTCGAAGCCGTGACCAACCTCGTTTACCTGGCCAAGGCCGACGATTCGGTAGACAGGATTCGTACGTATCTTGACCACGCAGAACACGAACTGGGGCGTGCACAGGCGATCTCGCGACAGACGCTGAGCTTCTATCGCGAAGAAACCAAGAGCCAGGTCTTCGAGCTGGGAGATCTCATCGAGAGCTGTCTCAATCTGCTCGGGCCCCGCCTCAAGCGCGGGAATACCACCGTATCGATTCACCACAAGCCTCCGGCGCCACTCTATGCGAAGCGTGGAGAAATCCTGCAAGTGCTGCTGAACCTGCTTTCCAATTCGCTCGAAGCCATTGGTAACGAGGGGCATCTGCAGGTTCACGCGGCCCGGCGCGGAACCCACCTGCGCATTGCTGTTTCTGACAACGGAAGCGGCATCGACCCCGCTCACCGCGAACATCTGTTTACTCCCTTCTTTACCACCAAGGGTAAGGAAGGGACCGGCCTTGGCCTGTGGGTGTCGAAGGCCATCATTCATCGCCATCGGGGAACGATTCGTTTCAGAAGTTGTACGATACCCGGCCGTTCAGGCACAGTCTTCATCATTCACCTTCCCAGCGGATTCAGCGAAGCCGCCGCGTAAGAGCGGGCCGGCTCGCTCCGGCCTGCGCTGCGCCCCAATCTGCACACAAATTAAATCCGAACACCTTGCCACTTGCGACGGTCTTAGCGAGTGAACAGGCCACCATGATGGATGATGGTGGCCTGCACACGAGGAGCCGCAAGGGGTGGCCAAGCACGACGAAACCGCGTTCGAAGCATTGGTCGAACGCCGGTCGCGCTTCGCATACCGCGTCGCCTATGCGGTCCTTCGCAACTCGCACGATGCCGAGGACGTGGTGCAGGAGACCTTTCTCAAGCTTTACAAGAATCGAAGCTGGCACGATCTGCGGGATGAGGCAGCCTTCGTGGCGCGGGTAACCTGGCGCGTGGCGGTAGACAAGCTGGTCGCGCGGTCGCGCTCCGGCGTAGCCCACGATGAGGAGCCGGTTTCCCGGGATGCCGATCCGGAGCAGGCCGCAGTCGATGCGGACTGGCGCCTGTCCATTCACCATCTGATCGATGCCTTGCCCGAGGAGCTGCGTCAACCGCTGATTCTCTCAGCGATAGAGGAGCTGAACTCGCGGCAGGTCGCCGAGATTCTGGGCATCGCGGAAGGCACGGTGAGGACGCGATTGCAGCGCGCGCGGCAACTGCTCAAGCAAAAGATATCGATCACCATGGAGAGCCGCTATGGACGATGAACGCGGATTGGATCGCGCCCTTGAAGAAGCGCTTCAGTCGTACGCGGCCGAAGAGCCTCGACCCGGCCTGGAGCGCCGCGTACTGGCCCGCGTGAGGATCGAGGCAGCAGGTTCGCAGAGACCTAATCGCTGGCGCATGATCTCACTGGTCTCGGCTGCTGTGTGCCTCGTCATCCTCTGCGTCTTCGCATTCCAAACCCAGCGGCACACCAAGCCGGCGAACATCGGTTCCTCGCGGCCTGCGCTAGTACCACGACCTCAGGTTGCGGCCGGCACTGGCTCTCACTTGCAGAATCCAGTACCGAGAGTAGTTCGCGCTCACCACTCCGGAGCCCTGCGGCCGTATTCGCCGAGGAAGGAAGTATTCCCCACGCCCGAGCCCCTCAGCCCGCAGGAACGCCTGCTCGTGACATACGCAGCCGCTTCCGCGCGTGTCTCCAGGCAGTCACCCATCGTCGCGAAGGAACCGATTCACTTGGAGCCGATCCGCATCGCTGAAATTCACATCGACCCGCTGCCGCCAGCAAGCGGCAGCCATCCTCAGTAAGGAGCCTCAATGCGCAACAAGCTTTGGTTATGCCTCGCTCTCGCTCTCCTGTTCTCGGGTGTTCCTCGCGGCACCGCACAGGATAATGCCAATCCCGGTGTGTCCGCGAACAAGACGGCTCCCGAAGCCGCCCACTTCTTCCGCCTGCAATTCCTCGTCAAAGAGATTGGCGACGACGGGAAAGTTCTGAACACCCGGGCGTATTCGACCATGTGTACCACCGGCCGGTCGGGACGAAGCGGTTCCATCCGCACTGGAAGCCGCATCCCGATCTACACCGGCGAGAAGCACGAAGTGCAATATGTGGACCTGGGCGTGAACATCGACATTCAGAACGTACATCCAGTGGAAAGCCAGATCGGCATGGATGTCACTGCCGAGGTCAGCAGCGTCGCCAACCAGACACCCGATGCCTCTCAAACGCCCGTCATTCGTCAAAATCGCTGGGAAGCAGCCGTCCTGATTCCACTCGATCGCCCCAGCATCATCTTCTCCTCGGATGACCTGAATTCCAAGGGCAAGATACAAGTCGAACTGACAGCCACGCCGATGAAGTAGCTGCATGCCGGGAAGCATGTCTACGCCCCACGCTCAGGCGTGCTTCCCTGCCCGATCCTGATCTGCCTTAGCGATAGTAGCCCTTGCAAAACACCCCGGCTACGCAGGCGCAAGTGAATCTCAGCCCACGCTCTAACACCAATGGGTAGAGCACCCGTACACCCAAAGACGCGGGGGCAGCGCTGAAGTGGGATTCAACTCCAGACTGAACAAGTCCATTCTCTTTTCAGAGGCGAAATGCCTGGGCCCGAGGAGAAGGAAAATGCACGATCTGCTGCTAGGCGTTCTGTTCGTAGCAGTCGTCGCGACCCCGATACTCGTAGCTTCGAGGCGTGGCTCTCAATCAGCCTGAGTTTCAACGTAGCCCGTTTCCCAAACGCGTTCCTGTACCACTTGCCTGGTTCTCTCGCAGTGAAGTTCGAATGTGCCGTAAACAGAAGAGCCGCCTGCCGGGGCGGCTTTTTTGCGCCTGAGCCAAAGCAGTCTACGTCTGCGCAGCCAATCCGCTCTCCATCTGGCCCAATCTCCATCTTTGGATCGATTGCCGCTCTCCAGCGTAAACCGTTACACTGAGATTTGGGTTTTCGAGAGAGGACTTAGCCATGCTAGTGGTCATGAAGTCGCAGGCGACGCCGGAAGAGGTTCAGGCAGTCTGTGATCATATCGAGCAACTCGGATTTCGCGCCCATCCTATGCCCGGCGCGCAACGTACCGCGGTGGGGATCACCGGCAACCAGGGACAGATCGATCAGGGAAACCTGGAAGAGCTCTCCGGGGTTGCGGAAGTCATCCGGGTCTCGAAGCCCTATAAGCTGGTCAGCCGAGAAGTGAAGGAAGAAGACACGGTCATCACCTTCCCCGGCACCAACGCGACCATTGGCGGACGCGATCTGGCCATCGTCGCCGGGCCCTGCTCCATCGAATCGCGCGAACAGGCATTCAGCATCGCAGAGCAGCTCACCAAGGCAGGAGCGCAGTTCTTCCGCGGCGGCGCTTATAAGCCGCGTACCTCTCCTTACATGTTTCAGGGCCTGGGCGAAGAAGCGCTCAAGATCATGGCGGAGATTCGCGACGCATTCGGCCTGCGCATTGTGACCGAAGCGCTCGATCATGAGAGTCTCGAACTGGTCGCCGAATATGCAGACGTGATCCAGATTGGCGCACGCAACATGCAGAACTTCTCGCTGCTCAAGGCTGCCGGGCGCAAACGCAAGCCGGTGCTGTTGAAGCGCGGAATGTCGGCGACTCTCGACGAATTCCTGATGGCTGCCGAGTACATCATGAGCGAAGGCAATTATCAGGTCATTCTCTGCGAGCGCGGAGTGCGCACCTTTGCCGATCACACCCGGAACACGCTCGACCTCAGCATTATTCCTGCCGTCCAGCGCCTGAGCCATTTGCCAATCCTGGTCGATCCCAGCCACGGTACCGGCAAGCGCAACAAGGTGGTGCCCATGGCACGAGGCGCCATTGCGGTGGGTGCCGATGGCCTCATGATCGAGGTGCATCATCAGCCGGACAAGGCGCTCTCCGACGGCGCGCAATCGATCTATCCCGAGCAATTTGTAACCATGATGGACGAGGTCTCCCAGATCGCCGCCGTGTTGCGTCGGACTGTGCCGAGAGGGATCCAGGTACTGGCGTCAGCATTGCCGCCAGGGGCAGCCCGCTCTGGCTCTCTGTAGGGTGATTCGCGCGCGGAGACTTACTGCATTGCGGAGCTTGTGGGCTGTTTTGCTCACGGTCCCTTGGCTCGTGTGTGCCTGCAGGCGCCACGACTTTCCCCAATACGCGGCGAATTATCGCGAATACGCTTACGTGTCCAATGGCGGCAGCAACACCGTGACCGTGCTGGACCTGGTGAACCTCCGCCTGGATCGCGTATTGGGTGTGGGCTCCAATCCCAGCGGACTGGCCATTAATCCCAAGCGCAATGAAGTCTATGTGGTGAACTCTGGCGGCAACGCGGCCAGCGGCTCCGTCAGCGTGATTGATGCCGAAAAGAATGCGGTCGTCGCCACCATTCCAGTACGCCGGCAGCCCTACTTCATCGATGTCGATGCGGACGGGAGGCGAGCCTATGTGGCCAACTCCGGATCGAATAATGTATCTGTCATTGATCTCAATTCGCGCCGCGAGGTCGGCGTCATCGGCGTAGGCGAAGCCCCTGGAATGGCGCGGCTATCGCCCGACGGCGATTCGCTGGTCGTCAGCAATCGCGGGAGCGGCAGTGTTACCGTCGCCGATCCGCATACGCTTCGCGTCCGCCAGGTATTCGGCAGGTGTCCCGGCGCTACAGACATCGCGGTGCTGCCCGATTCCTCCAGAGCCTTCATCGCCTGCTCCGCCGGGCACCAGGTATTGAGCATAGGACTGGCGCGAAAAGATGTACCCAATCCAGAACAAGACCGCTTGCTCTCGCTGCTGGACGTGGGCAAGTCGCCCGTGGATCTGGCACTCAAACCGGACGGCGGCGAGCTGTTTGTCTCCGGCTTTGACAGCGATACGATCTCAGAGATTGCGACGAATACGAACGAGGTCGGCGGAGCATATCTGGTCGGCCCTCATCCATCGAAGGGCTTGGTCGGTGCGGACAACAGCACGCTCTGGATTAGCAACTTCGGCGCAGACACGATTCGCGTGTACAGCATCGATGACGGCAAGCTGATCAACACCGTGCATGTGGGCGACGGTCCGGATGCGCTCGCGTTCTCAACCGCGGGACATCTGCTGTTAGCCATCAACGCACGGTCCGGCGGTGTCTCGGTGGTGCGAACCATGAGCTACTCTCCCAGCGGAGTGCGAGCCGTCGGTTCCCTCTTCACCATGCTGCCCTCGGGAAAGCAGCCGAATTCGATTGTGGTGAAGTCGTTCAACCTGCGCTGACAATCGCCTGGTTGCCGATCGTTGCGCTTAACGTTGCCGGGCGAGCACCAGGGTAATGTCGTCGGGTTGCTCCTGCCCACCAATCCAGCTGCGCAGCGCATTCATCACCTGCTCAGAGATCGCGGCCAGCGAGAGATGGCGATTGCGCCGCACCAGTTCCATCAATCTCTCTTCGCCAAAGTCCCCAAATTCATTTTCCGGCTCGGTAACCCCGTCGCTGTAGGCGACCAGAATATCTCCGTAGCGCATCTGCACGGTTCCCTGTTCGTAGCTCATGCCATCGATGAGACCCACCACCGTTCCGCCGCAATCGAGCCGGGTAATGGAATCGTCCGAGCGTAGCAGCAGTGGCGGCAACTGACCGCCGTTGGAATAGGTAAGCCGGCTCGAGATTCCGTCGTAGTAGGCCAGGAACAGCGTGGCGTATTTCTCCGGCTGGGTGCTGCGATACAGGTGGCGGTTGAGCAGCGAGAGCACCTTGCCCGGCGATTCGAACAGCTCGCCGCCTTCCATCTCCGCCACTCCTTTGCGCACGCTCGCAACGGTTCCCGCGTACACCGCCGTCACACCGGTCGTGATCAGCTCTTCGCCGGCGAAGCGGTAGGCACGTACAGCCGAATGCAGGGTAGCCATCAGCAATGCTGCTGAAATTCCCTTGCCGCTGATATCGCCAAGCGCCAGGCCCAGGCTGGTCTCATTGAACAGAAGGAAGTCGTAGTAGTCGCCGCTGACGCTCCGCGCAGGCCGGCAGACACCATGCAGCTCGAGCATCGGCAGCGAAATGTTCGCATGCGGAAACAGATTCGCCTGCACTTCCTGCGCGATCTCCAGTTCATTCTGCAGGCGCTCTTTTTCACGCTGCTCCTGCAGCAGGCGCTCAAGCGATTCGGTCATGCCATTGAACGAACGGCTTAGCGCGGCCAGTTGATCGCTGCGCGTGACGGAGATGCGATGCGCCAGATTGCCTCCGTCGATTTCCTGCGTAGCGACGTAGAGGTCCTGAACCGAACGCGTAATGGTCTGGTTGAGCCGCATGGCCATGATGAAGGCGATCAGCTCCAGCAGCGCGAAGATGACCGCGATGCTGATCAGCGCATCCTGAATAATCGCGGCAATCTTGAGCGAAGCGATGAAGAGGCGCTGGTAGAGCAACGACGGCCGCGACTCGACCCGAACAAAGGCATTATGCGATTCGCCGCTGTTCCAGATGCTGGTGAGCAGCGGCGCCACAAACTCCACCCGGAAATCGTAGAAGTGGGACGCCGGTCCCAGTTCTCCACCAACTACCGAACCCTTGCGCGCCTCAAACATTCGCGGATCCTGGCCATTCACATAGACCATGGAGCTTCGATTCTGCTCCTGACCTACGTGCACCTGGACTGAGGGGCGAGGGCCGGACGCATTCTCCGGCGGCGAGGTTCCAGCAGTGGCGGCCTTTACGTTTTCCTGGTCTGCATCGGGCACGTTAATCGTGGGCACGATGGTCACCCTGCCCAGGCCGTTCGCAATCTTATCGACGTTGCTCTTTTCCAACGGAAGACTAGTGACCAGGATGACGCTGTGGGCACCGACCGTCTGTTGATCGACAGCGCGCAGATAGATTCGTCCATCCTGGAACACCATGCCTCGGAAGCCGTCTGGAACCCACGACGGCAAATGCGCCATGGTACCCAGGTCTGGCCGAGCCGATGTGAGTTTGAGACTCTTCTCGTCTTCAAACGCGGATACCTGGAGGTCGAGGTGGGGATGCTTTCGATTGCGATCCTCGAGTTCCGGAAGGCTTACCTCCTTGAGGTTTGGATCGGCTTCGAGAGCGTGGGCCACGTGCAGCGCAAACGCCTGGTTGGCGGCCGCGATGTGCGCCAGTTCCTTATCGATCTCGCCGATCGCAGCGAAGGCGGCAAACTGTCCGGAAAACATGTACGCAGCGATGAGGCCCAGCGTCACCAGGAGCAGGACGGGCGCCAGCCCCATGAGCAGATACGTGACGACCAGCCGGTGCTGGACCTTCCAGAGCAGCCGGCTCACGACCCAGCGCCACACCAGGGGAACGCAGAACGCCAGGAGCAGCAACAGGTCAAGAAAACTGAAAACCTGAAACACTTGACCAGGCGTGCCGGGCAAAATGCGCCCGAGCCCCATGATCAGGTAGAAGACGAGCAGCCAAAACGCGAGCCGATGAGCTTTGGTCCTCGGGGGCTCCCGGCGCAACCGGAGGTAAAACCGTGTTTCGGCTTTTTGGAGAAGGCTGGCCATGCAAGCTGAGTTTAGAGCATTTCCGCCGTCGCACGGTACTGTCGAACCCGGCTCGGGTGCAAATCGAGGTTCCTTCGCGGCGAATGCGCAGTTACTGGGTGAGCCGGCGTGCAGCCCGTGACCTGGCGTCCTTACCGGTTCCTTTCTGTGCAGACTTGCCGCTGAAGTTTCCTACCAGGATGACGCGGGAGCCGGGGTCGAGATTAGCCCGGCTCCGCCCCCAGATTGAATTACATTCTGAAGCGAATAGCCAATTGAATCTGCCGAGGATCGCGAGCGCGGCTGACCTGTCCGAAGAGGCCGCCGGCGATCGGGTTTCCATTCACGTCAAACGCCGAGTCGTCGATCTGGCCATCGGGGTTCAGAAACTGTGTGCGGTTGAAAACGTTGAAGACCTGGAACGTGAACTCCAGCATCTTGGTCTCGCCCAGCTTCGAAACCTTCGCCAAGGCAAGATCCGTATTGTTGATGCCCGGGCCGCAACAGAAGCTTCTGGGCGCGTTGCCGGTCGAGCCAAGCGCCGGGTAAGCAAAGGTGCTGGGATCGAAGTAGTACCCGGTGAGGCCGTTCAAAGGCTGTCTCGGATCGTGACGCTTGAACGGCTTGACGATGTCGGGCTTGCCGGGGCTTTCAAAGTCGACGCTTCCCTGCAATTCCTGATCGGAATTGGATTGCATACGAATCGGAAACCCTGTTTGAACGGCAAAGATTCCAGACGCTGTCCATCCGCTCGTGAGCACGCCAAGGCTGCCGTCGAAGTGTCGGATCGGCAGCTCCCACACGCCGCTGAAGACGAAGCGATGGCGAGCGTCATAGAGAGACAAGGCCCGGCTTCTGCGGAAATTCGTCGGATCCAGGCTTTGTTCGAAGCTCGATGCGTTGTCGATGGATTTGCTGTAGGTGTACGCGCCCATGAACTGCAATCCGTTAGAGAACTGCTTCTCGAGCGATGCCTGCAGCGAGTTGTAGTTGGAGTTGGCGACCTCATCCTGGGCGAAGATGTTGGAGAAGACAGGAACTCCGTCGCTGGGACAATTGGCATTATTGACCGGGTCGCAGAAGGGCGATGAATACGGGCGGAGGCCGACGAGGTTGATATCGCCGTGAGGCGCATTGGCGGCCAGAAACTTCGTCGGTCCGTACGGCAAATGAAGTCCCTGCGCAGCGATAGGAGTATCCGCCGGGATGATGTACTGGCTGTCTTCTCCAAAGGGCCCGCAGGTTCCAGCGCCAAGTGTCGCATTGAGATCCAGGCACACCTGCGGATCGGCGTGGTTGAGATCATAGGTCGCGAGCAAACGATGACCCTGCGAGCCGACATATCCCAGGTTGAAGACGATGTTCTTTCCAAGCTGCTCCTGAATTCCGAGGTTGAACTGCTCGGTATATTGCGCCTTCAGGTTGGGCTGCAGTTCTCCGAAGAGAAGGATAGGACGAAATGCCGACCAGTCGACTGCCTGACCTGGTTTCGGATTGAGGAAGCCATTGAACGGATTCGGCGTCTGCACACCGCTTTGCGAAACAAAGGGGGTTTGCAGCAGGCCTTCCGAAACAGAACTGCTGCCGCCGAACGGAGGCTCGCCTTGAAACTGCTCCAGAACCAGCTGCTCCATCGGGTTATAGAACACGCCAAATCCGCCGCGAACCACTAAGTTGTCGTGAAACATCTTAGGGCTCCAGGTAAGTCCGATCCTGGGAGCAAATGCCTTGTAAAAGGTCTGAGTTAGTCCTGCCGGTACGCCCTTATCTCCCGGAACCAGGAGGCCGAGCGGGAAGACAGATTCGTTAGCGCTGCCCGGGCCGCAGGGCGCGTCCGCTGCTCCGAGCGATGCCTGGCTGCCGGCGGTGAGTGCGCAGGGAAAGACGGTGTCTGCCTGCCCGGGCCGGAAGACCTGAACCCGGTGTGAAGCGTCGGTGAGCGGCTGATTCAGTTCCCAACGAAGGCCGTAGTTCAGAGTAACGTTAGACTTGACCTTGTAACTGTCCTCAGCAAAGAGATATAAGGCGTTGGCACGAATATTTTCCGTTTGCGGCGAGCCTTGAGAGTAGTGTCCGGCAATCCCAGTGAGGAAGTCGGGGAAGAGGTTGGTTCCTCCCAGCGTGTTGCTTCCCGAACCGCTGAAGCTGAAACTGCCGTTTACGTTGTAGTAGAGCGTCTGGTCGAATCGCTGGACGCGGAAGTCCGCGCCGAACTTGAGGCTGTGCTTGCCCAGAGTCTTGGAGAAGTTATCCATCGCCGAGTAAGTGTTGCCTACCTGGGGTAACTCGCCTTCAAAGTCGTTCCCGATAGAGAAGCCGCCACTTACGTTGATGTTGGGCACGCCTTCGTGATCTGCCGTAAGCCCTGGCGTGATACCCAGCTTTGGATCGTTAGGCAGAGCAGTTGCATTACCGGCCCCATCATAGGTATACAGCGGCGTGTCAGTATTGCCGTTGAAGCAGTAATTCAGAGCGGCACCGCTGCACGAATTGGTGACCAGGTTCGTGCGCTGCGGATGCAGAAAGGTTCGTTGTCCCTCGCGGTAATAAGTGATCCTCGCCTCGTTCTGCGCGCTGGCACTCAAGCGTCCAGGTATCGGCGATGTTGAACTGCTGATTGCGTGTCGCATTGTTACTGCCGAACCCCGGCAGCAGGTTAGGGGTGACTGCCTGGAATCGCGTGAAGGGGTTTGCGTCATACCCATCGTCGACATAATAAAAGCCAGTTAGCGAGTTACGGTCGCTGAAGTTATGATCCAGCCGCAGTGTGCCCTGGTTCTCGCGATTGTGTTCGTCTGGCGCGGCTTCGTAGTAGCCGTCTCCCACATTCGGCAAAGGAACGTAGTTCTGGATCAGGTTCGCCGCGACCGGATCAAAGCAAGCAGACGGAATCACTCCCGTTGGAAAGATATTGGCCCAGGGAAGCGGGTTTCCCTGGTCGACCGAACTCGGGTCGGGGACCGTGCCGCCGGCCGCAGTGATCGCCGCCGCGCAGCCAGGTCGATTCTGAAGAATGGCAGCCACCGTACCGGTACTGACGCTGGCCTGCGTGCCGGAAGAGTTCTGTCCGTTGAATCCATCGACGAACACGCCGTTGCGCTCATCAGCCGTGGGTACGCGAACACGATCGGAGGAGATACCCTTGCGAAGTTGCCTCCCCTCATAGGAGAGAAAAAAGAAGGACTTGTCTTTCTTGATGGGGCCGCCAAAGGTGGCGCCAAACTGCTGCTGCGAGTCATCGGGCGTCGTGAGATCGAAATATCCCTTCGTATCGAGGGCCTTGTTCCGAACATAGTCGTAGATACTGCCGTGCAGACCATTGGTTCCCGACTTAGTAACCACGTTGATCACGGCCCCGGAGTTCCGGCCATACTCGGCGTCGAAGGTATTGGTGATCACCCGGAATTCCTGCACCGCGTCGGGAGACGGCTCAATTCCCGGCGAATTGACGAACAGGTCGTTTCCGTCGCCGCCATTTACGCTGAAGTTATTCGATCGCCCTCGGCCACCATTGACCGAAACTGCGCCGGCCTTATCGCTTCCGTAAAAGAGGTCGGATCCGCCCACGCCCTGCACGCCGGGCTGTAACTGCAGCAACTGGTAGGTATCGCGTGCATTCAGTGGAAGCGTAGAGATCGCGCGCTCATTGATCACCGCGCCGAGTTGAGTACTGGTCGTGTCCACCAGCGGAGGTTGCGCCTCCACTTCGATCACCTGAGCACTCGCGCCCACTTGGAGGTGCACATCGTAGGTAACAGTTGCGTTCAGACTCACAACGATGCCGTTCGCGATAAACTCCTTGAACCCGGCTAACTGCACGCGCAAGTTATAGGTTCCGACCGGTACCTGGTTGAAGACATACTCTCCCGACTTACTCGAGACGGAGTTTTGCGCAGTTCCCGCACTCGAGTTGGTGAGAGTAAGACTGGCGCCGGGAATCACAGCTCCACTTGGATCAAGAACCTGGCCAGCCAGACGTCCACCGGTCGATTGCGCCAAGATGTGCGGAAGAAGATTGAGCAGGAGAAGGAACGTAAGAAGGCGGGCACTGCGTGGGGAGAGGAAAGTGCAACTACGTATGAATCCCGGAGAAAACTGCATCCCTGCTACCTCCGCTAAGTGAAGTACACCTCAGAAGCGTGGACGATTACGGGGTCTTGCGGACTCTCGCACAGGCTGCGATTGCGCGCACTCGCGTGCCGTGCAGCCCTCCAGAACCTTGTAGTAATTCCGCTAACATTAGTAAAGTTCCCGTCGCATGTCAAGAACAGAACGGCTCTGGCGAGCGCTGCCGCGCGCGCTCAGATATTGACGAGGGACGACGACCATGAGTCTCATCCGTCCTGCACACATGAGTTCTCGGCTGCCATCGGAACTGTACGACACCGAGGTTTGATCACGCCGCTTTTGGGTACAGTACACTGCAGCCTGCAAGGTGAACTGCCCATGACGCACGATTCAGATCTGGTGATCGGCCCGGCGACTCTGCATGACGTCCCGGCTGCTCGCTATGCTGTTCGAAGACTACCGCCAGTTTTACGGAGAGGCTTCCGCCGGGCAGCAGACACTCAGCTTCATTCAGGAGCATGTGTCAAAACAGAACACCCGGTTTTTTGTAGCGCGATCGGCCGGAGCACGCATCGCTGCTCGGTTTCGTCCATCTCATTCCGTCGTTCAATACACTCGCCCTGCGGCCAATGTGGTTCCTTGAGGATATTTTCGTCGCCCCTTCGGCGCGCAGGTCAGGAGTTGCTACCGCACTGATGAAGGCCGCCGAGGCCTTTGCAATCGAGAGCGGCGCGGAACGCCTCACGCTGGCCACGGCTCACGACAACCTGGCCGCCCAGGCGCTGTATCGCAAACTCGGCTATGTACGCGAAGAACACTTCGTCTACTTCCACCGCTTCCTTCCGTAACTGGACACTCGATCGCAAATAAGAAAGGCCCGCTCCAATCGCACTGGAGCGGGCCCTCGTCTTGCTACTCCCACTTACTTCGTTCGAAGTTCAACCACCTGGATGGAGTACGGCGGCAGAGTATGTTGAAACGTCGCCGCGACATCATGCAACTCCGTCTGCACGGGAACAAGTCGCTTCGGATCGGTCAGGGTGTTTGTCTCCTGCGTGCTATGAGCGCTCAGCGTGATCAAGGTTGCCGACGCACCGCACGTGGGCAGCGCCATCGAGCTTGATCTGCATCGGTTGCTCGACAGAGGATGCATTGACCAGCTTGAGATACACCACTCCCTTGGCCGGGTCGTTGGTCGCGGAGTAGAAGACCCGCGGCTGCGCTCCGCTCCAGCGTGGAGGCCGGAACTTCAGTCCCAATGTGACTGCCAAACATGACCTGCGCGTAGTAACTCGGCGATCCATAACTACTCATCGCGTCGTAGCCGATTAGGTCGCTCTCCCATTGCATGCCACCCGGATTCACGTTCACCAGCAACGGCGCGTACGCGGCCATGACGATCAGGTCGCTGTTGCGTTCCATGCCCGTCATCCATGCCGCATCGCCGAGCGCTGCGCCGAAGTTCGGCGTAGGCGTGCCTTCGCGCGTGGCCCACTCGCCCACGAAGATCTTCGGCCCATTGCGGTCGACCTTGTCATAGTGGTGTGTATCGTCGAAGAACTTAGACGCTCTTTCATAAAAGTGATCATCCACTACATCCGGCTTCACGCTCTTGACCGGCGTGGTGGCAATCAGCTGTAGCTGCGGATACTTCTGCTTGATAGCTTTATAGAACTGCGCATAGCGGCCGTCGTAGCTGCCCGAGCGGTCGAAGAAGTCTTCGTTGCCGATCTCGACATAGGTCAATCGGAACGGCTCGGGATGGCCATTCTTCGCACGCACCGCGCCCCATTTCGTGTTCGTACTGCCGGTCACGTATTCGAGTTCATCGAGGCTGTCCTGCACATACGGATCCAGTGCCGGGCCGGGATTGATATGTTCCTGCCGCATGGAGTAGCCCGCGTAGACCGCAAGCACCGGCTGCATGTGCAGGTCTTCGCACCACTCAAGGAACTCGAGCAAGCCGAGCCCATCGGAGGAGCGATAGCGCCAGGGGCTCGGGTGGGTGGGCCTGTCGACCAGCGGGCCGAGCGTGGTCTTCCACTCGTATCGTTCAAAGATCTGGTCGCCTTCCAGATAGTTGCCGCCGGGAAAGCGCAGGAAGGCGGGCCGCATATCGGCAAGCTTCTCCATCAGGTCGATGCGATTGCCGTTGACGCGATCGTGGTAAGTGGGCGGAAACAGCGAGACTAAGTCAATCCAGACGGTCCCGGCGTGTCCAACCGTAAGGTAGAGGTGATTGGCGGAGGAGGCTTCCATCGCGCCGGTCTTCATCGTGAATTCGTATTTCTTCCAGCCTTGGGTCAGCCCAGCCACTGACGCGGTGGCAACTGGTTTCCCCGTGTCATCGCTGATGAGACTTACGCTGACCGGGCCGACCGAATCGGAATCTGCCTTGGCATAGAACGAACCTTTGTAAGTCGTATTGGGCCGCAGCGCGTATCCCCAGTATCCCTCGTTTACGACGCCGGCCTGGCTCTGTGCTTCGGCCTGTTTTACTTCAATCTTGAGGCTTCGATCGAGAGCCTCGCTGGGCCCCGTACTCTTGTCGATGGACATGGACGCCTGCGCATTGCCGTTCTGCACCAGGTACCAGCGCTCGGGCTCGTTGGCATTGTCTTTAAAGGTCCGATTGCGAACCATCTCGGCATACAATCCGCCGTCATAGGAAAAGTTGATCTCTTCAGTCATCAACCCATACAGCGTCGGACTCACCTTGGCCACGGTGTTCTGGAGTTGAATGCTCAGCGTGGCGGGACTGGTTTGCGCCGCTGCAAGGGTGGCCGCCGCGGCCAGGAATCCAAGTGCGGCAAACGCACCAAGTGCGCGTGGAGCTTGCATGTGGTATCTCTCCCTCAAAGTGTTGCGAAAACGTTTCCCGAGAATTGTACACGTCCGCACAGAAAGATGACTAAGCCGCGGAAGGCCCTAGCGGCTTCGAAGGCGCGGCGCATCAGCTATTCGGGGATTTTAGATTTGGCCATCTTCAGCGCCTCTTCTACCGCTTTCGCGGCGCGCTTCTCACGCGCTTCGGGACTTTGGTAGTAGAAGATGCCCAGCAAATGCCCTCTGCGCTGAATGGGCGTCATCGCTTCCCATCCCCGCTGCGCGAGCGGTTGCCGGCGGAACGCAACCTGGAGTAACGGCGGCAGTTCCCGCTCCCCTTCCATCGCAAGCAGCATTCGCTCAGCCACCTGTTCCGCGCGGCGGACTTTCGCCTCTGGAGCCTTCACCCCGCTGATCCAGTTCCCGATATCCTTCCGGGCGGAATAGTTCAACTCCCCAAACCACTGCTTGAGCGCGCGGTCTTGCCTGAAGATTTTTGCCAGTTCCACCGGAATCACCGCCGTCCGCTCTTCCAGGTCCGGCTCAAGCACGACGTTCACCATGCTTCCCAGAGCGGCTCCGGCTGCTTTCTGCATGGCTTTGTTCACCAGCAGAATATGGCCCTCCTGCGATGAGCCGAAGAGCGATGTGCGAAATGGGAAGCCGTCGATGCGTTCCTTTCACTCGCAGCCGGTTCCGCACTGGCCACGCCTCCGCCGGATCAAACGGAACCCGCACGATCGTCCAGTTCAGTCCCGAGGGTCGTCCTGCTTCCAGCATTCCGCGAAACGATCTCTTAATGCCCACGCATTTAGCGTATTCGCGCCGCTTGCTACCGGCCAAGCAGAAACTGGATGGGTCGGCTCTTGCAGCAGGGGTGAGCCGGATCAAAGCGGAAGATTGATGGCGACCCGCTCAGCGAGTCTTCATCGCATCGCGATGCCCGAGTGCCCGCGCGAAGGCATCGACCCACGCACGTTGTTCGACGGTATCGGGCACTTCGAATCCGCGAGCCTCGGAGAGTCTCTCCCAGGCCAACCCGGGTGTCCATCCTTCCGATACGAGGATACTGGCGAGCAACACGCAGGAGCGGCCGATACCCGCGTAGCAATGTGCGCCGATGGCCTTCCCCTGGTGAAGTTCGCCGCGAATCTCCTCCACGGCAGCAGCGAACTCCTGCATGGATCCGGGCACGCCGTGATCCCGGACCGGCACGGATCTGAACGTGAGGCCGGCCTTCACTGCCGCTTCAGCTTCATTGGTCAGCCCGAACTGGGCGAGTTCACTGGGGGTAAGCATCGAAACCAGAATGTCCACTCCAGCCTCGCGCAGATTTCGCATCTCGGCTTCCAGGCGGCGATCGCCGCGCGGGCAGGAAAGAATGGCCAGGCGGAGCGCGGAAGAAGAATCGGGCGCACCTTGCTCTTCTTCCTCCTCCGTGTTCACCCAATAAGGAATCACCCGCTTTGCTCCGCGGCTATCCTAATCTGTTCGTTGGTGATTGTGGAGAGCGGAAGAATCCGGCAGATCGAAACGCCCGCAGAAGAGGAAGTCGAAGCGCAGACTCAGGCGGCTCCGCGTTTGCTTGCCTTTCCAGAGACCAGACTCGGTCCGGCGCATGCCGTTGTCCGAAGACTGCGGTCGATTCGCCGCAGGAACCGGTTGATCGGCCGAGTGAACATGAGCGGGTCTTCTTCGTAGGGCAGGTGCCCGGCTCCCGGTAGAATCACGAGCTCCGCATCGCCTAGTACCTTCGCCAGAACAAATCCTGAATCCAGGCTCACGGCACGATCCCGTGTGCCCCAGAGCAGCAGGGTAGGAATGTCCGGGATGCGGTCGAGCATCTGCTTAAGCTTCTTCATATCCGCTCGCCAGCAGTGCAGGATGCGCAAGACATGCTCGACGGTCCCCGGAATGCCGAGGGAGCTCACATAATTCTCAAGCGCACCTTCGCGAATCAGGCTGGGATCTCCGTACATTCTTCCCAGAGCCAGGTTCTGCAGCGCACGCGGCAAGGCCGGCACCTGGTGCGCGAACCAACGTCCGAGGCGGGTGCGATAGAACTGAATCAGGGGATCGGCGATGTCTGAGAACGGGTTCGCGGGGGCGTGGAGCGTGAGGCTGCGGACTCGTTCGGGATGAAGAGCCGCCAGCATCAGCGCCACCGCTCCACCATGGGAGGTAGCAAGGAAATCGGCGCGCCTTAAACCCACCGCATCCATGAACTTGACCACCCGCTCCGCCGTGGATGCCAGGTCCGCGGCCAGGTGAGGCACCCGGTCCGAGTTCCCAATGCACAGGCCATCGAGGGCGTACACGGTCGATTCCCCGGCAAGCACTTCAATGGAGGAGACCCAGCAGGCCGCAGCGCCGAGCAAACCGTGCAGCACCACCAAGGCCGGACCCTCGCCGGCTTTGAGGTAGTGCATGCCGTGGCCGTCGATTTGCGCGCACTTCTCCTCTATTTTGAAATCTGGGAGAATGTCCAAGAATCCATCGCGCGACTGACATCCTGCCTCCGGGTCCGCCAGGGGCCTCGTTTCCTGGCCGCTCACCTGGGAATTTTCCCTGCATCTCTGATTGGAAAAGCGCTCGGATGGATGTCCCTTCAGGAGAAAGCCGTTAGGGAAGGCCGAAATTCGGTGCTATTAAAAATCAAAGCAGGGATATGCAGATTCATAGTCATTGGTTGAAATTGCCGTAAACCCACACGCAGAGTTATCGCTTTCGGTCACACATCCAGCGACAGCGACAACATATCTGACCTAAAATCATTGCCATACTTGTTTCGGCACTCAGCGTGCAGTAACCAGGTGGTCATGGCAGGCGAGTTGCTCTTTGGAATGCGCAGCCAGCAATTTGCTCCCGATGCAGTCGCCCTTTCAAATCCGAGTGTCCGTGGTGCTGCTGGCCATCTTTACAGCAGCGGCGGTGGTCTTCGCTTCGCTCAATTTTGTCAAAGAGAGCCAATACCCCCAGCCTACCGACGGCATTAGCTGGTCGGAGGGCCATGGCGGATTGGTGGCGGAACGCGTCCCCGAGGCGAGCGCCGGTCAGCGCGCAGGTCTGAAGCGAGGAGACCTCCTGGTTTCAGTCAACCAGCGGCCGACTCCCCGCCTCGCGCCTCTCACGCGGGAAATGTTCCGGACAGGCGTCTTTGGCAACGCCACCTATTCCGTGATTCGCTCGGGCGTTGCAGTGGACGTTCCGGTCATCCTCACGGGTGCCGATCGTAGCGTGAACCAGGGTTCACGGCTGATTGCGCTGGTTTACCTCTGCATCGGCCTTTATGTGCTTTTGCGGCGCTGGACTGCGCCTCGATCCACTCATTTCTACGTTTTCTGCCTGGCTTCGTTTGTTCTCTATTCCTTCCGGTTCACCGGCAAGCTCAACGAATTCGACTGGATCATCCTCTGGTCAAATATCGTCGCTACGGCGCTGCAACCTGCCCTTTTTCTCCATTTCGCTCTCGCCTTTCCCCAGGAACGGGAACTGGGCCGCGCCCGTCAATGGCTGATCGGCTTCACCTACATTCCCGCCGCCGTCGTCGTCGGCTTGCGAGTCGCGGCGGTCCGCTTCTGGTCTGCGACGGGAAACCTGGATCATCGGCTGGATCAGCTCGCCTACGGATTTCTGGCCCTTTACTACATGCTGGCCGCGCTGGTGTTTTACGTCAGCTATCGGCGCTCAAATGCTCCGTTGCGAAAGCAGCAGCTGAAGTGGCTTACCCGGGGAACCCTGTTCGCGGTCACTCCGTTCACGCTGCTGTACATCATTCCGTACCTGGCCGACGTCCCGGTTCCGATCCTGGTGCAGAAGCTGGCCGTCGTTTCGCTGGTCATCCTGCCGCTGACCTTCAGCTGGGCCATCGTTCGCTACCGGCTGATGGACGTGGACCTGATCTTCAAACGCGGCGTCACCTACACGCTCGCGACGGCCGCCGTGGTCGGTGTCTACTTCGGCCTGGTCTCGGTAGCCGGCGAAGTGGTGCACCAACACCTGCCCAGCTTCGGATCCTGGGGCCTGATCATTGCCATCATCCTGGCGGCGCAGGTATTCGATCCGCTGAAGCGTTCCATTCAGGAACGGGTGGACCGCATCTTCGATCGCAAACGATATGACTACCGTACAACGCTGATCGAGTTTGGCCGCGGACTCAGTTCCGAGACGGACCTGCGGGCACTGATGAACGCCATCGTCGATCGCCTGCCGCGCACCTTGCTGGTGGCCCGGGTCGCTGTGATTCTTCCCACCGACGACGGCCACTACACGCTGGCAGCGGGCCATGGTTTGCCTGAGGGCCTCTACAGCAACACGGCGGACCTTGACTTCGGCTTCTTAGACTTCGATCAGCCAGACGCCGGATCTCACATTTTCCTCGAGAACACGCAGGCATGCGCTCCATCTGCGCGAGTCCGAACGCCGCACGGCTGCGCTCCTCGACCTGAATTATTACGTGCCGTGCCGCCTGCAGCAGCGCACCATCGCGGTAGTTGGCCTTGGCCGTACCATTGGCGGCGATTTCCTCACCAGCGAAGATGTGGAGCTGCTCGAGTCTCTCGCAAGCTACATCGGGATTGCGCTCCAGAATGCGCGGCTCTATGCCAGCCTGGAGCAGAAGATCTCAGAGTACGAGCGGCTGAAGGAGTTCAACGAAAACATCGTCGAATCCATCAACGTAGGAATTCTCGCAGTGGATCTGGAAGAACGCATCGAGAGCTGGAACGCGCAGATGGAAGTGATGTATGCGATGCCCCGCAGCGAGGCTCTCGGCCAGTCTCTCGCGAATGTCTTCCCTCCCGCGTTCATCGAGGAGTTTCACCGGGTGCGCAATGATCCCGGCGTTCACAACCTGTACAAGTTCCGCCTGGAGACCCGTGCCGGCGAACTACGCATGGCGAATATCGCGATTGCGCCGCTGGTCGCGCGGAATTTCGAGATGGTCGGCCGCATCATCCTGGTCGACGACATCACCGACCGCATCGACCTTGAAGGCCAGTTGGCACAGGCGGAGAAGCTTTCCTCGATCGGCTTGCTGGCTGCGGGCGTCGCGCACGAAGTGAACACGCCGCTGGCGGTTATCTCTTCCTACGCGCAGATGCTCGCCAAGCAGGTGCGCGGCGATGAACGAGTCGCGCCGCTGCTTGACAAGATCACGCAGCAGACCTTCCGCGCCTCTGAAATCGTGAATGGCTTGCTGAACTTCTCTCGCACCAGCGGGACCGAGTTCCGCGAACTGGATATCAACGGCATTATTCAGGACACTTTGACGCTGCTCGATCATCAATTCAAAACCAGCAGGATTTCGCTGGAAGTCTCGCTTCAACAGGATCTGCCGCTCATACTGGGCAATCCGGGGAAACTGCAACAAGTGTTTTTGAACCTCTTCCTCAATGCGAAGGACGCGATGGCTGGCGGGGGAACTCTCCGCGTCGCCACCGAGGCCAATGGGCACGTGGATGTTCTGATCACCGACACCGGTTCCGGTATCGCTCCAGAGCACGTGCAGCGTATCTACGATCCGTTCTTCACCACCAAGTCAGCTCCCCGCGAAGGTCAGCGCCGCGGCACAGGGCTGGGACTGGCGGTCACCTACGGCATCATCCAGGAGCACGCCGGCAAGATCCAGGTCGAAAGCGAGATTGGAAACGGCACCAAGTTCCTTCTGGAATTCCCCCTGTTGAGGAAGCCTGTAAATGCATGAAGCCACGATGACCGCTCACCCCATGGCCACCGCTCCGCATACCGAAACCGGTCACCGCATCCTGATCATTGACGACGAAGCCGGGATTCGCGAATCCCTGGAGACGCTGCTGGGCCTGGAAGGTTATACGGTCGAGACCGCGCCCGACGGCGAAGCCGGGCTGGTGATGCTCGAAGAGAAGTCCTACGACCTGGTGTTGCTCGACCTGGCGTTGCCCGGACAGAACGGCATCGAGATCGTGGGCCGCATTCGCGAGAAGGAACTTGAGCTGCCCGTCATCATGATCACCGCCTACGGCACGGTGGGCAACGTGGTGGACGCCATTCGCGCCGGCGCGCAAAACTTCGTTCAGAAGCCGTGGGACAACGAAAAGCTGCTCGCGGATATTCGGTCCGCCATCGCGCGCTATCGCGTGGAAGAAGAGAATGTCCAGCTCAAGCGGGCTCTCAAGCAGCGCTACAACTTCGAAAACATCGTGGGCAAGAGCGAGATCATGCTTCGCATCTTTGACCTGGTCGCACAGGTCGCCCCGAGCCGGTCGACGGTTCTGATCCTGGGCGAGAGCGGCACCGGCAAGGAACTGATCGCCAAGGCCGTGCATGCGAATTCGCCCCGCCGCGATAAGCCCTTCGTTCCCGTGAACACCGGCGCCATGCCCACCGACCTGCTGGAGTCGACACTCTTCGGCCACGTCAAGGGCGCGTTCACTTCGGCTGTCTCGGCCAAGAAGGGCCTCTTCGAAGTCGCGAATGGCGGCACTCTCTTCCTCGACGAAATCGGCACCATGGGGATGGATACCCAGGCCAAGATCCTGCGCGTTCTGCAGGACAAGAGCTTCATGCACCTTGGAGGCGTTCAGGAGATCCAGGTGGATGTCCGCATCTTAGCGGCCACCAACGTCGATCTTCGCCAGGCTGTGCGCGATGGCAAGTTCCGCGAAGACCTTTACTACCGCCTCAACGTGATCAGTATCGACCTGCCGCCGCTGCGCTCTCGGCGCGAAGACATTCCGCTGCTGGTTTCGCACTTCCTCAAGTACTTTGCCGAGCAGAATGAGCTTCCAGCGCGCACGCTCGCGCCGGACGCAATGCGTGCACTCATCGATTACGATTGGCCCGGCAACGTTCGCGAACTCGAAAACGTGATCGAGCGTGGAGTGGTTCTCTCCTCCGGGCCAGTGATCGGTTCCGATCTTCTTCCCGGCCACGTTACCGGCCGCAGCTATTCCTCCAGCCTGCTCGAACATAATCCGGATGCGTCGCTCTTCGACATCCTGGAAGACATCGAGCGCCGCATCATCATGGACAAGCTGGAACGCAGCAACTGGAACCAGACCGAAGCTGCCGAGCAGTTCCGCATCCCGCTCTCGACGTTGAACCAGAAGATCAAGCGGCTCAACATCGAGATCAAGAAGCGCATCAAAGATTAGGGGCGGCGGTGTCGGGAACCCTGGCACCGAGGGACACCGCCGTAGCTGACAATGAGGCGGCATCCAATTCAATCCGAGACGGTGGCTTCGTTAGGATATGATCCCGGAAAACGGGAGCTAGCGATTGAGTTCCGCGACCGTGGGGATGTGTACTTATACTTCGACGTTCCTCCGGAAGAGTATTCCGCCTTCCTGGCGGCGGATTCAAAAGGTACTTACCTGAACCGGATCTTCAAGCCACATGCCTACGCGTACAAAGTGGTGCGCGCTGGAAGGGATCGTCCGGCTAACCGCACCTGAAACTCCGCGAGGGATGCCCTCAAAGAAATATCCGGATACCGCACACTCTTTCGGCCAATGCCGGCTTCCACCTCCTGGAGCGAGCGACTGGAAGCGCCGAGCCAGCAGGTCGGCGGCTCTGTGGTAGTCTCGGCTAGAGTCTTCGTTGCGGCTGCAGCATCTAAGTCTTGAAATAGAGAAGCTATGCCACTGAATTCGCTCGAAGGTGTTGCCAAACGAGGTATCGGCTCAGTGCAGAACTATGCGCTGCTGTCTGGCCGCGCGCTGGGTAACCTGGGCAAGAAGCCTCATTATCTCGCCGACATCTGGACCCAGGCGGACCTCATTGGCGTTGGCTCTCTGCCGATCGTGCTGCTTACCGGTTTCTTTACCGGCGGCGTGTTGGCGCTGCAGTCGGCCTCGACCCTGGCCCAATTCGGCGCCGCGGCCATCACCGGTCAGCTCGTCAGTTTTTCCATGATTAAGGAACTGGGCCCCGTCTTGACCAGCCTGATGGTCTCCGGCCGCAATGCCTCCGGCATGGCCAGCGAACTGGGCTCGATGATGGTGACGGAGCAGATCGACGCCATGCGCGCGCTCGGCACCGATCCGGTCAAGAAGCTGGTGACGCCGAGAATCCTGGCCACCATCCTCATGCTCTTCTTTCTCACCATCGTGTCGGACGCAGTCGGCACGCTGGGCGGAGCCATGGTCGCCGTGTTCATGCTGGGGCAGGACGGCTCTCAGTACTTCCATACCGCGTATCAATCGCTCGCTTTCGCAGACGTGGTTCAAGGGCTGGTGAAGCCGCTCTTTTTCGGCTTCATCATTGCGACCATCGGCTGCTTCTACGGCATGAATACCAAGGGCGGCACGCAGGGCGTCGGCCGCTCAACCACACAAGCCGTGGTCGTGTCGTCCGTGCTCATCATCGCGACAGACTTCCTGATCAGCAAGGTTCTGATCACCATCTTCGGGCGCTGACCATGGAGACGCTCCAGGTTCAGGACAGGCCGGCAGAGAACACGCCCTCCGACCAGCCCACGGTGGTGTTTGACAACGTCTCCATCAGCTTTGAAACCAAAGATGTTCTCACCGATATATCCTTCCGGGTTGCGCCCGGCGAAACACGCATCCTGATCGGTCCAGCCGGCGTGGGCAAGAGCGTGCTGCTCAAGCTCGCCAATGGGCTGCTTCGGCCGGACTCGGGACGCATCTTCGTCTTCGGCGAAGAGGTGAGCGGTATGAGCGAAGATGCGCTGTACGTGCTCCGCAACCGCATCGGCATGGTCTTCCAGGAAGGTGCGCTGTTCGATTCGCTCACCGTTCACGATAACGTGGCGTACCGGTTGATCGAGGAACACGTATCTCCAGAAGAGGTGAATCGGCGGGTGCTGGAGGCGCTGCGATTCGTCGAGCTGGAGCACACGGTGGAGAAATTTCCCTCGCAGCTCTCGGGCGGTATGCGCCGCCGCGTGGCCATCGCCCGCGCTATCGTGAGCCAGCCTGACTTGCTGCTGTACGATTCGCCCACCGGCGGCCTTGACCCCATCACCTCGACTACCATCATTGAACTGGTCATGAAGCAGCGCGATGTGTACGGCACCAGTTCCCTGCTGGTCACGCATCGGCTGCAGGATGCTTTTACGCTCGCGACCCACCACTTCAACAAAGACAAGAACGAGATGGAGTTGCTACCCGAGGGAGTGACCGACCCCAGCACCAGCTTCCTGGTTCTCCAGGACGGCAAACTGATCTTCGATGGTCCCACCAAAGACCTGATCCACTCCGACGATCCCTTCTTGAAAAATTACCTCTCCTAGAGTCCGGTATGTTCCGAGACGAAATGCCCTGGAGGCTCCTCGGTCCGAGATTCGGAACCGCGTGCAGCCTGCATGCGTAATACACGACCATGACTTGTGCTCGGTGGACATTTCACTGCATCCTCTTTGCGATCGGATGTTCAGCGGCGGCTGCCGGCCAGGCTTCTAAAGCCGCCCAGGCGCTGCCCACTGGCGATGAGATTATGTCCCGGGTCGCCGCCAACCAGGATCGTTCCGAGGCGGAGCGCAGTCACTATGTCTACGTGCAGCATGCAAAGACGGTTTCCCGCAAGGGAAGCACGGTGATGTGCGAAGAGGTCACCGACTACCGCGTAACGCCGACCGAGACCGGTTCGCATGAGGAACTGCTGGACGTGGACGGACGCCTCCTGACCAAGCACAACTATGTTCACTACAAGGCGCTGCTTCCGGATGACAATGCCAAAAAGAATGCTTCGAACAACAACTCCAAACCCGACAACGGCTCCGACGGGCTGACCGTAAGCGTCGGGGATGAAAGCATCGACCGCGATCTTGTCGAGCACATCCGTGCAAATCTGATCAATGACACCTCTAAAGACGGAATCAACTCACGACTTTTTCCGTTGACCACGAAAGCGCAGGGCGAGTACGACTTTCGGCTGTCTGGCCGCGAGCGACTCAATGGACGGGACGTGTACCACATCGTCTTTCATCCGAAAGCGAAGAGCGAGTTCGGCTGGAAAGGTGACGCGTACATTGACATGAGCTCGTACCAGCCGGTGGTGGTCTCAACCGACATGGCGAGGAAAATACCGCTCGCGGTGCGCACGCTGCTCGGCACGAATGTTCCCGGGCTGGGATTCACCATCGTCTACGCGCCCCAATCGGACGGAGTGTGGTTTCCGGTCTCTTTCGGGACCGAGTTCAAGCTGCATGTTCTGTTTTTCTTTCGGCGGGAGATCATCATTGACGCGCAAAACCGCAACTTCGAAAGAACGCACGTCGACTCAAGAATCCTGAGTGAAGGAACTCCCGGCGAGTCCAAGGAGCCCCCAACCAGCACCGCTCCTTGAATTCCGACCGAGTGCAATTCCTGCAACACAGGCTCGATGCGCCCGACAGTGACCGGCCTGGCCCTGCGCAGTTCTGCTCAGGCACTGAGACTGGCCGAAATTCTTCGATAGGGCGAAGTTCCTGCCCCTGCCTCGATTGCTCCCCTGCTCCTCGCCCTGATACTCTGAGGCGTTTTGATCTTGTTCTCGGAGCGTGTGTTAAATGGCTTTCAAATTCAAGGGCGTGGACTTCATCGGCTTCGATAGCCTGCTGAGCGAAGACGAACGGCTCTCCCGCGATACCGCCCGCCAGTTCATCGAAGACAACCTGATTCCCATCATCGAGCAATGCAATCGCGAAGGCCGCTTCCCGCGCGAATTGGTTGAGCCCATGGGTAAGCTGGGCTTCTTCGGCGCGAACCTCGAAGGCTATGGCTGCGCCGGCATGTCGAACGTGGAGTATGGGCTGGTCGTGCAGGAGATGGAGCGCGGCGACTCGGGCGTGCGCAGCTTTGTAAGCGTGCAGTCCGCGCTGGTGATGTATCCGATCTACACCTTCGGCACGGATGAGCAGAAGAATCACTGGCTGCCTGCCGATGGCGACCGGCGAGAAGCTGGGCTGCTTCGGACTTACGGAGCCTGACTTCGGGTCCAACCCGGGAGGCATGCGCACGCGAGCACGCAAGGTCGGCGACGAATATGTACTCAACGGCGAGAAGATGTGGATCACCTCCGGAACCATCTCCGACGTCGCCGTGATCTGGGCAAAGGTGGACGATGAGGGAGATCGCATCCGCGGCTTCCTGGTCGAGACCGACCGCCCAGGATTTACCGCCTATGACGTGCACGGCAAGATGTCGCTGCGCGCATCGGTGACTTCAGGCCTGTCGCTTCAGGACGTGCGCATTCCCGCTGCAAACCTGCTGCCGGGAACCGGCGGGCTCAAGTCGCCCTTCATGTGCCTGAACCAGGCCCGCTATGGCATCAGTTGGGGAGCGATCGGCGCGGCCATGTCCTGCTATGACACGGCGCTTGCAGTATTCGCTGCTTGCGCAAGCAGTTTCGCGACTCTCCGATCGCCAGCCACCAGCTCATTCAGGAAAAGCTTGCCTGGATGATCTCGGAGATCAGCAAGGCGCAGTTGCTGGCCCTCCAGGTCGGCCGGCTCAAAGACCTGGGCAAAGTGGCGCACGAACACATCTCCATGGCCAAGCGCAACAACGTGTGGATGGCGCTGGAGTGTGCGCGCATGGCACGAGACATTCTCGGCGGCAACGGCATCACCGACGATTACCCGATCATGCGCCACATGATGAACCTGGAGTCAGTGAAAACCTACGAGGGCACGCACGACATTCACACGCTGATCATCGGCCAGAGCATCACCGGCATTCCGGCATACTGAGCCTGGGCCGGAGATCGCATATACGTAACTAAAGCGGATACGAATTAAGCATTGCTCTGACGCTGCACGTCTGAAAAACACCAGCTCGTGCCGGCCGGGGTCATGACCGTAGGGGAGGTGGGCTGGGGGCCGGATCTGAAGCGATGACGCTTGCTGAAACTTCAGTCAGGTGTCAGGAATCTAAATGTGGAACACGCCGTGACGTGCTTGATCCCGGCGGGGCAGAAGGGCGCATCCATGTGCAAAAGATTTACAAGATGTGGGCCGTAACGGTGAAACGAGTGTGCGCGGGAGTTCGTCCGTCTGCGTGACAGAATGTTTCGCCAACTTCGCTGTTCAGGCGCAACCCAGGGTGCGCAAACCGGGTTCAAAGGCGTAGGCATTGAAGGACGCACTTTACACATACATGAGATTTCCCCACCTGCAAAGACGACCGGAACTCGATGCCTTAAGAGGGCTTTTTCTCGTCTGGATGACGCTGACGCATCTGCCCACGCGATTCAGCGACTTCGTCAATCAGCCGTTCGGCTTTGTCTCGTCTGCAGAAGGATTCGTGTTCCTCTCGGCCCTGCTGGTCGCCCGGCTGTATATCCGGCAGGCGCATGACGACGGGCCGGGCCTGCGCGCCAAGCTGTGGAAACGCGCGCTGAAAATTTACGGCTACCACCTGCTGATGCTTGCGCTGGTGTTTACGGTGGCCGCATCGCTCGCCGTCACCACCCATAAAGTCGCCATCTACAACTTGCTGAACTTCTACCTGGCGCATCCGGTGGTCGCGATCGTCGGATCGATCCTGCTGCTCTATTGCCCGCCGCTGCTCGACATTCTGCCGATGTACGTCATTTTTCTGGCGTTTACGCCTACGATCCTTTCCGGCGCGGTGCGTTGGGGGTGGAGCCGGATTCTGACGGTAAGCATGCTGGTCTGGGTGCTGGCGCAGTTTGGCCTGCGCGACGTCGTGCACAACATGGTTGTCCACCTTACCGGCCTGCCCATTCCGCTTCAGGAAACGGGCGCCTTCAATCTATTTGCCTGGCAGTTTCTCTGGATCGCCGGTCTTTGGCTTGGGGCAAGGTCCGCGGAGGGCCTGCTGCCGCTCAAGCTCGTGCCGGGCTGGGCGACGGCTCTCAGCGTCGCAGTCTGCGCTTTCTTCGTCGGCGTTCGCCACAACTGGCTTGGACCTCATCTGACGCCGGAGACCCTGGGCATGCAGCTGGACAAGTGGAGCATCGGCCCGCTGCGTGTACTCAACCTGGTCGCCTTCACGCTGGTCCTGTATTGGCTGCGTAAGTACGTGCTGCGCCTGGTACACATCGAACCGTTTCTTACTCTCGGCAAAGCGTCGCTTGAGGTGTTCTGCGCGCATGTGTTCTTCGTCTTCGTGGGCCTCACGCTGCTCGCCGGCGAGGTACCCCAGCTTCACGGATTTCGCGCGATCGCGTTGCTGGTGCTTACGTTTGCGGGCCTGATACTGGTAGCCAGCCGCGAGGTGAAGCGGCGCAGGCTGGAACGCGAATCCCGGCGTACCGGCAGCAACCCAGCCGCAAGAGACCGAACCGCCCGTCTCCATGATGCTGCAGGAAGACACGCCGGCAGTCGGGCTTTCCGCTCCCCGGTAGATTCTCAGGTTTGCCCGACAGCCGAATAGCAGTTTGATACGCGGCCGCGAGTGCGATGGCGTCTGGCGCGCTTCGGCATCACGGCTGCCGCTCGATCAAACGGCGATGGTGAAAGCGTCCTCGGTCCGCGTCACAGAACGATACAAGGTATCGCGCTCGACTGCTTCTCTTCCCGCTTCCGTAATCAGTCGCACGAGGTCCTGGCGGCGCATACCCTGTGGCGTGGTCGCTCCGGCGTCATGGTAGATTTTTTCTTCGATCACCGTGCCGTCGATGTCGTCTGCTCCAAAACGCAATGCGATCTGCGCGATCTTCGCCGACATCATCTGCCAGTACGCTTTGATGTGCGGGAAGTTGTCGAGCATCAGCCGGCTCACGGCAATTTGCCGGATATCGAGCAGCCCAGTGGTCCGGGGCAGATGATCGAGAGCGGTATTGTCGGGATGAAAGGCCAGCGGGATGAAGGTCTGGAACCCATGGGTCTCGTCCTGCAGATTGCGCAATCGAACCAGATGGTCGACCCGGTCCTCATCATTTTCGATGTGGCCGTAGAGCATGGTCGCGTTCGACTTGAGCCCGGCCAAGATGCGCGAGGCGCGCAGTCTCAAGCCATTCGCCGCCATCGATCTTGTGATCGCAGATGATGTGGCGAACGCGGTCGGCAAAAATCTCCGCGCCGCCGCCCGGCAAGTGAATCGACTCCGGCCGCCTTCATGCGCTGCAAGGTCTCGGCGATCGAAAGCTTGGCCCGGCGGGCCAGAAACGACACCTCCACCATGGTGAATGCCTTGATGTGGACCTGCGGAAAGCGCACCTTCAATCCGCTCACCAGGTCGAGGAAATACTCCAGCGGAAGATCCGGATGCAATCCGCCCACGATATGAAACTCGGTGACCGCTTCACTGTAGCCAGAGGCGGCAGCTTCCCACGCCTGTTCGAGAGCCATGGTGTAGGAGCCCTCGGTGTCCTTCTTGCGTCCGAAGGCACAGAGCCGGCACGCGGCTACGCAAACATTGGTCGGATTGATATGGCGGTTCACATTGAAATAGGCGACATTGCCATGCATGCGCTCGCGCACAGAGTTCGCCAGCCAACCCACAGCCAGAATATCTCCCGAACGATAGAGCGCCACTCCATCGTCAAAGCTGAGGCGCTCCTCGGCAGACACCTTCTCCGCGATCGGACGCAGGCGTGCATCTTCGGTTTGAAACGGGTGGCGTTGCGGATGAAATGAACCGTCGGCTGTCATCACTCTCTAGGATACTGCAACTCCGCTCGCGTCTCGGCACGGCAAAGGCGCCCGGTGCGGCACGGTCAAAACGCCCCACAGTTTGCGCATGCATGTCGATTGCCGGGCTGATAGTATGCCTCAAGAACGCGACACAATTTGATTAGGAAGAATTTGCCTGCCTCATGCGACTTTTTTTGGCATTGGTTCTCGGCGTTTCACTTTCCACGCCCGCGTACAGCTATGTTGGACAGCAGGCAACGCAAGCAACCGAGAAGCCGGCCAGGCCGTGTTCCCCAGCATTTCGGCCGATGCGCTCAATAAGAAGCACCTGAACCTGCCGAAGGACTTCGGCGGACACCACAATCTCCTGCTGCTTTCCTTCGAACGCGAACAGGAGAAGGAAATCGACACGTGGTCGCAGCTCTCAAAAGATCTGCAAAAGGCCGACGCCTCGTTTCGGACCTACATCCTCCCCGTCTTCACACGCGAGAATGTGCTTTACCGGTGGTGGGAGAACTCATCTTTGCGCAGTGACGTGAACGACCCCGCATTGCTCGAGGTCACAATCCCTCTGTATGTAGACAAGGCCCGCTTCCGCAAAGACCTTCAAATCGCCTCTGAACACCAGATCGTCGCCCTGCTCGTGGATGACACAGGCAAAATCGTATGGCGCAGCGAAGGGCCGCTCACAGACGAGAAGAAGAATGGTCTGCTAGCCGATCGTTGCGCCGCGGCCTGCCGGCGGTTTGCACTAGACAATTCTCAGTCCGCGCGAATGTGTTTCTCCATCAGCAGCGCATCCAGCTTTCCCAGGTAGTAGCGCGGAATCCGACCCACCGCAACGTATCCCAGGCTGCGATAGAACTGCTGCGCGCTCGTCGTTGTCCACAGCAACCTCGAGCCGAATCAGCGAAGCTCCCTGCATCAGCAACTGGCTTTCGATGCCCTGCATGAGCAAGCGGCCAACTCCGGCACGTCGAAACGCGGGATCGACATCGATGGTCACGATGTGGCCCAGCGAATCCGCGCCTTCGAGATTCGATCTCCACGATGACGAAGCCGGCGAGAGTGCCCGCGTCATCTTCGGCGATCAGTGCGATCGATTGTGCCTGAGTGAGCAGGTAGTTCATCTCCGCCAGGGAATACGAGATCCCCTGGCGGAAACAGACCTTGTCCAGCGCATGGAGGCTGCGGAGGTCTTTGAGCTGCGCGGGACGTAAGCCAATGGTCAACGGCTCACACCCGAGCCGTCTTAACGGCCAGCGACGGTCGAGACCGCCTCGGAGCCCGGCTGCATGACGACGCCATCGAACAGCGAAGCACCTGCCAGCCGATTCCCGGAAAACGTAACGGAGTGCAGGTTCCAGCCGCTGTCCCACCACTTCCACGTCTTGTCCGCGTCATTCACGGCGAAGACCAGCGTGGTGTTGCGCGAAGTGATGATCAGTCGCTTCAACTCCGAGTCGTAATTGAGACCAGTGATATCGGAGGCCGGCAGCCGATCCAGTGCCTGCCAGTTCTGGCCATGATCGTCGCTGTAGAACACGCCTTCCCGCCCGCCAATCCAAAGGCTCCCATTGCCAGCCGTCGCCAGTGCCTGAACCGTGGTCAGCTTCGACGGCAACGAGACTGTCTTCCAGGTCTTGCCCTCGTCCTCAGAGACGGCGATGTTCTGCCGTCCGGCCGCAATCGCGACCGGTCCCTTGGCGCTGACGAAGAGAAAATCAGAATTGTGCTCGACCGGCCCACCCGTCCACGTCGCGCCCTTATCGGTGCTGCGGTACACGCCGCTCACCGTCGCTGCGTACCAGACATCTCCTGAAACATCGACCGCATTCACGCGGCTGGTCAGATCCTTGTCCGGCTTCACTCTGGTTCGCGTGACCTTCACCCGCTTCTTCTTCACGATGGTGGTGCGGGTCTCGTCCACGTAGGTGACGACCTTGTTGTCCTCGGTCCATGCGGAACCGTTCCACCGGTAGATCCCGTGGTTCGTTCCCGCGAACAGCGAGCCATCGGCAGCCTGGGCCAAGCTGAATACATCGTACCCATCAAGTCCGTTGCTTTGCTGTTGCCAGGTTGTACCGCCATCGTGTGAGACGAAGACGCCGCCGTAGGTCTTGTCGTTCAACACTCCGGCATAAAGGGTTCGCGCATCCTTCGCGTCGGTGAGAATCGCCGCAACCTGTCGCTGGGAGAAGCCGGCGTTCGCCGCTTCAAAGCTGTGGCGCCGTCATTGCTCAAGCGCACGCCGCCACGATCGGTCGCCAGCAGCACGTGGCTCGGGATTGGATGGGTCGACGAAGATGTCGTTAATGATCACGTCGGGCCCGGTCACGCGCGTCCACTTCGCACCGGAGTCGGTGGTTTGGTAGAGACCCTCGGTCGTTCCCGCATACACCACATTGCGATTGACCGGATCCTGCATGAGCACGCGCGTCCGGCGCGCGGTCGATGGAATGCCCTGAATCTTGTGGTACAACTCGCCCGCGTTGTCGCTCTTGTAGATGCCCGAGCATGCGCTGGTGTAGACAGTCGCAGGCTGTTTCGGATCGATGATGATCGAAAACACGTCGGAGTCATCGATCAGGCCCTGCTTGATGTTGTGCCAATTGGCGCCGCCGTCGGTGGTCTTCCAGGGCAGGTGCCAGGTTCCGGCGTAGATGGTCTTCGGATCGGCGGGATCAATGGCCACTGATTCCACCTCGTGCAGCTCGGCGCTGCCGGCGGGACTGATCTGCGTCCAATGTTGTCCGCCGTCGTCGCTGCGATACACGCCTTTGAGCGTGCCAGCTACAAACACCTTGGAATCGGACGAGGCTTGCGCCAGGGCTCGAATCGATTGCCCCTCCATATCCTTGACGGTGGTGAAGGTCTTGCCGGCATCGTGACTGACGAAGAGCTCTCCCTCGGGACGGTCAAAGACCCAGGCGCCGACCAGGATGGTGTTGGAGTCTGCTTCATCGACGACCACGTTATCCAGCACCAGATTGTCTTGCTTCGAGAGCTTGGCGAGCCGCTGCCAGGTAGATCCGCCATCCTGCGACTGGTACAGCCAGCTACTGGTCGTACCCAGATACAGATGCTTTGGGTTCTTGGGGTCAGCCGCAAAACTGCGGGCGTCGCCGCCATCGGGACCGACAGGGAGCCACGGCGCGACTGCCGCAAATGTTGAGAGTGCGGAGGTAAGGGCTGCTGCACAAACCAACTTCAAAGGGATGCGTAAAAACGAGAAAACCATGCGTGTCTTCGGTACTCCTGCTTCAACGCTAAGGGTTAGACTTCATCCGCGCCAGTATCGGTTTGCATACCGGCTGAGTGGCTCAAAACAAAGGGCTGACCGGATAACCGGGCAGCCCCTTGAGTGTGTTGTACCGCCTGCCGCTTACTTCTTGTGGCGGTGGTGCTTCTTTGCCGGCAGAGCCTTGCGGGCCTGCGGCTTGACTACGCTCTCATCGACCGGCGTTGTGCTGGGCACATCGTTGTCGAAGTTAGCTCCGGCGGGTACAAGGTAGTTTTCCACTTCCTTGTTGCCCTGGGTTCCGGTGCGAACCGAGATCCGCGTCGCATCGATACCCTTTTCCGTTACCAGGTAGTCCTTGGTGTTGACTGCCCGCTCGCCTGCCATGTTGGTCGGCATCGCTGCTGCATGCCGTCCGTGGTGCCGCTTGGTGGGAGCAGGATTGGTTTCGTCAGGGCTCGCTTCGCCAACAACTACCAGCTTCGCATCCGGCTGACGCTGTGCGTTGAGCGCCACATCGTCGAGGCAGGCCTTGGCTTCGTTGTCTACGCGGGCGGGACGCTTCTCGTCGCGACCGAAGGTGATCGAGCACAGTGTCTGCGACTTGGGCTGCGGCGGCGGCGGCGGTACTTCGATGTTGACAGTCGTCGTCGAAGAAGCAGTTTGTCCCTTATCGTCTGCTACGTTGCAGGTGACAGTGATCGCGCCGGCAGGTGCGCCAGTCGTGGTCAGGGTCGCCGAGTTTCCGGTGCCGTTCACCTGTCCAGCGGAGGCCGTGTAGGTGTAGGTCAGCGGACGGTTCTGCGGGCTGGTGCCCTGCGAGGTAATGGTTGCGGTGTCGCCCGGCTTCAGAGTCGTCGGATTGGCCGAGCAGGTAATTGTCGGCGGCTCAAACTGCTTGACGGTGAAGCTCGAGGTGCAATCTGCCGACTGGCCGGCCTTGGCGCCTTCCGTGACATGACCCGTCACGGTGTAGTTGCCGGGCTGCAGGCTGGCGGTGTCGATCTGACCGGTGGTGTTGTCACCCTTCACCGTTACGCCCTGACCGCTCCAGGTGTAGGTCGCGGTCTTTTTGGGATTCAGATTGGTGGCGGTGCCGGTCACCGTGACCGGGTCGCCCGGGAATACCGACGTCGGGCTGGCGGTGCAGGCATAGGTAACAGGAGGCGGCGGCGTGATGCTGCCCATCTTGAAGACCAGGCCGGTGCTCAGGCGCGCAACCTTGGCGTTTTCACGACCACCAGGGGAGCCGGGGCCGAAGTCAATGTGCCACCACTCGTAGTCAGCCTGGAAGAGGCGGAGGGCCAAACGATGATTGAAGAACGGCAGCGCGTAATCGACGCCGCCACCGACCGTGAGTGCAGGACCCCAGGTCCACGGCTGGTGATCTGGACCACCGCCCTTGACCACGCCACCCAGGGCGTGGACGAAGGGGGTGATGCCTTCTTCGGTGGGATAGCGAACGATCGGTCCGATCTGCATGGTGTAGAAGTGATCGGAAGGAGCGGCGCTGTTGTTGCTGTCAGGGTGTGCGCCAAATTCAAACTGGCCGCCAACATACTTGTTGGCGTAGTAGGCGACGCTGCCCAGAGCACCGTAATCGACAGCTACCAGGCTATAGGGAACGCCATCGCCCGAGGAGGTAACGGTTCCGTGCGGTGCCAGGTAGGAATAGCCCGCGAAGATATCGATGCGGGAAATGGGTGCATCCGGGGGAGCCGCAGCCTTCGACGGAGCCGTATTGGTACTCTGGCCGAAGAGACTCATCGACCCGAGCCCCACACATCCTGTTATCAGGGCTGCTTGCCCTAAAGAACGCAACGAACGAAAACGCATACGCCTATCCTCCAAAATTGCAGTTAAGAACCTAATGAGAAATTGGGTGACGCCTGGGTCTCTCACAATTCTTTGCTCAGCCCTGTAGAACTTAGTCGGGGTTCACTTGCTTAGAGCATAATCCCATCAACGAGTTGCCTGAATCCCGCCGAAATCCCCAGGTATCAAAATGGTACTGGTGATGCTGCTGTGTGAAGATTTTCGCTTCGCCTTGGCACGTCTGCGAAGCGAACGGTCTATGTCACTGATTAGGATACCATTAAGCGCGGCTCGCAACCGTACCAGGCAGAATTTATCGAGATAAGGGTGCAAGCTCCACCAATCAGCAGACACTGGTCTTAAGTTCCAAAGATGCAAATTGCAATACGAATTCCTGACCCAATAAGTGCGAGGAGATAGTAACCAAACTCCGCCAGCCAAAACTAACTGCTCTCAGCGAACTTCAATAACTTACTCGGATGCGAGTTTCGTGCGCAGCAGGTTATGCGAGGAAACAAAAAGGAGGGCTTGCGTATCGGCTGAGAGCCGGTTCCACTTACCTGCGGGGCAGGCGGACTTAGCCTCGCCCGCAGTAAGTCGGCCGCAATGCGCAGTGCTGGTTTGTAGGGGATTACAGTTGAAATGGGTCTAGCTCAGGTTCAGCGTTCGTTTCAGACTGCCCCGCTCCCGCTGAATCTTTTCCTGCAGCAGGGTGATGGCGTAAAGCAGCTGCTCTGGCCGAGGCGGACAGCCCGGGACATAGATATCGATCGGAATAATCTGGTTCACACCCTGCACTAAGGCGTAGTTATTGAACACACCGCCGGAGGTCGCACACGCTCCCATGGAGATGACCCACTTCGGCTCCGGCATCTGCTCGTAGAGCCTCTGAATCACGGGCGCCATCTTTTGCGAAACGCGACCCGCGATCACCATCAGGTCAGACTGGCGGGGCGACGGACGAAACACCTCCGCACCGAAGCGCGCCAGGTCGAAGCGCGAGGCGCCCATCGACATCATTTCGATCGCGCAGCAGGCAAGACCAAAGGTCATCGGCCAGACAGAGTTTTTGCGCACCCAGTTCACAGCAAAATCCAGCGAGGTCAGGATGACTCCCTCAGGCTCTTGATATGCCGTAGTTTGCTTCCCTGACTTTTTCCCGATTCTTGAGGCTGCTGTCGAGCGCGCCGAACAGGTAACGATCTGCGTGACTCTCACTCATGTCCTCATTATATCTTGATTGCCGCTGCTGAACGGCGGAACGGTAGCCCACCGGAAGGTACTGAATCGCCGCCCAACTCCAACCCATGCGGATTCCTTGCCATCGGTCGAATCGAATTGTGTAAAGTAACTGAAACGATTGATTTCCATTCAACTCTCCCGGCGGATGCGCACACACGATCGAAACGATTTCGACCCGGTCTGCAAGCCTTGCGATCGGGTTGTGCACACACGCTGAAGCAGTTGGCACGAAACAAACTTCTTGTACCCCGGGATGCGATGCGAAGGATTGCTTTTTTGGCTGCTGAGTCTCACGACCCTCTGCCTTCTGATGGCGGCTGCCCACCCCGCGCAGGGCGCAGTTCTGGCCTTCCAATCCGCGCCGCAAACGCTGGACTCAGCGCGACTGGCACAGCTGGAGAATCAGGTTGCCGCGGCCAGGGCCTCGTCGGACAACGCCTGGATGCTGGTGAGCTCTGCCCTGGTGTTGCTGATGACCGGTCCTGGGCTGGCGCTGTTCTATGGCGGCCTCGTTCGCAAGAAAAACGTGCTCGGCACCATGATGCAGAGCTTCGCCATGATGGCCATGGTGACCGTGCTCTGGGCGCTTTGCAGCTACAGCCTGGCGTTTGACTCCGGCACCAGCTTCATCGGCGGCTTGCACCACCTGTTCCTGCGCGGGGTGGGGTTGGCGCCCGACCCCGACTACTCCGCCACTCTGCCGCTCCAGACCTTCATGATCTATCAGTTGATGTTCGCGATCATCACTCCCGCGCTCATCACCGGCGCTTTTGCCGAGCGCATGAAGTTCAGTGCGATGGCCCTGTTTCTGCTGCTCTGGTCGATTCTCGTGTACAGCCCGATGGCGCACATGGTCTGGGGCAAGGGCGGTCTGCTCAACGTGTCCGGCGGCCGCATCCCGACGCTCGATTTCGCCGGCGGCACCGTCGTCCACATCACTTCGGGAGTGTCCGCCCTGGTCTGCGCACTCTACCTGGGCAAACGCGTCGGCTATCCCAAGGTACACATGCCGCCGCACTCGGTAGTGCTGAGCTTTATGGGAGCCTGCCTGCTTTGGGTCGGCTGGTTTGGTTTCAACGCGGGCAGCGCACTGTCGGCCGGCACGCTCGCCACCAGCGCTTTCGTCGCTACGCACTTCGCTGCGGCCGCTGCTGCTTTGAGTTGGGGACTGGCTGAGTGGATACGCAATGGGAAGCCCAGCGCGCTCGGCGCCATCTCCGGCGCAGTCGCAGGTCTGGTAGCCATCACGCCGGCCGCCGGTTTTGTTCAGCCCATGCCGGCTTTGGCCATTGGCTTCCTGGCCGGTATCTTCTGCTACCTGATGGTGACGAAGGTGAAGTCGTGGTTCGGCTACGACGACTCGCTGGATGCCTTTGGAGTTCACGGCGCGGGCGGCACGCTGGGCGCGATCCTCACCGGCATCTTTGCCAGCAGCGTCACCAATCCGGTCTTCCACGATGCTCAGGGCAATTCCCTGCCCGTGGGCCTGATCGAGGGAAATGGACGACAGGTGCTCAACCAGTTCTTAGGCGTAGCGATCGCCTGGGTTCTCTCGATCGTGGGTACTCTGATCCTGCTCAAGTTCGTGGACACAGTCGTTGGCCTTCGTTTGCCACAACAGCACGAAGAAGAAGGCCTGGATCTTTCACAGCACGGCGAAGAGGGCTACGACTGGGCCTCCTGACCTTACAATCACTCCTCGGAAACTCACCGAGCGTGTAACCTGTACTTTGACGGGCCTTTAACCATGCAAAAGATTGAAGCGATCATTCAGCCATCGAAGCTGGATTCGGTCAAGGACGCACTCCTTGAAGTTGGTATCGAGGGCATGACCATTCTCGAAGCACGCGGTCATGGGCGCCAGAAGGGTCACACGGAGTTTTACCGCGGACGGGAGTATACGGTCGATCTTCTCCCCAAGATCAAACTGGAGCTGGTGGTGACCGACGAGTTGCTGGACAAAGCTGTCGAAGCCATCGTCTCTTCGGCACGCACCGGCAAAATCGGAGACGGTAAAATCTTCATCTCGAGAATTGACGAGACCATCCGTATTCGGAACGACGAGCGCGGCGAGTCCGCTCTCTGATTCGCTCGAATTGAACACTTGATTGTTGAAGAATCCCGGCCTGGAACCGCCCGCCGTGGTGTATCCAAATTTCGACCAAGGTCTCAGCGCATGAAACCCGATCCCGATTTCCTTCGCCGCGAGCGAGAGAGCTACCAGCAGGAGACCGCTGCTCTGCGCGCCACGTTTGAGAGAACCGGAAACGGTGCGGCCGCCATTCGGCGTCGCTCCACCCTGGTCGACGGCATCATCAAGAGGCTCTGGAAGCAGTACATCAGCGACAACCCGGAACACCCGGGCCTGACCATCGTCTCGTACCGGTGGGTACGGCCGGCGCGACCTCTTTCCTTATTCGGACATCGACCTGCTGTATCTCTGCGCGAACGACGATATCGAACATGAGTTTCGTAATGGGATCCGCGTGGCCAACCAGGCCATGTGGGACGTCGGCCTTCGCGCGAGTGCAACCACTCGCATCCTCAAGGAGTGCGACCGCTTCGATCCGGACAACCTGGAGTTCACCATTGCGCTCATGGATCGCCGCTTCCTCCATGGGGACTATCTGCTGTTCCGCCGCCTGCAGGGCGACGTTCTGCCGACCCTGTTTCTGCGCGAGTGGAGCACCATTACCCAGAAACTCGCCGAAATTGCCCGGGCCCGTCACGCCAAGTACGGCAACACCATCTTTCACCTCGAGCCCAACATCAAGGAGTGTCCCGGCGGACTGCGTGACTATCAGCTGGCACATTGGCTCACGCTGCTCTCCTCGTTGCAGGAGACCAAGGTCTGGCCGAAAGACGCTTTGAATACCTTCGCCTCCTCGCAGAATGACGCGGATTCCGCCTTTGACTTCATGGCTTCGACCCGATGTTTTCTGCACTTCCGTTGCGGCCGCGATGACAACACGCTGGACTGGCATGCCCAGGATGAAGCAGCCGCACAAAGCATCGGCCTCGAGACGCGGGGCACCGCCGACCCGGCGTACTGGATGCGCACCTACTATCGGCATGCGCGCACCGTCTTTCGCCGCGCAAACCTGCTGCTTGAAAACCTGCCTCCGGCGCGCCAGTCCTTTTACCGTCAGTTCCGCAGGCGTCGCACGCCCATCGCAGGCACTGACTTTTTCCTCGAGCAGAACCGCATCGATCTCGACGAAGCGGGCACCGTCAACGATGCCGACGACATCCTGCGCATCTTTGCCATGGTGGCCACCCACGGTTACAAATTCAGCCAATATGCAGAGGACCGGATCGCCGAGGCTCTTCCGGTGCTCGCGGTCCACATGCCCGAAGGGCCGTTCCTCTGGAATTGCCTGCGCGAGATCCTGCTCGGTCCTCACGCCGCGCACGCCTTCCGCACCATGCACGCGCTCGGGCATCCTGGAGCTGCTCATTCCCGAATTTCACGGCATCGATGCGCTGGTCATTCGCGACTCCTACCATCGCTACACGGTCGACGAACACACCTTCCTGGTCATCGACAATATCCACGGCCTGCGCCAGCCACGCTACGAATGGGAACAGCGGCTTGCGACTCTGCTGCCGGAGATCGAACGCCTCGACCTCTTCCTGCTTACGCTGCTGCTGCACGACACCGGCAAGGCACGCCGCACCGGCAATCACGCCATCCAGAGCGTGGAGTTGGCCGAGAGCCTGCTGGCCAGGCTGGACTTCGACCCCGAAGAGCGCGAGGCCGTCCGCTTCCTCATTCGCAACCACCTCGAAATGTCGAATGCCATGCGCCGGGACATCTTCGATCCGGAGACGATCCGCGACTTCGCCGACAAGATCGGCAGCAAGCAGCAACTGCGAGCGTCTGTGCCTGATGACCTATGCGGACATCAAGGCCGTGCATCCCGACGCTCTCACGCCGTGGAAGGCCGACAACCTCTGGCAGCTTTACATCTCCACCTCAAACTTCATGGACCGCAGCGTGGATGAAGTTCGCTATCACGTCGAGACCGACACCGGGCTGCTCAATCGCCTGCTGGCGGTGGTTCCGGATCGCAAAGACGAGTTGCGCGCCTTCCTCGAGGGATTGCCCAAGCGCTACCTGCAAACTCGACTCCCGGAGCAGATTCGCAGCCATTTCAAGATGGCCCTGGACCTCGACAAGAAGCCCGCACAGCTCGCCTTCCGCATCAATCGCCAGCTTTGCGAACTTACCCTGATCACCAAAGACCGCCCTATGCTCTTCTCCGATATGGCCGGCGCGCTGTCCGCATGGGGCATGAACATCGTGAAGGCCGATGCGTTTTCCAATGCCGCCGGCGTCATCGTCGATACATTCCAGTTCACCGATTCCTTCCGCACCCTGGAACTGAACCCCACCGAGGTGGAGCGCTTCGAGCAAAGCATCTCTGACGTCATTTCATTGAAGACGCCGCTCGAGGTTTTAATGCGCGGCCGCAGCCGGACCGGCCGGCGCGGCGGGGCCAAGGTGAACGTGGCGACACGCCTGGAATTCGATAACGTCTCGTCCACTCACAGCACCCTTCTGCAGATCGTTGCACAGGATGGTCCCGGCCTTTTGCGCGAGATCGCCAAGACTCTCGCCGAGCACGAGTGCAACATCGAGGTGGCGTTGATCGACACCGAAGGCGAAACGGCAATCGACGTCTTCTATCTCACGGCGGAGTCCGACAAGCTCAGTGAGCAAGTGCAAATAACGCTGCGCGATTCCCTCAGCGTTGCCATCGAATCCCTGCGCGCCTGAACGCGGCGAAATCAGCACTCCCTCTCTGCACGGTTTCCACACGCAGGCACCTCGTACTCTCAGTGACCGCGTTTTCTGCGCCAGCCTCGGAATAACTTTCACGTCTTTGTAAACTTTTAACGGACCCACCGCGATACTGTCAGAATCGGTCAGGGGCGCTCGCGTGCGTGCGCCGGCATCGGAGGCATGTTTGCATCGATTGGTCGCGATTGTGTTGGTGACACTGAGCGCACACTTCGTCATCGCGCAGAGCACCAGCCCTGACGCGCCGCCGGTCCAACAGGAACAGCCGCCTCCCTCGCCCGTTCTCACCATGTTTCCTCATTCGGCGACTGCGCGCTACTGGATCTCAGGCCAGGAAAACATCATCTTCCAGGCACATCCCGCGTTTCACTCTCCGTATCAAGGTCCAAACAGCCTTCTGCCTCGCGGCGAATACAAGACATCTCTGGTTGGAACTCTCTTTCTCGGTTATCAGCCGCATCACAGTCTGCGCTACAACACCGATCTGATTCTGGATATCGAGAGCGCCGGAGGTCGCGGCATCAGCCAGGCCCTCGGACTCGCTGGGTTCACCAATCTCGATGTGGTGCGCAATCCGAATCTCGGATCGAAGCCCTACATCGCGCGCTACGAGATCAGCCAGACGATCGGTTTAAGCGACGAGATGACCGAGGCCGAGCGTGGTCCCTTTTCGCTCGCGTCGCAGGTTCCAGTCCGCCGGTTCACGCTGCGCATCGGCAAGATGGGTCTTTCGGATTTCTTCGATCTCAACTCCGTCGGCAGCGACAGCCACCTGCAGTTCACGAACTGGACGGTGGACAACAACGGCGCATGGGATTACGCCGCAGACACGCGCGGCTACACCACTGCCGCAATCCTCGATTACGAAGACCGCACCTGGGGCGCTCGCTACGGGTTCGCGGCCATGCCCATCGTCGCCAACGGCGTCGCGCTGGACTGGGCCTTCAGCCGCGCACACGCGCAGAACGTCGAATTCGAGGTGCGCAGGAGCCTGGTTCCGCAGCGGCACGGAACAGTGCGCCTGCTCTACTACGCCAACACTGCGCACATGGGTCTCTATCGAGAGGCGGTCAACGCTTATACGAACGGCACCGACGCAACTCCTTCAATCACGCGGCATGAACACCTCGGCGCGCTCAAGTACGGCTTCGGCTTCAATCACGAGCAGGAGATCACGCGATAGGCTGCGCGTCTTTTCGAGGTTCGGTTGGAACGAAGGCCAACACGAGTCCTTCGCCTATACCGAGGTGGACCAGACGATCGAAGTCGGCGGGGATTATACCGGCGGGCAGTGGGGCAGGCCGGCGGATCGTCTCGGAGTGGCGTTCGTCTCCAATGCAATCAAGAAAGATCACCAGAATTATCTGCGCCTCGGCGGCCTCGGATTTCTATTGGGCGATGGAGGGCTCAACTATGGGCGCGAAGACATCGTTGAGAGTTACTACAACCTGCACGCGTGGCGCGGCCTCTTCTACGCGCTGGGACTCACGCACATCGATCACCCAGGCTACAACCGGGATCGTGGACCGGTGTGGGTACCTTCCGTCCGCATGCATCTGGATTTCTAACGCAGCTGCTGACCAACTCGATGTACTGTTCCCATCGCAGTTTAGTTGCAGGGCACCCTGCAGATTTGGTACAGCTCCAGTCACTGGCCGGCCGATGGCTTTCAGTTCATCGAGCAATCACAAGGAAAAATATCCTTCGGAATGAGCCTCGGAGCAGGACAGCTACGTCGTATGACAGGACTGACTTAGTTCGAGGTGCTCGGAGCTTTCGGCTCTTCCTTCGGCTTGTCATCGAGCGTGTAGATCACCTCGCCCGGCCGCGCATAGTGCAGCTTTTCGCGGGCTTCGTGCTCGATTGCGCCGGAGTCCGCCTGAAGCCGATCGGTATGCGCCTTCAGCCGTACGTTTTCCTGCTGCAGTTCCTGGATGCGCTTGGAGAGCATCTTGTCGTCGCTTCGCTTCTGCTGGTAAACCGTCAATCCGTTCTGACCGAAGATGACGTGAAAGCCGAGAAAAAGCGCGCACACAATTGCGAGCGCCGTAGCGATGCGCCGCCGAGAGCGGAAGGCTATCTGCGCGAGGCGTAAGCCGAAGTTGGTCTGTTCCGTGGTGGTGTTCAAGACAGTACTCTCAGCGCTTCCGGTGGGAAACGCTGGACTCATTATGAGGGCCGCACGACCTGCTCCCTGTTTTCAATGTAGGTACTGGGCCGACATTCTTCTCGGCCCAGCATCGACCCGGCAACGATCTACTGCTTCACCCAGTCCTTCGCCGCGTTGCTCAGCACATCCGCATCGTGCTGCGCGCGAGCTTCCGAATACACGCGAATCACGGGTTCAGTCCCAGACAGCCGGTAGCAGACCCACGAGCCATCCTCGAAGATCAGCTTCAGCCCGTCCGTTCGCACCACCTGCTTCACCTTGCGGCCGTTCAACTCCGTGGGATCTGCTTTGATCTTGGTCACGAACTTGGCCTTGGTCTCCTCCGTCACATGAAAGTTCTCGCGATTGGGGTAGTAGGCGCCCACCTTTGCAAACAGTTCCTGCAGCTGCTCGCCCAGCGTCTTGCCGCGAGTTGCAACCATCTCCGCCACCAGCAGGCCTGCAATCACTCCATCCTTTTCAGGAACGTGGCCGCGTATGGTCAAGCCCGCGCTCTCTTCTCCGCCGATGGCGATCTTGTCCTGGTTGATGAGCTCACCGATGTACTTGAACCCCACAGGCGTCTCGTAGAGCTGCACCTTGTGGTATTCGGCCAGGGCGTTGATCAGGTTCGTGGTCGCCACGCTCTTCGCGACGCCGTTTTTCCAGCCGCGTGTCTCGACCAGATAGTCGAACAACAAGGCGATCACGTAATTCGGCTGGATAAAGGTCCCGTCCCGATCCACGATGCCGAACCGGTCCGCATCCCCGTCAGTGGCGATGCCGATGTGCGCGCCAAACTCCTTCATCTTGGCCTTGCAATCCTGCAGCAAGTGATCGTCCGGCTCCGGCGCATGCCCGCCAAACAAGACATCGCGGTAGTCATGCACAGTGGCTGTTTCCACCCCGTGGTCGCATAACAGCTGGCTGCTGTAGCCACGCGCCGCGCCCCAGAAGGGATCGAAGACGACGCGCAGATTCGCCTGCTTGATCTTTTTGAGGTCTACCAGTTCCCCCAGCCTCTTCAGGTAATCGGGTTTCGCATCGATTTCCTCGAACTTCTGCTCACTGGCCTTGGGCTTCAAATTGGCGTCGGCCGGCAGCGCCGCAATCGCCGCTTCGATCTGCTTGGTCACTTCAGGAAGCGCCGGGGCTCCATCGGGGGTGGAGAACTTGATGCCGTTGTACTCCGGCGGATTGTGGGAGGCAGTAAAGTTGATCGATCCGCCTGCCTTCCGCTCACGGATGGCATAGGAGATGGCCGGGGTCGGCGCTGCTTCAGGAATCACCACCGGGGTCACGCCATTGGCCGCCAGCAAGTTCGCCGCTTCCGCAACAAACATCTCGCCCAGGAAGCGCGGATCGCGGCCGACCAGCACCGTGTGCGGTCCGTTCTGGCTCGAGACATACTTCGCAATTCCGGTCACCGCACGGCGGATGTTGGGGAAAGTGAACTCCTCGGCGACGATCGCGCGCCAGCCGGACGTTCCAAACTTAATCTCAGTCGACATGTATCTCCTCTGCAGTTCTCAGGATAGGTCACGGCACCCGGCCGGTTGACAGGCTCTAGCATCTTGGCATGAGGTAAGATGCCGCGGTCAAGTCAGCGATACTTCCGGCAGAAAAAAGAGCGCCGCACTGCTGTGTTCCAATCGAGAGATGTCGGACCATGCCCGCTCTCCAGTTGTAGCCCTGACCACAGTGTCTGACCCGGAGGAGGCCAACCGTCTTGCCAGCCTCCTGGTAGAGCAGCGCCTCGCCGCCTGCGTGAATATCCTTCCCGGCGTGCAATCGATCTATCGCTGGCAGGGCGCAATCGAGACCGCTGCCGAACTGCTTCTGCTCATCAAAACATCCGCCGATCTCGTGCCCCAGGTGCAAGCTGCCCTGGCGGCTCATCATTCCTATGAAGTGCCGGAGTTCCTTGTCCTGCCCGTTCAGGCAGGCGCTGAAAACTACCTTCACTGGCTGCTTGGCAACCTGCGATAATCGCTGCGGCTTTTGTTATTCTTACGCTTGTCCGCATGCGCGTTCTCTTTGCAATTTTCGTCTTGAGTGTAGGTGCCCTGCTCTGGGCGGCGATTGCCATAGCACACCACATCCGGCGTCACGAACCGGCAGTTTCCTCTGTCCAGCCTGAAGCTGCACAGTCCGCCTCTTTAGATGACGAAACGACGGTAGCCCCCGGCTCTTCCAATCCCAGCCAGTGAATCGGAGATAGCACCATGGCTCAACACCTCGCCCTAGATCACGATCCAGCGCCATCCCCATGGCCCAGCCGCTCTGGCGCAAGCTCACGTTTGCCATTGCGGGCACGCTGCTGGTCGCCATCTGCGCCCATATCCAGGTGCCCTTGTTCTACACGCCCGTGCCGATCACGCTGCAGACCTTTGCCGTCTTGTTTCTCGGCCTCGCCATGGGACCGCAATGGGCCTTCGCCTCGCTGGTGCTCTATCTGCTTGAGGGTGCGGCCGGACTGCCGGTATTCAACCCAAATGGTCCGGGAGGCATGGTACAGCTCGCGGGTCCCACCGGCGGCTACCTGCTTTCCTATCCCTTTGCTGCCGCATTGACCGGGCTCCTCTACCGCTTCGGGAAGTCGAGTTTCCCCAAAGCCGCATGGTCGGCCGCATTGGGAAGCCTGCTCGTCCTGATGGGAGGCTCCCTATGGCTGGCGGCACTCACGCATGCAGGATTGAAAACAGTAGTCGCGCAGGCGATTGTGCCATTTCTTCCGGGTGATATCCTCAAGGTCTGCGCCGCTGCTGCCGCCGTGACTGTCCTGCAAGCCTTTCGATCCAGGCATGAGCAGGCATCGTTGGACGAAGAGTTGTAGGGCACCCGGCTTTACTCTGAAACGCCACAACTCAGTACCAGGACCCGCTCAGCACGTTCAGGAGAAGAAGTGACGACATCCCCTTCCAATACGGATACGGATTCTACTGCCCCGGTTATGCACGCTGCCACTCAGGAAATCAGCATCGCCCACAGTCCGGACTCCGATGACGCTTTCATGTTTTACGGACTGGCGACGAACAAGATACGGGTGCCGGGACTGAAGTTCACCCACACGCTTACCGACATCGAGACCCTGAATCACAAAGCCATTCAGGAAGCGTTCTACGACGTGACTGCGATTTCGTTCCACGCCTACCCTTACCTGCAGGACAGCTATTCGTTGATGGCCTGCGGCGGTTCAGTGGGAGAGGGCTACGGTCCGATGATTGTGGCCCGGCAGCAATACACCTTGAACGACATCAAGCGGATTCGCATCGCCGTGCCTGGCACGTTGACCACCGCCTATCTCACGCTCAAAATCTTCGCGCCCGAGATCGAGACGGCCGTCGTTCCCTTCGACCGCATCATCCCCGAGGTGATCGCCGGAAACTTTGACGCCGGGCTCATCATTCACGAGGGCCAGTTGACGTATTCGCACAGCGGACTGCATAAGATCATCGATCTGGGACAGTGGTGGCGCGAGGAGACCGGACTGCCGCTTCCGCTGGGAGGCAATGCGATCAAGCGTTCCCTTGGCCCGGAGACATCCCTCAAGGTCACCAACGCCCTTCGCGACTCCATTCAGCACGCGCTTGATAATCGCGAGGCGGCGCTGGCCTACGCCATGCAGTTTGCGCGAGACCTCGAAACCGGCATGGCGGACAAGTTCGTCGGCATGTATGTGAACGAACGCACCCTGAACTATGGCGACGATGGCAAAGAGGCGATCCGAAGACTGCTCGCTCTCGGCCATGAACGCGGCATCATTCCCAACGCAGCGAAGATCGATTTCGTCGGCTGAGAAGTCGCGGCACCGTCACACAACTGCGGTAGTAGCTTAGTTGCATTGAATCCCGCGCCTGCCAGACTCACCGGCGGGCGCGTTGTTGCTCCGAGACTGAACCGCTTTCTGGCCCGCACGATGGGACGTCCATCCGTTGCGACGAAGGTGGGATTGACTTCCCCGCAGCAGCGCGTCGATCGCGCAAAAACGCGCACCCGGGGCTTTTGCGAGCCGGTGGAATCCCTCATTCGTAACCGACCCGGCTATATTCCCAGAACGGGATCATTCCCGATTCAGTTACTTTGGTTTATCCGGACCCCATTCCAAGTACACTTCCTCGACGCCAACGCCCAACATTGCGTGCTAACTTTTCCTTACTGTTACCAACAGAAAAAGAAGCCAGTTGGCGGAACTCCGTCTAACAAGAGGTTCTTGTCGTGGGAACGAACGCTGCAGAAGACCTTTGTATCCCGTTTGAACGTCGCCTTGTCCGGGTGCTTCACATCCCTCCCCAGAAGTCCCTCACGGTGCTGGCTCATCTGCTCACGTTTATGTTGCCCCCGCAGTATTGGTACTCGGTTGCGCTCAAGCTCTCCCGGCTTCAGGCCTTTTTTGTGCGGATGGTCCGGCGGAATCATCGCGACCGCACCCTGCCGGCCCGCTATCTCGATCGCTGGCTCTCTCTGCTGAGCCGCACCCAATGCGCGTTCCCGATTCCCTGGTGGACCGCCGATTACCAGGCCCTGGCTGAAACCGCAGTTCACGAGGACGGAGTGGTCCTGTGTTCAACCAGCGCACCGCTCTTGAGCATCGCCCTGCGCGCTCTCGGAGATCTTGGCTACACCATGCCTTCCGTTGCCCTGACCTGCCAGCCTGGCGCGGAAGCCCGCTCCCGCTTCTGGGGCATGCCGGACAAACTACCCATCTCTGAACCATCGCTCGAAGTGCTGTTTGAGGCCCACGCCGTGTTACAGGACGGTGGTACCGCTCTCGCAATCGCCGATCCGACTCAGGCCCTCCCCTATTCCCCCGGCGTGTTTCGGCTCGCACAGGCGAATGGATCGCGCGTTCTCTTCGTATTTGCTGAGCTCGAACCGGACGGCCACATCGAAATCCAGTTCCAGACTCCGCCGGATCCGTTCTGCTCGACCGACGCTTCGATCGAGGCGAACCTTGCGGCCCTTGACCTGGAGTCGCAACGGGTTCTCTACGGTATCTCCCCCAAACGTCACAGCGAACTCATCGCCTTTCCCAGCCCATTGCCGGAGCCGCTCAAGCGCTCGGCGCGATAAATCACGCAAGTTTTTGCTCACTAGCCGCCCCGCAGACCCTGCGGGGCTCTCTTTTGCCCAATCCTCCCGGACCAAGATCCCGCGAATGCGGAACTGTTTCCGCGATCCTGCGTATCTCTTCAGTGAACGCCTGCGCTCTCAGGCGTGCAGGATGGGAGGCCATATGCACGGACTGATTCTTTTAGGGATGTACTTCCTGCCGTTCCTCATCGCTATGGCAAGGCACAGCGTGAGTACGGGCGGCATTTTCGTGGTGAATCTTCTGTTCGGCTGGACCGGTGTGGGCTGGATTCTGGCGCTGATCTGGGCGCTGACCGGGTCATCCTGGGACCATTGTTATCGGCAACCGCCGTATTATCCCGTCCGCTACTACTGAGCCGCTCCGCTCAGCAGGCATTCTCGGATCAAGCAGCAGCGGCGTCGGCCGGCGCGGGGATCCCCGTCTGTTAACGTCCAGACTGCGCTCGGAGAGGCTCAGCCTGCCGCCCGGATCACGCCAGATACTGCTGACGGTTGACGTTAAGCAGTAGTTCCACATGGCTCCGAAGCGCCCGTATTCCGGCCAACAGTTCGGTGATTTCGTTCTCCAGAGACACCAGGTCCACCTCCGTCTCCAGCAGCTCGCTCCGTTCCATAGTGTTGGTCTCGAGTGCGTGATCGATGGAGACCAGCTTCTTCGCAACCGTATCTGGGGCCATGAGGAAGTCCAGACTTTCCGTTGATCAAGATCAACAATTTTCTGTAACGAAACTCACACTAGTTGGAAACAATTCACGGCGCAAGAGCACTGATGTTACCCCTATGCTGCAGATCCGCAGAGACTTAGTTACGATTCACTCAACTTTGCGTGGGTGCCGCAGATTCGCACGAGGCCACTTAGGGCATCCTCCTGGAACCGTCCACCATCAGCAATGCCCGCAAGCTAATCCGTTGCAAGTGCTTTCGTTGCTTAGAGGTGAGCCTCGCCGCCGCGGCACGTAGCCGCCTTAGACCGCATCGGGCGCGAGCTGGCGGCAGCCAATCCCGCCATTGATGCCAAGTGCAACTCTCGCTACAGCTAATCTGCTCATTCCGCTCAGCTTGCGACGATATTATGTTTTCGTCATGGCTTACCATGAATTGGTAAGACTCTGGCCTAAGCCCCTGGAAACCAGCATTTTCTCCACGCACAGGCCCGACCCGCGCGTCCTCCGAATCCGCCCAGCCTTCACTTCCAATGCACACGACATTCAGGCCGCCGACGCATCATGTCCGAGGCGGATGTGCCGATGAGATTGTTAGGAGATTCTCATGTACAAGCCAGATGCCTCCCGCTGCAGCATTCTCCTGGGCGCGGACCATTCCGATTTCTCCAAGAACCTCTACCAGTTGCTTGCGGGATGGGGCCACACAGTCGAACATCTGGGAGAAGTTCATCGTGTCTTGGATCGACTGGAGGAGCCCGAGTCGCCGTCGATCGTGGTGCTCGATTCCGATCTTCCCGGTCTTGGCTGGCTGGAGGTAATACGCCAGCTTCAAGCGCGTCCGAGCCCGAATCTGCCGTGGACGATGGTTCTCTGCGGCAATCCATCTTGCGACCAGGTGCTCATGGCGACCGATGCCGGAGTGGACGACCTGCTGGCCAAACCGGTCGATGAACTGGATTTGCGGATTCGATTGCACACCGCGCATCGGGTCCAGATGCTGCATGCGCGCCTCCGCCATTCGGTCGACGCCGCGCGCTTCCACGCCTCTCATGATCCGCTGACAGGCCTATGGAATCGCGAGGCCCTGCTGCGGCTCCTGTTCCAGGAGACCGACCGGGTGCAGCGGATGCGCACTCCCCTGGCACTGATCCTGCTCGACCTGGATGATTTCGCCTCCCTGAATGCCCAGCACGGGTATGCGGCAGGAGACCGCGTGCTGCAGCAGCTGGCAGTCCGCCTTCGTCGCTACTTTCGCAGTTACGATCTCATCGGCCGCGTTGGCGAAGATTCCTTTCTGGTGGCGCTGCCCGGCTGTACCCTCGCCGAAGCCATGCTCCAGGCCGAGAGGCTGCGAAAGTCGCTCACGCAGCGCCCGTTTGAGGTGACCGGCACTTCGGTCTATGTCAACGCAAGTCTTGGCGTGGCACAGAGCCTGGGCCGCTCTCCGCTGGTCGTGTTGCGCGAAGCCGAACGAGCACTGGCACAGTCCAAGCTCCTGGCTCACAACTGCCCCATCGCCCCCAGCGAAGCCGCGTGCAACGAACCAACTCCACCGCAACCGTAGGTTCCAGCTTTCGCTCCTGAACTTCGGCCGGAGCACAAGCCTGCGTGCTTCTCCTCAATCGTCGTCGTCTTTCCGGTGTGCTTCGTGTGGATGAAGAATCATCGCGGGTACGGGCTTGTCTCCCATCGCCTCCCGCCAGAGGATCACGTTCAGCAGGCGCGCATCGGCCTGGTCGGCATGGCGAAAGTCCATGCGGCTCGACTCCTTGGCGCCCGGAGACTTTGGCTGATTCGCTTCATAGATCAGGCCACTGTCGCGGTTACGATAGTCCGCATCGAAGGCCGGCTGGTCTCCGGCTCCCGCGAACAGCGGCGCAATCGGCGGCGCGAAGGCGTCGTTGTTGTTCATCGGCGGGATGCCGAGTAACTCCTCCATCGTGCGAATCACGCTTACGGTTGTATAGAACGAGTGGTCGACGACCGGCTGCGATTTTCGGGGCGCATATTTGCTCACCACCAGCGCGATGCTTCGATGCGCATCCACATGATCGGCTCCGTCCTGCGCGTCGTCTTCGAGGATGAAGAACGCCGTGTCGTCCCAATATGCGCTGTGGGAGATGGCTTCTACCGCGCGGCCCACTGCCAGATCGTTATCGGCAACCGAGGCTTCCGGCCTGGGCATGCCAACCCTTGTTCCCGCAGTGTGATCGTTGGCCAGGCGCAGCATGACGAACTCCGGCATCGTATCCTTCCCCTTCTCACGATCGGCGGTCCAGACACGCAGGTGCGTCAGGAACTCTTCGACTCGCAGCTGGTCAGGGAAACTCAAGTTGAAGTCGGGATATTGCGGATCGAAGTGTCCCTCGAGTTCCGGCTTGGTCGCCACATTCTTCAACACCAGGGGAATGTCCCAGGGATACGGACTGACTCCTCCGCCATACATTTGCGGGATCGCCTCTCCCTTGTGAATCGCGGGTTGCGCACATAGACCGGGAGCGGGCTCGGGAGTTCCCGCCAAGGGCGTTGTCTGCTTCGGCGCCTCGCCCGAATCGTCACAGAACTTGGTAGAAATGTATTCGCCGAAGTGGTACAGAGTCTTTCCGTGGCTCGCCAGGTTGGTCCAGAGATAGCTGCTGCCCGGCTCATTCACATCGGAGATGCCCTCTTTGAGCGGATATCCCTCTTCGACGGAGCCTTCGAAGTCGTATACGCGCTCGCGGCCGCGGTACCCTTGTTGCCAGTTCTTCTCGGTGTAATCGCTGGTGATGGCCGCGGTCGACCATACATGCCCGTCCCCTGATACTTCGCCGGAGTCATAGAAGTTGTCGAGCACTCCAAACTGTTCGGCGAGCTTGTGTTGGTTCGGAGTGATGGCCCGGCCATACATGGTCAGGCTGGGGTCTCCGTCACCGGCGCCGAGATCGCCGAGGATCTGATCGTAGGTGCGGTTTTCCTTGATGATGTAGATGACGTGGTGAATCGGATTCTTTCCCGCCGCGAACGCAATCTTCTTTTGCGCAGCAGCCATGCGGTTGCTCTGCAACACCTCGGCGGTTAATTGTTTCAAGTCCGCTCCGGTGGCGCTTAGATCGATGGTTGCCAACGAGCCGTGCAGCAGCGTCGCGATGTAGGTGTGCGGTTTCTGCAGCCGTTTCGCCATGCCTTCGAACTGGGCCTGCGGTTGCGCATTCGGGCCGGTTCCCTTCCCCTTCGCGGTCGCTGCGTACAGATGACTGCCTTTGATCGCGAGCGCGGTCGGGTACCACTCCGTCGGCACGAAGCCCAACGCGTGAACCGGAGTTGCATTGTGATTCAAAGCGGCCGTCTCGAAAACAGCAACAGCATCGGAACCCGTATTCGCCGCATACAAGCGAGAGCCGTCTGCAGAGACTGCGACCGCGTCGGGCATCGCGCCGAGAAACTGCTGACCCGGAAGCCGCGTATCGAAGATGCCCCGCAACCGCATGTGATCGGCTGCAAACTGCACCGCTGCGACCGCGTCTCGATTCGCGAGCGCGACATACAACGTCTTCTCATCGGGGCTGAATGCGAAGGCGGTGGGATGAGATCCCGGGCCGGTCTTCAAACGCGGAGGCAAGAGGACCAGCTTGCCCAAAACGCGGCCGCTCTCCAGGTCCAGCTCGGCGATCGCGGAGCCATTCCAAAGCGCCACGAAGGCACGGCGGCCATCGCGTGTAGCCGCCACGCAAATGGGGTAGTTCGATGGCACGATCGCCTGTTCGGCGAAATCAAATTGATGAACCACTTTGCCGCTCGAGGCATCGACCAGCAGCACGTCGTCGGAGAACTCATCCGCGACAAGTATCTGCTCGGTACCGGTGCGGCTCTTGACCACGGCCAGCCCGGCCGGAGCGGGGATTGCCGATTGAGGCGGCAAGGTCTTGCCGATCGGGTTCTGCGTCTTGCCCGAAGGCAGTTGCCGCAGCGGAATCGGGAATGAGGCGTTCCGGCGCAAGCTGACCGTCGCGAAACGTATACACGGCGATAGCATTCCCGGTTTGTTTCTTGCCATCTCCTTCGGGCTCCGACAACGAATCGAAGCTCGCATACAGGTGCGTACCGTCCGCGCTGAAGGCGATTCCCTGGTAGAACGTCTGCGGTTCACTGGCTTCCGTTCTCTGCTCCGGAAAATCCGTGAGCTTGCCGGTCTCGGTATCCAGCACCGCGATCGATTGCTCGTACTTCGACTCGGCGGTCCCGTACCCTGCGTTGACGATGGCGAGGTAGCGCTGGTCCGGCGACCAGGCCATGGCCATCGGCAGGCTGTTGAGCGACGCAGGCGAACCGGGAACCGGCCCCAGGATCTGCTTGCTGGTCGGGAGATCGATCGGCTGTTGCGCCGCTGCGTGTGACACGAAGAAGCAAAGAGACGCTGAGAACGCCCAAACCCGGAGACACAACCGGCGATTCATCATATGCATTGCACCTTAACAAAACGCGGGACAGCCGCGCTCTGAAACCAGATTCGTTCACCAATCTTTCACGTTGCGCAACGAAAACCCTTAATTCCCTGCAACGTTTACGGCACCATGACCGATTACAAAACTGTTACACCCCCGCCTGATCGGCACTGGTAGGTTTAAAGAAAGTACTGATTTCGTCTGAAGGATCCCGCCATCTATGCCCGTTGAAGTATTGGACCACTCCGCTGCACAGCATACCGCCGTCGCCTCGCCCGGAAGGATTCATCCCCGCCCAGCCCCTTCTGATCCGCTGCCCCAACTGGGGCGCACCACCCAGAAGGAGCAACGCAACTGGATCACGACCATCTTCATGGCGGCTTTTCACGTAGGCGCGATCGCGGCATTGTTCTTCTTCTCGTGGAAGGCGCTGGCGATCGCGGTGGTGATCTATGTTTTCGCCATCAACATGGGCATCGGCATGGGCTACCACCGGCTGCTGACGCATCGCGGCTACAGAACTCCGCGGATCATCGAGTATTTTCTCTCACTCTGCGGCACGCTGGCGCTCGAAGGTGGACCGATTTTCTGGGTGGCGACGCACCGCATCCATCATCAGCATAGCGATCGCCCGGGTGATCCGCATACGCCACACGATGGCGGCTGGTGGGCGCATGTGGGCTGGATTCTCAACGGCGAAGCACTTCATCACGAGACCGCGCTGCTCTCACGCTACGCTCCCGATCTTGCTAAAGATAAAGTGCATGTCTGGTTGAGCAAGTATCACTGGGTTCCGCTCACCACTGTAGGCCTTCTCCTGCTCGGCATTGGGACTTGGACCGGCGGATGGAAGCAGGGACTTTCATTTGTGTTGTGGGGCATCTTCCTTCGCGTGACCCTGGGCCTGCATGCGACCTGGCTGGTCAACTCGGCGACTCACATGTGGGGATCGCGGCGCTTTGCTACTCGGGATGACTCGCGCAACAACTGGTGGGTTGCCCTGCTGACCGGCGGCGAAGGCTGGCACAACAACCATCACGCTCATCCCGTCTCGGCGCGCCACGGATTGAAGTGGTACGAGTTCGATCCGAACTTCTACGGCATCTGGATTCTCAAGCAGTTTGGACTCGCCCGCGACATCAAGGTGGCGGAGTTCGATGAGAAGAATCCCCGCCCGGCCGGAGCCTGAAACCGGCAGAGCCATCACGGCAGCATCGACGGCGCGTCCACTCGGATGCGCCGTTTTCTTCTGCCGCCGGAGCGCGATCTTCCACTCCGAGTTGTGCTACGCTCAGGCTGAGTGAGCCCCGTACTTTTACATTTTTTTGAAGAAGAGTATCGCGTTCTCCGGCCTCGCGCTCCTATCCCTTCTATCGCTGTTCGGTTCTACCGCTTCACCAGTCTGAACAGCACCATTCGTCTCCGCGAAGGCCGAATCAAAGTGCACCTCTCCGATCTGCTCGAAGGTGCTTCGGAGTCGGTGTTGCGCGCCATCGCCCATATTCTTCTGGCGAAGCTGTATCGCAAACCTATCGATCCCAGTCATGCGCATCGGTATCGCCGCTTCGCGTCCAGTGATGTTGTAGTCCGGCAGAGCGAGAGTATCCGTCACACCCGTGGCCGCAAAAAGATCGTCACCGCGCAAGGGCAGTACTACGATCTGGACGAGGTTTTCGAGAGCTTGAATCACCGGTTCTTTTTCGGCCTGCTGGGACGACCGCAGCTCACCTGGAGCGAACACCTGGCCCGCCGCACGCTCGGCCACTACGATTCCGCGCACAACACCATCATGGTCAGCCGCGTCTTCGATCGCAAGAACACGCCGCGGTACGCGATCGAGTACCTGATGTACCACGAGATGCTGCACCTGAAACATCCGGTGAAGGTGAAAGGCGGCAGACGATGCGTGCACCCGCGCGAATTTCAAGCCGAAGAGAAGCTCTTTCCTGAGCTGGCGAAGGCGAAGGAATTTCTCAAGACTCTGTAACGCCCACCTGCTCTGGGTGAAGCGCACCACCCGCCTCGATGGCAGTCGGAGTACTATCGAATCCAGAAGCCCCGATGTGCAGGTTCATGGGCACGGAGAACAAAATGAACATGCCACGCTGGATCGCAGGTCAATGGAAGTACTACACCGCCATGCTGCTGCTGGCGGCGACGGTCAGTGTTGCGGTACCCACTCCTGCATTTGCCTACTACCGTCACCATCGTCGCCATCACCACACGGGAGCGAAGATCATCGCAGGTTCCGCCATCGGCGGCGCAGTGGTCGGCGGCCTGGTGGCTGGCCCAAAAGGCGCGGTGATCGGCGCGGGTGCCGGCGCTGGAGCGGGAGTGCTCGCCAACCACATTCGCAAGCGTCACCATCGCCGTCGCTATCGCAGAGACTAGAGCAAGACCTTTACGACTGCGACTGGACCTGCGCTACCGTCGCATCGGATACGCTTCTGGTTGCGTGCCGGCGTGCCCACGCAATCAGCGCCAGGCCGGCTGCCACAGAGCCGATGCTCGCCAGTTGCGCATTGCTCATCCCCAGGTAGACTTTCGGATTGATGCGGATAAACTCCACCAGGAAGCGGGCGATGCCGCTCAATACCAGGTATTCGCCGGTAATCTGACCGACAGGCTTCTTCGAGCGCGCCGCGACGCCACAAAATCCAGCCAATCAGCAGGGCTGCCAGCAATTCATAAATAGGCGTCGGATGAACACGTACACCGGGCGGCGTCGGAACCAATCCATGAGGAAAGCTCATGCCCCAGGGAAGAGTAGTCGCGATTCCGTAGTCGCCATCGCCTGAAGTCAGGCAGCCAAGCCTGCCAACTCCGTAGCCGACTGCGGCGGCCGGCGAGGCGAGGTCCAGCATCGACAATCCTCCGATGCGGGTTACGCGGCCTTCCCACCACAGTGCGAGAATTCCGCCGACTAATCCGCCAAACCAGGCGAAGCCTTCGCGCTCAAAGATGTGATCGCCGGGTGTGTCCAGCACGTGCCACAGCTTGGCTCCGACGATCCCAGCAACGGTCACGACCGCGACGATCCCCATCGCATCGGCATGCAGCCTGGAACGGCGAAAATTCCGATCGAGAATCCACCAGCCGCAGACCGCAGCTAGCCAGAGCATGAGCCCGAAGGTGCCGATCGAGATATGCCCGATGTGAAAAAAAGGGTACATGAGAGCGTCTTCTCCGAGTATAGCGCCCGGGCTCCTTTTTGGAGATATTCTGGAAACACATGAACATGCTAGCGACTCGCCTGCAGCTTGAGGTTCTATTCAGCCGGGAGCAGATTCAACAACGAGTGGCCGAGTTAGGCCAGCAGATCACGCGCGATTACGCAGGTGAGAGTATCGTCATGATCGGCGTACTCAAAGGAGCGGCCATCTTCCTCTCCGATCTGGCGCGAAGCGTGGATGTCGATTGCACGTTCGATTTCGTCGCGGTGTCCAGTTACGGCAAGGGCTCGTCCACCAGTGGGGCCGCCAAGCTGATCAAGGATCTCGATGCGCCAATTGAAGGCAAGCACGTGATCATCGTCGAAGACATACTCGATACAGGCATCACGCTCGAGTACTTGCGCAAGATGTTTGAGAGACATCACCCCAAGTCGATGAAGATTGCCGCCTGCCTTGACAAGCCCTCGCGACGCCTGCAGCCGGTCCATGCCGACTACGTCGGCTTCAGTATTCCAAACGCCTTTGTGGTGGGCTATGGCATGGACTATGCGGAACGCTTTCGGAACCTGCCGGAGATTTGCATCATGCCCACCAACTTTCCAGAATGAAACATTGGCCCGATACGCCATGGGCCGCATCCAACGGAGCAGCAAGCATGAACCGCACGATTGAAATCGAAGCAGGGAAAGAGGTGAGCAGGTTCGACTCCGCCGCCCTGACGAAGAACGCTCTCTCCAGCTGGCACAACCTGGCCCGCATGATCGACCACACCCTCCTGAAGCCGGAAGCGACCCGCGAGCAGGTCATCCAACTCTGCCACGAAGCCGCGGAATATCGCTTCGCTTGCGCCATGGTCAATCCCACATGGGTAGCTCTGGCGCACTCGGTCCTCGCCGGCACGCAGATTGCAGTCGGAACGGTGGTTGGTTTCCCGCTGGGCGCGAGCCTCTCGACCACCAAGCGCGAAGAAGCGCTCACGCTGGTCAAGCTTGGGGCGCGCGAACTGGACATGGTCATCAACATCGGCGAACTCAAGTCGGGCGAGAATGCGATGGTGGTCGATGACATCCGCGGAGTGGTGGAAGTCGCACGCGAGGCAGGCGCGCTGGTAAAGGTCATTCTGGAAACCTGTCTGCTGAACGTGGAAGAGAAGCTGCGTGCCTCCGAGCTGGCCATCACAGCGGGCACCGACTTCCTGAAAACCAGCACCGGCTTTTCCGCCTCCGGTGCTTCGGTTCAGGACGTCGCGCTGCTGCGAGGCGTGGCCGGCAGCCGCTGCGGTGTAAAGGCTGCAGGCGGAATCCGCACCCTCGCCGACGCACATTCGCTGCTCGAGGCCGGAGCCAATCGGATCGGCGCAAGCGCCAGCCTGAACATCGTCCGCGAACTCGGCGCTCCTTAGTCATCCTTTCCATATCTGCTTTGGTGCCAGTTGGGCGAAGTTCCGCTCGCTGCCGCGATATGATGGCAGCTGCGTTCGATTCCCGCGCGGGACAAGAGATGCCAGGAGTGGTGTGACGGAAGAGACTCAAAATCTGGATCAGTCCGATGTGTTCGAGGGGGACTATCGCCCCAGCTCCGGCAGTTCTGCGCCGACTACGCAGGTTCGCGTCGATCCGGTGCAGAGCGAATTCCTCATGCGTCTGGCGGATGCGCTCAATACCACGCTGGATCTGCAGACCCTGCTGCATCGAACCGCCGACCTCGTGCGCGCCGTCATCGATTATCGCATCTTCGCCATCCTGCTGCTGAACGACCGCACCAACGAACTTCGCATGCGCTTCCAGATCGGCCACACGCCGGAGGTGGAGCGAATGCGCATCAAGATCGGCAAAGGAGTCGTGGGCCAGGTGGCCGAACGGCGCGAAGCCATCCTGATCAACGATGTCACCACAGCGGAAAACTACATCAACGCCAATCCCGAGGTCCGCTCCGAACTGGCAGTGCCGCTGATCGTGAAGAATCGCCTGATCGGCGTCATCGACATCCAATCAGAACAGCAGAACTACTTTCAGCCGGAACATCTGCACCTGCTTCGGCTGACCGCGTCGCGCATCAGCCAGGCGATCGAAAATGCCCGCCTGTACACCCGCGTTTCGCGCCAGGCGCAGACGCTCGCGGTGTTGAACGAAATCAGCCGCGAGCTCACCTCGATTCTGGAACTGGACCCGCTGCTGGAACGAGTGGGGCAGTTGCTGCGCCGGCTGATCGACTACCACATGTTCACCATCTGGCTGCTCAATGAACGCGAGCAGGTGCTCGAAAGCCAATTTGGCGTGCGCTTCGGCGAGCGCTTCGTGCCCGAAGAGAAGCTTCCGCTCGGCCGCGGGCTGGTGGGCGCCGCAATCGCGGAGCGCAAACTGGTCCACGTGGCCGATGTCCGCAAGGACCGCCGCTACCACATGGTGAATCCGGACACGCGCTCTGAGATGGCCGTGCCCCTGATCTACAAAAACAAGGTGATCGGCGTGCTCGACCTGGAGCATACGCGCGCGCACTACTTCAACGAAGATCACGAGCGCGCCATGACCACCCTGGCGGCGCAGATTGCGATCGCGATTGAAAATGCGCGGCTGTATCAGCGCGTGGCCCAGCAGGAGCAGCGCCTGGAACGCGACCTAGGCCATGGCGCGCGAGGTGCAGCTGCGTCTGCTGCCGCCGGCCAAGCCACAGCATAACCACGCCGAGTTCGCCGCACGATTCCTGGCGGCGCGCACCATCGGCGGCGACCTCTACGACTTCCTGCAGTACGACGAGAACTGCAGCGGCAGTGGCGCTGGGCGACGTGAGCGGCAAGGCTGCTCCCGCGGCGCTTTACGCGGCGCTGGTCAGCGGCATCATGCGCTCGTCCGAGCAATCAGTCACTGTCTCCATCGAAGATGCTCGAGACCTTGAACGACGCGCTGCAGGAGCGCCGCATCGATTCGCAATACGTGGCCATGCTCTACGCCGTGTGGAACGACGACAACCAGACCTGCAGATCGCGAACGCCGGCGCGATTCAGCCGCTCTTCTGCCGCGCGGGCGAAGTCGAGACCATCCACGCCGAGGGTTTTCCGCTGGGCATGTTTCCCGGAGCAACGTATGAAGAGTTCAGCCTGGCCACCAGGCCGGGCGACGCCATCATCTTCTTCAGCGACGGCATCGTCGATGCGCAGACCTCGACCGGCGATATGTTCGGCAACGAACGGCTGGTGGAAGTAGTGAGAAAAAACCAGCACCGCTCCGCGGCGAATATCGCCGACGCGATTCTGAGCGAAGTTGGTCGAAGTTTCAGAAATCGACCGAACGCTTCGACGATGAGACGGTCGTCGTGCTGCGCGTAATCGATCCGGCCCGCGCATGATCCTGCGAAGCCGGGGTACGATGAAGAGACCGTGTCTGGCAGACCGCTAAATTCCCAACGGAGAGTTCCTTGCACGAAACTAACAGGAAGAATCGTCAAGCCCGCGCGCAACGTGAACGGCAGTTTGCGTCTGCCCGGCGACAAGAGCATCTCGCATCGCTATGCACTGCTGGCGGCCTTCGCCAAGGGCATCACGCGCATCTCCAACTTTTCTACCGGAGCCGATTGCGCCAGCAGCCTTGCCTGTGCGCAGGCGCTGGGTGCGCACGTGGACCGCCGCGACGAGGATACGATCGCCATCAGCGGCACGGCCGGACGCTTCGCCGCTTCCGAATCGCCGCTGGACTGCGGCAACTCCGGCTCGACCATCCGCATGCTGTCTGGTCTGCTGGCTGCGCAGGCCCGACAATTACACGCTGGTCGGCGATGCCTCGCTGAGCCGCCGGCCGATGGAGCGCATTCGAAAGCCGCTCACCGACAATGGGCGCCGAGATCACGCTGACCGAAGGCCACGCGCCGATTCACCATCCGCGGCGCGAACCTTACCGCCATTGACTACACCACTCCGGTTCCCAGCGCCCAGGTGAAGACTGCCATCCTGTTTGCCGGATTCCAGGCTCAGGGCACCACCACCGTCCGCGAATCCGTGAGGACCCGCGATCATGGCGAGTTGGCCTTGCGCGCATTTGGCGCTCAGGTCTCGCGCACCGTGGACTCGATCACCATCCCGGAGGCCAGGAGCTGAATGCGATCGACGCCACCGTTCCGGGAGACATGTCTTCGGCCGCCTTCTTCCTCTGCGCCGCGGCGCTGTTTCCGGAGTCAAACCTGGTACTCGATCAGTTAGGCCTGAACCCCACGCGCGCCACACTGCTGGACGTGCTCACATCACTGGGCGCGCACATCAGCGTGCTCGACCTCGAAGAGAAGCACGGCGAGCTGGTAGGAACGGTACAACTGAATGCGCCGGAGGGCGGCCTGAAAGGCGCGACCGTCTCTGGCGCGCTCGCCGCGCAGTTGATTGACGAGCTGCCGGTGCTGGCAGCGATCGGGCCTTACACCCAGAACGGAATTCGTATCCGCGACGCAAAAGAATTGCGCGTGAAGGAGTCGGACCGGATCGCGCTGGTCGCCAACAATCTGCGCGCCATGGGAGCTGAAGTGCACCGAGTTCGAAGACGGCCTGGATGTGCCCGGCGGACAGACGCTGCACGGTGCGGAAATCGATTCGGGCGGCGATCATCGCATCGCCATGGCGTTCTCGGTGGCTGCCCTGCGGGCCGAGGGCGAGAGCCTGATACGCGGTGCGGAGTCGGCCGCGATCTCGTTCCCAGAGTTCTTCGAGCTGCTGGAGCTGGTCGCAGAACGCTAGCGTCTCGCCGCGCTTAAATAGGGTTCATTTGCTCCACAAACAAAAGAGGCTCAGCCGCGGCTGAACCTCTTTTCTGTTTCAAGGTGAATTACTGTTGGGCCGCTGGTGTCGAAGACGCTGTTGCGGCTGCTGAGACGTCGGCGGCTGTGGCTGCGTAGGCGGCGTCGGTTGTTGTGGATTATCCGGCGGCACCTGCTGGTTTTGCAGTCCGGGCTGCTGTTGCTGCTGCTGATGCTCCTGCTGCAACCGCTCCTGCTGCGCAGGTACCTGGGCCTCCGGCAACTGCTTGGCTGGCTCGATTCCAGGGATGACCGGGGCCTGCGTTACGTTGCCGCTCGCCGCATCCCCCAGGCTGATGCCGTACTTCTCCAGCGTATTCGCAAGGAATTCTTCGAAGTTGCGCGCGCCACCGCATATGCATTCTGCGACACGTTGACAGAGTTGTCGGCATTCGCCAGGTTACGCCGCCTGCACCAGCACGTTGTAAGTGGTGGATGCTCCGAGCCGATACTTCTTCTGTTCCGCATCGAGGCTTTGGCGTGCATACTCCTGAGCAGCAAGCGAAGCCTGCAACTGCCGCACGATCGTTGGTGAGCGCGAACTGCTGCTGAATCACCTGCATCCGGATCTGTACGTAGATCTGCTGCAGCCGCAACTCAGCCTGGCGGTATTCGAGCACCGAACGCGCTTGCACTGCCTGCGCGGTCCGATTCCGGATCGGAATGTTGATGTTCACACCAATCGCCCTTATCGGGATTGCTGTTGTTGAACGTGTTCTGCAGCAAGCCGCCATACCCGACGGTCGGGTACGTATCTTGCCGTGCAAGGGGCTCCGGAAAAGAAGTCGGTGCAGCGAGGATTCTGCAAACCACCCAGAGCGCTGCTTGCATAGAAGCCGTAGGCGTCAACGACCGGCAACAGTCCGTTTTTCGCGCCCTTCAGCGTGATCTGGTCGTTCTTCAAGTTCAGCGATCGCCTGCTCGATGTAAGGCGAGTTGGCGTAGGCGATCTTGGTCAGATCATCGACCGACATCTTCTCTTCCGGAGTTTCGAGCAGCGAAACCCGGTCGGTCGGAATGACGGGTGCATTGGCAAGCGCACGGGTCGTCCAGGTTCCTGGCAATGGCCTGCTTGACGATCAGCTGCTCAAACTGCAGCTGGGTCTGCGAAGAAATCAAGGCCTGCTGATCGGCGGCCACCGTGGAGTCGGACTGCACGACATCGAGCGGCGCCATGGTTCCGATTTGTAACTGCTTGCGATTGTCGGCTGCCAGATGCGTCGCCTGGTCGAGAGCACGCTGCTTCGCCAGCACATCTTCGTAGTTGCTCACCAGCGTCCAGTAGATATTCTCTACCTGGTTGATGGTGTAGAGAATCTGCTGCCGGAAGGCCGAGTCGGTGATCTGCCGGTTGTTCTTCGCCTGCACGATGAAGCGGCCGTTGATGCCCGGTGCCGAAGCCATTCAACAGATGTTGCGTGACCTGTGCCCGGAACGTCGATTGCAGCTGCGGGCTGAATGCGTTGTTGATCGAGTTGGTCGTCTGACGATTGTTGTCAAAGGTCACGCTCAAGGCCGGTACCGGTGAGAAAGCCCTCCGTGTAGCCGAAGTTATATTCCGCGGTGTTGTTGCTGAGGGTATTCGTGCCGGTGAGGAACTTGCTGGACTGCGGCAGTATTCGCCGCCTCGTACTGAATAGTGCCGGTAAGGGCTGGGATCCAGCTGTTCGGGCAGCGGGCCCGCTCCATTGGTGCTCTGCGATAGCCAGCAAACCGGAGCTCGCTCCGCCTGCGCTGGCCGTGGTGCCGCCCGGGCCGCCGCCGCTGCTAGCGCCGCACCCGCGGTGCCCTGGTGCCCGTCACCAGGCCGTTATTACACGCCCAGGAAGTGGATCCTGCCTTGGTACGAAGAATGTCGGTGTCGGCGATGTCCAGGTTATAGCGCTGAATCGCGATGTCGTAGTTATTTTCAAGCGCAAGCAGGATCGCGTCGCTCAGACTGAGATAAATCTTGCCGTTCTTGACCAGGTCGTCGAGCCGCGGAGAATTCGCGATACGCGGCGCGTCCACAGTGGTGGCCTGGTATGGAGCAAACGGATTGGGAAAATGATGACGCGGTACGGTAAAGTCGCGGGCAGTAGGCCGCAGATACAAGGGCTGGGTAGCGTTCGGCACCGGCTCAGGAGGCAACTCCGACGCAGGACTCGCGACTGCCTGCGTGGGCTGCTGTTGTCCGATCGCGTAACTGGGCGAAGTGCCCACCAGCATACAGGCGATCGCGGCCGCACCCTTCAACTTCATAAACCCGGACTCTCTCTTATGAGAGTCTGTCTTGCTTGGCACCGGTGTTTCGAGACTTCGCCGTTTGCGCTGGCAGTCCAAAAAAAAAGCCATTCATCCTTCTCCAGTGATTGCGTTAGTGCTTACCCTCTGACGCGGCACAACTGCCGTTAGACTCTAAAATGATTGGTCTTCCGGTGATTTTCCCAGATGTGCACCCGGCTCGGCTCATCCGGCAACACAGCTATACGCGATGTGCGCACGCTTCGTTCCCTGGAATCCTCGATTCCGTCTCTTAATCGCGCCGTAAAGAGATTCAAAGATGGGAAACATGAGTATATCGCAGCGGCTGCGAACAAGCCGTGACAACAGGACCGGAGTGTTTCAAACAGCACTCGTAAAATGAGAGCGGCAATGTCTTCAAATTGGAAACTCACGCTCGCCTACGACGGCACAGAGTATCGAGGATGGCAGGTACAGCCGCATCTTTTGACTGTGCAAGGAACGCTTGCCGACGCGATCGAGCGCATCACCGGAGAGCGGGTGTTGCCGCAAGGATCAGGTCGCACCGATGCAGGGGTTCACGCATTGGCACAGGTCGCGTCCTTCCTGTTGACTGTTCCGATTCCTGCTGCGAATCTGCAACGCGCTCTCAATCGCACGCTGCCCGAATCCATTCGAATTCACTCGGCCGAGATCGTACCCGCGGATTTTCATGCCCGTCACAGTGCCATCGGAAAGACCTATGAATACCGCATCTATCGTGGCGAGATCTGCCCGCCCTGGCTCGCGCGCTACACCTACGCATTGAACTGGCCGCTGCAGATCCAGGCCATGCAGCGTGCCGCGGCTGTGGTGATCGGGGAACATGACTTCACTTCATTCGCGGCCGCTGACCCGGATCTGAGCGAGCGTTCAGATGCCGCCATCTCCCCGGACAATCGGCGTACGATCCATCATTCGTCATGGCACGAGCAGGGCGAATTGCTGGTGTATCGCGTGAGCGGAAGCGGGTTTCTTCACCACATGGTCCGGAACCTGGTGGGAACATTCCTTGAGATTGGGCGGTCGGCGATGGCCTTCGATGCGGTCCCGGGCATTCTTCAAGCGAGGGCCCGGCGCGGCGCCGGGCCCACGGCTCCGGCCCGGGGTCTGTTTCTGGCCCAGGTGGAGTATCCTCCCGCGTGACCAGACCCCCTTGTACAGCCGCAAATTCGCTGCGGTGCTACGCTTAATTTTCCCGTGTGCCCCTTTACTCAACCCTCGGCGTTCTCTCGCGTCAGCCAGCTGGCGGCGCGGCGTCCCGTGCACGAGGCCTTCCAGTGGCTGCATCTGCAGGAACAGCGCTGATGGCTGGCAGCAGCGACCTGGTCCGAATTCCGGCTCCTCCCTTTGGCGAGACGAGTCCGCGCGGAGTGGCTGGCTGCCCGGTTCGACGAACTGGGCCTGGCCGAGGTGCAGCTCGATGAAGCCAACAATGCCCTGGGGGTGTACCGTTCCGCGGACGGTCCAACGAATTCGCCGGCCCCGTGAGTCTTGCTCTCTGCCCACATCGACACCGTCTTCCCTGCCGAAACGCCCATCGATCCGGTACTCGAGGCACCGCGGCTTTCTCGCCCGGGAGCCTGCGACAATGGCTCGGGCGTGGTGGGCTTGCTCGGCATCGCTGCGGCCCTGCGGCACGCCCAGATCGCGGTGCCCTGCGATCTGCTGCTTGCCGGCAATGTTGGCGAAGAAGGCGAGGGCGACCTGCGCGGCATCCGTCACATCTATGGCCAGTCCGCCCTGGCGCGAACGGGTGGCCGCGAACGTAGTTCTCGACGGTGCGGGTCATGAGGTTGTCGTGACTCAGGGCCTGGGCAGCCGCCGGTTCCTGGTCACGATTCGCGGGTCCGGGCGGCCACTCCTGGACCGACGCCGGCAATGCGAACCCTATCGTGGTGCTGAGCCGCGCGATCGCGCAGACTGGCCGATCTGCCGCTCAGCGACTCGCCCCGTACCACCTTCAGCGTGGGAACCATCGAGGGCGGCACTTCAGTGAACGCGATCCCCGAGCGGGTCGCCGCGAGATTCGACATCCGCTCGACCGATGCAGGAACAACTCGATTCGGCTCGAAGTGGAGCTCTACCGTGCAGTCGAGGATGCGGTTCTGGACGTCAACGCGCGCCAGCCCGGGCCCCTGCATTGGTCGATCGAGAAGATCGGCGATCGGCCGGCTGGGCGGCTGGCCAAGGATGCGCCCATTCTGGAAGCACTTCGCGCCGTCGACCGTCACCTTGGAATTCGCACCGACATACGCATCGCGTCAACCGACGCCAACCTGCCGCTTTCGCTCGGCGTTCCCGCCTTGAGCATCGGTGCTGGCGGCGATGGCGGCGGCGTTCACACCCGGGCCGAGTGGTATGACTCCCGCGGACGCGACCTGGGGCTGCGGCGCATTCTGCTGCTGATTCTGGCTCTGGCCGAGCACGCGGCACACGTGGACTGAGGCCGCGAAAGAGGCGGATCCGAGTCTCCAGATAGCAGGCGCGTACCAGTCTCCATCGGTGCTGAATCGACCCGGAGTGGCGCAAAGCCAGTTGATACACTCCAAGCGTGACCAAGACCCTGACACCCTTCCCCGCCTCTACTGTTCTGTTGCGCCCTGGCACTTCGGGCAAGCGGCCAGTCCGCCGCACAATCCGCCGCCGATAGTACGAAGGCGAACCAGCCAACCCTGCGACGCCGTCTTCTACAACGGCAATATCGCCTGGGATGGGCCGCACGGTCGCCGGCGCGCCCAACTCCGGCCGGGTGAAAGCTCTAGGCATCCGGAACGGCGTGATCGTCGCCGCCGGAATGGATCGAGGGATCTGCGCCACGAGCCAGCACACCCAGATCCGTGGATCTGGGTGGAGCCTTTGTCATGGCTGGCCTCAACGACGCCCACGTTCATTTCGGCGAGGCGGGCCGTCGCAAGCTGGAAGTCGATCTGACCGGCATCAACCTCGCTCGCGGACATGCAACAGCGGGTCAGGGCGGCGGCCGCAGCGGCCGCGCCCGGGAGCGTGGCTCGAGGGCGGTGGCTGGGACCACACCCTCTGGGAGAACAAGGTCACTCCGACCCGGGCCGATCTGGACAGCGTTACCGGCAATCATCCCGCCATCTTCAGCCGCATCGACGGCCATATCGCGGTCGCCAACTCCGCCGCCCTCGCCGCCGCCGGCATCTCCCGCGAAACACCCGATCCGCAGGGAGGCAAGATCGACCGCGATGGCCAGGGCGAGGCCACCGGCATTCTCCGCGAAGATTCGGCCATGAACCTGGTCTTCCATCGCATTCCTGCCCCCTCCGAGGCCCTGCGCAGGCGCGGATTGGAGTTGGCGATCGCCGATGCCTTCTCGCATGGCCTGACCTCCGTGCAGGACAACTCCGACTGGGAAGATTTTCTGGTCTTCGAGAAGCTCGAGCAGGAAGGCAAGCTCACGCTTCGGGTCACCGAATGGCTGCCGTTTAACGCGCCCGTCGAGCAACTTGAAAAGATGCGCAGTTCGCACGACGCCCACGACCGGATGCTGAATACCGGGATGCTGAAGGGATTCATGGATGGGTCGCTGGGATCGCGGACCGCGGCCATGAAGGAGCCCTTCGCCGATGACCCCAGGCAACTCGGGCATCCCGCGTTTTGAGCAAGCCAAGCTCGACCAGATGACCACCGAGCGAGCCGCCGCCGGCTTCCAGATCGGCTTTCACGCAATCGGGGATCGGGCAGCCAGCATGGCTCTCGATGCCTTCGCGAGGCAGGCGCGAGAAGCAGCGCATCGACATCCGGCGGCAACCCTCAGCGTTTTCGCATCGAGCACGCGCAGGTCGTCGACCCGGCCGACATCGCCCGATTCAAGACGCTTGGGCGTGATTGCCTCCATGCAGCCCAACCACCTGCTCACTGACATGAACTGGGCAGAGCAGCGGCTGGGCCCGGAGCGTGCGCAGGTATTCCTACGCATGGAAGGCCTTTCTGGATGCCGGGCGTGCCGCTTGGCCTTTGGCACGGATTACCCGGTCGAGCCGGTCACGCCGTTTCGCGGCATTTACTGCGCGGTGACCCGCAAAAATGAGGCAGGAACCCAGACCTATCCCGGCGAACCGCTTTCGATTCGGGAGGCGCTGCTTGCCTACACCCAGGGTTCTGCCTACGCGCAATTTGCGGAAGATGGAAGGGCAAGCTCGCCTTGGGCTACGTGGCAGATTTCGTCGTGCTGGACCGGGATCTGACCCGGGTTCCGGCTCCCGAGATCCTCAAGACGCAGGTTCTCCGGACGGTGGTGAACGGCAAAACCGTCTACGTTGCAGGGACGCACACAAGGTAGCTCCGGCCTGTCCTATCCGGCGTTCCAGGCCAGACTTCGGCTGAAAGTCCCGTCGCCGCCGTTTGCTAGTCTTGCAACATGTCCCAGAAGCTCCGTGCCCAACTCATGCTGCTTGCGGTGGTGTTTGTCTGGGGCTCTTCGTTTGTCGTGGTAAAGGACGCTCTGCGGGACATCTCTCCTCTGCTCTTCACGCTCATTCGTATGTGGCTCGCCTTTGGCTGTCTCGCCGTGTTTTACAGGCGTCATATCGGTCGAATCGAACGCCGGGCGGTGATCGGCGGGGCCCTGGTCGGCTTTTTCCTGGCCATGGGATATGCGTTCCAGACCACCGGATTGGCACTTACAACGCCCTCTAAATCGGCCTTCCTCACCGGCTTTTCGGTCGTGCTCGTGCCGCTTTTAGCTGCCACTCCCGGTCTCCGCCCCGCAAATGCCATCCGGCCGCGGTGGAACGCGTGGACAGGCGCTCTGCTCGCCTTCCTTGGAATCGCGCTGCTCACCACGCCGGCCAGCGCAGGAGGGCACGGCAATCCGCTCGCGATGGGCTTTGACTTTGCGACCATCAACGTCGGCGATTTGCTTACGCTGGGGTGTGCACTGGGATTCGCGTTGCACGTGATCGCCCTCGCGCACACTTCGCCGCGCGTGCCCTTTGAACAGCTTGCGCTCCTGCAGGTGGGTTTCTGCGCCTGTTCATGGGGATCGGCACGCCCCTGCTGGAGCACTCCTACCTTCACCTGACGTGGCGTCTCTCGGTCGCGTTCTTGATTGCGGCAGTCCTGGCAACCGCCGCCGCCTTCACCATCCAGAGCTGGGCGCAGCGATTTCTCGCTCCCACCCAGACGGCTTTACTGTTGGCGCTGGAGCCGGTCTTCGCCGCCATCACGTCTTTAGTGGTCATGGGCGAGCGGCTAAACCTGCGTTCGACGCATGGGAGCCGTGTTCGTGTTGGCCGGCATTGCAGCCACGGAATTATTGCCTTACCCGGTACAACCAACCACCCACGAGGCCCTTCCTCATCCATAGCGGTGAACTCTAAGCGACTGTTTCCATCCCTCCCGCGTCTATGACTAGGTGAAGGCTTTGTCGCAGGCTATCTGAGGTCAGCGGACCTTCTCTGCTCCGCACTGTCTATACTTAAGTGTGGCAACAACTTTTGCGCTCCCACGATACGAGGTTAGACCCGAATGAAATTGCTGTTGGAACGGCTGCGAGTACGCCGTCTCGCTTCGACCTTTACGATTCTCGCTACGCTCTCCGCCGGCATCCTGATCGGCTCCGTGATCTCTCACGGTGTTCGCGGCCAGGAAAGCAAGGTGGACAGCACGGATGCGACTCCGCTCAAGATTCCTGATCCACACGTTCTTTCCAACGCCTTCACCCAGATCGCCAAGCAGGTCGGGCCGGCAGTGGTGAACATCAACACCGAGACGCTGCCCAAGGGGCAGGACACGCATTCGCGGCGCCGCAACCCGCATATGCGCCAGCAGGCTCCTCCCGATGGAGAAGACCAGCAGGGCGGGGATGACGATCAGCAGCAGGGCGGCGGCGACCAGAACGGTATGCAGGACTTCTTCAACCGCTTCTTCGGCGGCGGTGGCGGCGATCAGATGGGTCCGGATGACGGCGGCGGCGTTCGCGCCTCGCTCGGTTCCGGCTTCATTGTCGACGCCAAGGGCTACATCATCACCAACAATCACGTGGTGGACAAGGCCGACAAGATCTTCGTCAAGCTGTCGACCGACCCCGAAGGCGACTCCCAGGGTCGACCGGCCAAGGTAGTCGGCGTCGACAAGGCGAGCGACATCGCTGTCATCAAGATTGAAACCCGCGAGCCACTTCCCACCGTCAAGCTGGGGAACTCGGACGCCGCGCAGGTAGGCGACTGGGTGGTCGCGATCGGCAGCCCGTTCGCGCTCTCGCAGACCGTAACCGCGGGCATCGTCTCGGCCAAGAACCGCACCATCGAACCCGGACAGGCCGGCCAGTTCCAGCACTTCATCCAGACCGACGCGGCGATCAATCCCGGCAACTCGGGTGGTCCGCTGCTCGACATGGCCGGTGAAGTCATCGGTGTCAACACGGCCATCTTCACCCAGTCCGCCGGGTACCAGGGCATTGGCTTTGCCATGCCGGCGAACACCGTGATCGGCGTCTACAACCAGCTGATCGGACCGGATCACAAGGTGGTCCGCGGCTCGATCGGTATCAGCTTCCAGCCCAACTTGCCGAGTGCGGTGGGTCGCGTGTACGGCTTCAAGGCAGGCGTTCTGGTCAGCAATATCTATCCTGGCCAACCGGCAGAGAAGGCGGGCATCAAGGCAGGCGACATCATCGTGAGCATCGACGGCCGCAGCATCAAGGACGGCGATGACCTGGTCAATGACATCGCGGCGCGCAAACCCGGCACGACGGTGAAAATCGGCTATGTTCGGGGCGGAAAAGAGCAGACCACGACCGTCACCATCGGCGATCGCGCCAAGGTGTTCGAGGCGGCCAATAACGGCGCTCCGGATGACTCTCAAGGTCCCGACCAGGGGAACGGCGGCGAAGGCCGGCTGGGCCTGAGCGTCGGCAATCTGCCGCTCCGAGGCGGTCGCCAAGACCGGCATCCACGGCGTGCTGATCCAGTCCACCAAGCCGGGTTCGTTCGCCGACGAGATCGGGCTGCAGCAGGGCCAGGTGGTTGTCTCCGTCAACAAGCGTCCGGTCGCCAACAAGCAGGAGTTCGATAGCGCCATCTCCGGCCTCAAATCCGGCCAGGATGTGGTCTTCGAACTGGTCAATCCGCAGCGTCCCAAGGACGGCAGCCAGTTCGCCGGCGGAACTTTGCCGTAGTCGTCAGCAGGAATCATGAGGGTACCGGCGTGCGGGAATCACCCACACGCCGCCCGCTTTGGGTTTGCAAACCAGCACTGAAACAATTAACCTTGCGGTTCGGAAGTGCGACACTTTCAGCCGCTATGAGGAATTTCAGCATGCTTTCCTTTCGAGCTTGCCAGACGCTCTTATTGACCGCCGCATGATCGCTGTGCCGGCGTTCGCCAGCCATACGCATCGTGCTCCTACGTCCGGCCACAACCGGGCGTCCAAGAAGAAGGCCTCCGCTCACAAGCTCCACGGACCCCGTCAGATGGAAGCGGATCGCGTCCGCGAAATCCAGTCAGCCCTGATCCGGGAGAAGTATCTGCCCGGCGAACCGACAGGACAGTGGGATCAGGACTCGCAGGCTGCCATGCAGAAGTACCAGTCCGACAATGGTTGGCAGACCAAGATCACCCCGGATTCCCGCGCCCTGATCAAGCTGGGCCTGGGACCGAACCACACCGCCGCGCCCGACGCCGCCCAGACGCAACCGGTTCCGGACACAACACCGGCAGCCGCTCCCGCGCCCTCCCCGGTCAGCAAGGGAAACACCCTGGCCGAGGCTCACTCCATCTCCAACTAATCGTAACTTGCGTAGAACTGCAAAAGCCCCGGCTCGAAGCTGGGGCTTTTCTTCGTGCGCGGCCGATCTCCTGTCAGGCTCCGCCTAGGCGGGGAGGTTCTCTTCCGCCGCCAGCAGGTCGTCCATCGTCTCGCGACGCCGGATGAGCCGCGCCATCTTCCCCTGCACCAGGACTTCGGCTGCGCGAGGACGCGAATTGTAATTGGAACTGAGCGACATGCCATACGCGCCGGCGTCGAGCAGAACGATCAGGTCTCCCGGGCGCAGTTCCGGCAACGTACGATCGCGCGCGAAGAAGTCTCCCGACTCGCAGACCGGGCCGACCACGTCCACCACCCGCTTTCTTCCCGGACGCGGCTTCACCGGTACGATCTCGTGGTGCGCCTGGTAGAGCGCTGGACGAATCAGATCGTTCATCGCCGCGTCCGTGATGACAAAGGTCTTCTTGCCATTCTTCTTCACATAGAGCACCCGCGCCAGCAGCGCGCCAGCCTGGGCAACGATGAATCTTCCGGGCTCCAGCAGCAGTTGAATCTCGCCGGCAAGATCCCCAAGTGCGCTTCGCAGCGAACCCGCATAGTCGCGAATCTTCGCTTCAGGATCGAAGCCGTGGTCGGCGTGATACTCAATGCCCAGGCCTCCGCCCGCGTCTATCGACTGAATCGGAATACCCTCCGACCGAAGTTCCCGGGTCAGCCGCGCCACCCGCGCGATCGCCGCGCCAAAGGGCTCCGCGCTGCGGATCTGCGATCCGATGTGCACGCTGATGCCTTCAGGCCGCAGATACTTCTTCTTCGCAGCCCGGCGATACACGGCCCTGGCTGCGCGAATATCGATGCCGAACTTGTGCTCGCGCAAACCAGTGGAGATATAGGGGTGCGTGTCTGCAAATACGTCGGGGTTCACCCGCAGGGCGATCCTGGCCGCGATCTTCAGCTTGGCTGCCCGCGCCGCCAGCAGTTCCATCTCCGCTTCGCTCTCCAGGTTGAAGATGAGGATGCCGGAGCGGAGAGCAAAGTCCATCTCCTCCGCGGTCTTTCCGACCCCGGAAAATACCACCCGCCGGCAGGCCTTCTCGCTCACCCGCCGGACTCGCTCCAATTCCCCGCCGGAGACGATGTCAAAGCCCGCTCCCTCCGCATCGAGCAGCCGAAGAATCCCCATCGACGAATTCGCTTTCACGGAGTAACAAACCAGGTGGGAGATCTGCTCGAACGCAGATCTGAACAGACGTGTTCGTTCTACAATCTGATCTCCAGAATAAACATACAAAGGCGTGCCATACTTCTCAGCAAGTGTGTCTAGCCGGAGTGCACCACACCGTAGTGCTGCGCTTTTACCGGCGTAAGAGAATGAACGAGTTAGAATCGACGCACCTCAAGAATTCAGGCTGAACTTGGAACTTGGTTGCTTTTGAGCCTACCCAGATTCCCCCGGTTTTCCAAGCGGGTAGTATCCACAGGTGCTGACGACGTGTTAGAAGCGGCCCATCCAGGACGACGAAGAGAGCCCCAGGCCAGAGATGCCTCCCGGCCTCCTCCAGGCGCCTTTCCTGGTTTTGCTGGCGCACCTGGGCCTGATTACCTTTCTGAACCGCCCGGTATTCTTTTCGAGCATCTTGCTGGCGATCTCGAGCGGCCTGGCCGCCGCGGCATGTTACTGGCGAAGTACCCAGAGCGTCGCCGCAACCCGAACGAAGTGGAACTTCGCCGCCATCGGCCTGGTCTTCTGGACCGTCGGGCAGCTTGCCTATACCTACGAAGGATCGGCGCCGAAGGGAGCACTTCCTTCCGACTTCTACTTCTTCCTCTGCGGCATCCCGCTGCTGTTGTCCATCTCGTCGTCCAGAGAAGATCACGAATACACTTCTCTGCTCGTTCTGGACAGCCTGCAGGCGATCCTGGCGGTTTACCTGGCCTACGTGCAGTTGTTTGCCCAGGGACAGCTTACAGGGCCGGCCGGGTCCCTTCACAGCGGCAATCTTGGCAGCGCCTACTTCGGCGAGGATCTCGCCTTGATGGTGGCGTCGGCGCTGCGTCTGCTGGGGCGCCCGCGAGGCGAGTTGAAGCTCTTTTACTGGCTGCTCTTCGGCTTCCTCACGTCCTTCTTCCTCGCGTTTCAAGGCCCGCTGATCTTCGAACACAGCACCAACATTGCTGTCACCGGCGCGTGGCTCGATGTGGTGTACGACCTGCCGTTCCTGCTCTTCACCATGGCGATCATGCGAGCGCCTCGACACACGCAGGAGCAATCCATCGCGGATACGAATTCGCTCGCGCTGCTGATGGATAACTGCAGTCCGATTCTTTTTACGCTCGCGGTTCTGGGCATGGGAGCGTCGATCGCACGCCAGCATTTCAAACTCGGCATTGCTTCGATCGCGATCGCGCTGGTGATCTATTGCTTCCGCGCCGCCATCCTGCAGAGCGCGTACATGCGCACCCAGGTCGAGCTCACGGCAAGCCGCGAAGCGCTCCGCGACGCCAATGAGCGTCTGCAGCAGCTGTCCTTTCTCGATGCGCTCACGGGAATTCCAAACCGGCGGCAGTTCGATGCAGCACTGCCCAAGGAATGGGAGCGGGCGATTCGTTTTCGTACTCCGCTTACGCTGCTGATGATCGACATCGACTTCTTCAAGAAGTTGAACGACCGCTACGGGCACCCCTATGGAGACCAGTGCCTGGCCAGCGTCGCCGCCGCGCTTAAAGGCTGCCTGCGCAGGCCCGAGCGACATGATTGCCCGCTATGGTGGAGAAGAGTTCAGCGTTATCCTTCCCAACGTGGACGAACACGGTGCGCGCATGGTGGCGGAGGCCATGCGCATGGCGGCCAGGGATCTGCAGATCGCCAATGAGGGTTCAGCGATTCACGAACATGTGACCATCAGTATCGGCGTGGCTACCCAGCTTCCTCGTCGCGAAGGAACTGCGGAGTCGCTGCTGGCCGCAGCTGATGCCGCCCTCTACCGTGCGAAGGCAGCCGGCCGGGATCGAGTGGAGACGATCCCCCTGGAGCAAGCTTTTCCCCTGACCATGCCGCGTTAGTGCCGGCACGATACGAAATCTAGCCCGGATCCTGAACCGACGCGAAGAATCGCCGCAAAATGCCAGCAACTTCGTCGGGCCGCTCCCATGGCGCATAATGCCCGGCGTCGATGATGAGGTGGTATTCGGAACTGTAGCCGTTGTTGCGAATGCTTTCCGCGAGGACCTTCATCTCGGCGGGCGTGCTGCTTTGGTCTTCCCCGCCGGCGATCACGCAAGTGGGAACGGTGATGCTCCGCGCCGTGGGAACAGAATCCGGGTCGATCCGCAAGCCCCTGCTGCACCGCCATGACCGCCTCGGGCCGCATGGCTCGCATCATCTCGCGGGCTGCCGACACTTTGCCGGGATCGCGTCGCTGGGTCGTCTGCCCTACCAGCGTGTTCGCCATCGACTCGAAGAAGCTCTCTGCGCCCTGAACGCGAATCTGCTCGATGTTCTGTTGACGCTTGGCTTTGTTTTCCGGGGAGTCCGGCTGCGGCTTACTGCAGCAGAAGGCCAGCGCCTGGATGCGCTCAGGGATCCGTCTCCACAGCTCGTATAGGGTGTATCCGCCGATCGAACATCCTACGAATAGAGCGCGCTGGATGTTTAAAGTGTCCAGCAGGCGAACAATGTCCTCGCCCAGCCGTTCGATGGAGATGGTGCCTTCGCCGGGTTGCGATTGTCCATGGCCGCGGAAATCGGGCGTGATCAGGCGATATCTCGAGGCAAGATGCCCCGCCACCGGTTGCCAGAAGGCATGATGAACGGGAGTGGGATGAAGCAGGATCATGTCCTGCCCCGTCCCCTCAACCTGATAAAAGAGCTCGGCGTCGCCCGAGGTATACAGCACCTGAACGCGACCTTACATTCCGTTAGTGGGCGTGTAGGTGGTGGTGGGAGGCAGCAGGTAGGGCTCCTCCGGAACCACGATCCACAGGACCACGTAGGCAATCAATCCCAGGCCGCCGGCAAAGATCGCGGTCAAGACCGTAATCACCCGCACCCAGGCAGCATCCCAGCCATACTGGTTCGCTAATCCCTGGCAAACTCCGGCCACCATGCGTCCTGCCCGAGGACGGATCAGAGGACGCGCAGGGCCTGAAACCGGAACCGCCACCCGTGCCGGCGCGGCCGTGCCACACGCCGAACAAAACCTGGTTCCGTCGGCCATCGCCGCTCCGCATTGTCTGCAAAATTCAGCCATCGATGTTTCCTCGCAACTATTCTGCCATAGGTTACGCAGGGCGGGAGGCGAATGTTCCGGAGCGAAAAAGGAGGAGCGGAGCTAAGGCAAGCAGCAGCGCCCAACGAGTGAACGGGTTACTGCAGGCGGCCTGGCTGCCGCACCCTAGTGGCCCGCATACGCCGAGCGCATGTACTTGCGAGCCGCGTCCGCCTGCACGGTTTCGGGCCCCGCGTTGATCGCCTGCTGGTACTGCTGGACCGCCTTATCGCGCAGGTGGAGCAGGTCGTAGTTCTCACCGGCCGCGAGCAGCGAACGCCGCTTCAGCTCCGGGCTGATGGTGGGCTGCTCCGCTGCGCGATCGTAAGCCTCGACCGCCTCGGCATACTGGTTCTGCCCGCGCAGGCTCTCGCCCAAACCGTACCAGGCCAGTTCCAGGTGAGGATTGGTGAAGTAGCCGGGGCGTCGCGCGTTTTCGAGCAGCTTGCGGTAGGTTGCGATGGCCTGCGGCCCGTTCCCCGCATCCTTCTGCAGATTCGCTTGCTCGAGCACATACAGGAAATCGTGCGGATATTGTGCGCTGAGGTTCTGTGCCAGTTGAATTGCATCCTGATACTTCGCCTCGCGACGAAGAAACAGCATCATCGAGGTGCGCGACTCGACTGAGGTAATCACGCCGCGATTGGCAGCATCGCGAAGCATCTCCATTCCCCTCTCGCGATTCCCGGTGATGCCGGTGAAACCAATCAGTATCTTGAACGCGAGCGGCAGGCTGCCTACGACGTACTGGTAAATGCCAACCACCATCTTCGCATCCGCGTAGTTGGGATCCATCTGCAGCACGTGGTCATGATCGCCGCGCGCCTGCAAGGCGAGATGCAGACCACTGCCGAAGCTGCGTTGCACCATGGCCAGGTAGGTCGCGCGAAGACTGCGTGCCCAGCCGCGGGCAAACAGCGCGTCGATGTCTTTGGGATTGGCTTTAAGGCGCGCCTCCGCCTGATCGATGGCCTTGTCGGACAATTCCGCGACCTGCGCACGGACCTTCACGTCCTCCGCGACCGTGTGCTTGCCGGTCAGAAATCCATCGTTCGCGTAGAAGGTTGTGTCGAGCAGATCGAGCCGGTACAGTTCCCGGAACAACACACAGTCCAGCACGTAGTCCGTGGCGATCGGATCGGTTGGATGTGCGGCGGCGATCTGTTCGAACCGGCTCAACGCGCCATCGTAGTCAAGGTTATAGAAGCGGTTGAAGGCTTCCCGTACCTGCGGATCGCGATTCAGAGGATCGGTATCGACCGGCAAATCGGCCAGCGCAGGCATGGCGAGTACCGCGAGCAAGCGCCGACAGCGTGACAAAGGTAAACGTCTTCAAAACCATCCTGAATTGGGAGGGGAATCTCAACATGTTTCGCTTCGGTTAGACGGATGCCCGGTCAATTTGGACGCCAATCCTCTTTCGGGAGACAGTCTACTCTGCCTCTCATAGTACTTACTTCCAGTATTGTGGCGGGCCGTCTTCCCAAGTATGCTGGTCGCCAATACAGTCATTTCTGGCTGCATCCGGGCTGGTGTTTCAACCCGGCGGTGTGGGCCAACGTGTAACTGCAGTCGCTTTCCCCTTTGCATATCTGGCTTCGATCGATCCCGGAGAGGATCCATGACCAACAGAGAACTTTTGAGGATAGTGATCCTCCATGCGCGGGCCAACGGTTTTGAATTTCGTAAATGGTTTCGGGCCCAAACGGAATCTTCCTGGACCAGCCTCGATGATGCGGTGGATTTGCTGGCCAGCGGCAAACGCTACTACTCCCTGCTCTTCTCCCACGAGTTTGCCAGCCACTTCTGGCGACAAGGGTCCCAGATCAGCTTCGTGGTGCCAGCCGTTGAATACACGCGGCGCGATAAACAAGGCAAAGAGGTCGTGATCCAGCGCAAGGCATTTACCCGCCGCACCTTGAAGGCGGATGCGTGGCGCTATCACCTGCGCGAGATGGCCGCTGCGGACGATCCCCTCCGGTACATTCGGCGCTTCATGGTGACCAGCGAAGCATTGGGCAGAGAGGCTCCCGCAGACCTCGCGAATCGAGCATGAACGCCGCCTGAGCCGCGGAGTGGCGCAACCATCCGTTGCTATACGCCGCACTCTGGAGGCTTTAGAATCGAGAGGTGGCTCTCCTCTCATTCCCCTCCAAGGACGAATCGCGGATATCCCTGATCGCTCCCCGGCGTCCAACAAACAACATGAAATCCTGCATACCTTTACTCGGCGGCGCTTGCGCCCTTGTCTTGTTCGGTGTGACCTGTGCCTCCAGCCAGGAGACGGCGGCCGACCAGCGGACCGCCGCCACGCTGCCTGCAGGGATGCCGTTGCGGATCCAGATCGATCACGGTTACCCGCTGAAGTCCGGGACTGAAATCGAAGGCCACCTGATCGCTCCCGTGTATCACGTAGACCACATCGTCCTGCCTGTGAATACCAAGGTGACCGGCACCATTACCGGCAAGCACCCCATTGCGCGGAAGGATCGGGCCAACGCTCTCCTGGATGGCGACTTCACGCCCCTGGCCGTGCCCGAGGTGAGCTTCGATCGCGTTCAGCTTCCCGATGGACGCTTTCTCAGTCTCTCGACCCACGTCACCGAACGGACCACGGGCGTCGTTCACATGGCCACGTCGGGGAAACGGCCCTCGATGGTGGCTCAGGCAAAGGAGCAGATCCAGCAGCGAAAGCGGGAGACCCTGGACACCTTCGAGGCTCCAGGAAAACGGGGACCGTCTGCTGCGTTACGTGTACTCACAGCTTCCCTATCACCCGCAGCGCATCTGGACGGGCACCCAGTACGACGCGGACCTGACCGCCCCGCTCTCGATTCCGGAGAAGGACCCGCCCGCCGCTTCGCCCATCGCGCTGCTGAACGGCAAAATGCCCACAGGACACATTGAAGCGCGGTTAACTCAAACCCTGAGCTCCGCCACGTCCAAGCAAGGATCGGAAGTCGAAGCAGTGCTGGCTAAGCCTCTCTTCGATGCCGACAACCAGCATCTTCTGCTGCCGGAAGGCACCCGGGTCACCGGCTCCGTGCTGCAAGTGAAACCTGCCGCATGGTTCAGCCGGAATGGAAAACTGCGGTTCACCTTCCGCAAGATCGATCTGCCTCAGGGAAGCGAACCCGTCCAGGTCCATGGGCAGATGACCGCCGCGGAGGCAGACAAGAGCCAGAACCTCAGCATCGATCAGGAGGGCGGCGCCAGGGCCAAGGCCGACAAAGGGAAAGTCCTGGCGCCGCTCACGCTGGGCATCCTCGCGGCCGCTTCCATGGACAAGGATGGCGAACACGCGGTTGTGAAGAACGGCGTTGTCAGCAATGGATTCGGGATCATCGCTCGCGTGATCACGATGGCGACAGCGAATATCAATGTGGCCTCCGGGTTCGCGTATTTCGCCCTGGGCAAGTCGGTCTACCGTCGATGGATCGCGAAGGGCCATGAGGTCGACTTTCCAAAAGACACGCGCATTGAAATCGACCTCTCGGAGCGCTAACTACGGGTCCGAACGCTGACTACAGGTGCGATTTTCCCCTGGGCTCGAGCTGGAACAGGTGGTGCATCGGTCCCTTGCCTTTGCCTACCGGGTACGCTGCCCGCATCGCCCCGGCGACATAGGCCTTGGCCGTAGCCGCGGCCACTGGGCCATCCTGGCCCTGCATCAGCGAGCAAAGTAGCGCCGAAGAGAAGGCGCATCCCGTTCCATGCGTCGACCTGGTTTCGATCCATTCCCCGGGAATCCAAACACTCTCCCCTGTGGCTTCGAGCAGGTATTCCTCTGGCCTGTCGAGGTGGCCACCGGTGACCAGGATGTTGAGCCCCGGGTTTCCTGCCAATCGCGCCAGGTCCTGCAATCTGGCTGCCGCCTCCGGTACTTCCTCCCGATCGCCGACAGGCAAGCCGGAGAGTATGCCAAGCTCATCGAGGTTCGGCGTGATCCATCCCACATCGCGGATCAGTTCTTCGCGCATCCGATCGACGCCGTTCGGATCGATCAACGCCCGCCCGGAGCTCGATTGCAGCACCGGGTCCAGGACCACTCGTTCTCGAGGTATCTCCGCACTTCGCAGGAACGCAGACACGTTGCCCAATGCCGCAGCCGTGGTGAGCATACCGATCTTGATTCCCCGGCAAACTCGACGTCCTGGCTGAGCGTTTCGAGGGTTTCTGCGATCCATTCCGCAGCCACCGACTGGACCCGCCGGACCCCGAGAGTGGATTGAACCGTGAGCCCCGTAATGCAGCTCATCCCATAGATTCCAAAGGCCGCAAACACCTTCAAGTCGGCAGTCACGCCAGCCCCGGAGGACGGATCGAAGCCCGCGATCGTCAGCGCGATGGGCTGTTTTCTGGTTGCGGAAGCGCCGCGCGAAGGCGTAGATTGGTCGCCTGAAATGGCAGGATTCATAGCAGCTTAATACTCCCCCGGTTCATCGTACTTGTCAGGGCCTGCAGTTGCCACGGATCGGGTCTGCATTGGTTCATGTTTTAGATCCGCAATGGCCCAAGTCAGAAAGGAGTTCTAGTTACCAAGGAGTACTGTCTAGCCTGCTCTTTGCCTATCACAGGTTCCCCAGTAAGGCAAGACGGCGATGAACAATAAATCCTTTTAATAGTTTGACTTAGCTCCTGACAAATCCATACAATCTTGGATGGGAGGACTATGAGCGCTATCGCAATTTCTTCCAGACGGACAAATCGACTACCCATCATGGCCGGCCTTGCACTTTCCATAATGTTAGGCTTGACCGGCGCAAAGGCTGCAGAGCCAGCCTCCACCAACATCAACCCCCAGCCCGTGAACAAGAACGACAAATCGCCGCAAAAGCAGGCGAAGCATCGCTGGTATCAGATTGGCCGGGCTTCCTGGTACGGCAAGTACTTCCAGGGCCGCGAAACCGCCAGTGGCGAGACCTACAACATGTACGGTCTTACCTGCGCGCATCGCAGCCTGCCACTGGGCACCATTCTCCGCGTGACCAACCTGCGCAACCACAAGTCTGTCGTGGTGCGTGTGAACGACCGGGGTCCGTATCCTGAGAACCGCGTCGTGGATCTGTCCTATGCAGCAGCCAGCTTCCTCGGGTTCAGCGAAAGAGGACTGGCACCGGTCCGGCTCGATGTCTTGCAACCAAGCGAGATTTCGGAATTGCACTGGCCGGCGATGAGCATACAGGCCCAGGGGCTAGCGCAGCGTTAGAGCAGAAAGCTCTGAGAGCTGACCACCCGCTTTCCTCTACAATCGAGCCATGACAAAGGCTCTTCCTAAGATCGAGTCTCCCGCGCCGGTTGGATCTCCTCTTGAGGCGCGGGAGCGCTTGATCGTCGCTCTGGACTATCCCACCTATGATCAAGCCCTGGCACTTTTGGACCGCCTCGACGGCGCGTGCCAATGGTTCAAAGTCGGGCTGGAGCTTTACCTGTCGTCAGGAAACCGCATCGTTCATACGCTGAAAGATCGCGGTTTCTCCGTGTTCCTGGACTTGAAGCTGCATGACATTCCGAACACGGTCGCAGCGGCGGTGCGTGCGGTCGCGCCGCTGGGCGCGGATCTGCTCACCGTGCACGCTCTCGGTGGTCCCGAGATGCTCAAAGCTGCTGCCGACGCGGCCGGTTCTCTTTCCCAGGCTCCTCGATTGCTGGCCGTTACCGTGCTCACCAGCATGGATGCCAGCCAGCTGCAGGCAATCGGCGTCAGCGCGAGTCCCGCCGATCAGGCTCTGACACTGGCGGCCATGGCCTCCTCCAGTGGCATCAGCGGGTTCGTTTGCAGTCCGGAAGAAGCGGCGCGGTTGCGGTCGAGCTTGCCCGATGCGCTGCTGGTCACCCCTGGAATTCGCCCCGCCGGCGCGGCTCTGGGCGATCAGAAGCGGATCGCCACGCCTGCCTCCGCCATCACTGCCGGCGCCTCGCACCTGGTGGTAGGCCGTCCGATTACCCAGGCACATGACCCTGCCGAGGCGACTCGTCACATTCTGAATGAAATTGCTGCAGCGAGTCATTAGACTCATTCCACAATAGAATCCCCTATAGCAGCCCCTCGTAAGAGAGGTTTGACCCAATCACCCGGAGCCCGTGCGTGCGCCATTTGAAAGTTCGTCTGCTGCCAGTCATATCTGGCCTGCTTTTTTCCTGCTTCGCCCTCCACACTGTCTCCGCCGAAGAAGGCATGTGGACCTTCGATAATCCGCCCACCAAACTGCTCCAGCAGAAGTACAACTTCACGCCGACCAAGGAATGGCTGGATCACGTACGCCTGTCGAGCGTTCGCCTGAATGACGGCGGCTCCGGTTCGTTTGTCTCGTCCGACGGGCTGCTGCTGACCAATCACCATGTGGCGCGCGGCCAGTTGCAAAAGAACTCCACCGCGGAGCACGACTACATCACCAACGGGTTCTACGCGGCCACCCAGGACCAGGAGATGAAGTCGCCCGACCTCGAGGTAAACGTGCTCGAGTCGATGGAAGACGTGACTGGCCAAGTGCAGGCCGCCGTCAAGCCGGGGCTGAATACTGCCGACGCATTGAAGGCCAGGCAGGCGGCGATCGCCAAAATCGAGAGCGAAAGTCTCAAGTCCACCGGGCTGCGTTCGGACGTAGTGCCTCTTTACCAGGGCGGCGAATATTGGCTCTATCGCTATAAGAAGTACAACGACGTCCGCCTGGTCTTCGCGCCCGAACAGCAGGCGGCCTTCTTTGGCGGCGACCCCGATAACTTCACCTATCCCCGCTACGACCTGGACATGGCGGTCTTCCGCGTCTATGAGAATGGGAAGCCTCTGCACACCGACAATTTCCTGAAGTGGAATGCCAAGGGAGCGGCGGAAAACGAATTGGTATTTGTCTCCGGCCACCCTGGAATGACGCAGCGGGACGACACGGTCACCGAACTCGCTGCGGAGCGCGACTGGGTCGAGCCCGAGGTGCTGGCGTACCTGCGTCATCGCGTCGAGGTGCTCAAGGCCTACTCGGCCAAGGGAGCGGAAAACGCACGGCAGGCTGCCAGCATGATCTTCGGTCTCGAGAACAGCATCAAGGCCTACCAGGGACGGCTTGATGGCCTGCGCGACAAAGAAGTCTTTGCCAAAAAAGTCAGCGATGAAGAAGCCTTTCGCCAGAAGGTAATGGCCAACCCCGAGTGGGCGAAGGACTATGGATCGGCATGGGCTGACACCGACAAAGCGATGGCTCGCGACAAGGACATGATCAAACTCAGCTTGTTTCGCCGGCCCGACTCCAGTTTGGCGGCGCTCGCCGCTAACCTGGTCAGAATCTCCGCCGAGGTGAAGAAGCCAGACGGAGAACGCCTCCAGGGCTACCACGAAGCGCAGCTCGATTCCTTGAAATACCAGCTGGTTTCGCCTGCACCTGTCTACCCGGAAATGGAGATCGCCCGCCTGACCGGCAGCCTGCAGCAGGACCTCGATCAACTGGGCCCGGATGATCCTGCGGTCAAAATTCTGCTCGACGGCAAGACGCCCGCCGAAGCAGCCAAGTACTACATCCAGGGCACCAAGCTGGCCGATCCTGCAGTTCGCAAACAACTGCTTGAGGGTGGCCAGGCTGCCATCGAAGCCTCGACCGATCCGATGATCGTGATGGAGCGCAAGCTCGATCCGGTGTCCCGCGAGCTGATCAAGCAGATGGAAACGGAGGTGACCGCAGTGACCACCGAGGCCGGAGAGAAGCTGGGCAAGGCGCGCTTCCTGGTCTATGGCAAGAACAGCTACCCCGATGCCACGTTCACGCTGCGCCTCTCCTATGGAACCGCCATCGGCTACCCGATGAACGGAACCAAGGCTCCGTACAAGACGACTTACTACGGCTTATACGATCGCTCCGATAGTTTCGATGGCCAGGTGCCGTTCAACTTGCCGAAGCGCTACGTAGAAGGCCGCACCAAGCTCGACCTGAGCACGCCGCTCGACTTCGTGATGAGCTGCGACATCATCGGCGGCAACTCCGGCTCCCCCGTCATCAACAAGAACGCGGAGTTGGTGGGCCTGATCTTCGATGGCAACATCGAATCGCTGGCCGGAGACTTTGTGTACGACGGCACACGCAACCGCGCCGTCGCCGTGCACAGCGCGGCGATGATTGAAGCGCTGCGGAAGCTGTACGGAGCCGAAAAGCTCGCCGATGAGCTGGAGGGCAAGTAGCGACTGCAACCGCGGCTGTTTCGTTTGAGGCGATCTCTTGAGCGAAGCTGATCATCGTGACCCACCCTTGGCGAAGAAGCTAAGGGTGGGTCACCCGCGATTCGGTGCGGCGGGCGAGCGCGCTCGCGGTCGACTGGCTTGACTCTCACAGCCCGATACGACACTGGCTCAAAACGCCTGAAACGATCCTTTCCCACCATGCACTATGGCGATGTACTGAGGCCCCACATCTTTTGCCTGTCGAGGACACACCTATGTGTGGTCTCCCGTCACCTTCGACTTATCCAGCCAATTCCAGCTTCTGCGTATCTGCTCTACCCGGCCCGCGTCTGCGCCCGCGTCGTCATGCTCGTGCAGCAGTTCGACGGCAGCGTGTGTCTGATCGTGCTGGCGGTGACGATTGCGCTGGAGGCCTGTGCGGTGGCCCACGCCCAAACCGTGCTCGGCAGTGCCGGCGCTGGTTTTCAAACCTGGACCCTGGCCGGCCTCAACAACAACAACGCTCCCTATTGGGATGCACCCACCAATAGCTTCGGCGGTTATTCGGGCAACGCGGATAGCAAGAATGTCGGGTATTGTCTGACCGGCGGCGGCGACTGCGCGGGCATCGATAGCCAGATCCATGCGCCCGGACCAATGCCATATTGGGGTATGTCCTACGACACGGCGCACGATGCGAGCGGCGCCATCGACCACAAAGTCTACTTCCACCGCAACGCGCCGCACAGACTCAAAGCTACATTGCATCTCCAGTTGTCTACGGTCACCAACGAGGTCAACGAGTTCGGGTGGTTTGAGACGAATGCGACGGGTAGCGTGGCCGGGACGCGGCATAAGCTCTTCGGAGGCGGCGGGGTTCCGCCCGGCAGCCAGACTCCAGATCGTATCGGCAAGACGGCAACCTTCAAGCCGACTCCGTATTTCGGGTACTACTTCAGCGACGTGAGCGAAGGTGGCTGCTTTACCTACACGATCGACAGCTTCAACACCAGCGGTTGCGCGGGGCATAACTTCGTCGTGTTCGCTAAACACCCCAACACGCACCACTCCACCTTCTGGATCGCCGGGGAAGATCCGGCCGGTTGCGGCGACGGAGACTGCAATCTAACGTTGGTCAAGGTGGCAAACACAGACGACTAGATCGCGCGCTGCCCATCTTCGCGCGGGTGCGAGGGTGCCCCATCCTTCGCCGCACTTGCGAAGGGTGGGGAATGATTTTCCCCACAACATACGGATACTCCGCACTGCCAGGGTGCCCCATCCTTCGCCGCCCTTGCGAAGGGTGGGAAAGTAAGTCTTTCCCCACAACATACCGATACTCCGCACTGCCAGGGTGCCCCATCCTTCGCCGCACTTGCGAAGGGTGGGACAGTAAATCTTTCCCCACAACATACCGATACTCCGCACTGCCAGGGTGCCCCATCCTTCGCCGCACTTGCGAAGGGTGGGAGAGTAGATCTCTCCACACACAACATACGGATTGTCCGCACTGCGAGGACCACCCTTCGCACAGCACGCAAAGGTGGGCAGCCAGCCTCGATCTGGCTCGGCGTGGTCACTAACTGCCGGCCGAATCATTCCTCCAGACTATAACTCCCCAGCAGCTTCTGGTCGCCGATGGCTGACGTCAATCCCCAACCGACCAGCAGCAAAAGGAGCAAGCCGGGAACCAGGTAATACGGAGTCGTCCAGTTCGCGAGGTCATGCGTCCATGGCAAGGACGAGAACATCGATTGCGCGAAGAGAAACACTGCGCCCGCGAAGAGGCCATAGCGCACGATGAACGCCGTGAGAATCGCAGTCACCACTATGTTCAGCGGCAGATCGACGCGGATATTTTCGTTTTGAACATTCAGCAGCAGCAAGGTGATGTACAGCGCGCCGACGGCGAGCCACGGCTTTCTAAGTACGCTGCGATACACCACGAACAAGCCCAGCAGAACCATCATGGTCAGGACCGCGTTAGAAAAGCTTCGCGCGCAGTTCGACAGAATTCCCAAAAGCCCAAGGTGCGCAGTTCCCGGAGAATCCGGGGTTTCGCCAGAGACGAAGGGCAGCAGATACAGATTCGCCAGCACCGTCTCCCACTTGAAGAAACGCGGCGAGTGCCACGCCGAACAGAACATCCCTCCCCACCTGCGCGTCGCGCCAACTACCCGTGAGCAGACGGGTGGAGCTGACCAGCAATTGCGGCATGCGCCTGCGAGCGAAAGGCTCAATACCCATGTACGCAATCCACACCCAACTGGAAGCAAGCAGCGCCTCTCCGAGCGCCATGAGCGCCCAACCGAGCATCGGTCCGGGGCTATCCGGACGGACGGCTAACGCGAGCGTGCCGCCGAAGCGAACGATGCCGTAAATCGCGGCCAGCCGGAACGCCGAGGCTTGATCGCCGCGCTTCAGCCGTATGTTGCGGCGAACCAGGATGAGGCCACCGAGGATGAATCCCACAATCAGAGACACCTGAACCCATTCGGCCGCGTCGCTGCCGGCCAACCGCGAAAGCTCGGGAGGCGACCACGGCGCGCGAACCGCGAAGAAGCTCACCTTGCCGAGCCGCTCGGCCGCAATTACCTGGATTGGCGTGCCGGGATGGTTCGGGTACGTTCCCGTCCACGTCTGAATGCGGTCAAAGGCATCCGGAGGAGCCCAGGTTCCCGTCGCCGAATGCAACAGGGCGGGATCGAGTCCAGCATCCTTCAATACTGGCGTCCAGTCCGGCGCTGCAGCAGCTGGCCGCGCCTGTCTGCTCCTGTTCCGGGACTCTTCGGAACCTCAGCAGCCGGCCCTCCGAGTCGATGCGAACCGTCAGCATGCCGGGCTTGTCTTCCGCTGGGTCATCCGCCTGCGGAGAGTCGCTGTGACTGGGAACCATGGACTGGTTCTCGCCCTGACGATAGGTGTAGATCAGGGTTCCCTGCTCTGCGTGCGCAATGTCATACAGGTAGTGCCGGGTCTTATGCAGCGCCATGTAGCGCAACATGCCGTAGTTCAGATCGAACCAGCCCGCGTTGAAACGTGTGGCCGGGTAACCCAGCTGCTGCACCGTCACCCGAGCCTGATGTTCCAGCACATCCGGACTCAGCTCGGGCGTGGCAATCGCCAGCAACGCGCTGCGCGGAGCCAGCAGCCATGCGATCAGCACCAAGGCGGAGATGACTCCCACCACGGACCATGCCTTCCACAAGACCATCGGCTCCGCGGAGGCGGTCGCCGCCACCATCTCCGGCGACGGGGTCTCGCCTCGCGCGAGCGCGGCCTCCATCTGGTCCATTACCGGCATCACCGCCAGCACTTCCCGAGCCGAGGTGGGCCGCAGGGCCGGATCCCGTTCAAGGCAGCGCAGCACCATGTGCTCCACGTCGGCCGGGATCTCCGGCACATACTTGCGCAACGGAGCAGGTGTCTGGCGCGCTTCCCTGCCTTCCTTGCTGCGAAACGCCTGCTTCCCGGTCAGCAACTCATAGAGCACCAGGCCAAGCGCGTAGAGATCCGTCCGTCCCGTCGACGCGGAACCCGTCAACAATTCTGGCGCCATGTAGCCCGGAGTTCCCGCGATCTCCGCGGCGCGAACCGTGTCTTCGGCGACCACCGCCAGCCCAAAATCCGTGATCTTGGCTTGCCCCTTCCCGTCGACCATCACGTTCGCGGGCTTCAGATCGCGATGGAGCACGCCTTTGGCGTGGGCTGCCGCCAGGCCAGCCGTAATCTGGGCCGACATCTCGAGTGCCTTCTCCGTGGGCAATCGGCCAAATCGTTGCAGCAGGGCGGCGAGGTTCTCGCCATCCACGTACTCCATCGACAGAAAGTGCAGCGAACTGCCATCCGCAGCCGCGCTCTCCACAATGTCGTGAACGCGGCAGACATTGGGGTGAGTCACCTCCCGCGAAAGGCGCACCTCGGCGAAGAACCGTCCCAGCCATGCAGGATCGTTGGTGAGTGCGGGTGGCAGGAATTTAAGCGCCACAGTCTGTCCCAGCTTCAGATCTTCGGCGCGATAGACCCGGCCCATGCCTCCGCGGCCAAGCGGCGCAACGATGCGGTAGCGGCCGGCGAGCAACGTACCCGGAACCATCTCCTGCTCATCGGTTGTGGGCGCACCAGAACTCGATACCGATGAGGAGGAGGCTGAAGACGACGACGAAGCGTGCCGGCTGGGCTTGATCATCATGGTGGCCGGCGTGTCTCCGGAGATCATCTGCCCGGTGAGCGCTGAGTCGGAGATGAGCACGACCGTCTCTTCGGAGCCGCCCTCGACGCGAGCCGCGAACATGGTCGGGGCGTCAGACCCGGCAGACGACTCCGGGAGAGATTCTCCACATTGCATGCAGAAACGAAAGGAGCTGGATACCTCCGAAGAACACCGGGGACACTGCATGAGACGAGCACCGCCTGCGCTGATCGATTTTCGACATTCTAGAGCAGAACTGGAGAATCCATGCGAAGGAACCGCAAACTGTTCCGGAGTTCCCGCTGCGGTTTGGGCCCGGAAGGGGTGTGAGCGTCCTTAGCGCTGGGGGTCATCTCTTCGTCATACAGCGAGGCATTCCGTTTCGAAGAGCTGGGACTCGATCCGATCGCCCGGGCTTTACAGCCTGTTCTTTCAAGACATGGAGATCGGAGGACACAAGGCCGAAGAGCTTCGCTTCAGAGTTGCGCGAAGAGCGGTCTGGCCCTGACGATGAGTGCGATAAGGCCTGTTCTCGCCAGTCCACAATCACCGCGACGGATTTTCAACACGCACCGACTTCACGGGACCAGTCCGCTTTCGACGAGACCATTAGCGATGAGGCTACGAATGCCTTGCGAAAGACGGCTGTCCCGCAAGCGGATGCATTGCTTGCGGGACAGGTTTTCAGTTCAAAACTACCAAGGCACCGTTCCGTCGTCGTCGGTGAAGAAACCAGGCGGACCGTCGGGACCGATCAAAGCCATCTTTACTGCCTGCTTTGCTCCCTGCTCGACCGCCTTATCGCGATGAGAACTCTACTCCTTACAGATATCGCATCTGACGCCTTGAGCACCCACTTTGTGCCTGGCACACTGCATAACTGTTTGGCGTGAAACTTACGCAAGCGCCAGGTTCATGTTGCTGATGGCTTCATCGATCTCTTGCGTGGACTTGAAGCCAATGGTCGCGCTGTGAACCCCTGCATTCTGAAAAGCGTACTTCATCGCTTTCACTCGGTCGTCATGACTATTCTGGAACTGCCCGCCGCCGCACAGCTTCATGCCGATCACACCCAGCCCTTCATTCTTCAACGTGTGGATATGATCCACCACTTCGCTTACGTTGGCGGGGTGGTTCGTGTCCTCGTAGGTCGGCCCGTCCATGCGCGCGCCATTGTGGTTGATGCGAATCAATCCCACGTCGAGCCACTGTGTGCCCGGCATCTGACGCAGAGCCGGCAACCCGTGCACTGAGGCGCCATGTGTGCGGACGACTTTTCTCTGCTGTGCTGCAAGAATCCCATCCTGCCAGCGTTTCGTGGTCTCCGGCCAGTCAGCCGTGTGTTGCCAGTGCAACAACATGATGTCGAAGTACTCGGTCTGCGAAGTGCGCCGCAGCTCGTCAAATTTTGCCTGCGGATCAATGCCCTCGTGGAACGTAGTCACCTTGCTCATCAGTTGATAGCTATCGCGCGGCAAGCCTTTCAGTGCCTCGCCCAGCATTGCCGGAGTCTGGTAAGCCTCCGCCGTCTCGAAGAAGCGGATGCCGTGATCGTATGCATAGTGCACCAGGCGCGTGAACTCCTGCTGCCCGAGCGCAGCCTGCACGGCACCGCCGTCCGTTCCGGTTCCGAAGGCCAGCCGCGTCACTTCCACCTTGGACCGGCCCAGCACCACGGTGTCGGTAGCAGTGCGCCGAGCAGCGATCAGCGGAATAGTTCCTATGGTCGCCATGGCTCCGGCGGCCATACCTGTTTTGAGGAAATTTCGCCGTGTGATTGGACTCATCTCAGCCTCCGCGGCTCACGCTCCTTGGCGAGCCGAATGATCGGATATTAGCACGCGCGCTGCAGCAATTCGATCCCGGGCTGTCGTAGGTGCGGGTCTTCGTATGCGCTCCAGTGAAGCCAGATCAATGAGTGCATCATCGCGAACTCCGAAGCAAAGACGAACGCCATGACGAGAATCGGATCGAATTTATCCCAGGTACTGCCACCGCCATTCAGTTGTGAATAGAACGCGAGTAAGAGATCGATCGCGAGACCGGCATAAATCCACTCAGTCAATCGAGGCACATTGGGAATCAGAAGGCCCACGCCGCCAAGGATGTGGGTCACGCCAATCAGAGGGATGATATAGAGCGGGTATCCGAGCTGCTGATTGGCGATCCGCCATTCGCCGGGATCGTGGATTAGATATAACCTTCCGAAGTACACCCAGATGAAGGCGACGAGGCCGGTTATTACCATCGCGGCTATTTGAGTTGCTCGACCTGCCCGTGCGGGTTTATCGATTGTGTGTTCAGCTTTCATATTTAAATTGATCCTCTTCTTGCCGGTTAAATGGTTTAAATCGTTCTGCAATAAGTCGGCCATGGCTGAGCAGCAAAGGCAGGAACCGCCGGTCGAACACGAAGCCGCGGTGGCCACGGCTGGCTGTTCCCGCCCCCAGGGCGCTGAAGCTGCTTGCCCCGGACTTACGCCTTGACGGCGTTCTGTGCAGCCGCAAACACATCGCGTGCGGATGTCGTACCCGCTACGTGTTCCGTACCCGTGATTCCGAGGTCCATCCATCCCGCGTTTACGCTCTCAAACATTTCTTCGGCAGGCCCAGTGTGGCCCTTCGGGATGCCGAACTGCTGGAACGCTTCCGCCCACCCTGCACGTGGGACCGCAAAGGCTTTTACGTCGAGTGCCAGGACCTCACCCAATTGTCCGGCCACTTCATCCGCGCTTACCATCGAACCCAACTCGATGACGCGATGCCCTGACCACGCCGGCCCGGTCAGAAGCGTTGCCACCTCTGCGCCGATGTCGTCTGACGCGACCATTGTCGATTTCCGGTTTGTAGGATTGTAGAAGACCGGTAGTGTTCCGCCCTGGGCGGCCTGTAAACCGTAAAGAAAGTTTTCGAAAAAGCCGCCAGCGCGCACAAATGCGACCGGAGACGGCAGGCTGCGAAGACCTTGCTCCAGGAGTGATAAGGCCGTGACATTCCCCACCCCGCTTGTTCTATTCGCGCCCATCGACGAGAGCGCTACCACCCGCGGGGGCACTACCTTGGTCAGCGCCTCGACATAGTTCGCAATCACGCCCTTTGCTTCTCTGTAATCAGGCGAGGGTGCCCATACAGCCGGCAACATAACAAACGCGCCCTCAACACCTTTGAGCGCCGCTGCTATGGCTGTCGCATCGTTCCAGTCTCCATCCACCAACTCCACGCCTTGGTCTGCCCACTTCGCCGCTTTCTCGCGATCGCGCACAAGTGCTCGCACCTGTTTGCCTTGCTTCAGCAGATGCCGCGCGGTGGCGCCCCCAACTTTTCCGGTAATGCCCATGACTAAATACATGCTCGTGTTCTCCTTTTGCCTCGTATTTGGCCGCCTATCCAAATGCGCGACCTGACGATTAGAGGTCGTATAGTAACCATTGGTTGCAAATTAATCAGTGGTTTTTAGCATACCCTACAACCAATGGTTATAAATCAACAATCGGTCGCAAATAATCGTCAAAAGGGACTAAGCTATTGAAGTGACATCCACATCACCAAGTCGCCGGGTAGAGCGCAAGGAGAGGTTGCGGGGCGAAATCCTTGCGGCTGCCAGCAAAATGTTTGCCGATCGCGGCTACGAAGCCGTGACGCTTCGCGAGATCGCTAAAGAGATCGGCTATACCCACGCCGTGATCTATCAGCATTTCCCCGACAAATGGCATATTCTTGCCGAACTGAGCCGAGAGACGATCGGGCTGATGGTTCAGAACTTCGACGCGATTGCCGCTAAACATCTTTCACCGAAAGAGCGTCTTTTTGCGACTTCACGCGGCTTGATTCAGTTCTGCACTGCCCATCCACAGCAGTTCCGCAACGTCTTCTTCGGGCCTGAGAACCGCAACGGCGTCCGCGCTGGACAATATATCAACGACATTGGCGCGCCGTTGTTCGGACGATTCGTGCAGCTCTTTTTCGATGTTGCCAAGGATGAAGGATTGCCAAATAAGAATGACATAGTGGTAGCTCACACCTGGTGGTTTACGATCTTTGGCCTCGCCACGCTCATGGTCATCCAAGGGGTTGTGCCTGACTTGCCTGACCAGACTCTCGTGGTCGAGCAAACGATCGCAACGCTTTGGGCGGGCGTCAAGGCTGTTCCGCGATTGCCGAAGAGCGCAATCCCTAAGCGATCCGGCCGATCCCGTGCCTCAAAGCAATAACAGTGCGGCCGCCATTTCTATCCCGCGCTGGTAGGTCTGGCCGAGGCGCCATCTTCATGGCAGGCGTTTCGGCTGCCGGGCCGGACCGGCGTAGAGGTGCTTCAGCTTGAGAATGGGGCGTTCAAAGCCATACCAAAGTAGCGTGGCAACCAGCGTCGACGCAGTGAGCCGGATGAGGACGACAGCCGCCGCGCCGCATCGGTCCGGAATGCGCCAGCCATGCGTCGACCGAGCCAATCACGATGAAGACCAGCATGTGGCTCATGTAGAGCCCATAGCTGATCTGGCCGAAGTAGGTGAGAACCCGCATCCGCAGCAATCGCGCATAGAGTCGCGGCCGTTTCGGTCCAGGCCACCGCGGCCAGCAACAGTCCGGTAAAGAACAAGGCAAACGCGGTATCCAGAAACGGCGAGCCACCCCACGCGACATAGAGGGTTGCCGCCAGCCCGATCGCCAAGACAGAGCCGGCGAGAATGCGCCATGCCCTGCGGCTCCAATACGCGGGTGTACAGCAAAAACGCAGCCAGGCTGCCAAATGCGATTCCGTCGAGATGGAGCAGGGTGTTGGTGCTGGAGAGGCCGGTGCACGTGGCTTGCGCGGACAAGCGGCGAAAGCGCGATGAAGGCGAGCAGAACGGCCAGCATCCCCGTCCGGACCGAATCCATCGCGCCAGCGGAGCCCACGCGAGGTAATACTGCTCCTCAATCGCCAGACTCCACGTAGGAACAAGCGGGCCGGGGAGCGGCACACGGGTCAGATTCTGGAGCAGCAACGCGTAGTAGAACCAGCGAACTCCGCTCGCGTGTGGCCGCCATGTGACATTCAACAGAAACGCGACCACCAGGAGCAGCACATACACCGGCCAGATGCGCAGCAACCGGCGCCAATAGAATTCCCGGAAGAAATGAGGGTGGGGTTTGGACTCAAGAATGATCCCGGTAATCAGAAAGCCGGAGAGGACGAAGAAGAGATTTACGCCGGCCCATCCCCACTGGACAATCGAGTGGAGAATCGCGATTCGAGATCAGTTCATGGCAGTGGTACAGCACGACGGCGAGAACGGCAATGCCGCGGATCCCGTTGAGTTCGGGAATTGTGCGCGGTAACCAGTGCGGTCGTGAGACTTGAATAGGAGACCCCAGCTTTGCAGTCGAGACAGTTTCTCATGGCAGAGGGGCGGGACGCAGCCGAGGCCACACGCAACGAAGCCGGCGCGAAGGCTGCTTCGGCCGGCTTCTCTGCTGGAATCAAAGTCGGAAGTAAAGATTAAAGCTTCTCGTGGAACTCGCACGCAGAGCAGGAGATATACACTCCGCCTGGTGCGCCGCGTTCACGGTCTTTGACTCGCTTCACGATGCGGGTCGGCTTGCTGCACTTAGGACAATCCGTGCTCTTGGACGTGTCCATCTTCTTGTCGCGGTTGGCTAACTTGGCAATTTTGGCCATGGATCAGATTTCTCCTTAGGTGTCTTTGCACACACGCAGGCTGACCTGCGCGGCTACGACGGTGCGGCCTGACTTCAGAGGATTCGTGCGCCGGGGGCCTCGCAACCGCTGATCCATACTCTCGATGGAGGATTTCCACCAAGTGACAGCAGGTCGGGCTGAAAGGGAACGATCGACAAAGAGCTCGCTCCCGTTAGTTTACACGAGGAGGCCTTTGCGCCTGCGACGCACGAAAGTGCTCGACGCGGAGATGCCACTCCCCTCGGAACGCAGGTTGCGGCGGCTCGCGCGAACGATCCGCAGAAGCTACCGAGAGCCTGTGCCTGGGATGGCGTTGTTTGCAGGTCCAGCTGGCTGGGGTGGCCGGGCTGTTGGTCGGCGCACCGGTTGAGGCCGGGGTATCGGAGCGGTTGCCGGCGCATCCGGAGTCGATGCCGGAGCAGCGTTGGGGCTTGTCGAAGCTGGCTTCTGATCCTCCGGCTTGGGCTTCGGGAACTGCACTTTGCCCATCTGCGGCGTGTCCCTCTGCTCCGGGAGAGTCTCGCCAGGACGCTTGAGAGACGGTGGCGCGCTCGGGGCCTTGTCGGGATTGTTCACCGATGCAGGATCCGCATCCCCCAGGTTCACCGTACGCATTTGAGGATCCGGCGCGGTCGACCAGTAGTCGCCCATTTCATTCTCCGCGCGAATCAGGGGAGGCTGACCCACCTTCGCTACTTCGACGCGGATGACGCGGTTGCCGTTGATGCGAACGAACTGGACGTCCTGCGGCGGCTCACCATAGATCCATTCTTCGAAAGGCATGCTGCCTTCCCGTTCGCGGCTCTTGTTCGCGGGGGCGCCCATGGCAGCAAGCACCATGCGCGTATCCATGCCCACCAATACATGGTGATCGAGAATGGCCTGCTTCAATTTGGGTGGCAACGTATCGGCGTACGCCTGCAGCGGCGTCTTTACGCCGAAGTCGACGATCGGCGCAAGCAGTTGCTTCACCTGGTCTCCGGTGAGTGCCGGGAAGCCCTTGTCAAAGAGCAGCGTCAGGCGCGAGCCTACCGGCGCATTCGGATCTTCATTGACCACGGGCCGGGTGTTGCCCATGCCGCCGACGCCAATCTGAACATGGCGCAGAAAGCGATGCTTCTTTTCCGGGCCGCCGTTGAAATCGAAGATCATGCGGTTCCCGACAATTCGTACATCACTCACGACCACGCGGTCGCCAGGTTTGGCGGAGACTCCGAGTTCCCGAAGCGCACTGGCGTAGTCTGACCCGACGGGGTTCATGACTCCGTTCGCGTGCAGCACAATACCGTGGGTTCCCTTGGGCAGCGGCCGCATGGCGAAACCCTGCTCCGCGTCCATGATGCGGATCAGTTCCTGCCGATTTTGCGCATCGAGCGGCTGCGTAGGAAGGCTGACATTGGTTGGGTGGAAGTCCAGGTACCGGCCGTCGACGCCACTTTGCGTTACGACGAGAACCTGCGCCCGCAGGGCTGATGGCAGCGAACAAGCCGACACCGCGCACGCAAGGACAATTGGAGCGACTCGACGCACGTGACATCTCGTGACGTCAACGACAATTCTGCTGGCCCTGAACCGAGTCATGGTTCACCCACTTCTGTTTGTGTAAGGATGGCGCGATTTTCCAGGCTTGGCAAGGGTCAGCCTCAGTCGGCGTCGTAATCATTTTAGAGGCATCCACAGAGTGTTCAGGTTGGCCCTGGAACAGGTCTCCCCTACCCGACCCCAAAAGACTCAGCTGAATTACAGCAGGTCTGATTCAGCGGTGCGTTCCTCTGCAGTCTGCGTCGGCATCGTGCGGTTCCCTGCCGTTCGACACAGGCGAACCGGGAAAGGGATAGGCGGCCGGTGCCGGAGCGATCTGCACCAGCCGGGGTTCAGCAGGTGCCGCGTCGCCGGGAACGGCCATGGCAGCCTCGTGCTGTCGCCGCGCCGCTGCATCGAGGTCAACGGGGATTCCAGCGGGCACGATCGGTGCAAAGGTGTAACGGTAGGCGTATTCGCGCGTTACTTTGAACAGAACCACCAACCCGGCCAGCAGGACCAGCCCGCAAATTAAACTGCCCTCGGGGCCGTAGCCGCCTCCCGTGATCCAGAAAGGTCCGGACGTATTGCTCTCAATCACCGGAGAGAATGTGCGGATACCGCTGATGGGCAGACCGAAGAGCAGCCCCATCGCGACGTTCCAGGAGAAATGAAATCCCCACGAAAGCCATAGCGCCCGTGTGCGAAGGTAGGCGGCGGAGAGCAGCCATCCGGCAAAGACCGTGACCACAACACCGGCGGCGGTAGAGTCGGGGTTGCTGATGTGGCGGAGTGCAAAGAGCGCGGACATCAGCAACGTGGCCATCAGCGGCCCGATGGATTCGATGAGACGCTGAAACGGATAGCCGCGGAAGGCTACCTCTTCCAGCAGAGCGGCGAGCGCCAGAACCACGATGTCCAGGACGGCCAGGCCAATCTGTCGGGGCGTCGTCCAGAGCGTGATACGCAGGCCGCCCAAGCAGCGCGATGGGCAGCACGCAGGCAATCATCATGCCCCAGCCGAGAGCAACGCCTACGCCAAACTCTTCGCGGGCCGTCGGGCGCGGCACCAGGCCCATGGCCTTCAGCGGACTGCGCTGGCGCTGGAAGGCAAAGCCCATGGCGGCATAGCCGATGAGCAGCAAAAACAACAGCGCGCCGCGGTAGACCAGTTCGCTCCAGTCGCCGGAGCTGAGGCCCCCGGCCGCGCTGGCGGCCAGCCGCTCCGCAATCAGATAGTAGGTGACCGCGAGCAGGAAGAACGCGAAGGAGCGAATGCGGTCGAAGATGTCGATTGGGTGGCTCATGCCGCCGGTCTCACCCGGAGCTTGCAACTACGGCTGTATCGAGCCGCCCCTGTCCCCTTTGACGGCAACCACTGCTTGGCCAATCCAATTTCCTTATGAGGTATAGAACTGTGCGATGGTCCGGAATTTCTGCTGGCGTTGACCGATCATCTCATCGAGCGATAGCGACTTGAGCGCCTGTAAATGACGTTGCAAGGTCGCGTCGAGCAACTCCGCTGCTCCGGCGAGGTCGGTATGCGCGCCGCCGTCCGGTTCGGGAACAATTTCATCGACGCAGCCAAGGTCCTTCACATCGAGCGCTGTGATCTTGAGGGCCTCCGCAGCCTGTGTCTTCTTGGACGCATCTCGCCACATGATGGAGGCGCAGCCCTCGGGAGAAATTACGGCGTAGATGGCGTTTTCAAGTATCAGGACACGGTCGGCCACCGCGATGGCCAATGCGCCGCCCGATCCGCCTTCGCCGGTGATGGTGGCAATGGTGGGAATGCGCAGGCGCGACATCTCCCGAAGATTTCTGGCGATAGCCTCGCCCTGCCCGCGCTCTTCCGCGCCGAGTCCACAACTGGCGCCGGTGATGTCGATGAAGGTAAAGAGCGGCCGGCCAAACTTCTCAGCGATCTTCATCGCCCGGAGAGCCTTACGATAGCCCTCAGGATTCGGCATCCCGAAATTGCGGTGAACCTTGTCCTTGGTGCCGCGGCCTTTCAGGTTGCCGACCACCATCACTTCTTCGCCATGAAACCGGGCAAAGCCGCAGGCCATCGCAGGGTCGTCGCCGAATGCGCGGTCGCCGTGAATCTCACTGAAGTCGGTAAAGATGCGTTCGATGAAATCCATGGGATAAGGCCGCTGCGGATGCCGGGCCAACTCTGTCTTGATCCACGCTGCCGGAACAGGCTCCGCTGCCGCCTGCACCTGTTTGAGTTCCGTTGCCTGCTCTGCCATAGGTGTAATGAGTGAACCGTGCTGTTGAAACGAGTCTGCCTTGCCTCAGGCAATCCCGCCGTCGGCCCATCTCCCGATTGTATGGGCAGCCAGTGTTGGACACAAATACCGCGCACCGATCTGCCGCTGCGGCACTCGGTGCAGGTTAAACCTGGCAATACAAATGGTCGAGGGACTCACCGTGCAAGAGAGATTCGGGCCTTCCGCCACATCTCACAGTCCGGCCGATCACTTGACGACGACCCCAGCCAGGATCTCTTCCGCGCGGGCGATCGCGTCTGCCGGCAAGACCACGCCTGAAGCCCCGGCATTCGCCGTGATCTGTTCCGGGCTGGATGCGCCGAGAATAGCCGCCGATACTTCAGAACGCCGAAGCACCCAGGCAATGGCCATTTGCGAAAGAGTGAGACCTAGTTCCGCAGCAATCGGTCGAAGCTGTTGCACTGCTGCGAGCAGGTCTTTACTGCGGAAGCGCCGTCCCTTCGACTCCATAAACACATTCATCGCGTTGTTGGCCGCGCGGGAGTCGGGAGGCGGAGGAAGACCGGGCTGGTACTTGCCGGTAAGCACGCCCTGCGCCAACGGTGAGAAGACAATTTGCCCGATACGGTGCCGCGCGCAGACCGGAAACACGATGGATTCCGGCTTTCGCCACAGCATTGAATACTGCGGCTGGCTGGAAGAAAACGGAACGTAGCCATGACTGGCAGTTAGCTGTGCTGCCTGCTCAATCTGCTCCGGAGACCATTCGCTGAAGCCGATCGCCCGCACCTTGCCCGCCTGCACTGCTTCCGTCAACGCCCCCAGCGTCTCTTCCAGCGGGGTTTCCGGATCGAAGCGATGACATTGATACAGGTCGACGTAGTCCGTTCGCAACCGTGCCAGAGAGGCGTCCAACTGTTTTCTGACCTGCTCCGCCGAAAGACCCCGGTCAGTTTCGCTCATCGGGAAGAAAAGCTTGGTTGCGATCAGGTAATGATCTCGCGGTATTTCGGCGAGCGTATGTCCCAACAGCGATTCCGCCGCTCCGCGCCCATACTCATTGGCTGTGTCAAAGAAATTGATACCAACGTCGAGGGCCCGGTGTATGCATCGCTGCGCCTGATCGAGGCCGATTCCACCGGCAAGCGTGAGCCAGCTGCCGAAGGCAATCTCCGAAACGTGCAGTTCGCTGTTACCTAGCCGGCGAGTTCGCAACCCTAGCCTCTCTCGAGCAGTACCCAGGGCAATGGAAGCTGACGCGATTCAGTGACCAGGGACTTCCGCGCTGTGAAGCGCATCCCCTGTCGGTTTTCAATCCACTGATTTCACCATGCCTCGACCCAGCAGGCCTTCCGCGCGTTCCACAAAGCCCTTATCCGCTCCCACGGTCATGCCAGACGATTCCATCACCACCACGTAGTGGCCGGTTTGTTCGAGGTTGAGCATGAGGCGTCCGGGTCCGGGCGCTGCGGTAATCATGTCTTTCAACTCGATCAGCATCGCATCGCTGGCGCGCTCGAGCGGCACGCGAATCATGACTTTCGAGGGCAGCTTCACTTTCACGTCCTCGAGAGCCTGAATGGAAGAGACGGCGATCTTCGGCGCGGCATCTTCCTCGCAGCGCAGCTGACCCTTGACCAGCACCGGAACTTCGATCTTCAAGTTTTCACAGAGCCGCTCATAGTCGCGGGGGAAACAGATCAGCTCAATCTTGCCGACGGTGTCTTCGAGCGAGGCCTGTGCATACATTTCTCCGGAGCGCTTTGACTTTCTTGCGATCAGGCTGACGATCACGCCGGCGACGGCGATCTCATTCTCTGGCGAGGGCTGGCCGCGGCGGCCATTGCTCGGCGCGGGCTTCATCTCCAGGGCAGTGGCCGTATCGACCACGACCAGATTTCGTAACTTCTCCGCGTACTTATCCAGCGGATGGCCGGAGACAAAGAAGCCCAGCACTTCCTTCTCTGCCTGGAGCCGCTGGTTCTCATCCCAGTCGGGCACGTTGGGCAGATCGTCCGCATGGCGCGAAGCGATCGGCCCGTCGTCGAAGATGCCGAACAACCCGTGCTGTCCGGACGCGAGATCCCGGTTGGCCTTCTGCGCACGCTCCATGGCCTTGTCCGTGGCGGCCATCAACTGAGAACGGCGGCCGAAGGAATCGAGCGCGCCGCTCTTGATCAGCGATTCGAGAACGCGCTTGTTCAGCAGGCGCAGGTCGATCTTCTCGCAAAACTCCCAATAGGAGGCGAAGCTCTTCCCCTTCTCGTTAAGTTCCCTGCGAGCCGCGAGAATGGAGTCGATCGCGTTCCGGCCCACGTTCTTGATCGCCGTCAACCCGAATCGAATGGCCTGGTCGTGCGGCGTAAAGTCCGCGTTGCTGAATTGCACGTCGGGCGGCTCGACCGGAATGCCCATCTCGCGACATTCCTTGATGTACTTGACCACGTTTTCCGGCTTCGAAATCTCCGACGTGAGCAGCGCCGCCATAAACTCGATCGGATAATGCGTCTTGAGATACGCAGTGTGGTACGCGAGCAGCGCATAGGCAGCCGAGTGTGACTTATTGAAGCCGTAGCCGGCGAACTGCTCCATCAGGTCGAAGATGTGGGTGACCTTGTCCTTGGGATGATGCTTTTCGAGCGCACCCTGAACGAAGCGGTCGCGCTGCTTCGCCATCTCCAGCGGATCCTTCTTGCCCATCGCGCGGCGCAGCAGGTCGGCTTCGCCCAGCGAATATCCCGCCAGCGCATTGGCAATCTGCATCACCTGCTCCTGGTAGACGATGACCCCCAGCGTCTCCTTCAGAATGCGTTCCAGGTCGGGCAATTCGTATTCGACCTTGCGGCGGCCCCACTTGCGTTCAATGAAATCGTCGATCATGCCGCCCTGGATCGGACCGGGACGATACAGAGCATTGAGCGCGGTCAGGTCTTCGACCGAGGTCGGCCGGTAGCGCCGCAACACATCTCGCATGCCCGAAGACTCGAACTGAAAGATGCCCGAGGTGAGCGCGCGATGAAAGACCTGTTCATAGGTCTTCTGGTCATCGAGCGGGATGAGCGCCATATCCAGCTTGACCTGCTGGTTTTTCTGAATCAGCTTCAGGCAGTCGTCGATGACCGTCAGCGTGGTCAGCCCAAGGAAGTCCATCTTGAGCAGGCCCATCTTCTCGACGGCTTTCATGTCATACGCGGTTACGATTTCCTCGTTCTTGCTGCGGCTGAGCGGCACCAGGTCGGTCAACGCCCGCGGTGCGATCACCACCCCGGCTGCATGCACGCCCGCGCCACGAACCAGTCCTTCGAGCTTCAACGCCGTATCGACCAGTTCGCGAACCTGAGGCTCTGATTCATACGCGGTCTGCAATTGAGGCGAATCCTTCAACGCCTGCTCGATCGTCACACCGATGGTCGTCGGAATCATCTTGGCGATCCGGTCTACATCGCCATAGGGCAGGTCGAGCGCGCGCCCTACATCCTTGATCGCTGCTTTGGCGGCCATGGTGTTGAAGGTGATGATCTGCGCGACCTGTTCGCGGCCGTACTTGCGCGTGACGTATTCAATCACCTCGCCACGCCGGTTCATGCAGAAATCGATGTCGATATCCGGCATCGAGATACGTTCCGGATTCAGAAAGCGCTCGAACAGCAACGCGTTCTGCAGCGGATCGACGTCGGTGATCTCCATGCAGTAGGTCGCGAGTGAACCGGCGGCCGAACCACGGCCTGGGCCTACAGGAATGTCGTGTTCGCGCGCGTAACGGATGAAGTCCCACACGATAAGAAAGTAGCCGGGGAACTTCATCTGCTTGATGATCTGGATCTCCCGCTCGAGCCGAGTTTCGTAGTCGGCGATGGGATACCGCAGCAGTCCGCGATCCTGCAGGTGGCGAATGGAGGTGTCGAGCCGCTTGCGGAATCCGGCGCGGCAGACCTCCTCGAAATAGCTGTCGACCGTATGGCCCGGCGGCACGGCAAATTCGGGAAAGGGATTCTCGACCTTGTTCAGCTTGAGTGAGCAGCGCTCTGCGAACTGCATCGTACGGCTGACCACCTGGGGAGCGTGCGAAAACAGCTTCTCCATTTGGGCGGCCGACTTGACGAAGAACTGGTCGCTGTCAAATTTGAAGCGCTTAGGATCGTGAATGGATCCGGCGGTCTGGACGCAAAGCAACACCTCGTGCGCGTGCGCGTCATCTTCGCATAGGTAATGGCTGTCGTTGGTGGCAACGAGCGGGATGTCCAGTTCGCGCTCGAGACGGAACAGGTCATCGTGAATCTTCTTCTCCATTGCGAGGCCCTGGTCCTGAATCTCCAGGAAAAAGTTCCCGCGTCCGAAGATGTCCTGATACTGTGCGGCCGTCGAGCGCGCGGCCTCGTACTTGTCTGCCATCAGGTTCTCGCACAATTCACCGGCGAGACATCCTGAAAAACCCACCAGCCCCTTCGAGTGCTCGGCGAGATAGTTCTTGCTCACCCTTGGTTTGCGGTAGAACCCATGCAGAGACGCTTCCGAGGTAATGCGAACCAGGTTGCGGTAGCCTTCCTCGTTCTCCGCCAACACCAGCAGGTGGTTGTAGTCGTCCCCCTGGGGGTCGGCCCGGTGATCGTCCTTTTTGCAGATGTACAGTTCGCAGCCCAAGATCGGCTTGATTCCGCGTTTCTTGGCTGCCTCGAAGAAATGAACGGCGCCGTATATATTGCCGTGATCGGTAATCGCGACCGCAGTTTGGCCAATGTCGGCGACCCGCGAGACAAGTTTGTCCACGTCGCAGGCGCCATCCAGCAGGGAGTAGTCCGTATGAAGGTGAAGATGGGTAAATTCAGCCATGGTTCTGGCTTGATTCTATTCCCCGGCGAAGCGTGCAATGAGCGCCGAAGCAGCGCCGGAACCGCCGTACTGAGGAAAACGCAGTACCAAACTGGCCCTCGTGAAATAAGCATCCTAGTATGTACGACGAATGTCCCTGACCCGAGTGCCACTGAGATTCATACTGCTGATGGTTGCCGTTTCCTCTTACGCGCAGCAGGCCACCATTGCCCCACCCACTGGAGGTTGCGCACTCCACATCCACATCACCGGGCTGCGCAATGACAAGGGACAGATCGCTGGGGCCCTGTTCAAGTCAAGCGATGGCTGGCCTGAAGATCGACACAAGGTCTTCCGAGAAGACGGTTACCCGTTCAAAGGCAAGCCGCCGATCCTTACCTTTGAGCACGTTCCGCCGGGCAGCTACGCCATTGCCGTCATTCACGATGAAAACATGAACGACAAGCTGGACAAGAACATGTTTGGCATTCCTACAGAAGGCTTCGGTTTCGCGAATAACCCACGCGTGATCTGGCGAGCCCCTTCTTTCAAGGATTCCGTCGTTCGCGTGACGTGTCCGGCGACTGACACCACGATCCGCATGATCTACAAGTGAAGCTTAGCGCTTCTTCTTCAGCGGCTTCTTGCCCGGCTTGGGCGGAGGTGCCTTCGGCTTGGACGCAGGCTTGGCCAGCGTCTTGTGCAGTTTGCCCTTGGGCGCGGGCTTCGAGGCGGACTTCTTAGCCACGGTCGCCTTCTTGGCCGGAGCTTTGTGTCCACTGGCAGGCTTTGACGGGGCTTTACCAGCTGGCTTGGGAGCCGGATGAGCCGCTGACGCATGCGCACCAGAAGAATGGGCCGGCTTGGCCGGAGCACTCTTCGCCTTGGCAGAATGCTCGCCTTTAGCAGGCGCCTTCGATGGAGTCGCGGGCTTGCTCGGCGCTTTGGCTGCGGTGCCTCCTCCAGAACTCTTTTTTGCCGCTGTTCCCTGGGGCGCAGTTCCATGACCCGCTGTTGCTTGGCCCGCTGTTGCTGGGGCTGCTGCTGCTTTCGCCGGTTCGGGTTTTGCGCCCTTCTGGGGCGGCTTGGCTGCGGGCCCGGCGCCGCCATTGGTTTTGAGGGCGGGAGCTTCGGGCTTGCTCGTGGGCGCGGGCGCCGGAACGGGCTTGGCGGCTCCGGCTTTCACCGGCTTCACAGCGGCCGGGACAGGAATCATGTCCTCGTCCTCATCGTCGGAGTCCTCCTCCGGCGCTCCGAGGTCATCGTCCTTGTCATCCAGATCCCCTGCGGGGATGCGGATTCCGCCGTCTTCATCCTCATCTTCGTCTTCGTCAATCTTGACCTTCGGCTCCGCGGACTTTTTGCTCCGCGTGCGACGAATGCTGACAGGCGGCGGTGGCGCCGGGGGCGAATGCGGCTCGAGAAACGCGCGCATCTCCTCATCCGTGGTCAGCTTGCTGTCGATCAATTCCAGGAAGATGCTCTTGAGCAGATCCTGGTACCCATCGATTTCGGGTGTGATTCGCATCTCCTGCATGAGCGCGTACGGTATCTTTTGCCGCGCCTCGGGCCACACGCTGAAGAAGTTCTTGAACTTGGTCTGGACTGCCGCGCCTTTGCCTGTCATCCCCAGCCACAAAATAGCTTCGGGACTGGAGGTGGTGAACAGCTTCCAGGTCGCAGAAGGTGTCGCCGCCTGCTTGCCGGTGAGGATCTTCGCGAATTCCTTCGCATCCTCTTCCAGCCGCTGCCAGTCGGCAACGAATCCCGGCCGGGCGATCAGGTGCTTGAGCCCTTCGATCTCCTTCGGGTTCATCTTGGCCGTCAACAGTTCCATCTGGGCCGTCGAGGTGTCGGGATTCACTCCCTGCATCTGCAGTTGGATCAGGACCTCGCGCATCTGTTCCAGCCCGGCTTCGTCTGCCTTGGCGCTGGTCCACGCTGGACAAAGCTTCTGCATCCATCCCTCGGACTCGAGGACCTTCAGAATCTTCAGCCCGTCCTCTTCGTGCGCGATCTCCTCCAGCTCATAACCTTTGTGATAGTCAGAGATGCTATCCACGACGTTCTCTTCGCGCGCGTTCTGGAACCTTGTCTTAGTCTTCTCTTCCAGTTCCCAGCCCAGGCGTGCACCCAGCCGAGTCGCCCGGATCAGGCGCACTGGATCTTCAAGGAAGCCATAGTTGCTGACCAGCCTGAGGGTCCTGGCCTCGATGTCTGCCACTCCGTTCAGGGGATCCATCAACAGCCCATAGGAGCCCTCATTCAAAGAGAGGGCCATGGCGTTGGCGGTGAAGTCGCGGCGACGCAGGTCTTCGAGAATGCTGGCAGGGTGGTAAACAGCGTGCCCTGGAGTTGGGTACTCTTCCCGGCGAGTCTGGCTGATCTCAACCCGCACGCCACCCGGAAACTTCAGAAACAAAGTCGAAGAAGGCTGATGCTCTCCCCAAAAGGCCGCACCCGTTTGTTCCAATGTTTGCCGTAACTTGAGGGCGTCTCCTTGAACCGAAAAGTCAAGGTCCCGGACGGGAGAACCGCTGGTCAGGTCGCGAACCGCGCCGCCCGCCAGAAAAACGGTCATACCAGCATCGCGAGATGCTTCACGAACCTGCTTAAGCGCATGTTGCTGATCGGGAGAGAGACGATTTTCCAGGAGGTAAATGTAATCGGGCATGCCTTCTACTGCCGCTCCAACCGACGCCTGGCGTTTGCGCTTAACACGCGCATTTTGAATAGCTTAAGGGCGTACGGACCTACTTCGCAAAGGACTAACTTATCACACGGTAACCTCCTTGGCTACAGTTTGCACACTTTTGGTTGCGTTCTTGCGCCCACATTGGACCCTTCCCGGTTCATACTGGGACACAGCACTTCACTGAGCAATAAGGGCTTTCCATGTCAGGCAGCCGAAAGAAAGTGATCGTTCGCAAGCATAGCCGGGATTGGCTCGCTGGCTACCTGCCGGTCACCGGATTTTGCCGCCAGGGCACCCTGGAGATGCTCGACCTGGAGGGCAAGGTCACGGTCCTGAGCCTGGCGGACGTGAAGTGGGTCTGCTTTGTCCGGGACTTCAATTCGGGAGAACCAGGCAATCCCGAACGCCTGGTGAGGAAGAACTTCAGTGGGCGGCCACGCAGCGAAGGTGTGTGGATCCGTCTGCGCCTGAAAGACAACGAAGGCCTGGAAGGAATCGCCGCCAACGATGCCACGCTGATCGACAGCGACGGAATCTTCGTTACGCCCCCGGATACCCGTTCGAATACGCAGCGCGTCTTCGTGCCGAGATCGTCGATTGCCGACCTGGAGATTGTGGCGGTGATCGCTGCTCCCAGTAAGCGAAAGGAAGCGACCGTCCAGGTGCAGGAAGATTTGTTCAGTTCCCGCGAGCCCTGAAGCCAGTACAATCCAGCCATGAAGTTAGCCGAAGTTGCGGAAGCGCTGGGAACGGCGTGGCAAGGCAAAGGCGACGTCGAGATCACCGGAGTTGCGGGCATTGAAGAGGCTGGTCCGGGACAATTGACCTTTGTCGCCAACCCCAAATACGCGGGGCATGTGCGCACCACCAAGGCCAGCGCCATTCTGGTGACCGAAGACTTCCCCGAGATCGAGACATCGACCCTACGCTCTTCCAATCCCTACCTGGCATTTGCGCGTGCGATTGAGCTGTTCTTCCAGCCGGAACGGTACGCACCGGGAATCCATCCGACCGCGGTCATCGACCCGACCGCAAAGATCGGCAAGGGCGCACACATTGGCGCGTACGCCGTCATCGGTCGCAACGTGGTGATCGGCGATCACGCCACCATCCTGCCGCATGTGGTTCTTTATCCCAACGTCCGGATCGGAGATCACTTCTTCGCCCATGCGCACTCGGTGGTCCGCGAATCCTGCACGTTGGGCGATCGAGTGCTGCTGCAGAACGGCGCGGTGATCGGCACCGATGGCTTCGGATTCGCCAAGACCGACACCGGAACCTGGCACAAGATCCAGCAGTCCGGACCTACGATTCTTGGAGACGACGTCGAAGTGCAGGCAAACTCCTCGATCGACCGCGCCAGTGTGGGAGAAACCCGCATCGGCAACGGCTCTAAGGTGGATAACCTGGTGCAGGTGGGTCACGGTTCCACGGTGGGAGAAAACAGCCTGCTATGCGCGCAGGTGGGCTTGGCCGGGTCGACGAAGGTCGGCAATAACGTGATCCTCGCGGGCCAGGTCGGCGTCGCCGGGCACTGCAATATCGGCGACGGGGTGGTCGCGACGGCCCAGGCGGGCTTGCACGGTAACATCGAGCCGGGTAAGGTTCTGAGCGGCAGCCCGGCATTCGACAACCGCCAATGGCTCAGGGTCGTGGCGATCTACAGTCGTCTTCCAGAGCTCATCCGGCAATTACAGAAGAAGTCCCGCGAATGAACGGAAACAGTTCGAACCGGTGCCTCAGGCCTGCTCGTCCGGGCCAAAACTGTAACAGGTCTGATATTCATCCTTGTGACCTCCACAATCCGTCTAACTGTTGCTGATTCGGCAGCATAGCAACTCGGAACCGCATCCTACTGAATTCATGTCCAACGAGAACGATCAGCACGATTCAGGTCAAGAGGCCGTAGTCACCCAGGCCCTTCCCATTCGCGTCCTTTTGCTGGATGACCATCCGGAGAATCTCCTGCTCCGCTCGACCATTCTGCGGAAACATGGCTACCTCACCGAGACGGCGAGCACGGTCGAGGAGGCTGAGAAGCTTCTCGACGACATCGATATCGCCGTGCTGGACTATCACCTCGGCGCTGGTCAGTTTGGCACGGAAGTCGCCGCCGATCTGCGGCGCAGGCGACCCGAGGTTCCGATCATCATCCTGTCCGCCACCCTGGAGCGGCGCTTTGGCGGCGTCGAGGACATGCACCTGCTGAAGGGCTACAGCTCCATCGACGACCTGGTCTCCGCGCTGCGTTCGTTTGAGGCGAAGCGGCGGGGCAAGCCGGTCGTTGTCGATGCACGCGACTTCTTCTATTCCCGCATCAGCATGGCCATGGGCGATGATGTGGTGCTCGAGATCCTCGATGGCGAGGGCAACTGGCAGTATGTGAACGAAGCCTGTGCGCGGCTGCTGGAGCGTCCCCGCGAGTCATTCCCGGGGCACAATATGTTTGAGGAGATGCCCGAGCTTGCGCCCGACTGGCGCGAGATTCTGCATACCGTCGCCGTGACCCGCGAGACCTACATGGATCGCACCTACCGTGGCCTGCTCAACCTGCCGCGCAAAGGCGAGGAGTGGGTCTGGAACGTGCTCGCCTTTCCCATCACCCTGCATAACAACAAGACAGGCGTGGTGTTGGCTGCGCGTATTCTGGAACGTAAGAACAATCTGATCTGAGAAAGACCGTCCGCACGCCCATGAAGCTCCAACCCAGGTTCGCCCCGGTGAACCGCGTTTGCGTCGTTGTGCTCTTTGCCTGCTGCCTGGCCGGATGTCACTCTCATATCATCTCGGCGACGATCGAGAACCGGGGCCCTGCGGCGCTGCACCTGCTGGAAGTCGATTATCCCAGCGCGAGTTTTGGAACTCAGACACTCGCACCCAATGTTCCGTTTCACCATCGGTTCAAGATTCAGGGCTCCGGCAACGTCTCGGTCTCGTATACCGACGCGGCCGGAAAGACCCGTACCGCGACCGGGCCTGAGCTTCGTGAGGGCGAAGAAGGATCCTTGACCATCACCATCGATTCAGCGGGCGCGATCCAGTTCGCGCCGCATCTTCAGGCGAACTCCAAATGAAAATGGCCTCGAGCGAGAGCTCGAGGCCACGTAAGAGGCGTGTGCTAGCGAACGACCGTCTGAAACAGCGGCGATTGCAACAGGCTGGCGAATTGGCTGTCTGAGACCGCAAACCGAACCTGTAACGTGCCCGCATTGGAGTTGATCGAGGTAGCTTCGATCGCCTGCTTCTCGGTCGTCGTACCGCTCATCTTCTTGTAGAGAGCCGCAGCATTGAGCAGCGACGACATCGTCGCGGCGGTGAAGGTATTCGGCGTGATGACGTCGAGGTTAAACTTCACGCCCGTGCGGAAGTTCATCGTATATCGCGAGCTGAGCAGTTCCTTTTTGACCGACTCGTAATCGGCAAGCTGGGCGGCCTCGCCTAAGACGGAGCGCATCATGATCTGCGTTCCCTTCTGATCGAGAATGCTCCAAAGCGGCTCGGTATCGACACCCTGCATCATGTCCAGCATGGTGTTGTTATAGAGCATGCTCTGCATCATGCCATCGCGCGTGTCGAGCGCCGACTTCACCGCGTCCCTGGTGCCGAAGACCATGGTGGAAGGGTCGAGAAACGTCACCAGCATGCCGCTGTTGCCCATGGGATAGATCTTGTTTGCGCGCAGCAGCATGGGCTTGACCTTCTTCTTTTTGAAGTTGGCCATGATGTCATCCAGCTGAAAGTTACCCTGCGCGATGCCGACGATGCGGGTGTTTTCGGGATTGGCGTCGACACGGAAGGCCGCGAAGGCCAACCCATCGACATCGTGATTTTCATTCAGCCCGGACTGCTTGAGAGCCGTCTCCAGCTGCTTCAGCTCGGGCGGCAGCACACGGCCTTTGAGGTCCATGGCCGCTTGAGAGTTCTGCATGGCCCGAAAATCGACGACGATCAACTGTTGCAGATCCTTGGGAATCGCCGAACGCGCACCGGTTCCAAGCGGGGCCGCAAACAGGGGCATCGCCACCAACAGGCCTGCCGCCGCCATCCAGCTCGCATAGTGTCCGGCACTTCCTTTGCAATTGCTTCACTCTTGTTTGTCCTTCTGTGGCAACGTAACGATCGCCAGCACACTCTATGTTAGATCGGTTCCGGGCCAAGCGAGCGGATTCCTGAGCTTCCGTTCAAGAATCTTGGCTTCCGGATCAAATCCATCTAATTGACGTACCCATTCGGCGTCCTGCTCAAAGGCCGCTTCTGGAACCAGTCCGATCAACTCCCCGCGCGCCAGCTGGACTCGGTATTTAGCCGCCTGTTCCTTGAGCGCTGCGTGCGCCCGGGCCACCGGGGTGAGTCGGAAGTCGGTGATATTCATCGAGATCTGCGCCTGCCCATGCGCGAGTACCCCCATAGCTTTTACGCCCGACAGGCCTCCGCCGGATGCACGGATATCGCGAGCGATACTGCGCGCAATCCCTACATCTGACGTATTGAGATAGACGTTGTAAGCGACCAGAAACTTTCGTGCGCCGACTGCACAGGCTCCGGCGGTCGGATGCAGTTCCGGGCCACCCACATCGGGACGGCGCGCTGCCTCCCGCTTCACCGCTTCGCGCAGGCCCTCAAACTGGCCCCGGCGCACGTCTTCGAGCAAAGCACGATCGGGACGCGCGGCCGCGGCTTCGTAGAAGTACACGGGAACACTGTAGCGGCTCCAGATCTGGTTGCCGGCCTGCCGGGCGAGAATGGCGCATTGTTCCAGGGAAATGCCCGAGATGGGCACAAACGGAATCACGTCCGCCGCGCCGATCCGTGGATGCACGCCGCTCTGGCTGGTCAGGTTGATCAATTCAGCGGCTTTGCCAACGCCGCGCAATGCAGCCTCCACGACGAGTTGCGGCGGCCCCGCTATGGTGACAACCGAGCGGTTGTGATCTTCGTCTCGCGACCAGTCAAGCAGTGAGACCCCCTCCACGTGCATGGCTGCGACAATCGCCTGTACCTTGGCGGCATCCATACCTTCGGAGAAATTGGGGACACACTCGACAACGGCTTCGTTCATGCGTTTACTCTTACTTCCACCAGCTATAACCGATCTGAAACTGGACGCTCGCGTTTACCCCGGGGTTTCGGTCTCCAAGGCTTGCGCTGGAGATATGGACCGCATTGGCCGCGAAGGTGATCGAGCGCTGCGGTTTGATGAAGTAGTGGAAGCCGATGCCAAACTGCGGCGTGAAGTTGAAGACGCTGGTGCCTCCAGGATCTCCGTGCGGCACCAGGATGTCGGGCGGGAACTTGTGATTCGTCCAGATCAGGCCGCCGGCACCCTGGACCCAGGGCAGCCAGCGTCCACTGGGATTGAGGTTCCATCGCAGGATGATCGGCGTAATGCTCGCGCCCGTGTATGTGCCGCCGCCATACGGCACCAGCGCGGTTCCGGTCTGGCCCTGGAAGACGTACTTGACGCTCTGCAGGTGAGGAGCCGGGGTGTAGGCCTGCCAGAAGGGCAGAATCTCGCCGGCGTACTCAAACTGTCCGCGAAGGAACCCCGAGAGAAGCGGCGGGGTCAGCACTTTGCCTGCATGCACTCCAGCCGTGAAGAAGCGGAAGCTCGAGCGGTCGCCGATACCGACGCCTCCCTGCACCACTGGACCGAACTCCCACGATCCTTGCGCGGAGGCCTGAGCCGCATCCACACCGCGTGGGGCGCTGCTGGTCTGCGCATGGCTGAGAGCCGCAAACGACAGGCAGGCCAGGGTCGCAGCCAGGTAACCAAGATTCTTCATTCGCATAAGGGTGGAGAGCAGCCTTTCTTTCACCGGGGAGAATGGGTAGTCGAGCGAGGATTGCAAGAAGAAGGCCGCCGAAGTTGGCGGCCCCTCGCGTTCTCTGGGTCATTGCCGCTCAGCCGGCCACGGCTTCCATGTCCTTGGCATCCATGTCGAAGTTGGAGTACACGTTTTGCGTGTCGTCGTAGTCTTCGAGCGCCTCCAGCAGGCGAATCATCTGCGCCGCCTGGGTGCCTTCGAGCTTGGTGTAGGTGGAAGCGATCATGGTAATTTCGGCTACTTCGGTATCGATCTTGGCCGCCTTGATCGCCGCCAGTACCGGTTCGAACGCCGATGGATCCGTCAGAATCTCCCACGTTTCGCCTTCGTCATTCAGATCGTCGCCGCCTGCTTCGAGCACGATGTCCATCAGCTTGTCTTCCGCTGCTTCAGACTTCTTGACGACGATCAGGCCCTTCTTGGCGAACATGAAACGCACAGAATTAGACTCGCCCAGGTTTCCGCCATGCTTGGAAAAGGCATGACGAATTTCGCTGACGGCTCGGTTGCGGTTGTCTGTGGTGACCTCGACAATCAGGGCCACACCGCCAGGGCCGTAGCCCTCGAACGCGATCTCTTCGTAGTTCACGCCGGGTAGTTCGCCCGTGCCGCGCTGGATGGCCCGCTTGATGTTGTCGGAGGGCATGTTCTCGGCCTTGGCCGCGGCGATGGCGGTGCGCAGTCGCGGATTGCCGTCAGGATCGCCGCCGCCCGCCTTGGCAGACATGGTGATTTCCTTGATCAGTTGCGTGAAGATCTTCCCGCGCTTGGCGTCTGCGGCGCCCTTCTTGTGCTTGATTGTCGCCCATTTGGAGTGGCCGGACATGGAAACCTCTGCAGCTTGTATTGGGGTATTTTGCGGCGAACTGCTAGAAAACAGAGTTCATCGGCAACATCGAAGTATAGCATGGGGGACCGGCCGCTTTCAGCGCGTGTTGATCGTCGCGGGAGGCTTGCGGAAGGCGTAGATCACGGCCAGCAGCGGCGGAGCCAGCAGCACTCCCCAGAATGGAATGACGATGCCCAGAACGATGGGCGCGAGGATCGAAGCCCAGATGGGAACCCGCGAAACCCGCTTCAGCAGCCACGGTTGCAGCAGAAGCTGATCGATCACCACGATCACCGCGTAGAGCCCCAGCAACATCGCGAGCCGGTACATGTCATGGCCGCTGATCAGGACGGCGAAGACCGGCCCAAGCAGCGACAGCACCCCGCCAAAATGCGGAATGAAGGTCATGAGTCCGGCGATCAGCGCCCACACCGGCGCCAGGGGAACGTGCAGCAGAAGCAGCCCCACCAGCCACAGCACAGCCACGCAGAGAGCCTCGATGGACACCGCGCGCCACCAGCCGACCAGAGCGGTTCCTGCGGTTCGGGATGAGGTGCGCAGATCGAAGCGTGCCATGGCAACGAACCTTCCTTCCTTAGAGTCGGCAGATGCAGAAAGGATGGACGTTAGCTCGACCCTCGAAGACTCTGACTTACCGCGTCAAGCGCAAGCTCCAGGAGGATTTCTCTGCGCCGGCGCGGCCAAACTGCTAGCCTAGAAGTATGAAATTTGGCGTACTTGTCTTTCCGGGCTCCAATTGCGACCACGATACCTACCACGTGGTCGCGGAGCTTGCGCATCAGCCGGTTACCTTCCTCTGGCATGACTCTGAAGACCTGCAGAACTGCGACGCCATTCTCGTTCCAGGAGGCTTCGCCTATGGCGATTACCTGCGTACTGGAGCCATCGCACGCTTCTCTCCGGTGATGCAGTCAGTCAAGGAGTTCGCGGCCTCCGGCGGACTGGTGCTCGGCATCTGCAACGGATTCCAGATACTGTGCGAGGCGGGGCTGCTGCCGGGCGCGCTGATGCGCAATGCCGGCTTGAAATACATCTGCAAACAGGTTCACCTGCGTACTGAGACTACGGAGACACCCTTTACCCAGGGTCTTCGCAAGGGGCAGGTCTTGCAAATTCCCATCGGCCACATGGAAGGCAACTACTTCTGCGACGCGGAGACCATGGCCAGACTCGAAGACGAGGACCGGATCGTGTTTCGCTACTCCACTCCGAGCGGGGAGATTACTACCGCGGCGAATCCGAATGGCTCCCTCGGGAACATCGCAGGCATTTTGAACGAGGGGCGGAATGTACTCGGCATGATGCCTCATCCCGATCGGTCGAGCGAAAAACTGCTGGGTTCGAGCGACGGGTTCCAGATTTTCCAATCAATGGTTTCCAGCCTCACTACACGCTAGGGAACCCACTTTTATCCGCGCTCCATTGCGGACGCATCCCACTGCGTATCACTCGTGGAAGCATCGAGTTCGTCAAAACATGATCGATATTCACCACCACTTGCTGTTCGGGCTGGATGATGGCGCCAAAGATCTCGAATCTGCTGTCGCTCAGGCGGAAGCCTCGATCGCTAACGGCGTGACCCACGTGGTCTGTACTCCCCATGCCAATTACCAATACCACTTTGATCCGAAAGAGAACGCTGAGAAGCTCGCATTGCTGCAGGAACGCATGAAGGGACGCCTCGCGCTGGGGCTGGGCTGCGACTTCCACCTCTCGTTCGACAATCTGGATGACCTGGCGGCCAATCCCGGCAAATATACGGTGAACGGGAAGCAGTATCTGTTAGTCGAGTTTCCGGATCTTTCCATTCAGCAATCGCTCACCGACGCACTCTTCCGACTCACCGCAAGCGGCATCATCCCGATCATCACGCATCCCGAACGCAACCCGACGCTGGTCGCGACTCCCGACAAGATGGTGGATTGGCTGCGGATGGGGTGCCTCATTCAGCTCACCGCTGGATCGCTGCTGGGACGCTTTGGAAGCCGTGCCGCCGCCATGTGCGACGATCTGCTGCGCAAGAACTGGGTGCATTTCATCGCTTCCGATGCGCACAACATTACCTCTCGTCCGCCCAACATGCGCGAGGGCCGCCAGGCCCTGGCCAAGCGCTACGGGCAGGAGACGGCGGACAGGCTGTCCGTTCATAATCCTCGCGCCGTGTTCTACGGTGAAGATCTGCCGCCACAACCCGAGGCAGCTGGGGCTCTATGAATACGGCGCGCCAAAGAGACCGGGTCTGTTGAGCCGCATTTTCTCGCGTTAGACGGCATCAGGACGCTCCCCGCACGCCATTTCCGCACCATGCACAACGGTCGACCATCCGGGCCGCGTCCTCACATGCCGCCAGAGAAACGGGTTGCGCTTCCGCCGCGGTTCTTGCGAAGCTTACAGCCGGGTTCAATCGCCGCTTGCCCATCTGCCGCCGCATCGCCGCCGCAACATGTCTTTCGGGTCGTGCTTCTTTTCCCCTGCTTCGCGGCCCTGGCCTCTGACACCAGCGCCACCCAGGATTCTCGATCGCCGGGCACGCGAAAGATGGCCGCGCTGCTCCAGAAGATCTACCAGGAACACGACTGGAAGTGGGATCCGAACAAGCCCGGCCAACGCATCAAGTTTTATAAGCAGCAGTTGAGCGGTCACTTGTCCGCCGTTGACGAGTTGAAGTTGCGGCAGGCTCTCGGGGACGAGATGCTGCGCGCGGGCGATAGTGAAGACGCAGTCGAGACGCTCGAACACGCGCGAACCGCCGCCCGGCAGAACGGAATCGCCCTCTCCACCGCAGACGAGCATCAGCTCAGCGAATCACTGGCCATCGCGTACCTTCGACTTGGCGAGCAGGAGAATTGCCTCCACTACCACGGCCAGCATTCGTGCATCTTCCCCATCCGCAAAGATGCAGCGCACAAGCTGACGCGAGGCGCCGAAGGAGCCGTTCGGGAATTCACCGCGATGCTGGACAAGAACCCTCGGGATGCGCAGGCGCGCTGGCTGCTCAACATCGCCTACATGCAACTGGGACAATACCCGCAGCAGGTCCCGGCTCCATGGCTCATTCCCGAAAAGCTGTTCGAATCCGAATACGACATCGGCGAATTTCCCGACGTGGCCGCCAGTGCCGGACTCTCCATCACCGGTCATGCCGGAGGCGTGTGCGTCGAGGATTTCGATGGCGACGGCCTGCTCGATCTCATGGTGTCCTCGTCCGGCCCGCACGATCAGCTGCGGTTCTTTCATTCGAACGGGGACGGCACCTTCTCTGACCGCACGGTGCAGGCTGGGCTCATCGGTGAGACTGGCGGGCTGAACCTGGTCTGCGCCGACTACAACAATGACGGCCGCCCCGACGTGGTGGTCCTGCGAGGCGGCTGGTGGCAAAAGTTTGGGGATTACCCGCTGTCGCTCCTGCGCAATGAGGGAAACGGCAGGTTCGCCGACGTGACCGAAGAGGCCGGCTTATTGTCGCCGCACCCTACTCAGACGGCGGCCTGGGCCGACTTCGATAACGATGGCTGGCTCGATCTCTTTGTCGGGCACGAGTCTTCGCCCGACGATCCTCATCCCTCCCAATTGTTTCGTAACAACCACGATGGCACATTCACAGACATCGCGGCCGCCCATGGGCTCGCGGATCTGGGCTACGTGAAAGGCGCCGCCTGGGGTGACTTCAACAACGATGGGCGGCCGGACCTCTATCTCTCCATCAAGGGCAAGCCGAACCGCCTCTTCCGTAACGACGGCCCGCGGGACCCGAATCATCCCGACCCGTTACACTGGCGCTTTACCGACGTGACGGCGCAGGCCCGCGTCGCCGAGCCTAAAGAAAGCTTCGCCACCTGGTTTTTCGATTACGACAACGATGGTTGGCCCGACATCTACGTCTCCGGCTACTTGCTGCAATCGCCCGACGACCTCGCGAACTTCGAAATGCGCAAAACCCACCACGCCGAAACACCCCGGCTCTACCACAACAATCACGACGGCACCTTCACCGAAGTCAGCGCAAAGCTTCATCTCGATCGAGCCATCCTTCCGATGGGGAGCAGCTTCGGCGATCTCGATAATGATGGCTGGCTGGACATCTACCTGGGAACCGGCGACCCGGCCTACGAATCGCTGCTGCCCAATCGCATGTTTCGCAACGACCGCGGCACACGCTTTCTCGATGTGACCACCTCCGGCGGCTTCGGCAATCTGCAGAAGGGCCATGCCGTGGCCTTTGCCGACCTCGGCAACAACGGACACGAGGACGTATTCGAAGTGATGGGCGGAGCGTTTCCCGGCGATACCTATCAAAGCGCGCTTTACCGAAATCCCGGCAAAGACGGCAATCACTGGATCACTCTCGACCTCGAAGGAGTCACCACCAATCGCTCGGCCATCGGCGCGCGCATCACAGTCTCCCTCGAGGCTCCGGTGAAACGCCGCATTTATCGCACCGTCGGTTACGGATCGAGCTTCGGCGGGAACCCGCTGCGGCAGCATATTGGCATCGGTAAAGCAACACGCATCGCAGCCATCGAAGTGTACTGGCCGGCTTCTCGCACCACGCAGCGGTTCAAAGACGTGCCCGCGGATCGCGCCTTTCATCTGCGCGAAGACCAGCAGCAACTGCAGCCCGTCTCCTGGAAGGTCTTTTCGCTGCCCGCAGGATTGCCCGCCGACGCTGCCATGCCCCCTGGAATGCACCCTTCTCCGTAGCCTGATTCATCGAGAGTCGCGCTATGCGGGGCAATCTGCGCGCACTGGTGACGGCCTCAACCGAAAGATGGATTGGCAATCCCATCCCCGCAAGGTAGGATTCGCGCACGATGTCAGTGACTCAGACCCTTCCCGAAGTCAAGCGCAACCGAGCCCTCGAGATCGCGCTCTCTATCCTTCTCGCCGTCGCCATCGCATTGACGTTCTGGGCCGGTCAACGCTATCCGGCGCTGCTCAAGAAATTGGCCATGGGCCAGGCCGTGCACGTCAGCGGCGCTATTTCCTTCGATGCCCTCCTCAAAGTCACTCCGCAGATGCCGCTTCCCCAGCGAGTGCTCCGCACCGCGGTGAACTGGCTCTGGACGAACCGCTTCGGCATGTATTTCGCCCTTCCCTTCGGCGCGGCCATGATGACGCTCTTCGCGCAAACCAACCGTCCGCGACGATTTGCATCGGGAGCCGCCAATGTGGCCTGCGGCGCGGTTGCCGGTATGCCGCTCGGGGTCTGTACCAATTGCGCGACGCCGATCGGGCAAAGCCTGCTTATGAGTGGCGCCAGTTCCCGGCTCACCGTAGCCGCGATGATCAGCTCTCCCAGCTTCAATCCGGTGGTGCTGGCGATGGCCTTCGGGCTGTTCCCCTGGAAGCTTGCCGCCCTGCGCGTCGCCGTACCCGCGCTGATCCTGCTGATTTTGCCGCTGCTCGTTCCGGAGAATCGTCCCAAGGTCCTGCTTGTCTCAGCCTTTGAACCGACAGTGCCTGTTGGCGCTCGCATACTCACGGCTCTCCGCGCTTTCTTTATGAACCTGCTGCGACTCACCTGGAGAACGCTGCCCTGGATGCTGCTGGCGGCCCTCTTGGGAGCGCTGGCCGCAGAGGCCATTCCCGCGTATGCAACGCATCTGCCGGTATCGATTTTCGGAATTTTGGCGGTCGCCATCTTCGGAACGCTGCTGCCCGTGCCCATGGCCTTCGATGTGGGCCTTGCGTGGGTGCTCTACCACGCGGGAGTACCGGTCAGCTATGTCGCGGCCTTGCTCTGCACGCTTGGCGTGGTGAGTATCTATTCGCTCAGCGCCCTGGGTCAGCAACTCGGCCGCGCGGTGCCTTTGCGGTTAACCACCGCCACCGCGTTTCTCGGTTGGTGCGCAGGCATGATCATGCTGACCCAGCGCTGAGCTATTCAAGCACCGCTACGGCCTGCGGCTGAGACTACAGTCCCAGGCCGCCGTCCACGCTGAGGATCTGGCCCGTGATGAAGTGGGGACCGGTCGCAAAGAAGGCCACGGCCGCTGCCACTTCCTGCGAAGTTCCGTTTCGCTTCATCGGCGTCTTGTGGGCGAAGTGCTCGTACTCCGGCGAGATCTCTCCATTCACAATCATTCCCGGCGCGACACAGTTCACGCTGATCTCCGGAGCAAAGGCCTTGGCCATGGTCTGCGTCAGCATGTGCAACGCAGCCTTCGAAGTGCAGTAGTGCCCGTGCGTCGGCCATGGATGCAGCCCGCCCAGCGAGCCGATGTTGATGATCCGGCCCTCGGCTGCCTTCAGGTGCGGATAGGCTGCCTTCGAGACCAGAAACGGCCCGCGGGTATTGACTTCGAACATGGCGTCCCATTGCTCGACGCTGATGGACTCGAGCGCCGCGGTCTCGAACGCCCCGGCATTGTTGATCAGCAGATCCAGACGCCCAAAGTGCTTGACCACCGCCGCCACACATTCCTCGACACTCTCAGGCGAGCGGACATCGCAGGGAAACGCCCTCGCGCGAATGCCGAGGTTGTTCAAATCGGCCACCGTTTGCTCCGCCTCTGCGCCGGACTGACGGTACGTAATCGCGACATCGGCACCCGCCTCCGCGAGCGCAAGTGCGAGACTGCGGCCGATGCGCTTGGCTGCCCCGGTGACCAGGGCAACCTGACCCCTCAATTGCTTCATAGGTTAAAATTGTAATTGGGGACGGCGGGCTCTTGCGCTCCCCAAGCCTGAACTCCCCATTCTGAAACCTCAACCGAACGACGACGAGCAATCCAGGGTGCGACATGGCTTCCCCACGATGCAGTGTTTATCCAGGTTTGATCCTTGGCTGTTCCCTGCTCACATTGGTGGCCAGCGGCTGCGCGCACGGAACCGCCCATCACACTGTCTCCCGTAGTTCCGCTCCGAGCTTGAACGAAGATGCGCCGACGCGGCCGTGCCGGCACCGATCCGAACGCGCCATTCGTGCTCATCGACCGGACCCCGCGGCCCACGGCTCACCTGGCCTCCATGTCGGCCCAGGATGCATCTCCCTGTTCGGCGCGCGAGATCTCGCTGGAGGAAGTGGCGGCCGAGATGAACGGGCAATCCCGTGAAGTGAAGTTCGCGTTCGTCAACGAAGGTGCGACACCCTGCCGCATCGGCGGCTACCCCGGGATCGCCTTGCTGGACGCCCAGAACCTGCCGGTGGCGAACCTGACCGTTGTCAAGAGTGCGCCGGGAACGTTGGAGGCCCACACGGTGCCCGCGTCCGCGAGCGCTCAGATCACGCGCGAAGCTCTGGAGTTGGTGCTCGATCCCAGGCAGGAAGCCTACTTTGGCATCACCTGGACCACCGGTGAAAATTGCCCGGCCGTATCGAGAATCGAACTGACTGCTCCGGGAACTAGCCAGACCTTCACCATCAGCCGGCCCCTGACCGTCTGCGCCGGCGAGGTAAAGGTCACGGCTTTACAATCGACGCAGGACGCCAGCTAGGTCACGCCTTCCGCATACTCCCACCCGTCCCCGAAATCCTCCAACAAATCTTCAAGCTTCTTCCGCCTTTGAGGGAGCATAATGTTCGACCGCTGGGAGATTCCCCGCTCCCGGTCTGCTAACGGCCCCCACTAAAACTGAATTCAGGAGGAAGCACCATGAAGAAGCTCCTATTCGCGGCAACGCTGGGTCTCTTCGCATCTCTATCTGCGTTCGCACAAAGCCCCTTCGACGGGACATGGAAGATCGACTTGAGCAAGGCGCAAATGCCTAAGAAGCCAGACGTTTTCCTGCTACAGAACGGCATGTACGAGTGCCAGACCTGCGTCCCACCGATCAAGATCAAAGCCGATGGCCAGGACCAGCCCGTAGCCGGCCATCCCTACTTCGACACCATGGCCATTCAGGTGGTGGATGATCACACCATTCAGGAAACCGACAAAAAGGCGGGAAAAGTCGTCGTTACTTCGAAGGTCACCGTTTCTCCAGACGGCAAAACATCAGTCTTTGAATTCAACGACAGCAGCAACACCAACGCGGAACCGGTCGCCGGCAAAGGTACTGGCAAACAAGTAGCTGCCGGACCCGCGGGATCTCACGCAATCTCTGGCTCATGGGTCACGTCCAGCATGGACAACCTGTCCGACAACGGGCTGCTCTTCACCTACAAGATGGACGGGGACAGCTTGAGCATGACGACGCCGACAGGCCAGTCGTATACAGCAAAGGTCGATGGCACTGAAGCGCCGTACAAAGGCGATCCAGGAACCACCAGTGTCTTGGTCAAGAAGATGGGTGACAACGCGATCGAAGAGACAGACAAGCGGGATGGCAAGGTTATCAGCGTCTCGATGAACAAGCTCGAAGCAGACGGGAAGACGATGGACATTTCCGTAGAGGACAAGCTTCACGGGACGTCGATGGCCTTCACCGCTGTAAAGCAATAACGTCTCTTGGCTGCCGCCCGACCTGTTGAGGCGCATAAAACTGGGGAGTTCGCCTGAGAGTACCGGGACATCCTTTACGTTTTAGACCGGGGACATGGTTTACAAGCCCCTTGCGGCGAGAGTGGCTCTGATTGGGCTTTTCGCCGGGCTTTGCCGGTCTTCAGATACATGATAGTCGTCGCCGTAGCGTGGTAATGTGGGAATCCCCGCAGGGATTTCCAAGGGGTGTGGGGAAGGGAATGGACTAAAATGCCGGCTTTTTGGCTTTCCATGCTTTCCATACCCCGGCATTTCCATGGCTTGTTTCTGACGTACTGTGCGGATACGCTGCCGCGCGAGAAATGACAAGCGGAATCAATGTGGACGGTCCAAGTTACTCTGAACAGGGAATGATTTGGCTTCCGTGCCCGAATAGACACTGTGCTCAGGCCAGTCACTGAGTCGCCTTTGACCCTTTGATCTGCGGCATTAGTCCGCGGCTGCATTTAAAGCGCCTGATCGACACTTTTCTGACGCCCTCAACTTGCAAAGCTGAGAGCGCAGACACGGTCGTCGATCCACTGATTCATTTAAGCCCATCGAGTCAAGACGCTCCAGTAAACCTGACAGCGGCGATCCAATGATACCTGCAGGATCATCTCCGGCTCCAGGTACGACGCCCATCGAGGATTTTGGAAGGGTCATCGCCTAGATGCTGCTTGTAACTGTCGGCGCTCGCTCAATGAGCTTTAACAACGAGTGTTGAGAAAGCTTGAAGGATGCAGCGGCCAGAAATGCCTGAGGCATCAGACAATGACGTCGCATGAGATCCTCTACTAGAGTATCCATCATGATCGACTGGTATGGTCCCTCTTGGCCTCGAGCATACAGTGGCAGGCTGGATGGCAGAAGATTAATCGAAGCGCCGGCCGGAACCGCATCTCTGCGCTGTTGAACTCGCCCAGTTCGGTGTTACAGAAGAAGACGCGGTGCACGTCTTCATCCATCTGTTCCAGCCCGATCTCTTCGTTGCGGAAACTTCGCTGACGAAAACCCGGCCCTTGTGCCAGCTGATGTCTCCGCTGTTGTTCACTCGCCGCGTCTGAAACGATCTCGGATATTGAAAGCTCGCTACCCTGCTGGGGAGCAGCCGAGTGCTGGGCACGTAGATGCTTCCCGGCGTCTCGTTGGCAAGCGCTTCATGCGGGCGTTCATGGTTGAAGACCAGGCGGAAGCGATCGAACTTCTTCTGTTGCGCCGTCACGGTGCGTGCCGGCGGCTTCGCTGTGTCTTCTTTCAGCGTGCGGTGCATCCGTTCGTGTCTCCCGTTTTGTTGAGGGTGCCCTGGCTGAATGCGTTCGTGAACGATGCCGAGCTTCATCCATCCCAGCGACAACTTCGAAAGGCCCAGCAGGCCGACGCCCGCGAATGGTGCTCCGTTGTCGGTGCGAATGCGTTCCGGCACGCCGAACTCGCGCATCGCGGCATCGCAAACAGCGCTCACCTGGGCGAGGTCCATGCGTGCGACCGCCTGGCAGCGGATCAGAAACCGGCTGTGCGCATCGGTGATCGTGAACGGATCGCAGCGATATCCGTCGCCCGTCAGGAAGTACCCCTTAAAATCCATGCACCAAAGCTGATTGGGCGCCGTAACCATCGAGAACGGTTGCGAGCTCGGCGTGGCGCGCCGTTTCTTCCGCTTCGGGTTGGTGAGCCCGGCCCGGCTGAGGATCTGGCCCACCGTGCTTGCCGCCGGCCAGCTCACGTTCGGGTTCATGCGCTCCAGTCGCGCCTTGAGCTTCCTCGCTCCCCAGGACGGGAATCGCTTCCGTAGCGCAAGGACTTCGTTCTCTATCTCTGCCGATGTTGCGTACGGGGAACTGTGCGGCGTGCGCGTCAGATCGAGCAGGCCTTCAGGCCCGACTTCGTCATAGCGCTTGATCCACTTGTAGGCAGTTGGGCGTGAAATGCCGTACTCGTGACACAGATCGGTCACGGACATCTCTTCCTTCTGATAGCTCGATAGAAACTGCAGGCGTTGGTCCACGGTTCGAGTCTCTTTCCAAGGCATAAACGCATCTTCGTGCGTCAAGCCAAATCTGGGAAAGCCAACTGTTCTCCGCCATGGTGTAAACCATGTCTCCGGTCTGTTTTGTAAAGCATCTCCCCGGTATGCTCACGCCGCTCCCCTTTTTCTTGTCAAGCTGAGCCCCGGGTTCAAGGCTTCGGCTTGTCTGTGGGAGTCTCCTTCGGTTTCTGCGGGGAGTCTTTCTGGGCAGGTGCTGCCTGCGCATCTTCGGGATGTTCGTAGGTCGAGTACTGGCGCACTGGGCGGCGCAGTTTCACGATGATCTCCTTGGTGGCGGAATCCACCTTGTAGTCATCCCCGAAGGTCTGAAACCCATTCGCGATCACCTGGAGCCGCACAGTGGAGTTGAGCGGGATCACCTCGATGACTGCCACCCCATCGCCATTGGTCTTCAATTCCATGTTGCCTTTGTCCTTATCGCCTTCCATGGGGTGGAAGATGACCGCAGCGCTCTCGATCGGCTTGCCGTTCGTGGCCTTGATCACGGTGACGGTGATCCGGGAAGTCTCTGGAGGCGGCGTGTACTTGCGACCGCGTCTCTCATCGTCCTGGGAGGCGTGAAGCGGGAGCAACGCAGCAAAGGCAGTGGCAAGAAGCACGAAGATGGCAAACCGGCGGGACCACAGTGTGAGCATGGAGCCATTGTAAGCAAGCAACCGGCCCGAGGAAACGGGGATGATTTCCGCGTGAACCCACCAGGGCGGCAGCTGCTCCCCTCTCTAACCAGCGTCCGGATCTCCAGGAGGGCCGGAGGGAGGCACGGAGGCCCATCCTGCTACTCTGATCATCCACATATGTGAGTGTCTGACACTAAAATTTAATCTCTAGCCGCTTGACAAAGCGACGGGCCATTGCCTAGAGTTAGCAATTGAGAGGCGACAGTGCTAAAGGGCCGATGCCCCGATGTTGAAGTGCCCGCCTCCAATCCTCAGCAACTTCGATTTTAAGCAATCATCACCGCGGGGAACACCCTCGCGCGAAGGAGAAGCAACGCAATGGCAACTGCAACCGTAGCGACCACCTTCACTCCCCTCCATGACCGGATCCTGGTTCGGCGCATTGAGGAAGGGGAAACCGTACGTGGCGGCATCATCATTCCCGACACCGCAAAAGAGAAGCCGCAGGAAGGCGAAGTGATCTCTGTTGGCAAGGGCAAGTCGAACGACGAAGGCAAGGTCTTTCCGCTCGACGTCAAGTCCGGCGATCGCGTTCTGTTCGGCAAATACTCCGGCACCGAGATCAAGATCGACAACGAAGAGTTCCTGATCATGCGTGAGGAAGAAGTCCTCGGCATTCTCAAGTCCAAATAAGCGCATTGCGGCCCTGCCGATGCGCTTTTCGCATTTCCGGGCACGCGTGAATTGCTGATCGAATCGGCTGAAGACAGCCAAACAAGTTCGCTAGTCAACCGGAGCCCGGCTCCGGCGTATCAAGGAGAGTACAGAAATGGCAAAGCAGATTCTGCATGGAGAAGATTCCCGTCAGGCGATCCTGCGCGGCGTGAACACGCTGGCGGATGCCGTCAAGGTGACGCTCGGCCCCAAGGGCCGCAATGTCGTCATTGAGAAGAAGTTCGGTTCGCCCACCATCACCAAGGACGGCGTAACCGTCGCCAAGGAAATCGAACTGAAGGACGCGCTGGAAAACATGGGCGCCCAGATGGTTCGCGAAGTTGCATCGAAGACCTCTGACGTAGCCGGCGACGGCACCACCACCGCCACCGTCCTGGCCCAGGCCATCTATCGCGAAGGCGTGAAGACCGTAGCCGCCGGAGCCAATCCCATGGCCCTCAAGCGCGGCATCGACAAGGCTGTTGAGGCCATCGTAGGCAAGCGGGATGAGAACGGCGTCGTGACCGGCGGAGCCCTCTCCAAGTTTTCCAAGCCCGTCACCGGCGACATGATCGCCCAGGTCGGCACCATCTCGGCCAACAGCGACTCGACCATCGGCACCATCATTGCCGAGGCGATGAAGAAGGTTGGCAAAGACGGCGTGATCACCGTCGAAGAGTCCAAGACCCTCGAGACCCAGTTGGAAGTCGTCGAAGGTATGCAGTTTGATCGCGGCTACCTCAGCCCCTACTTCGTCACCGATCCCGATCGCATGGAAGTTTCGGTCGAAGAGCCCTACATCCTGATCCACGAGAAGAAGATCAGCTCGATGAAGGATCTGCTTCCCCTGCTCGAGCAGGTTGCCCGCAACGGCAAGCCGCTCGTGATCATCGCTGAAGATGTCGACGGCGAAGCTCTCGCCACCCTGGTGGTCAACAAGCTGCGCGGCACCCTCAATGTGGCTGCTGTGAAGGCCCCTGGCTTCGGCGATCGCCGCAAGGCCATGCTCGAAGACATTGCCAAGCTGACCGGCGGACGCGCCATCACCGAGGACCTCGGCATCAAGCTTGAGAACGTCAAGCTCGAGGACCTGGGCCGTGCCAAGCGCGTGACCATCGACAAGGACAACACCACGATCGTCGAAGGCCGTGGCGAGTCAAGGTCATCGAAGGCCGCGTCAAGGAGATCCGCAACCAGATCGACAAGACCACCTCTGACTACGACCGCGAGAAGCTCCAGGAGCGTCTTGCCAAGCTGGTCGGCGGTGTGGCCGTCATCAAGGTCGGTGCTGCTACCGAAACCGAGATGAAGGAGAAGAAGGCCCGCGTCGAAGACGCGATGCACGCAACCCGCGCTGCCGTGGAAGAAGGCATCGTCCCGGGCGGCGGCGTTGCCCTGCTGCGCTGCACCCAGGATGTGAAGCGACCTGATCAAGACGCTGGAAGGCGACGAGAAGATCGGCGCGACGATCGTTCGCCGCGCTATCGAAGAGCCGCTTCGCCAGATCGTTGGCAATGCAGGCGTCGAAGGCGCAGTGATCGTCGGCAAGATCCTCGAGAGCACCGATCCGCACTTCGGCTACAACGCCGGTTCGGACAAGTTCGAGGACCTGGTCGCGGCCGGCGTCATCGATCCCACCAAGGTCACCCGTACCGCACTTCAGAACGCTGCCTCGATCGCCGGCCTCATGCTGACGACCGAAGCCATGGTCTCCGAGATTCCTGAGCCGAAGCAGGCTCCCTCAGGCGGCGGTCACGGCGGCGGCATGGAAGGCATGTACTAGGATTTGCCATCCAGGCCGACGCGGCTTCGCCGCAAAGCCGAAAGCAAATCGTTCCACCAAAGCCCCGCAGCGATGCGGGGCTTTTCTTTCTCTCTAATTACAATCTGAACTACTTGTATTCGTACACATTTACATGTGTTGTTGTTTTATGGCGAATATGTCCCATGTCTTGCATACAAGGACCGAAGTTAATCTCACGGCGAGCGACGCAGTCTGGATCGCTACGGCTCTGCTCCATATCGAACATCCCGACATTCAGCACTTCAGCAGTGAGCAAATTGTCGATCGAGTAGTGTCCGAGGGACTTTTTACCAGAGACGAAAGCACCGTACGCCAACATGTCGCGCAGCATGCGGTTGCGAATATGGTTGCAAGTTCAGTGCGAACTAGAATGCTCTTCAAGACCCATTCGCATTTTCGCAGGCTGTTTCGGCCCCAGGACTCGTTTGATCCATCCCGAAAGGGAAACACGTTCGGAACTCGGAGCACTCCAGCCGCTGACAAACTCCCGCCCAAATACGTTGGACTGCTCAAGTGGTATGAGGGATGGACCAAGGGTTCGACCGCACAGCAACAAACCTTAGACCCCCTTCTCGCGCTTTACGGCTCCGGAAGGAAACTTTGGGCAGATGAGCACGCCGACGAGTATGTCGCACGACTCCGAGAGGGATGGGAGTGAGCCGCGTCTTTTGGGATACGAATCTCTTCATTTACCTATTCGAAGACTACGGTTCTCGTAGCAGAGAAGTAGCCAGGTTACGCGAGCGCATGATCATACGAGGAGATCAATTGATCACCTCGGCGATGACCGTGGGCGAAATCCTTGTGAAGCCCCAAGGCGAGAATGATCTGGATCTGTGCGGGAAATATGAGCTGGCACTCACATCGACATCAGTGATTGTGCCCTTTGACTTGCAGGCTGCGAGAACCTACTCAATCCTGCGCCAGAACCGCGCTCTTCGAGCCCCAGACGCCTTCCAACTCGCCTGTGCTGCTGTGGCCAACGTAGATGTATTCATCACCAATGACAGTCGGCTTCATAGCTTGCGCGTAGACGGCATACATTTCATCGTTCCTGTAGAACGGGTCCCCTTCTGAGTAATTCCTTTCTCAAATCAAATCTGAACTACTGAGAAGGTGAGCCGACTGCCTGCCGCAAAACCTGCACCGAATCGGGGATCTCAGTTCCAAAGAATTCCGACTGCCATCCCGGGTGAAATCGATCAAGCAGAAGGAACATGGCCAGCCCTTCGGATTGTGACCATGCATCCGTGCGCTGACTCAGTTGAATGAGGGTGTCGAGCCAGCTTTGTCCCTTTGGGGCCAGTTGCAACGAGGACTGGAACTGCACCCACATCGCCGACCCCTCAAGGCCGAGAAAGACGTCTTCCATCTCCGACCAGCCCCTGTATGCACCCACATAAAACCGGTACTGCCGATCGGCGAGCACGTCGAGCGCGGCGTTCGTCTCGACCCGGGCGGTCGCATCATCTTTCGCCAGGATGGCTGCCGAAAAATGCCGCTTCTCCTCATCCACCATCCTGTGAAACTCCGCATCTTTGGTGAAAGTTGTTTCGATCAGGTTGTCATCAAGGCTTTCGGGATATTTGTACTTCGCCTGCAGCCGCTTGATCTTCGGCATGGTCTGCGGAAGCTGCCGCGTGTGAGTCAGTTCATGCAGCGTGAGGCTGGTGAAGAACTTGCGGAAGTCCTCGCTGGGGCCGACCTTTTGCGTGCGCTGCTCAAAATCCAGGGAAGCGACAATGAAAAACGGCTTGGTCTCGTTGTCATACACCATGGCCGCCGCTTGCGGATGAATCGGGATGGGCTTGCGGCCGGGCACCCACAGCTTGCCTTGGTTTTCTACTTCGAAAATCGCATACTCGCGCCCTGCGAAGCGCAGATGCTCCGAAGCCTTCTCATGCGCAGGCAACAACTGCTCGTCAGGATGGATGTGCCATGCGTGCTGCTCATCGTAAACAATGATCCAGGGCAGCGGATCCGGAGAGAGCCGCAGCTGATCCACGCAGGCAGCCTGCCATGCATCGAGCGTCCCCTGCATCCATTGCAGCGTCGCTTGATCAGGTGAGGCATTCGCCAGTGGGACCGCGCACGCCAGGCAGCACAACAACGCGCCAAGAATGGGCTGCCCGCGCCCTCTACGAAACTTGAGCCCTGGACTCATGCAGCCAATTTACTTGCCTCCGCCCTGAAAGGCCATAACTCCCGCCAGCTCTCAGGTGTCTGATTCACAGCCTTCTTACCAGGCCCGATTCACATTGCGTGCGGAAGCCTTTCCCTTGCTGCGCTCTAAAACCCTGCTGCGGATCCATCGCTGCTGGACCTCTTCCCCAACTCGGTACTTCGGTAATGGGCGCGGCCGTTTTTGGCTTGATCGGTAACTCACCACCGGTTACGTTTAAGGCAGCTTACCAGCAACAACTTTTTCACTAAGGATGCCCCAATGAGGCGATCTGTATTGATCCCCATGGCAGCTTTCGTGTGCTTTTCTGCCCTTGGAATATCGTTGATGGCCGAAGATGTCAGCACGACTGCTATCGCAGCCGGCGGCGCTGGTGCAATTACCAGCCGACCCAGCTATGAACCAGTACCCCTCCCTCCCCTCGCGGATGCCAATGTCCACTTTGGGACCAAGCTCTCTTACTACCTTCGCAGTGCCGCGTCTCCACGCAATCTCCTCGACGCCGGCCTGATCGCCGGTATTCCCAACCTGCCGTCCGCGCCGGTCCAGCCCTCCTCCCCCGCGGTTCTGGACTTCGCCTCAGGCAAAGCCTATGAGGATGCCATGGACGCCTATGGCGATGGCATGGATACCTGGCGCCGCAACAGTGAAGTGGAACTACGCAGCCGTGGCCGCAGGTTCGCCGTTGGATTCGCCGCAGCCGAGACTCGCACCTTCCTGAGCGATTTCCTCTTGCCGGTCGCACTTCGGGAAGATCCACGCTACCTGCCCGCAAACATCGATGACAGCTTCGACCGCCGCATGGGCCATGCCTTCGCATCGATCGCGGTCACGCGCACCAATGGCGGCCGTCTCACCCCGAACCTTTCCAAGTGGGTTGGAACGGTTGGCGCCGCGGTGGTTGCCAGGCAGTTCTATACGCGGGAATTTAATGCGCCGGAGCTCAACACCAACCAGTTTGTAGCTCGCTATGTGGCCTATAGCCTCGCGGGTGACCTGGCGACGAATGTCGGACACGAACTGATCCGGAGCATCCAGCGTTCCGACATACAACGGCTGCGCGACTACGGTCCGCCCACTGAGGAGCACTATTACAGCCTCAGCGCCGGCGGAAAATTCATGTACTGGGCACACAGCACCTACCAGGCAAGAAACTTCGCCCAGGGCATTCTCTTCGCCGGGTATCCCAACATCCCCAGCCAGCCGGAATACCCGGCCACGCCCAACATCAGCACCGAACAACAGGAACTCGCCTTCGATCAGGTACTCTCCGGCTACGGTCGTTCGGTACAGGGATGGCGCCAGAACATGGAAGGTGACGTTCGCTACCACGAGCGCCGCTTGATCGGCGGCATGTCCGAATCGGAAACTCAGGAGTTGCTCACCAAGTTCCTGCTTCCGACCGCGCTGCGCATGGAGCCCAGGTACATTCCTGCGGGACCCGGCGCCGGCTTCGGCAAGCGTTTCGGCAATGCCTTCGCGAGTGTCGTGGTGACACGCACCAACTCCGGCCGCCACACGCTCAACCTTCCCGTGCTCGTCGGAACTCCCGGCGCGGCCCTCATCGCGCAGCAGATCTACTATCCGCAGCTTGGCCTCAATCGGCTCGAGCAGAACAGCGTGATGGGAAAGACCGTCGGCTTCAACCTGGCAGGAGACGTAATTGTTAACCTTCTGGCCGAGGTCTTCTCACATCGCAGCTACTGAGTTTCCTGGTTCACTTTTGTCACCGGCCCTGACTTATCGTCAGGGCCTCTCTTTTCTCGAGAATGTTTTCGTGACACCGTGAAATCTAGTGCTGCACGCGAGCATTGTGCTTGTCGCGATAGATAGAGCGGGACACGTGATTCTGACGACGATTCAGCGCAGCTCGATCGGCCCGAGTCAGGTGTCCATGATCTGCCGCACGCATATTGCGCTCTTCCCGGTTGATGCTTCGTTCCCGACTCTCGAGGTTCCGTGTTTCGCCGCGCGTCAATTGCCCGCTGCGCGCGCCTTGCGCAATGCGCGCCTGCTGATTGTCCTTCCGTTGTTCGATCTGGCCCGCGGTTTGTGCAAACACTGAGACCGAGGCAGTGGCCAAGATGGTGCCGAGTAGTGCGATCCTGAGCTTCATTGTGCTCTCCTTGCCGGGAGTACCGACACCATGAAGAAACACAGAGAGCAGCGGAGAGTTGCGCGTGCACTGCAACTTACACAAACTCAGAAACCCGCATCCATTCCGCGCAACTCAGCCTTTTTGCGGTTAGTGCCTCGAATGCCCCAGCGCGAACCGCAGCCCTGCCCGGTAATTCAAAGGCAATGCCGGATACCCAATCGGACCAATCTGCTGCTGGTTGAGAACGTTGTTTGCCTGCGCATACACGCTCATCCAATCGAAGATCGAGTAACTTCCCCCTAAGTCGACCTTCGCAAATCCGTGATCCAGGTTTCGGTTAGGCAGTAACAGCGAGTTATCGAGACTTGTATCGGATCCCGCCAGGAACGTGGAATCGTCGCTTCGGCTGGCGAACGCGCTGATCACCTCCGCTGCCCAACGTTGGTTGTGGTAAGACAGGGACGCGAACCCGGTATGCGGAGGCCTGCGAAACGGCCTCGCCCCGCGCAAGCGGAGAACTGGCGCCGATCGCGCACCCCCGGAAGATTCGGATTCATGCTCGGCGCGACCGCGTCGCTCGAGAATGAGTGCTGCACGACCGCGTCTAGATAGGTATACCCGGCGCGCACAAAGATATCGTGACCGATCCCATATTCCACCGAACTCTCCAGGCCTTGCGCGCGGAAAGCCAGCGTGTTCACATCCGCGCCGCCCAGAGAATCGTTGATAATGGCCTGCACCTGGGGCGAAACCCCAATCGAAGCCAGGGATCCCGCACTTACAAATTCCACCTGGTTCCCAAACTCGTTGTGGAAGTAAGTTGCCCGCGCCACCACGCGCTGGCTGAAGAGGCTTTGCTCCACGCCGCCATCGTAGCTGCGGGAGCGCTGCGCCCCGATTGGATGAATTCCAAATTGCTGCGCGATCGAAGCTTCGCCGTTCTGCACCAATTGCCCGTACAGCGAATCGAATTGCGCGAAGAGATTCGGCTCCTGCACTCCCTTGGCGAAGTTGAAGTTCAGCTTCGTTCCATGGAACAGGCCCGCTCCCGGGCGAATCGGATAGTACGTCAGTCCGACGCGAGGATCGGCTTCCGTTCCATACAACTGGTTCTTCTGCAGGCCGCCGGCCAGCGTATAAAACACGCGGCCCTTGATGTCCCCGCTCAGTTGGACGGTGTAGTCATAGTTCGTACGCTCCAGTTTGTAGTCTTCGAAAAACACGGCTTCGCGTTGCGCGCCTCGCTCGTTCTCAAAACGAAATCCGAACAGGCCGGTCAAATGCGGCTGAATCGGTAATCGCTCTGCACATAGAGTTGGTCCCGATTAGAAACAGCGTCTGATCCATATGGGTAACTGCTCGCATCGGGAAATCCGATAGTTGAGAATGGCTTGACCCGTCGCGCTGTAGCCGTTTGCCCCTTTGATCGTTACCGGCAGGCCGTAGTAGTTCGTCGTAGGCCCAAATGGGGATGCGACCGTAATTGGCTCACCCACGAGTGAGAAATAGTGAGCCTGCTCGCGCTTCCGCGCCAGTCCATACCGCGCAAGGTTATGCCAGGACTCTGAGGTTTGATGCTCGACACTGCCGCTCGCATACAGATCCTGATCGGACTGCTTGGCGTCGGGCGCAAGCCTGTAGAAGTTGAATGCGCCAGGCAGCCCTTCCGCGGCCACCGTGTATCGCACCGTGCCGCGAAACTGGGTCGCGGGAGTCGCGGCCCATCCAAGGTTCGCCACCGAAGTTATGTTATGTACCTCGTCGCGAGGCAAATCATTCGACGTGTTCAGCCGTGAGAAGCCGCCGTAGTAATCCAGCGAGCGATGGGTGCCGCCAAGTTGAACCTGGTTGCGGTAAGTATGAAAGTTCCCCGCGTCTCCTTCGTACAGCAGCGAAGGGAATGCGGTGCTCCCTCGAGGCGTGCTGAGATTGAATACGCCTGCCGCCGCATCCGATCCGTAGAGCACGCTGTTGGGTCCGCGGTTTGCTTCAATGCTGGAGACTCCGGTAGTCGACACTGTGCCGAGATCGAAGCCGCCTCCAATGTCTTCCGCCGGTACGCCATCGATCAGCATCTTGTTGGCTGCAGAGTTGCCGCCCCGCACAAACACCGACGCGAGCGAACCGATCTGTCCCTGTTGCGCAATCATCACGCCCGGCACCTGCCGCAAGGCGTCCACCAGGTCAGCCTGGTTCTCAAATTCGGATTGCCGCAACAGGTCCACCGAGGCACTTACCTGGGCCTGCGGCTGCGGCGTGCCGGTCGCCGTCACCACAATCTGCTGGCGCACCGTCTCCGGTTCCAGCATCACGTTCTGTTCAAAGCTCTGCAGCGACTGTGCGAAAAAGCTCTGCGTCGCGAGTTGGCGAAACGACTGCCCTGCCACCAGCACATAGAAGCGTCCGCTGTCTGACGTACTTAGCTGGTAGCTTCCGTCCGCCGCGGTTTTGGCGTTGGCGATCGATTGTCCGTTCTCCACCAGCGCGACAGTCGCATTCGGAACTGCCGCTCCGAGCGTATCTGTAACAATTCCATGCACGATTACGGCGCGCAGGGTCGATGGAAGGGTGAGTAGCAATGTAAGGCAGGCACACGCAAACTTCACGCGGGAGAACCGCAGCGGGAATACCATAAAGCTCCTTCGTTCCCCTCGGAACGCGGCGAAGACCGGCCTCTACCCGATCGCTTCAGCGCTGGCGGATTGAGCCACGCACAAGCGGTTCCGGCATAGGCACGGGATAGCGCGCAATCGGACCGGTCTCCTGACTTACGCGCCCGACCGGAATCGCCTTCCCGGAGCGCCGCTCCAGTGGCTTGTGATTCCAGCATCCGAGCCGTCAGCCTCAAGCCGACGGACGGAAGCGCGTTTACAGTTGCGGGGCAGTGGCGGATTTACACCGCCTTCCCGAGCATCCTCTTGCGTTGCAATTGTTTGTCGACCCTGAAAACCATGCGCGCTTAGCGCCTTCATCTCCCGGGCGAAGAACGGCTTTGCGGCCGCCGTGAATGTTTTTTATATCGGAATGAAATCCTGCTGTCAAAGTTATTGATGCCATCGAAAATCCCTGCAGGCACCGGCGCAGTAATTCCGTAAGCTACGCAGCTAAGTTGAGTCTACGCGACTTACCCGATAATTCTTGGATACTCCGACGGTCGCGGGATTGCATCGTCTTCGAGCGCCGCGATCCACTCCCGAATTTCGTTTCGAAGTGCTTCAACCGGAACGCCGGCATGCTCCCGCCGATAAGGCTCCAGCCTCCGCAGGGCCGCGCCTCAGTAATGAGCGCGCACCCTTTTCGTTTCCACGCTGCAAGTGGTGAAACGATGCTGCCACCTGGATAATCGCCTGGAGCAAGGTCTTCTCCGGTTCAGCAGAGAGCAGCCAAACGACTTCCCAATGTTCGTGCGCTTCAAAGAATTGCTTCGCCTGATAGCAGGCAAGCCCTTCGTGCAATTCGCCCTTGCTCCAGTCGAACCTATCGTCGAGAGCGGCACTCATCCTTGGCTCCAGCACGTGCCCGCCGGCGCAATCCCGTATTTCTCGGCAAGAAAGGTTTGCAGTCGTGCGGGAAGCGTCGTAGCGAGTTCCTGCCACGTCACCACTTTCAGGCGCGATCTAAGTTCGGCATCTCGAACCGCCGCCATCACCTGGAACCAGTCCTCGATCAACTCCGGACGACGCGCATCGCTCAGAACGCAAAACGTGCAGCCGTGAAAGGCCGCGGCCAGAACACCGCGCACAAGCTGATACGAATCGTACCTTCCGCCGCGCGATGGCAGGCTCTCCACCTGGAACACCGTTTCAAGATCCACATAGCGCCTCAGTAACTGCTCTCGCGCCTGCTGGAATCCGCTTTCGGTCAGCTTCGATTCCACCAGCAGGTCGCCTACTCTCATATCGATCTCTGTGCGATCGATGTGGCCCTTCTCCAGCGCAAGCAGCGGGCGATAGCCGAACTGCGGACGCTGCCCACGTTCTACACCGAGCAGCGAGCAAACCTGAGCGCGGCGAAGAACGCCCGGGTAGCAGAAGACATTCATCAGCAGCGCGTCTGAACTGTTGGCGCAATCGAGTTCCCTGCGGCGCCGGTCTCCCGGCCTGGCAACGCTTCTTGACGCCGTATAGACCTTCGCCAGCCTCGCCATCCAGTCCGGTGACGCGCAGATCCGTCGATACGAAGCTGCGACGAAATTGCCGTGGCCTCCCTCCTCCTGCTCCGCATACACCACGCTCGGTACAGGCCCATACGTCACCTCATGCGCGAATGCCGACGCACGCTGCAGATTTCGATGGCCCAGTTCTCTTCGCAGATTCGCCGCGCTGCCCGGCATGCGTGTGCGCTCATCGGAACTGTCTGCGCGTCCGCTGCTCTCGAACTCCGTGGTGAAGTCTTCGCCCCATTTCATCTTCCCGATCTTAGGCGAACAATCAGCGAAACGCCAGCACACCCGCTTAACCCGCATACGATATGCTGATTCGGCACACGCCTGACGGACGAAAGGAATACGACCATGACCGAACCCAGAGATACAAAAGCTGAAACCCTAAGCCGTGACCTGCTCCACGGTTTAGATAAGCTGTTTGGCGGCCCCTATCCCGGATCGCGCGCCGCCCACGCGAAGGGCATGCTGTTCACTGGCGAATTCACTCCATCGCCCGAAGCCGCCTCATTGACGCGCGCCCCGCATATGGGGGCACACCCCACGCCTGTCACCGTTCGACTCTCCGACTCTGCCGGCATTCCGAATGTGCCCGACAATGATCCTGGTGGCGCAAGCCCTCGCGGCCTGGCAGTACGCTTCCATCTTGGGGAACATGTGCACACTGACATCGTTTCTCATTCCCACGATGGATTTCCGACTCGCACGGCGGAAGAGTTTCTGGAATTCCTGAAGGCGGTCGGCCAGACTGATCCCGCTGGTCCGCATCCCAATCCGATCGAAGTGTTTCTGGGATCGCCACCCGAAGGCGCTGGAGTTCGTGCAGGCGCCCAAACCCATTCCAACAAGTTTCGCGAAAGAATCCTTCTTTGCCGTGTCAGCCTTTAAATTCACCGACGCTGACGGGAACATTCGCTTCGGCCGCTACCAGATACACCCCGAGTTACAGAACGAGTATCTCGATCAGGAGGCCGCAGCGGGTAAGTCTCCAAACTTCTTATTCGAAGAGATTGCTGAGCGAATCAGCAAAGGTCCCATCAAGTACCACCTCCTCGCTCAGTTAGCGGAGGAAGATGATGTTACTGACGATGCTACGGTGCGCTGGCCGGAAGATCGGAGGAAGCTCGAATTGGGAGTCCTTTCTTTGAATACAAAGGTTGCCGATGATGATGGCGACAAACGGAAAATCATCTTTGACCCGCGACCGGGCGTCGATGGAATCGACACATCGAACGATCCGCTTTTCGCACCTCGGGCAGACGTGTATCTCCTAAGTGGTCGACGCCGCCGCGCAAGCAGCTAGGTCTGAAAGCAAGATGAGTTTTCGCAACCCGATGTACGTTCGCTGGAGGCACATTTGCGGATTGGCCTGAGATGGATCACCGTTGCCCTGTTCGCCACATTCGGCAGTTTTAGCATGGGCCAGAACGTTACGGATGTGAAGCCAAGCCCCGCCCAATCGGCCTGGCAGGATCTTGAGATGGGCGCGATTATTCATTTTGGAACCAACACCTTTCTCGATCGCGAGTGGGGCGACGGCACCGCGCCAACGTCCGACTTTCATCCGACAGCAGTGGACACCGACCAATGGATGCAAGCCGCGAGCGCAGCAGGCATTCGCTATGTTGTGCTCGTAGCGAAACACCATGATGGATTCACCCTGTGGCCCAGTAGCCAGACGGAATATGGTGTGAAAAACAGTCCATGGCTTGGCGGGAAGGGCGACCTGGTAAGGATGGCGTCGGATTCGGCGCGCAAGGCAGGTCTCCACTTCGGCGTGTATCTCTCACCTTGGGATCGCCACGAGCCTCGCTATGCCAACCCTGCCGAATACGATAAGTACTATCTCGCCCAGTTAGAGGAGTTAGCCACGAACTACGGTCCCCTGGAGGAGTTTTGGCTCGATGGCGCAGGCAGCGCGGGCCGTAAGTACGACTTCGACACCATCGTGCAGCACCTGCGCACTTACCAGCCAAATACAGTCGTCTTCGCCGATGTCGACCTCTACAAGTATGCCGATCTGCGCTGGGTGGGAACAGAGAGCGGGCAGGTTCCTTATGAGAACTGGAACGTCGTCGATCGTACCGGATACCTTCGCTGGCGGCCCGTCGAAGCGGACACGCCACTTCACAAGGAGCAATGGTTCTGGCATCCCAACGCGGACTCGACCCTCAAGAGCGTCGATGAACTGATGGAGGTCTACAACCAAACCGTAGGTCGCGGAGCGCAACTGATGCTGGGACTGGCTCCTGATCGGGATGGCAAGATTCCCGCGGCAGATGCGACACGCCTGGCGGAATTTGGCGCCAAACTGCGCGCGGTGTATGGCCACAATCTTGCGCTTCAGCACGCGCCTCTCGACGAGAACCAAGCCAACGCAGTGGATGGTGACCCCGGCACCTATTGGTCCGCAGCTGCCACCGGCAGCATGCCGACGCTCACTCTGAAGTTTGATCAGCCTGTGACCTTCGATCGAGTGGTGACGACGGAGCGGTTGAATGATGGTCAGCACGTGGAGGAGTATTCGGTCGAAATCTTCGAAGCCGGCAAATGGCGGCAGGTGGCCCACGCTCAGGCGATCGGCCACAAGAAGATCGATATCTTCCCCGCAGTTACAACCAGCCAGGTACGGCTCAAGATACTTGCTGCTTCCGGACCGGCCGGCATTCGCGAGTTTCAGATCTTCGATGGATCTGCCGCCCGATAACTAACATCCGGCTTGCGGCGACCGTGACTTATCGCAAGTATCTCGCCTCACTAACAGACCTGGATGAAAGGGATCTCCAGTAATCGTGCTAACTTGTTCAGCTTGCCGCCAAGATGTCCCAGGCCGACAGCGCAGTGGTGAGCGGGCCCTTCCGCATTCCACGCCTTCACAAACCCTCGCGCACCGATTGCGAATCGGTAGTGACTATTGGTATTGCCGATGCGGAGTGGCTCTCCGGGAACACACTCGGCATGCGCGGCCAGCAGTTTGAATCCACGCCTCTCATCTTCCGCTACCGATAGCAGCGTGACCGGCCCGTGCTTCACGCTCATCTCGACCGAAAGTCCGCGACCTACCTTGCCGTGATACACCTGCAGCGGCCGCACCTTCGTCTTGCTCTCGGCGATCGCCAGGTGCCCAGGGCCATCGTGGCCCATCAACACATGATCAGCTCTTCAGGTCGAGAGCATAGTATTCCGTGAAGGATCCGCCCGCCCCCAGCGTGTCGAGTATCTTCATCGCAAGCGCATTCTTCACCTCGTACTCGCCGGCCACTGGAATTCCCCGCGCAGTTAGAAGTGAGGTCCCGAGAATGATCGAACTCATGGTGTCTTCATTTGCAGCCACTCCACTTCCCTTGTAGTAGTAGGCCAGGGACTGAAGGTCGTGCTTAGCCACAAAGCTATCGAGTGCCACCGAGGTCCGAGCAGCCCTCTCGAGTTCGTCCGCAGAGCAATCGGATTGCACATCAAAGTGCGATCGAAACTCCGCGACTCGTGACTGTACGGCCTCCTCGCCCACCTCAGATCGCAGCGCACTTAGCTCGTCTACTTCGAGATGCTCGATATGGCTGCCAAACACAATCGACACCCTTGTAAGGTCCGTTTGAATGTCGAGCATCCCGCTGTAATAGTGTCCTAAAAGGCCTAGCCGATTTCTGGCGAGCACCTTCTGCACCTTAGCGGCCTCGATCCACTCAGTGATCTCGGTCCAGGTCTCGTTATCATCGAGCACGCCCGTGATTTGGTGAAACGAGATTCCTGCGCGCGACAACACGTTGGCTAACTCGGGTACAGGACAGGCTGAGCAATACGCCAGCCACTCACCTGTCATCGCTGTTCGATCCGGCAGTCGATTGAACGCTTCGTAATCAATGGCGGCGGTAGGCTGCAGGTTCAGGACCAGTACTGGAACGCGGGCCCGCTGCACCAGGGGCAAACCGTATTCGACAGCGCATAAGTAGTCACGTAAATGACCAGCAGATCCACATCGGCGCGGCGGCAGGCGTGGCCTGCGTCTCTCCCAGCCTGCGGAGAGTCCACGAGTCCGAGCGACTCAACATGTGCGCCCAACTGTTGCAATCTCGCCGCTACTTGAGACACGTATCCTTCCAGCCGTGCCTGCAATCCGCGAAACTGCGGCCAGTAGGCTTCGAGGCCAATACCGCAAAGCCCTACACGCAATGTGTCGCTCGCCATCGCCCTTGACTCCTCTGGTGATGATGCTGTCTTTTTCGCTGAAGATTACTGCGCCTTGATCACCGCTACCGCAAAGGGTGCCAGCACCAGGGGCGCTCCACTTGCCTTGTCGGTGCGCGGTTCGCCGTCGCCGGTCGACTCGTCCACCGTGGAAACGCTGGCGCCATCGAAGCCTTCAGGTAGTTTCACCGTCATTTCGCGGTTTCTCTTGTTCAACAGGAGTATCTTCTTTCCTTCGCTTGTTACGAACGCCTGGGCCGTTATATCAGGTGACTGGCCTCCAGCGGTGCTCGTATCTACGAGCTTGTCTCCAGGGTGGAAGTTGTCTTTGATCAGCTTCAGTACCCAGTAGCGCGCATTCGGTTTGCCGTTGTTGTAGTCCATCATGGAGACGCTGGGAAACTGCGATGGATAGCCCACTAGCTGCGACTCGCCGATCACGTCAACACCCTGCTTTGAGAGTTGGACGAACAAATAGCCGTAGAGTGACCCGGCGGCATTCCAGTAGCGATGAGGGATATGATCGGGCAGCGCTTTTGACGCCTTGATCTCCAGTTCATCCGTCGGCAAGATAACTCCTAACTCGTCAGCGTCCGTCTTAGTCGAGGGAGATAGCCGATCGCGTATCTCGTTAATGAACTTGACCGTCGTCAGAAATTCGTCTGCCTGGTCAAAGAACGTGTACTGCCACTCATCAATCCCTTGCTCGAGCGTCGGATGTGCGTAGAAGTGATACGAGATGTAGTCGAGAGGAATCCCCGGCTTATGATGCTTCGGGTCCAGAAAGTATTCGTAGAACTTGGGATTCTTCCCTGCATAGGCTAGCGCCAGGCCGACGAACTTAGTCTGCGGACTTACCTTGTGAATGCCCTGAACCATCGCGTCGTATCGTTGCGTATATTGTTCGGGCGTTGTGTCGTGCTCCAGTTCCGGCTCATTCAGCACCTCCCAATACGGAAGACTGTAGTGATAGCCGGACTCATGCCTCTTACCGTTCTCATCGGTGAAGCCACCCTGTGTGTACCAGCTAACCAGGCGGCCAAAATAGTCGCCCAGTTCTTTTCCACTCGGGTCGCGCAGCTCGGTCCCCTGCGTATATTTCCAGAACACCTGGTTCGGATCATCGGGATACTTGACCGGTTGGGCACTCTTGAACATCCACGCGGGAATGGTGCTGAAGTTCACGATCGTGCTGTGCCCTTCGGTAGCCGCGAAGAAATCCTTGGTCACAGGATCGATGTAGGTGAAGTCCCACGAAGTCTTCTCCTTCGACGGCGGCTCAAGTTCGGCCACGGCGATCTTCGGATACGGCAACCAGGGAACATACCGTACGTAATCCGCGCCCAGCGCCTTTAATGCGGCAAACGAGCCATCGTGAATGGAGGCTCCCGGATTCAGCATGGGGTTCGTCACGACCTGAAGTGTCGGCGTTGATTTCGACACGGTCAGGGTCTTGTTCCAATCGACCACGATCCCCTGCGGCTCCGGCGACTGCTGCGCCTGCATGGAGATGCTGCCCGTCAGTGCGGAAAATACCGCGGCGACAATCGCGACCAGCGGTCCTTTTTGTATGCTCATGCGTATCCTTCTGGAACAATTCTGCAGCCGGACTCTTCTCTTTCTGTCCGGCGCGTGCGGCTGGCACTGCCGTTCCATTCCAGCCGCACACTAGTCCGCCGGAGCAAGACCTGGCAAACGGTATCCTTGTAAGTGGTCCTAAGTTTCACGTTGTGGACCGGCGTTTTCATGGTTTGCTTATGTCTAGAGATGCTTGACTGCTCTACCGGCGTTCACAGATCTCGTTTATCCTGAGAGTGTTCCACGTGGTGGAACACTCCTATGAAGTCTCTACTGCGTGCTTGCGAGATTTTGAAGATCTTTGCCGATGAGGCTGAGTGCTTGCGACTCTCTGAAGTCGTTGCGCGCACAGGGCTGCACAAGACCACGGCTTTGCGTATGCTTTCCACCCTGGTGGCCGGTGAACTGCTGCAGCGGGTAGGAGAAAACAAGTACAAGCTGGCGATTCGCCGTCTCGGCAAAAAACGCTATCGCTTCGGTTACGGAATGCAGAGCCGTGAGTTCAGCTTCAGCCGGACCGTGGCCGATAGCCTTCAGAGGAGCGCCGCAGCGGCAGACGTTGACCTGCTCGTCCTCGATAATCAGGACAGCCCGGGAGTGGCGCTGCATAATGCGGACGTTTTCGCTCGAGAGCGCGTCGACCTGGTCATCGAATCGCAGACCGATACGCGGATTGCCGGGCAGATCTCCGACCGCTTCCACGCGGCCTCCATCCCTGTGATCGCCCTCGAGATCCCTCACCCACGCACGATTTTCTACGGCGCAAACAACTCTCAGGCCGGGCTGATCGCGGGTCGCTATCTCGCACGATGGGCCGAGTCGCAATGGAAGGGCCAGGTCGACGAGCTGTGGTTGCTGGAGTTACCTAAGGCAGGTCAGATCCCCAACGCGCGCATTCTGGGCAGCATGCTTGGCGTGATCGAACGCCTGGTGTGGCTCTCTCAACGGCAAATCAAAGTACTGCGAACCAGCGGGCATTACGAGCAAACGTTGGCCTTGACGCGACGCCAGCTGCGCCGCAGCAAAGCGCAACGCATCCTGGTTGCTGCCATCAATGATCCTTGCGCGCTCGGCGCTCTGCAGGCGTTTCGCGACGCGGGCCGCGAGGAGCATTGTGCGATCGTCGGCCACAACGCATCGCCCGACGTTCATCAGGAACTGGCGACTCGCGGTTCCCGATTGATTGGCTCTGTTGGCTACTTTCCCGAGCGTTATGGAGAAGGGGTTCTGCCTCTCGCGCTTGACCTGATGAACGGCCGCGCGGTTCCGCCTGCCACTTTTGTGAAGCACGAAATGGTTACTCCTGCGAACCTGCGCTCCTTCTATCCCGGAAACAGATAGCAGCGCGCGATTAGGTTCTGAACCTTGATACCAGCAATCAAGGACTTAGATAGAAACTCGGAATGACACCTGTCCCTCAGCGTTGCCGGACTTACCTGGCCTGAACCGGACCGAGCTCCGGATGGTCCAGGCCTTCGATTGGTTTGGCAGCGCCGCCATCCAGATCAAAGACCACAACCTCGTTTTTTCCGGCCTGCAAAAACGGTGCGGGGAGATACAGTGTCTTTTGCGGCCCGATGTTCCAAATCCTTCCCAGGGGATGACCGTTCACCCACGCAAAACCCTTCGCGTACGCACTTACATCCAGAAAGGTGTCGGCCGGTTTCTCCACGGAAAATGCCGCCTTGTAAAAGCAGGGCCCCTCGCAGGGTGCCTGCGAGTAACTTAGATTTGAGGTGTTATCCAAAGGTAAGGAGTAGATACTCCAGCCAGCAATCGACTTACCCGCCAATGTAACCTGACCTAAGATGCCTTTCCGTTCGCCACGAAGTGCCGCGGTGAAATTGATTCGCCCCGTATTCTCGACCAGGATGTCGAGGGTAGACGTGCCGTTTTTGAGCTGTACCGGGAGGCTTGTCTGTCCCAGGCGGCGATCCACAGTTCCCTTGAGCACACCATCTACATAGACTCGCGCATAGTCATGCACCTCGCCGGGCACGAGTTCCCCGCTCACAGGCCCTGTAACCTGCGCACGATACAGAATGTAACCATAGGCCTGATTCAGATCTTCCATCGAGAGCGGCTGCGCCGACGATGTGGGTCGAGGCAGCGACTTCCAAAGTGAAGCCGATGCCGCCGGCGTAAAAGCAGGAATGTGAATAGCCGCCGCCACTGTGGGTACGGGCGGCGCAGTGACGTGCAGATCTTTGGCGATGAGTTCGCGAAAGGCCTCGTACTTCTTCGTCACTCTGCCGCTTTCATCGAGCGGAGCATCGTAGTCGTACGAGGTCACGTCAGGCTGGTAATCCTTGCCGCTGCTGTTGGCCCCGTTCATCCATCCGAAACTGGTGCCGCCGTGGAACATGTAGAAGCTCAGCGAATATCCCTGCCGCAACATCCAGTCCACATTGGCGAGCTCATTTTGCAGACTGGTTTGCGCGTGTTTCCCACCCCAGTGATCAAACCAACCCGCCCAATACTCGCTGTTGATGAAGGGGCCCTCAGGCCGCTGTGTTTGGAGCTGCGCGAACGCTTTGCGCGCCGCCTCGGGATCATCGCCGCCGCCGAAGTTGATGCCGACCGGCAATTCCTTCAGAGAACCGTTGACCACCTGCTCCGGTCCGTCTGCTGTGTAAAGCTGCGACTTGGTAAAACCAGCGTCTACCAGGATGTGATGAATCTGTTCCATGTAGCCGTGGTCGTTGCCAAAGGAACCATATTCGTTTTCCACCTGAACGAGGACGATTGGTCCACCATTGCCGATTTGTAACGGTGCCAGTTCCTTTCCCAGGCGCTTGAGCCATCGCTCCGCCGGCGCGATGAACTTCGGATCGCTGCTGCGAATCACCATGGAACGATCCTTCAGCAGCCAAGCCGGGTAACCCCCAAATTCCCATTCGGCACAGACATAAGGCCCTGGCCGCAAGATCACGTACAGCCCCTCCTGCTGCGCCTCGCGAACAAACTCCGCCACATCCCGCTGACCGCTGAAGTCATATACGCCGGGCGTCTGCTCATGCTCGTTCCAGAAGACATAGGTGGTGATGGTATTCAGTCCCATCGCCTTCGCCATCCGCATGCGGTCGCGCCAGTAGGCCCTCGGGATCCGCGGGTAGTGCATCTCGCCGGATAGGATCTGTATAGGCTTGCCGTCGAGCAGGAACTTGCCGCCATCCGCCACGAAGCGATGAGATCCCCCGTTCGATGGCGAGGCGGTCTGCTGGCAAAGGGCGCTGGGAAAATTCGAAGAGACAATCAACAGGCTTGCAAGCAACACGTACTTAGAGAGCTGGCGCACAATTGCAATCCTTCCACGCGGCGTTCCGGAAACCTGGCTAAGTTCACCATTGGAACGAAGGTAAGCGCATACATCGCCGGTTGTCCAGATGTGGCAGAGGCGAGCACGCATGAAAGCTCAAGCCGCGCAAAGGATTCGACTGCAACTACTCTGTGGGCACGGGCCGTTCGCAGGGGACGGATTCGAGATCGGCCTGGGCCAGATCAATCTGGTCGAGCAAGTGGTGGTGAAACTCGCGGGACACCCGTCCGCAGTCGGCGCAATGGAAGCGCCATGCGCCCACGGTCTCTGTCGCGGTTTCCACATGCGCGTGGGTGCCTATCGTTCGGATTGGTTCCTCGCCCATGGGTTTTCGATGTGCGACCTTGCTCCAGAGTCTGCCTGGCAAACTGACCATACATCGGCTTTATGAAGAAAGCCTGAATGCCGAGAAAGCTCCCTGTCAAAGCGCCCGCGGGCCGGTGATAGACTCGCGCCATGCCCCCTGGTTTTTTTCTCACCTTTGAAGGCTTGGACGGGTCGGGCAAGACGACGCAACTTCGCAAGCTGGCGTCGTGGCTTGAGGCCCAGGACGAGAGGCCGCTGGTGACCCGCCAACCGGGCGGAACCCGGATCGGCGACCGGATTCGCAAGCTGCTGCTCGATTCGCGGACCGACCAGCTTTCGCCAGTCGCGGAATTGGGCCTGATGTTTTCAGACCGGGCGCAGACCATCGAGGAAGTCATCGCGCCCGCGCTGGCAGCGGGCCGCATCGTGCTCTGCGATCGCTTCACCGACTCCACCGAAGCGTATCAGGGCGGAGGACGCGGACTGGGGAGCGAACTCGTTCTGCAGCTGCATGCGAGCCTCTGCGGCGGACTGCAACCCGACCTCACTCTGCTTCTGCTGCCCAGCTTCTCCGAATCTCTCTTCCGGGCTCGCAGACGAAACGACCGCGTATCGCTGACGGGTAAAGATGAGGGCCGCTTCGAACGGGAAGGCGATCCGTTTTACCAGCGGGTCTTTGAGAAATACCAGGAAATCGCAGCACGGGAACCGCAGCGCGTGGTTGTGATTGATAGCAATGAATCGATCGAAGAGATACACCGTCAGATCGTAAGCGTTGTCGAGCAGCGCTTGCGCAGCCGGCTCGCGGCGGTTCACTCTTTACCTAGCGATGAACGCGACCTCTGACTCTCGCAGTGCAGCGCCCGCCGAAACCGGTGAGGCCCCGGTCGATGAGCGCGAGGGATACCGCTATCCGCCGGGGCTCTCGCGCAATCTTCCCTTCTACATGGCTTCCCGCTTCTTTCGGCCGGGGAACCCGATCCTGCTCTTCGAGCACCTGGTAAGAACCTACGGCCGGGTCTCGCATTACAAACTGGGTTGGAACCACATCGTCTTCATCAACGATGCCGAGATGATTCGCGAGATTCTCATCAACCAGCCGCAAAACTTCATCAAGGAACGAACCCAGCGTCGGATGAAAATCCTGTTGGGCGAGGGGCTCATCACCAGCGACGGCGAAATCCACAAGAGGCAGCGGCGCATTGCCGCTCCCGCCTTCCACCGCCAACGCATCCAGGCCTACGGCGCCATCATGGTCGAACGCGCCGCCGCCATGCGCGAGGAATGGCGTCCCGGCCAGCAGATCGATGCAGCGGCAGAGATGATGCGACTGACGCTCCAGATCGTCGCCAAAACCCTCTTCAACACCGACGTGACCCGCGATGTGCAGCGCATCAACGATGAAGTGAACGCGATCATGAACCTCTACAACTTCCTGATCGCCCTGCCTAAGGCCGAGCGGATGCTGCATCTGCCCATTCCCGGGCTGATGCGCTTTCGCCGCGCACGCAAGCGTCTCGATGCCGTCGTCCACCGCATCATCGAACAGCACCGGACCGATGGCGTGGATCGCGGCGACCTGCTGTCGATGTTGATGGCGGCGCGCGATGAAGAGGCCGACCACTCCGGCATGACCGATGAACAGCTCAGGGATGAGGTGCTCACGATCTTTCTCGCCGGGTACGAGACAGTCGCCAATGCGCTCGCCTGGACGTGGCTGCTTCTCGGCCAGAATCCGGCGGCCGAAGCCCGCATGCATCAGGAGATCGATCAGGTCCTGGCTGGACGGCTCCCCACGCTACAAGATCTTCCGCAGTTACGATATACGGAGATGGTTCTGGCCGAGTCCATGCGGCTCTACCCGCCCGCATGGGCCATGGGCCGGCAGGCGACCCGCGACATCCGGCTGGGACCCTACCATCTTCCGGCCGGTACTTACCTGTTCTTCAGCCAATACATCATGCAGCGCAGCCCGGAGTACTTCCCTGAACCGTTGCGCTTCGATCCTGAACGCTTCACGCCCGAGCAGAAGGCGACCCGGCCCAGGTTCGCCTACTTCCCATTCGGCGGCGGCAATCGCCAGTGTATCGGCGAGTCCTTTGCCTGGATGGAAGGCGTTCTGATCCTCGCGACCATCGCCCAGCGATGGAAGCTGCGCCTGCTGCCCAATCAGCCCGTTGGTGTGCAGCCGAAGATTACTCTGCGTCCGAAATATCCCATTCGCGTCCTCCTGGAGCAGCGGTAATCTCTCACGCGGTAAGCTGCATCGCGGCACCCCGGTCTGCTAGGCTTCTCGTAAGGACACCGCATTCGTGGGATTCAAGGATTTCGTGGGCAACGAGGTCGCCGTGAGGCACTTGCGCGAGAGTATCGCCGCAGGCCGCCTGCCGCACTCGCTTATCCTCTCGGGCCCTCGCGGCGCCGGGAAATACACGCTCGCCTTGATGCTCGCTCAGGCCGTCAATTGCCTTCAGCCGATCGAGACGGATGGCCTGCCGGATTTCTGCGGCGTCTGCCGCAACTGTACCCGGATTGCTGCCGCTGCTCCCCTTCGAGGAGCGCGTGGCAGAAGCGATCGCTGCGCGGGAAGAGCTTCGGGACGCGGACAAGAAAGATACCCGCATCCTGGTGCAGACCCATCCTGACGTGCTGGTAGTGCCGCCCGATCCTCCGCAAATGCTGATCAAGTTGGGCCAGGTGCGCAGGGTCATCGGCGAGATGTATCGCATGCCCGCTGAGGCTCGCCGGGCTGTCTACATCTTCACCAGCGCGGCCTTCATGAAGGAGGCGGCCAATTCCCTGCTTAAGGTGCTCGAGGAGCCGCCTGATTTTGCCAGCATCTTTCTGCTCGCGGAAAATCCCGGCGAACTGCTTCCCACCATCCGCTCCCGGGCTGGGCTGGTTCGGCTCGGTGCGTTGCCGCTTGAACAGATCGAAGCGCTCCTGGCGGAGAGACGTACGGATTGGAAACCGGCGCAGCGGGCTCTGGTCGCGCGTCTTGCGGAAGGCGCAGCAGGCCGGGCCATCGCCTTTCCTCTGGATCAGTACCTGGCCAGTCGCGTGGACGCACTCATCATCCTGAGGAACGCGACCCAGGACGCCGACTATTCCACCCTGTTTCGCATGACCGAGAGCTACCGTGCCGGCGCCGAAGGACAGGAGAAACTGCTCGGCCTGATCCGCGCGCTGTACAGTCTGCTCGAAGATATTCTGCTTGCGCAGTCCGGGTGCGGGGCGCTGGTCCGAAACATCGACATCACGCAGGAAGTGCTCCGGATTTCCGGTTCCGTCTCGCTCGACTGGGTAGAAGGGGCGGTACGCGGCCTCGGTCAGGTTGAGAGCGGAATGCGGCGTAACCTGTTGCGTTCACTGGCACTCGATTCCTTCGCAGGACAACTGGCCGAGGCCGAGTTCGCCACGTAACAACGATCGGCTCACTTGCTGTGAATTCGCACTGGATTCTCGAGCCAACCTCGGCTACCATTCTTTCCATAAGCCAAAGGGAAATGTACTGCGGTTCGCTGAGCTGAGACCGGCTTAGCCATGACCGGGGCCAGAGCGATCTACCTAGGGGCGATCAACCCAAGGGCATCGCTGTGCATCCAAAGTGGCAGTTTTGCCTAAATTTATGTCAAATCCTTCGTTCGTGCCCGCAACGGGCTCAAAAGACATACGTGTCGAACCCGCGTCCGCTGCCTCGGCAAGCGGGGCAGCAGCCCGAGGCAACGGCCACGCTGCCAGCGTCGCCCCGAACGTGCTCGGACCGAGAAAGCTGGTTCGCCCCACGCTGCCCGATCGCCCCATGGGACCCCGTTCGGTGAGCAGCCGCGGCTCTTCAGCCGTGCTGGCGCACCATGCGGCCCTGGGCAACGGGATGACCGCTTCGCAGGAAAGCACGCATGCCGAGGCCTTCTACTTCCAGAAGCAGGTGCAGACGCAGACGCTGATGGTCTTTGTGCTGGAAGATGGCGAGCAGGTGGAAGGCTACATCGAGTGGTATGACCGCAATTCCATCAAAGTACGTAACAGCGGACGCACGCTGATTTATAAGTCCAGCATCAAATATCTCTACAAGGCCGGCGAAAACCACACCTAGCTTCTTCCTACTCCGTGCGCGCCGCCTTGCGGAGCCGGTCGCAAATCGCCGCGCCGATTCCCGCATTCGAAGGCAGTGGACACACAATCACCGTGGCTCCTTCGCGATCCAATTCCCGCAAGCCCGCAAACAAACGCTGCGCCAACTCTTCCTCATCGGACCACGCACCCCAGCGATAGACCAGCGCATCTTCTTCGGGCGCGAAATCATCGGGCAGCATGAGGCCGAGCCGCTCGCCCGCGCGCCTTGCCTCTCGTACTGCAAGTGCCAACGCATCGCGTTGCGCCGTTCCTGATCCCTCCACCAGTTGCAATCGTGCGCGAGGCGCGTAATGCCGCAGGCTGATGCCGGGCGATGGCATGGCCTCCGGCTCCGCCGCGTTCAACGTCGGATCTTCTGCATACGAACGTGCCGAGCCGCAGACCGCACGAATCTGCTCCACCGTGATCACCCCGGGCCGATACACCAGCGCCGGCTGTTCGGATACATCGACGACCGTGGATTCGAGTCCGTGCGTCGTCTCTCCCGCATCCAGAACCGCGTCAATGCGGCCATCCAGATCCTCGAGCACATGATCGGCCAGCGTCGGGCTGGTGCGCCCGAACGAATTGGCGCTGGGCGCCGCAATCGGCACCCCGGCCTGCCGAATCAACTCCAGCGCGACCGGATGCGAGGGCATCCGCACGCCTACCTTGCTACGGCCCGCCGTCACTGACAGCGGCAGACCCGGATGCCTCGGGACAAGGATCGTCAGGGGCCCCGGCCAGAAGACCCGCATCAGTTGCTCCGCGTCGGCAGGGATCGATTCGGTCACGCGCGCCAGCATGGCGCGGTCTGAAACATGAACGATCAACGGGTCCCAATCGGGCCGCTGTTTTGCTTCGAAGATGCGCGCCACCGCTGCTGCATCCGTGGCGTTCGCGCCCAGTCCGTAGACCGTCTCTGTAGGGAACGCCACCAGGCCGCCCGACTGCAGAATCGAGGCTGCCTGACGCAGGGAGGCACGCGAGATTTCAGATTCGAGATCGAGCGGGTCGACAGTGAGGCGCAGCGTTCGCATGCACTTCGTATTATGCATTGTTCAACATTCGCATAGGCCTCCGAACCCTTCCGCTGCGCACGGCGGTATACTTCGGCCATGAGCAGTGCCATTGAGACTGAAGTCAAGTTTCGCGTCTCCGACGGAGCGCAACTGGAACGTCGGCTGACCGAGGTGGGATTCCGTCAGGTAACGCCACGCACCTTCGAGAAGAATATTCTCTTCGACACGCCGCAGCGCGAACTGCGCTCCCGCCAGGAGATTCTTCGCATCCGCAAATATGGCGATAAGTGGGTGCTGACCCATAAGTGCGTGCCCAAGAATGATGATCCGGCGGGAAGACACAAGAACCGCGTCGAAACCGAAACCCACGTCGAAGATGGCGACGCAGTGTCCACCATCTTTGAACATCTGGGATTCAAAGCCGTCCTTCACCTACGAAAAATGGCGCAGCGAGTGGGCAGATGCAACCGGTCATTGCGTGGTCGATGAGACGCCGATCGGCATGTTTGCCGAGCTCGAAGGGCCATCCGACTGGATCGATAGGACCGGGGCAGCGGCTCGGGATCGATCCCGGCCAGTTCATGACTCTGAGTTACGGGCGGCTTTTTGAGCTATGGCAGCAGGAGAGCGGCAGCACGCGTAACCGACATGACCTTCGACGCTATCCTCGGCGCGAAGGTCCCCTAGCCAATCTCGAATCGCGCAGTCAGCTCACCCCATCGAAGCTGCGAGCGCAGCTTCGATGAGCCTGTGTTTCAGCCTTCCGCGCCGTGGCACTTCTTGTACTTCTTGCCCGAACCGCAGGGGCAGGGATCGTTGCGCCCGACCTTTTCTCCCGCCCGGCGCTGGGCCACTTCCGTAGCGCCGCCACTGCCCGCCATCCGTGCCTGCTCCAGCTCTTTCTTCTTCTTGCGCTGAAACTCGGCTTCGAGCTGATCGATGGTCGTGGTTGGCTGCCGCACCGGTACGGGAATCGCCGGAGCGGGACCATGCCCATTCTTTTTGCCGTCGGTAGCCTCAGTCGAAGCCGGAAGATGCGCTCTCGCTGAAACTGGAGGCGTCCTCGGCTGCGGAGGCGGCGCCGAAAGCTCTGGCTGTCCGTTGCTGTCCCCGCCCTGCCGTCGTCCCGCTTCAGGATTGATCGGCTGGCCGTCCGGCCCGACAATCTGCATCAGGAAGAGGTAGCGAACCGTGTCTTCCTGGAAGCGGTTCATCATCGCCTCAAACATGTCGAACGACTCGCGCTTGTAGGCGACTAGCGGATCCTGCTGTCCATAGCCGCGCAGACCGATGCCTTCTTTCAGGTGGTCCATGCTCAGCAGGTGATCCTTCCACAAACCGTCGATGACGCTGAGCATCACCATGCGTTCGTGGAACCGCATCGCCGTGTCGCCGATCAGCTGTTCCTTGGCTTCGTACTTCTCTTTGAGCCGGGTGAAGAGGGCTTCGCCCAGTTCGTGGCGGGTCATCTGACTGGTGTCGATGCCGTCGGCCGCGAGATCCACGCCAAACTGTCCCGCCAGCCGATTTTGCATCGCCTTCATGTCCCACTGATCGGGATGCTTCGCTTCGGGCGCAAACTCCTCGAGGATCGAACTCAGCATGTTCGAAACGTAATCCTCGAGGATCAGTTCCTTCTGATCCATTCCCTCCAGCAGCTGGTGGCGCAGTCCATAGACCGCCTCGCGCTGCTTGTTCATCACGTCGTCGTACTCGAGCAGGTGTTTGCGCGATTCGAAGTTCTGCGACTCGACCGCCTTCTGCGCTGCCTCGATCCGGCTCGAAATCATCTTCGACTCAATCGGCACGCCCTCTTCCATGCCCAGCCTTTCCAGCAGCGTCGAAACCCACTCCTTCGCAAAGATGCGCATCAGGTCGTCTTCGAGCGACAGATAAAAGCGCGATGCTCCCGGATCGCCCTGGCGTCCGGCTCGTCCGCGAAGCTGGTTGTCGATTCGCCGGCTTTCGTGCCGCTCTGTGCCGAGGATATGCAGGCCGCCCGCGCCGATGACCTGTTCGTGTTCGCGCGCGGCGTTCGCAGCATGCACCGCGTAGGCCCGGTCCCAGTTCGCCTGGGTCGTTTCGAATTCCTGTCCCTGGTAGTAGAAGCGGATCATGCCTGGCGCAGCCATGGGGTTGATCGCGCCTTCTGACGCGCTGATGGCCCGCGCTTCGTTCTTCTTGACCAGGTCCTGCTTCGCCACAAAATCCGCGTTGCCGCCCAGCAGAATATCCGTGCCGCGGCCGGCCATGTTCGTCGCGATCGTCACCATTCCGTAGCGGCCCGCCTGCGCCACAATCTCGGCCTCGCGCTCGTGATACTTGGCGTTCAGCACGACGTGCTTCACACCCTTGCGCTGCAGAATCGTCGAGAGCAGTTCCGACTTCTCAATCGAGGTCGTGCCCACCAGCACCGGCTGCTTCGCTTCATGCAGTCGCGTAATCTCATCCGCAACGGCGAAGTACTTCTCCTTCGCCGTGCGGTACACCACGTCGGCATTCTCAATCCGCCGCATCGGCTTGTTCGTCGGAATAACGACAATCTCCAGCTTGTAGATCTTGTCGAATTCGGCCGCTTCCGTCTCTGCCGTTCCGGTCATGCCGGCCAGCTTCTTATACAACCGGAAATAATTCTGAAAAGTGATCGTCGCCAGCGTCTGGTCTTCGCGGCGGATGTTCACGCCTTCCTTCGCCTCGACTGCCTGGTGCAAGCCATCCGACCAGCGGCGTCCGGGCATCAGGCGCCCGGTGAACTCGTCGACGATGATCACCTCGCCCTCTTTCACCACGTATTGCACATCCCGCCTATAGAGCGAGTGCGCCTTGATCGCGGTCTCGACGTGGTGCTTCAGCTCCCAGTTCTCTACCTCGGCGATATTGCCGATGCCGAGCAGACCCTCGATCTTCTCCCAGCCTTCATCGGTGACGGAGATGGTCTTGTGCTTCTCATCCACCACGTAATCGCCGGTCAGGAACTTCTCTTCGCCCGTGCTCGATCTCCTCGCCTTCTATCGAGCGAAGGAATAATCCGGTTCACGCGGACATACTTGTCCGTCGTCTGGTCCGTCGGCCCGCTGATGATCAGCGGCGTCCTGGCTTCGTCAATCAGGATGGAGTCGACTTCGTCCACGATGGCGAAGTAGTGCCCGCGCTGCACGCAATCCGCCAGCTCAAACTTCATGTTGTCGCGCAGGTAGTCAAAGCCGAATTCATTGTTCGTGCCGTAGGTGATGTCCGCGCCATAAGCCGCCCGCCGCTGCGCATCGTCCAGATCGTGCACGATCACGCCGACCGTCAGGCCGAGAAACTCGTAGATCTTGCCCATCCACTCGGCATCGCGCTTGGCCAGGTAGTCGTTCACCGTCACCACGTGAACGCCATGTCCCGCTAACGCGTTGAGATAGCAGGCCAGCGTCGCCACCAGCGTCTTGCCTTCGCCGGTCTTCATTTCCGCGATCTTGCCCTGGTGCAACACCATGCCGCCAATCAACTGCACGTCAAAGTGGCGCATGTTCACGGCCCTGCGGCCGGCCTCGCGCACTACGGCGAACGCCTCGGGCAATATCTCGTCGAGCGCTTCCTTCTCCGCGGCCCGGCGCTCTTCGGCATCCTCGATGCCTTCTACACGCTTCTGAATGCGAGCCTGAAAATCCAGCGTCTTCGCACGAAGCTCCTCATTCGAGAGCGGTTGCACTGAAGACTCCAGCGCATTGATCTGCTCCACCCTGGGCAGCAGTCGTTTGACGACGCGTTCGTTGCTGGTTCCGAAAACCTTTGTAAGTACACTACCGATCAATGGGATTGTTCCTTTACATGGCGCCGAACAGACGCGGCTGGGCTGACTGCTGAAAATGCCGGGCGCTATACTCCTCTAGTTTAGTGCACTACGGCGATTGTTGCAGTGCCGGGCCAAATCCAGCCAATTTCACACTGAATGAGGTCTCCATCCCATGACACGGCCCCCTCTGCACTTCGGATTCACCTTGCTTCCAGTCCTCTGCCTGCTTGTCTTTGCCGGGATGTTGGCCGGTCACGCACCCCGGGCCGAAGCGCAAGCCGCTATGGCCTGCCACACCATGGATCAGGACGCACCCACCGTCAAGCCTGAAGATCTGCCCGTACCTCAGCGAATCCCGGGCATCGGCAACGCGCACTTCCAGATCACGACCTCCAAGCCGGAGGCGCAGGCCTGGTTCGACCAGGGCCTCAACCTGCTGCACGACTTCTGGGATTACGAATCGGCGAAGTCCTTTGAACAAGCCATTCGCGTCGACCCTGACTGCGCCATGTGCTACTGGGGCCTGTATAACGCGGAGACCTTCCGTCATAGCGCCAATAAAATCTATGCCCAGGCGGCGATCGACAAAGCCGTGAGTCTCAACGTCCACACCACTCCGCTGGAAAAGCTCTTCATCCAGGCGAGCCAGCAGCATGAGCTGGCGACGAACGCGGCCAAGTCTGACGACGATCCTGATTTCTCCAAAGAAATCGATCTTTGGCGTCAGGCCGTCAAACTGGACCCTAAGAATGTTCAGGCGCGAATCTTCCTGGCTGAAGCTGTTGGCGATGGCTACGACGCGGACAATCAGCCAAGCAAAGGCCAGAAGGAAAGGCTTGAAATTCTGCAAGCGCTCCTGAAAGAAAATCCCGACGATTCGGCCGCGAATCACTACTGGATCCATGCCGTCGAAGCCAGCCTCCATCCGGAGCAAGCTCTGCGCAGCGCACAGATCCTCGGCAGCCTCGCGCCTTCATCCGGACACATGGTCCACATGCCCGGCCATATCTTCTATCGCACCGGCGACTACGCCTCCGCCGAACACGCCTTTTCCGCCTCCACACAGGCCGATGAGCAGTACATGCAGTCGCAGCATGTTGCCGTCGATGATGACTGGAACTACATCCACAACCTCATGTACTCCATCGCTAACCTGATGGAGGAGGGCCGCCTGAAGCAGGCTACCGTGCTCTCGGCAAAGCTGGGTGCCGCCCGCGGTCAGACGGAAGAAACGCTCTACCCCTGGTCGCCCCGGGACTCGATCGAGCGGCTCAGCCCCGATCTTCCAGTCGCGCTTCGGCTCGGCGACTGGGCACGCGCCAATCATCTGCTCGCCGCCAGCCAGTCTTCTGGACGCTGGCCGCACCTGGCCTTCCTCGCGCGCAGCTTGACCACCTTTACCGCCGGCATGCAGGCCGTGGAAGCCCATGACCTCCAGGCCGCCGAAAAGCAATCGACCCTGCTCGATGCCGAGTTGTGGCGCGCCTCCCAAAGCCTTCAGGATGAAGACGCCGCGAAAAAGAAAGACGCCAAAGCAGCCAAGGAAGAGCCTCGGCCCAAGCTGATGCCCGATGCCCTGCCCAAGCCGCTGCTCAAAAATCTCTCGGTCATGTCCCTCGAGCTTCGAGCCTGCCTGCTGGTGGCCGCAGAAGCAGGTTCCTGAGGCGGAGAAACTGTTTGCCCGCGCCGCAGCCGAAGAGAAAGCCCTCGGCTACCACGAGCCTCCCAGCTACATCCGCCCGGTTGGCGAAACCGAGGCCGCTGCCTTAATGAGCGTGGAAGACTGGGTCGACGCACAAGCCGCGTTGAAGCGCGCATTGCTTCAGCGGCCCCGCTCCGGCTTTCCCCTCTACGCGCTCGCCTTCAGCAGTGAACGGGCCGGCGATACCCACGCCGCCACCGCCGCGTATCAGGAATTCGTATCTGCCTGGAAGGATGCCGATCCCGACCTGCCCCAGGTCGCCCACGCCGGAGCTTTCCTGGCAGAGCATCAGGGAACGCTCGCTCAGAAATAGCTTCGCCTGCCGATCGAAAACGGCGCAATCCTGAGCGCTTGCGAATGCCGCAGGATCTCCCGGCCTTCCCGCTCTCGAAGGCTACTTCGCTCGCGGATGCGTCCGGTCGTACACCTGCGCCACCTGACCCACGGTCAGCTGCGTATATCGCTGCGTGGTCGATAACCGCTCGTGCCCCAGCAACTCCTGAATCGCCCGCAGGTCCGCGCCCTCCTCCAGCATGTGTGTGCCAAAAGCGTGGCGCAGCGTATGCGGATGCACCTCCGCCGGCAGCCCGTGCGCCAGCGCAAGCTGTTTCACGATGCGCCCCACGCTGCGCGTAGTCAGCCGGCCATTGCCGCGCAGATTGACATTCAGCAGCAGAGCCTGCTGCGCAGCTCCCACTCCTTCGCCCGCTTTTTGAGCCAGCTTCGCTTCGCGTTTCGGCCGGTAATCGCGAATGGCCTGCGCTGCCGCATCGCCCAGCGGCACATACCGCTCCTTGCGCCCCTTGCCGCGAACCAGGATCGCTTCGTTGGCCCAATGAATGTCGCCCAGGTCGATGCCCACCAACTCCGCGTTGCGGATGCCGCACCCATACAGCAACTCGAAAATCACGCGGTCGCGCTCCGGCCACGCCGCCACTTCGCTGTCGGTCGCCACGCCCTCGACCGCCCGGTTCATCTGTTCGATCGACGGAACCCGTGGCAGGTGCTTGGGAAGTTTCGGAGTGGCTACCAGCGCCGCCGCGTTCTGCTCGACATGCCCGGTCCGCGCCAGCCATTTGAACCACGAACGAATCGCAGCCAGCGCTCGCGCGACTGAGGCCTTCGAAAGCCCTGCGCGTAGAGGCTTCCAAGGTAAGCGCGGATCAGCGGGTGTTCGATCTCTGCCGGCTCTACCATCTCCCCTTCAGACTTCAGCAGAAACGACGTAAAGCCCTGCAGTTCCCGCTCGTACGCCCGCAGGGTATGCGGAGACGCGGTACTTTCATGGCCAGCACCGCCAGAAATTCTTCCGCTAATGAACCGCGAGCTTCGGCTTGGTCGCTCACGCTTCCTTCCGAGGCCGCTGGCGGCTTCGCCCGCGGATGATGAGCGCGGTGCACGGCCTTCAACCGCCCCAGCGCCAGATGGGTATAAACCTGGGTCGTGGCAATGTCCGCGTGCCCCAGCAGCGTCTGCACAGTTCGCAGGTCGGCTCCGTGCTCCACCATGTGAGTGGCGCAACTATGGCGCAGGCTATGCGGACTGGCGGTGCGGTCGCTGGTCTTCACCAGCTTCCATACCCATTGACGGCTCAGCGGCCGCCCGCGCGCCGAAAGAAACAGCCGGTTAGCTCCCGCACCTTTCGCGTGCCGTGCCAGCTCGGTCCGGGCCCGTGCTGCAGGTAATCTTGAATGGACTGCACCGCCGCTCGCCCCAACGGGACCAGACGTTCTTTGTCGCCTTTGCCCCGCACCAGCACGCGGCCGGCATCCAGCGAAAATCCTCGACACCTAACCCGGTCAGCTCCGACACGCGCAGACCGCCGGCGTAGAGCAACTCCAGAATCGCGCGATCCCGCAGCGCAATCGCGTCTGCCTGCGGATGATCCGCAGCCACCCCGGCCCGCTCCATCATCGACATTCACTTCCGACTCTGCCAGCGACTTTGGCAGCACCTTCCAGCTCGTCGGGCGAATCAAGATTCACGGTAGGGTCATGATGAATGCGCTTGTCCAGCAGCAGCCATCGGTAAAATCCGCGCAGGCACGAGAGCTTCCGCGCCGCGGACCTTGACTCCACCCCATGCGCCTGCATGTGCTCCAGAAATCCGGCGAAAGTGTTGCTGCCGGGCCGCGATCATTGCCCGTTCTGCCATCGAGATACTCAGCCAACTGCATCAGATCCCGTTCATACGCTTCGCAACTAAGCGGCCGCAGGCCCTTTCTCCACCCGCAGATACCCCATAAACTCGTCATCAGGTCGAGATTGCCCGGCGCGCTCACGCTTCGATTATCGTGGTCCCCTCGCTGCAGCCGCACACGCGCATCGAAATCGTGAACCAAGTTGATTAGCCGCACCGGCCCCGCCGCGCCATGAGCCCCGGTCAACACACCGCCGCCATTCACAGACGTTATCGTGCAAAAGCTCGCGCCATCGCGTCACAATAGAGGAGTGGCCGGCTTGCTCGAATTTCGGCCCGCAAGGAGCGCGTTTCCGTTGTGATCAGCAGTCATCTCTACCGTCCGTCAGGCTCTCGGACCCTGAATTGTTCCATGCAGTTCTCGACACTCCTCCCGCCGTTGCCGTCTTCGATTGCGACGGGACTCTCTGGGCCGAAGATGCGGGTTACGGCTTTATGGTCTGGTCCCTCGAACAGGGACTCGTCTCCCGCAATGCCACCGACTGGATCGATTCACGCTATCGTCTCTATCGCACCGGCGAAGTCTCCGAAGCAGCCATGTGCGGCGAAATGGTCCAGGTCTACGCCGGGCTCCGCGAAGCCGAGATCCGCAAAGCCGCAGCCGAATACTTCGACGGCTTCATCCGCGACCACATCTTCCCCGAAATGAAGGAGCTGGTCTCCCGCCTGCACGATGCCCGCACCGAACTCTGGGCCGTCAGCTCGACCAACAACTGGGTCATCGAGGAAGGATTGAAGGATTTCGGCATCCCCTTCGATCGCGTATTCTCCGCGCGCGTCCGGGTCAAAGATGGATCATCACCAGCGAACTCATCGACGTCCCCACCGACGAAGGCAAGGCCGAGGCACTCCTGCGCGCTGGCATTCCCACGCCGGATGCGGTCTTCGGCAATTCGGTCCACGATGCCGCCATGCTGGCCATGGCCCGTCGCGCCTACCCCATCAATCCCTCGCCGGAACTCCTCGAGGTCGCCGCCCAACGGGGCTGGCCGGTCTTCTTTCCCAGAAAAGCCGGCACCCCTGAAAAGGACTAGCTCCCCCAGCGCTTCCGCCTCGTCCGCTGGAGCATGTCCGGCTTCTGCGAGCTTCATTTTGTTCATGGTTCCCAAACCGGTAACCAGGGAGTTGCACCCCGCACGGTGCGAACCGTCTAAGATAGTGTCCGTGACCGAACCGATATCCCAAAACGGCAGCGCAGCGGCGAAGACTGTCCGCATGGTCGCTGCGGCGCTGATTCTCCGTGGAGATGAAGTCCTCATCTGCCAGCGCCGCCCCGATCAGCCCATGGCTCTGAAATGGGAGTTTCCGGGCGGGAAAATGGAGCCCGGCGAAACTGCCGAGCAGGCCCTCAAACGCGAACTCGATGAGGAACTCGGCATCGACGCCACCATCGGCGCCCGCGTCACCCGCATGCGCCACATGTATCGCAGCGGCGGCGTCGTCGATCTGCAATTCTTCGTGGTCCACGAATTTACCGGCGAACTCACGAACCGCATCTTTCACGACATGCGCTGGGCCAACCTGCGCGACCTGCCCAGCTTCGATTTCCTCGCTGCGGATCGCGACCTGGTGCGGGATCTCGCAGCCGGTAAACTGCTCTAATCGCTTCCCCGCCGGCCCCACTGCCCTGGGCCGATTTCACTTCGCGGGCGCGAAGATGGAATACACATACACGACCGTCAGGCCAATCACAACAATCGCCGTCAGCCAGGCAACGAAGTTGAACCACGTCGAGTTCGTGTACTCGCCCATCAAATCTTTGCGGTTGATCAGCAGCAGCATGAAGATGATCACCAGCGGCAACAGTATCCCGTTCAACACCTGCGACAGAATCGTTACCGCCACCAGCTGCGAGTTGGGAATGAAAATCACCATCGCCGCCCCGCCAGCAATGAGCAGCGTATACAGCCAGTAAAAAACCGGGGCTTCTTTGAAGTCCTTGTCCAGGCCGGATTCGAGACCAAGTCCTTCGCACACCGTGTATGCGGTGGACAACGGCAGGATCGATGCCGCGAACAACGAAGCATTGAACAGACCGAACGCAAACAGCAGGAAAGCATACTGTCCGGCCAGCGGCTTCATCGCTTCGGCCGCATCGGCAGCTTCCTGGATCGCGCCGAGCCCGTGCACCCACAGGGTTGCCGCGCAGGCGACAATGATGAACCACGCCACAATATCGGTGAAGAACGACCCGATGATCACGTCCAGCCGCGAGGCCGCGTAGTTCTTTACGCTGATGCCCTTCTCCACCACCGACGATTGCAGATAGAACTGCATCCACGGCGCGATCGTCGTACCGATCACGCCAATCACCATGTACAGGTAGCCCTTCTGGCTCCATGCGCTCTTGGGCGGCAGTTGTATGGTCGATATCCAGGCACGATGCCAGCTTGGCCCCGAAAGCACGCCAGCGACGATGTAGGCGATGTAAAACACCGAAGCCGTCAGAAAAACCTTCTCGACGCCTTTGTAATCGCCCTTCACCACCAGCAGCCATACCAGCAGTGCGCACACCGGCACGGAGATGTACTTGCTCAGATGGAAGAGCTGCAAACTGCCGGCGATGCCCGAGAACTCGGCGATCACGTTGCCGAAATTCACCACCACCAGCAGGACCATCGTGATCACGGTCATGCGCAGGCCAAACTCTTCGCGAATGAGGTCGCTCAGCCCTTTGCCCGTAACCACGCCCATGCGCGCGCACATCTCCTGCACCACGATCAGCGCGAGAGTGATGGGAATGATGGTCCAGAGAAGGGTATAGCCGAACTGCGCGCCTGCCTGCGAGTAGGTGAGAATGCCACCCGCATCGTTATCTACATTGGCTGTGATGAATCCCGGCCCCAGGATGGCGAGGAACAGCAGTATCCGGATTCTCCAGCGCTTGAGCATGCGAAAGATCGCTCTGTTTTCCTGAGTAAGGTGTCAAGGATGCGAAGTCCTCTGCCGAACATACCAGACCTGGATGCTTACTGTCCCGCCCGCAAAAAGGCAATCACATGATCGGGCTGGATCACACCCACGAGCCGGCCCGTGTTGTTCACCACCGGCAACGCGCGCAGGTTGTACTTATCAAATAATTCAGCCACATCCTGCTGGTGCGTATCCGCCGGGCAGGAAATCACGCGAGGCTCTGCCAGAACCGACACACGCGTTTCCGGCAAGGCGAGCACCAGCCGCGCCAGCGATACCGTGCCCTTCAACACGCCGGCTGCATCGACGAGGTAAACCTCGGTCACGTTCTCCGGATCGCCTTCAAATCCACGCAACGCGGCCACCGCATCGGCAACCGTCGCTTCCATCGGCAGTCCGATAAACTCCGGAGTCATGCGGCCAGCCGCCGAATCCTCGCGGAACTCGAGCAGCTCTTCCACTTCGTGCCGCTCCTCCGGATTCATCTCCTCGAGAATCGCTTCGGAGCGTTCATCGGAGAGTCCGGCCAGCAGATCGGCGGCCGCGCTGGGGTCCATCTCCTCCACGATGCCCGCGACGGTTTCCGAATCGAGCGACGCCACCAGCGACTTCTGCAGCTTGGGCTCCACCTCTTCCAGCGTCTCGGCGGCCACTTCTTCATCGAGCGTGGCAAAGATGGCGTGCCGCTCGGCAGGCGCCAGATCTTCGAGGATGTCGGCCAGATCGGATGGGTGCAGCTGCGTCAGGTTCTTGTGCCCGATGTTCAGCTTCACCCGCCTTGCCGGGTCGACCTCGATCATGTCGACGAATTCCCACGGAATTACCCGCGCAGGAAAGTGCCGCGAGAACGAGTCGAGGCTCTTCGGCGGCAGCACTCCCTGAAAAATGCGCCGGACCGCTCCACGCAGCCCAACCTCGACCTCGCGAACTCTTAGGTCCATCACCTGGTCGTGTGCGAACCACTGCAGGTCCACATCATTCACGCGAACCACCTTGCGGCCGTGAACGTCGATGATCTGGCGATCGAGCAGGTCCTGCTTCAGCAGGATGAAGGTCTCATCGTTCCGCAGCTCCCTCGGAACTGCGCCCTCCCGTATCTCCAGGGTGCCGCTCGGTGTGGGGAAAACATCCTTCGCCGTCACCATCTGCGCTCCCTGGCGGGTCTTGAAGACGATGCCCTGCACCAGGCCGGCTTCCGCTCCAGTGCCCACGGCGATGTCTTTCAATTTGCCGCGAAGCTTGCCATGCACGTCCGTCACCGGCGTTCCAATCAACGAGGTGAGACCGCTCGGAAATGCCTGTTTGTCTCGCATGCTTCCCTCTTGATGGTGGTGGTACTCGGACTCGGCCTACCGATCCGGTTGCAGTCTACCGGTTGCAGTCTATCAGCGTTATCGGGATGCGCTGTGACTGCGGCGACGAGAGTGAGATGCGGCGGCATCGCGCAGACGGGTTGCGGAAAGCTGCAATCCTCGCCCGGGGTGCCTGCCGGTACAACTTCAGCCCTGCTTCCGCTCTCTCATCAAGATCGATTTGCGCTGCTTCGTCGACTTACTGCGCGGAAGTGATTGCTGTGCTTGACATTGCTGGGTTCAGCAAGCAAACTGCCACAATACGGGGTCGACATTACTCCGGCGAGAAGTCGTCAATGTACCGGGCGAGGATCAGCAATTGACGGAATCACAGGCAAGCCGGACCAGCTATACGCTCCCATCTTCGCTGGAAAGCGTCGACCGGGTCGAACAAACGGCAGAGGAACTGGCAAAAAAAGCTGGGGTCGATGAGGACGAGATCTACCGCATCACCATGGCCGTGCGAGAGGCAGCCGTCAACGCCGTGCTGCATGGCAACGCGTATGATCCCGACAAGGTCATCACCGCCACTTTTGAAAATACCGGCAATACGCTGGTGATCCGGATAACGGATCAAGGCAAAGGCCTCGATCCCGATACACTCCCCGACCCGCTTGCGCCGGAAAATCTTCTTCGCGGTTCGGGCCGCGGCATCTTCCTCATTCGGTCCTTTATGGATGAGGTACACTTCAGGCAGTTACATCCCGGTACCGAACTAACCCTCATAAAACATCTGGGAACCGCGCAAACCGGCAGCTAAGGAGGACTTCTACGTGAGCATGAAAGTGAGCACCCGTCAGGTAGACGGCATAACCATTCTGGATCTCAGCGGACGCATCACACTCGGCGAAGGCAGTGTGCAGTTGCGCGATGGCGTTCGGGACCTCCTGTCCAAAGGTTCCAAGCACATCCTGCTGAACCTGGGTGACGTGAACTACATCGACAGCTCGGGCATCGGCGAACTGGTCAGCGCGTACACCACCGTTCGCAACCAGGGCGGCGAACTCAAGCTACTCAACCTGACCAAAAAGGTTCACGACCTGCTGCAGATCACCAAGCTCTACACCGTATTCGACATCAAGGACGACGAAGCCAGCGCCATCGCCTCCTTCAAATCGTAAGCTTTTCCGATCGCAACAAAAGGCTGCCATCCCCGGGCAGCCTTTTTCGTCTCCCCGAGCCACTCCCTGCTTCAAACTTCTCTCGCCCGTGCCGCCCGCCTCTCGCTTCCCTGCTGCGATCGCAAGGCACTCCATCCGGGACTGTCTTCAAAGGGTCCCGATCAGTTGGCGTATCTCCCGATCAGTTGGCGTACTTATTGATCAACACCACGGTCAGGATCACCACCGCAATGGCAACAACTGCACCCAGCGCACTCGCGACAATCAGATTCATACTCTCCTCCAGCTATCTCCTGTTCCCGGCGCGGACCAACGGTTTGACATGAGCCCTAAGTCCGCGGCTCAGCGGAACAGTTGAGCTTAGGGCAAGTCGAAAGAACACCGCCGTGACTGCTGTCACTTCGATTCGGCCGTGCAACGCGGCATTTTCCTGCTCTCGTATCCTGCACACTCCACGAGCATGGGCCACGCTCCCGCCGGGCGCCGCCAGCCGATGAATTACGATCAAAGCATGATCGCCGGAACACCGCTCTCGTGGTGGATTGCCTTTCACTGTTTCGTCGGCGTCCTGCTCTTCGTCGATCTGGTTGTCTTGCAGCGCCTGCATCATGTGCTGCCGCGATGGTTGAGCGCGGCCTGGACCGTCATTCTGGTGGTGCTCGCCGCAGCTTTCACGCTTCTGATGGCGCACCTCCTGGGCAGACAATCGGCGCTCGAGTTTGCCTCCGGCTACCTGATAGAGAGCTCTCTCAGCGTCGACAATCTGTTTGTCTTCCTCATGATGTTTCGCGCGCTCGGGCTGGACCACAACGATCAGAGGCGCGTGCTGTTATGGGGAGTTCTCGGCGCCATCGTGATGCGGGCGATGTTTATCGCCACGGGCGTGTCCCTGCTGGCGCGCTTCGAATGGATCCAGTATGTCTTTGGAGCATTCCTGCTCTTTGCCTCTGTCAGGCTGCTCAGCCATAGCCCAGGCACAGAGAAGCCCTCGAAGCCGCTGCAATGGTTTCAGCGCAAATTTGAATCGCGGCAGACCCCGGCCGCAGCAGGCAGCGGTCATCAGGCCCTCCGCGGCCCGGCCTTCCTTCTGGTCATCGCAGCCGTGGAGATTACCGACCTCATCTTTGCGCTCGATTCCATCCCGGCAGTCCTCGCCATCACCCGCCACCCCTTCCTGGTCTACACGTCGAACATCTTCGCCATCCTTGGACTGCGCTCGCTATTCTTCGTCTTGTCGGGATTGCTGGACCGGCTTCGCCTGCTGCATTACGGCCTCGGCGCGATCCTCGCCTTCGTTGCGGTGAAGATGTTGTCCACGCACTGGTTCACGGTGCCGGTAGGCGTCTCGCTGGCGGTGATCCTGGTGATCCTGGCAATCTGCGTAGCGGGGTCGTTGATTCAGAACAAGCAGCATCCCCGATCCAAAGCTCCGCTGTAGGTGGACTTAATCCCACCGCGCGACCAGGGACCGCACCGGAAGTCTGAGGCAACGATCGTGAGACGTTCTCACGCGTGTACGGGCAGAGCTTCAAACTCCACGGCCTCGCCCTGCCGCACGACCGAATGCCTCGCGTATTGAACGTCGTCGCGCTTGGGAAAGTCGAGCCGGTAATGCGCCCCACGGCTTTCTTCTCTCGCCAGGGCCGAGGCGGCCACTAGTTCGGCAATCGTGTGAAGATTGCGCATCTCCAACGAAGCGCGGTCTCTCGATCGCGGCAGCGCTGCACGCATCCGCTCCAGTTCGCGCTCAGCCTCCCGCAACAGCCTGGCTTCGCGCAGCAGTCCTGCCTTCTCCCACATCAAGTGCTGCAGATCCTTGAGCAGGCTCGGATCGTCATGCCCGCCCACCGCATGCTCTTCAGGCATGGCTCTGCTCTTCGAAGCGCTCGCAGGCGGCTCCTCTCGCATCACCAATGCGGCGCGAGCGCCAAAGACCAACCCCTCCAGCAGTGAATTGCTGGCCAGCCGATTCGCCCCATGAACGCCCGTACACGCCGCTTCGCCCGCAGCGTACAGCCTCGGCAACGAAGCGCGCCCATTCACATCCGTGGACACGCCGCCCATCAGGTAGTGAGCCGCCGGGCGGACGGGAATGAGGTCGCGGCTCAGATCCAGCCCATACTGCTTCAGGAATGCGGAGATCCCGGGAAATCGTTCCGTGAGATTCAGACCGGTGACATGGCGCATGTCGAGGTACACGAGACGCGTCTCGCCCGGGCGCTCGCCCAGACCTTCGCGCGTAATCGCTCGAGCCACCACATCGCGCGGCGCCAGTTCCAGCAGCGGGTGATACCGCTCCATGAATCGCTCGCCGCGATCGTTGCGCAGGTACGCGCCCTCTCCCCGCAAAGCTTCTGACAACAGGAACCGCGGCGCACCCGGCAGACTGAAGGCCGTGGGATGAAACTGGTAAAACTCCATGTCGGAGATCAATGCGCCCGCCCGATACGCCATCGCGATGCCGTCTCCGGTTGCGACCAGCGGATTCGTCGTATCGCTGTACACCTGACCCGCCCCGCCGCTCGCCAGCAAAACAGCTCGGGCGCGAGTTTCCGACACAAGGCCGTCTCCATCCAGAACGCGCAAACCAGCGACCTCGCCGTCTTCCACGATGAGATCGACGCACGTAGTCCATTCCTTCAACGTGATCGACGGAATCGACTTCGCCTTGGCCAGCAGCGAACGGCCAATCTCCGCGCCGGTCGCATCGCCCCGCGCGTGCAGAATGCGCGATCGGCTATGAGCGCCTTCCCGGGTCAACATCAGCTCGCCGTCCTTGCGATCGAAGCCGGTGCCCCACGCCAGCAGTTCTTCCACCCGGCGCGGTCCTTCTTCTACCAGCACCATCGCGGCCTCGCGATTCACCAGTCCATCTCCGGCCTGCAGCGTGTCGTCCAGATGCAGCGAGACATCTTCTTCGCCGCCCATCGCGACTGCGATTCCGCCTTGCGCGTAATGCGTATTCGATTCGTCCAGCGATTCCTTGGTTAGAACCAGCACCCGGCCGGCCTCAGACAGCGAAATGGCTGCGCGCAGCCCTGCGATTCCCGCGCCCACCACCAGGAAATCCGTCTCGTCCGGAATGCCCATCTGTTGAGCGTATCACCGCGCAAACCCGCTTGGCAGCTTCCCGCCTTTGCGCCCCCGAGGAGCAATGCTCCCAATGCGATACGATGAAAGCAACGTGCGAAAGATCCCCGTCAAGACCAGCTCCGCGGAATACATCGTCACCGTTGGCGATGGCCTTCTCGCTTCGCTTCACCGGCGCATTCAGGCTGTCACCGGACCCCAGCCGCGTCGCCTCTTCGTCCTCACCTCGCCGCAGATCTGGTCCTTGTGGTCAGAGCACTTTCTCGAATCACTGCCCGCTCAGAGTGAGCCCACCGTTCTCTTTTTGGCCCCGGGCGAAGAACACAAGCGCCTGCGCAGCGTCGAGCGCCTCGCCTCGGAACTCGCGGAGTGCCGCGCCGACCGCTCCTCCCTGCTGATCGCCTTTGGCGGCGGCATCGTCGGCGATGTCGGAGGTTTCCTCGCCGCCATCTACATGCGCGGTATCGAATACATCCAGATTCCCAGCACACTGCTGGCCCAGGTGGACTCATCGGTCGGCGGCAAGACCGGCGTCAATCTCTCCGCCGGCAAAAACCTCATCGGCAGCTTTCACCATCCGCGCGCCGTGCTGGCCGACGTTGCCCTGCTCCAGACCCTGCCGGAGCGCGAGTTGCGCGCCGGCTTGTTCGAAAGCGTCAAGGCCGGCATCATTCGCGACGCCCGCCTGTTCACCTACATGGAGCGCAACGCCGAAACCATCCTCGCCCGCGATCCGCGTGCTCTCGAACAGGTCGTATCCGCCTCTGTCCGCATGAAGGCCGAAGTCGTCGGCATCGACGAGCGCGAAACCGGCCTGCGCATGATCCTGAATCTCGGCCACACGCTCGGCCACGGCATCGAAGCAGCCACCCGCTACCGCAGGCTGCTCCACGGAGAGGCAGTCGCCTGGGGCATGATCGCGGCCACTCACCTTGGACAGCAGCGCGGCACCGTCACCCCTGCTCAATCCGCTCGGATCGAGCAGGTCATTCGCCGCTACGGCCCGCTGCCGGCCTTTAAAGTCTCCATCGATCGCCTGCTCCAGGCCACCGGCCGCGATAAGAAGAACCGTGCCGGCGTCCGCCGCTTCGTCCTTCCCGCCGGCATCGGCAACGCCGTGGTCGTTGAAAACGTAACCGACGCAGAACTCATCTCGACTGCCGAATATCTGCTGAGCGCCGCCGCTCAGCCGCGGCGTAACCATGCCTGCCTCAGGAGCTCATCCCACCGGTACCAGCAACGAGCAGAGCGCCGCCGCCGCGGTGCGCGACATGTTTGACAGCATCGCCCCTCGCTATGACCTGCTCAACCACGTGCTCTCGTTGAACATCGATCGCCTCTGGTGGTGGCGCACGGCGCGCCGCTTCCGGCAGATTCTGGCCCAGCCCAAGGCCGTGGTCCTCGACGTGTGCTGCGGAACCGGCGACATGACCATGGCTTTGCTCCGTCGTCGCCCCGCCGAAGGCGGCATCCAATCCTCGCGGCGGACTTCGCGCACCAGATGCTGGTGCGGGGCGCAGCCAAATTCCGCGGTCACAATGCCATCGCGATTGAGGCCGACGCGCTCCACCTCCCTCTCCAGGACGGCACCGTCCACCTGCTCACCACCGCCTTCGGCTTTCGCAACCTCGCCAACTACCGCGCCGGCCTCGAGGAGTTCCATCGCGTGCTCCGCACCGGCGGCGAACTGGGCATCCTCGATTTCAGCGAGCCGGACGGCCTGCTCGGCAAGCTCTACGCCTTCTACTTCCGCAGGGTTCTGCCCGCCATCGGTTCACGCCTCTCCGGCGTCAGCGGACCCTATGCCTACCTGCCTTCTTCGGTCGAACAATTTCCGCGGCCCGCGCAGATGCTCGATATCCTGCGCTCCGTCGGCTTTCACGACGTTTCGTGGACTCCGTACAGCTTCGGAATCGCAGGCCTCTATCGCGCAGTGCGATAAACTCTGCCTTCCGCGCTGGCCTCGTACGCGGCCACGGTTGTACGCTAGTGCAGTGACCCGAGCCCTGCAGTTGTCCGAAGACGCTGAGACCCAGAGCGTCGGCCCCGATCCTGGCAAGTTGCAAGCGGAGAAGCGCTCCGTAGCGCTCCGATCGGTGCTGGCCGCCTGCTGCATGACGGCGCTCAAGCTGGTCACCGGCCTGCTCACCGGCAGCCTCGGCATGCTCTCCGATGCGGCTCATTCTGGACTCGACCTGGTCGGTGCCGCTCTCACCTACTTCTCGGTGCGGCTCTCCGACAAGCCCGCCGATGAAGACCACACCTATGGTCATGCCAAGGTCGAGAATCTCTCCGCCTTCGTCGAGACCTTCCTCATGCTGGCCTCCTGTCTCTGGATCGCCTACGAGGCCATCGGTCGAATCTTCTTTCACCCGGTCGAGATCAAGCTGGCCGTCTGGCCCTTCCTCGTATTGATCACTTCGATCGCCGTCGACTTCTGGCGTTCCCGGCAATTGAATCAGGTAGCCCGCCGCACCGGCAGCGCCGCCCTCGAGGCAGACGCCCTTCACTTCGCCTCCGACATCTGGGCCAGCGTTGCCGTCCTGCTGGGCCTCGCCGCTGCCTGGATCGGCCATGCCTTCGGCATTCGCTGGCTGCGTTTCGCCGATCCCGTCGCTGCCATCGTCGTCTCCCTCATGATCTTCCGCTTCAGTTGGGAGCTCGCGCGCAAGACCGTGCAAGACCTGCTCGACGCCACTCCGGTCGAGGCTCGCAGCCGCATCATCGAAGAGGTGGGGCGAACCGACGGTGTGCTGGCCGTCGACCAGGCCCGCGTCCGGCGCTCCGGCACCTCCTACTTCGCCGACCTCACCCTTTCGCTCTCCCGCCAACTCACCTTCCAGCGCACCGAAGAGCTGGTCCACGAAGCCACCGAAGCCGTGCAGCGCGTCTTGCCGAATGCCGACGTGGTCATCCACACCGTTCCACGGCCCACCGTGGCGGAGAGCATCTTCGACCGTGTGCGTGCCGTCGCCTCGCGCAACAACGTCGGCCTCCACGATGTCAGCATCCAGTCCTACGACGGCAAACTGCACGTGGAACAACACGTCGAAGTGCCCGAGACCATGGCCCTGCGTACCGCCCACACCTTCGTGCGCGGAATCGAAGACGAGATTCGCAAGGAGCTTCCCCAGGTCGGCTCCGTGCTCACCCACATCGAGAGCGAGCCCGCTACCATTGAACGTCCGGTCACCCTGGACCGCGATCGCCGCATCGAGAGGCATCTGCGCGAGGCCGCCGCGCAACTCCCCGAGATCATCGATATCCACGAGGTCATCGTCGGACGAAGCGGCGATCATCTCCAGCTATCCTGTCACTGTACCCTGCCCGACGAACTGGAGATGCAGCGCGTCCACGAGGTCATCACCTCGCTCGAGGACCGGTTCAAGCTCGGCTGTCCCGAGGTGTATCGCGTGCTCATCCATCCGGAACCGGCGAGCGACAACCGCCATGGATGAGAATGCGCATGGATGAAAACGCGTTATGGATGAGAACGCCTGCGGGAAGCAATCCATCTGCATGCCCCCGTCGAACCCCTACCAACGCCAGGAGCGCCGGACCAAGTCTCCACACCGAGGTTGCCAATGATTGCCAGTAGTTCGTGGACCGAAGAGATGATCTACGAAGCCCATTCCGAGAGCGGGCACACCGTCGTGTTCGATGCCGGCGCTGCTCACGCCGCCGGCCCCACCCCCATGGAAGCCGTGCTCATGGCCCTCTGCGGCTGCACCTCTGTCGACGTGGTCTCCATCCTCAAGAAGAAGCGCGAGCCCATCACCGGGCTGGTCGTCACCGCCACCGCCGAGCAGGCCCCGGCGCCTCCGCGGGTGTTCACCGCAATCGAGCTGGTGTATCGCGTCTCCGGCAACGTGGCCCAGAAGTCGATGGAAGATGCCGTCGCACTTTCCAAGGACAAGTACTGCTCGGTATCGAAGATGCTCGAGAAGGCCGCCACCATTACCTTCCGTATCGAATACGCGGGCGTGCCAACCGTCGCCGACGCTCTGCTCGAAGCCCAGGCCGAGCCCCCGGCCGCCTCCTGCCATCGACACTCAGGCCGCCAAGCTTCCGAACGCATGACCCGGCTCTTCCAGTTCGTGCTCGTCGTTCTCATGCTGGGACTGGTGGCCCTGCTCTCTGCCATCACCACCATGCATTACGCGATTCACGGAGCGGAGGTCACCATCCCCGACTTCCGCGGGCTTGCTGTGGCTGAGGCCTTTCACAAGGCCTCCAGTCTTGGCGTCAATCTCACGGTCGACAATCGCTTCTTCAGCGCGGAGATGCCTGCCGACCGCATCCTCAGCCAGTCTCCCGCGCCCGGAACCGTGGTTCGCCGCGAGTGGCATGTCCGCGTCACCCAGAGCCTCGGCCCGCAGAAGGTCGCGATTCCCAACGTGGTCGGAACCCAGGAGAGAGTCGCCGTCATCGAGATCCGCAGGCTCGGACTGGAGCCCGGCAACACCGCCCATCTGCCCGACCCTGCGCTCCCGCCCGGTACGATCGTGGCCCAGAACCCAACCGCCGATGCCGAAGGTGTCGAGCAGCCCAACATAAGTCTGTTGGTCAGCGAAGCGGCGCCACCGCCTGTCGCGCAATTCGTCATGCCCGACTTTACCGGACAGATGTTCACGCCCACCGCCTTGACCGTGGTGCACGCCGGGCTCAAGCTCGCGCCCGTCAAAGACACCGCTTTTTCCATTCCGCCGGTCCAGGCTCCGGGAACTGTCGCTCCGCCCGCGGCGCTCTTCCCGCCGGGCACCATCGTCAGCCAGAATCCGCCGCCCGGTTACCGCGTCGACACCAATACCCCGGTAGAATTCACCGTCGCCAAATAAGCATCACTGCACTCACCGGCTCACCAGCACCGCGGCAAAAAATCCATCGCAGGGATGAACGCCGGGCAGCGTGCGCAGATATCCGTTCTCAAACGCAGTCTTCCGCAGGGACTCAAGCGCACCCTCTGCCGGCGAGCCCCATCGCTCGAGTTGATCTTCCGCCGGTACCCGCTCAAACTGCGGCGCTGCGCTCAGGCACTCTTCCACCACCGCCGCATTCTCTTCCGGCTCCAAAGAACACGTGGCATACACCACCCTGCCGCCCGTTCGCACCGCCCGCATCGCCGCCGTCAGAATCTCGACCTGCCGCTGGTGCTGCCGGGGCAGCCCTTCGGCGGTGAGTCGATGGCGAATCTCCGGATTGCGCGCCAGCGTTCCGGTTCCGCTGCACGGGACATCGCACAGCACCAGGTCAAACTCATTGCGATACTTCATCTGCGCAGCGTCGGCGACCTCGTATGTGATCCGCGCATTGCGTTCCGGGTGCGCCAGCAATCGCTTCATCTGCTCCAGGCGTCGTCCGCTCACATCGCAGGCCACCACCCGCGCCTGCGGATTTCGCTCCGCCAGGATCGCCGTCTTTCCTCCCGGCGCCGCGCAGCAGTCGAGAATTGCCTCTCCCCACACCCGCCAGCTCCGCCACCAGCTGCGAACCTTCATCCTGGATGCGCATCCTGCCTCCAGCATACGTATCCGTTGCAGTTACATCTCCGCGGAGTCACGCGGCGCGCCTGCGCAAGGAAGCTCCCCGGAGCCAGCTCCACTCCTTCCTCGCGCAGCGCCTGCTCCGCATCGGGCGAGAGCAGCCGGATGTGTGTCTGCGGCAGCTCCTGGTCAAAGCGGCAGATCTGCTCCGCGCGGGCTGCTCCATACGCTTCGATCCATCGCTCGACCAGCCAGGGCGGATGCCCCAGCACCTCGGCCATCTCCGCAGGACTCTGGAAGTTTTCCGGCGCGCGATGCACCCCGGCCCGCGAAATGTTCCGGAGCACCGCATTCACCATGCCCGCGGCATACGCATTTCCGGCTGACTTGGCCAGCTCCACGCTCTCTGAAATGGCCGCGTGAGCCGGAACGCGATCCAGGTGAATCAGCTGAAATGCTCCCAGCCGCAGCGCCAGCTGGACGCGCCCATCCAGCTTTTCTCCCGGCCGCTTGAGGTACGTGCGAATCTCCGCATCGAGCGCGATCTGCCAGCGCAGCGTGCCCATCACCAGCGTGGTGCACAGGTTGCGATCCTGAGGCGAGAGCGCCTGCAGACGCGCTTGAGTGCAGCAATTCGTCACAGTGACCGGCACCTGAACTCCATCTTGAGCAGGATCTCGAAGGCCGCGGAGCGGGCCGGCGCAACTGGCATGCTTACCCCAGCCTGTCGCCGGACTGGAGTGCATGTCCGCGAAGGAAGTCGGCTGCCGGCATCCGCTTCTTGCCTTCCATCTGCACTTCGACCAGTTCCAGAGCGGTTCGCTCGCCGCATCCTGACGAAACAGCCGCCCGCTTTGCAGCTTGATCTCGCCCGGAGCCAGCGGCGGAGATACTTCCGTCGGCATCATGCGATGCAGCGCGAGCTTCTTTCCGCCCAGCAGAACGTATGCGCCGGGCCACGGTTGAAATCCGCGCCAGCGATTGTAGATCTCCATCGCCGTGCGCCGAAAATCCACCAGCCCGTCTTCGCGCTTCAGTATCGGTGCGAGCGTCGCCTTGCTGTCATCCTGCTGGATGCCTCGAAGCGTTCCCGCCTCGCAGCCCATCCAGTGTCTCCACCATCAGGCTCGCCCCGGACTCGGCCAGCAGCGGAAAAATATCTTCCGCCGTCTGATCCGGCGCGATCACCAACTCGCGCTGCAGCAGCATGTCTCCCGTATCCAGGCCTTCGTCGATCCGCATCGTCGTCGCGCCCGTCACCGGTTCGCCATTCGCGATCGCCCACTGAATCGGCGCCGCCCCGCGATACTTCGGCAGCAGCGAGGCATGCAGATTCAGGTTTCCCAGACGCGGCAGGTCCAGCATCCACTTCGGAATGATCCGGCCATACGCCACCACCACAATCGCGTCCGGCTGGATCGCCTCCAGCTGCGCGCGAAACTCGGCGTTGTTCTTGATTTTTTCCGGCTGGGTGACGGGCAGGCCTGCTTCGATCGCAACCTGCTTCACCGGCGGCGCGACCATCGTCATGCCGCGGCCCTGCGGCCGGTCCGGTTGCGTCACCACCAGTTCTACGGGATACCCCGCACGCAAGATCGCTTTCAGTGTTGGCACTGCGAACTGCGGCGTGCCACAGAAGACGAGCCGCAGTCGATCTACCACTCGCCGGCCTTCTGCAGCTTGCGGATGCGCCGCAGGATCAGGTCCCGCTTCAGCGCGCTCACGCGAAAGATAAACAACACTCCGTCGAGGTGATCGATCTCGTGCTGAAACGCTCGCGCCAGCAAATCATCGCCCTCGATTTCAAACCACTTCCCTTCCACGTTCTGAGCCCGCACCATGACTCGATTGGCGCGCGAAACTTTCTCGTGAATGTCGGGCAGGCTCAGGCAGCCTTCATCGCCGTACTGCTTGCCTTCGCGAACGATGATCTCGGGATTGATGAGCACGATCTTGTCTTCCGGCGTCTTCTGAAAGCTGAGATCGATCACCGTGAGCCGCTTCGACACTCCCACCTGCGGCGCCGCCAGGCCGATGCCGTGAGCCGCGTACATCGACTCGAACATGTCGTCCACCAGCGTCCGCAGTTCATCATTGAACTCAGAGACTGGCTCGCTGGGTCTTTGCAAAATCGGGTCGGGATATTTGACGATCGGACGTACCATCGAACTTCTAACTCTGCCTCGGGCCTAAAATTTTCGTATCTGTTCCAGATAGCCGTCGTAGTTTCTGCGCAGCTCGCCCGCCGAATCCCCGCCAAACTTCTCCAGCACCAACCGGCCCACCGCCAACGCCACCATCGCCTCGGCCGCTACGCCCGCCGCGGGCACCACGCACACATCGCTGCGCTCATAGGCCGCCTTGGTCGCTTCGCGCGTGTCGAAGCGAACCGATCCCAACGGCCGCCGCAGCGTCGAGATCGGCTTCAAATATCCGCGCACGATGATGTCTTCGCCGTTCGATACGCCGCCTTCGATTCCGCCCGCGTTGTTGCGCTCGCGGGTGAAGCGGGTGTGCGAACCATTCTCCTGCTCGCCGTATCCGATGGCGTCGTGCACTTCCGAACCCAACGACTCTGCCGCGGTGACGCCTCTCCCAATCTCTACCGCCTTCACCGCCTGCAGCGACATCACCGCCTGCGCCAGAATTCCATCCAGCCGCTCGTCCCAGTTCACGTACGTGCCGATACCCGCCGGCGCGCCATGCACCACCACTTCAAAGACGCCGCCGATCGAGTCGCCGGTCCGCAGCACTCCGTCCACCTCGGCCTTCATCCGCGCCTCGGCTTCCGCATCCACGCAGTTCAGCAGCACTTCGTCCTTCTCGCGCAGCGCCGAGATCTCTTCCCAACTCGCATCGCGGCCCAGCTCCGCACGGCCCACGCGCGTCACATGGCTGGCCACGTCGATGCCCAGCAGCTTCAGCAGCAATTTGCCCAGCCCACCCGCTGCCACGCGCGCCGTCGACTCGCGCGCCGACGCACGCTCCAGAACATACCGCGCATCCGGGAAGTTGTATTTGAGCGCGCCCGCCAGGTCTGCATGGCCCGGCCGCGGCGAAGCCACCGCCTTGTGTTTGGACGGGTCGCCCGGCCTCGACCGGCAGCACATCGGTCCAGTTTTTCCAGTCGCGATTATCGATCTCAATGGCGATCGGCGCGCCGATGGTTTTGCCGTGCCTCACTCCCGACAGAATGTGGATCGGTGTCGGTCTCAATCCGCATCCGGCCGCCGCGCCCATAGCCCTGCTGGCGCCGCCATAGCTCGCGGTTGATGAACTCCGTGTCGATCTCGAGACCCGCTGGAAGCCCTGAAACCAGGGCAATCAAGCTCTCGCCGTGCGATTCGCCTGCAGTAGAAAAACGTAGCATTGTATGTGCGCTTAGCCAGATTTGATTGTATCGCAGCGCATCGCGAGCACAGCCGCTGCCGGTTCAGCTGCCCGTAAGCCAGGTGTACTGGTCTTCGGTGAGAGGAACGACGCTCAGCCTGCCGATCCTGACCAGCGGCGAATCCGCGAACAGCTTCGCCTGCTTGATCTCGTCAGCGTCTTCGGCTGCTTCAGCTGCTTCCCGCCTGGATGCGCACCAGCGGCACCTTAGGATCGCTCGCATCCACTGACAGCACCTTCGCCGTACCGACTGCCGTGCGGTCGTCGCCGGTGTGATAGATGACCAGCTTGTCGCCCTTCTTCATCTCGCGCAGATGTTTCACCGCAGTTGCGATTGGTCACGCCATCCCACACAGTCTCCTTGTCGCGCAGCAGGTCGTCCATCGAATACGCATCCGGTTCAGTCTTCAGCAGATACGGCATGTCATTCCTTGCCCTCGACTTGCATCGAGATAGCCCCGCGTATTCAACAGAGGCCGCTCCATCGCTCGCACCCAGTCCGTAAACTGGCCCGCGGCTCTGCCCGCAGCCTCGTTGCGCGCAAATTCGGTGCGCATCAGCTGCATCTTCGCGTCCATGTCATCGAGAAAGTTGAGCAGCACGGCCTCGGGAATCATCGGCAGCTTCGGCGAGCCGAATTCGTATTTCCCGTGATGGCTCAGAATGATGTGCTCCACCAGGATTCGAAGCTGCGGCGGAAAGTCCGGGCAGTGCCGCAATCTTCTGATCGACCATGCTCGACGCCGATGGTGATGTGCCCGACCAGCGTTCCCTCGAGCGTGTAGTCGAACGCCGTTCCCCAGCGCAACTCCTGCAGCTTGCCGATATCGTGCAGCATGGCCCCGGTCAGCAGCAGGTCGCGATGCACCTCGGTGTAGTGGCTGGCCGCCAGTTCGCAAATGTCCAGCAGCGAAACGATGTGCTCCAGCAGGCCGCCGATCCACGCATGATGCAGGCTCTTGGCGGCGGGAGCCTGGCGCAGTGCGCTCGGCAATCTGCGGATCGTCGAGGAAGCTCCGCATCAGCGCCTTCAGATGCGGATCGCGTGAAGCTTTCGACGTAGAGGTTCAGCTCCGACCACAGCTCGTCGACGTTCTTGGTGGTCTTGGGCAGAAAGTCGCCCAGTTCGTACTCCGGTTCGGCGGCCTTTCGGATCTTGTCGAGCTTCAGCTGCAGCGCGGCCGTCAAAGCGGCATACCTGCGCCTGCACCTTGACGATGTCGCCCTGCTCAAAGGTAGCCGCAGCCGCGGGAACGCCGTCCCACATCCGCGCATCCACCTGGCCGGTGCTGTCACACAACGTCACCGCCAGGTAGACTCGCGCCGGCCTTGGTCGTGCGTACCTGCTTCTGAGTGGCGGCGAAATACGAGACCAGCGTCTCGTTTTCGTGCGCGCCAAAGTCCGCAATAAAGTGCTCTTTCATTCGCACCCAACGGCCCTCTTCTGGCCGATCTCTGCACGCCGCACTGGAGGACGACCAGGGCTATTGTGGCGGTGGTGTGGTTCCCTGGCCCTGCGGAGTTGCCGGTGCCGGACTGGCGCGTAGCCGGAGCCGTCGCCAAGCGGCGTCTGATTCTCGGGTCCGGTCTGATCCGAAGGTCGCCGTCTGGTCTGCAGGCTTCTGCTGATCCTGCAATGCGAACTTTGTGGTCCGGCTTCGGCTTCTTCTTTTTCTTCGAAGTGTCGCCCGCTAGCCCCAGAGGAGAAGACTGCACCTTCTGCGCGGCCACTTCCTCATCCGAGGCCGGTGCCGGGGCGAACGGGTCCGCCTGCGCACCCTTGGCCTTCTTCTCCTTCGGAAGCTTGGCGCGATCGGCGAAACGCTTCTTTTCCGGCTTGGGCTCTGGAGCCTGCGCCGGCAGATCGGCAGCTTCAGAATTACCATTGGCTGCCACCTGGGTGTCTGCCGCCGTGGCATCGTTGCCGCCGCTCGAAGCTTCAGTCGAACCCGCATCTACGTTGCGCGTGTTTTCGTTCTTCGGCAGCGTCTCGCGCGGCGCCTGTCCGAAACGAATCTTTTCCTTCTTGCCCGCCTTCATCGTGCTTGGTGCAGGCGCACTGGCCGAGAGCCGGGTCTTCTTGTTCGAGGATGCCCCGGTCGAGCCAGCAGCGGTATCCGATGTGCTTCCAGCAGGAGCGGCCGGCGCGGAGCTTGGCGTCGGCGCGCTCGAAGTCGCGCTCGGTGTGCCGGCCGTCCCCGCGGCTGTATTTCCCGCGTTGCCCTGGGGTACATCCGCGAGCGATGGCACGTTCGGGCGGTGCGGCGGCCGTTTGCGTCGTCGCTGGGGCCGCCTTGGTGCGCGGCGTTCTCTGGTGATACCGGGTACGAACCAGCTTCCTCTTCTTCTTCGGCGATGGCGGAGTGTAGGCGCTGTAGACCGGTTTCCCGGGATTGGTCACCGCCGCCGTGTCCACGTAGCCGGGCTTGTACTCGATGTACGCCTCTTCGCGCGCCTGCTTCAGATACTTGCGTACCGCCGGCTCCATCTTCTCCTGCGCAACCGCGTCCTCAACCTGCGGCTCTACGTCTTTCAAGGCGACCACGCCGCCCGGCGTATGCTCGTCAACCTTGAGAATGACGAACCCCTGTTTGGTGCGGATCGGATCGGTGACCTGTCCAGCCTGGAGCGCGAAGGTCTTGTCCTCCAGCAGCTTGGCGAGCTGGCCCCGCTTGAAGACGCCCAGATCGCCGCCCTGGGCCGCTGTGGGTCCGGAGCTGTAGGTTTTGGCTAGGTCTGCGAAGTTGCTGCCCGACTTGAGCTTGGCTGCCACCTCGTCGGCCTTGGCTTGCGCCGCCGCCAGAGTCGCATCATCGACAGGTGCCGGTGTTGCGGTCGCTGCGGGTGCCCCGCCGGCGCCGCTGCGGCGCGCTCGTCGGAATCAGAATCTCGCTCAGGTGGACCGACTCGGGCCGGTTGAACTCGCTCTTGTGCTGCTCGTAGAACTTCTCCACATCGGCATGAGTCAGGCCCAGCCGGCGACCCACTTCCTGCCGCATCACCTCCTGGGTGATGATCCGGTTGCGAATGGTGGCCTTGTAGTCTTCGTAGTTCACACCCTGGCCTTCGGCTGCCTTCTGCAGGTCCTCCATGGTGTCGAGCTTGTACTGCTTGCGGATGTTATCCAGCTCTTTGACCAGTTCGGTCTCGCCGGTAATGCCCAGCTCTTTGCCCTTGGACAGCAGCAACTGGCGGTCCACCAGGTCGCGAAGCAGGTCTTTCTTCTGCGCGTCAATCTCCTGCTGCGAGAGCCCCTGCTGCCGGCCTTGCTGTTCCATCTCCTGCGCGGCGCGATCGTAGTCCGACTTGCTGATGATCTGGTCGTTGACCCGGGCGATGACTTCCTCGACCACGGTTCCACCGAAGGGGGATGCCTGCGCGGCATTTCCGGGTCGAGCGGTCTGGCTGAGGGCCGGAAGAGCGAGGGTGCCGATGCTGACGGCCAGCAGGGCCTGGAACTGCAAGGTTTTAAGCTTCATGGGTCTCGATATCTCTAGTTAGGCGTCCGGGGCTTCTTCGAACCGGATTCCCGGTCCGACGTTGTTCCTGCGCTTGAGTCGGATTATGCCTTGGGTCATTCTAAACACCGCCCCAGACGAAAGCCAATCGCTCCGCGTCCAACCATTGCAAAACGCTCAGTGGCGGGGCGAAAACGGCACGCAATTCACCGGCACTTCTTTAGACCACGCAGTGCTACAATTTGTCATAGACGCGCACGGTTTTGTCGAGGGGAAAGCCTGTCTTCGACTCGCCGGCGACTGAGGATTCCCGCACTATGCCCTCTCGCACCCGCCGTACCGCTTTCTCTCTGGTCGTCTTCTTTGCCGCTTGCGCCATGGTCGGCATGGTGGTCAGTCAGAAGGTAGGCGCTCAGTCCAGCACCGACGAATCCACCTTCCGCGATAGCCTGCGCTCCTTCACCAGCGTGTACGACATCGTTGCGCAGAACTACGCCGAGCCCATCTCCGGCGACAAGTCCGGCAAGGTGATTTACGACGGCGCCATCCCGGGCATGCTTCGCGTCCTCGATCCTCACTCCAGCTTTTACGATCCCAAGGCGTACGCCAAGATGCGCGAGGATCAGCACGGCAAGTACTACGGCGTGGGCATGCTCATCCAGCCGCAGAGCAACAAGATCGTCGTGGTCACGCCGTTTGAAGGTACGCCGTCGTTTCGCGCCGGCATTCGTCCTGGAGACGTCATCGTCGCCGTGGACGGCAAGCCGACCGAGAATCTGAACTCCGAAGACGTGGCCAACATGCTCAAGGGGCCGAAAGGTACCCACGTTCAGGTCACGCTCGCCCGCGAAGGCGCGGCCAAGCCCCTGGTGTTCGACCTCATCCGTGATGAGATCCCGCACAACAGCGTCGACCTCAAGTACCAGATCCGCCCCGGCATCGGCTATATCCACCTGACCAACTTCCAGGAGACCACCGGCCGCGAAATCTCCGACGCGCTCGATGAATTCGGCGACGTCAAGGGTCTCGTGCTCGACCTGCGCGGCAATCCGGGCGGCCTGCTCAGCGAAGCCGTCGCCGTCTGCGACAAGTTCCTGCGCCGTGGACAGGTCATCGTCTCGCAGCGCGGCCGCGCCTATCCCGAACAGATCTACAAGGCCTCGCACGGCAATGGCGGACGCGACTACCCGGTGGTCGTGGTGGTAAACCGCGGCACCGCTTCGGCCGCCGAGATCGTCTCCGGCGCCTTGCAGGATCACGATCGCGCGCTGATCGTCGGCGAAACGACCTTCGGCAAGGGCCTGGTCCAGACCGTGTATCAGCTCTCTGAGAACACCGGTCTCGCGCTCACGACCTATCACTACTACACGCCCAGCGGTCGCCTCATTCAGCGCAACTACAGCGGCGTCTCGCTCTACGACTACTACTACAATCACGAGCCGCCGCAAGACACCAAGACCCGCGAAGTCAAGCTCACCGACTCCGGCCGAACCGTCTATGGCGGCGGCGGCATCACGCCCGACGACAAGATCGACACACCCAAGTCCAATCACTTCCAGGACGTGCTGCTCGAGCACTACGCCTTCTTCAACTTCGCCAAGCACTACCTGGCGACCCGCACCGTCGGCAAAGACTTCCAGGTGACCGATCCGGTCATGGCGGAGTTCAAGCAGTTCCTCAGCACGCAGGAGATCACCTACTCCGAGCAGGACCTGACCAGCGTGCAGGATTGGATCCGGGCGAACATCAAGGCCGAGATCTTCACCTCGCAGTTCGGCCAGCAGGAAGGCCTGAAGGTCCGTGCCGACTGGGATCCGATGATTCAGAAGGCGATCGATTTCCTGCCGCAGGCACAGGCCCTCGAACAGAATGCCGAGAAGGTCGTCGCGCAGAAAGAAAGCGCCCGCAACGGCTCCATGCAATAACTCTCTTTCGCGTGTCGAAAAAAAGCGGGCCTCCCACATCGGAGGCCCGCTTCTTGCTTTCCTGGAAAGATGCTGGCTGCTTACTCAGCCCAGCAACGATCCCCACACATCACACCAGGATCTGCTGCGTCACCAGCTTGTTCGGCGCAGTGAATTGAATCTCCGGCAGGTCCTCCACCGCTCGCCGCAGCGACTGCTCCCACCGCGCATGAATCGATTCCAGTTCGCTGTCTCCGGCTGAAAATCTCCGGTAGCAGTCGAACTCCAGCGTGTCCTTGCGATACAACATCAGTTCCACCGGCGGCCCTACCGTCACGTTCGAACGCATCGTCGCGTCAAACGACAACAGCGCATACTTCGCCGCGACCTTCAGGCTGGTCGACCCGAACACCACTCCGCGATCCAGAATCGGCCGGCCATATTTGTACTCGCCCAATTGCAGAAACGGAGAATCGACGGTCGCGTTCAACGGATTTCCCTGCGGGTAGATGAGATACAGATTCGGCGCCTCGCCCCGCACCTGTCCTCCCGAGCAGAAAATGCACGTTGAAGTTGTAGTTGTCGCGCTCGAGCGCCGCGCGGTCAATCTCGGCCACCTGCCGCACCGCCTCGCCCACCTCGCGCGCCGCCTCGTACAGCGAATTCGCCTGACCCAATCCCTCGCCCGCATCGAAGCTGGACCGCAGCAGGTTGATCACCGACTGGGTCAGCGAAAGACTCCCGCTGCTCAGCACCACGAATGCCCGCTGACCGGGCTGGCAGAAGGTATGCATCTTGCGCGCGATATTCAAATCGTCGAAACCCGCGTTGGTCCGCGAATCCGATGCCATTACCAGTCCTTCATGTGTCATGATGCCTAAGCAGTAGGTCATGTGCCGCCCCAAATCATTTCAATGTGCCGTGTAGCCATTGTGGCAGTTCCAGAGCTGTTTCGCGGTACTTTTGCCAGTTCGAATGATCGTGCGGTGTATTTTTATTGCAAGCGGCGCCACTCTTGCACCTTCGCCGGGCGTGTGCCGCCGGTCGTACGCAGTTTCGGTCAGCTTGCCGCGCTTACCCTGTCGTAAGTACCCGACAACTTTGTCTTCGAACCCAACATCCAAAGGTGGACCATGTTCATACGTCTGGGATACGACATGCAGTTCGATCTGCCTGCCCCTGCCTCTTTTGTAGCACAGCTGCGCGTGCATCCTTCGCGGGTCCCTGACCTGCGGGAGCCCGACTGTGTGCACACCGAGCCTGCATCTGCTCTTGAGGAATACACCGACTCCTTCGGCAATCTCTGCACCCGCTTCTACGCGCCGGCCGGCCACTTGCGCCTCTTCAATTCGACGCTGATCGAAGACTCCGGCGACCCTGACCCCGTTGTCCCACCGCGCGCGAGATTCCGCCACAGGAATTGCCCGCCGACGTCCTGCGCTTCCTGCTCAACAGCCGCTACTGCGAAGTGGACCGTCTTTCGCAGGTCGCCGTCGAACTCTTCGGCGGCATCACCCCCGGCTGGGGACGCGTCGAAGCCATCTGCGGCTGGATCCACGACAAGGTCACCTTCGGCTATCACTTCGCCCGCAGCACCAAGACCGCGCTCGATGTCTATACCGAACGCACCGGCGTCTGCCGCGATTTCCAGCACCTCGCGGTCACCTTCTGCCGCGCTCTCAATATTCCCGCTCGCTACGTTGCCGGCTATCTGGGCGACATCCAGGTGCCGCCGCCGTACACGCCCATGGATTTCAGCGCCTGGTTCGAGGCCTATCTCGATGGCCGCTGGTGGACCTTCGATGCCCGCCACAATCATCCGCGCATAGGCCGCGTGCTCATGGCCACGGGACGCGATGCCGCCGACGTTGCCTTCCTAACTTCGTTCGGCACCTCCACCCTCAAGCATTTCGAAGTCGTCTCCGACGAGATTCCGGCGCGCGAAGGAAACTCCCCGATCAGGGCCTGAACCCCATGGCCGATGCAGACCAATTCCGCATCAACCGGTGCCGCGAACTTTCGCACCGCATTGCCGCGTGCTGAATCGAAGACTGTGGAGGCGTCATGATCGACTCCGCTTCATCCGTTCAGCCCGCGCAACTTCCCACACTGTTCATCCCACATGGCGGCGGCCCTTGCTTCTTCATGGACTGGAATCCGCCCGACACCTGGACGAAGATGGCTGCGTGGCTGTCCGGCCTGCGCCTCCACGCTTCCCAGCGTTCCCTCTGCCATCCTGGTGATCTCCGGGCATTGGGAGACGGCGGAGCCCACCGTCAGTACAAATCCGCATCCGCCGCTGATCTACGACTACACAGGATTTCCGCCGCACACCTATCAGCTCACCTACCCGGCACCGGGCGATCCCGCCCTTGCCGCCAAAGTTGGGGAACTGCTGTCATCGGCTGGACTTCCACCCGCAGGCCGACAACCAGCGCGGCTTCGATCACGGCGTCTTCATCCCGTTCAAGCTGATCTATCCCGAGACGCCTCCGTTCCCATCGTGCAGCTTTCGTTGCGAACTGGGTCTCGATCCCACGACACACCTCGCCATCGGCCGTGCGCTGCAACCGCTCCGCAGCCAGGGCGTGCTGATCGTCGGCAGTGGCATGAGCTACCACAACCTGCGCGGCTTCGGCTCGAAGTACAGCGACGCTTCAAACGAATTCGACGCCTGGTTGACGCATGCTGTCACGGATCCCGACATCGTCGAGCGAACCGCACGGCTCAGGCACTGGACCCAGGCTCCTCACGCGCGACTGGCGCATCCACGCGAAGAACACCTGCTTCCGCTGATGGTGGCCGCGGGCGCAGCCGGAGACGATCGCGGGCATCGCACGTTCAGCGATCGCGTGATGGGCGTTGTCATTTCGGCGTATCAGTTCGGGTAAGCAGCGGGCCTCGGTCGAGACCCGCCCGGTCGTGTGTTCCTGGTCGTGATGTTTAGGACTGGGGCGCCACGATCACGCCACACGCGATTCGCGATCCTGCGTTCCCGGTCGGATCGGTCATCATGTCGTCCGCCTTCTCGTGAATCATGATCGACGTTCCGCCATTGCTGAAGACCGAGTTCGGCGCGCTCGGATCGAGCGAGATATCCGTATCCGTGAAGGATACGTTATCTGTACCGTTGGCCTTCACCGTAAGATTCACCGGCAGGTCGCCGTTGTGATGACCGTCGGGGCTCTTGATCCCGTGCTTCTTTCCTGCCGGGTTGAAGTGTCCGCCGGCAGACTTGAAGTCCGGCGCGTCGCATTTCGCATTCTGGTGAATATGCACTGCGTGTTCGCCCGGGGGCAAACCTTTCAGGGCCAGCTTGATCTTCACCCCGCCCTTCGCCTGCGTCAGGGTCGCCGTACCAGCATCGGCTCCTTGCGCAGTCTTGATCTCCACCTTTACCGGTGCCGGAGCTTTCGCATACGCTGCGCTCGAGAGCAAACAGAAGGCCGACAGTGGAAAGGCCATTAGGAGTTTCGGCGATATCTTCATCGTTCCCTCACGGGACCGGGCTTTGACCACCCCAGTCACCCAAGAAGCATACCCGAACTTGCGTGCTCTATCATGAATCTACAGACAGGTGAACGCGTCTTGAAGTCTGCCTGAAACTTTCCCGGAGATCTGTGTGGCACAGTTAACGCCCGTCGAGAACGACCGTATGTCGCGCGCTGCCGAAGTGTTGCTCCAGGCGCGACGCACCCTCCAGCCCATTGCCGATCTTCCTGCCGAACTGCAGCCCAACACTCTGGAACAGGCCTACGCGGTGCAGGATCAGATAGCTCTCGCCTTCGGGGACATCGGTGGATGGAAGGTGGGAGCGCCCTCGCCCGACGTGAGCCCGGTCTTTGCGCCCATGCCTCTCATGGGAATCACCCAGAGCGGGGCTCGTATCCGGACGGGTCGCATGCGCGGCATCGAGGTCGAGATTGCGTTCCGCATCGGCAGCGATCTGCCGCCCCGCAGCCAACCCTTACTCCCGCGAAGAGGTCGTCTCCGCCATCGCCAGCTGCCATCCCGCGATCGAGCTACTGGAATCCGCCTTTGAAGATTCGGACCTGGTGGAGCGGTTCACGTTGCTGGCCGACTTGCAGATTCATGGCGGATTCGCCTACGGCGCACCGGTTCCCAATTGGGAGACAATCGACTTCTCTCGCGAGGTCGCGAAGGTTACTGTCGATGGCGTGATTCGTGTCGAAGCCACTGGCTCCAATACTGCCGGGACCGATCTCGTGCGGCTGGTCGTCTGGCTGGCGAATCAAGGCGCATGGCGAACCGGCGGGTTGCGGACCGGCGACTGGGTGACCACCGGAAGCTGGACCGGAAAGACGCTGGCGGAGGCCGGATCCACTGTATTGGCGCACTTCAGCACGGCCGGGGATGTGAGCCTCTACTTCGAGTGAGGTGATTGGGTAACCGCAGTCGGTTACGAAAGGCCATTCCCTGCGAAAATATGCGCGGCTGAAGTAGATGGCCGAACCGGAGAGAGCAATCCCGATTGCGAAGAGCAGTTCTCGCGAAGCGTCCTTGCGCGAAAACAGCACGAACAGAAACCCCATCAGCGCAAACAGCGGCGGCAGCGGATAAAGCCAGATGCGGAAGGGCCGCGGCAGTTCCGGCCTCCGAACTCTCAGGATCATCACGCCCACCTGCTGCAACACGAACTGCAGCACGATGCGAATGGCCACCAGCGCCGAGATCACCTGCGCCAGGTTGAAGAAGCAGAACACCACCGTCACCGCGCCCAGCGCCAGCAGCGATATGTGCGGGAAGCGGTGACGTGGATGAAGACGGCCAAACACCCGGAAGTAGTTTCCGTCGAGAGCCGCCGCATACGGCACCCGCGAATACCCCAGCAGCAGCGCGAACACCGACGCAAACGCAGTCCACATCACCAGCGCCGCAACCACCTGGCCCGCGGTGCTGCCAAAGGTTCGCTGCATCACCACCGCGACGACCGCATAGTGTCCCTTCGCCTGCACCGCCGCGACCAGCTCCTGCCACGGAATCACTCCCAGCACGCTGATGTTCATCAGCAGGTACAAGCCCGCTACGATCAGGATTGAGAACAGCACCGCGCGTGGAATGTTCCGTCCCGGTTCGCGAATCTCCGCGCCCAGGAACGTGACGTTGTAGTAGCCCCAGTAATCGTAAGTCGTGATCAGGGTCGCCGCGCCCAGCCCCTGGAAGAACACCGTGTTCCACTGAAACGCATGCGGCGGAAAGGTGAACGCCAGTGCCGGATGAAAGTGCGTCAGCCCAGCCACGACCACCGCCCCGATCGTGAACAGCACTCCAGCCCAAAGCACCCATGCAAGCCGTGCAACCGTGCGCACCTTGCGATAGAGCAGCGCCACCATCACCACGCACGTCCCCGCAGCCAGCAGGCTGGTGTAGTGAATCGCTCTCAGCGCCGGAGCGCCGCCCGGTCCCGCCAGCGTTCCCGACAACGAAGGCCACAGGTACGCTGCATACTGCGCCAGTCCAATGCAGCCCGAAGCAATCGACAACGGCGCGCTGAATCCGAGTTGCCACACGTAGAGGAACGATGCCCATCGTCCTGCGCCATCGCGCCCGTAGATCTCGCGCAGGAACGCGTACGATCCGCCCGCCTGCGGCAACGCCGCGCCCAGCTCGGCCCACACCATGCCGTCGCATACCGCAATCAATGCGCCCAACACCCAGCCCAGCATGGCCTGCGGTCCGCCCATCGCCATCACCACCAGCGGCAGCGTGATGAATGGCCCCACGCCGATCATGTTGATCATGTTCAGCGAGAGCGCGCTGCCCAGCCCGACCTGGCGAATCAATCCAGTGTGCGCGATGTTGAATTTTCTGGGGAACCTGGCTCGAGTGGCAGCATGAAAGGCGTTTGGTTTCCGGGCACAATCCGCGAACGCTCAAACCGCTCTCCGGTTCGCGCCCGGCTGCGTGGATTGTACACTGGCCTTAAGCGTCAATTAGAACTCCGCATGCGAGCGCCGACTCCGCCGCCGCTCCTGTGCCATGGATAGGAATGATCATTTCTCAGTCGAGTGGCACCACCCGATCTCTTGTCTCGCTGCTTCAACGCTGCACAGCCTTCACCGCGATGGCTGCTTGCTGCCTCGCTGGCGCGCAAACCGTGCCCTACGCCACCACACTCGCCCCGGCCGTCGATGCGCAACCGCTGGCCGAAGATCGCGGCGCCGCCGGCCTCTGGCAGACGTTGAACAAGCTCCGGACCTGGGCCAGCCTCATGACCATCGTCGCTCATCCTGACGATGAAGACGGCGGCATGCTCACCTACGAATCGCGCGGCGCCGGCGTGCGCACCGCGCTGATGACCCTCACCCGCGGCGAAGGCGGACAGAACGCCATGTCCGGCGAGTCGTACGACGCCCTCGGCCTGCTCCGCACCAACGAAGTCCTTCGCGCCGACGCCTACTACGGCGCCGAGCAATACTGGTCCCGCGTCGCCGATTACGGCTTCTCCAAGACCATCGACGAAGCCTTCGCCCGCTGGGGTCACGACCGCGTGCTCTATGACGTAGTTCGCGCCGTGCGCATCAATCGGCCGCTGGTGCTTACCTCCACCTTCGTCGGCGGCATCACCGATGGCCACGGCCATCACCAGGTCTCCGGCGAGATGGCGCAGGAAGCCTTCACCGCAGCCGGCGATCCCAACGTCTTTCCCGACCAGATCAAAGCCGGACTGCGGCCCTGGTCTCCGCTCAAGGTCTACGCGCGCGTCCCCACCTTCTCCATCTCCGCCCAGGGCATGTTCGATTACGCGACCAACAAGTGGGCGCCGGTTCGCTTCTACAACTACATTGACAAGCAGTGGACCGAACACGCGCCCGCCACCACCCTCGAGATTCCCGAGGGCGACTTCGATCCGGTGCTCGGCCGCTCCTACATTCAAATCTCGCGCCAGGGCTGGGGCGAGCAGAAGTCCCAGAACGGCGGCGGCAATCCTCCGCTCGCCGGCGCCTCCAGCGTGCCTTATCACCGCTACGCTTCCCGCGTTCCAGCCAAAGACGAGGAGAGCTCCTTCTTCGACGGCATCGATGTCTCCCTGCTCGGCATCGCCCAGCTCGCCCATGGCGACAACGCCGTTCTGCTCACCGGACTAAGCAGATCCAGCAGCACGTCGATCAGGCCGTCCGCACCTTTTCACCCGGAACTCCGGTGAAGATCGCGCCCGAGCTGCGCGACGGCTATCTCGCCACGCAAAAGCTGATGGAGCAGGTCGACGCCAGTTCTCTCAGCGCCGACGACAAGGCAAATATCGATCACGAACTGCAAATCAAGCTGGTGCAGTTCAACACCGCGCTCGCCGCAGGCGCTTGGCCTTGAAGTCAGAGCGCTGCTTGCGCCCAAATCCGCTGCCGGTGCAAACGCCGCCCCTTCCCTCTCCGCCGAAGACACGCCCACCGCGATCACTCCCGGCTCTGACATCAACGTGCGCCTGCACGTATTCAGCGCCTCCGGATGGGCCTCTGCCTCCCAGGTTCAGCTTGCCAAGACCTGGCTCAAAGCCAATGACGATGCCAACTGGCAGATTTCGCGGCTCGCTTCGCCCGGCATCGATGATCCCGCCACCACCGCCGGCGACGTTCTCTTCGGAGTGGCCGTTCCTCACAGCGCCTCCCTCACCAAGCCGTACTTCTCCCGCCCCAATACCGAGCAGGCCTACTACGATGTCAGCGACCCGCGCTGGCTCAACCAGTCCTTCGCTGCCTATCCACTCGAGGGCTGGGCCGAGTTTCACTACGGCGGCGTTCCCATCCGCATCGGCCAGGTGGTGCAGACCGTGCATCGCGTGCGTGGACCGGGAGCTGTCTTTGAGCCGCTCGTGGTCGCTCCCGGCCTCTCCGTCACTCTCGACTCCTCCGCGGGCGTGGTGCCGCTCGGCAGCAAGGATTTCCCGCTCGCAGTCAAAGTGCACTGCAATATCGAAGGCAACAATCAAGGCACACTGAAGCTTGACCTGCCGCAAGGCTGGACTGCCGAACCCCAGCAGGCGGAGTTCCACCTTCGCGGCGGCGAAGACACGACCATCTCCTTCCGCATCGCCGCCAGCTCCGTCGCTGAGCAGAGTTACACCTTGCAGGCCGTCGCCAAAACCGGCAACTACGAATATCGCGAGGGCTACCAGACCGTCGGCTACCCGGGCGTCCGGCCCTACTACCTCTACCATCCCGCAACCTACCGGGTGCGCGGCATCGACGTGAAAGTTGCGCCCGGCCTCAACGTCGGCTACGTCATGGGTACAGGCGACGAAGTACCGCATGCCCTGGAAGAACTCGGCGTTGTGCCTCACCTGCTCAGTGCCGACGAAGTGCTCTCCGACGATCTCAGCAAATACGACGCCATCCTGCTTGGCATTCGCGCCTACGCTGCCCGTCCAGAACTCGCCCAGGCCACCGGCCGCCTGCTCGACTACGTTCGCAATGGCGGCTGCGTCATCGTGCAGTACAACTCCGGCGAATATGACCACGACTACGGCCCGTATCCCTACGTGCTCGGCCGCAATCCGGAGAAGGTCGTCGACGAAGCCGCGCCCGTCGCGCTGCTCGATCCCAATCATCCGCTCTTCACCTATCCCAACCACATCACCCCGGCGGATTTCGATGGATGGGTGGAGGAGCGCGGCCACTCGTTTCTGCAGAAGTGGGACAGCCACTACACCGCCCTCGCCGAGACGCACGACCCCGGTCAGGATCCGCAGCGCGGCGGCCTGCTCTATGCGCGCTATGGCAAAGGCGTGTACATCTACGCTGGACTCGCACTCTACCGGCAATTGCCCGAGGCTGTTCCGGGCGCCTATCGGATCCTCGCCAACCTGATCAGCGCGGGCAAAGCCGAACCCACGGCGAAAGCGGCAGCGCGGTAGCGAACGGCCGGGCTTCCCGGCAAGCACGCGTGGCGCCGTTTAGGCGGCGTCCGCTCCGCCTGTCGGCGCTTTAATTTGTAACCGCGCGCGTCGACAAACCCGAGAAAACAAAGTACTTTCTCCGGTTATTCATCGTCCATTCTCGGTATTTTCACATAGCCCTGCCAACCTGACTGTAGCAACAAAGGCCTGTGTTCAGGGACCAGTCTGCGCAGTCAAGTCGGGAATCGATTCGCCACGGAAACACAACCGGCACAGGTTGAGATTCATTCACATTGTCATCATCTGTACTTCGCTATTCCATCCAAGAGAGGCCAAATGAAAACGAATCTGAAGGCGCTGGCGGGCTTGGTGCTGGTTTCGGCGCTCGCCGCCGGACAAGCTCAAACCGCAGCGAGTGGAACAACCAGTTCCTCCTCCAAAAAAACCACCGCGCGTAAGCATGCGCGGGCGAAGAAGCCGGCCGCTCCGTCGGTCGCAACACAAATTGAAGGATTGCGTCAGGAATTCAACTCCCAGATCCAGTCGTTGAAGCAGCAACTCTCTGATCGTGATGCGCAACTGCAGTCCGCACAGCAGGCAGCAGCCGCCGCGCAGGCGGCAGCGCAACAGGCGCAGCAGGCAGCACAGACGAACCAGCAGGCGCTTACCGAGAACACCACCGCGGTCAGCAGCCTGCAAGGTGCCGTCAGCGACATGAAGACCAACACCGCCAACATCGTCACCAGCATGCAGGACGATCAAAAGGCCACTCGCGCCGCTATCGAGAATCCCACCGCGCTCCACTACAAGGGCATCACCATTTCTCCGGCCGGCAGCTTCATTGAAGCAGCCACCGTGTACCGCAGCGCAGCCACCGGCGGCGGCATCAACACGCCCTTCACCGGTATTCCGCTCGAACACTCTGACGCCGGTCACCTGAGCGAGTTCTTCGGCTCGGCCCGTCAGTCACGCGTCGCCCTCAAGGCCGTGGGCAAGCTCGACAACATGACCCTCACCGGCTACTACGAAGCGGACTGGCTCGGCACCGGCATCACCTCCAACAACAACCAGAGCAACAGCTACGTGCTGCGCCAGCGCCAGATCTGGGCCCAGGCCGCGATGAACAGTGGCTGGACCTTCACTGCCGGACAGATGTGGTCGCTCGCCACAGAAACCACGCAGGGCCTTTCCAACGGCACCGAAATTCTCCCCAGCACCATCGACCCGCAATACACGGCCGGCTTCAGTCTGGGAGCGCCAGTACGGCTTCCGCGTCAGCAAGGATTTCGGCAAGAAGATCTTCGTGGGCATGTCGGCGGAAAACCCGCAAACGCTCACCGGCTGGCAGCAACCCCACCAACCAGACGCTCGGCGGCCCCGGTGTGGGCGGCGGTCTCGTATAACTCGACCGCCAACTACTCCTTCAACGTGGCTCCGGATTTCGTCGTTCAAAGCTGCGTTCGAACCAGGCTGGGGACACTGGGAAGTGTTCGGCGTCGGACGCTTCTTCCGCAATCGCGTCTACTCGGCTCCGATTCCGTATAACGACACCACAGTGGGCGGCGGTATCGGCGGCGGCTTCCGCGTGCCGCTGGCACAGAAGAAGCTCACTGTTGGCCTGAAGGGTCTCTACGGCGACGGAACTGGACGTTACGGCGATGCGACCATCGCAGACATCACCTTCCGTCCCGACGGGCAGATCGCTGTGCTGCACGACTTCTCGGCTCTCGCGTACTTTCGAAGCGAATCCGACCAAGCGCCTGAACCTCTATGCCAACTACGGTGGCGACTACGTTGGCCGTCGCACAGTTTGGCAGCTCCGGCTACGGTTCGCGGCTCTGCCAATATGAGCGGCTGCAATGCGGAAGCGGCTCCCGGTGGCGCTTTCGTTCCGGGCACTACGGGCACCTGCGCCGGCAACAACAAAGACGTTCAGGAGCTCATCTGTGGGCTACTGGTACAACTTCTACAACGGCCCCAAGGGTCGTCTGCGTCAAGGCATCCAGTACAGCCACTTCGAGCGTGACCTCTGGTCCGGCGCGGGTGGCATCACCAACCCGAGCAACGGAGCCAAGGGAACGGACGACGCCTTCTGGACCTCCTTCCGTTACTACCTGCCGTAACCGATCGTGAACCACAAGCAAAAGAGGGCATCCGGAAATTCGGATGCCCTCTTCTCTTGCTCCTGACTTTGCAAACCCAGCTCGACTGCCTCCGCAGCCAAACTGAGAGGCTTTGAAAGGGCATGGCTTCAGCCGTGCCATCAAGGCAGCCGACTCTATCGGCTTTAGCCGCCGAGGGAATGCTTGCATCCCAACGGTGCAGACTACCGACAAACTCAAAGGCTTTGAAAGAGCATGCCAGACGTACCGAGCAAACCCGAGGCTTTGAAAAGGCATGGCTTCAGCCATGCCATCAAGGCAACCGACTCTATTCCGGCTTTAGCCGTCGAGGGAATGCCGCCACTCAAAAAACAGCAGCCCACCGACAGCTAAAAAGTGTTGAAGGGTCATGCCAGACTACTGACAAACTCAAAGGCTTTGAAAGACAGCGTATCGACCGACTACAAGGCTTTGAAAAACAGCCTCTCGACCGATTACAAGGCTTGAGAGGCAGCGTACCGACCGATTACAAGGCTTTGAAAGACAGCGTATCGACCGACTCAAAGGCTTTGAAAGACAGCGTATCGACCGACTACAAGGCTTTGAAAGGCAGCGTACCGACCGACTTCAGGGCTTTGAAAGGGCACGGCTTCAGCCGTGCCATAAAGACCAGCCAATCTATCCGGCTTTAGCCGCCGAGGGAATGCTTGCGCTCCAAAAAGAGCAGACTGAATAACCAGAGGTCTTCGGCGCCATGCCAGCCCACTGACAAACCCAAAGGCTTTGAAGGCCCATGCCACCAAGCCAACCGAACCTATCCGGCTTCAACATCAGCGGCCGCTCGAACCAAATCCCTTTGTATCCCGATCGGAGGAAGACAGCTCCTCCGCCCTCACGATCTCCCCATCCGTCAACGACTGGAACGGAGATAGCTGGATGATTTTGTCGCCCTTGTGAATGGCGATGCTCGCATCGTCGCGCTCCAGCGAGACATCGATCACCTGGCCTTCGCTGTTCTTCTCCACACGAAGGCGGCACTCGGGCTGGTTGACATTGATGAGGCATACCAGGATTTCGCCGCGATAGCCCGCATCGATGCGCCCTCCTGCATAAGTAATTCCCTTGCTGGCCATGGAAGAACGGTCTCCCAGGACAAAGCCGAATCCGGGAGGGCCCTCCAGCGCGATGCCGGTGCGCACCTTCACCGGACGACCCGGAGCAAGGACCACATCTTCTATGGAGTACAAATCGTAACCGATGTCGCTACCTGCATACGCCACGGTCGGCATACGCGCATCCGGGTGCAGTAACTTCACTTTCAGCATGCTCGCTGGAGCGCGGCCACTACTTCTTCGCAGAAGCTGCGGCTTCCCTGCGCTGCTTCGCCCAGCGACGCTTCTGCGCTTGCGCGATACGGTTGCGAGCTTCCTCACTCAACACGCGTTTCTTCCGGCCCGGTGTGGTGCAGCCCTTCCTCCCGCCTTAACTCCGGCCTTCGCGGCGAGCGCCTTGTAGCCGTTGGTGCTGTTCAGTAAGTCGCGAACGCGCTCTAATCTGGACAACTCTTCATCTATCTGCGCAATGATTGCTTCTCTGTTCATTCGTCTCTCGTCTTCCTGATGATCTCGCCTGCACTCTCAGCATCGATGCCGAAGTGCCTCGGATGTTTTTATAAGTGAGCTGATAAATGTTCTGGGGTTTCCGCAGATCAAATCTGGCTCGTGCTTAACCACAATTGTATCTCACGCTGCTCGGTCGATCAGGAGCCGCGAACAAAACCTGCGCGCTTCCACTCACCTTTTGTGGAGCACACATCCCGCATGCGACATTCGGTCTGCTATCGAACATGACTTTTCTGTGAACTACACTGTCGCAGGCAGAAATAAGTTCTGTTTCTCATTGGTATATCTTCCCGCCCGCTTAGGTTGCTTGCGTCTCCATCGGTATTCAAGACAGTTGTTCCTTGGCTCGCTTAGTGTCGCTGAGAAATGAGCCCCGCTAACACTTCGAAACATTTCTGTAACCGCGAGTGTTGTGCTGCGTCAGATAGGGTTCGTGGAGGTACGCAGTGAGAAGGTTTGGCTTGATATCCTGTGGCGTGCTGCTCTGTTCGCTGAGCTTGCCCGCATTCTCGGCCGAGAACCTGCGGCTGAATCCCAAGCTCGATTTCAGCTCCGATAGCCAGGACGGTCCGCTGATCTCCGGCGATAACATGCGCGATGGATTGGCTGCCGGCAAGCCGAACTACATCATCTTCTTTCAGGAAGGCTGCTTCAACTCCAAGCATCAGGCCCAGCGCACCGTTGAGCTCTATGAGAAATACAAACAGCGCGTGCACTTCGTGATCGTCGATCTGGACCGCAATCCTTCGGCTGAACAGCAGGAGCTCGCGCGTAAGTATTATCGTAACTACATTCCCCATGTGACCGTACTCGATGCGCATGGAAAGGCTCTGTATAACCAGGCTGGAGAAGTGGAAGTCTCCCGCATCTCCGCCCTGCTCGATCAGGCATTGGCCAATTAGACGAGGACTTTGAAGCTGCCGACAACCATGCGCGAGCTCTCAGGAAGCCGAGATCATCGTGCGCATTTGCGCCGGCGAGAAGGAGTTATTTCACACGCTCATTCTTCCTTACGAGCGGACTGTGTATCTCACGGCACTCTCTCTGCTGAAGAGCGAAGCCGAGGCCGAAGATGCGGCACAGGATGCCATCGTGAAAGCCTTCCGCTATCTCCACACCTTCCGCTCCGACTCGCGCTTCAGCACCTGGCTGATCTCCATCACGCTCAACGAAGCGAGAAGCCGGCTGCGCCAGGCGGCTCGTGCTGCCCCTTGAATCGCTCGATGCGGACGAACACGAAGGCGACTTCACCCCGGCACTGCTCACCGATTGGCGGGAGATTCCCTCAGAAGCTTTGGAGCGCCGCGAGTTACAGGCGCTGCTGCGCGCGGCCGTGCAGGAGTTGCCCCGCATCTATCGCGAGGTGTTTACGCTGCGCGACCTGGAAGAGCGGGATCCGGACGAAACTGCTGCGCTCTTGAACATCACAGTCAACCTGGTCAAGGTTCGCTTGCATCGAGCAAGAATGATGCTGCAGAAACGCCTGGTCCCAATACTGAAATCTGCCGCGCCTCGCCAGGGAATTCTAGGGAGGAGATCATGGAGCTGAACTGCAAACATGTTTGGCGCTATATCTCCGACTACCTCGACGGCACAGTCGCGCCCGAGCTTCGTGTCGAGATAGAGCTTCACCTGGAACACTGCGAGCTGTGTTCTGCGATTCTCGACTCGACTCGCAACATTCTTATCTTGACGGCCGACGATCGCACCTTTGAATTGCCGGTTGGCTTCAGCGAACGCCTTCACGCGCGGCTCCAGGCAGAAATGAAATCCCCGGAGTGACCCACCGCTGGCCCGGCGTTAGCTGCTGGACCCGATGTGAAGTCACGCCACGTCCGCCAATTCGAGCTCGAGGCTCGCTAAAGAATGTGGCCGGCACCATGAACAATCCGATGCGTCATCCACTCCGCCAGCAGCAGCACCAACGTCGCGATCGATAGCGCAATTTGCAGCCGCTCCGATCGGAGCTTCTTTCGCGTCAGCGGCTGTTGCCGCCACTTCGCCGAGGGGCGATTGCGCAACCGCCGTATATGCCACACCACATAAAGATTGATTACCGCGCCAGCCAGCGCGAGTACCATCATCGGGATGCGAATGGCATCCTGATGGAATCCTTTAGCCGGCGTATGCAGGCCCGCCGCCGCTGCCAGCGCCGACAGCCCAATCACCACGCGAACGCCACTGACGGCGATCACCGCCGTACACAGGCTTTGTACCAGCGCGAAGAAAAAGCTGGGCCACAGCAGAAGCCAATTTCGCTTCGCCTGCACCTCTTCGAGAGGAGCCGCCACTTTGTCTGAATCCAGTTGAGCTGCCATTCCGCCCTACACTATCAGACTCGCTCCCCCGCCTCGCAACCGCCGGAAAAGCGAAAGGGACGGCGCGGACCGTCCCTCTCTACTTGCAAACTTCTTTCGGAAGCTTACAGAACCTGAACGTTCTCTGCCTGCCAGCCCTTCGGTCCCTTTACAACGTTAAACTGAACCGCCTGGCCTTCCTGCAAGCTGCGGAAGCCATTGGCCTGAATCGCGGTGTGGTGAACAAATACATCTTCACCATTGGCACGGCTCAAAAATCCAAAGCCCTTCGCATCGTTAAACCACTTCACTGTTCCCTGTTCCATAACTGGTGTTTTTCCTTCGTGTTGATATAACGCTGAATTGGAAGTCGGGGTATTCGCAGGTAGTGCGACAGCAAAGTGCAGAACGAGCGTAGAACCTGAATCCGTATTCGACGTTCCACAAGTGTAACCCGGAAGTGCCGGAAACAACAACAATATCTACCTTGTCAATGCGAAAGTATGTCCCATTTCGATGAACGTCAGTTCAATTTCCCCGATCAGCACACCCTGGGCCGGTGCCTTAGGTCACCATACAGTGCCACTTAACCGAGAATTCTTCGCGTATTCTTGCGCCCTTAAAATTATTTTCTCCGACCGGTCCGATGATGGTGTCGTGATCACCCACATCCGACGAAATGCGCAGCGCTGGCTCTCCGCAGCCCCTTTTGACGTGTTTCACCAGCACTCCAGGACCAAAACCCAGGCGCCCGCAATCCCCGCGCCGCTCGCTCGAACCGAGATCCGGCCGCAGATCTCCATCGAACTCGGCCGCTACCAGGTAAGGCTCGCCGCGTCGCTTGCAGAACGCGATGCCGCCTGCCGCTTGCGATTCAACGTGTTCAACCTGGAGCTCGGCGAAGGTCTGCAATCCTCGTACAGCACCGGCCTCGATCGCGACGCGTTTGATCTCTTCTGCGATCATCTGATCGTCGAAGACAGGTCGGCGCGAGAAATCGTCGGCACCTACCGCATGCAGTCGGGCGACAACGCTGCACGACAGCTGGGCTACTACAGCGCCCAGGAGTTTGACTTCGCGCCATATGAGCGAATCCGTAGCCAGGTTCTCGAGCTGGGCCGCGCATCCATCGAACGCAGCCATCGGACCAGCGAAGTGCTGAGCCTGCTTTGGCGCGGCATTGCCCAATACAGCCAGGCCCACGGCTTGCGCTATCTCGTCGGCTGCTCCTCGATGAACCTCAAGGACTCCCTCGGAAACCTGAAAGACGCGGGTGGCTTGCATCAAGGCGCGGCCGGCGATTCGCAGGATCCGCAGACCGGCTGGGCCATGTACCAGGAGCTGATTCCCTTCCTGGTCGCTTCGCCGTTTCGCACCCGCCCGACTCCGCCATACGCCTTGCCTCCGCGAACGAACCTCCCGCTCGCGACTCCCAAGGTGCCCAAGCTGCTCAAAACCTATATCGCCGTTGGCGCAAGAATCTGCGGAGCCCCGGCATGGGATCGCGAGTTCGGCACCATCGACTTCCTCACCCTGCTGGATCTGGAGCAGCTCACACCCGCGGCGAGGAACCGCTTTCTCTCCGAACCGCGATGAGGTGGTTTCGTGGCTTGTGGCGCTCTGCGGTCCTCATCTTCACCTTGTCCGAATCCCTGGTTCGCTACTGGCTTCTGCAGTTGCGCACCGAGCCGACCCAACTCGAACGCGCCGAGTGGCTGCATCGTTCCTGCCGGCGCGTCTTGCGCAGGCTGTCGTTCGACATGTCCCTCTCCGGGCCCTTGCCGCGCAACGGCCTGATCGTCTCCAACCACCTGGGCTATCTCGACATTCTCTTTTACGGAGCGGCTTTTCCTTGCGTCTTTGTTGCCAAAAGCGAAGTGCGCTCCTGGCCCATCTTCGGCGCGCTCGCAGCGGCAGCAGGTACAGTGTTTCTCGAACGCGGCAACGCTGCCAGTGCAGCGGCAGCGGCCCGAACCATGGAGTCGATCCTTGCGCGCAATCTGCCGGTGCTCCTCTTTCCCGAGGGCACCAGCTCGGACGGCTCCACCGTGCTTCGCTTTCACTCGGCGTTGTTCGAACCGGCGATTCGGAATCGAGCTTCCGTCACAGCCGCGGCGGTCCGATACGCCTCGGTCCCAGGGCTTTCAGAGCAGGAGCTCTGCTACTACGGCGACGTCCGGCTTGGTTCCCACCTGTTCAACACGCTGAGTCTCCGCCAGGTTTCTGCGGAGATACGGTTCGCCTCAACCGCTTCAATACCACGCCGACCGCCGAAGCGCCGCGAACGAAAGCTGGCAGGCCGTCCTGCGTCTGCGCGAACAGCAGCTGACCGGCGAACCTCTCCTCGAAAAGCCAGCGTTGATGACTCAAGCCACAGCTGTAGCCCCGGTCGCGCGCTGAAAGATCCTCCGCCGCCGATCTCTTCTGGATCAGTGCGCCGTCGTTTCCACCGGCGCCGTCTTGTCCTTCGGAGCCGATGGCAGGGCGCGCACATAGGCCACCATGCTCCACAGATCGTCCGACTTCACGCGATCTCCTTCTGCCGGCATCTGGCCCTTGCCGTCGCGAATCAACGCGAATAACTGGGCATCCGTCTTGTCCTTCAGTGCGGAGGGATCGGACAGGTCGCTCAGCGTCAGTTTCATCTGGGTGGCCACATCGCCCTTGCCGGTTCCGTCCGCTCCATGACACATGGCGCAATCATAGCCATACATCTTTTTGGCGCGAGCAGTGGACTCCGGTGTCGGCTTCGACTGAGCTGGAATGGCCTTGACCGCCGCAGGAGGAGCTGCCGTCTCGGGCGCGGTGCCGGGTTCCTGAATGCGGGCAGAAGCAGCGCAGAGCACCAATGCGGTGACTACGAAAAAGGTCTTGAACATAACTGCCTCCAATTTGGAGCAGATCATTTGGCACAGTGGAGTGTCGGCAGTATTGTACGCCCGCAGCAGGCGGCTGAAACAAGAAGCTTTCGAGCCGCCTCTGGCCGTCGCGGTTCATGGTTACAGAATCAGGAATGCTCCATCAAAACGTGCACGAATGGGGGCGACGCGCTCTTTTCTCGCGTTCGCATGCCGCCGTGACCGAGCGGTTCGATCATGGGACCGCGCCTTTCTTGAGACTGTTACCAGGCTCCATTCAAAGCAGCGTCAAACCAGTGCGGCCTCCCCTACCCAAATCTAAGGGACTTAGTAATTGACAGAGTCAGCGTAAAAGAACAACATCCAGACGACCTCGGCTTCGCCATCCAGGCCAGACAACACGCTCCCGTCTCATTTCTCGCGAGGTCAACTTCCGGCAAGAGGCCATCGTGAAACGCGAACGCATATTGCAAATCTTCCTGGTTGTGCTGGGAATCCTGTTTATCGCACTGGTCTTCCCGCTCTATGGGGATCTACGGCATGCGAACTGGCTGGTGAGTATGCATAACGAAACCGAGCCAATGTTTCTCAGTTTCTTCATCGCACTCGGCCCGTTTCTGCTGCTTGCTGCCAGAAACCCATCGGCGCATCGCTTGCTGATTAACTTCACGGCTTGGTGGAACCTGGCGCATGCAGCCGTAATGACCATCGAAACTGTGCAAGCTTGGAATCGCGGAGTTCATCGCAACTTTGCCGACGTTGTGATCGTCGGTGTCATCGGATTCGTTTTGCTGGCGCTCTCACCCTCTCGCCGTAACCAAACAGCGGCCGTTTCGCACTGATTGGGCATGAACCGCCGAGATGCTGCGGGCCGGCCTGCTTCACCACCCCAAGCGTTTGCTGTTGATAGGAAACCTTCCCACGCTCAAGGTCGGTGAACCAGCTCCGCGGCACTCTGATGCTCCGACAAAACAGCGTTCGAGCTCTGGATAAGCAGCCACTGCTTTCCCTCGCGCTTCCAGATTGCCGTGACTCGTATGGGCACCGGTGGCCGGCTCCCAACCGTAAACGAAACGTCGAAGACAATGGATGCCAGATCGCGATTCTGGATCAGGCTCACGTTCTGCATCGCTCCCGTGTGGGCCGTTCCGCCCCACAACATCTGATCCGCGTTCATCAGCCGGGTCAATGCCTCTGCGCCGTGCGCAACCTCGGCGACGTCGCTGCCGTACATCGTTATCCGATCCTGATCCACCATCGGGAGAATGGTCTTCACATCCCCACGTGCGTAAGCATCTAGAAAAGTCTGGGTTCGAGCCTGAATCGGGGCTTCCTGCGAGAGCGCAGTCGTCACCAGGCTGGAGGAGAGAAGTATCGTAAACGCGAGAGTCCGAACCTTGATCATGCACTTCCCTACGGAAGCGAGTGGCGCCAGGTTCCACAAACTCCGCAGGATCTTCGCGAATCACTCAAGTCGCTTGAGGACTCGAACTAAGAGGGCCGCGCCGTCCAACTTAGGAGCCTTCTCTTCAAAAACAGCGACGCGGCACCGGGATCGGCTCTAACGGTCGCAGGCGCACTCTTCCTGCCCGCAATACGAACAGCATCCGCACACTCCGCTGCTCAGCGAATCCAACCGCCCGCGATCGAAGGAATCACCAGAACCTCATCCCCATCTTTGAACGCGTATTGATCGTTGCCCAGAAACCGGATGTCTTCATCGTTGACATAGAAATTGATGAACTTGCGAACCTTGCCATCGTCTCCGCGCAGGTGCTGGCGCAGCAGCGGAAAACTCGTCTCAATGTCGGTTACAAGCTGGTCGCAGGTTCGCGGCCTTCGATTCGAAATCCCGCGTCCCGTTCGTGTGCTTCTGAAACGCATTCGGCAAAACAACCTTAACGGACATCGGCCCCTCCTGTTAATAGCGCCTCAACCACGCGGTTCTGTTCGATGATATTGTTCGAAGTCTGCGAGCCGCGGACGAATGGCGCGCTCCTGCTCGTACTTGCCCGCCAGCGCATCCGTCGTCTTCAATCCGTTGCCGGTAATGCAGGCGACCGTAAGCTCGTCGCGTGAGATGCGCCCATGCGCATACAGCCGCGCCGTTACTGCCGTGGTCACTCCGCCCGCGGTCTCTGTGAACACGCCTTCGGTCTCTGCGAGTTCCTGCATGGCGGAAACAATCTCCACGTCGGAAACATCCTCCGCCCATCCGCCACTCTGGCGAATGGCCCGCGACGCATACGTTCCGTCCGCAGGATTGCCGATCGCCAGCGAACGGGCAATGGTGTTCGGCCGCTGCGGTTCGATCTGCTCGCTGCCCGCCTTCACCGCCTTCGCGATCGGAGAACAACCCGTCGCCTGTGCACCGAAGAATCGCACCTGCTTCGCTTCCACCAGCCCCAGCTCGATCAGCTCGTTGAACGCCTTCCGGATCTTGGTGATCAGCGAGCCGCCCGCCATCGGACAGACGATGTTGTCCGGCAGACGCCAGCCCAGCTGCTCCGCGATTTCGTAACCACTGTCTTCGAGCCTTCCGCGTAGTAAGGGCGCAGGTTCACGTTCACGAAGCCCCAGTGATAACGATCCGCAATCTGCGAGCTCAGCCGGTTCACATGATCGTAATTGCCATCGATACGAATTAGCGTCGCACCATAGACCTGGGTATTGAGTATCTTGGCAGGCTCCAGATCCGCGGGTACCAGGATGAAGCTCTTCAGCCCCAGCCGCGCCGCCTGCGCCGCCACTGCGTTCGCCAGGTTCCCGGTCGACGAGCAGCCCACCGTATCGAATCCGAAGATCTTGGCATTGGCCAGCGCCACCGACACGACACGGTCTTTGAAGCTCAGCGTCGGCATGCAGACAGCGTCGTTCTTGAGGTAGAGATTGCCGGCCCCGATGCGCGCGCCAAGCCGTGGCGCCTCCAACAAAGGCGTCCAGCCGGCGGGCGTTGTGGGAACGTAGTCACCTGGAACCGGCAACAGCGCCTGGTAGCGCCACATGCTCTGCGGTCCCTGCGCGATCGCCTCGCGCGTGAACGTCTCCCTGGCCGCGGCCATGTCAAAGGCGACTTCCAGCGGCGAAAAACATTCGTCACAGATCGACAGCGGCTGGTTGCCAAACCGCCTGCCGCATTCCCGACATCGCAACTCGTAAGATGCCATCCTGCCCTCGTTTATCGAGAGCGACAGATGCACGGGCACTGGTGACTACAACTCTTCCCTGCCACTACAAAACAACACTTGCTGGAAATAGCGAGATGCGAGCTTACGCTGCACCCCGAATCTCATGTTCCCCGTTACCAGGAGAGAGTTGACACCGGTTGCCTGAATTGCTCAGGCCGGTTGTCGTGGCGTCACAGGGCCCGTCCCTCAGCCACTCTTCATGAAATTCAGACTCGCTCACAAGGAGCAAACTTGAATGGCTCTGTTGTATCACATGCTGCAGGGAGACTCAAGCAGCACACGAGTTAGAAAACAGGAGTTAGCCGCTTGACGGCGCGCCGCCGCCGGACCTCACAATGAACCCATGGACCAGAGTGAAGCCGCAGGGTCGAAGGCAAGCCATGGTCGAGAGTGAAACCGCAGGACCAGAGTGAAGTCGCAGAGTGAAGCTACAGGTGAACTCATGAACCAGCCTCTCCAGATCGCGAACCAGCCATTGACCTGCGAGGCTCCAGCCGCCGCGCCGAAGCAGTTGGTGCAACTGCAGGCCTTCACTCTGGCGTGGATGGTGGTCGAGTGCGGCGTCGCGCTCTTCAGCGCGCAACGAGCGCACAGCGCGGCCCTGCTCGCGTTCGGCTCCGACAGCCTGGTGGAGTTGCTCTCTGCAGCGGTTGTGCTCCTGCCCTTCGCTCCCGGCATTCGATGGAGCAAGCAAAAAGCCGCGCGCGTAGCGGGAATTTTGTTGTTTGTGCTCGCGGGTGTCGTAGCCCTGACTGCAGCGATTGCCCTGCTGCGCGGAGTGAGGCCGGAGACCAGCTTCTCCGGCATCGCAATCACGCTCGCGGCGCTGATCGTCATGCCCTTGCTCGCGTGGAGAAAACGAACGCTCGCGTGCGAAGACGAACAACCGCGCACTGGCCGCCGACGCAGTTCAGTCCGCCACCTGCGCCTACCTCGCCGCGATTACGCTGGCAGGTCTGGCAGTGAACGCCTTCTTCCATCTGCCGTGGGTCGATGCCGCTGCCGCGCTCCTCGCAATCCCTATCCTGATCACGGAAGGCCGTCGTGCAGTCCGCGGAGAAAGCTGCGGCTGCTGCTGACGTTTGTGCGCGCGAAAACCTAACCCGCTAAGACTGTTTCGCCAGTTAAACGGGCTAAATCCTAACCGCCTTAACCAACGATAGATGGTTAGAAACCGGCCTTTTTAGCCCCAAAAAGCGCTGCAAACTGCCACTTACACGACCAAATTCTGCCACTTTTTGCAAGCATTTCACCCCGATTGAGCCTGCGAAATCTGGGCGAAATGCCTGAGTCCCGCAGCCAGAACAGAGCTTTGGGACGTCTCGCTTGTACGCGAGACGTCCTCGCAATTGCTGCGACAGCTAGTTCGCCAAAGCCGCGCTGCGCGCCGCTTCTATGCCATCGAGCGCGCGCCAGAGTGCCTTCGCGCCAGTCTCCACGCCGGCGAGTACTTCGGCTGCCTGCGACGCATCCTGCTCGACCGAGTCGTCGATCAGCTTCCTCCAGACATTGGAGTGATGAACATCCGCAGTCATATGCAGTTTGAAATACGCGCACGCGTGATCGTCCGCGCCATAGTGCTCTTTCAGCCCCGCCAGCTTGGATGCGGCCACGCGTGGCACCTGCGATTCGTAAGCATAGAACGCGCCCAAAGCAGCGGCCGGACTGGCTTCGCGCGCGAGATGCTGATAAGTCGAAATCAGCTCATCGATCTCCGGCAGAGTCTCTTCACTCGCACATGCGCCCGTCTCCATGCCCGCGACGAATTGCCGCCACAAGTCCGCGTGGGAGCGGCCATCGATCTCTTCATCGGCAGCATTGGCGAGGATCGCCTTGCGGGTTGCGCCTTCCGGCAGTCGCGAGTGCAGCGCGGTGAGGTAAGTGGGAAAGGCAGATACATGCTGCAGGTATTGCTGCCCGTACGCATGCAACTGCTCGTGCGTGAGTTCCCCCTGTGTCCATGCCTGGTAGAAGGGGTGTTGCAGCAGATCGTACCGGGCGAGGATAGCGTAGACCTCGGGCCAAAGCTGAGTCATGGTATGTCTCCTGTCGCTACAAGAATGGGGCCGGGTGAATCGGTTCCGCGGAAAGAGGAAGTATGCGGAAGGTGCACCAATCCTAAACCATTCGCGTGCACTTCTTCGTGTGGTGAGAATCGCGGATGCTTGCGGGACACTCGCGAATGACATCGCTTCATTGTTTCGGTATGCGGAGATGGTAACTGTGACGCTTGCGATCTACGATCCCACCCTTCGCAAACTGCGCGAAGGATGGGGCACCCAGAGACTGAGGGGTCATGAGGCAGCGGCAAGGGTGGGCCACCCGCCTGTGTAACTGTTCGGAACCACCTTGTTCAGGAGAGGCTAGATCACCCTCAGCTTCTTGGGGCAAGGCTTGGACACCCATCGATTCTTTCCAAACGGCCGGGTGGCCCACCTTTGTCCTCACACTTACCTTCAGCCCAGATCAATCGAGGGTGCCCCATCCTTCGCGTGTTTGCGAAGGGTGGGTTCCACGTCGGTTTGCCAGATCCATGAAGCGATACCGCTGTCCCAGCCGTTCGAGTGGACGCAGACTCCAGCTTCGGTTCGCGGTCGACGGCAACTGAAACGAAAGGAAGTGGAGGTCATCGCCTCCGTACTATCGCATCCGTTGTTTCCGCATGCGGAAAGTCTAATGGAAATGCTTCGAGCCAAAGTTTGTAATCCCACCCTTCGCAACTGCGCGAAGGACGGGCCACCCAGAGATTGACGAGTGATGGGGCAGCGGCCGGGTGGGCCACCCGCGTGGAATTAGTTCTTCTTCATAGGTTTTGAGAGGTGGAGTGTCGTGATGCCGCTATCATCACCGAAGAGAAGTGAGGTAGGGGTGCGATCAACGACAGGGAAGGCAGGAAACCGATCCTGGATCGCAGAGATCACCATTCGCCCATGCTCTTCTGTGGCTCCCGGAAGAACCCAAGATTGCGAATATCCGCACATGACATACACTCCGCCATCGTCGCCATCGCCGCCCCCGCTCCACCCCATCGAGCTGATCTCACCAACAGGAATCGTAACTCCTTTGCCTACCCAGCTAAAAGAATTTCGTGTGACGATACCGCATTCACTCACCTGCAAAAAAGTCTCTCGTCGTTGTATCCCATTGATGACCATAGCAACAGTCCCCAAAACGACGAAGATCACAAGAGTAGTGCTGCCCTGCCGCCATGCGTAGAAGAGGAAGCCACCTATCAACAACACCTCAAATGCGATTTCCATCCAGCCACGGCTCCGCGTGATGACGAACTGCAATGAGTCACCGAGATTGCGCGTCCGCAGTTCTGTGGTTCCAACAATCTTCATCTGTGGCCCTGCGCAGAGTATCTCACCTTAGTTAGGCTGATCTCTAAATTGGTGGTCACCCGTCGTGAAACCGTTGGGCGCCGCAGACAGGATGAAACTCATATGTGGATACGAAACCCAGGGACTGTGATCTTGAGCATTGTTCTATCGGTAGCTGCCACTCTCGCGTTGGAGCGGCACAACCGACAGCAAGCGGACAAGATCATGGATGTGCTGCGGGCGAGACGAGTTGAACTGATTGACGGGCGGGGTCAAGTTCGCGGCGAGTTCAGAATGGGCGTATCAGCCAACGGCGAAGCGGTGCCCATGGTCTTGTTGCGCGACAAGGGCGGACAAGAAGCGGTGAACTTGTACCTCACAACGGTGAAGGCACGCTTGCAGTCTGCTTCCGGGCAATTTTCGCGAAGGGATCGTCAGCGTAGGGCACTTCGACTTAGGCGATACCGAGCCACCGGAGGATCCAGCGGCGCCTGGGGTATCTCTGTGACGGATAGCAGGCATACGTCTACGAGGATGGGGCTTCAAAATACGGCCAACCTTTGGGTCTCTCGGCTTAGCGCTAGGGAAGGCTGTCCGGCGGACGACTGGAGACGCTCGGCGGCTAAGTCGTCGTTCGCAAACGCACGAAGCATGGGGACGCATCTGGCCGTGGGGCAAAAAGGGCGGGGGTAGTCCTCGCCGGCTGGGGATTAGGCTTCCGGTACACTGACAGGGCCTGATGCCTTCGCCGCCCCCTACATGCAGGGAAGATATTCATAACAGAGGCGATGGGAACAACACCTGGCCGCAGTGCGGCATCGAAACGATTGCCTCAGCTTACACAAGCGAAGCACGAGAGAACCCGCGAGCCGGATAAAGAATTCGCCTAGCCATGAGCGAGACCACCCAAGACAATCCGCAGAGCAGTGCGTGGGGCGAGCGGATACGCGCGCTCAAGAACGTGCCCCCGGTGCTCCACATTGTTTGGGAGTCGGGGCCTTCCGTCGTGACGTGGGGCATCATCCTGCGGTTCATCATCGCGTTTATGCCGGTGGCGCTGGGGCGGGTTTCCGCGTGGATCTTGAATGGCGTGGACGAGGTGTTGCGGCACCAGCCTCTGCGGCCCTACTTCTGGTGGGTGGTGGGCCTGGAGGTAGCGCTGGCGATTGTGACGGGCATGGTCACGCGCCTGATCGATTACTTTGATAACCTGCTCGCCGACCGGTATACACACCACGTAAGTATTGAAGTTATGCGGCACGCCGCCGCGCTGGACGTGACGGCGTATGAAGACCCGGTCTTCTACGACCGGCTGGAACGAGCGCGGGCGCAGGCAACCGATCGGCTGGCGATGATCCAGAGCATGGGCCGTTTGCTGCAGCAGACGGTGACGGCGCTGGTGTTCACTGGTGCGCTGCTCTACTACTCGCCATGGCTGATGGTGTTGCTGTTGATCGGTGTGCTGCCGTCCTTTCTGGGAGAGACGCATTTCGCATTTCTGGGGTACGCGAAGAATTTTCGCCAGACGCCGGCCAAGCGGCAGATGGATTACCTGCGCCAGTTGGGCGGAAGCAAGGAAGCCGCGAAGGAGCTGAAGCTTTTTGGACTGAGCGAGCACCTGACGAATCGCTTCGCCAAACTGGCAGGGGTGATTTACGACGAGAACGTGGCGCTCGCGCGGAAGAAGCTGTACCTGGGCGGGCTGCTGGGGATTGCCGGGACGCTGGGGTATTACGGGTCGTACGCGTTCGTGATCTGGCGCGGCGTTCAGGGCGTGTTCGATATCGGCACACTGGCTTTCTTGATCAGCATTATTCAGCAGGCGAGTTCGAATCTGCAGCAGGTGTTGTCGACGGCTTCGGGCATTGCGGATCAGGCCCTGTTCCTGACGGACCTGATTGCGTTCTTCGAGATGAAGCCGCGGGTGGATGCGAATCCGAATGGGCGAAAGGTGCCGCGCCCGATTCGGCGTGGATTTGAATTCCGCAACGTATCGTTCGCGTATCCGGGGACGGAGCGGCGCATTCTCAAGAACTTCAACTTCCATTTAGCGCCGGGCGAGCGCATCGCGCTGATCGGCGAAAACGGCCAGGGCAAGACGACCGTAGTGAAGTTGATTACGCGGCTCTACGATCCGACCGAGGGAGAGATACTGCTCGATGGCGTGGATCTGCGCGAGTATGCGCTCGAGGACCTGCATCGCGAGATGGGCGTGATCTTCCAGGACTTCATGCGCTACGAGATGACGGCGCGGGAGAACATCGCGGTGGGGCGGATCGAGCGGCCGCACACGCAGGAAGAGATCGAGTTCGCGGCGGAGAAAAGCCTGGCTGCGGGTGTGATTGCGAAGATTGAGGGCGGATACGACCAGATGCTGGGGCGGCGATTTGAGACAGGCGTGGACCTGTCTGGCGGCGAGTGGCAGAAGATCGCGCTTGCGCGCGCGTATCTGCGCGACGCGCAGTTACTGATCCTGGATGAACCAACAGCGGCACTGGATGCGAAGAGCGAGTTAGAGGTGTTTCAGCGGTTTGCGGAGTTGACGGCTGGTAAGATGGCGTTGCTGATCTCGCATCGTTTTTCCACGGTGCGCATGGCGGATCGCATCGTAGTGCTCGAAGGCGGACGACTGGTGGAGGAAGGCAGCCACACGCAGTTGATGGCGCTGGGCGGGCGATATGCAGGAATGTTTGAAATGCAGGCAGCCAGCTATCGCTGAGCGAGTGATGAAGAATGACTGAGTTCGCGCCGATGACCGATCCGCAGGAAACGCTTCCCGTTCGGGCGGAAGAACTGCGCACGCGCGCGCATGCGTTGGCGCGTTCGTGGAGCGTGATTCACCAGGCAGAATGGCCGCTCGGATTTCACCGGACAGATCGAGCGTGCGCGCGCGGCTTTGTCGCAGGTCTACGATCAGCTGGATCGGCGTGCTCCGGTGACACCGGGGCCGAATGCACCCGTGGATCCGCTGATGGAGTTGCGCGAGAATCCGCGCATGCTGCGGTCGGTGATTGCGGAGATTACGTCGGTACGCAAGCGGCTGTCGCGTGCTCCTCGCGTGGTGATGCCGAGCGGCGAAGAGGAACCGCGTGTGGCCGCGATTGCAACCGCTTTCCTGGACACCACGCATACGGTGTGGTCGGGCGCGGCGTTCCAGATCTTTCTGGATGAGTTACAGAAGGAAGAGCCACTGGAGCTCGACGAGTTATGGCTGGTTTCGGCGCTGCTGAAGTTCGTGGTGCTGGAGAGAACGCTGGCGCTGGCGCAGGATATGTTGCAGGGGGAGGGCGCGGGCCCGGATGCGGCGGCGACCGTCTCGAAGTACATCAAGAGCCTGCGCGAGGTCGGCCACACCGACTGGGTCTCGATCGTGGAGAAGCTGGTGTTGTTCGACTGCATGCTGCAGCAGGATCCGGCGCACGCGTATCCAAAGATGGACTTCGACAGCCGCGAGTCGTATCGGAAGCGGATCGCCGAGGTGGCGCATTACTCCGACTGCACCGAGATGCAGGTGGCGACCATCGTGCTGGAGCTGGCACGCGAAGCGCACAAGATGAAGATCGTGGACCCGCGGCAATATCTGCGGCGGGCGCACGTGGGGTACTACCTGATCGACAAGGGATTTGCGCAGTTGGCCAGGCGCATCGGCTATCGGCCGCGCTTCATGGATAGACTGCGACTGCTGTTACGTAAGTATTCCGACGATTTCTATATCGGCGGCATTGAGATCATCACCGTCATACTGATCGCGGCGATTATCGCTCCATTGATTCCGAATCACTCGATCTTTGGCGGGCTGACGGTCGCCTTTCTGCTGCTGCTATTGCCCGCGACCCAAGGCGCGGTCGACCTGATCACGAATACGGTGACGGCGCTGCTGAAGCCGCAGGCGCTTCCGAAGCTGGATTTCAGCAAGGGCATTCCCGGGGACTACGCGACGCTGGTGGCGGTGCCAACGCTGCTGATCAACGAGAAGCAGGTGCGCGAACTGGTGGAGGCGCTGGAGGTGCGGTTCTTTGCGAATCGCGATCCGCATCTGCATTTTGCGCTGCTGACGGATCTGCCGGATTCGGTGGCGCGGCCGCGCGAGAACGACTCCGATCCACTGGTGGATTTGGCGATACGGCTGATCAACGATCTCAATACGCGCTACTGCGAGGCACGCATGGCTGCTTCCTGCTGCTGCATCGTCATCGGATCTTTAATGCGCGGCAGGGCGTGTGGATGGGCTGGGAGCGCAAGCGCGGCAAACTGCTGGACCTGAACAAGTATCTAAAGGGCGAGTTCGATGCGTTTCCGGTGAAGGCCGGCAACGTTGGCGTGCTGGCGCATGTGCAGTACATCATCACGCTCGATTCCGACAGCCAGTTGCCGCGCGGCACGGCTCACCAGATGGTCGGCGCGATGGCGCATCCGCTGAATCGCGCGTCGATTGATCCCAAGTTGCGCATCGTGACCGAAGGCTACGGCATTCTGCAACCGCGGGTGGGCGTGAGCGTAAGTTCGGCGTCGCGTTCGCGGCTGGCGGCGATTTATTCCGGGCAGACCGGCTTCGACATTTACACGCGCGCGATTTCGGATGTGTACCAGGACCTGTACGGCGAAGGCATCTTCACCGGCAAGGGTATCTACGAGGTGAACGCGCTGCACGCGGTGCTGGACCGGCGGTTTCCGCGCAATTCCCTGCTGAGCCATGACCTGATCGAAGGCTCGTATGCGCGGGTCGGATTGCTGACCGATGTCGAAGTGATCGACGATTACCCCTCGCATTACAGTGCGTACACGCGGCGCAAGCATCGCTGGGTTCGCGGCGACTGGCAGATCGCGCAGTGGCTGTTTGGCAAGGTGCCGGACGAGTCGGGGCGCATGGTGCGCAACCCGATCTCGACGATTTCGCGGTGGAAGATTTTTGATAATCTGCGGCGGTCGCTGGTGGAGCCGTTTACCTTCATTCTGCTGATCGCGGGATGGCTGGGATTGCCGGGCGGCGCGCTGTACTGGACACTGGCGACGCTGTTCCTGATGTTCATTCCGAGCATTGTGCAGTTCGCGTTCACGCTGGGGCGGGCACTGCTGCAGGAGCAGGAAGGCGCGGTAGGAGAGGCCTTCGGCGGGTTCTTCCAGTCGATGGGCGTGGCGCTGCTGAGCCTGGCATTTTTGCCGCACCAGACGCTGCTTTCTCTGGACGCGATCATTCGTTCGCTGGTACGGCGCTTTGTGACCGGGCAGCGACTGCTGGAGTGGGAGACGGCAGCCGAGGCGGAGGCCAACACGGCCAAGCGTACGCCGGTCGACCGCTACCTGGCCCTGATGCCGTTGATCGCGGTGGGGATTGGCGCGTTGCTGTTGTTGTTCGATCCTCGTTCGCTGCTGGTGGCCTGCCGGTGATTGTGCTTTGGGGATTCTCTACCGGGATGACGGTGTGGCTGAATAAGTCGCCGCGCGAGCCGCAGAAGCTGTTGAGTGCGAACGAAGAGTCGTTTCTGCGGGAGATGGCGCTGCGCATCTGGCGCTTCTATGCGGAGTTTGGCGGAGAGCGCCACAATTACCTGATTCCCGACAACGTGGAAGAAGAAGGATTGTTTGAAGCGGCGCGGGTGTCGCCGACCAACGTGGGCATGCTGCTGAATGCGCGGCAGGCAGCGTGCGAATTCGGGTTTCTGTCGACGCCGGAGCTTGCGGAATTGACGCGGCACACCTTCGACACGATCGCGCGGCTGGATAAGGTGCGCGGTCACCTCTACAACTGGTACAACACGCAGACGCTGGAGCCGCTGCTGCCCATCACGATCTCGAGCGTGGACAGCGGAAACCTGGCGGCTTCGTACTACACGCTGCGGACCGGCGTGCTGGCATTGCTGGAGCAGCCGCTGTTGTCGCCCAAGCTGTTTGCGGGCGTGCAGGATCACTGGCGGATGCTGTCGCGGCTGAAGCTGCCGCAGGCTGAAGGGATGCGCCTGCCAAAGGAAACAGCGACAGTTACGGAATGGATTGCCTGGTCGTTTGCCGCGGAGTCGCAGAGCGGGTTTGCGGGCAAGAGCGGCGGCGAAGCGGACTGGTGGGTTCGCGAGGCCCGGAACCGAATCCTGGCGATCAACCGGATCGTGCGGGAGTATCTGCCGTGGCTGCTGCCGGAGTTTTCTGCGCTCCGGTCGGTGGCGCAGATCGGCATTCACGGGGACAAGCCGTTGCTGCTGAAGGAAGCGGTCGGGTTTGCGGAGCAGTTGGACGGGCGGCTGGCCCGGACGTGGGCCACGCACGGTAACGATGAGCCGCAAACGCTACTGGCGGAGCAGTTGCGTTCGCTGCTGCCGGAAGCACGGGCGCAGTTGGAGAAGCTGGAGAGTTCGATCAAGCGGCTGGGTGAAGAGGCAGAGCGCTTCGCCGATGAGATGGAGTTCGGGTTCCTGCTGGAGAAGGGGCGTCAGCTGCTGTCGATCGGGTATGAGGTGGGGCCGCATAAATTGCTCTGCGCCTGTTACGATATGCTGGCCTCCGAGGCGAGGATCGCGACGTTCATCGCGGTAGCGAAGGGCGAGATTCCGCAGCAGAGCTGGTTCAAGCTGGGGCGGACGCATACACAGGCATTCGGGCGTTCGGTGCTGCTGTCGTGGACCGGGACGATGTTTGAATACCTGATGCCGTCACTGTGGATGCGAAGCTATCCGGACACGCTGGTATCGCGCACGCTGGCTGTGCGGTGGAGATACAGCGCGAGTTTGCGCGGCGGCTGAATATTCCCTGGGGCATTTCGGAATCAGGGTTCGCGCAGAAAGACGATGGCGGTCATTACCACTATCACGCGTTCGGCATTCCGGAGATCGCGTTGAAGTGGGACGCGAATGCAGGCCCGGTGGTCGCGCCGTATGCGAGTTTTCTGGCGCTGGGCGACGGATCCGCTGGAGGCGCTGCGCAACCTGCGCAAGATGGCCGAGGCGGGCTGGGTGGGGGCGTACGGATTCTACGAGGCGATCGATTACACCAACCGCGCGAACGGTCCGGTAGTGGTGCGCGAATGGATGGCGCATCACCAGGGCATGTCGCTGCTGGCGATACTCAATTTGCTCAGCGACAACATCGTGCAGGAATGGTTCCACGCGAATCCGCATCTGCAGGCGACGGAACTGCTGCTGCACGAGAAGCCCATTCGCGATGCAGTGTTGAAGGCGGAGTATAAGCAGTTCGAGGGACGCCGCCCGGCGAAGCCCTTGAAGCGCGCTAGCTGAAGCAGCGAACAGGCTGACCACGCGTGCAATGCAGGAAGAGTCAGCGTTCAGGAATGGGTTGTATCTTGCCGTCGACATATCCGGCACAACCGGCAATGTGGGCGTGCATTTAGCTGGAAGCTCTGCCGCATGCGAACGGAGAAGTTTGTTCGACTGTTTCGACCTGCGAGTTGGAAATTTCCTGTTCGCAGTAACGCCAGCCATCGGACTCTCGTTTGTAAAAGTAGAGTACGGATTGCGATACGACAGTCACCGGAGCCTCATCCGGCTTGTATACATGGTTGCGGATTGGAATACGAGAAGGGCAAAGCTCCCCTTTCCGTCTGTCTGCATCGATCGGATATTTTCATCAAACTTGTTTGGCTGGCAAGGATCATCGTTGTGAGCGCAGGTGGCTTGGGTAGGCATGTGCTTTGTCATGCTCGGTGATCAGCCTGTACGAAGAGCATCGCCTTTGGTGCGGATAGAGCTCGGCTGTTTTGCCGGTCAGGAGATCGGCAAGCTGCAAGCGTTCCGGGTGCACTGGCGCGAAGTGGATCATGTACTCAATGAAGACAATTTGGTGTGGCTCGACTTCAACAGGACCGAAACCGAAAAGTGTCTGAAGCGGCCTGAGCTCTTTGTTGAATACGAACATGCATTCGGCGGATGGAGAGACACTCGTCGAGACGAGCGTAAACTCGCCGATGAGATAAATCGATTCGAATGATCCGAGCATACGCCGGCGTGATCTGCAGGCGCGTCGAACGGACGGACTCTGCCGCTCGTTTTCTTGTACTGCACTAGATGTGGAGGGCCGACGAGCGACTGCCCCTCGAGCGTTTGATAGGCGAGGACAACCTGCCGTTCATCTGCCGCAGCGGCGCCTTGCACCATTCGATTCAGGTCTGACGGCTGGAAAGAAGCGAGCGGAACGTGATTGGAAACGAGCAACTCCTGCAGCGTTTCCGCACGACAGGCAAAGGAAGCCAGCCCGGTGAAAGCGGCAAGCAAGACAATCCAGCGCTTCAAGATGAGTGAGATGACTGGGCTTCCTTCCTTAGCTTCCGCGCCTCGGAAGTCGTGCAAACGTACCTTCGGCGCGGGTCGGGGGAGCGCGGCTTGGGCGTCGAGGATGGCGGTGAGACGCAGGGAGGGGCGCAGAGGAAGCGAGCGTCCTGGCGTGGGTAGGCAAGGGGGATTACGGCAGCAGACCGAACTCTTTGCCGAGTTGGACGGCTTGCGTTCTGCGCTTGGCGCCGAGTTTGTCAAAGGCACGGCTGCAGTGGGTCTTGACCGTGTTCTCACTGACGAAGAGCTTGCCGGCGATCTCGCGGTTGCTCATGCCCTGCGCGACGAGTTCCAGGATCTCGAGTTCGCGGCGGGTGATGCCGAGATCATCGCGTTTGCTTTGGTTGGCAACGAATGCGGCGGGGGCGAGCGCCGGTATTCAGGGGACACAAGCGATGGCATCGGAGTGCGAAAGGCAATCAGGATCGGGCACGACAGGCCCGAGCAGGTACGGAGACTGCTGGACTCGGAGCGCGAGGGGCGGTGAGTCTGCGGCCGAGCCAGATGCCGAGAGCGGAAAAGATGGCGGCGACGATTGCGGCGTACAGTTCCACCGAATGGTCGATGACCAGGAATTTGTACTGGCTCCATTGCAGCAGGGTGAGAAGAATGCCGCCAATGAGCCCGGTGATGAGTACGTGGCGCTTCATGAATTCCCGTATGGTGGATCGAGGAATGGGCGCGACGATCTAAGCTGCTGTGGATGATCTTAGCGCAGCGCGGGCGGCGGCTTGATCGATTTTCAGCCCCGATGGCGCGGAGGGCGGATTGTGAATGCGTCGAAGGCCAGCCATCGCGCGCGGGATTACTGGAGGGTCTTGCTCATCCAGCGGTCCATCTGGGTCTGGGCGCAGCGGGCGCCGCAAAGGTGTTTGACATCGGCGCTATGAGAGAGGAATTCATGCCACGGCGTGAGCCGGAGAACCGGCTGCTGGAGCGAATCGGGAGTGGGAGAGAGGGTGTCGGTCCAGGCCAGCCACCAGTCCTGCTCATCTTCGTTCTTGGTCTTATTGCAAACGTCACAGTGATAGGACTCGGTCCAGGCCATTCCATTTTCCTCTGGTGCTCAGGCTCTAAAAAGTTCTCGCGCCGCGGGGCCGTGCTGCGGCGAAAGAAAAGCCCGGCAATGCTTCGCGCCGAGCCATCGATGCTTACCAAATCCATTATGCCAAAGTTTGAGGTCAGGCCATTTCGCTGGGAACTGGATCGGGCACAAAGTCCACCAGCGGGTAACCCTTGTCGCGCCAGGTTTCGAAGCCGCCGTGCAGGGGGCGAACGCGATAGACGCCGAGCTTGCGCAGGGTGATGGCCATCTTGCCGCTGCTGGCGTCGCTGGGGCAGGTGCAGTAGAGGACAACGTCGCGGTCGAGGGGAATTTCGTCGGCGCGCTCCATGAGCTTGTCGGGGGTCATGCGAACGGCGCCGGGGAGCATGCGCGGATCGGGAAGATAGTCGAGCGGATGGCGGAGGTCGACGATGTAGACGGACTGGCCGTCATCGAGCATGCGCTTGAGTTCTTCCGGCTCCAGGCGCGAGTTGCGGACGTGTTTGAGGAAGCGCTGCTGCTTGACGATGCGGGCGATGAGGAAACCGAGGATCGCGAGCACGAAGAGCACGCCGGCGAAGTGGCCGACCCAGGCGAGGGCTCCGGGGTTGCGCTTAAGCACATCGCCGAAGAAGCGGCCGGCGAGCGTGACCGTGAGACTCCAGATAAGAATGCCGCCCAGGTCATAGAGCGCGAAAACGCGGTAGGGCATGCCCGTCTGGCCGGCGATGGGAGCGGCGACGGTGCCGAGGCCGGGGATGAATTTGGCCAGCAGCAGGGCGGCGGCTCCGTGGCGGGAGAAGTAGTTTTCGGTACGGCGCACGCAGGTGGTGGACTCCATCGACAGGCGGCAGACGAGGCGGACGACCGCGCCGCCGAAACGTTTGCCCATGAAGTACCAGAGCGAATCGGCGACGATGCTGCCGAGAAGAATCGAAAGCACGACCAGGCTCAGGCTCAACCTGTGGGTGGCGGTGAGGGTGCCGGCGGTGAGCAGCAGCGGCATGCTGGGGATGGGAGCGCCAAGCTGCTCAACCAGGACCCAGAGAAACAGGATGACGTAGCCGTAGTGGACGAGGAAGTCGAGAGCGATGGGCATGGTGCAGTTCTCCCGTGGTTATGCACTGTCCTCACCGGGACGGGCGCGTTCTTGCGGAGCGAGCTTCGTACACCGGACGTTTGCAGCCCGTGGAGCCGGTGCTCCGTGACGGATTTTGCTAAAGTCGGCGCAACGCACGAAGGGGCTTTTGGGTAGGAGCCGGGCTCCAAAGTGTGCGGCGATCGAGAATCCGCTCCAGCAGCAACTTTCGTTGTCCCTTAGATGAAGCGGTCAACGAAACGGTGCGGCCTAGTGGGAATTTTGCCACAAAAGGAGCGGGCCGGCATCCATCGAATGGATCCGGCCCGCGGGTAAGAAGAAAGAAAGCTATTTGGCGTGGACGAGCGGCATCTCCACCAGGTGTTCACTGATGAACCAGACCTGGAGTTCGTTGGTGCGGACGACATCGCTGATGAGCAGGTCGTTGGTGCCGTCATCGCCGAGGTCGGCGGCTTCTTTGGCGACCTTGCGGGCGTCTTCGATGATGAGTTGGTGGGCGGCGAGCAGGCGCGAGATCTGGACGGGCACCTCTTCGCGGTCGCGGGGAGGCCGCTCCAGGCGGAGAGCTCAGCCACGTCGTGGGCCATGGCGACACTGACGCCGCCAAGGATCTGGATGCGTTCGGCAAGCAGGTCGACCAGCTCTACCTGTTCGCCAAAATGTTTGTCGAAGAGGAGGTGGAGTTGATAGAAAGTCGGGCCGGCTACCTGCCAATGAGACTTCTTGTAGAGGTCACGCAGGGAGGCGGTATCGGCGAGGAGATAGTTGAGTTTCTCAGTGACCTTGAGGCGAACATCTTGTCCCAGACCGATGGGCAACTGCTGAATGACTGTGCCGAATTTCTGGATGGTCTTCGCGGTCTGCCCGGTGTTGGGGGTAATCAGGTCGCGGCCTTTCTGAGGTGCTTCTTTCACAGCTGACGAACTCATGCGGAATTTCCTCCGGTTGGTTAGATGCGACGGGGTGGAGGGTTGGTGGAAAAGGTTTTTGGTGGAGTTTGCTGGCACGCCTGAAGCCGTCTCCTTGCCAGACCCTGAGTGGTCAGCAGTCTGGTGGGCTGAAGCTGCCCCCTAACCGCACGAGTGTGTCAGCACTCCGGCGGCCCGAACTCTTTGCCCTTCACGAATGAGGCACCCGGCATTCCGAGTGCCCCGATGTTCGAGTTCCCCGCAGGGCTTACTCTTTGACCCGGATTTTCGGGACGACGGAGAGGCCTGGGCGTAGCAGGTGGTCCGAGTTCTGATTGGGGTTGGTGAGGTCGATGCGAACGGGGACGCGCTGCACCACTTTGACGTAGTTGCCGGTGGCGTTCTCGGGCGGGAAGAGGCTGAGGACGGAACCGGTGGCTCCGCCGATCTGGGTGACCTTGCCGTCGTATTTGCGGCCGCCGTAGGCATCGACGGAGATCTCGACGGCCTGGCCGGCCTTCATGTGGCGAAGCTGCGTTTCTTTGAAGTTGGCGGTGATCCAGACGTCATCGAGCGAGACAAGGGTCATGATGTTCTGGCCGACGCTGACGTTCTGCGCGATCTCAACGCTCTTGCGGGTGACGATGCCGGAGACCGGGGCCACGATCCGGGTGTAGCTGAGGTTGAGGCGGTCCTGATCGAGCGCGGCGCGGGCCTGATCGACCTGCGCGGCGGCCTGGTCGGCCTTGGCGCGCTGCACGGCGTCCTGCTGCGGGCCGGTCTGCGCGTTCTGGTATTGAGCCTGAGACTGGGCGAATCGTTCGCGGGCGACGCGTATGGCGTCCTGACCCGCGATGACGCTGGCCTGGGCTTCGGCGACGCCTGCCTTGGCGGACGCGGCGGCAGCGACGGCGGCATCGAATTGCTGCTTGGAGATCACGTCTTTCTCGACCAGCGGACGGTAGCGCTCGAGGTCTGCCTGAGCCTTGGCGTTGTTGGCCTGGGCCTGCTGCACACGGGCCTGCGCGGCTTCCAGTTGGCGTTCGGCCTGGCTGATCTGGGCTTGCGCGCCCTTCACATCGGCGGAGGCGGAGGAGAGCGTGCTGCCGACACTTACGTGGGTGATGGGAACGCCCGCGCGCGCGGAGGTGTAGTTGGCTTCGGCGCTTTCGAGAGCAGCCTGATCTTTCTGCAGCGCTACCTGGAGATCCTTGGGATCGATCTCGACCAGGACGTCGCCCTTGTTGACGAAGGAGTTCTCTTCAACATTGACCTTGGTGATCTGACCTGCGATGCGGGCGCTGACCTGCACCAGGTGGCCGCTCACCTGCGCGTCGTCGGTGTCCTCGTAGAACGTGGAGTGCCACCAGAACAAGAGGGCGCCGACGATCAGGACGGCGACCACGCCGATGATGATGAAGCGCCGCCGGGATTTTTGCCGCGGATTGTCGGAAGTGTCCGGAGTATCGGGCTGATCCGGCTGATCGTGCTCTTCCGTGCTGGGCTTCTCCTGAACTTGTTCTGCCACTGTTACTTTCCTCCGACGTAATCCTTGTAATTCTTCTCAGCCACGCCCAACGCGCGCGCGAGCGCTAGTTTGGCGACGTTGTGCTGGTAGAGGCTGCTTACATACTGATCATTGGCCTGGGCCAGAGACTGCTGGGCCTGGGAGACCGCGAGATTATCGGTCACGCCTGCTGCGTAGCGCTGCTGCGCTTCCTGTAGCGCTTCATTGGATAGCTGAACGTTGCTGCGCGCGACTTCTACCTGCTGCTGCGCGGCTTGGATATCCAGAATGCTGTCGTGTACGTCGGCGCTGACCTGGCCTTGCATATCGCTGAGCTGGGCGCGTTTCTGATCAAGTTGCGCCTGCGCGAGGCGGGCGTCGCCGCGAAGCTTCGCCTCTTCAAAGATGGGCGCGCTGAGCTCTCCGACGGCGTCGAAGGTGCTGTGGGAGTGGAGCACGTTGACGCCGATGTCGCCGTAGTCGCCGCTGAAGCCGAGCACCGGATAACGTTCGGCGGTCGCAGCGGAACGGGAGCGCTGCGCGGCCTGCACCTGCTGCTGCAGCGCTTTGAGGTCACTGCGATTTTCGAGGGCCTGCTTGACGGCGGCATCGATGTCGAGGTGATCCATGAGCGCATAGGGCGCCTGGTCGGCTAATTCAAACCGCTGCTCGAGCGGCAGGCCGATGGTGCGGGCGAGGGCGATCTTGTCTTTCTCGAATTGATTCTGCGTAGTGATGAGCGACTGCTGCAGCGTCTGATAATCCACGCGGGCACGCAGTTCGTCGAGCAGCGGAGCGGTGCCGGCCTGGTGACTCGAGACTGCCTGATCGAGGGACACCTTGGCGGTCTCCACTTGCGCCTTGACGCTCTCGATGCGCGAATCATCGGCGATGCAGGCGAGATAAGCGTTGCCGACGGTGAGGACGACGAGGTCGCGCGCATCCTGCAGCGAAAGAGTCGCGCTCTGGAAATTATGTTTCGACGCGAGATAGTTTTGCAGCGACGAAACGTTGACCAGCGACCAGGTCAGCGAGGCACGAAGGTCCTGGTAGCCGTAGGGCCCGATGATGGCGGGAAAGCCGGGGATGCGCAGGCCCTGGGCCTGAAGGTCGGTCTGCTGCACGGCGTCGCGGATGGTGCCGTTGACCGTGGGCAGCAGGGATTGCAACTGCTGCAGGCGCTGGCCCGCGGCGGATCGCTGACTCTGGCCGGAGAGGATGAGTCCGAGATTGTGTTTGAGGCCGCGCTGGATGGCGTCATCGAGCGTGAGCGGCAGTACACCGGGCGTGGGCTTATCGACCACAACGCTGCTCTGGAAAGAGCCGGCGTTGTTCGAAGTGCCCTGAACCTGGGCGGGACCGGACTGATTTCCTGATTGGCCCATACCGGATGGAGCCCGTGCCTGCGCGTTTGGCCGGTACCGGTCGTCTGAGTACCGCCGATCGTCTGGCCCGGCGCGCCAGACTGGGCGACTGCCTGCGACCACAGCAAACAGGGTGCGATAGCGGCGAAGGCAGACACACCCCAGCCAAGGGCACGTCTTCCATCAGCTAAAAATCTTTTATTCACAACAGGTCTCTTGCCTCTACGGTACGCCTCATTTGGATGCACGACGACTACAAAGATTGCAAAAAGAAGGGTTAGGCGGGTCGAGGGGAAGATCTCGACCTGCCTAAGTCCTTACGTTCATGGGGAGGAGAGTGCTACGCAGTTGCGCGAGCGACGTCAGATCGAACCAACGAATTGGCGAGCGAGCAAAGAGCCTGGCGAAAGATCTGGCTGGCGCCGTCAGAGGTCCAGGTGCGATCTCCGAGGGAACGCAGGTTTTCTGCAGTGGCGGCGCTATCGAGGCCGGCGACGGCACGCATGACGAAGACGGCGCGCAAGGCAGCGGGCAGTTGGCCGAGCCAGGCGCGAAGTTCGGCACGCCCAGCGCCACGGGTCAACTCCGCGATCTCGAGAGACGACAGGCCAGCGACGGCTGCATCGTCGTCTTCAATGCAGAGCGTCTGGACGGCATTGGTTTCGTGGTCGATGGTGAAGCCGTTGGGATCGGTCTGCTGCATGCGCGCGAGTGCCGAGCGGATGAGGCGTTCACGTGCTTCATTGTGAGCCGCGGTCGCGTCCGCGCATGGATCGGCTTGAACCCCGGCGACGGTTTCTTCGACGAGGTTGACGGCCTCATCTTCTTTGCCGAGCAGCATGGCCCCAATCTGAAAGAGTTCTAGCGCCGTATTCTGAGCCAGGGCAACGCCCTCGCTCGACTGACTACAGTCCGGTCTCCCCACAGTGGACCTCCTCGGGTCGCCCGCAGGCGCGCGCAACTCTCCCCTCTTATCCTCAGGCAGGTGTATGCTGGCGTCAAATCTTCGCCTCGACGCAGCGAACGAAATTTGCCGCTTTTCGTGTGGAATTCACATCCCGGCCTGTTCGCCGAGGATAGGCAACTATGTAGACTGGCGAGCAGAGATCGCCGCAGCAGAGCTTATGGCCAAAGCACAACCCCGCCGTCCCAACCGCTATTTCAGCCGCGATGAGTCGTGGATGAGCTTCAATCGCCGCGTACTCCAGGAGGCGCAGGACTCGAGCAATCCCCTGCTGGAGCGGGTAAAGTTTCTGGCGATCACGGCCAGCAATCTCGACGAGTTTGTGGAAATCCGGCTGGCGGGCGTACTGCAGCGGATTGAAGACGGCTACAAGGAGCGGGGGCCGGACGGGCTGACGCCGCAGGAGACGCTGGACAAGCTGGTGGACGACATGCACGACTTCGTCCGCGGCGCAGTACGCGTGCTGGAACGACCAGTTGCTGCCGGAGCTTTACGACAAGGGTGTGCGCGTTCTGGCCTGGGAGGAACTGGACGAAGAGGCGCAGCAGCAGGCGCACGAGTTTTTATCAGCGAGAAGTGGATCCGCTGCTGACGCCGATCACGCTCGATCCGGCGCATCCGTTTCCGCGCGTGATCAATAAGGCGCTCTGCCTGGCACTGCTGTTGCGGCGGAAACGCAAAGGTTCGCTGGGGCCGGTGCTGGGCGTGGTGACGATACCGCGTGCGCTGCCAAGGCTGGTGCCATTGCCGTCGGGCAACGGGACGCAGGATTTCATCTTTCTGCATGATTTGATCGAGCGGCACGCGGGCGGCATGTATCGCGGTTACGAGATTCTTTCAAAGGCCGCGTTCCGGGTGACGCGCAACAGCAATCTCTACTTCCAGGAAGAAGAGGCGCGCAACCTGCTGGAGACAGTTCGTTCGGAGTTGCATAACCGGCGCAAGGGCGATGCGGTGCGGCTGGAGATCGAGCAGTCGGCGGATCCGGAGATTGTGGATCGGCTGCGCGTGAATTTCGAGCTGGAAGAGTCGCAGATCTTCAGGACCGATGGGCCGGTGAATTTGTCGCGGCTGATGAATCTTTACAGCGACACGCCGCGTCCGGATCTGAAGTTTGCGCCGTTTGTGCCGCGCGAGCTGCGGCTGAATCGCAAGTCCGCGGACCTGTTCGACGATCTGCGGCACAGGGACATTCTGCTGCATCATCCGTTCGATTCGTACGACGGCGTGGTGAGCTTTGTGCAGTCGGCGGCGCAGGACCCGAACGTGGTCTCGATCAAGCAGACGCTGTATCGCACGAGTTCGGATTCGCCGATGTTTCAGGCGCTGACGGAAGCGGCGCAGAGCAAAGAAGTGACGGTGGTGGTGGAGCTGATGGCGCGCTTCGACGAGGCATCGAACATTCGCTGGGCGCGCAACCTGGAAGATGCGGGCGTGCAGGTGTTTCACGGCATCGTGGGGCTGAAGACGCACTGCAAGCTGGCGCTGCTGGTGCGGCGCGATGAGGATGGCGTGATACGCCGGTATGCGCACCTGGGCACCGGCAACTACAACCCGAACACGGCGCAAGTTTTACACGGACATCAGCCTGTTGACGGCGGATCCGGAGATTACGGAGCGGCGTGCATGCGGTGTTCGTTATTTGACGGCGCACTCGGAGTCAGACGATTACGCGCCGCTGCTGGTGGCTCCGCTGACGCTGGCGGAGAGCTTCATGCGGATGATCCAGCGCGAGACGGAACATGCGGTCGCGGGACGGCCGGCGCACATTATCGCGAAGATGAATTCTCTGCTGGAGCAGGGCGTGATCGAGGCGCTGTATGCCGCGTCGAAGGCGGGAGTGCAGATCGATCTGATTATTCGCGGCATTTGCGCGCTGCGGCCGGGAGTGAAGGACATGAGCGAGAACATCCGGGTGCGCTCGGTTGTGGGCCGGTTTCTCGAGCACAGCAGAATTTTTTATTTTCAAAACGGCGGGAACGAAGAAGTCTATTGCGGCAGCGCGGACTGGATGCCGCGGAACTTGTTCGAGCGATGCGAGGTGGCGTTTCCCATTCGCGATCCGCAGTTGAAGGCGCGGCTACGAAACGAGATTCTCGCGGCGTACCTGGCGGATACGGTGAAGGCGCGCATGCTGTTTCCTGAAGGCGAGTATGTGTACGTGAACCAGGCGGCCCACGGGAAGGCGTTCACGCCGTTCAATGCGCAGGAATTTTTGATGCAGTTGGCGGAAGCCAAGGTGGGCGCGGACGAGATACCGCCAGCAGCGCAGCCGGTAGTCAACAAGCCGCGGGCAGCGACGGCGGAGAAGAGCGCGGCCAGGAAAGCTCCCGCGAAGAAGGCAGGCTCTGGGGCAGCGGCGAAGCCGACGACGCGATGAGGCGGCAGCCAGGTCGCGTAAGACGGAATCTGGCAAAGGCAGCGCCGCGAAGACCGATTCCGGCAAGGCTGGTAAGGCGAAAGCCGCGCGGCCGGTGCACGCCGACGCGGAAGAGGAAGAAGACGCTTTGCCCGAGACGGGTACGAGCGCGTTGGAGTAAGCGGAGCGCCTTAGAATAGAGGTGTGGCACTCGCTGCACCTCCCCTCGTTCGTACGCCATCGCCCGCTTCCGTGCTGGAGTGGTGGCACCTGTTGAGCCTGGATGCGGCGACCGTGGCGGGGCTCTGGGCATACGCATTTGGGCGCGCGATGGGGCTGCACCTGCCCTTGATGGCGCCGCTGCTACTGGCGACAGGCACGTGGATGATCTACGTGGCCGATCGCATTCTGGACGGACTGCACCCACAAACTACGGGAAGGATGCGCAAGCGGCACTACTTCTATGCCGAGCACCGACGCGTCTTTCTGCTCTGTGGGCTGGTCGTAGGGACGTGCCTGGCGTGGCTGATTCTGACGCGGATGCAGCCGCTCGTGCGGCGCGAAGACACGATCCTGTTTGTGGGCGCGGCGGTGTACTTCTACATCATTCACAGCCGTGGGCGGCGGGTGGAGCGCTGGCTTCCCAAAGAACTGGTGGTTGGGGTGCTGTTTGCCGCGGCGACGGCGGTGCCGACCTGGGCGCGATTGGCCGGACGGGCACCTGCGGCTGCTTCCCGCAGTGGCGCTGTTTGCGGGATTGTGCTGGCTGAACTGCGTGGCGATCGAATGGTGGGAGCACCAGGGGAGTACGCGGAGGCAGGAAGCGGAGAGCCAGGAGGCCCATGTTTCGACGCGCTGGGCTGCGCGGTACCTGCGGAGGGCAGCGGCGGTGTTCGCAGCAATTTCGCTGGTGCTGGCGCTGGTGGCATACCGGGGGCCTGTGCCGGATCGTTGCGTGGCTGGAGATGGCGCTGCTGATCTCGTCGCTGCTCTACATTCTGCTGGATGTGTTTCGCGGACGGCTGACTTCCCTGCAGTTGCGGATCGCGGCCGATGCGGCATTGCTGACACCGCTGCTGTTTCTGCCCTGGATGCGGTGAGGACGCGGTGATGGTGCGCCGGTGAAGCAGGATGCGCGGATGGATCGGGCGGAGAGATGCGAACGGCAGCCGGGTTGCGCGTGGGCCGGTGAACTTCGACCGGATGGCGCGGGTGTACCGATGGCTGGAGTATGGGAGCTTCGGCCCTGCGCTTGAGAAGACGCGGCTGCACTTTCTGCATCGGCTGACGCGGGCGCGGAAGGCACTGGTGCTTGGAGACGGGGATGGCCGGTTTCTGGCGAAGTTTCTGGAGGTGAACTCCCAGGTCAAGGTCGATGCCGTCGATTCGAGCGCGGCGATGCTGAAATTGCTGGAGCGGCGGATTCGGGCGATGGGGATAGGGGCGCACGAGCGGCTGACAATCTATCGGGGAGATCTGCTGCGATTTGAGCCGCCCGGTTGGGAGTACGACCTGCTGGCGGCGCATTTCTTTCTGGACTGTTTCTCCGAGGCCGAGTTGGACGAGATGATGCGGCGCATCGCCTCCCATCTGGCGCCCGGAGCGATGGTGGTGATTTCGGATTTCGCTATCCCGAGGAGCGGCGTAGTGCGACCGATGGCCAGAGTGATCGTTGGAGGGCTGTATTGGGCGTTCGGAATCATCACCGGGTTGCGCGTGAGGAAGTTGCCGCGGCTATGACGCGGTGCTGGCTCGATGCGGGATGCGGATCGTGGAGCGCCGGAGACGGCTGTTCGGGTTGCTGGTGAGCGAGCTTTGGGAGTTTCGCGGGTTGAAGCCGGTGGAGGCAACCGGTTGGGGTCGGGGGGATTCCCAAGGTGGATGATTTCCTACGTTGCTCGGTCCGCAGTGCGCGATTCAGTGTTGTTCCCGCTTGATGCTTCTTCAGAGTCGAAGCGGAGGTTTTTCATGGGCAGCATCCCGGGGACAGATCCCGGGACCTATCCGGGGCCATCGCCCGATCCGGCACCCGACCCGGATCCTGTGTTGCCGCCGGGCCCGGGTACGCCGGGGCCAGACCCAGGCTTTCCCGATGCTCCGATGCCGGAACCTTTGACGGTTTAAAGGGAGCGGGTTATCCGGTTACGGAGATCGCTCCGCTGCCGGATGACTTTGGCGGGATGACACGTTGATGCTGTCTTGATCCCACCCTTGCTTTGGAAGGATGGGGCACCCGCCCGTGGCCAGGCCCGGCTTTCCGGATTGGCCCATGACGGGAACCTCTGAGTCTTTGGGGCTAGGGCACGTGCACGCGATGGAATTGGCGGCCACGTGGGTGGATAGGACGCGATTGAATTGTTACAATCGTGTGAATAGCTGGGTGCGACGCAACGACAGGCGGCAGGCCCGACCGGTCGCGAGCACCAGAAGAAAGAGCCACCCTTGATCAACTTGTATGTCCTGCGGCACGCCAGCGCCGGTGTTCGCCGATTGAATCCCAAACTAGATCTGAAGCGGCCGCTGGATAAAGAAGGCAAGCAGCAGTGCATCCTCGTGGCGAATGCGTTGAATGCGCTGCGGGTTCACATAGACGTGATTGCGTCGAGTCCGCTGAAGCGGGCGCTGCAGACGGCGTCGCTGGTCGGAACCGAGATCGGGTACGAGACCAAGATTCTGGTCACCGAAGCGCTGGCCCCGGAGGCGACGCTACCGGATTTTCAGCGGCTGATGGCAGAGCTGTCGGCGCATGAGAACGTGCTGATCGTGGGACACAATCCTAATGTGCAACAGTTCCTCTCGTCGATGATCGCGCCGGGAAGGGCGAGCATCCGGCTGCGCAAGGGCTCGCTGGCGCGCGTCGACCTGACGCGGCGTCCGGTCACGCTGAACTGGCTGATCGACCCCCGGCTGCTGCGGCAGATTTACGCGAGCGTCACGAGAAGGTCGCGACGGAAGACTTCGCGGAAGTAGGCAGCCTCTTTGCGGAGCGACCACAGCTCCAGTTCCGCGCCGGTCCGGCCGGGATGCAACTCCAGAGTCACACGTTTGGGATAGACGCGGGCAGAGACGCGCAGCACATCGCTGGCACGATCCTGATTGAGCGCGACGGCGAGCCGCAGCAAGACCACGGCGCGGCGGACGTGTTCGTGTTCGGCGGGCGGAACCTGCCGCATCGTGCGGCCTTCCGGCTCCGGGCGGCTCTTGCCCAGGTAGCGGGCGATGGCCGAGGTGATGGCGCGCTGTTCGGGCGTGAAGCCGTACAACTCCGAGTTGGCGATGATGTACTGCGCGTGCCGGTGAAATCCCTGGTGGTTCATGAATTTGCCGATGTCGCGAAGCATGGCGGCGGCTTCGAGCCAATCCTGGTATTCGGGCGGCAGTTCGTGAACGCGTTGCAGATCGCGGAAGAGCTGGGCGGCGTGCTGGCGGACGGGTTCGGCCTGCTTGAGATCAACGCCATAGCGCTGACAGGTTTCGAGGATGCCTTGCCAGCGTTCGCGGGCGAATTGTTGATGGGCGGAGGTGGACTGATCCTGTTCGGCGAGCATCTGCGCGAGGATGCCGTCACGCAGTCCCATGGTGGAGTAGCGGAAACGTGGGCAGGTCGAAGTGCTCCATCAGTTCCGCATAGACCTGGGCCCCGGCAATGATGATCTCGGAACGGCGCGGACCGATACCGGTGATGGCGGCACGTTCCACATTGGAAAGTCTGGTCAGCTTGTTGGCCAGGCGGCGCACGTCTCCGGCATGGGTGAGCGGGACGGCGCTTCTCGTCTTCGCGGGTTTGCGAGGCGCGGACTTAGCCGCGGTTTTGGCCATGGCGCGGGTGGCGTCGGAGAGCGCGGCGGCGGTGCCCGAAGTGGCGATGACCAGCGGGACGCGGATGGTTCCGAGCCGGCGTTCGGCGCGGCGAAGTTCGCGAGCGATGAACTGCTTGAGGCGGGCAATGTCTTCGGCTGTTGGCGGATCGCTGCGGTAGGAATTCCTGGGTGAGGCGAACGGCGCCAAGGGGAAGGCTGATGGTGTCCTTGATGCGCCGTGCGGCGGAGAGCGAGAGCTCGCAACTGCCGCCGCCCAGGTCGATGAGGAGACACTGTCCGGCAGTTCCCGGCTCGTTGCTCATCACGCCGCGGTGGATGAGGCGGCCTTCTTCAAGGCCGGAGATGATCTCGACATTCCAGCCGGTTTCGTCCTGAACCCAGGCGAGAAAAGCGCGGGCGTTGCGGGCGTCGCGCATGGCCGAGGTCGCGACGGCTCGCACCTTATCGGCACTGAAGGACTGCACCGAGCGGTAAAAGCGCTTGAGCGCGGCCAATGTGTCAGACATCGCTACCGGCGAGATCACGCCGGATTCAAAAACGCTCGCGCCGAGACGCGTGACTTCGCGATCTTCATGAACCACCTTAAGCCGGTGTTGCACGACGCGAGCGATTTTGAGGCGGCAGGAGTTGGAACCGATGTCTACGGCGGCAAAGGTGTGCATTGGGTGTGGGATGCGCAGGAGGCAATTTTGTTTCATTCAATATGGCGCCTGGCGGACTCAGGATCGTGGGACTTCTCTCCCGGAGATGGCACGAAATCGAATGCGAGACACCCCGAGAGACTCAGGAGTCCTTGTGGACCACTCCCCCCGGTGAACCCTGCCTGAGGCCGCGCGCGGGCCGAGTGTATGAACGGATCGTCATCGTTTTCGGCAAAGTCGGCCTTGTGGCCACGAGTTATACTCGGCTCACTCCCCAGAACAGGTGCCCCATGAGCGGTAGTCCATTTCCATATAGAATTCTGATTGTTGAGGACGAACCGAGTTTGCGCGAGCTTGGGAAAATGTTGCTGTCGGCGCAAGGCTACGAAGTGCGCGGGGCGGAAGATGGCTTTGAGGGCTTGGCGGCGCTGAAGCAGTCGTTGCCGGACATTATCATCTCGGACCTGCAAATGCCGAACATGAACGGATTCGAGTTTCTGTCGGTGGTGCGTCGGCGATTTCCGATGATCCCGGTCATCGCGATTTCAGGAGAGTTCTCGGGAGTCTCCATTCCTGAAAGTGTGCTTGCCGATGCCTTCTTTCCCAAAGGTGGGTATAACGCAAAGCAACTGTTCGAGAAGATCATCGAGCTGCTGCATGAGCTTCCCACGCGTCCCAAGACGGGTAAACCACACCAGGCTGCAGTCTGGGTGAAGAACGACAAGGGAACGATCGCGGTCACGTGCTCGGAGTGTTTGCGCACCTTTCCGGTCTCGAACGTTGCAAAGGGCGTGAACGAGGCGGAGTGCGACTTCTGTTGCTGCGTGGTGCACTTCGAGATCATTGGAGAGCGAGATTCTGTAAGAGGCCTCTCAACGCTGGTGATGCCAGCCGGTTGACCCCGAATCCTCCATGCTGCAATTGATCGGCGGCGCGGAGGGAATGAAGCAAATATCAGGAGGCGCGCCGTTCGCGTGAAGCCGGCTTGCTCCGAGCAGGCGCGGTGCGGCGGACCGGTTTGCGGCGAGGCGCCGGCTGCAGGGCCTGGAGTTCGCCCATGAGCCGGCCGCGAAGGCGCTCGCTGGTCTTGAGCGCGGCGGTGTAGAGGTGCGCGGTTTTGGCGTCGAGGACTTGAATGAGCTCCTCGGCATCGGGAACCGCGGTGCGGGCTTCCTGCGATGAGAACGAGCCAGTCATGCCAATCGCCGATATCATCCTGGAGTTTTTTGAGCGTCTTGGCGACGGCTTTGGCGGTAGCGTCGTCTGCGCCCGATTCGGCGATGTAGCGAGCGTTCTTCGCGCCTTTGCGAAAGTCGTGAAGGTTGGTTTCGTCGAGTTGCGGCATCTCGTGAGAGAGGCGGGCAAAGGCTTCGAGAGCGACCACGGCTGTGGGTTTCGGTTGGCGGCGCGCTGTATCGGCGGGCATGGCCTGGGCGGCGTCTTCAAAGGCCGATTCCCGATCGATGACTTTACGGGTGCGCTTCGATAGCTGCTTCTGAAACCGGTCTGCCTGCTCGTGGCGGTTGTCTTTGAGCCAGGCGTCGAGGGTGTCGGCCTGTTGTTCAAGAGGGCTCAGGGGCAGAGCCTCCGTCGGCGCGGTGATGAGGTCTGACGGTTCGGCGCTGCACTTGGAGTTTGCGTTCGACCAGATCTTTGAGCAGGCCGCGATGGACGTCGAGGTCGCGGACGGTGCCGGCGGCTCGGCGAATCTTCTTCAAATCTTTGAGCCAGGCCTTGGTTGCCTGCTGCAGGTCGGCACTGGGCTTAGTGGTTTCGCGAAGTACGGTTTCCAGCATGGCCTGAACGCGGCGCGTGCCGGTGCGCACATGATGAACGCATTCTTCGGCCGGATCATCGGAGCAGCGTTCCAGTTCTGCCTTGAATTCTTCAGTGACTTTGCGGAGGTGGTGAAGATGTTGTTCCTGCATGCGTGGGGACTCGTTCTCTGGAAGCTTGTGGAGTGCGGGTTCGCTCCCGGTTCAGACCTTAACGATACCGGATGCGGCGCTGTCACCGCACCTCAACATCCGGCTGATATTCTGGATGTTCTGCACGATGATGGCAACCAATCGTTTTCAAACCACCGCACCCGTCGCAAAGAATGGCTGGCTCTCGCCGCAGAGGGCGTGGACGCTGTTGCTGCTGGTGTATCTGGCAGTGCATTTTCTGGCGCTGTTTTCTCCTTCGCTGCTGGATGACGCGGATGCGACGCACGCTAGTGCAGCGCGGCACATGGCGCTAAGCGGCGACTGGGTGACGCTGTATGTGAACGGGGTCCGCTACCTGGAGAAGCCGCCGCTGCCCTACTGGCTGGTGGCGGTGGATTATCACCTGTTCGGGTTCAACGTGTTTGCGACGCATCTGCCGATGTCGCTCTCGATACTGGCTACCGCGATGCTGGCCTGGGTGTGGGCACGGCGCGCGTACGGAGACAAGGCTGCGTTCTATGCCGCGCTGGGAATGCTGACCAGTATCGGGATTTTCCTGTTCACGCGCATCCTGATTCCCGAAGCGCTGCTGACGTTTTTGATTGGGCTGGCGCTGTATTGTTTTCTGACTGGCCTGGAGGATCACAAGCCGGAGCGGTTCTACATCACGTATGCCGCGCTGGCGCTGGCGGTGTTGACCAAGGGTCTGATCGCGCCCGTGTTTTTTCTGGGAGCGGCGATTCCCTACTCCCTGTTGACAGGAACATGGCGGCGCTGGCGCGAATGGAACCTGCTGTACGGGACGCTGCTGTTCCTGGCGATTGCGGCACCGTGGCACATTCTGGCCGGAATGCGGAATCCGGACCAGGGACATCCGGTGGGCAATGTGCCGTCTCCGGGAAACGTGCACGGCTTCTACTACTTCTACTTTGTGAACGAGCACGTGCTGCGGTTTCTGGGCAAGCGGTATCCGCATGACTACAACAAGCTGCCTGCGATTCTCTACTGGAGTTTGCATTTGGTGTGGCTGGCGCCGTGGAGTTTGTTTGCGCCGGTGGCGCTGCGGCGCGCGTGGGAGAGCCGCCGGGAGTGGCTGAACGATCTGCGGCCCTACACGCCACAGACGGTGGACTTTTATATCGAGCAGGCCCATCTCGCGAATCCGGCGACCGAGGCGGGACGGCTGAAGTTTCGCGCGCGCACGAACTGGCTGCTGGCGCTGTATGCGGCGTTCATCCTGCTGTTCTTCTCGCTCTCAACCAACCAGGAGTACTACACCTATCCGGCATACATGGCGCTGGTGATGCTGACGGTGGGCGCGCTGGCGCAAGGAGGAAGACCGGCCGGGCAAGGTGAGCCGCTGGCTGACGGCGGCACAGGCGGCATTCGCGGTGATCGGGGTGGTCGCGGCAGGGGCGTTGGGATATGGATTGTGGGCTTCGCGGAAGCTCCCATTTGTGCCGGACATAGGTACACTTCTGGCGCATCGAGCGGTGGGCGGCTATTCGCTGTCGATGTCGCACTTCTTCGATCTGACGGGGCCATCGTTTGCTGCGTTGCGCGAACCTGCGGTGCTGGCGGCGCTGGCGTTGTTGCTGGGGCCGATGATCGCATGGGCATTGCGGCGGAGGGGACAACACCTGGAGGCGACGACTTCGGTGGCGTTCACGGCGGCGGCGTTCCTGGTGGCGGCGCATATCGCGCTGGTGCGGTTTGAACCGATGTTGTCGTCGCGGGCGATGGCGGATACGGTGAACGCGCTGGAGAACACGACCGGATCGGGAGCGCAGTTGATGTTGTACGGGGACCAGTCGGATGGGTCGTCGGTGATCTTCTATACCGGGCAGCAGGCGCTGCTGGTGCATGGGCGGTCGTCCTCGATGATCTGGGGCTCGGATTACCCGGATGCACCGCACATTTTTCTCGAAGACCCGGAGTTGCTGGCGGAATGGGGTACGGGAACGCGGAAATTTTTGTTTGTGCCGGGAGACTGGCACGATCATGTGGAGTCGTTGCTGGGGAGGCGGCTCTATCCGTTGCAGGAGTTGGCGGATAAGACGCTGTACACGGATCGGCCGCTAGGGCGGTAAGTCAGGCGAGCTTTCGGCGGGTCTAGCCCCAGTAATCTTCGGGCAGGTTGATGACGATGGGATCGGGTGTGCTGCGGACAACGATCCAGCGGAAGGGCAGTTCTCGGGAGGGGTTGATCTCCTGGTGAGGCAGCCAGGCGGGGACGTGTACGAAGTCTCCCGCGGAGGCAGTGGCCTGAAATTCGCCGCATTCTCCCCACCGGACCAGCGAAGAACCTTCCAGGACATACACGATCGTCTCCTGCTCGCCGTGGTGGTGGATGCCAGTTTGCGCGCCGGGTTCGACAAGGAAGGTGCCTCCCCAGAGATGGGTGTCGATGGCGTGGCGATGGTCGATGGCGGCGCGGCGCTCCGAGCCGGATGTCTGCGCGGTCCCTGGATCAAACTCGGAGGGATGGACAATGCGGATGGATGCGGCTTGCGTTGGCGGCACGGCAACAGACTCCTTAGAAGTGGATGCCGCTCGGCTGTGCTGGGTGCGGACTAGACGCGCCGAGGTGGACGACGTTGCCGTTGCGGTCGCGCATGAGGATTTTGCCGCCGGCGACCAGTTCGAAACGGCCGTCACGCCAGCTCATTTTGCGGCTGAGGTAGCTTGCGGTCCAGACACTGAAGCCGAGCAGATCGCGGATCGGATAGAGCCACGGGCGGGTGAGGCATTCGCGATTGCGGATGACGCCCCAGCCAATGACCACCGACTCGATCATGCGGTTAACGATGGACCAGGCGAAGAGCAACGCGCCAATCCAGGGGTGGTGAAGGACAATGCCGGCGAAGAGCGCGAGCAGGCCGTAGGGGATGGCGTAGATTAGGCCGGTACCGAAGTGGCCCTTGGGACGCGAGCGGCGCGTGCCACCAGCCCAGCGAACCTGGCGTTGCCACATCTGCTTGAAGGTCATGGGCGGGACGACGTGGTGGATGATGTAGCGCGACAGGACCACCGTGTAGCCCAAGGCCGAGATCATGTTGCCGATGACGAAGTCATTGGAGAAGTAGTCGCCGAGTGTCTGATAGCCGCCGATCTTGTCGAGCGCCTCGCGGCGGACGACGATTGTGGGGCCGAGTCCGAACTTCATGCCTTCCATCAGATTGGCGCTGACCACGCCGGCGGTCATTTCAACGGTCATGCCGATGGCGTCCATCTGCGACCAGAAGCCGCCGGTGTTGAGGCCGTTGTAGACGCAGGTGAGCATGCCGGTCTGGGAGTCGGTGAGCGGCGGAACGACTTGGCGGAGGTAGTTGCGGTCGACCAGGACATCGCTATCGCTGGTGACCAGGATGTCGTGGCGAGCCACTTCGGTCATGCGGGCGAAGCTGTAGGCGGGCGGGTTGGGCCAGGGCGGTTCGCCGGTGATGAGGATGCGCGAGGGAATGTTGGGGTACTTGGCACAGATGCGCTGCGCGACGGGGAGCGCGGTGTCGTTCTCGTGATCGACGGCGAGCAGAACTTCGAAGCGGGGGTAATCCTGTTCGAAGAAGCTCTCGATGTTGCGGTCAAGCTGGGGCTCAATGCCGTGCAGAGGCTTGAGGAGCGAGACCGCGGGAAGGTCGGTGTCCGAGATGCGGCTGGCATGCTGGGCCTGTTCGGCGGCCTGCGCGTGAAACTTGCGGGCTCCAAGGATGGCGAGGACCAGAAAGACGGTCGAAGACACGGTTCCGATGCACGCAATCCCAAAGAGCAGCACGGCTGCTGAAATCATCTCGTCTGCCCGGCGAACCGGCTCCTCTCCACGGATCCTCTTCTTCGCTTCCCTGCCCTTGGTGCAGGGGCGCGAGGGAAGCTTATTGACGGATCTACTCAATTGTACAGACCGAAATCGGGATCAACGAAAAGCCAGGATCCCCTGCGGCAATGGACGGAATGGGGTGAGATCAGGACGCGGGATCGGCAGGAGCGTTGCCGGTGAGAAATTCGGCGGCGGCGAGCAGGTCGGGAAACCGGTGATCCGGCTGGATGGGGTATTTGCCGTCGCGTCCGGCGTGGCCGGTCTCGACCAGGATGGAACGCAGGCCAGCATTGGCGGCGGTCTGGAGGTCGGAGGTGGTATCTCCGATGAACCAGCTTTGGGCAAGATCGAGGTTAAGTTCGCGGGCGGCCCGTTCGATGAGGCCGGTCTGCGGCTTGCGGCAATCGCAATCGATTTTGAGGTGTTTGATTTCGCCGGGGTAGCCGCTGTGGGGATGGTGCGGACAGGTGTAGATCGCGTCGACGTACGCGCCTTCGCGGCTCAGTTCCATCTGCAGACGATTGTGGATGCGGGCGAGTTCTTCAAACGTGCACTCGCCGCGGGCGACGACGGGCTGGTTGGTGATGACGACGATGCGGAACTCGGCCTGGCGCAGGAGATGGACGGCCCGGGCCGCACCGGGAATCAGGTGGAGATCTTCGGGGCGGCGGATGTAGGAGACTTCTTCGTTGAGCGTGCCGTCGCGGTCGAGGAAGATGGCGGGCCGGGGGTGATCGAGACGACTTCTCTGCACGATCCCACGTTCGAGGTCGGCGGTGACCCGGTCGAGGCGTTCCGGGGTACCGGCGTCCTTGATGTATTCGGGACTGGAGTAGCCGTGGAGGCGGACGCCCTGCGCGAGAAGAGCCGGGAAGACGTGTTTGCCGAAGTCGAGCGGGGTGTCGGGTATATCGAATGATTTGAGCGGGTTGGCTTGGAGTACATAAAGTGCCGCATTCACCTGGTTCGGCAGGCAGGCCTCGGGCGGATGGGGGTAGGGATGGAAGGCGAGGATGTTGCCGCAGTCATCGGTTTCAACCAGGTCGGAGTCGTGCGGATGGTCATTGGGGTGGAGAAAGAGGGTTCCGGCGGCGCTGGCTGGACAGGTGGGCGGCGATGAAGCGCCGCAGGTCCACATTGACCAGGGTGTCGCCGTAGAGGACCAGGAACGTCTCCGGGAGACGGTCAAGAACGGAGAGGACCGCGCCGGCCGTGCCATAGGGACGGTCTTCGACGAGGCACTGGAGACGGAGACCCCATTGCGAGCCGTCGCCGCAGTAAGCGGAGATGGCCTCGGCGCCGAAGCCGCAGAGTACGGCTACGTCACGAATGCCGAATTCGGCGAGGAGTTGGAGTTGGTAGGCGATGAGGGGCTTGCCGAGGACAGGGACCAGAGGTTTGGGCAGGCCGCCAGTGCGGGCGGCGAGCCGAGTTCCCTTCCCGCCAGCTACGATGACGGCGAACTGGACGTCTGGCTGCGGAGGGGTCAGGGTCTGGACTCCGCGAGACGAGATTGGCGGGCGAGTTCGGAGCAGGCGAGCTGGACTGCTTCGAGAGAGCTCATGCGAGCGCGCCAGCCGAGGCGATTGATGCGAGCGGTGGAGTAGCTGTAACGCGGGATGTCGCCAGCCCAGCCGCGATCGCCGCCCTGATAGTGCACGGCCGCGCCGGAGCCGAGGGCATCGAGCAGACAGTTGACCAGCGTCCGCAGAGGGATGCCTTCGTCTGCAGGGCCGAGGTTGAAGGTCGTTGAGACGGGGGCCGGCTTCGGAGCGCGTGGGAGACCGGTCAGCGTGGTCGCGGACGTAGAGCATGGCTTCGACGAGTTCCTCCACGTGCAGGTATGGTTTACGCTGCGAACCATCACCTAGCACTTTAAGGTTTTCCGGGTCGTCGGCGAGCTTGGCTATCAGGTCGTAGAGGACGCCGTGGGTGGGACGGTCGCCAACCACATTGGGCAGGCGAAAGACGGTGCCGCGTTGGAGGAAGGCGGCGGTGGCGGCGGAGAGTGCGGCTTCGCTGGCCAGCTTCATAGCGCCGTAGTTAGAGATAGGAGCGTAGGGGCCGGCGTCCTCCTCGATGCGGCCGTGGCGTTCGCCGTAGACGGCGGAGCTGGAGGTGAAATAGAACTCCGGGATGCGGTGGCGGCGGGCGAGTTCGAGGGCCTGCACGAGTGGTATGGAAGGTGTCGCGGAGATCGATGGCGATATCGGCCATGCCGGCGCGGACGTCGGAGTTCGCAGCCAGGTGCCAGACGGCCGATTGACCGGCGCGGCAGCGAGGATGCGGGTCGAGAGTGTCTCGGCAGGCGATTTCGTCCGCGAGGTCGAGTTGCAGAAAGCGGATGCGGCCGGGAACAGCGCTTGGGCTCACGGAGCGGGACGCGATCGATGGCAACAATCTCTTCACCCCGGGCGTCGAGCGCGTCGACCAAGTGGCTGCCGATGAAGCCAGCCGCGCCAGTCACGAGCGAGGTGGTCAACGGGAGGTCTCCGCATTGGCAGGGGTTTCGGTCTCGAGGTCGTCCAGTTCGGTGGGGTTATAGAAGATGATCTTGCTGCCTTCGCGTTCGAACTTGAAGGGGATGCGGCGCAGACCGGAGAGCGCGGCGGAGATGTCGCGCTGGCGTTCGGCAGGGGCGTAGAGCAGGAGGAAGCCGCCGCCGCCGGCGCCCAGGATTTTGCCGCCGAGGGCTCCAGCAGCGCGGGCGCGGGCGTACCAGTCGTCGATCTGCGAGTTGGTGATGCCTTCGGAGAGAGAGCGCTTGAGCATCCAGCCTTCGTGGAGAAGATGGCCAAGGCCGTCGGGATTGTTGGCTTCGAGTTCGCGGCGGAGTGCGTGTGCCTGGGCGACGATCTGCTTCATGCTCTCGATGGCGACGCTGTCGTCTGAGCGAGGACGCGGGTCTGCTTTTCGAGGATGTCGCTGGCGCTGCGGGTGACGCCGGTGTAGTAGAGGGCGAGGTTGGCCTGGAGGTGCTGCAGCGTGGCGTTGGAACACACAATGGGCGAGACGCTGACCGTATCGTCGGAGTGGAATTCATACATCTTGAGGTCGCCAAAGGCGGCGGCGTACTGATCCTGTTTGCCGATGGGCTGGCCGCACTTGATGATCTCGATTTCGCTGCTCATGCGGGCGAGTTCTTCGGGACCGGCGTGACGGCCGGCGAAGGCGAAGAGGCTGTTGAGCAGGCCGACGGTGAACGAACTGGAAGAGCCGAGGCCGGTGCCGCGCGAAGGAATGTCGGCGATGGAGGTGATCTCGACGCCGCGGGCCGGGGTGACCAGCTTGAGGCATTCGCGGACCAGCGGGTGTTGCACCTGGTCGACGGTATCGACCTCTTCGGTCTTGGAGTAGCTGACGCGGATGCGGTGGTCGAATTTGCTGTTGATGTTGACGTAGATGTACTTGTCGATGGTGACGCTGAGGACGGCGCCGCCATGTTCGCGATAGAAGGCGGCGATGTCGCTTCCGCCACCGGCAAAGCTGATGCGACACGGAGTCTTACTGATGATCATGGGTGCCTATACCAAGGCTTTGGCGGCGGGCTGAAAGGCTCCGGAGCATTTGAGATCGACGACCGCATGGATGAGGGCGGTGTGGGCCACTTCGACGATGCCGTACTCACTGCGGGCTACGTAGAAGTTGATGTCGCCGAGGGAGCGCAGGGGGTTGGAAGGCTCAAAGCCGCTGAGGGTCAAGACGGAACAGCCGATTTCGCGGGCGGCATGGACGGCGCGCAGAATACTCTGCGAGCGGCCGGAACTGGAGATGGCGACGAGCAGGTCGCCTTTGCGGGCATGGAAGTGCATCTGGCGCTCAAAGACTTCTTCATAGCCGAAGTCGTTGGCGAGGCAGGTGAGCGCGGCTCCATCGTTGAAGCAGAGAGCGGGCATGTTGCCGTTCTTGGAGAAGTCGATGGCCATGTGGCTGGCGATGCCGGCCGAGCCTCCGTTGCCGATGAACATGATTTTGTTGCGCGAGGCGACGGTCTGCTGGGAGAGGTGGGTGGCGCGTTCGTAGGCGTCGGGCTGGGTCAGTTCGCGGCCGGCGCGATCGGTACAGCGCACGGTGGTGATGGCCTGGTGCAGGTCTTCGAAGTAGGAGCCGACGCAGTTTTCCAAAAACGTTTGCCCTCCGGGGCCGACCATGGTGCGCGCAGGCATCAGGCTACTCTGAAGATTCTAGTACATCGGGAGGTGGGGGTACACCTGGTCGCCTATGACGGGAAATGCCCTTGGGGTCAAGAGACAAGCCTGTGCGGTGGGATTCGGGTGGGCCCGTGGGACAGTTTTCCTTCGGGGGGTTGGTGGCCGATTAGCGGCTCACGGGTCTGTTGTTTCCCCATCCTTGACACGATGAGACTGTGGCAAGGATGGGGCACCCGCAGCTTCGGGTGAACTTGAAGGATAGAGCACCCTGAGTTACTGGGAGACCTTGGGGATGGGCACCCCTGCACTACGGGCGTTTTCGGTCGCCGTTGCGGAGAGTTGGGTTCAGGATCGAGGGTTTAGCCGTCGCGGTCCGGGGGTCGGTGGCGGCTACCACGACCGACCGGCGCAGCGGGACCATGGCCGATCCCTGGCCGGGCACAGCGTGCTGCATGCGGCTGAGCATTTCGTTGCGGACGTAGTCGACGAAGTCCTGCATCTGGCGGTTCATCTCTTCCATACGTTCGCGCATTTGCAGGATGATGGCGATGCCGGCGATGTTGACGCCGAGGTCGCGTGCGAGGTTGAGGATGAACTCGAGGCGCTCCAGATCTTCATCGGTATAGAGGCGGGTGTTGCCGTCGGTGCGCGAGGGTTTGAGCAGGCCTTCGCGCTCGTAGAGCCGCAAGGTCTGGGGGTGAATGTCGTACATCTCAGCCACGGCCGAGATCATGTATGCGCCCTTGGATCTGCGTTTCGTCGTCATAGACCTGTCTCTCTTCCGGACCGGTTCTGTTCGGTCGCAACCTGCCAAGTGTCAGCCCACGTACTGGCGGTGAGCTGATACACGCAATGTTCGTAGTCTCTCCACCAGATCATCTTCTCGAGCACCAGTCCATTCTTTTCAGCCACCCGGCGGGACTGGACGTTCTCCGGGCGAATCATGGAAATCACTCGCTGCGGCTTCAGTCGTTCAAACGCAAACCGAGTGCAGGCGCGGGCTGCTTCGGTAGCCAGACCGCGATTCCAGTAAGCACGCCGCAGGTGATAGCCGATTTCGATTTCCTGCCGGCCTTCGATCTCGTGGCGGGTGGGACCGCAGTCGCCGACCAGTTCCCCATTCTCTTTCAGGACTAAGCCGAAGAGACCTCCACCGTACTCCTCGAATCGGCGGCGATTACGGTCGATCCATTCGCGAGCTTCTTCGCGAGACAGCGGGCGCGGATACCACTGCATGGCGATCGGGTCGCCGAGCAGATCGAACATCGCGTCTTCATCAGAGGGCGCGAGCGGCCGCAGAACGAGGCGTTCGGTCTCGAGAATGGCCGTCAATGAGAGCGATGTTGCCATGGGCCTTCCTTCGTCGCGTGCTGCTTCGCAGTGGGTTGGTGCCCAGTTCCCTGCTTTCAATGCTTCGTTCTCACTCGCTTCGCGCTGCACTTGCTCGCGTGGCGTTCAGAGCTTGGCCCAGACGCTTTCGCGAGGATCTTCAGGATTCAGCTTGGCGAATTCGCGAAGAATTTCTTTAGAGCGTTCGTCCTTCAACTGAGGCACGACAATCTCCACCGTGACGATCTCATCGCCGCGTTCGCCTTCGCGCGTGGCGAAAGGAACGCCGCGTTCGCGCATGCGGAGGCGCTGGCCGGACTGGGTGCCGGGCGGAATCTTAAGCTGGGCACGGCCATCGATGGTGGGTACTTCGATCTTCGCGCCGAGCGCTGCTTCGACCGCCGTGACCGGGATGGTGACCAGGATGTCGTCGCCGGAGCGGGAGAAGACGGGGTGGCTGCCGAGGCGGATGACCAAATAGAGATCGCCTGCCGGGCCGCCGTTCATTCCGGCATTGCCCTTGCCTGCGAGACGAATGCGCTGACCGTCGCGGGTCCCGGGCTTGATCCGGAAATCGATGGTCTCGGTCTTGGTCACCACGCCTTCGCCGTGACAGCTGGGACAGACATTCTGACTCTTGCCGGTGCCGCCGCAGCGCGGACACTGAATGTTGAATTTCATGCGGCCGCCCATCTGCGTGACCTGGCCAGTGCCGTTGCACTCCGGACAGGTCTGGCTGCCACCGGTGCTTCCTTTGCCTTTGCAGGTGGCACACATCTCCTGGCGCTGGACCTGGAGCCGCGTGGTGCCGCCGCGAATGGCGGTCCAGAAATCGACCTGCACCTGGTACTCGAGATCGGTTCCAGGCTGCGGTCCCTGGGGCTGGCGCTGCCCGCCACCGGAAAAGATGCCGGAGAAGATGTCGCGGAAGCTGCCGAAGCCGCCGCCCTGCGGGGATCCGGCAGGTTCGGCTCCGCCCGCGAAATCGGAGAAGTCGAAGCCGCCGAAGTCGACCTGGGGGCCGCCGCGACGGGAGGAGCCGCCCTGCGCACCGCGCGCCGCGGCTTCTGCGGCAGCGGCGTCGATGTTGTCGGAGTAGAACCCGAACTGGTCGTAGACCTTGCGCTTCTTTTCGTCGCTGAGCACGTCGTTGGCTTCGGAGATTTCCTTGAACTTCTCCTCTGCCTTCTTATCGCCCGGATTGACGTCGGGATGATGTTTACGGGCCAGCTTACGAAATGCCTTGCGGATTTCGTCAGCGGTTGCTGTTTTTTTCACGCCGAGTGTGGCGTAGTAGTCTTTCTGCGTTGTTGCCATTGTTGTCTGTTTCCCTGCCTCGTGCCCAATTGCTCAAGGATTTCAAGCGCCCGCGCGAATGCGGCGCGGCCTGCCGCCTACCTGTATTTCGTACTCGTAGTGTTCCACGATTCGCTTCTCGGTCCATAACTTCTTGTGGGCTTTTCTTCCGCGGCGAATCATCCTGGTTCTCTGAATCGATTCGAGACGGCCCATGAGCTTGCGCAGGTCCGAGTAGTGATCCGTCCACTGGCCATTCTCATTTTCGAGAATGCTTTTCATATCGAAGTAGACCGGTTGCAGCCATTCGTAGAACGTATGCCAGACGTCATAGACGTCGAGGTGATCTTTCTTGACCAGCAGCGCCACGTGTTCGTAAAAGTCGAGCACCTCGAAGACGCTCAGCGGAGGATCTTCCGGATCCAGCGGCTTCAAGCGCCGGTCGGTCATGCGCTCCCCGGCAGGAGATCGATGCTCTGTGGGGTCTTCCTTGTCCGGTTGATCGTCCCTGACCAGGCGATCTTCGGCAAGCTTGCGGCGCGCCAGCAGAAAACCTTCCGAGAGGAAGAAGCTGAGCTGCCGCTCCAGATTGGCCATCTGCCGGTAGTTTCGCTCGTTGTGCAGCTGCTTTGAGGCATAAAGGATCGCTCCAAAACTGGTGAGTACCAGACCAAAGGTGGCCAGCGCTGTGGTCTCCTGCCAATCAATGTGCATGTGCCCTGGGGCCGTTCTCCTGCGTTGCGTTGAAGATATGTTTGGTTGAAGCTCGCCGGCTACTCCCTTCGAACCTGGAGGACGCCGGATTCGCGAATCGCGGTACTGCTGGCCTACTCCACTCAGCGAAGCCCACCGATCTTGGTGAAAGCAGGATCGGCGGGATTCGGATTCACTTCAGTTCCAGACCGAATGGGCCGGAACTGCTTCGATTCTCCAGGGGAGATCGGGCTCGACCTTGCGCATCTGCGCGGCGAAGCTCTCCGCCTCTTCCTGGGTATTGAAGAGGACGCGGTTATAAACTTTGCCGGCCCTCAACTGTTCACATCTCCACATGGTGTCAGTCATGAATACACCAACCTCTCCTCGGGGACTTTGCTTGCTGTGCTGCGTACTGCTTAAAAACGTTTCCTAGAAACGCACGGGGCGCCTCACCGAATCGATGAGTGCGCCCCGTTTACTTACGTCGGGATTCGTACCGGTTATCGATACGTGTTCCTCTTACTTCCGGTCTTCGACATCGACGTACTCGGCGTCAATCACGCCTTCGTCCTTTTTCTGCTCTTCGGCCGGGCCAGCTTGCGGCTGGGCGCCATCGGCCGGAGGGCGGTACGTTGGCATTCGCCTTGTACATCGCCTCGGCCAGCTTGTGCGAAGCGCCGGTCAGTTTCTCCCGTGCTCCGTTCAGGTCGGCCACCGAGGGCGAGCCTTCCAGGGTCTTCTTGGCGTCAGCCAGAGCCGATTCGACTTCTGCCTTCTCGCTGCCGGAGACCTTGTCGCCGTTCTCCTTCAACATCTTTTCGATGTTGTAGACCAGGTTGTCGAGCCCGTTGCGTGCTTCGATCTCGTCGCGCTTGGCCTTGTCTTCCGAAGCATGCGCCTCGGCTTCCTTGGCCATCCGATCCACTTCATCCTTGCTTAGACCGGTGGACGAGGTAATGGTGATCTTCTGGTCCTTGCCGGTGGCGTTGTCCTTCGCCGTGACGTTTAGGATGCCGTTTGCATCGATGTCGAACGTGACTTCGATCTGTGGTACGCCACGCGGAGCGGGAACAATGCCGCCCAGCTTGAACTTGCCCAGGGTGCGGTTTTGCCCGGCCATCGGACGTTCGCCCTGCAGGACGTGTACTTCGACCTCCGACTGGTTATCCGCAGCGGTCGAGAAGGTCTCAGACTTCTTGGTCGGGATCGTGGTGTTCCGAGGAATCATCGGAGTGGCCACACCGCCAAGCGTCTCGATCGCCAGGGTCAACGGAGTCACGTCGAGCAGCAGCAGATCCTTGACGTCGCCTGCGAGCACGCCGGCCTGGATGGCTGCACCGATCGCAACGACTTCGTCAGGGTTCACGCCCTTGTGGGGCTCCTTGCCGAAGAGCTGCTTCACGATCTCCTGGATCCTGGGCATGCGGGTCTGACCGCCGACCAGAACCACTTCGTCGATCTTGCTGGCGTCAACACCGGCATCGGCGAGCGCCTTCTTGCAAGGCTCCAGAGAGCGCTGCAACAGGTCGTCGACCAGCTGCTCGAGCTTGGCCCGGGTGAGCTTCTTGACCAGGTGCTTGGGGCCGGTCGCATCGGCCGTAATGAACGGCAGATTGATCTCGGACTCGAGCGCCGTGGATAGCTCAATCTTGGCCTTCTCCGCCGCATCCTTCAGGCGCTGCAGGGCCATTTCGTTGCCCTTGGCGCGAAGGTCGAGGCCTTCATCCTTCTTGAACTCATCGATCAGCCAGTCGACGATGCGCTGGTCGATGTTGTCGCCACCGAGGTGAGTGTCACCGTTGGTGGACTTGACTTCGATAACGCCATCGCCCACTTCGAGAATGGAGATATCGAACGTGCCGCCGCCGAAGTCGTAGACGGCGATGGTCTCGTCCTTCTTCTTATCGAGGCCATAGGCCAGGGCTGCCGCCGTGGGCTCGTTCACCAGGCGCTTGACGTCAAGACCGGCGATGCGGCCGGCGTCCTTGGTGGCCTGGCGCTGCGCGTCATTGAAATAAGCCGGAACCGTGATGACCGCCTCCGTCACGGTGGTGCCGAGGTGATCTTCGGCGGCTTTCTTCAACTTCTGCAGGATGAGCGCCGAGATTTCCTGGGGCGTAAAATCCTTGCCCTGCGCGACGACGGTAATGTGGTCGCCCTGCTGCTTAACCTTGTACGGCACCATCTTCATCTCGTCGTTGACTTCGTTGAAACGACGCCCGATGAAGCGCTTGATCGAATACACCGTATTTTCCGGGTTGGTAATCGCCTGCCGTTTGGCGACCTGCCCAACCAGCCGTTCGCCGCTCTTGGTAAAGGCGACGACGGAAGGGGTGGTACGACCGCCCTCTTCATTGGCAATGACCTTGGGCTCGCCGCCCTCCATCACTGCGACCACCGAGTTGGTGGTTCCTAAATCGATACCGATAATCTTTGCCATATTCTTCGTTTGCTCCCCGCTCGCGCTTGTCGGCTTCTGCCTTCGTACAGCTTCAGCTTCGCACTTGAGTGTTTTGTTGTCAACCTATCTGATGTAGTTGATCGCCATGAGGATGCATAACTATAAGCTCCTTATTTTGAGCGGGTTGGTACGTGTGTGGGGCAGCGGTGTTGAGAGGGTGCCCGGGAACCGGGGATGATTTGACTGCCCGACGGGAGCGTGGCTGCCGTTTTGCGCTGGATACAACCGGTGTGATTGCAGCTACGATCCCATGAAGCGGCGCCGCGTATACTCCAAGCTTCGGTTCTGGACCTATTTGATGGCAGTGGCAGCACAAGAACCCGCCAATCCCTCGGAACAGCCACAGGCTTCCGGCTCACCTCCCGTTACCAATCCGTGGATAGTGGCGGTCTCCGTGATGCTGGCCACCTTCATGGAGGTGCTGGACACGGCCATTGCCTCAGTGGCCTTGCCTTACATTGCAGGGTCGTTGTCCGCTTCGAATTCGGAAGCGACCTGGGTGCTGACCAGCTATCTGGTAGCGAACGCGGTGATTTTGCCGGCCAGCAACTGGTTCGCGCTAAGGGTCGGGCGGAAGCGTTTTTTGCTGTTCTGCGTGGTGGTTTTCACCATTGCCTCGTTCTTCTGTGGGGCGGCGCCCTCGCTGGCCTTCATTCTGATTGCACGGGTGGTGCAGGGGGCCGGAGGCGGGGCGCTGCAGCCGCTTTCCCAAGCGATCCTGCTGGAGAGCTTTCCGCCGGCCAAGCGCGGAGCAGCCATGGCGCTGTTCGGCTTCGGAATAGTGGTGGCCCCGGTGCTGGGGCCGACCCTGGGCGGCTGGCTGACGGATACCTATAGCTGGCGGTACGCCTTCTACATCAATATCCCGGTGGGCGCGCTGGCGGTGTTCATGATCAGCCGGTTCGTTCACGATCCGCCTTACATCAAGAATGCCAAAGCTGGCCCGTTTGACAACCTGGGATTCGGACTGCTGGCGGTGTGGACCGGATGCCTGCAGGTGATTCTCGACAAGGGGCAGGAAGACGACTGGTTCGGCGCGGTCTGGATTCGTTGGGCGACCTTGTTCCTGGTGGTCTCGCTGGTCTGGTTCATCGTGCATTCCTGGCGGAATCGCGGATCGCTGGTGAACTTGCAAGTGCTCAAGAACCGCAACTTCGCGGTAGGGTGCCTGCTGATCTCGATGCTGGGCGTCGCGATCTACACCACCATCACCGTGCTGCCGCTCTTCTACCAGGAGGTGTTGGGGTACACGGCTTTTACGGCGGGGCTGGTCGTGGGGCCGCGCGGGATTGGGTCGATTCTGGGGATGCCGGTGATCGGTATTCTCAGCAGCAAGGTGGATAACCGCTACCTGTTATCGGCCGGGTTCATCGTGTTCGGGGTGTGTTCGATCTTGTTTTCGCGGGTCGATCTGTCGACTGGCCCGTACACGCTGCTGATTCCGATTGTGGTGACCGGATTCGCGTTGAGTTTCGTCTTTGTGCCGATTGCGAGCATGGCGACCTCGACCATCTCGAACGAGGGGATGGGCAACGCGACCGGCATCTTCAACCTGCTGCGAAACATTGGGGGATCGATCGGGATCTCGGCGGCGCAGACGATCCTGATTCGGCGGACGGCCTTTCACCAGACGCAGATTGCGGCTTCGGCGCCGATGTCGGGCTTCTGGTTTCAGCAGCGCATGAGCCGGCTGGCGGGGTTCCTTGGTCAGCACCTGGGCACGGCAGCGGGACGCCCCGCGGCGGGGGCGACACTCTACCAGCAGTTGCAGCAGCAGGCCTTGCTGTGGTCGTTCGTGGATGTGTTTCGGTGGACGGCGCTGCTGACGTTCCTGGCGGGCGGGATGGTCTGGCTGTTTCCCCGGGTGAGACACAAAGGTGGAGCGGCGGCGATCCATTGAGGGCTGGCTGGCGTTTGGTGGGTTGAGGCCGGATTAGAGGTGCGGCTAAGAACGCAGGTCCCTCCACTTCGGTCGCGATGACACCTGTGGTGGACAGGATCCCTCCACTTCGGTCGGGATGACACCTGTGGTGGACAGGGTCCCTCCACTTTGGTCGGGATGACCGATATCCGCAGCCGGTGGGATGAGTGGGCTTGCGTTTGGTCCGGTATTCAGCGGCCGGACGCAGAGGCGTGGACGTGCTGCGAAACCGAGAGCACATTTCCTTCGGGATCTTTGAACCAGGCGACTCGATCGCCGCCGGGAAAGGTGACGATGCCCTGCTGGTCGGGATTCATGTTGGCGTAGTGTTCAAAGGCAATGCCGCGCCGGGTGAGTTCTGTAACCGTGGCTGCGATGTTTTCGACCTCCCAACCTAGGATGGTGTAGTGAGCAGCCGTGAATTGCGTCGCCTTGACCACGCGAAGCTGAACGCCTTCCGCATCGAAGACCAGTGCGAACGGATCGTCGGACACGAAGGGAAAGCCGAGCAGGTCGGTGAAGAAGTGTTTGGCGGCTTCGGGTTGGGTGGTCATGAGGAAGCCGATCATGGAGCGGAAGAGGGGCATGGCAAGTTCCTTCCTGGTGGGTTGGTGAGGCCCCCTTACTAAGCGCAACTGATTGTACTGCGCTCTTAGGATGGTGTCCCTGCGTTTACCCAAACTGAGGGTGCCCCATCCTTGCAACAGTCTTTTTGTGGCAAGGGTGGGTTCAGCGTAGGTGGGATCCGGGCTCTTGGGGATCTCAATCTAGATGGACGGCATGACACAGAAAAGAACCGATTGTTGCGCACCGGTCCGGAATGGAACCCACCCTTGAACCGAGGATGCCGGTTCAAGGATGGGGCACCCAGGTCGGCATCAGGGGTCGCGTCGCAGCCCGGAATGCACGGGTGAGGCACCCGCCCATCCGCGCCTCTCACAAGGGGCGAAACGTGCGTGAGGATGGGTCGGCGGCTTCGATGGTGCCGGAGAGAATGTCGTAGAACCAGCCGTGAAGTTGAAGGCGTTTTTCCGCCAGGGCGGCAATGACGGCGGGATGGGTCTTCAGGTTTTCGACTTGGGCGAGGACGTTTGCGTGGATGAGCTCGACGAGTTCGGGGTCGGACGGATCGGAGCCCGGAGGGAGATACTGGCGCGCGCTTTCGATGAAGCGCAGCCAGCGGCCGGCAGCGGGTAAGTGGGCAACGGAACGCTTGTTGAGCGAGGCCTTGATGGCGCCGCAGTCGGAGTGGCCGCAGATAATGATGTGCTTCACCTTGAGCGCCTGCACGGCGTATTCAATGGTGGCGGAGACGCCGCCGGTGAGTTCCCCGGCGGGAGGCACGACGTTGCCAATGTTTCTGCAGATGAAGAGGTCGCCGGGCTCGGTTTGAAGGATGAGGTTGGGCACGACGCGCGAATCGGCGCAGGTGAGAAAGAGCGTGTCGGGCGATTGGCTCTCGGAGAGCAGGTGGAAGTGCTCCCGCTGTTGGGGAAAGACCTCGTTGTGGAAGCGGCGGTATCCGTCGAGTAGTCGCTGCATGGTTCTCTCCATTGCGTGTGGGCCAGCCGGACTGGACCAAGACTCGCTCGCCCGATATGGCCCCGCTGAGAATATCAGAGCACGATGTGGAGGATGGGACGCGGCAAGGCTGGGCGGCTCTTTCCCTGCTAGTCTGCAAAAAGGTAGGAGGGAGTGGAAGCGATGAAGGTGTTCGGATTGCGCCGTCTTTGGCTGGTGTTGTTGCTGGGTGGGCCGGCAGTTTGGGCGCAGGAAGTGGACAGCGTGGCCGCGGATCTTCGCGCAAAGATCGACACGGCAGTGAACCAGGTATTGAGCGCGACGGGCGTGCCTTCGGCTTCGATTGCAGTGGTGAAAGACGGCAAGATGGTCTACACCCACGCGTATGGGCTGGCGCGAGTTTCGCCTGCGCAACCGGCGGCGCCGTCGATGCGCTATTCGATCGGCTCGATCTCGAAGCAGTTCACCGCGGCGGCGATGCTGTTGTTGCAGCAGGACGGGAAGCTGACGCTCGACGATAAGGTGAGCAAGTATCTGCCGGAGCTGACGCGGGCCAACGAAGTGACGATTCGGATGCTGCTCTCGCACACTTCGGGATACCAGGATTACTGGCCGCAGGATTACGTGATGCCGCCGATGATGAAGCCGGTGACCAGCGAGGAAATTCTGAACACGTGGGCGAAGAAGCCGCTGGACTTCGATCCCGGAACGAAGTGGCAGTACTCCAATACCAACTACGTGATTGCGGGCGTGATTGTTGAAAAGGTGAGCGGGATGCCGGTGATGAAGCTGTTGCAGTCGCGGGTGTTCACGCCGTTGCACATGGAGTCGGTCTACAACTCGGACCAGGCGCGGCTGACGGCGGCGGATGCGACAGGCTACTACCGGCATGCGTTGGGGCCGTTGCGGCCCGCGCCGAAGGAGGGGCCGGGATGGATGTTTGCAGCGGGCGAGCTGGCGATGACGGCCTATGACCTGGGGCTGTGGGACGTGAGCCTGATGAATCGCGCGCTGCTGCAGCCTGCTTCGTACGGGCAGATGTTTGAGGAAGTGATGCTGAAGGATGGCGACGGCACCCACTACGGGTTGGGAGTCGATGTGCATTCGGATGGCGGGCACTTGCTGGTGGAGCATTCCGGCGAAGTGTCGGGGTTTGTTTCCGATGATCGCGTGTATGTGGACGATAAGGCGGCGGTGGCGGTGCTCACCAACCAGGATGCGGTGCCGGCCGCGAGCATCATCGCGAAGAGCGTAGGAGAATTGCTGGTGCCCGCGGCGGCGACTCCCGCGACGCAGGAAGAGGCGAAGGCAGCGGCGATCTTCGCCGGACTGCAGGAGGGCAAGATCGACCGTTCGCTGTTTACGCCGAATTGCAACGCGTACTTCAGCGAGGAGGCGTTGCAGGATTTCTCCGAAAGCTTGAAGCCGCTGGGATCGTTCACCAGCTTTCATTCTTTGCGTGAGGCGTTGCGCGGAGGGATGACCTTCCGTTCGTTCCGGGTGAAGTTTGCAGGGCGCGAGTTGATGGTGACGATGTACGAGATGCCGGATGGAAAGATTGAGCAGTACCTGGTGATGCCGGTGGAGTGATGGGACTGCACCGAGCAAGCATGCATCGTATGCTGAACAGGACAGAGGCAAACGCAGAGGGCACCAGGATGAAGTATCGCGCATTGGGTCGAACAGAGTGGAAGGTTTCAGAGGTCAGCTTTGGTGCGTGGGCAATTGGCGGCGCGTGGGGCCGTGTGAGCGATGAGGATTCGATGGCTGCGTTGAACCAGGCCATGGATGCAGGCATCAACTTTCTGGACACAGCGGATGTGTATGGCGACGGGCACAGCGAGCGGCTGATCGCGCAATTGAAGAAGAGCCGGAAGGAAGAGATCGTTGTGGCGACCAAGGTGGGACGACGATTGCCGAAGCAGGTAGTCGAAGGCTACACAGCCGCGAACCTGAACTCGTGGATCGATGACAGCCTGCGTAATCTTTCGACCGAGACGCTGGACCTGGTGCAACTGCATTGCCCGCCGACCGATGCCTACTACCATCCCGAACTGTTTGGCAGGATGGATGACCTGGTGAAGGCCGGAAAGGTCCGCTACTACGGTGTGAGCGTGGAGCGGGTGGAAGAGGCGCTGAAGGCGATGGAGTACGAGAACGTGCAGACAGTGCAGATCATCTTCAACTGCTTCCGGCAGCGGCCGGCGGATCTCTTCTTCGTGGAAGCCAAGCGGCGGCGGGTAGGAGTGCTGGCGCGGGTGCCGCTGGCGAGCGGATTGTTGACGGGCAAATTGGGCCAGACACGAAGTTTGCAGCCGATGACCATCGGAATTTCAATCGCCATGGCGAGCAGTTCGATGTAGGCGAGACCTTCAGCGGCGTGGACTACGAGACGGCGTTGGCGGCGGTGGAGGAGATTCGCAAGCTGGTGCCGGAGGGAATGAGCATGAGCCAGTTCGCGCTGCGCTGGATTCTTGATTTTGAGGCGGTGTCGTGTGCGATTCCCGGGCGGCAAGCGTCCGGAGCAGGTGGCGGACAACGCGAAGGCCTCGGATCTGGCGCCGCTCTCGGATGAGGTCCACAGCAAGGTTCTTCACATCTATGAGGAGCGGATCAAGCCGTGGGTGCACCAGCGTTGGTAAGCGGGCCACTGGATATGGACGCGGCGCGGATGGCCTGTTACTGTGCTCGCATCCTTTACTACTAACTCGATCGCGCGCAGTAACTCGGCCGCGATTGGCGTGGGGCTGAACTTTGATGATGGCTGCAGATGTTTCGAAGACGGTGCGATACGGCTGGTTTCTGATTTTCATCGCCGGGCTGGGCGGGCTCTTATACGGCATTGACGTTGGCATTATTGCGGCGGCGTTGCTGTATCTGAACAAGACGATCAACCTGACCGTCGAGCAGACATCGATCATCGTGGCTGCGGTATTGGGCGGCAGCATGTTTTCGTCGCTGGTGGCCGGAGTGTTGGCGGACTGGTTTGGCCGCAAGAAGATGATGATCGTAAGCGGCCTGATGTTCGTAGCCAGCGTTGGACTGATCGTGATCTCGCAGGGTTTTGTTTCGCTGGTGATCGGACGTTTGCTGCAGGGGATGAGCGGCGGCGTAATCGCCGTGGTGGTGCCGCTGTATCTGGCCGAGTGCCTGGGCGCGGACTATCGGGGCAGAGGCACGGCGATTTTTCAGTTCATGCTGACATTTGGCATCGTGATCGCGGCCGTTGACGGGATGGTATTACACGCGGCAGGCGGAGGCGGCGATCCAGCGCGGCTGCGGGAAACCAGGTCCTGATCCAGGCGGCCCAGAATCACGCCTGGCGCGGCATGTTCCTGTCGGTGATCTATCCAGGGATCCTGTTTTTTCTGGGCTCGTTTGTGCTGAGCGAATCGCCTCGCTGGCTGGTACGGCGAGGTAAGACGGCGGCAGCGATGGCCGCGCTGCGGCGTTCGTCGCCCGAAGAGCAGGCACAGTTACAAATGCGGGAGATGGAGGCGCTGGCGCTCGAGACCCGCGAGCAGAAGGCGAGTGGTACGGCGGGTTCGCTGCTGCAGCGCAAGTACGTCATTCCATTCATGCTGGCGTGCATCATCCTGGCATGTAACCAGGCGACGGGGATCAACTCGATTCTGGGTTACCTGGTCATCATTCTCAAACAGGCGGGCATGAGCGCGAGCCGCGCGACCCAGGGCGACGTTGCGGTGAAGGTGCTGAACTGCCTGATGACGATCGTGGCCGTGGCGCTGGTCGACCGGAAGGGACGCAAGTTTCTGCTGAAGCTGGGGACCGGCGGGATCATTCTTTCGCTGGCGGCCGGAGGTTTGCTGTTCCTGGGCTTCGAGTCAAAGCGCGCCGATGTGAAGCCGCAGATGACGGCAGCGATGCACGGAGACACGTTGACACTTCCCTTGAACCAGGGTGAGTTTCGCGGATCTGCGGATGGGCGGCCGATGGCGTTGACCGTGCTGTATTCGTACGGCGGTGGAGACAAGGTCGCCACCGTGCTGACCAATGATGCGGATCCGGTGTTGCGCATCCAGCCCGAGAGCGGCGAAGCGAAGGCCGGGCTGACCATCAAGCGCGCGCTGTACGGGCCGGTACCGTCGGAGAATACGGGCTGGTTGATTACCGCTTGCGTGGGATTGTTCATTGCGGCCTACTCGGTAGGCCCAGGCGTTGTGGTGTGGCTGACGCTTTCTGAGCTGATGCCGACGCGCATTCGATCGACCGGCATGGGGATCGCGCTGCTGCTCAACCAGGGCGTGTCGACGTTGATTGCCGCCGTGTTTCTGCCCGTCGTGGGACACTATGGCTATTACGCGATGTTCTTCTTTTGGTCGGCGTGCACGGTGATCTACTTTGTGACGGCGGCTTTCTTCCTGCCAGAGACGAAGAACAAGACGCTGGAAGAGATCGAGATGCAGTTTGAGGGTCGCAACGACACAATGTACCGCAGGGGAACGGATGATTTGGCGATCGATGATCGCATGCGGGCTGGAGTAGCGCCTCTTGGAGCAGCGCCTCTGAGAACGGACCGCGAGTTATACAATCAGTAGGCGCCTGCAGTGGCATCGCCGCGGTTCAAAGCAGCCACCCGGGATACACGGGCCCATAGCTCAACGGTTAGAGCAGAGCACTCATAATGCTTTGGTTCCAGGTTCGAATCCTGGTGGGCCCACCAAATGGCTAGTGTCAAACGCAGGCGGGGCTATAGTACTGTCGGGAATTGACCATAAACGAGAAAGGCGATATCCCTTTCGAGATACCGCCTTCTCTATCCGTTTTTTCGAAGACCTGGTTCGGATCCAGATCACAACGTCCGTCATCCCGAAATCATTCGGGACTCGCAGGCAAGCCCGCGTTTCCGTCATTCTTCCGATGTTTCATCAGTTGTAAGAGTTCCCCTTTACCGTCCATCTCCGGTTGCCCGGAGCGAGTCTCGTTACCGATTCTCGAGAGCGGCTCTGGTTCCCTCTCTCCTTCTGGAAGATTGCTCTTCCGTTGAGAAAAACAGTACTCCGGAGGAAGGGCGCTGCCAAGGGGTTCAGCAAATTTCCTGCTGTGCAAATTCAGGGTCGATCGGTGGAAATCCTGCGAGAGTTTTGAGAAGCCGCGTGCAGCCACAGATGGGTGCCACAGGAGAGCCGTATCAATGGCGAGAATGCGCGAGGGAAACCTCGCGGTTGAATTTTGACCGAGGAGAACAACGAGATAGCACGGAATGAATTGCTCTCCAAAGCGCAGGGGGCACTCACATGGCTGTTAGTAACCATTGAGTTATCTTTGCCGCGCGATCTGACCGAGAGGGAGTGCGCGCCAGTAACGATTGTCCAGGTCGCGAAGAGCGAGACAACGCCGGAATCAATCGTTTGACCTTCCGCACATTCACAGACTTTTTCACAGGTGGAATGTTGTACTGAAAGGTAAACATCCATCCTCGCCTTAGACACTTCAACATAGAAGTCGGACCAAACGAATGCGTCCCGACACTGCCTCTCTGACGGAGCAGTGTCGGCATGACGCTCAGTTTGCCCGTGGAACCAAACTTCCGCACATTCGCGTGCCAAATCGCCGAATCGCTAGAAGTTCAGGAAGTCTGCCGTTCGTTAGCGTAAGTTGACTCTACATTCGTTCAATCGATTCTGGGGGCCGTATGCAGTGCTCATACAGTGCTGAATCTCAGCACCGGTATGGAAGTCGCAAGATTCTCTTCCAATTCCTTCTCACAATTTTCCTCTTGGCAACCTTCAATCTGAAGGCCCAGGTGACAACCGCAACCTTGAACGGAACGGTTACCGATCCTACTGGCGCCGTGATCGCAAATGCAACCGTAACGCTTACAAGTGAAAGTACGTCTGCACCGCGCACGACGCAAAGCAACGGGGCCGGAGTATTTTCGTTCTCCGCTGTTCCAACCGGCGACTACGACATCAGCATTACCGCCAGCGGTTTCGGCGCGTATTCGCAAAAAGGCATCCACCTCGATCCGGGCGACCAGAGATCTGTGCGCGACATCAAGCTACAGCCGGGCGCGTCCAATCAAGAGGTAACAGTCACTGCTACGTCAGGCGCCATCAGCCTTGACTCAGGCGAGCAGAGTTCTCTGATTTCCGCGCAGGACATTCAGCACCTGTCCGTCGAAGGACGAGACGTCACTGAGTTATTCAAGATTTTGCCGGGCTTCGGGATTGCCCGCGGGAACAACAGTGTGGATAACGCCACCTATGATCCTTCGCAGGTGAGTGTAAACGGCGCATTGGGCAGCTATGCGGCCAACGGCACTCCGCTGAACGGCGTGAGCCTGCTGTCTGACGGAGCCGACATCACCGACCCAGGCAACTTCGGCGCGGCGATTCAGAACATCAACTATGAACAAGTAGCCGAAGTGAAGGTGCAGACCTCCAGCTTTACCGCCGATACAGCGAGAGGGCCGGTGGTTGTCAATGCGGTTGGAAGATCGGGAGGAGATCACTTCCACGGTTCGCTCTATACGTATGCGCGGACCTCGGAGTTGAACTCGACCGACTGGCTGGCGAAATACACCGGGCAGCAGAAACCACCCGATCGTCAGGTCTATCCCGGGTTCACGTTCGGCGGCCCGGTCTATGTTCCGAAGCTTCGCTTCAACAGCGATAAGCGACTCACCTTCTTTGTTGGTGCGGAGGACTACGCGCAGCGGAACAATTATGCATACGGCGGCGCGGGTGGCGCGGTCCTAAGTGCGTTGGTGCCGACGGCGGGAATGCGCAACGGCGACTTCAGCCCGGCGCAGTTGCAGCAATATCTAGGCCCGAACTACCAGCCAACCAACGCTGCCGGAACCGCTTGCAGCGGCAGCTATTCCAACATCTGCACGGTTCCCGTGACCGGGCCCCAGGGACAACCGATTGTGAATGGCAACATCGCGCCCTATGTTGATCCAGGTGCGCGGGCGCTGATCAATTTGCTGCCCCTGCCGAACACGCCAAGCAACGGAACGTATAACTACATCACAACCAACCTGATCGACAACAATCTGTGGCAGGCACGCGGCCGAATCGACTACGCCATCAACAGCAACAATCGGTTTTTTGCTGTGTACAGCACGGAGCGGGGCAAGAGCGGCATTCCGCAAGTTGAGTACTATTCTCCACGTGGAAACCTGGGCGGCATCAACACTCCGGGCGGCGGATTGCTTAGCACCATCAATTCGGAGTTAGGCAGCTTCAACCTCTCCACCGTCTTCTCACCAACGCTGACGAATGAGCTGTATGGAGAAGCATCCTGGCTGCTGCAGAACTTTGTGGCGAAGAACCAGTCTGCGCTGAACGCGGGTGGCGCTTATCCATACCAGGGCATCTTCAACAACGGGACTCAGGTCGTTCCGCAGTTTCAAGATTACGGAAACAACGGCCTGCCGATCGCGCTGTTTCCAGATACGACCAACGGCGGCATCTTCGCCCGGAAGTGGGTGCGCGGCGGCGGCGATAATCTGACCAAGGTACTCGGACCGCACACGATTCGCGTAGGAGCCTTCGTCCAGTTGGATACCAACCACCAGGTGCTACCGTTTGTGAACACCAATGGAGCCATCTCGCTGTATTACTTCGGCGAGACCTTTACCGATCCGGTCGCGGGTCTGGTGCATAACACTGGTCCGGTAGGCAGCGGCCAGGGCGGCAACTATCTCGCGAACTTCATGGAAGGTCACGTTCAGACCTTTAGCCAAACCAACATTGCGCCTGCTCCCAACCTATATTTCTGGAACGTGGATTGGTACGCACAGGATCACTGGAGGGTCACCCCTCGCGTGAGTCTGGACCTCGGCGTTCGCTTCGAGCACCTGGCGCCATGGAACGACGCGCACGGACAGGGCGTGCCCGTGTGGCAGCCGCAAACCTACTCCGCCGGTGCCACCACGCTGCCGGGCTTCCGCTGGCACGGTATAGATCCCAGCGTTCCCAACGCAGGCTTGAAGACTCGCTGGGCTTACGTGGAACCACGCCTTGGACTGGCGTGGGATACATACGGCAACGGCAGGACCGTGGTTCGTGCAGGCGCCGGCATCTACCGCGCACATGACTCGTTCAACGACGCGACCAACGGGGTTGGAGTAGTCGAAGGTCAGCGCAGCGCAACGGTCAACAACATCCTGCTGTCGTCGATTGCCTCGCAAGGGCAGGCAGTGAGTGGCGGCAGTTCGTTCAGTCCAGACAGCGACGGGTATGGGTTCTCTCCGAACGACGACAAGCAACCACAGGTCTATACGTGGAATCTTGCCATCGATCAAAGGGCTCCCTTCAATTCGGTGATCGAGATTGCATATGTCGGTAACCACAGCAATGACATACTCGACAATGGCGCCAACCAGAACACGAACCTGGACGATGTCAACAAGCTACCGATCGGTGCACTGTTTGGGCCTAACCCAACAACCGGAGTGACGGTTCCGGTCTTTGCGCCCGCAGGTGTTTCGGGATCGAACACATCCGTGGGCACCCTCGATACGCACACAATCGATCAGTATCGGCCGTATCCGCTTTACCGCCGCATCCTGGTAGCGCAGCATCGGCTCTACTCGAACTACAACGGTCTGCAGACTTCGTGGACCAAGCAGCAGGGCAAGGCGATCTACGGCGTGAACTACACCTGGTCGCGAGCTCTCGGCATCCTGGGCGGCTATAACAACGGCCTGCCTGCGGATCCCTTTGTGCTGCGTCATAACTATCTTCCAGAGACTTACGACCACACGCATATCTTCAATGCGAGTTACACCTATACCTTTGGCCAGTTAATCAAGCAAAGGTTCGTTGGCTGGGCCGCGAACGGGTGGGAGCTCTCGGGCATCACCAACATTCAAAGTGGTGCGGATCTCCAATCCATCTACAACCCTGATTTCGGTCTCAGCGGTACGCTCACCAACGGAGCGGGCCAGCTTGGGATCAATAACCAGACCCTGCTCGGCACACCAGATGTGACACTACAGCCTGTGCTCACCTGCAACCCAGCTGCTCACACCGGATCTCATCAGTACGTGAATGGAAACTGCTTCGCTCTGCCCTCCACTCTCGGGCAGAATGGGACGTACCGTTTCCCCTATATTCACGGTCCGGCGTTCACACAATCGGATCTCACTGCCTCCAAGAGCTTCCAGTTCAAGGAAAGCAGGAGTGTCCAATTCCGCTTCGCTGCGTTCAACTTCCTGAACCATGCGAACAGCAGCTTTACCAGTAACTATCCGACGCAAATCAACCTCAACTTCACCAACAATGCTCCCGACGCGACTTTGGCAAACAGCCGGAACCAGAATGCCGATTTTGGTTTCGCGCGCTTGCGCGAGGGCCGGCGGACAGTCGAAATGTCACTGAAGGTGAACTTTTAGCGGGTAACTTCATTTACCTGCGTAACTCGAGGGCTCTGCAAGCGTGTAGGAAAGCGCTGCAGAGTCCTTGCTTTTTACTCCGATCATCTCTCATCCCCTGGTCGCGAACTCTGCGCGGCTTCCTTCATTCGTTCGTACGAGCTTCGGCCTGAGCACCTCGCTCGGACTTGATGAGTTCTCGTCCTGACACTGACGAGAGCGCGAGGCTGATGGTGAGTGGCCCCTCCGCCACCACTAGCCATAAGTGGACGCCGCACCTGCGACAAGTCTCCGACTCCCTCCAGCAAAGCTCCAAAGCATTACCTCAACTCCCGCAACTTTCGTCGACCTGCCGCACCCTTGTGGAGTTACCGATCCTGCCTTGGGGAGGCCGTCAAAAAAGGCCGGATGTTAGCGGAGTTGATCCAAGTGGAATCGGACTCGCGACGGAAAAGCCGCACGTGTTGCGGCCCGCATAAGCGAGTTTTGAACACAAGTGGCGAATCTGACTTTAATTACCTGCCAATGACAATTAAATGACAATTGAGTCATAGACCTTGAAGTGAAACCCGGTTAAGGTACCCCTACTTACTGTGTTTAGAAGGTGGCTTGTTCATTGATTCCAATGGACAAAACCACCAAAGTACCCTGGGCTTCTGCCCACAAGGTGTGACCCTTGAAGATGCGGCATGTTTTCCTCTGCCTTTGTTTTTCCTTACTGCTCGTAATGTTCGGGAGAGGTGATTTCAGTCGTGCAGCCGAGACCTCTGGCGAGCACGCAGCCACGCACCGGACAAAGGCGATCATGAAGCCGTCGGCTAATCCGTCGGACTTTGCCGGGGCGGAAGCCTGTGAGACATGTCATGCGGACGAGGCGAAAAATCTGCCCCGTAACCCTCACTCGAAACTCGCAATGGAGCACAACGGCAAAGGTGTGACCTGCGAAGGTTGCCACGGGCCGGGCAAAGCACACGTCGATTCTGGCGGAGATAGCTCGAAGATTTTCAGCTTCACCAAAGCCACGCCCAAGCAAATCGACAAGCAATGCATGGACTGCCACCAGGGCGATCATGCAAGCTTTGATCGTTCGGCGCATGGCGAGGCGAACGTAAGCTGCGTGAATTGCCATACGATTCACCGGCTGGATGCAAGCGCGCAGGCGGCGGCACACCTGGTACCAGCGGGACAGCCGAACCTGGATCCGGAGCAGCAGACCCATCTGCTGAAGCTGTCGCAGCCCACGCTGTGCTACTCCTGCCATACGGATGTGAAGCCGTCTTTCTCAAAGCCCTTTCACCACAAGGTGAATGAAGGCCTGATGAAGTGCACGGATTGTCACGATCCGCACGGCACGTTTGAGAAGAGCATGTTGAAGACTGCGGCCCAGCAGGACATGGTGTGCATCAAGTGCCACCAGGAAAATGCAGGCCCATTCATCTATGAACACCCGGTGGTGAAAGCTGAGGGCTGCACCTTCTGCCATTCGCCACATGGTTCTGCAAACCCCGGCTGCTGGTGCGCAACAACGTCAACCAGCTCTGCCTGCAGTGCCACACGGGTCTGAAGGGTTCACAGTTCACCGCGGGCGGCCCACCAACATCCCCGGTTCACGATCAGGCGATGCAGTACACCTCGTGCATTGTTTGCCATTCGCAGATTCATGGTTCCAACGTAGTTGACACCTTCATCCGATAAAGGCAGCCGATATGACGACGCATGTTTGTTTCAGACCGAGAGTGCAGGCCGGTGCGTTCGAACCGGTCCTCGTGGCGCGCCATTAGGCTCGCCCGGCCCTGGTTACTCTCACTCTCGCCCTCATTCCCGCGGTTCTCGCGCTCGGCCAGAGTGACCCGGAGAAGGGTCGTTAACGGTTACGCACGTCCACCAGACGATCGAACTGGGCGGCCATATTGTCGAAACTCCGGGAGCGGCGCCATGTGGAACACGCTGGTGAACCTGGAGAGCGGCCCGCGCATTTTGAGCCACTCACTGAACTTCACTCGCCGGACACGCAGGAAGACTCCGTTCTTTGATGAACTGACGACGAACAGTTTCGGCTACGGCGGAGACCCATATGCGGTGACGTTTTGCGGATGTCCAAAGGCAAGGCATATAAGCTGAGCGCGGACTTTCGCCGCAGCCGCCAATACTTCGATTACGATTTGTTCGGCAATCCGTTGATTCCGACGATGCGGTGCCCAACGTGCCTGTTCTGAATTCGCCGCACATGTTTAACACTGTGCGGAAAACCGGTGACGTCAACCTGACACGTGCATGCCCATGTCGCGGGTGAGCGTTCGAGCGGGATACTGGCGAACCGGAGTCGAGGGGCCGACGATGAGCTCGAACGTGAACAAGAGCAACTCAGCAACCCCTTGCATCGGACCAGTGGTGGCGCTACAGCGATGAAATTTATACCGGAGGGGTCGATTGGAAGCTCTGCACGCACAGACCGTGCTGAGCTATGACCAGTACATCACCCATTCAAGCAAGATACCAACTGGAGGCTGAACCAGTTTGACTACCAGCTGGCGGATGGTACACCGGTTTCGCTGGGCATCAACATGTTCACCACGGCAGCCAACACTTGCCTTGTGCCGGGAACTACAAATACCGTGATCGCCAAGTGCAATGGCACTTTGAACTACCACCGCTACGAGCCAGTGAGGACGCTCTTCCCGACCGAGCAATTTCGATTCGTGAGCGCCTCCATTCCCAGGGTTTCGATGAACGGACGCGTCCTTTACAGCGGCGGCAGCAGCGAAATCAACCACTACAACGAGGCTTACGCGGGCTGGAGCGACAGCTCGATCAATACAACGGGCCGGAACATCATCAACATTTCCGGTATAGGTGCAAACAGCCACCTGGGAAGCTTGAGACGCATCAACGTCTCCGCCGATTACGGTGTAACTGTTCACGTCGCGCCAAAGGTCGAGATCTCCGATGTGGTGGACTTCCGGTCCTTCCGTGATCCTGGAGTAACTGCAGCCACACCAGGTGACGCAATTTGGGACGAGCCTGGCCAAAACCTCGAACCTGTTTTCTACTTCTTCGTGTCCGCCGCCGTATACCGCGCCTGAGTGCCCGCTACACACCAAGAGCACCGCTGCGGATATTACGCAGACTTATCGCTCAGTCTTACTTCGCACAGACCTGGAAGGCCAATACGATCAGCGCGGCATGGAGTCCAGCGAGCTTGCTGAAGTTCTCGGTCGGCTATCGCTACCGTGACCGGACGATCGTCAAGACACTGCAGAATACGACGACCTCCACATTCACGCCGCCCTTCGCGAACCGAGGCGCCTGTGCCAAGATCGCGTTGAACGCGGATGGAACCTGCACCGTGACGCCGACGAGTACGCCTGCTATCGAGACAAATAATATCCACGAGCAGTGGGGACTGTTTGCGGTAGCGGCTCAACCGACGAATCAACTGAGTGTCAAGCTGAACGCCGATGTGATGTATGCGGACGAGGCATACACGCAAATCAGCCCGCGCCAGTTACAGCACTACATTGTGCGTACGTTCTACAAGCCAAAGCCCTGGATGAACTTCTCCGGCGCGGTCAACCTGTTAGAGAACCGGGACAACGTGCGAGTTCGTGCATCATCTGCGCCCATTCGCGCGACTATTCCGTTGGAATGCAGTTGGAGCCAAGCGATAAGTGGGCTCTCGACCTGAACTACGCTTACGATAACGACTTTTCACGCACCGATATCTGCTACTTCTCTTCAGATCCTTTGCCGGGTGCAGGCAGCTGCCCCATTCCGGGTTCAGTAGCAAACATTGAGCCTTTCTCCGGGACGGGCTACTACAACGATCCGACCCACTTCGGTTCCGCCAGCCTGATGCTTGCCCCCATTCGTAAGGTTCGTGCAAACATCGGTTACACAATGACTGCGTCTGAGGGAAATGGGGAGATCCTGAATGCTCGCCAGATCCCGGGCTCACTGCAGTCCACATATCAGAGCCCGTTTGCGGAACTGGCCCTCAACCTGGCTCCGGAGTGGACGTGGAAGGGTGCATGGAACTACTACGGCTATGGCGAAGGATCGCCGGTGGGTCCGACGCTGCCACGCACCTTCAACGGAAACGTCGTCACACTGAGCGTTCGCTATGCCTTCTAGTGAGGGCACTGTAAAGCCCTCAGGAGGGCAACAAAGAGCCCAAAGCTGCAAGGAGGTTGTACGTATGCTGAAGTTTTCTCGTATCGGCGGCTTCGCACTGCTGGTAGCTTGGTCCGCCGCGGCGGCGTTCGCTCAAAATGCAGGCGCCGACACCTACAAAGCCAAATGCGCGCTCTGCCACGGTGTGGCCGGCGATGCGAGCACGCCGGCCGGTAAAGCTTTCAAGGCTCCCGCGTTCAATTCTGCCGAGGTCAAAAAGGAATCGGACGCCAAGTTGATCGCCTTCACCAAACAAGGCAAAGGTAAGATGCCGGCATGGAAAGATAAGCTGACAGAGGTTCAGATTGCGGATGTGATCGCCTACATCCACACCCTGCAACATGGAGAGTAAATCGCCGTGCGCCTCAGGTAAGCATGGCTGCTTGCGGTTCCTCGAAGCAAGCAGCCGGCAACTTACTTATCTGCTGTAAGGGTTGGTCAGGCCCTTGGTGCGCGCTCAAGCTCATTGACTACCAGGCGTGTGCCGATCACTGGTCGAGATTCTGCGTCGTGGGCCTGAGGCTTCTCGCATTTGGGCCTGAGCGCTATTCGCGTGTTACGCAGAGGAACGACGGCAGCCTCGTGCAACCGCGCCTGCCGCGGAGTTGTGGGATATATCTGTGCCCACGCACGTCGCAGTTGCCTGGTCGACCCAAACCCCACTCGCTCCGCAACCTGCTCCATATCCAGTTGGCTCTGGCTGATAAGTTCGCGCGCGAGGGCAACTCGCAAACGATTGCGGTATTCGACCATGGGCACTCCCACATGTTCCAGAAACAGGCGGGAAAGATGGCGGCCGCTTGCGCCGCTCAGGCGTGCCAACTGAGTGCGCGTCCAGCGTCGTGCGGGGTCATCTGCGATTGCATCCTGCACCCGATGAATGACGGGATGAAGGTGATTACGACCTTCGAGCCATGGAGACAGTTGAGGGTCGTTGCCGCTGCGACGCAGGTAGACCACCAGATAGCGGGCGATAGCGAGCGTGCACTCACGACCGATGAGGCGACTAACCAGGTGCAGTGCTAGATCGACACCCGAAGTAACCCCCGCACAGGTAAACACGTTTCCATCCTGCACATAGAGGCGGTCGGTCATGACCTTCGCGGTGGGAGCGATCCTCTGCAGGTCCGCACAATCCAAGTGGTGCGTAGTGCAAGCCCGACCATGCAGTAACCCCGCCTTGGCGGCAAACATCGCGCCCGAACAGATCGTAACCAGCATGTGCTCCGGCCTGATCATGCTCCGAAGCCACGCTATCAGCGAGCTCTCGCCATTTCTATCCGCGTCGGCCCGGGAGCCGGCATTGTCCATCCCCGGCACTAGCGAAGAATTGCCACTTACGATCACGATGGCATTGGAAGGAAGTTTTTGCGGGAGTGGCTGCAGCGAAGTCAGCCGCAACCCAATGGAGGTGGAGACCGATTCCGCCGGGCCGACGTACTTCACTTCGAAAAAGGTGTTCGCCTGCTCACGGTTTGCCCGGCAGAGCACCTCGAGCGGGCCAGCGATATCAAGCATCAGTGCTCGTGGCGGTACGACCACATACACGGGCAGCCGGCGGACGGATGATTTCACATTCATCATGAGACTTCACCTAAGCTAGGCCTTACTGGAGTGTCGTCGAAAGCCGGAACTTCGGACCGGGTCGATGCACTCGTCGAGATAGCAATTCAGAGCATGGCCGAAACGTCTTCCCTCCGGACTGACTCTTTCTAACCATACGAGCGCCCACGATGCCGAGCAAGGCCTACGGGGACAGATATTGGACATAAATGGCCATCCAGACGCTCTCGTGATATTCCAACCGGAACAAACCCCGCAGCATAACCTTTTTCACGTGCGCATGCGGCAGAGTGGCCGAGTAACCATCCAGTAGGAGACGCACTATCGATGCGGCGGAGCCGATGGCTATTTCGGTCCCCTTGCCGTCCGCGGCCGTGCTTGTCCACATCTGTTCGTACCTCGATCCTCTACAAAGAGGCTGTTTTTGGGGTACCAAATGACCTATATCGAGTGGTACGACGAAATCGACCGCCAGGGTCTTCCCTCCGGGCGGATGCTGATCACTTTGGTTGCGTGGCTGGTGTTCTGGTTGCACGCGTTTCCGGTCGCGATGGCGGCGAGCGCGTCGCGACTCTCAGTGCCGTTGCGTGTAGTGCATGGGTTTGCGGTGTTGGTGCCGGTCTTCATTGACGGAATTGGCCCTTATCAGTTTCTGTTGGATACGGGATCTACCAACACCAGTATTGATCGTGAGCTGGGGCGGTCTCTTGGTCTTCAGCCGAACGGTGAGGCGACCGTCGAGACCGTCGTGGGCCGCATTCCCGTTACCATAGCCAACGCTCAAACTGTGAGCATCGGGCCCGTCGTGGAGGCGAATGTGGAGATCCTGGTGCGAGACATCGAGGGACTTCGGCGACTGGACCCACACATTCGGGGAGTGCTCGGTCAGAATGCGCTCATGCACTCCAACTATCTGCTCGATTACAAACACCGCACCCTCGAGTTTGATCCGGATGGAGAAGTTCTCAGCAGTATTGCTGGAGAACGCATTGCACTAGGGAGGCTGCCCACCCCTGATAACCCGAATTACACGCTGCTAACGCTGCGTGCGGATATAGGTCACGACCGCGTCACCGAGACGACGCTGGCCCTCGACACTGGAACAGCGGTCCTCGTTCTGTTTTCTGCGCGGACCGACAATGCTCAAGATTCGCTCCTTAGAACAGTTCAGGACGTGACAGGTGCGTCTCGAGTATCGGAATCACGAATGATTCACTTGACGCTTGCAGGTCACACGCGGAATCTGGAAACACAGGTCGTTGACCCACGAAGTGCGCGGCATTTAGGTGGGCTGCTCCCGACCTGCATTTTTCCCGGCTTGTACGTGTCGAATGCGGAGAACTTTGTCATTTTCGCGCCCAGGATAAGTCGGCGCCGGACGCGTGAAATCGACGATGATGATCGGGCGCACTCAAGTTTGCTCGCTGGCAGCCGAAGGGGTTTCGGCCGCTGAAGCGTCTGAACAGAAGTTATGGGACGTACCTTCGATCGTTTTCAGCCGCTGTGCTTCCTTATGAAAGCTTTATGCCGCTGTTGTGCCGCCTTTACGCTCTCTGGTTTTACATCAAGCGTAAGGGGGAATTTCCACCGTGGCTGCCAACCAACTCCCGTTGATGCTGCTTACAGCTATCTTCACTTGCTTCATATTGTTTTTTCTTTGGGTGCTCTATCACCTTCACATGGCTACTCGCAGGCGAGCGAAAGGGCAGCAATGCGCGTCCACAACTCTGCAGTCTCATTCTGTAGCACCCTTTGATCCGAGGTTTGAGACTCGCGCCATTGACTCATTTCCTAGTCAGGTCACGCTGCGCCCTAAAGAGCCTCTTCGTTCCGAACAGTCGCGCACGCTTTAGCCACCCGGGATGCGGAAGCAGAGTATTTGGGACTGCGGTTCAAGGAAGCGCGGCAGACTTAGTCACGATCCGACTTGGTGGCGAAACGATGCGAATGCCATCTAAAGTAGCCCTGCATAGCGAGGTCCTGCTTCCTGCCGCTAAGTCCGTGGACACCAAAGAAGTTAAGTGTCCACGGAGATGATTGGCAATTAGAAGATGATGCGAGCTGCGAACTGGCCGAACCGGCGCTCATCGTTTGCACCGCCGTTTACGCCGCCTCGTCTGCCCTGAATATTCAGCGGAGTTCCGTAGCCAATGCCTCCCACATCGTTCTGCGCTTCCAGGACGTACAGGTTGTGATGGTTGAGAATATCGAAACCCTCGGCCCGCAACTCGAGCGACAACTTCTCTGTGATGGGTAGGTTTTTGCTGACAGCCGCGTCAAAGTTCCAGGCACCCGGGCCATAGAAGGAGTTCCGGCGCGTCATGCCTGCGGGGTACGGTCCAAAATCAGAGATCCCGCCGAAGCCGAGATTGGCATCGGGATAGGGCATGGCGGGCGGAAGCGCGCCAAGGTTGTAGACATTGGAGGCGGCCTGGCTGGTGGCCTTATTGAATTTCTTATTGGTGATCGGGCTGGATGGCAGGTAGCGCGGAATTCCAGAACCCGCGCCGGCATTCAGCGATGCCGTGCTATCGGAGAAGGTAAACGGCGTGCCACTGCGAACCGTGTAGATCCCTGTGATCAGATAGCCACCCAGAAGACGGCCCTTCAGACTCTTGCCCCCACGAAACCAGGGGGTCTGATAGATCGGAGCGATGACGAAGCGGTGACGCGTATCAAAGTCGGACGCGCCATAGTCCAGGCCCGGATTAAACGGATTGAGATAGCCCAGGTTGCCGATGCCATTGGATGAGCTGTTACTCTCCGAGAAGGTGGAACTAATGTCGTCCAACGAATGCGCATAGGTATAGTTAGCGGTCAGGCTAAGACCTGTGTGCGAGACATCGTTCATCTGCAGTCCCACGTTCATACCGTCGTAGTGTGAGTCTCCGTTGCTACCGCGTTCGTTGATGTCGCTGTATTCGTTATTCAGGCGTGAGTGACCATTACCGGCCGGCGGATTCGTGATAATGGGATCTCCGAGATATACGTTGCCGGCGCCCTGTTGGTTATAGTTCTTGATGTCGTACAGGTGGACGCCGCGAGAGCCGATGTAGCCAACGGATGCGACCGTGTTATTGGCAATCTGACGCTCCAAAGTGAGACTGTAAAACTGCGTGCTGGCAACGCGAATATGTGGGTCGACCGCGCGCAACGAGGTTGGCGGAAGGGGTACATTCCCCGAAGCACCCCCGAGCGGGCCGTTGTTGCTCGTGGTGACGGGTGTGTTGTTGATGGTGATTACGGCATAGTTGGGCGGGTTCTGGATGATGTTGAAAGTAACGTTTCCGAAGTTGCGCTCATACGAAATGCCGTAGCCACCGCGGATCGATGTCTTGCCATTGCCGGCGAGGTCGTAGGCAAAGCCGACTCGCGGAGAGAAGGTTCCATTCTGGGGGTCCCATGGGCGGTGATGCGGAGCGTTTGGGGTGGTCAGAACGCGTCCTGCGCGGAGCTGCTCGAAGATATTCGAGCCAGGACCAGGGAAGTAGTTGGCTTGCAGGTTTGGATTCTCCTCATGCAGAATTCCGAGACGGTCATAGCGCAGCCCGTAATTGAGAGCAAGTTTCGGCGTGACGCGATAGGCATCCTGGGCGTAGACGGCCCATTCCTTGTAGCGGTTACTGCGCGCAAACACTGGTTGGCTTGCAGGTAAGGTAACCGAGCACGCCGGGGTCACGTTCAGTGTGCCGGTCGCATAATTTCGGAAGCATGGGAACGCCCCGTTCGGATTGACTGCGGCTTTGAACAGGGCTAACTGGCCGGAGAGGAAATGGTCGAGAGAGTTAGCCGAGTTAGAGCCGAGGCCTTCGACCGCCTGGGCATAGGCGCCGTAAGAGATGTTGTTTTGGATGTAAAAGAGTTGAACGCCAGCCTTGATGGAATGACTGCCCCGGGTGAAATCGACATCTTGATCAATCTGCGCAGTATTCTGCGGACCCGACGCCGGCAGCCCGCCGGTTCCCTCATTCTGATCGAAGAAGCCGGGAAGCTGCGCCAGTATTCCTGCGAAAGTCGCGCTGCTTCTGAAGTAAAGAATAGGCGTGTTTTGCAGAGCGGTATCGTAACTCTGATCAGTGGAATTTCTGGTAAAGCTCAACTTGGTGCTGCTTACCAGGGCGGGAGAGAATTCGTGAGTAAGACTGTAGAGGTAGGTCTGCCCCTTGATCGCCTCGCCCACGTTGTATTGCGAGTAGGGCGAACTGAAGAGCCCGCCGTTCTGATCGATCTCATGGTATTGCGCGTACCGGCCGAACATCTGCGTCTTCTCGCCCAGGCTGAAGTCTCCGCGAGCGACAAGGTAGAAGGTATTTTCAGGATTTCCGCCGCCCGCATTCGCCGGAGATTGGAACGGAACGATACCAAAGATCGGTGTCGAAGAGGGCAATGCGTCGAACGGGCCGCCGGGCGTGGGAGTGACACCGCCCGCGACCACGTCCGCTTTCGATAGCGTCGAGGTAAAAGCCGGCGCATTCTTGCCGTAAGCGGTGAAGAAGTCCTGCGTGTTGGGGGCTGCGGCGGCGAGAAACTCCGGTGTTGGAATCAGCGACTCGTTGCTTGCAGCGCCGCGCACTCTGATCCATTCGGTGCTCTGAAAGAAGAAGAGCCTGTCCTTGATGGCTGGTCCGCCGATTGCGTAGCCAAACTGGTTGCGTGTGAACTTGCCCTTGGCGTTGCCGGCCTGGGCATTCGTCACCGTGTTGGAGGTGTAAGCCGAGAGGCGGTTATACTCCCACGCTCCGCCGTGAAAGGCGTTCGTTCCGCTCTTGGTAACAATGTTCACGACTCCGCCGGACGCCCGCCCATACTCTGGCCCGAAGTTGCTGGTGATCACCCGGTATTCCTGCACGCTGTCGATGGGGATCTGAATGAGTGCCGGCCCGGTGAGATAGGTATCGTTGTTCTCGACGCCATCGAGCAGTATTTCTGTGCCGGTGGAGCGTTGCCCGTTGAGCGAAAATCCAACGCCGCGCGTGGTATCGTTCTGATCGCCGGTGACCGTAGTAGCACCGCTTGACGTGACCTTATCTCCGGAACTGATATTTCCCGCAATTGTCACAAAGTCGTATGGATTGCGCGAGAGGCTGGGCAATTGTGCAACCTGCTGCGTGCTCACCACCTGTGAGACCTCCTGCGTCTGGGTATTGACCGCGACCCCGCCTTCTCCCTGCACCGTGACCGTTTGCATCGAGCCCGCAGGCACCAACTTGATATCCACCGTCAATCTACCGCCGACGGTGACCTCTGCCTTGTTGGCGTAGGCTCCAAACCCGCCGCCTGCCTGGACAGATAACTCATATACGGAGGGGGTCAACCCAGTGAAGACGTAAGCTCCCGAATCGGTCGATCGGGTTACACGGATGGCATTGGTTCCGGCGTTCCTTGCCGAGACAGTCACGTTCGGAACGGCGGCCCCGCTCGGATCTGTAACAGTCCCCGCAATTTGCCCGGTCTCCTGAGCGAATGCTGGAACGGACAGCATGTTCACGGCCAGCAAGGCAGCGGCGAGACTGCCTGTCAGCCTGCCAAGGATTTTCCGGTTAACAAGACTGCGATCGGTTCGCATGGGGCGCTCTCCTCAAGACCTTAGGTTGGAGCGGCCGCAACTGCCTGGTGGGTGAGTGACTCTGTTTCACATCAAGTCGTACCCGAAGCTCCGGCAATCGCGACACTCCATCCCTTGTGCGCTGAAGGATGCAATCTCATCTCCGTTCCCAGGGATGTTCGCTTGCCGTAGAGCGAATGGTCACACGAAGTGACGGACATACTTGAATTCGGGATTAGTTGACGCGTGACCGATGAAAGCCGGCCTATCGAGGGAACAGGCAAACGAGCTTCCGACGTGCGGATTTTGGACGTTGCTACAAAATGCGATATTTCAGCGGATGTTGGAATTGAATGCAGAATGCTGTGACGAATAGCGGCGTTACGAAGATGAGTTGCCGAACTGCGGGGATGAATTGCTGCCGCGGATCGAGCCGGTTTCGGTTGGCTCTCCGCAATTCTGTAGCACGGAAGTTAGGGGTGGAAAACCTGAATTCGGCTCATCCCCTCGATTCAGGGCCCTGGTCGCAGGCTGGATAGAGCAGGGTGAAGGGAGTTGTTCACCTTCACCCAGTGAGCCGATTATTGTTTCGCTACGTCGAGGTCGATGGTCAGCTTCACTTCGTCGCCTAATACGGCCGAGGGGTACTTCGTCCCAATTCCAAAGGCCGTGCGACTAATAGTCGTGGTAGCGGAGAAGCCAGCATGGGGCTTCTTGTCCATTCCTGTGACTGGACCGGTCGGCCCCTGCGCTTCCAGCACGACGGGTTTGGTGACGCCATGGAGAGTGAGGTTGCCGGAGACCGTAAGGCCGTTTCCGCTTTTTGCCACACTCGTACTGACGAATGTCGCCGTGGGAAACTGCGCGACGTCGAACAAACTGGCACCTTTCAGGTCGGAATCACGCGGGCCTACGCCTGTGTCGACTGTGCTCACGTCAATCGTGACATTCACCGTGGATTTCGTGATGTCGCTATCATTCGTAACGATCGTGCCTCCGATGTTGCCGAAGTGACCGCGCACGTTGGACAAGCTCATGTGGAGGATGGAGAAGTCGACCTCGCTATGAGCCTTATCAGGAGTCCAGGTAGATGTTTGCGCGATCGACAGCGGAGCCGCTAGCGCCAGAGCCATAACCGCGCTCAAATGTTTGATCATTCAACAGTCCTTTCTAGAACAGGTGAGTAACTCGCTGGTAAAACAGGCCGAGGCCCGGGCGTTCGGCACTGAACTCATCATCTGGTGCGCGCATCATCTGGTGTGCGCACGAGGCACTGGGGGCTAAATGCTTCTCTGAAAGTAGTGCAGATCTGGGCATCCAGTCCCCTACCCTGGCTGGAATGCCTGGTAAGTGATTCTAACTGCTGCGGTTCGAATGGGAAGAAGTTTCTTCGAGAGGCGATGGAACGATGAAGGCGCCGATGGACTCGCAGTGCTCACAGCGTCGGAGGTGGAACCGGCGAGGCGCTAGAAGTGAGACTCCAGCCGCAGGAGAACGGATCGTTGGGGGGCGATCGCATTGCCTGAGAACAATCCGCCGAAATCGAGCACGTTCAGGCGGTCGTTGAGGTTTTCTCCGTCGACATGAAGCGTCGTCTTCAGATGGTCGCGACGGCAGATGTCGACGGCCAACGAGGCATTCAGTGCGAACAAGGGCAGTATCCTTTCTCGATCAAAGTTGAGCCGGCTGATCACGCCGGGACCATATTGAGCCAACGCCTGAGCGGGCGTGCCTTCGTAGGTGAAGGGCAATCCTGAGCCGTATGTGGCGCCCGCGGCGACACGAATTCGCGAGCCGATGCTGGAGTCCCATCGCGTAGCCACTGTGTTTCGCTGATCCTGTGTAGCGGCGAAATGTCCCTTGAGACTCGCGTCCGCAGCATCTGCCCCGAGGAAGAGCCCTCCAGTGACGGGAAACCAGACCTTTGCCACCATGTAGGAATAGCTCAGGAAGCCGCTCACTGGTCCCGCGGAAAGGACCTGCAGCTTGCCTTCCGCTCCGTAAGTGGTACTGCGGGCGAAGGCGATCGGGTAGCTTACGCTGGTATTCAGCAGTGGATCATCGTCGGCGGCATTGCGTGCGCCTCTCCAGTAGGAAGCGACGTCAAGACGGGCGCGGTTGGCGACGCCCTTGGTTGCGCCGATCTCCCAATTGCTGCCAAGAGAGGGCTGCACCGGCAACCGAAGGAAATTGCTGCTCAGGGATTTCACCTGCGCGGAGCTTGAAAGCAGAATGTTCTCAGACGATGGCGTTTGAAAGACGCGATCGTAAGACGCGTGCAACACCAGATCATGGTCAGCGAAGCTGCGGCCGATGGCGATGCGCGGACTGAGGGCGTGCCGGTTGAGCAGAAGCTGGTAGTGATCCCAGCGAAGTCCGAGGTGCGCTGTCCAGCCGTGAGTGCGAATGAGGTCTTCGATGAATGCTGACTGTTCGAGATCTGGCCTGCTGCCAACGAAGGCAAAGTCAGGCGGAGTTTGAGTGTCGAAGTCGGCTGTGTCGGTAATCGTATAGCGGAAGTTTTCGTGAAGAAACGTCTGATCTGATTCCACACCAGCTTTCAGTTCCTGCTGCCCGTGATGCAGAGCGTAGGTTGCTTTCAAGTAGCCTTCGTAGAATCGATTGTGCTGGAAGGCCGCGATGGGAACCGGATTGCGGTTGGACTCGAGATCCTTTGCATCCTGGCGCAGCATTCCGGAAAGAACAATCAGGCTGCTGGGAGAAGTGACGCGCTGGTAGCGAACTGTGCCTATGGTCTCGAAATCGTCGCCGTTCTGGATCTGTCCGGCCTGCTGTTGTACGCGTTCGTTAGGGATGAGGAATCGCGAAAGCTCGCGTCGCGCGTTGAAGATGATGCGGTCGTTCTGATCGAGATCCCGTTCGTAGGTCGCAGCAAAATCCGCCGCTGTGCCGGTATTGGTAAAGTTATCCGGGACTACCGGATTGAGGTAGTGGTCGCTGCGCGCGCCCGACGCCGAAGCAGTCATTGCATCGAATTTTCTGGTGTATTGCAGGCGGCCGTACCCGGAGAGTGTGTCGTAACTCCCCCCGGATAGCACCAGGTCCCCGTGCAAACCCGGATCGCTCTGGTGCTGGGTGTTGAGTTCGATGACGCCGCCGAGCTTGCGGCCGTATTCAGCGGGGATACCCGCGGTGTAAATGCTCATGGATTGGAGGTCGTCGGCTTCGATCTCCGGTCCAAAACTGGGCGAGCGATTGTCGGTGAGGGGAATTCCGTCGACCACAAACTGGGTCTGGTACTCGGAGCCACGTGGATGGAGCACGGCATTGCCTTCATAGAGCCAACCCGGTTGGGAGACAACGAGGTCTTGCACGGAGCGGCCGGGCAAGGAAGAGATGCGGTTCTCAATCTGCTTCGCACCGATCTGCGCGGCGCCGGAGACAGCGTTGAGATCGACGAGCGGTCCAAGGCTTGTGACTTTGACTTCGCTCTCAGTTCCGGCGAGCGCCAGCGTGACCCGGAACTCAAGCGGCAAGGTCGAATGTACGTCGACCGTGGCGCGATAGGACGCGAAACCGCTTCTCTCGATGGTGACTCCGTAGATGCCAAACGGCAGCATCGGCATCGCGACGCGTCCTGTATCGTCGCTTTCCAGAGACTGATGGAACCCATTCGCGCGCGCATCGAGACTGACCCTTGCCCGAAGCACGGCGCCGGACGGATCGGTGATTCTGAAGCGCAACTCACCCCGATTTGTCTGGCCCCAGGCGCAGGCCGCCCACAAGAGCAGTAGAACGGGGAATAGCCTCATCTCCTCCATTCTTACCTGATCCCCTGCTGTTGTGCTCTCGCAAAGGAGAGTTGGGGGATTGCCAGAGGCGGACTGAGCAGCCTCGTCCCTTTGACCTTTGTTGCATTCGCCATGGGCTTAGGGTGAACGCCTCATTCGCGCCCGTTCGTTCCCGTCGATCCACCGAAGAAGAAGTAGTCGCACAGGACCGAGTGGAACGGATCGAACGTTTGAGGGGAAGGCCAGCGTGTCTGCACGATGCGGTTGATAAGGACCCCCACATATGCTTTTCGCGCCCACCAATCGATACTCGACGGCGTCCAATCTTCTGTGCTGGTGCCTGGACCCGTTCGAGAGTGGATTCGTTGCCACGTGCTGCGGCCGCTGCTCCGCGCGCTGCGTGGCGGTGTCACGCCGCGAAGGCTGGCGTGGAGCCTGGCGCTCGGTATGGTCGTCGGGATCAATCCATCTGTGGGGCTTACAACGCTCCTGGTGGTGCTGGTTGCGTCGGTCTTCCGGCTGAGCAAGTTCGCATCCGTGATCGGCTCGCATCTGGTGGCGCCGCTGCACCTGCTGCTCTTCATCCCCTTCATCGACCTCGGGGTGCACCTGTTTCACACGCGCAGGCTGCCCATGGACCGCAAGCAACTTGAGCACTTGAGCCATCATCCCTTGCGACTGCTTCACGACATCTGGCAATGGGAGTGGCACGCACTCATCGTATGGGGAGTGGTGGCCGGGATCGCCATGCCGCTGCTGGCTCTGTACCTGCGCCGCGCATTGGTCGTGTTGATGCGAAGGCACAGAACGCTGATACGCTCACGGCCAGCGTTAGACTGAATTCTTTTTCAGAGGCTTGCGCTTGCTCGCGTTCACGCGGCAGAAAACTCGTGCCATAAGAACAAGGAGACCGCGTATGCATGGGAAACAAGAGTCGGCACGACGCATTCTGAGCGATGCGCAAAGAGACCAGTTTGTTCTTGAGGGTTTCGTGAAGCTCGAAGGAGCGTTCTCGCAAGAAACGGCGAAGGAGGCTCGTGAAATTCTGTGGCCCGCGACCGGCTGCGATCCCGACGATAAGACGACCTGGACGCGGCCGGTGGTGCGGCTCGGAGATTTCGCGCAGGAACCGTTTCGTCGCGCGGCGAATACGGCAGTGTTGCACGCTGCCTTTGACGAACTGGTCGGACCGGGGAAATGGATTCCGCGAGAAAGTCTGGGAGGATTTCCGATTCGGTTTCCGCACCCGGATGACCCTGGGGATACCGGTTGGCATATTGACGCAAGCTTTCCGCCCGATAAAGAAGACGGATCGCCGCAGAACTATTTTGAGTGGCGCGTGAACCTTCGCTCGAAAGGACGCGCATTGCTCATGCTGTTCCTTTTTTCCGATGTGGGCGAGAAGGACGCGCCAACTCGCATCCGCGTAGGATCGCATCTGCGTGTACCCGAATTGTTGGCTCCCGCAGGCGAAGACGGTCTCTCCGCAATGGAGATCGGTACTGCGGCTGCGCGGGCGACCAGCGGGATGCCGGAGGTCGTGGCGACCGGCTCGGCAGGAACGGTGTACCTATGTCATCCATTTCTGGTGCACGCAGCCCAACCTCATTGCGGCGAGACACCGCGTTTCATGGCACAGCCGCCGCTTCTCCCGCGAGTACTGTTTCAACTGCAGCCGAGCGATGGCAACTCTTCGCTGGTAGAGACGGCCATTCTTCTTGGACTGAACCAGAGGACGCCGGGTTTGTAAGCCGAGTATGTCTCGGCCCTTTCGGTCAGACTTGGATTAGATCTGCCGGGAAATTTGGCGGTCCGGTTAACCCGCGAAGGGTCTACTCGCATCTAGCCTGCTTGACTGCGGAAGGCACTCTCCATCATGCGCAAGGTCGCGCTCACGATTGTTGCTCTCCTGATTTGCGGAAGCTCTTCCCTCACCTGTGCACAGAGTCGTGCCGAGGTTGGCTTGCTTGTCGACTATCTAAACGTCTCGCAGACCAACACCGACAACCTCGGAGTGGGTGGAAGATTCGGGTACCGCATCCATCGCAACGTGATGATGGAAGGAGAGGTCACCTACGGCTACGGGGTGAATTTCCAAGAGGCTTACCGCAACCTCTCGAACGGGAACATATCGGCCATCGAACGGACCTCCATCGGCGTGACGGATGGCCTGTTTGGCCCGATGATCCAGCCAGCCTACGGACACTTCCGGCCATTCGTTACTCTCAAGGGCGGGTTCATCGACTTCCGGCTTAGCCCGAGCCTTATTCCGTCCAGCGGCCTGGTGAGTACGCTTCTCGGCGTTCGCACTTCCTCTGTGAACGCAGCACTCTATCCCGGCGCTGGCGCAGAGGCTGCTTTGGGGCCGATCGGATTGCGTCTGGAAATTGGCGACGCCATGTACTTCAATCACGGCGCACACAACAACCTGCGAATCACATTCGGTCCCATCCTCCGATTCTGACGGTTTTCCGGCTGGCAAGTCTCAGAGGATAGCTCTGACAATCGAGTGCTTGCGGCTGCTGGACTATTCCACCCACATCAGGCAAACTGTCGTCGCGATCTCGTGCGCCACTCTTACACTCACTGACCGGGATGACCACATTCATCTCCGAGTGGCTATCCACAATCAGGTCAGGGTGAAGTAAGCAGATGTTAGAGTTTCAACTTACTCTGCAGACCAACCTAAGAACATACGAACCCGGCCTCGGTTATACACCAGCAGAGATTGACTCCACCGAAACGAGGAAGCGCAAATGGCAGAGATCAAAATTACGGACAATCTCGGGCTGAGTGGCGACTTGCAGATCCGCGACGACTCGCCCCTGGCAAAGGCGAAGTTGACCCAGCTGGTAACAACGGTTGAATCGCTGCTCGCCGATTTTGACAGGCCCATCGATCAGATCGATTTCCGTGCCACGGCGCTGGGGGCGAGCACCACGTTTCCAGACCTGCTGAGCGGAGATCTGCCGACGACAATCGGAGGCGGAATGAACTGCACCCTGAGCATTGCCAAAGCCGCGGACAAATTGCTGTTCAGGGATGACGGGTTTTCTCCAGTGATTCCGATCGGGCCCAACCAGGCATGGATCGGCGTGGAGCTCGACGTGAACGCGAGTGCAGATGCCAGAGCCTCGGCCAATGGCGTCGGGGTCGAGCTGGCGGGAGCGGCCGCCCTCACGACTGCGACCTACAGCCTGATTTCATCGCCCGCTGGTCCGCTGCCGCTGCTGCGAGATGCTTGCGCGACGGGCTTCAGCAACTTCTCGCTGACCACAAGCCCCGCCGCAGTCCGCGCGCAGTTGGCTGGCACGGTGAATGAGTTGGAAGTCAGCGGATCCATCACCGCCAAGGTTTCGCTCCAGGCGCCCATCAACCTCAATGCGCTGGCGTCCGCCAATCTGCCCTTCAACGAGACCATGAGCATCCAGCCGGATGTCACCTTGAAGCTGGGCGGCTCCATCAAGATCGCTGGCGACTTCCTTGTACGTTCCTTCAAGATGAGTGACAGCATTGTAAGGCTTGGCGTCTATAAGAAGCGCGGGACAACGTTCAAGGCCAGCTTCACCGCCGAGGGTGGAGTGGGAGGCGACATCGGCGATTCCGATGTCCTCAGCACTTTGCTGAATGCGGCGCTCCCCGGCGTCAACGTCGCCGCTGCAGGCATCCCTGCCGACACGGCACAGGCGTTGAACGGCGCAATCAAGGACGGGCTCGATCGAAGTCTAAGTGCCCAGGTCAACGTCGCCTGCTCCGCAGCCTACACCGATGAAGCCGCTATCGTGTATGAGATTCAGCTGGATGCCGGAGTCACTGCCGAGACGGACGCTGCACTCTCCAAAGCTCTGCGCGGCGATTGGAGCGCGTTAGAGGCACTGCCGAATAAGCGCCAGATCCGCAATATCGCCGTGAATACGGTCGAGAAAAAAATATCGATGACGCTGAACTTGTTCGGCTTCTATAGCGCCACTTCGATAACGGATTACCTGAAGAGATCCACGATCTTGTTTGACGAATCCGGTCAACTGAGCATCATCGACAAAGCTGACGTCAACCGCATCAGCGCCGCCGCATTGCCTTACGCCGCGGATGCCGACAAACTACGAAAGGCCTTGGTGACCGATTTTCTGTCGACCGCAACGTATGCGGTCCTCGCAGGCAAGCTCAAGCTGGATATGGCGGTGATCCAGTCCTACTTCGAATACAGCCGCAACATGTCATGGGATGAGATGAATGCCAACATTCTGCTTGGTTACGCTTTGAATGTCATTCCGAAGGGTGCTCTGACGCCCTTGGCGGGTTCAAAGCCCTCGTTTGGGCATGCAAGCGTGCAAGCCGTTGTGAAGTACGACAACGCAGCCCTTCTCTCGCTGTTCTACAGCGACCCGGCTACCCAGAAAACTCGTGGCCGCGATGAAGTGGATCTGGTTGGACGCACCGCGATGTGTCAACTGCTCGATCCCAACGACGCGACCGACGCCGTGCGCATCCGCGTGCTGCAGAACGATGCCGCCTGGGCTGCGATGCGTGAAGACGGCAACAGCGCTAACTTCCACTCCATACTCTACCTCAGTCATCTTGGCGTGACGGAACTCGAAGCAGTATCGGCAGATTACCTCAGCATCGCGTGGTGGACAGATGCTCTAGTGAAGGTCGCGCCATTGCTGACCGCGACACTGGTTGCGGCCGATGCTGCACCTGCGGGGAAGGCTAGCGCCGATGCAAACTTCATGAAAGAACGGGGCCGGTTGGCCAATGCGCTGGGTGGCATCGCTCGCAACACGGACGCTGCCTTTGCGCCGGGCTGGGGAGAAGCCGCCACCTTTGCTCTTAGCGGCAGACGTGGTCAGGTCGCGATGGACTTGCAATGGGATGGCGACAGGCGGCACTTCGGCATTCCACTCGCGCCGTAAGTTTCTCATCGTAAAAAGAGTCCGCCTTCGAGCTGCTGCTTGTTGGCGCTGGCCCTGATTGGCCGCCGTCAGTCGAGAGCCCCAATCAGGGAACGCCTGCCATTCGCCGCCAACGGCAGATGCCTGTGCGGTCTAGACCCAAAGTCAATTCCTCTTACGTTGACTGTCTGCCGACAGGATAACGGCCGTGCGGGCGAGCGCTTGTTTTCGAAATGTCATCTGCGGATCCGACTTGAGAGCGGCCTGGCTGTTGCGAAGGAGGCCCAATCCTTCGCTCAGCCGTCCCACGCGAACCATGCAGGCGCCGAGAGCGTTCTCCGCCTCCGCTGACTGCCATGCAACCAGCGGAAATGGCGAATGGCGCGCGGACGACACTGCGTCGCGCAGGAGAGGTTCGGCTTCGCTGCTCTTGCCCTCTTCCATCAGGACCTCGCCGAGTCGGACCTGCGCCGCGATGATCAGAAGATGCCCCGCGGGGAAGACTTTCTTGCGCACCTCGAGTGCCTGGCGTAGAAGCGGTTCAGCAGCAGGGCCATCATGCTGGAGCGATCGCGCAACTCCCGAAAGAATCAGCGAAGACGCATAATCAGGATTAGTGTCGCCACCCAGCTTTCGCTCCATCTCGAGCGCGTGGCCTGCCACTCGTTCAGCATCGGCGTAGTTGCCTCGATCCAGCGCCAGAAATCCGATGTTGGTCTCGATCCTCGCAGCGGACCAACTCTCACCAAGCTTGTTTCCATCGAGGATTGCCAAAGCGTCGTGATAGTACTTGTCCGCAGTTTTGAAATCGCCTTTGTCCTGGTAAACCTGGCCCAGGTTGTTCATGCTCACGGCCAGTCGTGGATGATGATCGCCAAGCTTCTTGCGATTCGCATCGAGCGCCTGCTTCAGGTATGGTTCGGCGTCGGCCCATCGGCCCTTTTCGAGCAGAATCCATCCCAGCATGTTCAGCGAGTAGGTGGTGTGGGGGTGATCGGGTCCGGAGACTCGTTCGCGAATGGCAAGCACCTTGCGTTCCGTCGCTTCCGCTCCGTTCAGATCGCCGAGATCGCGCAGTGCGCCAGAGAGATTGTGCATGCTGGTCAGGTAGTCGGGGCTGTCGGTCCCTTCAGTCCGGGCGGAGATCTCTGAAGCCGAACGCAGCAGTTGCGCCGCCTCTTGCGAAGCTCCTTTCTTCTCGATGACCAGGGCGAGAAAGTTCATTGCGCCAGCCATTGTGTCGGAGTCGCGCGGACTGATGGCTACCGCCCTGCGCAGTACCGGCTCGGCTTCGACGGTCCGGCTCTGCAGATACAGGCATTCGCCCAGGCTGAGCAGGCTTTGAGCGACCAGCGGATTCGCATCGCCCAGCAGCTGCTGGCGCACACTGAGAGCTTCGCGCAGCAGTGCCTCTTGCTCTTTGTATTTCCCTTGAGCGTTGCGGACTTCGGACAGACTCGATGCACTTTCTGCCCGTTCGAGTGGGCCGGCCGCGGCCATCTGTTGGCGCAGCGCGTAAGCTTCAGTGAGCAGAGGCTCGGCCTGCGGGTAAAGGCCAAGGGCAACATAGGAGTCGCCGATACTGTTCAACATCGACGCGCGCACTTCGGGTTGCGAGGCCAGTTCACGATGAATACGGCCCGCGCTTAGATCGAGGACGTCCCGCGCGGTAATCGTTTTGCCCCGTTCTACATCGGGCGTAGCTGCGCGAAACAGACCCGAAAGGAACGCCGCTTCCTGCTCCGCTTTTTGCTGTTCGCGGACAGCATTGGCCCGCTCGCGGCGGGCACGCTGCGCCAGAATGCCCATTGCAATCGAAAACCCGACGACAGCCAACACCACAATCGCTGCAGCGCCAACCGCGGCCATATGACGAGCAATGAACTTCTGCGCTCGGTACGTCCACGCCTGCGAGCCCGCCTGTAACGGGAAACCTTCAAGGTGGCGGCGGACATCCTCGGAGAGATCGGCTGCGGAGGCGTAGCGCTTCTCCGGCTCCTTGCGCAACGCCTTGAGCACGATATTGTCCAGATCCCCTTTGAGCCGTTTCCAATCATGCCCGGGCAGGAAATGTGTCGCGCAGTCGCGGTGGCGCTCGGGCGAGTGGGCGGATGTTCGCAGATGACGCGCGCAATCTCAAGAGGATCGTTGCTGTCGACCTTGAATGGCGGACGTCCTGCAAGCAGCGTGTAAAGCAGTCCGCCCAAGGCATAAACGTCCGTCGCCGTGGTGACAACCTGTCCGCGGACCTGCTCGGGGCTCGCGTATTCGGGCGTCATCATCCGCTCCGTGGCGCGCGTCAGAGCCGGGTCTTCTCTGATCAGGCCCTCCGGCTCAATCAGCTTGGCAATGCCAAAATCCAGAAGCTTGGGTGAACCGCCCGCCGTCACCAAGATATTGGATGGCTTGATGTCGCGATGAATCACGAGATTGCTGTGCGCGTACGACACGGCGGAACACACATGGCGAAACAAGTCGAGGCGGTCTCGGAGCGAGAGTTGGTGTTTAGTTACATATTTGTCGATCGGAACGCCTTCGATGTACTCCATGACCAGGTACGGAAATCCCTCGTCGGTGAGGCCCGCATCGAGCAATCGCGCAATATTTGGATGGGCAAGATTGGCAAGGATCTGTCGCTCTGCGGCAAATCGGATGAGAAGACTGCGCGTGCGCCCGGTTCCGCCCTGCACCAACTTGATCGCTACCTTCTGCTCGTAGAGTTGGTCGGCACGGCGCGCGAGATACACCTCGCCCATGCCGCCCTCCCCGATCAGGCAGATCACTTCGTAGTCGCCGATGCGCTGCCCACCCCGCTCGGCACTCGGCGCGACGCGCTGGGCGGCCGCCTGCCATGGCTTTTGAAAAAATCCCCATGTCTTGTCGGCCGAGTTCACCAGAAGTTCGACCTCAGACCGTAGCGAGGGATTGTTCAGGCAGGAACGATCAAGGAAGTTCTCACGCTCTGCGGCGTCGAGGTCCAGGGCCGCATGAAAAAGCTGTTCGAGCGTTTTCCAGTGTTCGTCGCCTGCGCCGGTTTGCATGGGGTCAGGAATGGGTCTCCGCGGTGCGAGACAATTGAGCGTACAGGTACGCCTTGGCCATCTTCAGCTCGCGGTGCACGGTTACATCGGAGATATGCAGCGCTCGCGCTGTCTCCTCATAGGTGAGGCCGCCGAAGAAGATGAGGTTGACGATCTCAGCCTTGCGCGCGTCCCGCTCGGCAAGCAGCTTCAGAGCATCGTCGAGCTCAATGATATCCGAGCGAAATCTCCGGGCCGATCATGACGGCCTCGTCCAACGGGATCTTCTCAACCCCGCCGCCGCGCTTCTTGCGTCCGCTGGCCTTGGCATAGTCCACCAGGATATGGCGCAGGACACGAGCTGCCACAGCATAGAAGTGGGCCCGGCTCTCCCAGGAGACCTCTGCGTCCACGAGTCGCAGGTAAGCCTCGTGCACGAGTGCAGTGGCGCGAAGGGTGTGGTCGCGGACGCTCAGATCGAAGGCAGGAGGAGGCGAGCCTGTGGAGCTGGTCGTAGAGCAGCGGCATAAGCCGGTCGAACGACTCTTTGCTGCCCTCGTTCCAGTTCTTGAGCAGAAGAGTCACCCGCTCTTGATCGGACGGCATTCTTGCGAACCCTCCTCTCGATGACTCAGTTGCGGGGCCCGGAAACAGGAGATGCGGCTCAGGGAAAGCTCCTTTAAAGGACTCGTCACCTGCGGCGGATTATATCGTGAGTCGGTCTGCGATGCTTCCGGAATTCGCGAACCTTGCATTCTTCGCCGCCACTCTTTGGCGACGACACCTTCGGACCGGAGTGGCCGATCGGCGGATGCGTCCCACCCGCGCGATGCAAAGGACAGTCAGACAGTCGCGAGCAGATGGGCAGGAGAGATGTCGCAGATTTTTCCATCGGAATGTAGGTATCCGCCGGGAATTGTCGCCATAGGGTGTGAAGGCAATTTCAGCAGTCCTCCGGATGACCTCAAGGACATCCACTGCGCGGGGTTTGCCGAAATTCCCTTACGCAAAGGATGGACCTCCCCATGAACATGAATACGCGCGCTTCACTGGACCGCCAACCTATCGCAGAAACTGGCCGCGATGGCCGGCGCTGTTCTTCTGTGTTCCCTCACCCCAAACCTCGCTGGCGCAAACGCCGAGCTTTGCTTATGCAGATCCCCAGACTCTGCCCGGCAGCCAAACGAATACGTTCGCCTATGTGGCGACCGCCGTGGATCGGGCGGGGAACGTCTACATGACCGACGCCAACCTGCATACAGTACAGGAGCTGCCCGTCGGAAGCAGCCAGATTGCGCCGGTCAAGGCCTCGGGCGTAACCAATCCAGTCGCGATCGCCGTGGATGAAGCCGGCGACCTCTACATCGCGAACAACTCCGGAACGGCCCAGGGCGCCTCGACAAGTTCGATCATCAAGCTGACCCCAGCCGGCGTGCAGAGCACGGTCGCATCAGGATGGGTGAGTCCGGTGGCCGTGTCGACCGACGCCGCCGGCGACGTATTCGTGCTTGACTGGGTCGACCAGCCGAGCTTTGCAGCTCAGCTTTTTGAAGTACCCGCCAACACCAACGCGCGCGTGCAATTGAATATGTACGGGTTGAGTGCTCCGTACGGCATGGCAGCTGACCCTGCCGGAGATGTCTTCATTGCAGACCACGGCCTCGGAGCGATCGTCGAGTTGCCGCACAGCAACATCGCGCCCGAAACTCTGAGAAGCGGATATACCGCTCTGCAGGCGATTGCCACCGACCTTGCCGGCAACGTGTTCTTCCTGGATGGCGGCGCGGTCGATGTGATTCCTGCTGGCAATGGCCAGCCGTTCACGGTTTACCAGGCGAGTACGGTTCCGGTAGGCAGTCTTTCGGTAGATGCCAATGGCAGCTTGATATTTCCCTCCGGTTCCGGCGACGTTATCAGCCAGGTGCAGCGCGTCTCCGTCAACTTTGGCTCGCTGGACATCTGCGTTCCCGGATTGACAACCGCGCCATGCACGGCAACACAGACTCTGTGGCTGAACACCAACGGAAGCACTCCTGGCATCCGCTTCGTCAGCGGTGGAGCGGTAAGCACCGAGTTCTCCGCGACCGCCTCCTGCGTCGCTGCCCTGTGCCCCGCCACGGTCACCTTCTCGCCGCATTTCGCAGGACCGCGGAATGCCGTCATGCAGCTGCTCGATGCGAGCGGCGTTGTGCAATCGAACACGCTGGTCTATGGATTCGGTATCGGCCCGCAGGCGACTTATTCCCCGGTGCAGAGCACCATCGGCACCGTGAACTGGCCCGCGGAAGTTGCAGTGGATGGAGGCGGCAATGTGTATGCCACAGCCCAGGGCGTGACCCACGTCGAGGAGTTTCCGCGCTTCCGGTGGCGCGCGCGACGACTCTGGGTGCAGGTCTTACAGGTGCGTTCGGCGTAGCTGTAGACGGGCTCGGCGATATCTATGCCTCCGATTACATCAACAACCGCGTCGTCAGGATCGCGCCCAATGGAGCGCAGAACGTCTTATCGACGAACGTGAACTATCCTCTCGGCGTAGCCGTCAACAACGTCGGCGATATTTACGTTGCCGACCATGGCAATAATCGGGTCGTGAAGATATCTGCGATTGGCGGGGTTCAGACCACCATCAACGGCGGAGCGTGGCAGAATCCCCTCGGAGTCGCAGTGGATGGCGCTGGCAATATCTATACGACAGATGGAGCGCCTACGCCCGCACGACAGGTCAGGAAGTTCAATGTGAGCACCGGTGTCTCAACCACCCTTGGCACAGGATTCACTTCTCCCTGTGGCCTCGCCGTGGACGCCGCCGGTGACGTGTACGTCGCCGACACCAGCATAGCCGGCATCACCGAAATCCCCGCCAATGGCGGTCACCAGGTGTTGCTCGGCACTGGCGTCGTGAACCCGTGCGGCGTGGCGGTCGATGCCAGCGGAAACGTGTATATCTCCGACGGCGCAAACGGCCGCATCCTCAAGCTCACCGGGAACCATGTTCCCTCCCTGACCTTTGCGACGACCCATGTAAACCAGACCAGCAGCGACAGCCCCAAGCCGGTGCAAATTGCCAACGTGGGCAATATGCCTCTGCTGGCGGCCGGCGGCCTCTCCAGCACCGCCAACTTTGCCCAGGTACTCTCAACCGGCCCGCTCGCGGATTGCGGAACGCTCATCACCCTGCTGCCGGGAGCCGCCTGCGACTTGAGCTTCAGCTTCAAGCCCACCTTCAACGGCATCCAGACCAGCGCAGACCTGCTGTCTCTGAATGCCTACCCCGCTTCGGTAACCATTCCACTCACAGGAACCGGCTTCGATCTTCCGGCAAGCATTACCGTGGTTAGCGGGTCGGGGCAATCGGCTGTCTATGGATCGGCGTTCGCTCAACCGCTTACGGTCATCGTTAAGGATGCCGTCCGGCCTGGGTGTGGCGAATATCTCGGTGAGCTTCACCAGCAACGGCATCACCCTCAACACACCCGCGTTCGTAACCAACGCAAGCGGCGTCGCCTCGGTCACAGGCATTGTGAGCGCGGCCGGCACCCTGACAGTAAAGGCGTCCATCAGCTCACCGGCCGTCTCTGCAATCTTCACCGAGACCGGAGTTCAGGCGACCGTCACGGTAACACCTCTCAGCTTCTCCTGGGACGTGAACCAGCCCTTCACTTTGTCAAAGTACACGCTGACCGGCTTGGTGAATAATGACGTCTACACCGGCGCGCCTACCCTCACGACCACGGCGGTCCAGGGTTCGCCTGCAGGAGCCTATCCCATTCATGGAAGCCTCGGCACCCTGGCACTCAAGTCAACTTACAAGGTTGTATTTGCGACAGGTGTCCTGACCCTTGACAAGCCGGCGCACCTGGTCGCTGTTCTCGGTAACTCTCAATCCACAACGGTCGGACACGCTTATCCCAATCCGCTGCAGGTCGAGGTGTTCGGGAGCGGGAATGAGCTCCTCGGCGGTGTGCCTGTGAACTTCACCTCAACCCAGATGAAGTTATCCGCACTCTCACTCACGACACCAGCCTTTGCCTCCGGTGCGACGATTGTTGGTTCGGCTGCAGTAACGGCAATCCCTTCCGTCGTGGGCAACCTGACCGCAACGGCGTCGATTCCCGGTACGACGCTGACCGCGACTTTCTCTGAGAAGGCCACGGCGGGCACACCGGCGACGCTCTCTGTCAGCTCAGGCGCGGGTCAAACTGCTGTGTATGGCAGCGCGTTTGCCCTGCCCTTTAGCGTACTGGTGAGGGATGCCGCCGGTTTTCCAGTGAGCGGCGTGACGGTGGGATTCACCAGCTCCAACGTCCGGCTCTCAAGCTCGACAGCGACCACCAACGCAAGCGGAGTTGCTTCGCTGAGTGGAGTGGCTACGGCAGCGGGGAATCTGAGCGTGACTGCATCGGTAAAGGGACTCGCCAGCACGGCAAGTTTTGCTGAGACAGGTACGCCGGCTCCTCTCACCGTGACGGCAAACAGCGTGTCCATGACTTACAACACGTATCTGCCGACGTTTACGTACACCATTACCGGGTTTGTGAACGGGGATACCGCCGCTGTTGTAGGTGGAATGCCGGTCGAGTTCACATCAGCGACCCAGTTTCCCTTGCCGGGAATCTATCCCATCTTCATCGGGCCTAACAATCTGTTCGCAGCTAACTACACGTTCACCAATTATGTATCGGGCACACTCACAGTCAATCCTTACTAGCGGCACACCAGTCGGACGTAAGCCGCAACAAACGCGAAGGCCTTTGCTCAATCAGCAAAGGTCTTCGCGTTTTCCACTCCAGCCGGAGCTTGCCTGACTCACTTCACGATTGGCTGGCCAATGCCCGGCCGCAGCCCCGCAGAGGGCCGGCAGGTGCGTAGCATTTCGAAGGTTGGACGTGGTCCGATTGCTTCACGCAGAGAGCAATAGAACGGCGATCAGTGCGCACCCGACTCCGGCCCACTGCAGCGGAGGCACGGATTCATGCAGGAGAACCGGAACCAGCGCTATGACCACCACAGGATAGAGCGCTGTGAGCGGCGCAACGATTGACGCCTTGCCGCCACTCTTGAGCGATGCGAAGAGAGCCCACGCACCTACGGCATTGAGGAATCCGCTGAGTAAGGCGTAGGTCAGGTTGATCGTTGAGTAATGGAACATCGCGGGTCCGCGGTAGAAGAATGGCTCCAGGATCAGAAACCCGACCACCAGCCAGATCAGCGAGGATTCCGCGGAGATGTAGTTGGTGGACAGCTTTTGAAGCAGCCCGACAACTCCCCAGGCAATGAGGGTCAGGATCGAGTACAAGAGCCACGGAGGAATATGCACCTGATTAAATCTCCTAAAGAGAGAAGATGACAATGGCGATGGCGGCGAAGACAAGGCCCAGGGCTTGAATGGGGCGAAAGCTCTCACGCAGGATTACGACTGCAAGCAAGACTGTGATCATGGGATAGAGAGCCGATGTGGCGGTGATGAGGGTTGTATTGCCGTTGGTGTGATATGCGGCAAAGAGAGCCAGTCCGCCTACTCCGGAGAGCACCCCGTTGAGCACGCCGTACGCGACGCCGCGAGCACTTTTTTCAAGCTTGCCGCGGCGTGCGATGAGAAGCGCGAGACCGATCGGCAAAGTCCCCACGGTGAAAAGGAATTGCATGGTGTCTGGTGGGATTTCACGCGAACCGAGTTTGGAGAGCAGCGCCCATCCACCCCAGCAGATCACGCAGATGAGCGCGTACCAGAACCAGCGCGCACTGCGCATCCGAGGCGATGGTTCTGGAGTTTCCAGCCGTATGTCTTCGTTCATTACCGAATCTCCTTGCGAATGAAACTGGCTTCATCGACCGCAACCTGCGGGGCATAGCGAAAGCTGCCCGGTTCGATTCCGCGCAGGATCGCAAGCCGGAGTGCTGCCACCTGCAGAGGAACGATCTCAAACAAGGGGGCGAGGCTGGCTGGAAGGGTGGGAGTTTCGCAAAAGGTCATATTTTGCGATAAGGATGAGGATGGACCGATTAGCCGTACCTGTCCGCCGAAGCGCACCAGGTCCTCGGCCATTGCCAGGTTTAGTTCTCGCGTGTTGTCTTCAGGTGCGAAAACGAAGCCCCTGAAGCGACGATCGACAACTTCCACGGGACCATGACGGAACGACGCGATCGGCATGGCTACGGCGGGAGCTTTGGCGACTTCGTGGAAGAGCAGCGCGCCTTCCAAAGCGGATGCAAGAGAAGGTCCGCGCGCGAGGAGATACATATTCGAGTCCGGACGGAGGAACGCGTCCCATCGCTGAATGGCTGCGGCACTTCTTTCAACATGGGAGGCGAAGACCGGCAGGACTTGCTGCGCCGCGGCACTGGACTCATCAAGCGTGCCGGCAACGGCACTCCCCAGCATGTGCAGAGCGAGTACAGTCCCGGTGTACGTCTGTATCGCGACTATCTGATCGGGAAGACTCGACACGAAGAGGCTCACGTCCGCGCAACGAGAGAGCTGACTCCCGGGCTCGTTGGTCACGCCGATGATGGGGACTTTGCCCTTCATTGCCGCGAGCAGCCTCGCAATTTCAATGGACTCGCCGGAACGGGAGACCATCAGCACGACCGCATTTTTCCATGATCCGCTGAGGTAATGCAGCAGCTCGCCGGCCTCGATGGCAACTGCGTCCACTCCAAACGAGCAAAGGAAGTATTGCAGTGGAATGGAAGCAAACAGAGAAGCGCCCATCGCAGCAATGACTACTTTGTTTGCGGACCGGAGCAATCCGGCAGCCTGCTCCAAGGCCGCACGACCGTCCTCGCGCTGATGGCGCAACGTATGAGCGAGCGACTCGGGCTGGGCCTGTATGTTTTTGGCTAACTCAGACAATTCTGTCTCCTTGTTTGGCGGCGATGAAACGAACGAATGTGATAACAGGGCTTGGATGGTTGCGGTAAGTGCATTGCCTCATCGATTTCGAAGCAGCCAAGACTGCGCTGCTCCTAGAAGAGCAGTGTCGCGGCCCGAGGCATGACACGGTGATTGAAGTATGTTCCGCAGGTACCTGCGTGCAAATCCGCAGGACCTGGGCTCGGACATCCTCAAGGAAGAGATCGCTGCTCCGCATAACGCCGCCGCCCAAACGAATGGATTCGGGAGCCATGAGTGTGACGAGGTTGGCTAACCCCAAGGCAAGATAGTGGGCGGTGCGTCTGACAGCCTCGCCAGCACGCAGATCGCCTTGCCGTGCGCGCTCGCAGATCTCCGCGGCAGTGAGAGGTGAGCATCCTGGAGCAATCTTTTGAAAGTGCGTGCTCATTGCAGTGCCGCTGGCGAGGCTCTCCCAGCAGCCCGAAAGCCCGCAGTAACAAAGGGGCCCGGAGGGATCGATCAGCTGGTGACCTAGTTCAGGGTGCGCTCCGTGCACACCGCGATAGAGCTGTCCCGACTGCACGATACCGCCGCCGATGCCGGTGCTGACGGTGACATAGATGAAAGTGCCAGCGGATCGCAACGTTCCCCACGCGTACTCGGCCAGGGCCGCGGCATCCGCATCATTCTCAACCGCCACGGAGAGACTGAATCGCGCGGCGATTTCCTCGGCGAGATGGCCGTTCTCCCAACCCGGCAGCGTGCCCACGATGCCGATGATGCCGGCGAGCGGATCGAGCGGCCCCGGGCAAGCGATGCCAATGCCGTCGATGCTTCCGCACCTGTCGACGAGTTCACGGAGCATGCTTTCGATGCGACCGATTGCGTTCGGAAAACCCGAGCTTCGCCTCCGTTTGACATTCAATGCGATGAAGCAGGGTTCCGTCCTCGCGCACGATGCCCGCGGCAATCTTCGTGCCCCCAATGTCGACCGCGCCGATCTGCCTCATGGCTTCGATTCCTTTGTTATTGCGCTCCTTTGCAGGTCAACTCGCTCCCCGGCCAGCCACACGTCTTCAATCGAGGATTTCATCATTCCAACGAAACCGTATGAGATCTGCGCGCGAGCCCGGAGCGAGCCGGCCTCGCTCGCCGGCAAATCGCCCGGGATTCGAAGATGCCATGGCGAGCGCCTGGTGTAACGGCACGCCGGCAGCGTTGACCAGATGACTGACGCACTGTGCGATCGAAGCCGTGGAACCTGCAAGGAGTTCGGAACCAAAGACACACAGTTTGCCGCTGGCGAGCAATTCGACGCGGCCACCTACGGGGGTCGTGTAAATCCCTGGAGGCATCCCGGCGAGCGCCACTGAATCGGAAACCAGCACAGATCGCTCCACGCCTTTTGCGCGCACCATCGACCGCAAAATATCCGGCGGGAAGATGATGGCCGTCCGCGATGAATGTGGCGGTGAGGCGGTCCTCGCCTAACTGTGCCCAGATGGGATTGCGATGGCGGGCGATCTCCGGCGCGATTCCATTGCCCAAGTGAGTAGACAGTCGTGCGCCTGCTTCCACTGCGAGCCGAATCTGCTCCGGCGCAGCGTGGGTATGACCGATCGACACATGCACACCACGTTCGCACAGCGCGGCGATGTAAGCAGGTGCTTCCTGCCAGTGCGGAGAAAGAGTGACGAGCCCGACGATTCCACCGGCAGCATGTTGCCAGCGATCGAACTCGTCGATTGACGGGGGCCGGACCCACTCAATTGGGTGCGCGCCGCGATAGCCATCGAGCGGAGAGATATGCGGCCCTTCGACGTGCACGAAAGGAATGCAGGAGGCTACCCTGGCGTGACTTCTGCGAGCCTCGGCGATCACCTGAAGAGCGCTGCAGATTTTCTCCTCGGGCGCGGTGATGATCGTAGGCGCGAAACACGTCACGCCCTGCGCCAGCATGGCATGCACGAGACCAACGATTATTTCCTGCGTGAGGTGCTGCGCGTTGACATCGAAACCGCAGCAGCCGTTCACCTGCAGGTCAATCAAGCCTGCAGACAAAAAGAGATCCGTTTGCTCATGGGACGAATCGACGCGCGCGATTACGCCATCCTCCACCAGCAGAGAGAACGGACGTCCTGTTTGCGGATCACGGCCTGTGATCGTTGAAGGGGGCATAGTGTTGGCTCTTTGAGCTGGAATCGCGGTCAAGGTAGAGAGTGCAGCGCGAGTGAGTTCGGAGCGCCGTTGCGGGGCAATCGCCGCTCACCGGCGACTCGAGCATGGCTTGCACGGCCGCGCTTTTGAGTTGACCCGGCACGCAGCAAAACAGTTCATGCCCGGCAAGCAGCGCCGGCACGGTAAGGGTGATTGCCTGGCGAGGGACATCCTCAAATGCGGCAAAGCAGCCATCAAGCACCTGCTGCTCGCGGCACATGCGGTCGAGCGTGACTATTTTCACCGCCTCAGGGTCTTCGAGATTCGCCGGCGGATCATTAAACGCGAGATGCCCGTTGGTGCCTATGCCCAGCAGCACCAGGTCGATCGGCGCTTCTGCCAGGAGCTTCGCATACTGATCACAAGTCTCCTGCGGGGAGTCGCCAGGATCGATCGGTTCAAAACGGGCAAGCGGGACATGGTTTGCGAATGCGTGGCGCAACCAGTATGCAAAGCGCTGCGGCGCGTTTTCCGGAAGGCCGATGTACTCATCCATGTGGAAGGCCGTCACGCGGGACCAGTCGATCTCGGGCTCCTGAATCAAGGCGGCAAGCATTTCTGACTGGCTGGGCGCGGCGGCCAGGATCATGCGAACATGTTCCTGTTCGCGCAGCCGCGCGCGGAGCGCTACGGCGATGTGGCTCGCGGCGGTGTGGCCGAGTTCCATGCGGGACTCAGCGACAAGGACTTTCATTCAGTCTCCCGTGTATGAAGCGATCAATCTCTTTACGCAGGCTGCGATGATGGGTTTCTGCAATGCGTTAGCCTGGGCTGTGTGATCCGGAAGATTCAGCGAGAGGAGCGGATCCGTCGCTGTTCGTGAACTCCGCAACTTCTGCGGCCGGAATAAACGTCGTATGTCCCTTGCGCATGATGTGGCGATAGATGAAGAACACGATGAGGGCGATTGAACTCAGGGCGAATCCGAACCAGAAGGCCACGATATAACTGCCCGTCCACCTGATCAGAAAACCGGAGATGGCTACCACGGTGCCGGTACAGAAGTTGCGCACCAGCGCGACCGTAGAGGTGTAGGAACCGGTATCGGCCTTGTCCATCGTCTTCCACAGGATCGTGTCTCCAGCCACCTGCAGCGGCATGAAGACAAAGTAGAGCGAGGTGAGAACGATCAGGCCGTGAAGGTTGGTGACATGCGCGGAGAAGATGGCCAGAGTGAGCATGAGCGCCCACTCGATTGACAGCGCAATGTAGCTTCCGAAGCGGTCGATCAGCCAGCCCGCGGGATACGAGACGACGACCTGCAGCAGCATGCCCCAGGAGATGGCGATGCCCGTATCGGCGATGGTAAGACCGAGCTTGGCGCGTGCGTAAAACCAAACCCATGTCTTGAAGATCATGGGAAACGCATTGAGCAGGGCGACGGCAACAATCAACACCAGGATGCGGCGGTCGCGGCAGGCGACTTTGATCGGCGCCAGCAGGTTGAAGCTGCCCACAGCCGGATGGTGAATAGGCGGCTCTTTGATGCGCCAGAGAGCGACCAGTGTCATGGCCGTCATGATGAAGGCCGCAGTGAAGAACACGCCCCTGGGACTTGCGTCTGCCATTTTGGAGCCCAGGCGGGAAGACAGAAAACCTGCCACGCTGATCATGATTGCGACGATGCCGGAGACGCGCGCCAGCACCTCTTTGGAAACGCAGTCGATGGACAGCAGCGGGTAGGTGGAGGCCTTCATGTCGTTGAAGAAGAAATAGAGCAGCATCAATCCGACGAGCAGCCACTTTTGACTGAACAGGGGAAAGAGCACAAGCGCCACGGCGATGAACGGAAGAGACATGAGAACGAAGGGAGTGCGACGGCCCAGGCGGCTGGTGCAATGGTCGCTCTTCCAGGAAAAGTACATGACGAGGAAGCTGACCGCCCACAGGTTGCCGGAGGTGATCAGGCCAATGGTTGACTCGCTGACCCCGACCGCTTTGAGGCGGAGATTCATCAACGGCTCCACGATCGTCATCGCCAGAGCCGTGCCGAAATGGCCGAAGGTGATCCATCCCACATTGCCCCACATCAGTTTTCGATCTGCATAGAACCGGCCAAGCGCTGCCAGCTCGGCCGGGGCGCCGAGGGCGGTCTCAGGCGGCGCTGTATGGTCCGTGCTGTCAGAGGTCGGCATGGTCTTCTTCTCCACTTTCTGCGAACGAACTTTCTGCGAACGAATCGATCGGAAAGCTATCTCAACTCATCCAGGCGTACAGGCCGCCGTTCGGTCGCCGAGAGTTCGGCGGCAAAACAGAGGCGAGTCGTTTCCAGAGCGTCGCGCGGATGGATGCTGGGCGGCTCGCCTTCTGCGACGCGCCGCACAATATCCAGAGCCTGATCGTGCGTGTTGTGAAAGTAGGCAAAGTCGCGATCCGGGTTCCAGGTGCCGTTCTCTACCCAGGCGCTGGTCTGGCCGTAGTCGTCTTCGCCGAACTCCCACCGCTTGACGGTGCGCGGAAACACATCGGTCTCCGCTGCGCCCTTCTCGCCGTAAATCATGTAGCGGAGGCATGTGCCCGTCGCCGGCTTGCTGCGACACGGCGTTCTGCAGGGGGTCGCCTTTGAAGCTGGCGGCGGGGCCCATCATGAACGTGAGTTGGCTGACAGCCCCACCCTTGAAGCGATACGAGCAGTGATAGTTGTCGTGCACTTCGTAGTAAGGAATGATGTTGGGCGCGCAGGTCGCGTACACCTCCTCGACCGAGTCGCCGATCCACCACCGCGCCAGGTCGACATAATGGCTGAGCTTCTCGCCGAACATCCCGCCGCTTGTTTTGCGGGCGACGCGCCAGAGATCGTTGCGTCCCCAGGCGCTCGAGTAATACGTGCATTGTGTATTCAGCACGCGTCCCAGCAAGCCGCGGTCGATCCAATCTTTCACTGTGGTGTAGAGGTGAGAGTAGCGCAGCTCGAAACCAACCTGCAGAAAGCCCTTGGTACGTTCAGCGGCTTCCACCATCGCCGTCGCGTCTTCCAGCGAGGTGGCCATCGGCTTCTCGCACATCACGGCTTTGCCGGCTTCAAGGGCTGCAACCGTCAGCTCTCGATGCACGTCGTTTGAAGCCGTGATAAAGACCAGCTTGATCTCAGGATTGCGAAGCACGTCTTCAAGTGCGGCTGCTGCCTTTACAGGATAGATTTGTTCGAAGCTCTTCTACTTTTTCAGGGACCGGGTCGTAAGCCGTGATGCCGTGGACCAGCGGACTGGCAGTGAGATGGTGAAGCACGTGCTGTCCCATCCGTCCGCTGCCAAGAATCGCCACTTCGATGGCGTTGTCTGTGCTCATGCTTTCACCTTTGGATTTGCGGTGCTGCCTGTCGATCTTGAAAATGGCGCGCTGTATGCGTTGTGCGTCTTCCAGCTCTGTCGTCGCCGATGGCGGACCATGGATCCATTCGAAAGCCGGATGCTCTAGATGGGCGCGACATCCAGTTGCGTATAGACTGTGCCCGTACCCAGGTTGACGTTATAAGTCACGTCGACCGGCCCGGCGAAGGCTATCTCATCTGTGCCGTGCCGCAAACCGCGCAGGCCCATCGCCGTGATTCGTCGCTCTTCGTCGTCCCACATCAGGCACTCGCAGTCGCATTCCACGCCAAGTGCAGCCAGAGTTCCGTAGCCCAGGCGGACACCGCCGCCGCTTGGGAGTCGCACCACGCCCTCAGCGAGACTCACCTGGTCGCGCTTCATGGTGAGCCCCAACAGGAATGACCCTCGGTCGACAGGTTCGCTCGCTTCCAGGCGCCAGCGCAGATAGCGAGGATAGCGGCCATCGCTTATCTTCTCCGCGCCGGTGTTGTTCAATCCGTAGATATATCCGGGCACCCATGTGGGCTCTTCCACCGTCGACATGCGCGGAGGGAGAGTTGTCCAGCACCTGGACGAAGATCTCTCCGCGCTCCGAATCATCCAGCCCTTTGCCGCCGCCCTTGATACCGGCAATGAGATTTGCCTGGCCGCCCGTCAACCGGTACTGTCCCTCGCCGAGATTCGTAACAGAACCTGAGCAGTGCAGATGCGTTGCGAACCGTATGGCCCGGGCGCCGAAGAACGCGTCCGAGAGCAGGAGAACGCCGGTCTTCCGATCGAGGATGAAGACCCTGTCTGCCTTCTGCACCTTGAGTCCAGGATCAAGCGCGTGCGTGATTACGATGTGGGCGAACAGGTAGCGTTCGTCGATAAAACATCGTCGAACGATGCCGCAGCTCTCAGGAGCGACAGCGCCGTTCAGATACTGGCCGTTGGTGAGAGCGCCGCCGTCATCAAAGCACATGGTATTCGTCAATGCGCTGTTGAGACCGTAGACGCTCATATCGATGTTGCACAGAACCGGAGTCCCGTCGATCGCCACAGCCAGCGCGCCCATGGATGGCGCGAACTCACGATTGTGCGGCATGAGGTGAAAGATGGCGCGCCTGCCCGCCTTGGGACCGCCACTGATGGATACCGCAAGCGTATGCTCGCCGCGCACCGTGGCGATGATGTCGCCTACATCGCGCGCGAATAAGCGGACGGTCAGTGCCTTGCGCGATCGGGCCGGAGGCCTGCGGTGCATACAGCAGATCGAAGATGCCAAGGGCCAGATGGCCGGTTGCGCGCTTTTCTCTCTCTGCGAAAGCCCGATAGATGGCTTCGATGCCGGGCGTGGGATGGAAGCGGCAGAGAAACGCAGTGAGGAAGCGATGCTCGCGCGTGCGCAGGCCCCGCTGGAGTTCCTGACTGTTTGGCGCGTCGAAACAAGCCAGCAGAGCTTCTCCGAGATGATCAAGGAAGCGGCTCTTATCGAGCTCCGGTCGCTTGCCGCCAAAGGTGTGCGCTGCCGCAAGGTAGAGGACCAGGTGGAAGGGGAAGTAGGTCGCCCACGCGGCCTTGCCGCTCTCCGGAAACAGTGTCAGGCTTTCACAGAACAGGCCGTGGAAGAACGGGAGCGCTCGGCGCGCGATCTCCAGTTCGTCAAAGAAAGCCATGCAAGCGATTGCGGCGCCGTTCCAAGCTCCAAGGGAGTGCGGGTCGACGGCGGGGCAGCCCATATAACCGCGCTGCAGCAGGGTGAAGTCATAGATTTTTTCGATGTATTCGGCGGCCTTCGCCAGCATGGCACGGCGGTCTTCATCGTTCAGCAAGGGCTGCAGGTACTCCCACCCTAGCGCAGTCTGGTAGAGGCGCAGCCCAATCACGCGGTCATTGTCGCCGCCCATGAGCAAGGGGTCGGGCCGGCCGCTCCAGGTGGGCGCATTGGCAAGCTCGACAATCCTGGCGCGTGCACGAGAGCCGATCTCCTTGTCACCCGTAAGCGAGAAGAAGAGGCTGGCCAATTCGAGTGTGCCCTGGCTGTTGTCGGTCAGAAAGACCAGATCTTCCGTGGCGAGCTGGCGGCGCAGCGATTCGAATTCCTCGGTTCCCTGCCAGCGCTCGCGAACTTGCGTTGCATCCTGCGAGTTGAGAAAAATGCGAGGCCGTGAGTTCGAGGCCGGCTCGATCGCGATTGGATGGCGATCATCGTGGCGAAGCTCGAAGTGCGCGAGCCTGCTCCAGTCCATGCGCTGGCGGTCGCGCTCGATGAACTCCAGCACCACCTCGTTCTTGCCTTTTTGTGCCTCGAAGCCAAACTCGGCGCTGAGACGCTGCTCTGCGATTTCCTGTGGGCCGGGCATGGAGAACCAGAGGCCACCTTTGAGTCGTCCATTCACGTAAGCGCGCATCATGGGGACGGCCATGACATTGCGGATGTGATCGAGATCCCACGGGCCCACCGGCACGCGCTTTCCATCCGGAACCCGTACCATCTCAATCATCGCGGAGGACATGTCAAAAGATCCGGGCAACGTGGCGAAGCTGCCACGATACAGCCCAGCCTCCAGTTCAACTCGCAGGGTAAGGCGATGCGCGCTGGACTGGATGCCGCTTACCCGCCCGATTACGTCGATCAGTTCGACGGCGCCCGGTGGACTCAGCTGGGAAGCAATCGGCTTGAGGTAAGCGATGAGATCGCTGTTCTTCATCGTCCGTCCGAGGTTTTTGCGGCTCGCCGATGCGGGTGGTGGCGGAGCTTGAGAAGAGTCTATTCCCGCCAGCAAACTGGGGTAAGACACGCGTGGCTGGAGGTTGTTCTTCCTCGCCCCAGTACTTATGTTCTGTGGAACAGATACAGCGCCGGATTTCAGCGAATGCTGCAATCTGAAATCCGACGCTGCACCGGCGTGCATACAGCTCGTCAAGTCCCGGTTGTTGGACCAGGAGTTAGAAGTTGTACTTCAACGCGAATTGAATGTTGCGTGCTCCCTCCGAAGTGTTGATCTGACCGATCGTGCCACTGTCCGGGTTCAACGTGTTGATGCCGCCGTTGTGCGGCGCGTCGAGGATCGGGTGGTTTAGAGCGTTGATGAACTCGGCGCGGAACTCGACATTCTGGCTCTCGGTGACCCTAAAGGTCTTGGCAAGACCGGCGTCGATGTTCTGCTCGCCTGGGCCATAGACTGAGCTCACGCTGCAGCTGCCAAAGTAACCGGCTTTGGGCTCCGCGTAAGACTTGGGATCAAACCACCGGTAGCCGAACAGGCCGTTCCCAATGGGCTGCTTGTGCAGCACACGCGGCGGCGCTACGCAGTCCGGGCGATTTTGGAACGAGTTGGTGCCGGAGTGGTCGTCGTTCGAGCTAAGCGTCAGCGGGAAGCCGCCGCGGAAGGTTGGAAGCACGCTCAACCTCCAGCCGCCCACTACTGCATCGGCGACTCTGTTCATGTTCGCTCCGAACTGTCTGTCGCGCCCGAACGGAAGATCGTAGATAGCATAGCCGGTGAATACGCCCTTTACGTTGTAGTAGCAGGCTCCGGTTTCGCCCTTCGGATCGTACGAATTCTGCCACCATGCACTCGGACCTGACGACTGGCCGCCCTCGCCAAAGAATCCCTGCGAGTTGGTCATGCAGCGCGACCAGGTGTAACTCGCTTGATACGACAAGCCGCGGTTCAGGCGTCCCTGCAACTGAGCCTGCAAGGAGTGGTAGTTCTGGTGTGCCTCCGCAAAGGTTCCGAAGATAAACGCGAGCTGATCGAGGACCTGGAGGATTCTGCGAGAAGTACGGCGACGGATTCACCACACCGGGCGAGACCCAGACTCCCTGTGTCAGCAATTGGGCGTTGGTCAGATGCTTGGTTGTCTGCCCTACGTAACCGATCTGGGCGGTAGTCGACGGCCAGAGCTCCTGCTGCAAGATCAAGCTGTACTGGTTGGAATGGGCCGGCTGTACCTTTTTATCCCACGAGTACAGAATGACGCCTTTGTAGCAAAGCGGATCGGCGGTCTTCAACCCGGCGATCGTACATCCTGCCGGTACGGCAATCGGGGAAAAGCCTTGATCGAGGGTCGTCGTTGGATACGCAAGCTTCGTGTAGTTGGCGTTGGCCGAGACTGCCCGCGGCGGGTTACCAGGCAGGCGAAGTCCCAGACCCGTGCCCTCCATGAACGACGATAATCCGTAAGAAGCACGGACGGTTGTCTTCGGCGTCGCCTGGAAAGCGAAGCCGATGCGAGGCTGGTAGTTGCCGTACCCATTATAGGAGTCGTAGAGCGCGCGGCTGTTTCCGTTTTGCCCGGGTAACTCAAGGTTACCTGTCTGCGGATCCCAATTGACTTGCCTGTCGTGGGCCTCAACGAAGGGCGTGTGCGTTTCGTAACGCAGTCCGAGATTGGCAACCAACCGTTGAGTAATCTTCCAGTCGTCCTGAACGAATCCGGCGAATATGCTGTTCCGTTGACCCCAGTCTGGGCCAACGCTGCCGACGCCGACTGAGCTCGGCAAACCAAGCAGGAAGTTTGACTCAGGGCTGCCCGAATAAATGGAGCCAAAACTCAAGCTTCCAGCCTCGCCGTTGTTGCTGTTGAAGAATCCATTGGTGCGGATCCGCCAGCCCTGAAATCCGAACCGCGTGTTGTGCTTGCCATGCACCCAGCTCAGCACATCTTCATACTGGATCGAGGTGTCATAGTAGTTCGTGGCGCTGTCCTTATTGCCAAAGTTCGACACATAGCCGCCGCTGAAACCCATCGCAGGCAGAATACTCGACGTCAGGCCCCCGATCGGAAACAGTTGGCCGGCGTTCCCTGAAAAATTGGACGAGATCTGGTTCTGACCGATGCGGTCGTAGTTCACGCCCAGACGCGCCTCGTTCAGGGTATTTGGCGACAGATTGCGCGTATAGCCGGTGACAAAGTTCCATCCCAAAAAGAGGTTGTAGGGGTTGTAAAGAAGATCCGCCGAATTGATGGTGGGGTTCGTTATGTTCGCGTATGAGAAGCGGCCCATGAAGTGGTCTTTGTCGCTCATCGCGTAATCCAGGCGGCCGTCGCCCTGGTCATCGTTGGTCTTCGTTGCCACCGTGTTGTGCGCATTGGATTGGAGCAGGTCATTGATCGGCGTGGGATAGTGCTGCGAGTTGATGATCGCCAGAGCGGCCGGGCTCAGACGATTCTGCGGAATGACATTGCCGGGGAAAGGCTGGCCGGTCAGCGGATCAACGATTGCCTTGCCTGCAGCCACCAGTTCCGAGACATCGCCCTGACGCTCCCTCGTTGTGAAAACTGAGATGTTATTCGTGGTCTTGGGAAAGTCAAACCGTTCGGCTTCGTAGTCGGCAAAGAAAAACAGCTTGTCCTTCTTGATCGGGACCACCGATGGTACCGCCGTACTCATTCCAGCGGAGCTTGCGGCGGGGAGTTACGTTATTCGGATCGAGCTTGTTCTGCCACTCGTTGGCATTGAGAATGTCGTTGCGGAAAAACTCAAAGACCGTTCCGTGATAGGAGTTGGTGCCTCCCTTGATCGCAGCGCTGATAACGCCGCCCATGTAGTTGCCAAAGTCGGCCGATGCATTCTGGGTGATCACCCGGAACTCTTGAATCGCGTCGGGCTGCGGCGAATATCCAAGAAAATTGCTTGACGCCTGGCTGTTGTCCATGCCGTCGAGAAGATACGTGTTTGCCGTAAAACGGTTTCCGTTAATCTCGGGACGAGCCGTCTCGCCGGAATTCTTTCCGTTCTGGAACCCGGCTGGTTGCACAGTGACAGCGCCCGGCGTTAGGAGCGTCAGTTGCATATAGTTCCGGCTGGCCAGCGGAAGGCCAACGTTGGTGCGCGCATCGACCACCGTGCCCACATCGGTCGTGTCGGTTTGCAGCAGCGGTGCGTCGGTAGTCACGGTTACAGTTTCAGTTTTCTGACCGACGGTCAGCTTGATATTGACGGCTGAGACCTGGTTGAGTTGAAGTTCGATGGGCGACTGCACCGCCGTACTGAACCCGGCCGCGGTCACTCGCACTTCATAACGCCCGACGGGCAGATGAGCCAGATTGTAATATCCCTGATCGTTTGTTTTGGTCGGCCAGGCCGTGCCCCGGTCAAGGTCGGTTGCCTGAACGTCGGCGTTTGCAACGACGTTGTCCGATGGATCAGTGATCGTGCCATTGATGGTCGCCGTGACGGTCTGTGCGCAGACGCGAGCCGGCCACCAACCAGTGGCCAACATGAGAATGCTTAACATTAGGACGGCGGGAAGGGTCAATCTCACACGCGCTGCGTCTGCCCTCATGTTTTTACAACCTCCTCGAAAGGTAGTATGGCTAGTGTGCTTCGTTTGTTCGGTTGTGGTAACCTAGTTCCGAAATGCGAAACTATTGTTTGCAATGCGGACCACATTAACTGAAAATGCTTTGCGCTGTCAAGCCCCCCGTGAGAGGGTTTCTGTATGAAGAAGGCTTCCACCGCTATGAGTTCCACCCTGCGCTGCCTTAAAGTGCTGGAACTTCTGGCGGACGAACCATTCGAGCTGTCATTCACTGAACTCGCTGCGCGGCTTGATGTGCCCAAGGCGTCGGCGCACCGGCTGTGCACCACTCTGCATCGAAGCGAATCTCATCATTCAGGAGCCCTCGACGCGACGCTACATGCTCAGCAGCCATGCGCTATGGATTGGCTCGGGCTATCTTCGTCATTCCTCGCTTTACCGAGCGGCGTTTTTTCCCATGCAGGATCTGGCGCGACAGTTTCCCGGCACCGTCCAGCTTGGCGTTCTCGACCAGGACTACGTGCTGTTCATTCACTCAGTGGGCTACGCGGGCGCGCCCGACTCGTTCGCCGATGTTGGTCTCAGGCGCCCACTGAACGCCACCGCATCAGGCAAGATCTTCCTCGCCGGCATGGCTTCCGAAGAGGTAGATCGCATCATGTCCAAGTGCACTGAGAAATACACCAGCAGCACGATCACCTCTCTGTCGCGCATGAAGCAGGAAATTGCCCAGGTGAAAAAGATGCGATACGCCCGCAATGTCGAGGAACTGTTGCCCGGGTACTGGGTGTTGGCGGCGGGCGTCTTCGGCCAGGACCGATCGCCGGCGGCTGCCATCAGTATCACTCTGCCGCTTGCAGAGTTCACACCGGAGCAGGAGACTGCCGTCGCGACTCAGATTAAGGAAGCAGCTCGCAAGGCGTCCCTGCAGTTCGGACATAGCGGACGGGCGACGCGGAATAGCCGCATGGTCGTAAGCTTGCCAACCATCAAGCCATGAGTGGCAAGCGTTCGCGCATAGTGGATACGTATGCAACTAAGTCTTAGCCACCTCGGGTATCTGCCTCGAAGCCCCAAACTTCTCACCTTGCTGCCCGGCGATGAACCCAGGGCTGCCTGAGGTGATCCCGTTTTATATCCGCCAGAACTGCATTCGCATGAAGCGCGATGCTCTCAGCGAAGACGGATTCTCGGCGCGCTTCCCTGCCCCTTACGATCTCTTGCGAGGCAAACTTTCCCCTGAAAGCAATACCCCTGTCCTACATCAAGGCGAACTGCGATAAGTTCCAGACCCGTTGGGGTCCGCTGTGGCAGGCGGACTTCACCGGCTTCCAAACCTGCGGCAGCTACCAGATAGAAACGGACTGGCAGATTTCGCCTCCTTTTGCGATCCGCGAGCGGGTCTACGATCGTATCTCTGCGGGCTATCTGACTTTTCTGCGCGCTCAACGCTGCGGCTGCGCGGTATTTGGGATTCACGAAGCTTGCCATCTTGACGATGGCATCCTCGACACAGACGGATCTTTTTGGCCCGCGACGGGCGGCTGGCACGACGCGGGGGACTTTCGCAAGTGGCTCGCGTTCACGCTCTATCACGTTGACGCGCTGCTCACTCTGCACGAATCAGTCGGCAAGGATATTGACCGACGGTGGAATCCCAGCCGAGTCGCTGCTCGAAGAAGTCTCCTGGGGCAACGCCTATTTCCACCGCATGATCAACTCGGAAGGACAGGTATACGAGGATGTCGCCGGCGGCAGTTCGCCACCCGGCAGCGACTCACCTACGATCGCAATTGGTGGTTTGAAAATCATCCTGGCTGTTACGGAGACGCCAGCGACAACCGCTGGACCGATAACATCGCTCACTCAGGCGACGAGCGCAAAGTTAGAACGACCTTCAACCCACTTGTTCAATGGGCGTTCGTTCACGTGCAGGCTCGAGCATCCAGGCATCTTCCCTCGCCGCAGGCTGAGAAATGCCTGGAGACTCGCCCGCCGGGCTGCGGCCGATTTGGCCGGCGCAGGTCTACGACAAGCGCACCCTCTTTGTTACCGCCGAGTTGCGCGGCAACTTGGAATTGCTCGCTGCCGGTGATCGTTCGCTCGATCCGTGCACAATCGTTGCCTCTGCCCGCGAACTGATGCAACGGCAAGCGAATCTGCCCGAGGGATTGTCCGGTTATTTCACTGAGGCGGAGCGGTGGATGGATATCGCTCGATTGCGTTCGCGGCGGACCCAGCCTTGGCGCTTCTCCGATTCTGGGAGTTGCGCACGATCGTTGGCGACGTGCCGGCTGCAGAGTTGGCTCGAACGGCAGTCGTCGCATTACATCGAGAAATATCTGCTTGCCGATTGCTCCAGCAATCCCTTTTCTCTCACCCCATACGGGGTGTACTTCGATCCTCCGCATCCGGAGCGACAGACCTTCCGTGATGCAGGAAACCGACGCGGCGTACGAACCTTCATCCATCCATTCAATCCGCAAGGCATCGTGCACGGCACCAGTTCTGTGCTCATGAGCCACGCGCACCTGCTGGCCAGGGCAGCGGCGCTGCTCAACCAGCCCTCCTGGCGCGACGCCGCGGAACGTCTGCTGCATTGGTGCCTGGGCCACAATACTCTGAACCGCTCGCTGTTCTCCGGTATCGGTTATCGTCAGCCAGTCGGGTACTCTTTCCGCATTCCGCAACTTCCCGAGGCGATGTTCGTCGGCTTCATCGGCAGGCCGGACGATTCGCCCTACCTCGAACAGTCCACGGCCATCGAATGGAACACGCTCGAGTACTGGAGCATCCCCTTTCTGCAAGCGGCACAGGCGGCATGCTGGCTCAGAGACTGATCGTCCGGCTATGGCTTGACAGGCTGAAGGGTGCAGAGATATGCTTGGTCCGTCATTCAAACCACGTGTTCGCATTCCGAAACTAATGACCGAATCGCATAGCCGGAGCAAGCCGGGCTCTTAAACTTTCCCAGCACACATAGGTAAACTTCCGGTGCTTGCCATGATCCGAATCGAATCTGAACAGCAACTGAATGAACTCCTGACGCAGCCCGAGCGAAGCGGATGTCGCCTTTGCGCGACGGCTGCAGGGGGACACGATCATCCTGGGCGCCGGCGGCAAGATGGGACCGACGCTGGCGCAGCGGCTTCAACTCGCGCTGCGTGCCGCAAATCGAAATTCGCGGGTCATAGCGGTTTCAAGATTTAGCTCCCCTGACTCTCAGACTGATTTGGCGGAGTCAGGCGTCGAAACCATCTCCTGCGACCTGATCGATCCTGAGACGTGTGAGCGCACTTCCGCAGGTTGAAAATGTCCTGTTTCTTGCTGGACGTAAGTTCGGCTCCGCTGGAGATCCGGATGTGACCTGGGCAATGAACACTGTGGTCCCGTGCCCAAGTTGCGCAGCATTTCCGCGACTCGCGCATCGTGGCCTTTTCCACCGGAAACGTTTATCCCTTCGTCTCTCCAGAGCAGGGCGGTTGCATCGAGTCTGATGCCCGCAATCCGGTCGGTGAGTACGCGCAGTCGTGCCTGGGCAGGGAGCGGGTCTTCGAGTTCTACTCCAAGAAATTTGGCACCGCCCTGCCTTCTCTTCCGGCTCAACTATGCGATCGATCTTCGCTACGGCGTGCTGGTCGACATCGCGCGGCAGGTTTACGAGGGTAAGCCGGTAGATATCTCTGTACCCGCCGTGAATGTGCTGTGGCAGGGAGACGCGAACTCGTATGCCATGCGTTCTCTGGAACTGTGCACATCGCCAGCGCGCATTCTGAATGTCACCGGGCCGGAAACCATTCCAGTGCTGCGCGCAGCGAGTTTTTTCGCATCACGTTTCAATCGCGAGTTGCTCGTCAAGGGCGAATCGAAGGGGCTGGCACTGCTGAACAACGCCGGAGCGTGCCACGCTGCGCTTGGATATCCCTCAGTGACGGCTGACGAGCTGATGGAGGCCGTCGCGGGATGGGTTGAATCGGGCGGCGCAAGCCTTAACAAAGCTACGAAATTTCAAATCACGGACGGAAGGTTCTGATGCGTGACGGCATCGATCAATTTCGCGCACTGCTTCAGCAGGGCCTGGTCATTCCTGCGCATCCCCTGGCCTTGACTGGAGATCTGCAAACTGGATGAAAGACGCCAGCGCGCGCTTACCCGCTACTACTGCGATGCTGGAAGCGGCGGCGTTGCGGTGGGCGTCCACACCACGCAGTTCTCCATTCGCGATCCGCCAGGTGGGCCTCTTCGAGCCCGTGCTCGAACTGGCGTTGGAAGAGGTTCGGGCCTTCGAAAAGCGATCGGGAAAGATCTGGCCAAAATCGGTGGAGTCTGCGGCGATACGCGGCAGGCGTGCGCGCGAGGCTGCGACGCTGCGGCGGCTGGGATACGACGGCGGATTGCTGAGCCTGGCTGCGCTCTCTGACGCTTCGAACGATGTGCTGATCGAGCATTGCCGCGAGGTCGGCGAAAGCCATTCCCGATCATTGGCTTCTATCTGCAGCCGGCCGTCGGCGGACGTCCGTTGAATGCCGAATTCTGGGAGAGGTTTGTCGAGATCGAGTCAGTCGTGGCCATCAAGGTTGCATCCTTCGACCGGTATCAGACCATGGAAGTACTCCGCGCCGTCGCCCACAGCGGCCGCGGCATCGGAAATCGCTCTCTATACCGGCAACGACGACAACATTGTCGCGGACCTGCTCACCGAGTTTCGCTTTGGCGATCGTACCGCGCACTTCGTCGGCGGGCTTGCTGGGACAATGGGCGGTGTGGACCCGCCGAGCCGTCGAACTTTTGCAGGCCGTCCATGAAGCAAAGAACAACTGTGCGCGGCTGGACACGGTGCTCGCCCGCGGCGCCGAAATTACCGATGCCAATGCCGCGATCTTCGACGCCAGTCACGAGTTTCGCGGCTGCATTCCCGGCATCCACGAAGTGCTGCGAAGGCAGGGCTTGCTGGCGGGCAGCTGGTGCCTGGACCCCGCCGAGGTGCTGTCGGACGGGCAAATCGAGGAGATCGACCGGGTCTACGCGGCCTATCCTTTTTTGAACGACGATGAATTCGTGGCCGAGCATCTGGACCGCTGGCTGTCGTAGGGTGCGTCGGTATCGTTGAGACCGGCTGATCGCTTGCTTGGTCCGTCGATATGGCGATATCTGAAGTCGAATCCTGGTGTCGCAGGTGCTATGAACGAGAAAACGATCGCGACAGTTGCTCTTAGGGAGCAAGAATTCCGACCTGCAAGAGTGCTCGAGATGCGGCGCACTGGGTTGAGATCGCGGCAGAACAGGGAGCGACCTCGCGGTGTTGCCAGAGACGATAAACCTGCTGCACAACGAGAAGGCGTCGGTCCCACTCGAGCGACTACGCGCTTGAAGACTGGCGAAAGGAGACTGCGATGCTCTGCGAGACGGCCGCGAAGCGCCGGCATCTCGCTGGTGCTGCCGCTGCTGGTGCGGGAGGACGGCGTTCTCGCCAACCGCTTTTATCGTCTTGGCACGGGATGGCGCGGTACTCGGCTCTTATCAGAAGCGCGTGCCGGCCCCGGCGAACAGCTCGCGGGCGTTGCACCAGGAAACACGGCTCCCATTGCTTTGGGAGGGTCTCAGAGATTGGCGGAGCCATCTGCTTCGACGTTTACTATCCCCGACCGTGTTTGATCCCCAAGCGGAAGCTGGCGTCGATCTCTTCTGTGATCCCCAGCCTCACGCCGGCTGGCACTTGCTGGACTCACAGCGCACTGATCTACGGTGTGCCGTTTGTCCTCGCCTATTCGCCTTGGAGCCGCATCCTCGATCGCGATGGCACCGAACTGGCCGCCGGAGGCTATCGATCGGAAACGCTGCGCTTCGGCTTTGGCTCGCCGGTGCTGCAGGCCACCATCAACTTCGACGCGGTGACGCTATTCGCGGATCACAACCAGGAGAAGATGCGTGACGTCCAGCGGCACTACGGCAACAAAGTGCGAGTCCGCTTCGATCAACCCAACTGCGTTTTCACTGCTGGAATCGCGTTCGGCAGATCTCTCCGTCGATGAAGTCATGCGGCAGTTCGGACTGGTGTCGCGGCGCGATTACTTCGCCAGTCTGATCCCTGCGCCACTGCATCTAACTAGCGCGCCAAAAATCTCTGAAGGGTTGTACGGAGTCGAATGAAGCCAACTGCGATAGGACGAGCCTCTGCGCTTTGCCGTCATCGGCTGCGGCTCCGTGGCGCGCGCACAGCATATCCCCAATATCGTTCAATTCGCCGCGAATGACGCTTCATACCTGCGTCGACCTGATGAAACAGTGTTGGCCGAGTGCCGCGAATGTGTTTGGCGCCGCGCATACTCGCAAGGATTTCCAGGGCGCCATCGACGATCCTGAAGTTGACGTGATCTGCCTCGCGACCACAGAGAAGCTGCGGCTTCCGGTGATCGCGCTGGCGGCCAGGGCGGGCAAGCCTGTCTACGTTGAGAAGCCGCTCGCCACAACGCTTGCAGGAGATGTGCGAGATCCGGCAAGTCGTGCATGCGGCCGGCATTCCTTTCTGCGTGGGTCACAACCGGCGCGCCAGTCCTGCCATGATCGACGCACAGCGGATCTTTCGCGGGCACATGACCAATCCGCAGCCCTGCCCGTGGCGCTGGCGGCGCGAGGGCGAACTGCTGCCGTACTCTGCCGGATGACGGAGTGCCTTCCGTCTCAGTCCGGATTAACGACGACTGGTACAGCTGGAAAGGCTGGGTATTCGATAAGACCCAGGCACCGCACGGCCCGATGCTCTTCGAGATGACGCACTTCACGGATATCTGCAACTGGTTTCTTGCCGACGAGCCGGTCGAAGTGACGGCCGTGGAAACCGGCATGCTGAACCTGGCGGTCATCATACGATATCGCAGCGGCGCTCTGGCCACCATCGTGATCGGCAGCAACGGAACCATGGGCTACTGCAAGGAACTCTATGAATTCATGGGCAACGGCGGCTATCTCGCTGTCGATCACATGCTGGAAGTTCGCACGGCGGGGATTACCGGAGCGCCGGCACGGATGACTTACCCCATGATTCAGGATCGTCACCCGCAGATCGGCGTGGAAGGTGGAGTCTCCGGTTGGCTGGCCAAGAAGCGCGCCGCTTGCGAAGAAGCTGCCAGGGCAAACGATCCGCTCTTGCAGTTCACGGCTGAGCCGGACAAGGGACACGCCCATGCGCTGGAGCGATTTGTTGATCAGATCCTGGGCAAGGGCCCGAAGTCTGTGGCGTGGATGCGGCGGTTCTCGCAACCCGCGTGGCGTTTGCGGCCATCCAGTCGGCCCGGGAAAAGCGGCCGGTGTTGCTCGAAGAGATCGGCGATGACCGATCGGCAAGATGCGTTGTGATCCGACCTTGAGAGCGCGATGTGCGGCATGGATCGAAACAGTTGAAAACGCATCTTGACGAGCGGTGTATCGGAAGGCACGAAGCGATCATTTTGTTCGTCTGGGCTCGTTCTTCTCGCGCATCGCATGCGCTATTCGCCGCCCAGTGAAGCGCACAGAAGGCCGCCTCGGTGAACTCCGCTGCATAGTGTCAATCCATTCATCGGCACGGGTGGCGATCCCGATGATGGCATCGATCTTTTCCCCGGAGCCGCGCGACCCTTCGGAATGGTGCAGCTCAGCCCCGATACCGAGGATCACGGCTTCGGCTACCACTACATTCATAAGTGGATCAAAGGTTTCAGCATGACCCACATGAGTGGAGCGGGTTGCGCCAATGAGGGAGACGTGTTCTTCACTGCGACGACCGGGCCGATCGTCACGCAAACCGCGGACTTTCAGTCGCCGTACTCCCATAAAAAGGAAACAGCCACTCCTGGCTACTACCAGGTGCAACTGCTGCAATGGGGCATCAACGCGGAACTTACCGCCACCGAGCGCACCGGCGTCGCACGCTTCACCTTTCCGGCGGGCAAAGCCGCGAACATTCTCGTTCCCATCAGCCACACGCTCAATGAAACCGCGTCGGCTGACATTCGCGTCGTTGGAGATCGCCGCATCGAAGGCTTCGTGGAGGACCATGGCTTCTGCAACAAAAAGCCGACCTACAAAGTTTATTTCGTGATGACGTTCAGCCGGCCTTTTACTTCCTTTGGCATTTGGACGGGCGACGAGTACGGAGGAGCAGGGGAAGATCGTGCCGTGGCAGTGCGTACCGCGGGGCAGAGCACCACCAGGGAACAACCGGGGCTTATGCGAGCTGGGCACCTGCGCCGCACGAACAAGTCATTACGGCGACCATCGGGATCTCGTATGTCGATGTCACAGGCGCGGAGAACAACCTCGAAGCCGAAGCAGCGACAAACGAGTTCGACATCATTCGCCGTGACGCAGAAAACGCCTGGAACAAGGAACTCGGGCTCATCGAGGTTTCTGGCGGCTCGCCTCGCGATCAGAGAGTGTTCTACACGGCTCTCTATCACAGCATGCTTATGCCCTCATTGTTTGACGACGCTGACGGGCGCTATCTCGGATTTGACGGCGAGATTCACACTCGTCTCGCCGGCCATCACGTCTACACCAACTTCTCCGGTTGGGATATTTACCGCAGTGAAATGCCTCTGCTGGCGATGATTGAGCCGCAGCGAATGCAGGACATGGCGCAGTCGATTGTGCTGATGTACGAGCAGGGAGGCTGGATTGACCGCTGGCCGCAGATCAATCTGTACACCAACGACATGGTCGGCAGTCCGCTCTCTATTGTGATCGCGACAGCGTGGCTCGACGGGCTCCACGGGTTCGACATCGATAAGGCGTGGGAAGGCATGTTGAAGGACGTTACAGAAGCGCCTCCGCCTGGCCGGCCTTACCTCGGTGAAGAAGGCATCGATTGGATGAACAAGCTGCACTACCTTCCGGCCGATAAGGTCCAATACGGCTCGGTGGCAAGGACGCAGGAGTATTCACTCGCCTGCGCTGCGCTCTATCGTCTCGCTGTGTCGCTCGGAAAAACTGCAGAGGCGAAGCAGATGTATGACCGCGCGCTCTACCACCGCAATCTGTTCAGTCCTGACGACCGTTTTTTCAGGCCGCGCAATGCCGATGGCGCCTGGGTACCTGATTTCAATCCAGCTCTGGATGGCCACGGTTTTGTTGAGGGCACGGGCTGGCACTACCAGTCGTTTGCGCCCGCCGACATTGCGATGGCTCGTCGAGGCAGTGGGGCGAGATCGGTTCAACGCACGCATGACGGAGTTCTTCCACTATCCCGAACCCGGGTGGTACGCGCAATATTACAACCCCTACAACGAAACCGACCTGCAGGCTCCCTTCGTCTTTCATTTTTCAGGGCAACCCTGGCAAACGCAGCGCGTGGTGCGCAGAGTGCTCGCAGAGAATTACTTCGATGCTCCCGACGGCGTTCCCGGAAACGATGACGGAGGCGCAATGTCGTCGTGGGCAGTGCTGAGCATGATGGGCATTTATAGCGTCGACCCGGCGAGCCTCGCCTACGAGCTTGTGAGCTCCGTCGTTTTCAAAGATCGTCATTCATCTCGCAAGCCATATCCAGGAGCTTCCTTCACTATCACCACAACTGAAATCCCGGATGCGACTCCATACATTCAGCGCACTGTCCTCAACGGACATCAGCACATGCGCAATTGGATCGGGTTCAGGGATATCTCTGCCGGCGGCACGTTGCATTTCACCCTTGGCTCTGCGCCCAATAGGCAATGGGGTTCGGCGCAAGAGGACTCGCCGCCTTCGCTGACCGACCAGCGGTGAGCGGTATTCAACATTCCATCTACCAGGCCGGGCGCTCACGCGTCGACGAGCAACGCGTGGAGTTTTGCCACACTGTTTGCGATCCAATGGAAGCGCCACAACGCGACACGATATTAGAAAGGATGAACAGCGATGAGACGACGCACTTTCCTCGAGTTAGCAGGACTGGGGATGGCGAACCGGTTGGCTCCGCGAGCATTTGCTGAAGCGCTTGCGTCATCCGAGAGTGCCGCCGAGGAGCACTCTAATCCAGAGGGGCCAATCGACACTTACGGCTCAGGACACTTCGGAAGTTGGGAGCGCGATCCGCATGGGCTGCCCTCCTACCGTTACACCTGCAATCAGGTTACCGATCCTCGTGCTGTACAGCCTGTCGATAAGACATGGCGGTCGCCCACCGAACATATCCACCAGGTTGGAAATGACCGGCTAGTTGCAGTCGCTTCGAACTACGGCCATGTGCAGGTCCGCCAGGATGAGGGCAGCCCAAAGTTTCTCAATGACTACCATCCTGAGAAGGACTGTTACGGCGCGGGCATCGGCTTCCTTGCTGACGAGGGATTTGTACTCAGTACCCGGTACAACGGCACGAGCAAAGATTTCGATCGGATCTTTGGTATGGGATACTTCCGGAAGCGAGTCGCTGAAGCGTTCTTATACGGTCGATCAGGTCATATTTGCTCCGTTTGGAGATGACCCTGTTCTCGTTTCGCAGGTGACCATCACTAACCGCTCAAAGCACACGGTCAGGCCGCGCTGGGTCGAGTACTGGGGCTGCAACAACTATCAGTTCTCCTATCGCTCCCTCATGGAATCCGGTGTCCTCGGCGGTGCTCCCAACGCGGTCGACCGTCGCCGCGACCTCGCCAGCCGCTTCTCGCATCGTTTTCAAAAGCTCGATCACGAGAGAGGGCTGCTGGAGAAACAAACTTTCTGAAGGACGTGCAGCACAGGAAGAACAGGCGTGGCAACAGACCCAGGCTTCGCTTAAGGCCAAGCCAACAGGTTTTTTCGGCGGACCCACTCCTCCTTCGGCACAAGGCGCCAGCATGGAGGACCTGTCTCCACCCGCTACATTCCTGGCTTCGCTCGACTCGCCGATCGATCGATTCGCAACCGATGGCGCGCAGTTCTTTGGCGGCAGCGTGGAGCATCCTCACGGCATTACAGCGCCACTCGATAACGACCTCGGCGCGAAGGGACCGGAGAGTGCCTTCCTGCTGGAGCGGCATCTCGTTCTCCAGCCAGGCGAGAGTCGCACTCTGTATTTTCTCTATGGCTATCTGCCGGATGGCTTCTCCTCCGAATCTCTTATTGCGAAGTACGCGGCAGCTCCATCAACGCTCTGGTCGCGAAGCAGCGCTCAGTGGAAAGCGAGCACGGCCCCAATGTTTCGCGCCGAAACGCATCCATGGATCGAGCGCGAGACTCAATGGAGCAGCTACTACCTCCGCAGCGGGTTTACCTACGACAGCTTCTTTCGCGAACACATCCTCTCTCAAGGCGCGGGCTACGAGTATCTCGCTGGACTGCAATGCGCAGCTCGTGATCCCCTGCAACATGTTCTGCCACTCATCTTCACCGATCCTCATCTCGTCCGCGGCATCCTTCGCTACACCCTCAAGGAAATCCAGCCAGATGGCTCCATACCCTACGGCATCGTAGGCGCCGGCGTCCCCGCGCCGTGCGTCTATCGGCCCAGCGACCTGCACCTTTGGGTGCTCTGGGTGGCCAGCGAGTATGTTCTTGCGACCCGCGACCACGATTTCCTTCACGAACGCATACCGTCCTATCCGCGCCATGATCTGCAACCGGGCGACCCTACTGTACTCGATCTTCTCCAACGTTCCTTCACCTATCTCACCTCTACCGTCGGCGTTGGAAAGCACGGCCTGCTGCGACTGTTCAACGGCGACTGGAACGACAGCATCGTCTACACACACCTCACGCCTGAGCAGCAACAGAAAGTGCTCACCGAGGGTGAGAGCGTTCTGAACGCTGCCATGGCGACCTATGTGTTCGACTACTTCGCAACCATGCTCCACGGCAACGAGCGCGCTGAACTCGCTACACAAGTCCGTGCGCAGGCTGCGGCACAACGTCATGCGGTCCAGGACCAGTGGCACGAACGATGGTACCGGCGTGCGTGGCTGAGTGAAGAGTGCGGCTGGATGGGCGAAAAGCAGATGTGGCTCGAACCGCAGCCCTGGGCTCTGATCGGGGGCTGCGTGCCGCCTGAGAAGACCGCCTCGCTTGTCGCAACCATTGACGAGCTAGCGCGCAAGCCTTCTCCCATCGGGGCGCTGCTGCAGAGTCAGCCCGACCCCACGATGAAGGACGAGCCAGGCACCGGGACCAATGGCGGCATCTTTGCCGCTATCAATGGCACCCTGATCTGGGCTCTCTCACAAGTGAACGGAGAAATGGCCTGGGATGAATGGTTGAAGAATACGCTCGCGCACCATGCGGACACCTACCCAGACATGTGGTTTGGGATTTGGAGCGGTCCGGATGCGTATCACTCGGTTTTTTCGAAATATCCCGGCGGCACCGGTCCCGATTTTCCGGTGTTGAACATGCACGCGCACGCGTGGCCGCTTTACACCTCCTCGAAACTTCTGGGCATCGAGTTCCTCCGCGAAGGCATTCGGTTCAAGCCTGTCATTCCTCTCGATGCGTACGAGTTCAACTCCACGCTCCTGGGATTTAAGAAAGATGCGAGAGGATATTCCGGATGGTATGCGCCGAGCACGCCCGGGCTGTGGAACATCGAATTGGCACTTCCAGATCGGGAGCTTGTCCGGCTTAAACACATCACCGTAAACGGTGTCGAGGCGAATCTGAGTGCCAGTGGGGGGCGGATCCACTTCAGCGGCGAGAGCACGCGGTCCCGGAGACTGCAATGGAGTATGACGTAGCCTTTGAACGCTGCTCGGTCATTGAGCGCAATAGGCTGCTGGTCGACTTGTGTAGGGAAACGTCCTAGTAAATCCGGACTCTCATTTCAGGCCAAAGCGCCATTGAGTGTTCAAGTCGCTATTACCAGCATCAGCCACGACCGCGTGGTCCGGCTTATGGGTCTCTTAGCTCCGCGGGCACTCACCGATCCCGGATTAGAAACTGGAGTGTCGGCATTGCGCCGGCTCTTGCAGATATAATTGGCAGAATTGAGATCTGAGAACGTGAGCGGAGAAAGCAAAAATCCGTTTCGCATTTAAGTTGCTGATTCATAAAGGGCGGGAGTAGTTCAGTGGTAGAACGTCAGCTTCCCAAGCTGAATGTCGCCGGTTCGATCCCGGTCTCCCGCTCCAGAAGAATCAACAGTTTGCAAATACCGTCTTTAGTCTGTGCTCCGTTTGTGCTCCGATTACATCACCAGAAGGCTTTCTCTAGCTGGTTGACCGCCGGCAGCCTGCTTTCGACCGGCGACTGCGTATAAACGTTTTGATTCACGTCGAGGCTATGGCCGAGCTGATCGGCGACCAGCTTTCCGTCCACCCCGAGTTCGTTCATGAGTGTTGCGTGCGTCCGGCGCATGACGAGAAAATTAGCCCAACCTAAGCCGACGCTTTCCAGCTTCGGCTTGATCTTGCGCTGCCAGCAATTGTCCTTCGACATCGGCGTCATCCGTTCGGACGGAAACACCCAGGCATCGTCTCGGGTCTCGATCGACAACTGCCCGCCAAGCCTCAATTCCCGCAGAAGCCCTTCCGGTAAAGCGGCCGCTTGCGAATCGAATTGATCCGTTTTCGGCGTATCGATTGCACCGCGATAGACCCGCTGCCGAATATCCACATAGGTTGCGGTAAGCCGACCCCAGGTAAGGGCGAAGATCTCCCCCGGACGCATGCCGGCCATAATCGCTAGTTTCGCTATCAGCCGTTCCCGCTGCCCCAGAACAGCAAAACAGATTTGCACCTCCTTTATCGTCATGACGCGGCGCACAGGCTTCGCCGCTTCTTTGGGTGTGAACAGCAAAAGTGCGGGATTGCGTATCGACATGACCTTCGGCCAAGGCCATATCGAAAATCTGCTTCATGTCCCACCGGAGATGATCGACCGCCGAGAACGAAAGCCCGGACCGTGCCTTCTCGTCCAGCAGGTCCTGCAACTCGTCGCGCTTGAAAGCCGACAGTTTCGCGGTCCCAAACCACTGACGAGATGAATGGAAACCCTGTTCACGTTGTTCATCTCGCGTCGAATCTTTCCATTTCCGGCTGTAATAGGGAAAATAGACCTCGGCCACAAACTCGCCAAACCGCCAGACCCTATCTCTCTGCGTTTGGCGTTAGCTTCGGGAACAATCCTGTCCACAACCGCCCGCGCCTCCGATTTGGTCATATCCTTGACCAGACCAATAACGCGGCTTTTACGGCTGCGATCGACCCACCACATCGCGACCCAACGGCCACGCTGTTTTTTGACCGATCCTTTTTGGTACCGACTCTTGCGCATTGAATTCTCCTTATGCGCGTTTCCCGGCACCCCGTACTGGCAATTCCGAATGGTAGCATCGGCAGTCAGCACTGTTCATTGTTCTCGATCCAGAGCCGCAGCGTTTCTCGGCGTATCAGCTTTCGGCGACCAAGGGACACAGCAGGTATTGCAGGGCAGCCCTGCGACCCGACCGGCGACTGCTTTGCAAACATGCGCCTTCGAGCAATGAAGCAATGTCGCCACTTCGGCTAGAGTCAGCAGATCGAAAGTCTCCAACGAAGTCGGCATAGTCAGTCGCGCCAGGAGGCGGCACGTTCAGGGTCTGCAAACGGTTCATGCGTTATGCGGTTATTCAGTAGTTCCATCTCTCACCTCATTCGGACAACACTGCTTTCCTTGGCTTTCCAATAGTTAGATCATTCCTCCCGTCTGCCCTCGAACGGCGTAGGCTTGAAGAGCTTCGCTCGGCTGAACTGCGCATCTCTGGCCCGGTTCTCCTCCGCGAGGCGATCCAATCTCGCCATTTCCTCTTCTCTTCGGATTTGCCATTCGGGTTTGTTATTTTGCCCCGTACCCTGATTCGCTATGGGGGCGGCGGCGGGCTGTGGTTGCCTTTCTACCGTCGGCGCAGGGAGGTTCTTGGTCTTCGTTCTAGTCCGGCCAGGCTTACCCGTGAGCCGATTCGCCATCGCTACAAATTGCCGGTATGTCCCCTGGTAGCCCACATCCCGCAATATCCGCCAAACCACTTTCCAGGGCACACCGACTTCAGAGATGGCGTTCAACTCAACAGCAAATCTCTTCAGCCCCCTGGCCTTAAGCGGGAGGAGATCCTTTCTTGCTCGGAGCCGTTCGGCCAGCACTCTCGCCTCAGTCACTTCGATATTTATTGACGTGTACATTTCAATACGAGTTTGCCATCGGACCTTCATTCGTGCAAGATGGCCCTCCATTTATTTCTTTGACCGCCCTCACCTTCCCTCACTTCACAGCACCTGGCACCATTCCGCTTCACTTACCCTCACTGTCAAGAGCGGTGAGATTGAGTGAGACTTTGTCTGCCTAAGTACGGCTTTTGTTGCGGCCAGAGGCTGCGCTTTCCAAAGTTCGGAGAGAGCGGAGGAGTGTTGTAGTCCGAAGCGTCTTTCAGGTAATAAGCAGTAGTGGAACATAAAGCGCAGACGCACTTTGAGGGTTTTGCTCTTGTATCTGGTTTATTTTGTGGATATCATGCCGCACCCGGGTACCTTTAAAAGACCAATGTGCGTCACATTCAAAATGCACACTTTTTAGTGGAGTCGCGGCTCTGAGGTCAGCTGAGTCTCGCCGTTTAGACGCACGAATGAGTCGATTTACCCGAGTGGCTGGACAAGTTAGGCGTTAGCCCCCGCCGTCATGGCATCTGCAACCTTACTAGCATGCAGGTTTATTACCCTGCATTTCTTCCGTAGCATGGATAATTGCTATGTATGATTCAGCGCGCTGCCAAAACACGTCGTCGATAACCGGCTCGGCATTCCCATGGCCGATGCCCAGGAGGGTTTTGGCCACCTTACCGATGTAGAGTTCAATCCGTTTTGATCCATCAATTGTCAGGTGCGTTCAGCTGCGCTATTCGTGAGCCTTCTCAAGCGAAAGCTGCTAGCTGAAGCGACGGTGTCTCCGGAAAGTTTTGTGCAATTATTGTGGACTTCGACTAACACCCGCAACTACGAGCGGAACGCGTCGATCGGCCTCCGCTTTTTTGGCCTTCCCTCAGAACCGATTAGGACGCGCTAGTCCTCGGGCGTCGATGAGACGAGTGCTCAATTCTCTCGTTCCAACCAAGTCGCCAGCGCATTTCGAATTCGTTGTTCCGCCCCATGGTCTTCGCACATTGCCGTTCGCCATTCCGCGTCGGTCTTTCCGCAAACAAAGCCGTGGAGCGCCATCATCGCGTAGATGATTTCGTAGGTGGGTGAAAACACTTCGATCGAAGGCCACCCGTATTCGGATAACCAGAGTTCGCGCAACGTTGGTCGCAAACGGTGGACGAGTTCCCAATCTACAGATGTTCCGCGAATAAAATTGTTGCGCGTGGTGCATGACTCTGCATATCGAGGCCGAGGCCATCCAAATGCCCGAGGAAGTAACCGGCACAAATGCAGACATCTCCAAAGAGCTGTTCAATGTCCACAAAAACGTTCAGAGCCTTGCCGTCCGCACGATATGCTGCAATCCGCAGCTTGCAGGCGCGAAAGCTGTCTTCCAAAGCGCGACAGAAGACTCTCTCGAACTCTTCAGCGGCTTCTGATCGAAACATCGCGGACGAGCGGCAGGCTGCATATCCACTCCAGGCGTCCATCGCCTAAGAAACGTCTGCCGCGAACAATCGCCACACGGTATCGACCTTCCATCGATCTCGGGGAACGTCCGATATAAGTGCCCCTCGTGTTCGACAGGCGCAGCCTCATGAGCGATGCAGGCGAAAGCCAGTCCTTGCACGCGCGATCAGTGGCAAGCATCCCGATACCGAGCCCCGCTCACATCACGATGTGAAAACGCATCGTCAGGAATGTTCGTCGTGATCGGTTTTCGATGAGTGCATTGGCGATAATTCACTCATCGGAAAAAGGATACTGATCGCAACAGGCTCGATTCTGGAAGTATCGAATACCGCTAAGTTAAGGAGCCGCTATGTAGGTCGCCTGACGCGCGATCAGCATCCAAGATCCTTTCGAGTTGCGTCGCCACACGTCGGTATAGCGGCGGATCTTTGGGCTTGCCGGCATCCGGGCCGTCTGCCTCTGTGAGTTCCTCACGTCCCATGAGGATCACGAGATCTTTGAACGTGGAGGTAGATTCAACGATGTCGCTGAACGCGCTGTACTTGATGCGGCTTCATGGAGAAGATTCAAGACCGTGTTTCGATCCATAACCTTGTTCCCAGGACTGTTGACTTTCATCTGAGGAGACCAGATTCTCTCAAGTGACGCAGTATCCTTGGCGCGCATGGCCGGGCCGATTCCAGCTCGCACGGCCATCACCTCTTGAACAGAGTTGTCTGCAGTTTTGTACAGCTCGGCCTAGGCGTCGCCGTTGGGCATTACGCGCTGGTGAGGTAGCTGCAGCATGACCCTAGAAGACCAAATCGCCCTCGCATTGCGTTGCCGGCCGAATCGCGCATCAAATCGAAGAGGACATTGAGGGGGATCCATGACCAAAGACACTGCCGCCCAGACAGCGATTTCCCTGGCACTTTTGGCGTTCTTATCAGTCGCAGGATGCAAGAGTAATTCGAATCAACCCTCCACACAAAACGCCAACAACGCGGCACAGCCCGTTGATCAGAACGATCCGGCTTCCGCAAACCTCGCACCGGTGAGTAACGGTGACCAGACAGTCGATCCAAACGCTGCGGCAGCTCAGCAGCAGGTCCCAGTGTCTGGTGCCGTGCCTGAGATAGGGCGCCATCATCGGCGTTCGGACAGCGGCGACCAGCCCGACAGTTATCCCTCCAATAACTACAACGATCAGAGTTATAACGATCGGAATTACAACAATCAAAATTACGATGAAGGTTATGACGAGGACTATCAGACTCGTCCTGTCGAATATGCCGAAGATCCTCCGCCTCCATTGCCGGAATACGAACAGCCTCCCTGCCCTGGCGATGGATACATCTGGACGCCTGGTTATTGGGCTAATGGGTCGAACGGCTATTTCTGGACACCAGGAGCGTGGACACTCGCGCCTTTCACCGGTGCCTTGTGGACTCCGGGGTATTGGAGCTTCAACCAGGGCCGTTATGGATTCCACAACGGGTACTGGGGCCGGTACATCGGCTATTACGGCAACGTGAATTACGGACACGGTTACACTGGCCGTGGTTTTCAAGGCGGATATTGGGATAACGACCGCTTCCGTTATAACCGAAGCGTCAACAACATCAACACCACGAACGTTACAAATGTGTACAACCGAACCGTCGTAAACAACGTGACGACAACCCGGGTGAGCTACGTTGGAGGAAACGGTATTCAGGCACGGCCTACCGTTGCTGAGATCGCTGCCGCGCGTGCGCCTCATGTACCGCCCATGACTTCGCAGATTCAGGAACAACGGCAGGCAGCAACCAACAGGGCACAATTCGCGCGCGTCAATCAGGGACACCCCGAAGTGATGGTCGCGGCTCGTCCGCTTACGGCGGATCGAAATATTAAGCCTCCTGCACCGCAAGCCATACAGGCTGCCGTGCAGACAACAGCGCAACACTTTGCCGCAGGACGGGCCAACCCCGCGCCTCCGCCGGGAGCAGCGGCTAAGGCCAACACAACCCCCTAGTCCGGCAGTGGCCTCACATCCTGCCGTTCCCGACTCCGACTCGCCCGGCGAACGAAGCCCGGCCGACCCCCCCGGCAGCGGCATCGCGTCCGGGGGCTCAGCGCGCATTGCCAAAGCCGCACATCCAACTGCACTACATGCTACGCATCCGGCTGCTCCACAGACTGCAGGTCCAACCGCGCCCGCTCGCAAGGACCACACTCCATCGGCCCTTGCTCAGGGCAGACCCGCACCGGCTTCCGAGCAAAGAACTGCTCCTCCAGTGGCACCGACGCCAGAGGCATCCCGTCCCGCGCGAACTGCGGCTTCTCCGCAGCCAGCGCCCGCAGCTCATCCCCAAACGGCGAGTCCGGAAGCGCAGCCTCAGCATGCAGCGCCCGCAGCTCATCCCCAAACGGCGAGGCCCCAAGCGCAGCCTCAACATGCAGCGCCTGCATCGCGCACCGGCCCGCAAACGCCACATCCTGAACAAAGGCAACAGAATCGTCCAGAGGACCAACGGCCCCAGTGAGTCGAAGGTTCAACCAACGGTGTAAGGGGAACCCGTCCCATGCAATCGAATGGCGCGTCGGACCGGTTGGGAATGTCCCTATTGTGGCTCTTCGACGTTCGCGTAAGAATGGTGGTTGGCAAGCTAACGTCCACTTGCCGGGAGTTGTCTGAGGGTTCTCTACATTGAGTCGCTCATCTGACCTCATACCTTGAGTTCGGAAGCGATTACTTGAGGGCGGCTGCGCACCACGTATATCCCGAAGCCGCATCCTATCAGGATGAGCACCGTGCTTCGGTATCTCGCGCTGTTTGCCTTGCTGGTTGTAGTGTTGCTTTTCTGCGCGCTACATGGGTGAAGGTTCGACCACGCCAGCGGCATAAGCCACATGTTGCAACGGCTTGCAATCATCGCCGGTGATTGGCTGCCAAACAAACCAGGCAGTTTTGCTCATGGTCCATCACTGCCTAACTTAGGCAATCAATGTTCTTGATTTCAACCTCGATCCGTACCATGCGAGAGGTATCAAACCGTTCCGCAATTGCTCTTAAGGTAGGATCGATCGAGAAGACTTCTATAGCGGCTCTCCAGTCTGTTGCCAGCCGCGTGTATTCCGAGCACTTGACAGCCAGAGCACGTTGGAAATCCACCGACAGCCCCTCTTCCATGTACCTACTATTCCAGACCGATGGAACATAGGATTGCGCAGATTCGAGGGGATTTCAATTGTGCTATTTGGCTTTTCCCGACCGGGTCTGGGCGCTCTGCAAACTGAAGCGTTGCCTTCCTTCTGCACTCTGTGTAGGCGTGTGGGCTCCGGTTTTACCGTCCGCCAAACAGGTCTGAAAGCCAGCGTGGTGGGGTCCTTTTCGTGCCAAAGATTATCAAGGTTGTAAAATGTCGCGATGCCGAAAATCATCCCCTTCTCTTCCGAGACAAGGATAGTCGGACTCTGCCGCGATTGCAGCTGGTGGTGTCAGATGTCGAGCATCATCGGCTTCTGCCAGCTTGTCAGCGCGAGTTCGAAACAATACCCTTCCGGCCGGATGCACATTGAGACGCACGACGATCTTTCAAAGGCGGACCTCTTCACGGCACATGATTTCGGGTGTGTGGAGTTCAAGCCTAACTGGGAAAGGTTCCGGTAAGCCAGAATCAAGCTAAGACCTACTAGGGCACAGGATAGATCACGCGGAGTTCAACATCTCAGGCCCATTATTCTTCACGTTTCCGACTAGCTTATTGCATGGCGCAGCAGACATTGCCTTTGCCTCGTACGGCTTAAGCAAATCAATCGGCGGCCGTTCCTCATCTCTGCGAAGCCAGCGTGCGAAATCCTTCGGGTGGCCGATGACCGGCATCCGGTTATGAACTGGTGCCATGATCTCGTTCGCGTCCGTGGTGATGATCGTGAAGGACTGTAGCCATTGCCCAGTTGCGTCTTTCCCTGCGTCCCAGAGCCCTGCAAATGCAAACGGCGCGCCATCACTCATGCTGAACGCATATGGCTGCTTCGTTTCGGATAGAGCTTTTTCCATTCGTAAAATCCATCCGCCGGCACGAGAAGCGTCGCTTCTTGAATGGAGTGCGAAAGGAAGGACTCTTTCGACCGACTCTGCTCTCGCGATGAGGTGGATATGCCTTTCACATCCGAGAGTTGCTTCGTGAAGAATGGTACCAGACCCCAGCGCATCAGCACTATCTCTCGATCTCCGGTATGCTTGCTCTCGCGGATGATCGGCTGAAACGTAGAGGGAGCGACGTTGTAATCCCATTCAGGCAGGACGAAATCGATCGGCAATTCGCCGACGTTGAACGCCTCCGCAATGCGCTGTTTGTCGGATCGTCTGTAGTAGCGGCCGCACATAGCTAGAGATTATCGTTTCCGAAGCTTCTGGTACTGCTCCTCTCTCAGTTCGAGCCATATCCCGCCTCGGCCAAGTCAATGCCATGTTGAATTGCTTGGCGGCCTTCCAAGATAAGACTGTAGCCACCTCGCTCAGCAAGTTCGAAAATCTTGCTTGGAACCTTCATGCGAAGGGTGCGTGGGAGGAGGGTCTTCGCGTCCGCTTCGAGGAATTGGCAATACCAGTTCTCTCTCAGCATGAAGCTCATGTAAACGCGCCGGCGAGGCACCTTTGCAGTGGCGCAGGCATCACAGAAACGCTCGCATCTAGTTTCCGAAGGCGGTAACGGCGCCCGGCAGGAGCAGCAGATTTTGCCTGCTAACCGCATTCTCGTCGTCGATGCTCGATCTCACCCACTCGACCAGTGTAGCGAAGAAAAGGCGAACAGGGGCTGTGGGTTCTACACAGAATGTTTGCGATCGGGAGCATATCCTTTCACGAATCGCCTGCCCCTTCCGAACTCACTGCTTTGATGTGCCCTTCTCCACATACGAGATCTCCAGATGCCTCTTTAGAGCGTGCGACTCGCTCATAGACCCCGAGCATTGTGACCTCGTCGGCTATGACCCGCCGGATCAGGTGCTGCATCAGTACGATCGCGGCTTCCTTCTGGTCGTCATTGACCAAATGGAGACTTGAACGGCTTGGATGGCGCTCGTTTTCTGACATGCAGGAAAGGATACCGCAAACTCCTCCTGACAATCCCCTGCAACTCAAGGCATAGAATCGCGCATATGCGTCGTGGGGACGCGCGTCTCTATCCGTTCGGGCTCATGTCTTGACTGAGCGGATAGGGGCGGCTCTCAAAAGCGCCAGAGCCAAGGGTAACAGCCAAGAGACCGCGATTCAGCTTCGATAGAAATGCTGGCCTTTGGTGCGATCAGAGAGAAAGGTCAAGAGTGGACGAATCAAACCTGGTCAGATACCTAACAAGCGGGTTTGGCTTGAGATCGCCGCCGGCGGTTGGCTGCCAAACACACTGAACAGTTTTGCTCATGGTCCATCACTGCCTGACTGAGAGAATCAATGTTTTTCATCTCGGCCTCTGTTCGGACCCACCGTGAGGAATTAAGGCTGCGTTCTGAGCAATCTTGCCAGCTAGGCACAAGCGAAAAAGATTCTACTGCGGCTCTCCAGTCTGCTTCCAGTCGCCGGTATTCGGGACATTTGGCGAATGGATTGTGTGTAAGATCTGCCGACAAGCCTTCCTCCGGCTGTTGCCAGGTGCCCACTGGTAGGATGCACCTACTCGAAGCGGATTATCCCGCTCGCCTGAACTCCAGTACCTTTACGAGATGATACGAAATGGATTTCCCTCCCACCTCAGATGAGTCTCGTCCTCAAATGATCTGCCCCCGATGCGGTGTCTATGGTGCGCGAAGAAGTCACCGGCGGCCTGTCGAACGTGTGCTCTCGCTTTCCGGCGTGCTGCCTTACCGTCGCTCGTTTCGCGCCTCCGCCTTTCCCGTTCGCACGAACCGATAGCCTTGAAGGCGCCTGAGAACGGGCAAGATGGCTTTGGTAAAGGATAAGCATGGCTCATCAACTCGTACGCGCTTGAAACGCCCTCTGCTATCAACGCGAGCACAAAAAGCTCGAGATCCGTCTTTCACCGCCCATCACGACTTGCTGCAGGGTGACTCAGTATATGAAAGCCTCAGTATGAACGTCGGAACTCGCTGGATGAGGCGGCCATTCCGCAGAAGACAGGGAGAGTTCGCGTCGCCGGCATCGAGCGAGATGTCCCCTTCGAGCCAGTAAAGGATAAGATCTATGATCGGCAGCGAAAAAGGTGACTCTGCGCAGTAGCTTCAATTAGGCTGGAGCCTCATGAATAAGGTGAGCGTGTTCATTCTGATTACAAGCAGATATAAGTGCTCTGTGGGTTATCCGATCCCTGTTCTTCGAAGTCTACCCGCAGACAATTACTGCAACTTGTCGTACTCGGCTCGCGCCACCTTAAGGAGCGGGATGCCGGGATCAGCATCTTTCCAGAGTGTCAGGAAGTCCAGATAGGCGACCTGTGCCCTACTCCTATCTCCAGTGAGCGTGTAGGCCCTGCCCAATTGCAGGTGGGCGAGCGCGCCTACCGGATCGCTTATCACGATTCCACGGTGGTCGAGAATCTTCTGAAACTCAGCCGCTGCTTCCGGGCCGCGGCGGGCGGCGAGAGAGGCATTGCCGCGGATGAAGATCGGATAAAGGGCGCCGAAGAGGCCATGTATGGTGCTGCGATGAATACCCAACTCATACGGGACGGCTATTTGCAGATCTTCGATTGTTCTGGATGGGGCACCGAGCTTCAGTGCGACTACCCCCCGAAGCACTGGCAAATAACTGAACCTTACCGACGTATCCTCGGGGGAAACGGGTTTCCATATCGCTGATCATCGATTGTGATCGGGGGATATCATCGGCAAGCGCTAATGCAAGAGCAGCACCGTACTCGACCTCGCGCCCCCTGGACATCTCGATTGCTGCGTTGGCGTCGCGCTTCGCGCGACCTCTTCTCCATAGAACGCCTCCCACACCGCTATGCCACTCTCGAAGAGTGCTGCACGTTCTTTGTTAGCTGCCTGCGCTGCCAGATCGACTGCATGTTGTGCACCTCTTTGGCTTTGCGCAAGCGACCGGCATAGGCCAATGCAAATCCCTGATGAACAGAGATCCAGTCTGCGGCGCCTTCTACCTTCGGCGGAGAGGCAACCGCACGATCCATCTCGGGCAGTGTTCCCTCTCAGAAACGCGATGTCGTAGCGCAACGGGATCGAATCGGGATTTGCCACGTTGCGCTCGGAGGCTCGATGAAGCGTGCTTTCCGCCTCGTCCAGGCGCTGAAGATATACGTACGTGTAGGCGAGGGTCAAATACCAATCGCCGAATTCGGATCCACATCGAGCATTTTCTGAGACTCATCGAGCGCCTTTGTATATCGGCCAAACACTGGATAGATGAAGCCGGCGAGATAGCTATGTGGCCCGGCTTCGCGGGGATATGTCTTCGCCCAGGCTTCACATGTCTGTTGCGCTTTTTCGAGATTTCCCGTCACGCGACCATCGTACGACGCAGTAATAAAGAACTTCTCCGCGTCGCTCGCGCGATCCCTTAGCCCATACGCTTTGCTGGTACTGTCTGCCGAAAGAGCCGACTCACCCATGGCACCGTACATAAGTCCAAGAAAGGCATATGCAGTGGCGAATTGCGGATCGATTTCTGTCGCGCGTCGGAAAAATGGCACAGCCGCTGGCTCGCCCGTTGTCGACAATACCTTCAGGCCGGTGCTATAGGCCTTCAGCGCTTCGAGCGATGGCGTTGTCGCGTCAGCAAGTGGGGTGTTGTGCTTCTCGACCGTAGTAAGGGACTCGCCTAAATGCGTCCTGAACCTGCTGGCGATTTCGCTCAGTGCTTTCAACACATCTTCTTCTCTCGCCGCCTGCGCCCGTTCCTCTGCCAGACTCTGCCGCTTCTACAGTCCTCTGCCCGCAATCCCAGCACATACTGTGTGCCAAGGCGGGTGATCGAGCCATCCAGCACCGCCGCGCTTGGGGTTCGCTCGCATATCTCGTGTGCAAGCTCAGGAGTCAGTCGCGCATCTGCCGACTTGTGCATCAGCCTGAGGCTTTGTCGGATACGCTCCTGCGGAATCATGTTGAGAAAAGGCGACTGTTCCAACTGCACTGCCAAACCCTGCCGTAACGTTTCATCGAAGACTGGATCATCCGTCGAATTTTTGAAGTCGGCAAGGATCACCGTGTCCTTCTCTGTGAGCACCTTCTGATTGACGAAGGAGCGAAACGAAACCGATGCTGCAGCTATGACTACGAGCAAGAGAGAAGGAATCACCCATCTGCGGGACCGGTTCGAAGGTGATTCACGGGGCGCAATGTGGCCATTGATGGATGGAACGGCGCTCTGCCGGACGCCAGCCGCGGCGGATTCGTCCAGTGATGAGTTCACGGGGGAGGCAAATGCCGGATATGCCTCGGGAGGGAGGAAACGATATCCGCGCCTGGGAATGGTCTCGACGTAGCGGGGGTTCTCGGCGTCGTCACCGAGCGCGTCTCTCAGTTTGCCGACGGCCACCCGAAGGCTGCTGTCGAAGTCGACAAAAGTATCATCGCCCGGGGCTGTCAACTCACGAAAGCACGTGACCTCGGACATAACCGTCGGCAGCTGGGCAGTCGTAAAGCGCATGCACCACTTATTTCTGTTCGACATTCAGAGCGTAGACATCGCTAGTTCCCACGTCGCGAAGTAACAAAGGTTCGTCCGCCGGATCAAGGCCCAGCCACAGGCCAAAAAGGCCAGTGAACCGGACGTCTTTCAGATGGCGACTACCTCCGCGTTGCCCCCTTGGACGGGTATGCGCAACACCGCTAAATCGCTGGCGAAGCGCAACGTATAAATAAAGCGGCCATCGCGGGACCACGAAGTGTAGGCGGAGATTCCCTTATAAATCTGTGTCCACCGCATGGTTCGGAAATCAAAGACATACAGCGCGGCGTTATCGAGCCGGGAGGCGACGAGGAAGTGCCCATCGGGGGACCAGTGTGGGGAATACTTATCGGAGCAGTCGGGCAGCGTCGTTACCTGATGGCTATCCATATCAAGGACGCGAATTCCACTGGGAAAACGCCGGCGTGTGCCCAGCTCATACGTGGCAAACACGATCCTGTGCCCGTCCGGTGACCAGCTGGGGTCCGTCTCCGGTCCCGCGCTTTGCGGAAAGAGAAGCTGCGGGACGGCATTCAGGGAGGAAATCACATAGGCGCGCGCATTGCTCGATCCGGTATGGGCCATGAACGCAACTCGGCTCCCATCCGGCGCCATACTTACTGACTCCGCGCGCAGCGGAGAATCCATGAGCTGAATGCGTCCCGATCCGTCGACCTTCGATTTCCAGAGAGAGTCATCAGGATAGGTGACGTACGCGACGGTCTGGCCATCTTTCGAGAACGACAGCAGGTTTGCCGATATACCGGCAAGAAAGGGCACAAACTGCTTGGATTTGCCATCCAGCCGAACCAGTTCTCCATGCAGGGTCGAGCCGGTGGCAAAGATTTTCTTTCCGTCTTTACTGAAGACGGGACTTCCCCATTCGATCGGACTTGAGCTGAGGGCAACGGGCTGCCCGGAGGATTTGTGCCACCAGCTACTTCGTTCATCGAGAGCCCAGAGCTGTCTACGGGGCGCGGCTACAAAGGCAAACATCGAGCCATCCGGAGACCAACTTCCGCAACACATATGCCCAGATGACTTCCAATCCCTGAGTAGCTGATGAGGATTTGTTCCCTGCGCTGTGGTTTCCCATAAAGAGCTGTCTTTGAAATACCGGAGCCATTTGTCATCTGGGGACATGGCAAAGCTCTCGATGTCACTTCCGGCGGAGAAGAATTTGCGGCTGTCCGAGCCGTCGGCGTTCATCTTGAACACTTCGCCGTTCGGTTGGTCATAGAAAATCGACTTCCCATCCGAACTCCACGATGCGGAGGCGGCGGATGTCAGGTAGCGGGGCGAGCCGCCGATGATCTTGAGGGCGTACAGCGGCGCCGCATCCGTATTGCCGGCGACGTAGGACTGATAGAGAAATGTAGTTCCGTCGGGGGAGACGCTATTTAGAAAGGCAGTGGTAGGCAGCTTGCTTAGGTTCTCAATCTCTCCCCCCATACTGCAACCTGGCTGATGGGCTGAGAGATCCCCGACGACAGATAGATCCTCACTCCGTCCGTTGCAATCACATCGCCGGCGTTGCCGGAGTGGGTAAGCTGCGTATAGCCCGTCACCCTCAGGGCCGGGGTGCCTCTCCTCTGGGCGAGCAGCAGATAGGCCAGGGCAGCCACGACCGCAACACCAGCAATTCCACCGATCCAGGGAGCCAACCTTGCGAACCATAACTTCGCGGGGCTAGGGGCCCCGGACAGTCGTAGCCTCGCGCTGCTGGGGTCCGTGATGGCATCCAGCGCGAAGGCCAGGTCCGAGGCCGACTGAAAGCGGCTGTCCGGGCTTTTCTCGAGACACCGCTGGATCACGCGCTGCAAGCCCGGCGAGATGACTGGCGCGATCTCCGCTATCGCCGGAGGATCGTCGCGCAAGATCGCAGTCATGGTCTCGGCAGTCGTCGACCGCTGAAAAGCTCGGTTGCCGGTCAGCATCTCGTACAGAATGGCGCCAAAGGCGAATATGTCTGCGCGCTGGTCGACCGCTGCTCCGCGCACCTGCTCGGGCGACATATAGCCGGCCGTGCCCATGACTAGTCCGGGGTTTGTATCAATGGTGAGGGTTGGCGCGTCACTTTCGGAAACGGTCGGCGGCAGGATCAGCTTCGCGAGGCCGAAATCGAGGATCTTGATGCGGCCCTCTTTGGTGACGAAGAGGTTTTCGGGCTTAAGGTCACGGTGAACGATGCCTTTCTCATGGGCGGCGGCCAGCCCGCGACCAATCTGCACGCCATAATCGATAGATCTCCTCAGCGCCACCGGGCCGCGTTCGAGCTGAGCACGCAGGGTCTCGCCTTCCAGGAGTTCGGTGACCAGATATGGGGAGCCTTCGAATGCTCCGAACTGGTGGACGGCAAGAATGCCGGGGTGGTTCAGCGCTGCGGCAGCCTTGGCTTCCTGTTCGAAGCGGCGGATACGTTCGGGATTATGAGAGACAAAGGTGGGCAACACCTTGATTGCCACTTCGCGCTTTAGCGCACAATCCCGGGCACGGTAAACCTCGCCCATACCGCCCGCGCCCAGCGGCCCGAGAATCTCGTAGCTGTCCAGCCTTGCGCCCGCGGGAAGAGGCATAGTGTGCGGATTATAGCGGAGTGGCAGGACCGGCCCACGGCTTTGAGCGGGAAACCTAAGGACTCACCGACGAGGGTTTAGGGAAACGGCGATACCAGGCCAAACCCCGTTTCCAGGCTGTGCGGCGCTGGATTTGATACTCGGCGATTATGCACCCATGGGTTCGCTCCCTGATGCTCGCACTGCATTCTGGGTCCGGTTCGAGACGCACCGGAGCAGCCTCTGAAACCGAGCTTCACCTCGTAAGGGTGCCCATGTGGGATCGGTGGCAAGATACGGCATCCAGCCGGACCGCTCGATATAAGCTTTTTCCAGACAATTCAATGCCTGCTCATGATCCTGCAAACCGACGTGAATCGTCCCGATCTCATAAGCAGAAACGTAGCGGTTACTCGATAGTTCCTGCAGCGTGCGGAGCACGCCGATTGCCTTGTCCCGATGGCCGGCAGCCGCCTGGGCGTGTCCGAGCGCAGCGAACATGCCGGTGCTTCCCGAGAGCTCATACGATTTCTGCAACGACGTCACGGCTTCGCGAACACACCCGAGTTGCTCAAGCGCAAGACCCATGAAGTAGTGGGCTTTATGGAAGTGGGGCTCCATTTCGAGAAGCTTGCGGCATTCCTCGAATTCCGCCTGGTAATTGCCCGTCATGTGATAGTGCCACGCAAGGTGAGAATTGATGAGCATATCGAGTGGGTCGAGTTCGATTATTCTCAGGCTGTGTTGCAGCGATTCATCCATTCTTCCCGTCGCGACCAGCAGATGAGAATACCAGTGGTGGGCATGAGAATAATTGGGGTTCAGAAGAATGGCTCGTTTGAACTCGGCTTCGGCGCTACCCCAGTCCCAGTCATAGCTCAGGTGACAATAACCAAGCGATGTGTGTGCCTCCGCCAGATTTGGATCCAGATGAAGCGCCCGGTGGGCGGCCGCCTTACCCTTTTCCAGAGCGACCTCGGGCTCCAGAACGCCCATCTCCCATCCACCTAGCGTGTTATAACAGTCGGCAAGTCCGGAGTGGGCCAGAGCGAAAGCGGGATCGAGCGCAACCGCCGCGCTGAACATTTCGATTGCCTTATCCACGCAACCGGCGGTCGGGCGCTTGGCCCAGAAATATCTCCCGCGCAGATATAGCCGGTACGCCTCCGGGTTGACGGTTGTGCGACGAGCCGCGCCGTTCCGGATCCGTGCATCGAGTCTCGCTCCGAGCCGAACCTGCAAAGCCGAAGCAATCTTCGATGGAATCAACGGCATGTCCCGCACGGCTGTCTCAAGCCGGGTGCCCCAAATGCGCAAACCTTCGCTCGTGCTGAGAAGTTCGGCTCTTACGAGCACATGATCGCCGAGGGGTTGCACGTTGCCGCTAACAACTGCCTGTACACCGAGCTCACGACCGGCTTCCTGCGGATCACGGCCCTTGAATCGGTAGACCGAATTGCGTGCAATGACCTTCCGGATACCGCGAATCTCAGAAACGGCATCGATCAAAGCCTCGGTCAGACCTTCACACAGGTAATCCAGATCATCGGTTCCTGATTCATTCGTGAAGGGCAGAATCGCAATAGACCTGATACGTTCGGAGATACTCGCTTCATTCTCAGCGCGTATAAATCTGTAGCCTATCCGTGGCACCGTTTCGATATAGCTGCTGGTGTTTCCGCTCCCCGGAGGCTTTCCCAGAACAACACGAAGTTTGCGGACTGAGGCGTTCAACCCGTTATCAAAATCGATGAACACACTCGACGGCCAAATCTGCGTCTTCAGCTGGTCTCGCGTCACAACGTCGCCGCGATGTTGCAGTAGCGTTATTAGGAGCCGAAAAACCTGGCTCTGCAGCTTCACTCGCCGGTTATCTCTGCGAAGTTCGCCGGCGCGAAGGTCGACCTCATACCGGCCAAACTGGATGGTGCTTCCCACCTCAGGCATGTCTCTCCCTCAACATCGCAAAATTATCCCACGGAAACGCCTTGGCAGGTATCTATCGAAGTTACTGCGACTTGGCTAACCAGAAATAGATAAGAAGTTGATAAGGTCCGGTCCATGGCCAATCTCGAGGTGCTGAGGCATGATCGAGGCCTGCTCCAGAACACGGGCTTGCCAACACCAGCAAGCCTCAAGCGACGAAGCATCTGCCGCTGTGGGGTGGGATTGTAGCCCGAATCCAGAGGAGGAGATCTCTCTTATGAAGATCAGAAGTTTCTTGTGGTTCTCACACATGGCGGTCGTGGCGCTCGCGCTGAGCAGTAGCGCGAGCGCTCAAGATCACTCACCATTCACGCTCAAAGGAACGTTGAGCGATTACAACCCGTTCGCGATGGGTGGTTACGAGATGCGTGGCACCTGGTTTCTCACGGTGCATGGCGGTTCCGGGCGCGCCGATTTCTCAGCGGCCATAAGCATGGAGCATTCCGATCTTTGGATGATCGATAAAAACATAACCGACACAACCCAACGTGACCAGCATACACACCACTTCATCATGACTCACGCCATGGTGATCTCCGACCCTAAATACGTGCAAGAGAATTGCCCTACGGCTCAGTTCACCATCGCCGCAACTACAACCGGTTTCGCCGTCGAAGGGTTGGCGACAACCACTGGAAATGGAGGCAACCCGCCATTCGCACCCAACGGCGAGAAGTCACAGCTCAGGATCTGCGTCACCGGATCGGATAAGGTGGCTTTCTCCAACATCACCCTGATGTTTTCGTCAGGCTCAAGTGCGAGCAAACACTTTGGAACCGTGCCGATCAACGGAGTTGTCAAGAGCATCAACCGAGAATAGTTCGTTTTGCGATTCATCGAACTTCGGCTGCGTCTCCACGCCTACTGCCCGCTCTCCATGGATGCCGGCTTCATGGAGGGCAAGAATCTAGCGTTCATGACGTCTAGAGCTAAATGCTCCGCGCGAGACTAGAGTCGAACCAGTGAACTGAAAGACGAAAACGCCGGCGCCCTGTTGAATGGGTACATCCTAAGCCTTATTATCGCGGCCAGCGGCTTGGCACCGTAATTTGGAGTTTGATCGTTGACCGCATCTTTGGACTTAGGGCTGCAGCCGATGTACCGTTCCGTTGTTTGATCGGACGCGTGACGGAGCAGAATGGAATCTATTCGAGCTCGCCTCCGGCACCATGGCAGCCGAGCTCAGGAATGACGGAACCATGTAGCGCCAGGTGATCCACACCAATCGGCATGGGATATCTCTTTACGGCTGCCCAGACAACATCCCGGAGCGGCCCCCACAACTCAACTCGGCCCTATCTCTCCAGCTTCGCCTGAATATCAACCCTTCAGCGACGCCGGAGGTCCGACGCGAGCAATCAATCCGAGCCTTACACCAACTTTGAGCGGAAATAGTTCGGAGCGGTCCGCCCTTGCCGTAAAGGTCGACGACGACCTAAGACCCTCTCTCTGTTAAAGGCGACCTGATCGTAGTGCCAATGCTTCCAATCCTCGCTGTGTCTCTCCTGCCGTGTAGGAGAGAGTTTGCCAGCCCAACCTGTCAATTGTCGCCTCCAGGCCAAAGCACGTTTCAGAATTGCAGCGGTTGGAAACGTGACTCGGCGATTTCACGCTGTTGCAGATCGCCCCGAACTGCCGACTCGCAAAAGCGCGTGGCCTCGGACATAACCGTCGGCACCTGGCCAGTCGTAAGAACCCCTTATTTCTGTTCGACATTCAGAGCGTAGACATCGCTAGTTCCCACGTCGCGAAGTAACAAAGGTTTGTCCGCCGGATCAAGGCCCAGCCAGAGGCCAAAGAGGCCAGTGAACCGGACGTCTTTCAGATCGGCGACTACCTCCGCGTTGCGCCCTTGGACGGGTATGCGCAACACCGCTAAATCGCTGGCGAAGCGCAACGTATAAATGAAGCGGCCATCGTGGGACCAAGAAGTGTAGGCGGAGGTTCCCTTATAAATCTGTGTCCACCGCATGGTTCGGAAATCAAAGACATACAGCGCGGCGTTATCTAGCCGGGAGGCGACGAGGAAGTGCCCATCGGGGGACCAGTGTGGGAAATACTTATCGGAGCAGTCGGGCAGCGTCGTTACCTGATTGCTATCCATATCAAGGACGCGAATTCCACTGGGACGGTCCCGGCGTGTGCCCAGCTCATACGTGGCAAACACGATCCTGTGCCCGTCCGGTGACCAGCTGGGGTCCGTCTCCGGTCCCGCGCTTTGCGGAAAGAGAAGCTGCGGGACGGCATTCAGGGAGGAAATCACATAGGCGCGCGCATTGCTCGATCCGGTATGGGCCATGAACGCAACTCGGCTCCCATCCGGCGCGATACTTACTGACTCCGCGCGCAGCGGAGAATCCATGAGCTGAATGCGTCCCGATCCGTCGACTTTCGATGTCCAGAGAGAGTCATCAGGATACGTGACGTACGCAACGGTCTGGCCATCTTTTGAGAACGACAACAGATTTGCCGATATACCGGCAAGAAAGGGCACAAACTGCTTGGACTTGCCATCCAGCCGAACCAGTTCTCCATGCAGGGTCGAGCCGGTGGCGAAGATTTTCTTTCCGTCTTTACTGAAGACGGGACTTCCCCATTCGATCGGACTTGAGCTGAGGGCAACGGGCTGCCCGGAGGGTTTGTGCCACCAGCTCCTTCGCTCATCGAGAGCCCAGAGCTGTCTACGAGGCGCGGCTACAAAGGCAAACATCGAGCCATCCTGGGACCAAGTTCGCAACACATGTGCCCGGAGGACTTCCAATCTCTGAGTAGCTGATGAGCGTTTGTTCCCTGCGCCGTGGCTTCCCACAAAGAGCTGCCCTTGAAGTAGCGGAGCCTCTTGTCATCTGGTGACATGGCAAAACTCTCGAGTTCACTTCCCGCGGAGAAAAGTTTGCGGCTGTCCGAACCGTCGACGTTCATCTTGAATACTTCGCCATTCGGTTGATCATAGAAAATCGATTTCCCGTCCGAACTCCAGGATGCGGAGGCGGCGGATGTCAGGTAGCGGGGCGAGCCGCCGATGATCTTGAGAGCGTACAGCGGCGCCGCGTCCGTATTGCCGGAGGCGAAAGACTGATAGAGAAAGGTAGTTCCATCGGGGGAGACGCTATTCAGAAAGGCAGTGGTAGGCAGCTTGCTTAGGTTCTCAATCTCTCCCCCCGATACTGCAACCTGGCTGATGGGCTGAGAGATCCCGGACGACAGATAGATCCTCGCTCCGTCCGTCGCAATTACGTCGCCGGCGTTGCCGGAGTGGGTAAGCTGCGTATAGTCCATCACCCTCAGGACCGGGGTGCCGCTCCGTTGGGTGAGCAGCAGATAGGCCACGGCTGCCACGACCGCAACACCAGCAATTCCACCGATCCAGGAAGCCAACCTTACGGACCATGATTTCGCGGGGACAGGCGCTCCGGACAGACGTGGCGTCGCGCTGCTCGAGTCCGTGATGGCATCTAGCGCGAAGGCCAGGTCCGAGGCCGACTGGAAGCGGCTTTCCGGGCTTTTCTCGAGACACCGCTGGACCACGCGCTGCAAGCCCGGCGAGATGACTGGCGCGATCTCCGTTATCGCCGGAGGGTCATCGCGCAAGATCGCAGTCATGGTCTCGGCAGTCGTTGACCGCTGAAAAGCTCGGTTGCCGGTCAGCATCTCGTACAGAATGGCACCGAAGGCAAATATGTCTGCGCGCTGGTCGACCGCCGCTCCACACACCTGCTCCGGCGACATATAGCCGGCCGTGCCCATGACCAGTCCGGGGTTTGTGTCAACGGTGAAGGTTGGCGCGTCACTCTTGGAAAGGGTCGACGGCAGGATCAGCTTTGCCAGGCCGAAATCGAGGATCTTGATGCGGCCCTCTTTGGTCACAAAGAGGTTTTCGGGCTTAAGGTCACGGTGAACGATGCCTTTCTCATGGGCGGCGGCGAGCCCGCGACCAATCTGCACGCCATAATCGATAGATCTCCGCAGGGCCACCGGGCCGCGTGCCAGCTGAGCCCGCAGGGTCTCGCCTTCCAGGAGTTCGGTGACCAGATATGGCGAGCCTTCGAAGGCCCCGAACTGGTGGACGGCAAGAATGCCCGGGTGGTTCAGCGCTGCGGCAGCCTTGGCTTCCTGTTCGAAGCGGCGGATACGTTCGGGATCCTGAGAGACAAAGGCGGGCAATACCTTGATTGCCACTTCGCGCTTGAGCACACAATCCCGGCACGGTAAACCTCGCCCATACCGCCCGCGCCCAGCGGCCCGAGAATCTCGTAGCTGTCCAGCCTTGCGCCCGCGGGAAGAGGCATAGTGTGCGGATTATAGCGGAGTGGCAGGACCGCTCCCACGGCTTTGAGCGGGAAACCCAAGGACTCGCTGACGAAGATACAGCAAAAGGCGATAACAGGCGCCGAGTTACTCATTGAGCCACCCGTATGCTCAAATACTTCCGAGAAGCGCGTCGCCACGTCGATAGGAATTCAACATATTGTTTGATCGACCAGGCGCGACGGATCAGTAGCAACTCGTACAACTCGGAGGAACTATACGTCCACAGCACATCTGCTGCAGCGTTCAGAGTCACGCCTGATCGGAGATAGCCGTGTTCGTGAAGATGACCTGCGTCTTGATGCGCATTCTTTTCAGTCGCTGCGCATCGATATCGGCCCGCAAAGCGGCCGTTTGCGAATCGACCGCTGCCGCGTCGCGAACCAGGTAAAAGGATGGGCAGAGGCGAGGAGCTACTTCAGCAACCAGGGTTCCCCAATTACTGATAATCGTGCGAGGGTCTGATTCCTGTATCCGCATGAGGTCAGAACGCAGTTTCGACCCTTGACATAGCCAAATTTTACAGCGCCAAGAGTGACTGCAGGGGACCTTGGAGCCGGAGATCTTTGCCCGAACAACGCTGTGCGAAACACCCGATATCGATTGGCTTCGGTTCGAGTCTGCGCATCGTATCTGAAGTAGCGGGAGGAAGGCTTGTCGGCAGGTTTTTCACGCAAACCACCCGCCAGATGTCCGGAATACCGACGGCTGGAAGCAGATTGGAGAGCCGCAGTAGAATCCTTTTCGCTCGTGCCTAGCTGGAAAGACTCTTCAGCACGCTCCCTCGATGTCTCTCGGTGGGTCCGGGCAGAGGTTGCAATGAAGAACAT
>CAVVJK010000018.1:0-198941 GCA_963748555.1 uncultured Acidobacteriaceae bacterium
CCACTCGAATCAGGTTGCAATCATAGGCGGCGGTATCGTCGGGCTCGCCACCGGCCTTGAACTGATCCAGCGCTTTCCCGATATCTCCCTCTCTATCCTCGAAAAGGAACCGACGCTCGCCGCCCATCAGACCAGTCATAACAGCGGAGTCATTCACTCTGGTATCTATTACCGCCCGGGCAGCCTGAAAGCGCGTCTCTGCGTCGAGGGCGTGGATGCCCTTCTGCGCTTTTGCCAGGAGCACAACGTGCCCTACGAAATTTGCGGCAAGGTAATCGTAGCAACCAGTGAGTCTGAACTGCCGCAGCTGAACGCCCTCTATCAGCGTGGCCTCGGCAACGGCCTCCAAGGCCTGCAGATGCTGACCGCCGAAGCGATACGCGAGATCGAACCGCACGCCTCCGGGATCCGCGGCATTCGCGTTCCTGGTACCGGCATCGTCAACTACGCTCAGGTCGCCGCAAAATATGCCGAACAGATCGTCGCCCGCGGCGGCACAATCCTTCTATCTCACCGAGTCACTGCTCTCCAGCGCAAAGGTCCACTTACTCTTATCGAAACCACGCAAGGGCCTGTCGAAGCAGGCCTGATCGTCAACTGCGCCGGCCTGCACAGTGATCACGTCAGCCGTATGGCGGGCGCGAAGCTCGATCTCACCATCGTTCCCTTTCGCGGCGAGTATTACGACCTTGCTGCCGACAAGCATCACTACCTCAAAGGATTAATCTATCCCGTTCCCGATCCACGCTTTCCGTTCCTCGGCGTCCACTTCACCCGCCGCATCGGTGGCGGAGTCGAAGCCGGTCCTAATGCCGTGCTCGCCCTGAAACGCGAGGGCTACTCCAAAACTTCGATCCGCGTCCCGGATGTGCTGGAGTTCTTCACCTTCCCCGGCTTCTGGCGCATGGCCTCCCAACACTGGCGCATGTCCCTCGACGAATACCATCGCTCGTGGAGCAAAGCCGCCTTCGTCCGCGCTCTCCAGCGCCTCATGCCGGAACTTACCGCGGATGACTTGATCCCCGGCGGCAGCGGCGTCCGTGCCCAGGCCCTCGGCATCGAGGGCAACCTCATCGACGACTTCTACTTCGTCTATACCCCCGGCATCGTTCATGTGTGCAACGTGCCGTCCCCCGCCGCTACAGCTTCGCTCGCCATCGCGCGCCACATCGTCGACACCATCGTGCAGAATGGGGCGGGCGATTCCGTTCTCCAGACGGAACCGCAAACCCGCGAGTGGCTCCCTCCGAATAACCAGGCCACCGCTGCCACGAAAACCTGCCCCGGCGTGCGCCGTCGACCGACAAATCCCAAGCCCTAACCTGCAAACACCGCTACGTCGGTTATACCGCGTCATCCTAACCACCGATTAAGCGTTTAGCCCGTTAGAAAAAACCGGAAATTGCTCTGCAAACGGTGCAATTTTTGGGTGAAGAGAGTGCATAAAGTGCCTCTAGCCTGCCAAAAAGCGTGCATAGAATGCGCCGGAGCGTCCCAAAAACCCCACATGAAAGGTCCAGAAAACAGTTACGTTTTGCCTGCTTTCTCCATCGCGAGCAGCTGTTTCTTCCGCTCGATGCCCCATCGGTATCCCGTTAACCCACCGTCGCTGCCGATCACGCGATGGCAGGGAATCACCACGCACACCGGATTGGTCGCGCACGCTCGTGCCACCGCCCGCACGGCCTTCCCATTGCCCAAGACTTCGCCAATTCCGCGTAGCTTCGCGTCTCACCTCGCGGAATCTCGCGCAGCGCCTGCCACACGCGCGTCTGAAATGCAGTCGCACGAATGTCGAGCGGCAGGTCCATGCTCGCGGGATGCTCCGCAATCTGTGCCAGCACCTGCGACAAATGTCCGGCCAGCCCAGCATCGTCGCGCAGCATCTGCGCTTGTGGAAACTGGCTCTGCAACTCCGACTCCAGCTTTTCTCTTCCGCGCCCAGGAACACCGCGCACAGGCCGCGCTCCGTTGCCGCCACCAGCATCCGCCCAAGCACGCACTCGCCGATCGCGTAGCGAATCCGCTCGCCCTGCCCACGCTGCCGAAATGCTCGCGGGCTCATGCCCAGCTTGGCTTGCGCATCCTCGTACGCGCGGCTCGACGAGGAGTAGCCCGCATCATAGATCGCATCCGTCACCCGCATCCGCCCTTGCGAAAGCTCCCGCTTCAAGCCCTGCATACGTAACTCTCTCTGATACTCTTGCGGACTCACGCCCAGCACCCGCTGGAACATTCGCTGCACGGTAAACGGGACTCGCGTCCGCCAAATCGGCCAACTGCCGCAGCGTTACCTTCCGATCCACGTTGTCTTTGAGGTGATGCGCACAGCTTCGCCAGCGTCTCAGCTTCCGCTGCGATCCCTGCCGGCTGGCATCGCAGGCAAGCGCGAAAGCCCGCCCGCATCGCCTCGCCCGCATCTTCAAAGAACACGACGTTCTGTTGCGCCGGTCGGCGGCTCGGACAAGTCGGCCTGCAAAAGATGCCGGTACTTCTCACGCCGTAGAGAAAGCGCGCGCTGCCATCGCGCGACTCCACCTGCTTCCACGCCTGTTCCCATCCGTTGTTCTCAGTCGCCATTGCTGTTCCCATGCCGTTATCCATCCTTGTAGACAGAGAATGGACGCAGCCCGCCTTGCTCACTATCCGCTTCTTGCGGTCAAAGTCGATTCTCTGCTTTGCCGGCGCAACGCGAAAGCAAAAAGGGCAAGCCCGTGTGGGCCTGCCCTTTTTCACTTCACTGCCTTGCGTGCTACTTCTTCGCCGTGGCTCCTGCGTGCGCCCCTTCGCGAAGCGTGGCAGCCTTGTCCGTCGCTTCCCAGGTGAAATCGCTGTCGTTGCGGCCGAAGTGGCCGTACGCCGCGGTCTTCCTGTAGATCGGCCGGCGCAGGTTCAGGCTTTCGATGATGCCCTTCGGCGTCAGCTTGAAGTTGGCCCGCACCAGCTCCTGCAACACGTTCGGCATCCACCGTGCCCGTGCCAAACGTATCGACCAGCACGCTCACCGGCTCGGCAACGCCGATCGCGTACGCCAGCTGCACTTCGCACCGCTCCGCCAGTCCGGCAGCCACGATGTTCTTGGCAATGTAGCGCGCCATGTACGCAGCCGAACGATCCACCTTTGTCGGATCCTTGCCGCTGAAGGCGCCGCCGCCGTGACGGCCCATGCCGCCATAGGTATCGACGATGATCTTGCGTCCGGTCAGCCCGGTATCGCCCATCGGTCCGCCGATCACAAACCTGCCCGTCGGATTGATGTGGTACTTGGTGTTTTCGTCGAGCAACTTGGCCGGAATCACTGCCTGAATCACGTGCTTCAGAATGTCGCTGCGAAGTTCCTCATTGCCAACCAATTCCGAGTGCTGCGTCGAGATCACCACTGCATCCACGCGCACCGGCTTGCCGTTCGCGTCGTACTCCACCGTCACCTGGCTCTTGCCATCCGGCCGCAGGTACGACGAGCTGCCCGCTCTTGCGCACATCCGTGAGCCGCTTGGTGAGCTTGTGCGCCAGCGAAATCGGCGTCGGCATCAGCTCTTCCGTCTCGTTGGTCGCGTAGCCGAACATCATGCCCTGGTCGCCGGCGCCGCCCGTATCCACGCCCATCGCGATATCGCCCGACTGCTTGTTGATGGACGAGATCACCGCGCAGGTATTCGAGTCGAAACCGTAGAGAGCATTGTCATAGCCGATCGAGGCAACCGTGCCCCTCACCAGCGATTGGAAGTCAACGTACGCCTTGGTGGTAATCTCGCCGGCGATCACGACCAGACCGGTGGCGGTCAGTGTTTCGCAGGCTACCCGGCTATACGGATCCTGTTCCAGGCAAGCATCGAGAATCGCGTCGGAGATCTGATCGGCAATCTTGTCGGGATGCCCCTCGGTCACCGACTCCGAGGTAAACAAAAACTTGTCGCGTGTGGACAATGTAACTTCCTCCAGTGTGTGTCTAGGCCGCGGACGGCACCATTGCTTCCAGGAAAGCCAGTCGACTCCGGCGAACATGGCCAGGTCAAATCCGAGACATCGGGTACTAGCAAAATGGTACTAGAGGGGCGGAGCAGGGGCAAACGCAAGGGCTTCAGCGGCAAAGATATACGTCTGAGCGGCGAGACGGGTGCAGGGAATGGCGACTTACGACATTCCAACCGCTACGGTGAACACATCTCGGAAACCGGGCACGGGATGGTCGTATTCGCAGGCAGCCCACTGCTTGAGTTGGCGACCCCGGTCCACGCCACCCTGACGCGAACGTACCGCCAGACCACCCAGCCCAATCCGGCGAGCAACAGCACCAGCATCCCCACGCCAGCCCAGCGAAGTCGAACCGGCGGTCGCGGACTCCGCACGCGGCTCCTCCCCACGTTTTCCGCAAAATGAACCCAATCGGCATGCTCCTCTGTAAGTGGCTCTGCAGGCTCGGTTTCTGCCACAAACCGCTGCACCCACGCCTCTTCACTGAGCCCGGCAACCCGCGCGTAACTGCGGACAATATTTCGGTTGAACACCCCACCGGGCAGCTTGTGAAACTCGTTGCTCTCGAGCGCTTCCAGGTGCCGGCTGCTGATCTTGGTCGCGCCGGCGATCGCCGCCAGGGCGATGCCGCGGGACTCCCGCTCGCTGCGCAGATCTTCTCCGAAATGACCCATGTTCATCAGTCCTGGGTGAAACGGTTAGCCGGGGTTTTGCTCACTACCATACGTCCGGTTTTCCACAGCCGTCAAACCGAATCGGCCGAATTTGGCATGTCTTTCCGCTCGCCAGTCACTTTTCTCCTCCCACAACCCGCCCGTTCCTCTTTCGGGCCGCTCACCCCAGAACGAGTTTTGCAGGCCCAAACGGCCCGTTTTCGCCGCTTTGTTAGACTTGCCCTTAGCGAGTGAGGATTGCAACGGGATTCTTTCGATGAACCATTTGTGGTGCAGAAATGGTCAGATCCCCTCGCGTAACCCTCGCCCAGCGGAGCACCACCAGGGAAGGCTCAACCATGAACAAGCTCGTCCTCGGCAACCTGCTCCACCGCCCCGTCCGCACCTTGATCAGCGTGTTTGCGGTCGGCATTGAGGTGGTCATGATCCTCTCCATCGCCGGCATCATGCTGGGCATGGTCAGTGACCAGAAGACGCGTACCGGCGGCGTCGGCGCCGACATGATCGTGCGTCCGCCCAATACCACCTTCTTTACCGGGGTGAGCGGCGCGCCTGTCCCGGCCCGCATTGCCTACATTATCGATAAGCTGCCCCATGTCGTAGTGGCCGCTCCCGTCATTCAAAACCTGGCCACCGGATCGGCGGTCGAGACCATCTGGGGCATCGATTACGAGAGCTACAACGCGCTCAAGCCGTTTGTCTTCCTTGAGGGCGGACCGTTCCAGGGTCCCGACGATGTGATCGTGGACGACTACTTTGCCAAGTCGGATCAGGGTCATAAAGTGGGCGACACCATCCCAATCATGAAACACTCCTTCCGCATCTCCGGCATCGTCGAGCATGGGAAGGGCGGCCGCAAGTTCCTGCCCATCAAAACCCTCGGCGCGCTCATGGGCGGCGAAAACAATGCGTCTCTGTTCTTCGTAAAGAGCGACGACCCTAAGAACCAGGAACTCATCCGCAAGGAGATTCTCGACACGCCCGGCATGTCGCAGTACCAGGTGCAAACCTTGCAGGAGTGGATGTCGCTGATGACGCCCGAGCACCTGCCCGGCTTCACCGTCGCCCTCGATACGGTCATCACCATTGCGGTGATCATCGGCTTTATGGTGATCTTTCAGTCGATGTATACGGCCGTCATGGAGCGGACGCGCGAGATCGGCGTGCTCAAATCTCTGGGTGCCTCCAAGAGCTACATCGTCAATGTGGTGCTGCGCGAGACGGTGCTGGTTTCACTCGTCGGAATCGCGCTAGGGATCGCCGCTACGTTCGCGATTCGATCGCTCATGCATTGGCGTCACCCCACCTTCTCTTTCTCGCTGACTTCGCTCTGGATTGTCCGAGGCACAATCATCGCGTTTGTGGGCGCGGTGCTCGGGGCTGTATATCCAGCCTTGAAGGCTGCGCAAAAAGACCCCATCGACGCGCTCGCCTACGAATAGCCTGTCAGGGAGGATCGAAGCCCATGAAGATGCCAGAACCAGTTCGCAGCGCGACGCCTCTTGAAGGTCTCGCGGCCAACCTTTGCACCGTAGTCGTGCTGCTCTTCGCGATCATGTTTGTCTTCCAGAACTTCGCCATCCCATCCGCCTCGATGGCCAGCACCCTCTTGGTGGGCGATCATGTTCTGGTCGATCGAACGACTTTCGTGAGCCCTTCTTCCTGGGCTCCCTTTCGTGCATCAGCGCGAAATTCGGCGCGGTGACATCATGGTCTTCTACAAGCCTGTCGTCGAGCCCGATGGTCAGCAACTTACTCTGGTGAAGCGGGTGGTTGCCGTCCCGGGTGACAGACTGCGTCTTCGCACGGGCACCGTCTATGTCAACGGAGTCATGCAGCCCCAGCCCGTAACCTCAAGAGCCGGTGACGGCAACTTACAACCCATTCCGCGATGAATTTCCATCGATCCGTCCATCCACGGATCTAGGCGCGACCGCTTCCTGGTCCGTGTCCCTGCCCGAATATCTGCACGATGGAGAATTGACCGTGCCGCCCGGCAGCTATTTCGTCATGGGCGATAATCGATCCAGGAGTCTCGACAGTCGGTATTGGGGATTTGTGCCGCAGGCAAATATCGTGGGCCGGCCGCTGTTCGTGTACTGGTCCTTCCCAACTCCTGACGATGCAGATGTACAAGACCACATTGGCGGATAAAGCGAGCTTTACCCTGCATGAGATAACGGGTTTTTTGTCGGACACTCGTTGGCGCCGTACTCTTCATCCTGTGCAGTAAGGATGGAGGGCGATCCGGTCGTTTAGTTCACATTCATTAGGAAGCTCTATTGAGGACCTGCTCATGGCAACGACCAGACAACACGCGGGCGCACCGAGCAGCGGCCCTCCCATTCCTGAACCGTCACACGCGGAGCGGGCTCGGACGCTTCTTTATGTGGAGCGGATCGGCAGTCTTTCGACGCAGTCGCGCAAGCAGCCCGGCTTCCCCTTCGGCTCCTTGATGCCCTTCGCCATCGATGGAGGAAGGCAGACCGTTTTCCTCATCAGCACCATGGCCATGCACACGCAAAACCTGGTCGCCGATCCGCACGCCAGCCTGCTTGTCACCCAACCGGACGCCAGCGGCGATCCACTGGGAGCGGCGCGCGTGACGGTGATCGGTACCGTGGAGACGGTTCCGGCGGGCGAAATCGTTTCGGTGCGCGAGATCTATCTCAGCCGTTACGAAAACAGCAGGTACTGGGTGGATTTCAAAGACTTCTCCTTCTATCGCATGCAGGTTGTCGACGTGTACTACGTCGGCGGCTTCGGCGTAATGGGATGGGTCTCTGCCCAGGAATACGCCGAGGCGCCAGCCAGATCCGCTGGCAGATCATGCCGCCGGCATTCTCAGCCACATGAACGCCGATCATCACGACGCCCTGATCCTGCTCAGTCGAACTGTGGCCGGAATCGAAGCGGAGCAGGCAACTATGACAGCCGTCGACCGCCTCGGATTTCATGTGCGTCTCAAGACGGCAGAGGGCATGCGTGGTGCTCGCATTCCATTCCCGCGGGAAGCCGGCAATCCGGGCGAGGCCAGAAAAGTTCTGGTGGAGATGGTGCAGCGGGCGCGAACATCCTAGGCTGCCTTTCCTCCGCTGTTTGCAGCACCGGAACCCTGCGGCCGCACGGTATACTCGAGCGAATCCCCTCTTGAGTCGTTCGGTAACCAATCCCCTGCTTCGGCAGGAGCCGGGAGTTTCTTACGAACAGCATTCGAGTCAGGCATTGGGTAAGCGGGCTATGGATCGCCGCAATCGTGGCGCTCTTCGCGCTTCATGCGCTGCATCTTGAGGCCGATTTTCCCAACTACTCGCCCTGGATGGATTACGCCAAGTACACCGACGAGGGCTGGTATGGCAACGCCGCGATCGAATCTTTCGTGCGGGGCTCCTGGTATGTTCCCGGGGATCTGAACACGGCCATCGCGGTGCCGGTATGGCCCATGCTCGAGTGGTTGCTCTTCCACTTCACTGGGGTAAGCCTGGTCGCTGCGCGCGCCCTTGCCGTAGCTCTGTTTGCGGCCAATCTCTTGCTCGCATACCTGCTGGTGCGCCGCTCTCCGCAAGGCACGCATTGGACAGGACTGTTGGCCGCGACGCTGATGGCGGCCAGTTCGTTCCTCTATTGCTTCAGCCGGCTCGCGATTCTCGAGCCGCTGTTAACCTGCTTGACGTTGCTCTCCTGGCTGCTCGTACTGCGCGTCCCTCAGGCCACGTCCTCACGCCGGCGAATGACCCTGCTGATGGGCACGGGCGTGCTCTTCTGCCTGTCTATCCTGACCAAGACGACCGCCGTTTTCCTGCTGCCGTCCACCCTTTACCTGCTCTGGTACCCTTGCGGGACCAGGCTTCGCGAGTTCCTCGCATCGGCCGCCGTGGTCTTGCTCAGCGCGGGGCTGCCCTGGAGCGTGTACTACCTGCTGTTCGTACGTCCACGTTTTCTGGCGGATTACAAGTACTTCTTCGCGATCAACGTGTATGTGAAGCCGACGACTGTTGCCGGCTGGCTGATGGCGTTTTGGTACGCCCTGCACGGCACGCTCTGGATTGACCGCTGGCTGGTGCCCCTCTGCGCCCTGCTGGTGGTGGGTTCAGTGGTCTGGCTGCGTTCGCTCTGGCGGAACCCGCTGTTTGTCGCGGCGCTGCTTGCGCTGAGCGGCTACGTGTTCTTTGTCGGCTACCACAACAACATGCAGCCGCGGTACTACGCAGTTGCCGCGGTACCCGTCTTTCTCGTGATTGCTCTCGGGACAGCCGAACTCGCGCGCCGTCATCGCGCCGCTGGTGCCATCGCAATGGCAGCCGTGATGATTGCCACTGGCTGGAATGTGCGCCAGACCATCGGCTTCGCACGCCACCCGCAGTACACCTTCGTGAACGCAGCGCAAAGCCTTACCCGCTACATCGACCAGCACCCGAATGGCAATCGCCTGCTGTTATCCATCAGCGGCAACGACATCACCCTCATCACCGGCCTGCCTACCATTTGCGACGACTTCGGTACCGTGGACCTGCCGACACGGATCTACACCTTCCGCCCGGGGTGGTATGCGGCGTGGAACGACCTCGACCCCGGAACGGTCGAGGACCTTCAGACCCAGTACACGCTCGAAAAGGTAGCGGAATACCCCGCCTTCGACGATCCGGACCGCAATGTCCTCGTGCTGTACAAGCTGCATCCTTTGCCGGCCTCGCAGCAGCGGCTTTTGTCCGAAATCGAATCGGGAATTCCGGCGCGAACGCCCGCTCCCTGATAGGCGCTCCCCGATATGCGACCGCGACATGCGGCCGCTGATAGGGGCCGCTCCAGGCTCATTCGGTGGCGAAATTGATCGCCGAGCCGGTCACAATTGCGTGCCTGGCTGCGGAGCCGGGTGGCAGCTCCAACACGTACCGAGCCTCTGCGTGTCCGCCGTAGCTGGGACACGTACTGGCTGGGCCCAGGCAGGGCGGAGTCTTGGCCGACACCTCCACCACCCGATGGTTCGGGTCCATCCAGACGATGTCGAGCGCAATCTTGCAGTGGTACATCCAGTATGGGAACTCGCCACTATGGTCGTGCAGAAACAGCATCCCTCGCCCCTCCGGCAGGCTGGAGCGGTCCATCAGCCCGTAGGCCTGCTCCGCCGAGGTACGGGCCAGCTCTACGTGGACGGTTGACCCATCCGGCAACATAACCAGCGTGGATGCTGGCCGCGGCGCTACCTTGGGGATCACCGGCTCGTCTGCCCGTGACCTTCCCGGCACCCCCAGCAGAAGCCCCAGAATAACGGCGCTTGCCAGTTTCGCTTTGCGCATACGAGAATGTGTGCCCATGCAAGCCAGCTTACTGCAGGGTCCCTCTAATGTTCACCCCTGTGCCCACCATCACACCGGCAGCCTTGCTCCGGTGCTATCTTGCTGTGTTCAACACATCAGGAATCGCGGTATCCAAAACAAGAGTGCGAAGGCCGGTGTCTTCGCTAGGAGGAAGAGTGTCCGTAACAACTTGGGTCGGGTTCTGTTTAGCTTTCAGCGTGCTGTCACTCATGGTGACGCGGCTGTTTTCCCCGGAGATCGTTGCGTCGCGTCCGGAACAGCTGCATGCGCGGATTGCTGGCGTCTTCCAGCAACGCGCTGAAGCCTTTTTGAGACGTCGGTGCAAGACCGTAGTAGCCCTGATGTGCCTCCTGTTTCCCACTATTTGCCAACGCCCAGACGGAACACGCCGGCGGAGGAGAAGCCAACCTCGTACTGCCGGATCTGTCGACGGTCCAGTTCTTCGGCATGAACGGCCACTCCCTCCTGATGATCGGCCTGCTGTTCTGCGTCGGCGGCCTGTTGTTCGGCCTGGCCATCTATGTGCAGTTGAAGAACTCGCCGGTCCATCGCACCATGCTCGAAATCTCCGAGCTGATCTACGAGACCTGCAAAACCTACCTCATCACCCAGGGCAAGTTCATTCTCGTGCTCTGGGCGTTCATCGCGGTCATCATCTCGCTGTACTTCGGCTACCTGGCGCCGGTACCGGGCAAATCCATCGCGGTCACCCTGCCCATCATTCTGCGTTTTCAGCCTCGTCGGCATCGCCGGCAGCTACGGCGTGGCGTGGTTCGGAATTCGCGTCAACACCTTCGCCAACTCCCGCACAGCCTTCGCCGGATTGCGCGGCAAACCGTACCCCATCATGGCGATTCCGCTGAAGGCCGGAATGAGCATCGGCATGTTGCTGATCTCGGTCGAACTGCTGATCATGCTCGCCATCCTCCTGTTCATCCCGCGCGACTACGCCGGCCCCTGCTTCATCGGCTTCGCCATCGGCGAATCGCTCGGTGCCGCCGCCCTCCGTATCGCCGGCGGCATCTTCACCAAGATCGCCGACATCGGCGCCGACCTCATGAAGATCGTCTTCAAGATCAAGGAAGACGATGCGCGCAACCCGGGTGTCATCGCAGACTGCACCGGTGACAACGCCGGCGACTCGGTCGGCCCCAGCGCCGACGGCTTCGAAACCTACGGCGTCACCGGCGTGGCCCTGATCACCTTCATCCTGCTGGCCGTCAAGAGCCCCACCACCCAGGCCGAACTGCTGGTATGGATCTTCGTCATGCGCGTCGGCATGTTGCTCTCCAGCGCCGGCGCCTACTTCCTCAATACCGCCATCGCCAGCGCCAAATACAAGAACTCCGACGAAATGGACTTCGAGGCGCCCTTGACCTCGCTGGTCTGGATCACCTCCATCGTCTCCATCCTCCTCACCTACGTCGTCTCCTACCTGATGATTCCCAGCCTCGGCGACGGAACCCTCTGGTGGAAACTCGCTTCCATCATCTCCTGCGGAACCCTGGCGGGCGCGCTCATCCCGGAATTGGTCAAGGTCTTCACTTCCACCAAATCGGCCCACGTAAAAGAAGTCGTCAAATCGGCTCAGGAAGGCGGAGCCTCCCTGGGAATCCTGTCAGGTTTCGTGGCCGGCAACTTCTCGGCCTACTGGCTGGGATTGAGCATGGTCGCGCTGATGGGAATGGGCTACTACTTCAGTCCTGGTGACGTCCATGGCGGAGCAGATGCTCGCGCCGGCCGTCTTCGCCTTTGGCCTGGTGGCCTTCGGCTTCCTCGGCATGGGCCCAGTCACCATCGCCGTCGATTCCTACGGGCCGGTCACCGACAACGCTCAATCCGTCTACGAATTGTCGCTGATCGAGGATGTCCCCGGCATCGAAGCCGAGTTGAAGAAGGACTTCAACATCGACGCGAAGTTCGAACGCTGCAAACACCTGCTCGAAGCCAATGACGGGGCCGGCAATACCTTCAAGGCTACCGCCAAGCCGGTGTTGATCGGCACGGCCGTCGTCGGCGCAACCACCATGACCTTCTCGATCATCATGGCTCTCACCCACGGACTGACCGACAACGTCAACAAGCTCTCCCTGCTGCATGCGCCATTCATGCTCGGGTTGATCTGCGGCGGCGCAGTCATCTTCTGGTTCGCGGGCGCTTCCACTCAGGCGGTCTCGACCGGCGCCTACCGCGCAGTCGAGTTCATCAAGAACAACATCAACCTCGAAAGTACAGCCAGAGCCTCGGTCGCCGACAGTAAGAAGGTCGTAGAGATCTGCACGAAGTACGCGCAGAAGGGGATGTTCAACATCTTTCTCGCCGTCTTCTTCTCGACCCTTGCGTTCGCGTTCATGGAGCCGTTCTTGTTCATCGGCTACTTGTTCTCGATTGCGATCTTCGGCCTGTACGAGGCCATCTTCATGGCCAACGCCGGCGGTGCCTGGGATAACGCGAAGAAGATCGTCGAAGTCGACATGAAGCAGAAGGGAACACCGCTGCACGACGCAACCGTCATTGGAGATACGGTCGGCGATCCTTTCAAAGACACCTCTTCGGTGGCAATGAACCCGATCATCAAATTCACCACGCTGTTCGGATTGCTTGCTGTCGAACTTGCGGTAACGCTCACTGCGAACAACCCGATGCTCACCCACGTGCTGGCAGTCGTGTTCTTCGTTATCTCCGTGTTCTTCGTGCACAGATCGTTCTATGGCATGAGGATCGACTCCAAGGCAGGCAACTAACCTCCAGAGACCGTCCGGTACGGCCACGATCCTCCAAGCTGCAGTTCAACAAAAGCAAAAGGCACTCTCCCGAGTGCCTTTTGCTTTTGCATTCCACCTCACGCCGCGGAATCTCGAAGGCCAATGAATTGGTGCCCGAAGCACTCGCTAACTCGCTGGCTCGCTGACCCGCTGCGCTTACGCTCCTGCAGCTTCAAAATCAGCAGAGTCATATCGTCATGCTGCGGAGCGCCGGCAGTGAACTTGTCCACTGCGGCGAATACGCGCCGCAACACCTCGTCCGCCGGCGCATCGAGCACCTGGGATGCAGCCGCCATCATCCTCTCCTCGCCCCATTCTTCGTCGCGCCGGGTCATGGCTTCGCTAATTCCATCGGTGTAGGCGAGTAGCAGGTCGCCGGGCTGCAGTTGCAGAGACTGCTCCGTATACGGCGCGTCCGGCAGCAACCCAACCACCGGGCCGTCTGCCTCGATGAGGATCGTCTCCGTCTTGCCGTCCGGCGTGCAGCGCAGGACCAACGGCGGATTATGACCGGCGTTCACGCACTCCAGCAGGCACGTCTTCGGGTCGAATGCGGCGAAGAAGAAGGTCGCATACCGGTTCGAGGCCGAGGCCTCATAGACCAGGCGGTTCACCTTGTGCATCAGCCGAGCAAAGTCTCGTGGCGAGTCCATCGCGACGCCGCGCAGGCTGGCCCGCAGGCTGGCCATCAGCAAGGCAGCCGAAATCCCTTTGCCGGACACGTCGCCGATCGCCAGGCCCAGCCGCCCATCCGACAGGCAGAACACGTCGTAGTAGTCGCCGCCCACCCCCATCGCCGGGCGGCAGGCTCCCGCCACCGTCGCGCCGTGCAACACCGGCATCTCCTGCGGAAAGAGCCGCTCCTGCACCTCGCGCGCGATCTCCATCTCTTTCATCGCGCGTTCGCGCTGCGCCGCTTCGTTGGCGAGCGAGATGGCCAGTTCACTCACCTCGAGAGCCAGCCCGGTCTGCACCGCCACCATCTGCAGCAAGTGAAGATCGGAACGCGAATACGCGGCCTCCGACTTCTTCGGCCCCAGAGACATCACGCCCATCATGCGGTTGCGCCCGGTCAGCGGCAGCAGCAACTCGGTGTTCATCGCGTCCAGCGTGTCGCGCTCCAGGTCGTCGGCCATCAGGTACCAGGCGTCCGGGTCTTCGCGGTAGAGGCGCGCCGGGGTGTTCGTGATGCTCAGGTTGCGAATCGCCGAAGATCCGCTTCGCAGAACCAGCTGCCCATCGGTAGACATGCCGACCGCGTGGTGCAGATGGAACCCGCCGGAGCCATTCATCAACATGCCGATCTTCGAGATGTGCAGGGTCTCGGAGACGCGCTGTGCCACGAGCTGTAACAGCGGCTGCGTCTCCGTGAACTTGCGCGCCTCCTCCGAGAGCTCGCTCAGGATGCGTTCCGAGTCATACGCTTCGCGGAAAAATTTGCGGTCCAGCCACGCTTGCAGCCGTTTTCGGCCGCCAAAGCGAAGCGCCAATACCAATGTGACGAAGAGCGCCAGCATCAGCAGATCGAACGGCTCGGGGCTGCGATGCTCCACCATCGGCGCGAACGTACGCCGCGCGATCACGGCGATCAACGCCGCCTGTACCACCCACAACGTCACCCGCGCCAGCGCATAGCGCGTGCCGTTTCGCAGCAGGATGCGGACGTCCAGAGCACGCTGCACCACCACCACATAGCCGAGGCTGAGCGGCGCCATCAGGAAGAACGTCATGCCCAGGTAGGCCACCCACAGGTGACCGCGCGCATTCGGGATAAAGCCGAGACGGGGCAGCAGGACGAAGACAATCAGCAGTGCGCCCACTCCCACGCCGGTTCCAACACTCAGCACCCGCAGGCGGCGGCGGGCATCTTCGGTCGACGCCGTCCGCAGCTTGTCGATAATCAGGAACAGGTAGAGCAGGACCGAAAGCAGCCCCAGCCAATTTCCGGCCGCTTCCGAGAGGTGCGAGGCTCGCAGCGCCAAGGGGGAAGCGTGTCCAACGAAATTCTGGCGGGTCCAATCGAGAAAATGTTCGACACCGCTCAGTGCCAGCGGAAAAAGAACCACCCACTTCAACCAGGGAGCGCGAACATCGAGCCGCGCCCGTTCCGGGAAGTAGACGCCGAACAGCAACAACGCGGGCGCCGTCAGGATCAGCAGGACCTCCTGCCAGCCGCCGCGAAAGATCAGCCAGCCGCCTACCGCCTGTTCCTGTCCGATGAAGGCGACCTCGGGAAAGGTGAGCAGAATCAGCAGCAGCCAGGCATTCGGGTCGGTCGGCCGCGCCGCAGCGACCCAGATGCCTACCAGCAGGCAGACCAGCGGCATGGTGAAGTTGAGAATCCCGATACGAATCAGAAACCCTATGGTCGATCCGCCGTCATTGCGGCCGGGAAACTTCTGCAGCGTAAGCCGGGCGCTTCCCGCAGTTCCTTCCTGCCGCAGGTACCCGATCTCCAGCGGGTCACCCGGCTGGCTGGAGTTCACGATGTCTTCCCATTGCGCCAGACCCGAGTACGCCACCCCGTTGAGCGTCTCCAGGGTCTGCCCCACGCGAACGCCCGCGGCCTCGGCCTCCGGCCGTACGTAGTGGATCACGCGCGTGTCGGGATCGAAGCCGATGGGCTCTGCCGCGTGCTGCTCAGGGTGCGTATCCACGGATGCCTGGTCGCGCACGCCCGTGACCCAGTACGTGAGCGCGGCCGCTGTGTAGAGGGCGAGCAGGGCAAGCAGCAGGCGTGAATAGGTTGTTGCTCTCATAGCGTCAGCGTGGCCTTCATACTATCCTGAAGCCGGATGGAAATTGCCTCACTTTGGCCCGCTCGCATTGTGTCTAAAGGAGTAATCTGGTCTCCATCGATTGCCATCGTTTCTCCGGGGGTTGGAATGAAATTGTTCGCCAAATTGTGCCTTTCGCTGCTCTGTGCCGCCATGCCTATGTCCGCCTTGGCTCAATCCGCGCCAGAACGTCCCAGGATCACCGGCATCTCGCACATTGCGGTATACGCATCCGACCCCGCCCAGGCTCGATCTTTTTATGCCGGAATCATCGGCTGCTCGGCGCGGCCGGACCCGGAGAAGCCCGGCGCCACCCGGTACTCTTTCAATTCTCACCAGTCTGTAGAGGTTCTGCCCCTGCCTGCGAATGCCGGGATTAACCGCCTGGACCACATCGCCTATGTCACCTCCGACGCGGAAGCGATGCGCCGGTACCTGGCCTCGAAGGGGGTCACCGTGCCGCCCTCCGTTACTCGTTCCCGAGACATGTTCAGCCAGTGGTTCGACGTCAAAGATCCTGAAGGCAACGTGGTTCAGTTCGTACAGCAGCGCAGCTTCGGCGCCGGCATACCGACCGTGATCGGCCACCACATCATCCACGTTGGCATGCTGATTCACGATCGTGCTACGTCCGACCACTTCTATCGCGACATCCTCGGATTCCGCCCCTACTGGCACGGCGGCATGCAGCCCGAAAAGACTGACTGGGTCGCCCTCCAGGTCCCCGATGGAACCGACTGGCTCGAGTACATGCTGACCAGCGGACCCTCCGGCAGCGGCATTCCGGCGAACATGTCTCAACATTCGCTGGGCGTGCTGAACCACCTCTCCGTAGGAGTCGTCGATATCCATGCCGCCGCCGATGCCGTGCAGAAGAAGCCGGGTTGGGATGTCTTCGGACACGACAAGGGCACCCAACTGGGCAAGGACGGCAAGAACCAATACAACATCTACGACGCGGACCAGACCCGCCTCGAGTTCATGGAATTCACCCCGGTGGCCAAGCCCTGCTGTTCCGACTTCACCGGACCCCATCCCTCTCCTGCAGCCGAATGACCTTCGATTCAGCGCCGGCCTCCATGGCTCGGCTGGCGCTGATCGAGGAGACCCGCCTCCTCCGACAACGAGAAGCGGTCGATCGGCATCTCGGCTAAAGAATAGCGGTTGAAATTCCCCCGTCACTGACGGAGAATCGGGTTCGCGCTACGCTGTTTCTATAGCCAATGGAGGGTCGTCTCATGATGCCCATCGCTTGGTTCTACGTCGTCTTGGTTTCGGTGCTCTGGTGCCTGCTCTTCGTGGTGGAGTTGCGGCGTCGCGAGCGAAGGAAAGTTCGCGGCTGCTTCCGTCTGGTTCCCGTCTCGGCCGATAAACTCTGGTCGATGATGGTGATGTATCCGCAGTTGGAAGTCATCGAGCTGGTACCTTCCAGCCCCTCGTTGAATACTGCTGCGGGAATACTGCTGCCGGCTCCCCATCCGAACATCCCGCTTTAATTGAAGGCGCGGTCCAGGTGCCTGTACGCACTCTCGCCGCTTACCTGAAGACGCCCAAACGCATGCATAGCTTCGTCTTCTACGCAGCCTCCCCAGACATTCCATGGGAGCAAGTGGATGATGCTGTCGCCGGTGCCGGTATCCGCAAGGGTTATGTTCTGAAGGGCGATGCCCAGAGCTGGCTCAAAAGTCAGCTTATGCTGCGCGCGCATCCAGCGGTTCGCCAGCAACTCGCGGCTCACTGACCCGCTGGAACTACACCGAGACTAGCGAGGCTGGGGATGGCCCTTGTGCCATCGAGCCTCCTTCCCAATCGCAACACGGCCTCCCCATGCCAACCTGCGGCGTTCCTACCCAGGCACGGTCCCCCGGATCACCCGCCGCCCGCCGTGCCAAGTCGCTCTTTCTAAAGTTCCTTGGTAGGCTTACGATGCATCGGGGCGGGCTGGCCGGCGAGCCTCCTGCTGCTGCGCGCACCGGAACCTAGGACGGCGGCGGTAGATCCCCTCAGCTCCCCAACTCACCGGGCCCAATAGATTGCATCTCAAACACAGTATCCGTCTGCAACGCTTTTGAATTTATGGCCAGCTTGCCGCGTCTCCAGTTCGATCCGCAGACCCATGCTTGGCCAGACCTTCGCTTTTACACAGGGAATGACACGGTGAATTCATGATGGAGTTTCATATTTCGCGCGAGGCCCGGGTTCGCTACAAGGCGAGCGATGTGCTGTTCAATTACGCGGGCAATGTAGTGTTCGGCAACCTGGCAGCCAGCCGCGAACTGGCCATCCAGATCAACGAAGCTCGCGGCACGGCAAACGATCCTGAGCGGGTGATCAATCCGGGAGCGCTCTTTGCCATGGGGTTGATCGACGAGATCAGCCACGCGACCGTGACCTACTACCGCAAGAATCTTGATCCCCAGGTGATGACGCGCGCCCTCGCCTGGTTTGAAGAGCGGATTGGTCCGGAGCAGGTCGAGCGCATGCTGCTCTCCTTCGTCGATGAGTTTCCCAACGTCGCGGTCTTTCGCGGCGAAGAGAAAGCCGAGGAGTGGATCCAAGGTTCCACAGAAGGCGTGAGTCACCGCGAAGTCGTGCTCGAAGAACTCATGCTGCTGTGGCTGGCGAATCAGAATCCCGCCTTCGGCACGTTTCGCGAATTGTTTGACGACACCCGCATCGCGCAGTCTTCGGCCTACCCGGAGGTAACAGCTGGATTCGGAGAATACTTCGCTGGACGTCCCAAGATTGAAGCAACCGCGACCCGCGGCAAAGCGGTTACGCTGCTGGAATTGCTGCGCGCGCCAGCCCTGGCCTCTCCGCATTCCTTGAGTGATCAGCTTGCATTCCTACGTCAGCACTGGACCGAGTTTCTCGGCGATCACTTCCGCCGTCTGCTCCTGGCCACAGACGTTTTGAAAGAAGAAGACATCGCTATCTGGATGCGCTTCAATCCGCCAACCGAAGCGCAGCGGCGCCGGCGCAATCAGTACGATCCGCAGGATGTCCACTCCGAAGTCACGACCTTCGCCCACTCCGATCAGGAGTATGAGGCCTTCAGCCCCGACGTGGAGTGGATGCCGACCGCGGTCTTGCTGGCCAAGAGCACCTATGTCTGGCTGGCGCAGCTATCCAAGCGATACGGCCGCCCTATCCAGCGTCTTGACCAGATTCCGGACGAAGAACTGGACCTGATCGCCAGCCGTGGCCTGAATTCTCTATGGCTGATTGGTATCTGGGAGCGCAGTCTCGCGTCGAAAACCATCAAGCGGCTCTGCGGTCAGGAAGATGCCGTGGCCTCGGCCTACTCGTTGGCGAACTACGCCATCTCCGCCGATCTGGGCGGCGAGTCAGCCTACCGCAACCTGCGCGACCGCGCCCATCAACGCGGCATTCGGCTGGCCAGCGATATGGTGCCGAACCACATGGGCATCGATTCCAACTGGGTCATTGAGCATCCCGAGTGGTTCCTGTCGCGCCCCGATTCGCCGTATCCCGCGTACCGTTTCGAGGGGCCGGATCTCTCCTGGGACGACCGCGTCGAGATCAAGATTGACGATCACTACTACGAACAAACCGACGCAGCCGTGGTCTTCCGGCGCCGAGACAAGTACACCGGCCACGTCGAGTACATCTACCACGGCAACGACGGCACCAGCTTTCCCTGGAACGACACCGCGCAGTTGAACTACCTCAACCCGCAGGTGCGCGAGCAGGTGATTCAGACCATCCTGTACGTCGCGCGGCTGTTTCCCATCATTCGCTTCGACGCCGCAATGACGCTGGCGCGCCGGCACGTCCAGCGGCTGTGGTTCCCGTTGCCCGGCAGCGGCGGTGCCATCCCTTCGCGTGCCGAATACAGCATGACCCAGGAAGAATTCGATCGCGCCATGCCCGCCGAGTTCTGGCGTGAAGTCGTAGACCGCGTGGCCGCCGAAGTGCCCGGAACGCTGCTTCTGGCCGAAGCTTTCTGGCTCATGGAAGGCTACTTCGTGCGCACCCTGGGCATGCACCGCGTCTACAACAGCGCCTTCATGAACATGATGCGCGACGAAGAAAATGCCAAGTACCGTTCCGTGCTGAAAAATACCCTCGAGTTCGATCCCGACATCATGAAGCGCTATGTGAACTTCATGAGCAATCCAGACGAACGCACGGCCATCGACCAGTTCGGCATGGGCGACAAATACTTCGGCGTCTCGACCCTGTTGGCCACGCTGCCCGGCTTGCCCATGCTGGGCCATGGCCAGGTTGAAGGCTTCACCGAGAAGTACGGCATGGAGTACCAGCGGCCCTCGCTATGACGAAACGCCCAACGACGACCTGGTCGCTCGGCACATGCGCGAGATCGCTCCCCTGTTGAAGAACCGCTCACTGTTTGCCGAGAGCGCCAACTTCCTGCTGTACGATTTCTGGACCGAGAACGGCACGGTCGACGAAAACGTCTTCGCCTACTCCAACCGTCATGGCGATCAACGCGCCGTCATCGTGTTTCACAACCGGTTCGGACATACCCGGGGTTCGATTCACCACTCTGCCGCGTATGCCGACAAGGGCAGCGGTTCGCTCAAGCAGCGCAGCCTGCAGGAAGGTCTCGATCTCCCCGGCGACCAGTTCCTCACGTATCGCGATACGGCCAAGGGTCTGGAATATCTGCGGCGCTCCTCCGATCTGGTAAATACCGGGCTCACGCTCGATCTGCACGCGTACCAGTACACGGTCCTGCTGAACTGGCGCCACCTGGTCGTCGACAAGGATCATCCGTGGGATCGCCTGCACGATTCCCTGCATGGAGCGGGTGTGCCCAGCATCGACGAAGCCCTGGTCCGCCTCAAGCTGAAGCCTCTGACCGACGCACTGGCCAAGGTGCTGGATCCGGTCCTGTTGCGTGCCATGGCCGATCTTGCAGAGATCTCCGACGCCATCACCGATCGCGACGCGCGGCTGCAGAAATCGGCCGTCTCGCAACTGGAACGCGACAAATTCTTCCAGGCGTTTTCGGTGCGCGCGAAGTTGTTTCTCAAAGAGGCACACGCCACCTGCTTGTCAAACCTGCCGTCTTCCTCGCGCCAGGCGCGTGTGGAAGAAGACCACCTGGAGCAGTTGCTGGAACAGCGTGTCCAGGCAGCGCTGCGCATTCCACGGCTGGAGAAATCGTTCCATGCATCCTGGCCGCCGGAGGCCCGTGCCGTCCTGCCCAGCCACAGTCCCAGCCGGAATGCGGTTGCGATCTGGGCTCCGGTTCTCGGTTGGTGCCTGGTCGGCGTGTTGAATGACTGCCTCAAGAGCGCGAAGCCCGATACCAAGGCGACCGATGTCTTCGAGCAGTTGCGTCTGCGGGCCGCCTTCGCTGAGATCTTTTCTGAATTGGGCTTCGAGGGCGAAGATAGCTGGCGTGCCGCTGCCCGTATTCACATCGCGCTGGCGGCTCCCGAAATGCTCGCAAAGCCCGCGACGCAGCCGGAAACCAAGGTGGTTTCGAAACCGGCAGCTCCCACTTCGCCCTCGCCGACCGCCACCGAGAAGCCGGCGAAGTCGTCCTCTGCTGTGGCCGGCCCAGCTGGCGATGGCTGGCTGTGGGAGGATCCCAATGTCCGCTGGCTGACCGGTGTTCACCTGGCCGAAGATGTCTCGTATTTCCGCAAAGAGCCCTACGAACAACTCCTGTGGTGGACGAAACTTCCTGACCTGATCGGACTCGCGCAGCAACCGACGCCTGAGCCCAAAATCGTGGCCAGCCTGGAGGCAGAGATTCAGACCCGGATAGCCGCAGCCAAGCGTGCCGGTTACAAGCTGGACGAACTCCTGGTTCCCGGATCCACCCGCGATCAGGCTGCCGAACAAGGCCAGAGCGAAGCACCGGCGCAAACGCAGGCTGCTGGTACTCTGCCCCCAATCACTCTGCCGCCAGTCACTCTGCCCCCAATCCAGGAAGGCTCCGTGGTGGAGCCTGAGAGGCCCGCAGAGGCTGCCGCGGAGCAGCAAGACACCGCAAGCTCGTCTCCGATTGGCGGCCCCTCTCAGGCCCAGTCCGCCGCCTCCCTGCCGCCAGTCGAAGAGGGGTCGTCAGCAGCCTCGCAACCCCCCAAATCGGACGGGAAGAACTCGGCCGAAGTCGAGAATGTGGTCGAAGACGAACCCGCTCACGGCGGCAGCCGCAAACGCTGATTCACGGATCCAGACTGGCTGGAGCCTCGATGGCTCTGGCCAGCCCGTCAGCGCTGGCCTTCCGGCCTGCATGACCGCCTTATCCACCTTTCCACACGCTTGCACACCGATTGCACCACTTCTGCGCCTTGTGCCTCTATAGCCCGCGGCGTAGCGTCAACCCTGGTGGCGGCGTGGAGCGCACTCGTTTTAAGCAAGCGAGCGCGGAACTCCGGGCCCTAAAACGGGTCTTCCAGTAAGGACGCGGGGATCGCGAGTTCTCCACAGCCGTTTGTGGGCAAACCGGAGGACATTACCGACGATTGCAAGTAAAATACTAGATGTAGTGGTTCTTTCTTGACATGCCCTATACAGAGCGTTACGTTGCCATCTGCGGGGCAAAAAGCTTCCGCGGCGTGAGTCCGGCGAATCAGCCTCCCCGACGGTAATTGCCCGCTTCCACAACCGGTTTTTGTCAGACCGGAAGGCGTCTCAAGTTTGCAGTTGTCGCGAGCGTGATCGGCCGCTTGCTTTGCGCCTTGCATGAATCCCCAGTAGTAAGCCCCCTAGGACGAGGGCAGCCAAAATTCGAACCACCCCCAAGGAAGGAGCACCATGGCCGAGGCCACCAAGCACGTTTCCAGCACCGCCTCTTCAAACGGCAGCGTCACCGACGCGAGCCGGCCAGCCCAGAACCCCAGCGGTCTGCGCGCGCAACGATATTTTTCCAAGGCCGGCATTTCGCCGTACGACGAGGTCGCGTGGGAGCGTCGCACCGCCTCCATCACCGACGCCTCCGGCAAGAGCATCTTCGAGCAGAAGGATGTAGAGGTTCCGGTCGACTGGTCGATGACCGCGACCAACATCGTCGCCAGCAAGTATCTGCATGGCCAGATCGATACTCCGGAACGCGAGACGGGTGTGCGGCAACTGGTAGCGCGCGTGGCGGAGACGATTCGCGACTGGGGCATGAACGGCGGCTACTTTCGCTACGGCGGAAGACGCGAACGTGTTTCACGATGAGTTGGTGCATCTGCTGGTCACGCAGAAGGTAGCCTTCAATTCGCCGGTGTGGTTCAACGTCGGATGCGACCGGCTCGAGCCCAATTCCGACGCGCAGAACTGGCACTGGAATCCGCACACCTGCGCCGTCGAGTTTTCCGTGACCGGCTACCGCAATCCGCAGTGCTCGGCCTGCTTCATCAATGCGGTCGATGATTCGCTTGACTCGATTCTCACCCTGGCCAAGACCGAAGGCATGCTCTTCAAGTGGGGAAGCGGCACCGGGACCAACCTGTCTCCGCTACGCTCTTCCAAGGAGACCTTGTCGGGCGGCGGCACGGCTTCCGGTCCGTTGAGCTTCATGCGCGGATTCGATGCCTTCGCCGGCGTCATCAAGTCCGGCGGCAAGACCCGTCGCGCGGCAAAGATGGTCATCCTCAACGTCGACCATCCCGATATTCTCGACTTCATCGAGTGCAAGGCGAAGGAAGAGGCCAAGGCCTGGACGTTGATGCAGGCCGGGTATGACGGCTCCGGTCCGGACTCCGAGGCCTACACCTCGATCTTCTTCCAGAACGCGAATAACTCCGTGCGCGTGACCGACGAGTTCATGAGCGCCGTGGAGCGCGACGCAGACTTCTCGACCAGGGCCATCAAGGACGGCGCACCGGTCAAGACGTACAAGGCGCGCGAAATTATGAAGAAGATCGCCGAAGCCACCTGGCAGTGCGGCGATCCGGGCATGCAGTACGACACCACCATCAACAAGTGGCACACGTCGAAGAACACCGGGCGCATCAACGCGTCCAATCCCTGCTCGGAATACATGTTCCTCGACAACTCGGCCTGCAACCTGGCCAGCTTCAACCTGATGAAGTTCCTCACGCCGTCGGGCTCGTTTGACATTGCCAGCTATCGCAACGCCGATCGACATTCTCATCACCGCGATGGATATCCTGGTCGACAACTCCGGCTATCCCACCGAGGCCATTGGCCGCAACTCGCACGACTATCGGCCACTGGGCCTGGGCTACGCTAATCTTGGCGCGCTGCTGATGGCGTTTGGTCTGCCGTATGACTCCGATGCAGGCCGCGACTTCGCCGCTACGCTCACGGCGATCATGTGCGGTCAGGCTTACCTGCAATCGTCGAAGGTTGCGGAGAAGTGCCCGCCGCTCGCCTCGGCTACACCGCTCACCGCGGCCGCCGGCCATGAAGGTGGCGCGTGCCCCGGCTTCTACGTCAATCGCGAGCCGTTCCTCGACGTCATCCGCATGCATCGCGCTGAGGTGAACAAGATCGGCAAGAGCCGCAACTCGGCCGAGCCTTTCAGCGTTCCGCAGCTCGACAGCCTCATCGAAGCCAGCAAGGACTGCTGGGACAAGGCGCTCGCGCATGGCGAGAAACATGGCTATCGCAATTCGCAGGTTACGGTGCTGGCCCCGACCGGGACCATCGGCTTCATGATGGACTGCGACACCACCGGCATCGAGCCTGATCTCGCACTGGTCAAGTACAAGAAGCTGGTCGGCGGCGGCATGATCAAGATCGTCAACCAGACCGTGCCTACGGCGCTCTTCAAGCTGGGCTACAAGGAGAGCGAGGTGGACGCGATCGTCAGCTACATCGACGCGACCGGCACCATCGAGGGCGCTCCTGCCATCAAGCCGGAGCACCTCGCCTGCTTCGATTGCTCCTTCAAGCCGTCCAAGGGCACGCGCTCCATTCACTACACCGGCCACGTGAAGATGATGGCGGCAACGCAGCCGTTCCTCTCGGGCGCCATCTCGAAGACGGTGAACCTGCCGCACGACTGCTCGCTCGACGACATCGCCGAAGCCTATCTGGAAGCGTGGCGCCTGGGCCTGAAGGCGGTCGCGGTCTATCGCGATGGCTCGAAGGGTGGGCAGCCGCTGAACACTTCTGACGGCAAGGGTGCGACGGCGATCAAGAACGCCAAGGATACTTCCGACGACCTGCTGAACCGGGCCGCGGATCGGGTGCTTGCCGCCATGGCGTCGGGTTCTCCGGGAACCGAAGCGGATCTCGAAGGCGCTCGAAGCCAAGGTCTCAGACAAGCTGGAAGTGACTTCGCGCTCCGTACTCTCCGCGGCCAATGCGTTCTCGGCAGCGATCAGGAATGCGGTGAAGCTTGGACAGCTTGCCGAGCACGGCGAATCCACGCAGGACCAGAATGGGCCGCCACGCGCGGTTCGTCATCGCCTGCCGGAGGAGCGCGCCTCGTTGACGCACAAGTTCTCGATCGCGGGCCACGAGGGATACATCACCGTCGGCCTGTATCCCAACGGGCAGCCGGGCGAGATCTTCATCAAGATGGCCAAGGAAGGCTCCACCGTCTCCGGACTGATGGACAGCTTCGCCACCGCCATTTCGCTCGCGCTGCAACACGGCGTGCCGCTCAAGGTGCTCTGCGAGAAGTTCGCGCATCTGCGCTTTGAACCCAGCGGCTGGACCGGCAACGAACACATCGGCTATGCCAAATCCATCATGGATTACATTTTCCGGTGGACACAGTTACGTTTCCTGTCCGGCACGCAGCTCACGCTGTTTACCGGCCTGGGCGCGGGTGCCGGAGAAGCGGTGCAGCTCGCGGCTCTGGACGCAGCCGGAAGGGCAGCGCTTCACCGCCGATCAGCATGAATCGACACGCGGTTACGGCGCCACCCATGCGCCGCAGTCCGGGATTGCGCCCGACCTGCAGGCAGCCACGCATGTCTCCGCGGATCTCCCCAAGGTTACGGATCGTGGTGTCTACCACGCCTCCGACGCCATGAAGGATCTGTACGACATGGGCGACGCACCGAGCTGCCTCACCTGCGGAGCCATCATGGTTCGTAACGGCAGCTGCTACCGATGCATGAGCTGCGGCAGCACCAGCGGCTGCAGCTAGAGCACAGCAGAGTAAATAAGAAAAAGCGAGACAGAAGACCGCGGAGAGGTAGCTGCGGTCTTCGCTTTTTAATGTTGATGTGGTATACCCCGCGTAAACGCACTAGTATTCAGGCCTGGGAAAACTCTGCAGGTGTGCAATCGCTTCTTCGGCGCGCGCCCGAAGCTGCACCAGTTCCTGGCTGGATTTCTTCCGCAGAGTCGTATACGGCATTTGCAGGCGGAAGTTATTTCCCAGCACATCCTCATTGCGTTCGAGAAAAGTCCAGTAGAGCGCCGTGAACGGACACGAGCCTTCTCCGACGGATTTCTTCGGGATCGTACCGGCAATGTCCGCAGTAGTTGGACATGCGATTGATATACGCGGCGCCGGACACATACGGCTTGGTCGCGGTAAGCCCTCCATCGGCATACGTAGCCATGCCGAGTACGTTTGGCTCCACCACCCAATCGTACGCATCCACGTACGCGAACCAGAACCAGTCCGTCAGCTCGCGGGGTGAAAAGCCGCACAGCGTCGCCAGGTTTGAGAGCACCATCAATCGAGTGATGTGGTGAGACCATCCTTCGCGGATGACCTGTTCCACCACGGTGTCGATGCAGTGCAGGCCGGACTTTGTGCCCCAGTAGACAGCCGGCAGCGGCAGCGAGGCGCCCAGCGCGGAGGGAGTGGCGCCGGCATAGCTATCCTTCGTCGCGGTCTTTCCCGTTCGCTCTTCCTGCGCAACCGGAACCAGCCGGTACCCATCCGTCTGCTCGTGAAGATGACGCATGAATTCCCGCCATCCAAGAATCTGGCGGATGAATCCCTCGGCGCTCGCGAGCGGAATGCTCCCCTCCACCGCTGCCTCTTCCACGTCGCGAATCAGGTCGGCAGGGAGCAGGCGACCCAGGTTGATGAGTGCGGACGTGCGGCTATGAAACAGCTGCAGCTGGTCATCGCGCATTGCGTCTTCGTAGGGTCCGAAGTTTGGCAAGAGATGCTCGAGCGAAAACTTCCACATGGCATCGCAGTCCGCCTGCGTGGTCGGCAAATCGAATCCTTCGATCGAACCGAAGTGGTGCGCATACTCGCGCGCGACCATGTCGATCACTTCCTGCGTGACGGCATCGGGCGGAAACACCGGAGGTGCGGGAACGGGCGGCTGCCCTCTGTAGGGCTTGCGATTTTCACTGTCGAAGGAGAACTGCCCGCCGATCGGGCCTTGCGTTCCGCATCAGGATGCCGGATCTGCTGCCGCATCTTGCGGTAGAAGCGGTCCATGACGTAAGAGCGTCCGGGCTTGTAGGTGCCGAACACCGAGGTGAAGTCCTCCGTCTTCGGATAGCCATGTCGTGTCAGGCACCTCGTTCAGTGTCAGCCCGTCGCGCGCGGCCTCGTGCCAGATCCAGCCGCAGTTCGCGTTCTGCCGCCCGCATTACGGTGAGTCCTGGAAGCTTGTGTTTGCGCTGCAACTCAAGCAATGCCTGCCCATGGCTTTTGGGAGAAAAGTGGTAGAGCACGCTTACACCGCGCGCGGCCTGTTCGAGAGCGAAGTGGCGCATGTTGGCGATCAGCAGAACCAGCTTCTTCTTGTGGTAGGGTCGCCGGTGTGCCTTCGCCGATGACTCCACGATGACCATCCCCGTGGCATCAGCAGGCTGTTCGGCAAGCGGTCCCGTCCGGTCGGTATACCGGTCATACGGAACGTAGATCCACCGGCGATGGGCGATGTCAGCATTGGTCGGCGCGGCTTCGCGAATGTGTTGAAGGAAGTCTTTCATCGTCTTTCAATGAGACGCGTGAACGCTGAACCTGCGCGTCCTGGTAGGGAAGGTAGGAGGTCGTAAGTATCCGCAGGATGAACGGGCGTCGGGCGGTTTTTTGGCGAGACAGGAAGTGTAGAATGGCCGGGCAACAGGAGGGCTACATGCCGAGGATTGGTTGTCGCAGAACAGGGTGGATGCTGTGCATGCTTCTGGTGACGCACGCAGCTCTCGCTCAGCGGAATGCGGTCGCGTGGACAGAGTTCACCGGCAGCGGATTGAGCCTTCGGGCTATCGCTGATGGCGGCACCTGCCCCATTGTCTCGGTCGACGGAAAGGCAGCCCCCATGACCATTCGCCAACCGGGCAGCCAACTGTTCGCAGTCACGACCTGTCAGTTGACTCTGCCGGCGCGGGCCAAGTCTGCGGTGGTCGATGGCAAACCCTTGAAGCTGGGTACCCGCAAGCCGAAACGTATCGTGGTCATCGGCGACACGGGCTGCCGGCTGAAGGGCGAAGACGTGCAGGATTGTAACGACCCGAAGAAGTGGCCGTTCAGCGTGGTTTCGCAGCACGCGGCTGAGAAACATCCTGACCTCGTCATTCACGTGGGCGATTACTACTATCGCGAGACGCCCTGCCCTGTGGGGCGAGCCGGGATGCGAGGGCAGCCCACACGGCGATGCGTGGGATAGCTGGCGCGCCGATTTCTTTGAGCCCGTCGCAAGTCTGCTGACCGCGGCGCCGTGGGTGTTTGCGCGTGGCAATCACGAGCAGTGTGGGCGAGGTTCGGATGGCTGGTTCCGTTTTCTCGATGCAGGGGAAACCCCGCTCACCTGCCCCGCCACTTCTGCGCCGTTTTCGATCAACCTCAAGGATCTGAGGCTGGAGGTCATCGACAGCGCAGATATCGACGACAGGCAAAGCGCCGCGGAACGGGAAGCCGAATATGAACACCAGCTTCCGAGCCCGTCGGGCAACGCCAAGGGAGAGACCTGGGTGGTCACGCACAAGCCGCTCTGGGCGCATGAACTCACCACCGCCGCCGCCACGAGCAACGCGCCAGAGACGCAGGCCCTTTCGCCGTCTCATCCCGCCGGGCCCATGGATGCGGTGGACATGGTGGTGGCAGGCCATATCCACTTCTTTGCGGCCATCGATTTCAGCAATCCTGGCTTGAAGGGTCATGGCGCGGCACTGCGTCCGGCACAACTCGTGGTGGGCGACGGAGGTTCGTCACTCGATTCAGCGGACACCCGCAGCGGAAACCAGAGCATCGACGGAATCCCAGCCGCGTTCACGGTCAAAGACACGTTTGGCTATCTCCTGCTGGAGCGCAAACACCACGGCTGGAAGGGAACGCTATACAGCACCGACGACTCAGTCCTGACTACGTGCATGCACAAAGGTCGCCAGATTAGCTGTGCTTCGAAGTGACCAGCTGCGTCACCTGAAAGCCCGTTGCGCAACGTTGAGAGCGCGCAAACGGCTGAGGAAATGTCCGCTGCGTCGCTCGCATTGACAACAGCGCTTCTCGTCCCTACCTTTCGTACGAAGTTCTTCGGGAGATTTTTGTCGTGCTCAAACGTGTAAGCCGATTGGTGTTGGCTGGAGTTCTGCTGGCTACTGCTGCGTTTGCCGCAGCGCAAACATCGTCCTCTACGCTGGGCGTCTTTCAAAACCACGCGGACATCGGAACGGTGCTGCACCCGGGCTCTGCGCAGTACGATGCGGCGCAACATCAATACACTCTCACCGGCAGCGGCGAAAATATGTGGTTCAACGCAGACGCATTCCAGTTCGCCTGGAAGCAGGTTTCCGGCGATATCAGCCTGACTGCGGATATTTCCTTTCCTGAGCAGCGCGGCAATGCGCATCGCAAGGCAGTGCTGATGATCCGGCAAAGCCTCGACCCCGACTCGCCGTATGCCGACGTGGCCCTGCACGGCGTCGGCCTGACCTCACTCCAGTTCCGCGATCAAAAAGGGCAGACGACGCATGAGATCGAATCCAATCTTTCCGCGCCGCAACGCCTGCGGATCGAGAAGCGTGGTGACTTCGTCTACATGTTCCTGGCACAGTCCAGCGGCGAGCCGTTGCGGCCCTCAGGCGCATCAATCAAGATCCCGATGCAGGGCTCATTCTACGTCGGCTTAGGTGTCTGCGCGCATGACAAGAATGCGGTCGAGAAGGCCGTCTTCTCGAATGTGGAGCTGACAACGCCGCGCAGCAAGTGCGGGGCAGCCGGTCCTCTACAGCACGCTCGAGACGGTGCCCGTAGCATCCACTGACCGCCGCGTCGTGTATGTGGCTCCCAGCCATTTTGAGGCGCCAAACTGGACCCACGATGGCGCGGCGTTTCTCTTCAACCAGGAAGGCCACATCCTGCGCCTGCCGGTGGCCGGTGGTCAGCCAACCGACAATCGATACCGGCACTGCGACACATTGCAATAACGACCACGGCATCTCGCCGGACGGCCAGCAACTCGCAATCAGTGACTCGACTCAGCCCGACCACCAGTCCAGCGTTTACGTTGTGCCGATTGGCGGAGGTGCTGCCCGGCGGGTCACGGAGAAGTCGCCCTCCTATTGGCACGGCTGGTCGCCCGACGGAAAGACCCTTGCCTTTACCGGGCAGCGAAATGGCGACTTCGACATCTACACCATTCCCGTCGAAGGCGGAACCGAAACCCGCCTGACCACCGCGAAAGGCCTCGATGATGGGCCGGAATACTCGCCCGACGGCCAGTACATCTACTTCAACTCAGAACGCAGCGGGCACATGCAGATCTGGCGTATGCACCCCGACGGCAGTGGGCAGGAGCAGGTCACTTCGGAGGAGTCGAACGACTGGTTCCCGCACATCTCTCCCGACGGCAAGATGATGGTCTTCGTCGCGTATCAGAAAGACGTCACTGGCCATCCTCCCAACAAAGATGTCGAAGTGCGTATGATGAGCCTCGCCGACCACACCATCAAGGTGCTGGCGAAACTGTTTGGCGGGCAGGGTACGATGAACGTGCCTTCGTGGTCGCCGGATAGTTCCAAGGTGGCGTTTGTCAGCTACGAGTTGCTGCCCGCAGAAGAAGCCAAATAAGATGGACTGCCGTTCTCGTTTGAGGGCGGCGCGCAGTTGCCGAACATAAGGAGATAGGACTGTCATGCGTGTTGGAGTGTTTACCCCGCTTTTATCGCAGCTTCCGCTGCCGGCTGTGCTCAAGAAACTCAAGCTTCTGCAGATCGACACGGTAGAACTCGGCACCGGCAACTACCCCGGTGACGCGCACTGCAAGTTGTCGATGCTCGAGAATTCCCAGGCTCTGAGCGATTTCAAGAAAGCTTTGGCTGACGAGGGCGTCACCATCAGCGCACTGAGCTGCCATGGAAATGCGCTGCATCCCGACAAGGCACGCGCGCAGCAGGATGCGGAGGTGAGCCGGAAGACCATTCTGCTGGCGGAGAAGCTGGGCATCGACACGGTGGTCGATTTTTCCGGCTGTCCGGGCGATTCGCCCAACGCGACTGCGCCCAACTGGGTGACGTGTCCCTGGCCTCCCGATTACCTGAAGGTTCTCGACTGGCAATGGAACGAAGTGGTCGCGCCCTACTGGTCAGAGCACGGCAAATTTGCCGCGGATCACGGCGTGAGAATCGCCATTGAGATGCATCCCGGCTTCGTGGTCTACAGCCCGGAGACCATGCTGCGGCTGCGTTCCATCGCGCGGAGACAGCGTGGGTTGCAACTTCGATCCCAGCCACTTGTTCTGGCAAGGCATCGATCCCATTGCCGCGATCCGGGTACTCGACAAGGCGATCTTCCACGTTCACGCCAAGGACACGCAACTCTATCCGGCGAACCTGCCGCGCACCGGCGTGCTCGATACCAAGCCCTACACCGAAGAACGTAACCGCGGCTGGATCTTTCGCACCTGTGGCTATGGCCATGGGGCGGAGTGGTGGAGCGAGTTCGTCTCCACACTGCGGATGTTCGGTTACGATTCGGTGCTCTCGATCGAGCATGAAGACAGCCTGCTTTCGCCGGAAGAGGGACTCACCAAGGCAGCGAATTTCCTCAACAGCCTGGTGATCCGGGAGCAGCCCGCCGCTGCCTGGTGGGTGTAACGGAGACACAATGAAAACGGTGAGAACAGCTATCTTCGGAACGGGATTTATGGGCCGCGTGCACCTGGAAGCGGTGCGCCGGCTCGCCTTTGTAGAAGCAGCGGCGATCGCCGGCAGAAACGAAAAGGCGGCGCAGGATCTGGGCGCTGGTTTTTCCGTGCCCGTGATTGCGACGGACTTCCGCGATGTGCTGCGCGACAACAGCATCGACGCGGTTCACATCTGCACGCCCAACGCGCAGCATTTCTCCATGGCCAAAGATGCGCTGCAGGCAGGCAAGCATGTGGTCTGCGAAAAGCCGCTCACGACGACGCCGGAAGAGGCGCAGGAACTGGTGGAGCTTGCCGCCCGCATGGGCTTACGCAACTGTGTCTGTCACAATCTGCGCTACTATCCCATGGTGCAGCAGATGCGCGCATTGCGCGAGGCCGGAGAACTGGGAGACATCCTGGTGGTGCAGGGAACCTATTCGCAGGACTGGCTGCTCTACGACACGGACTGGAATTGGCGAGTCGACGCCAAGGCCGGCGGCGCTTCGCGGTGCATGGCGGATATCGGCTCGCACTGGTTCGACATGGCCGAGCACGTGACCGGGTTGAGGGTAACCTCCCTCTGCGCTGATCTGCAGACATTTCACTCCACCCGCAAGCAGCCGAAGCACTCCGTGGAAACCTTTGCCAACAAGTTGCTCGGGCGCAGAAGACTATAACGAAACAGCCGTGGATACAGAAGATTTTGGCGCGGTAGTGTTCCGGATGGGGGAACGCAGCCGCGGGGCCATGACGGCCAGCCAGGTTTCCGCCGGCCGCAAAAACGGCTTGCGGCTGGAAGTTTACGGAACCAAGTCTTCGGCGGCCTGGGACCAGGAACGCCCCGACGAACTCTGGCTCGGCCATCGCGATACGGGCAATACTCTCTACGTCAAAGACCCTTCGCTGCTGCTGGGCAGGGCGCGGACGTATGCCGATCTGCCCGGAGGACACAGCGAGGGATACGACGATACCTTCAAGCAGACGTTCCGGCGCTTCTATGCTTCGATAGCCGATGCCTCTGCGTCACCGGAGTACCCGCAGTTTACCGACGGTCTGCGGCAGATGAACATCCTCCACGCGACGCTGCGGAGCAACCAGGAGCGCGCGTGGGTCGATGTTCCGCAACCGTGATCTACGCATGCGTTGCATGACTCGGTCGAAGCAGAATACATCTAAGCGCGGATCGAGCGCATGTAGTCCGCGTCGATTTTCAACGCTTCCATCGCCGGAATGTCGAACTCTTCCTGCTCGACGAACATGTGCTTGATCTGCGCCTTCTTCGCTGCGGCAAAAATGGGACCGTAGTCGATGCTGCCTTTTCCCATCTCCGTGGAGTGAGGCGGCGTGCCCGCGGGCGCGCTTCCCAGGTTGAACTCCTTCAGATGCAGCATGGAAAACCGCGTGGGATACTTCGTGAGATAGTCGACAGGGTTTTTGCCGCCCACCACCACCCAACCGCAGTCCATCTCCATCGTGACCTTTGCTGGATCGGTCAGGCGCAGCAGTTCGTCATAAGCGACGACGCCGTTCTCCGCGTGAAACTCGGCGATGTGGTTGTGATAGCCAAAACGCATGCCGGCTGCGTTGACCTTATCGCCGATGTGGTTGAACTGTTCGGCATTCCAACGCCAGTCGTCGAGCTTCATGGCTTCCATGCTGCCATGAAATCCCTGAGCCTTTGCCGGGTCTCTCAACATGGGCGAGGAGCAGACGATGTAGCTCAGCCCAAGATCCTTGCCAAACTGGATCACCTCATCCACCTTGGGCTGGATCTGCCCGAGCGGATAATGGGCACTCACGCAGCGCAGACCGGCGCTGTCCATGGCCTGCTTGACCTGGCTGGCAGTGTGACCGAAGAAACCGGCTGCCTCCACTTCGCGATATCCCAGGCTGGCCAGCTGTTTCAGCGTGCCCTCGAAGTCTTTGGGAAGCATCTCGCGCACCGAGTACAACTGCAAGCCGATGGGCAGACCAAGCGGTTCAGCGTTGAGCAGCGGCGAACTCGCCCAGGCTGCCGCACCTGCGGCCGCCGCGGTCTTCAGAAAACTTCTTCGTGACAAACTGTGCATCGTTTCATCCCCCAGCGAAGTGCATCTGTCGTCCGACAGACTAACAGGCCCGAATCACCCTTGTCCGCGAAGGCGCAGAAGCCAGCGCAGAAGTATCCCGAGTAGAATATTCGCATCATGGCTGTGCGTCTCTATTACGACGATCCCTTCCTTACGACATTTGATGCCCGGGTAAGCGACATCCGCGAAGTCTCGCGCGCCGCCGGGCAGGCGCTCTGGCAGATTGCGCTCGATCAGTCGGCGTTCTACCCCACCAGCGGTGGTCAGCCCTGCGATACCGGCACTCTCTACGCCACCTCTCGCAGCGGCGCGGTGCTTGAGGTTCCCATCGAGGGCGTAGAAGAAGACGAGCATGGCGAGGTCTGGCACTACACGTCAAAGCCACTGGCGGCGGGCACGGAAGTGCGCGCAATTCTGGACTGGACACGTCGCTTCGATCACATGCAGCAGCACTCGGCGCAACATCTGCTGTCAGCTGCCTTCTCTTATGAATTGAACGCGCACACCGTCTCCTTTCACCTGGGCGAGGAGAGCTCCACCATCGACTTGAACTCCGATTCGATTGCTGGTGCCAGCATCGAACGCGTGGAGCGGCTGACCAATCAGCTCATCGCGGAAGACAGAAAGATCTCGGCCATGGTGGTGCAGCGGGCGGAGGCCGAGGCGATGCTGGCCGCGGGGCGGCTGCGGAAGTTGCCCGACAGAGAAGGCCCGATTCGTCTCATTTCGATTGCCAACTATGACCTGAATGCCTGCGGAGGAACTCACCTGCACTCCACCGGTCAGATCGGCGGCCTGCTGCTCCGCTCCACGGAGCGCGTGCGCCAGGGTTTGCGGGTGGAGTTCGTCGCCGGGCTGCGGGCCATTGCCGCGGCTCGCGGCGACTTCAGCGCGCTCTCTCGCGCAGCGGCTACACTCTCCATTCCCCGGGCCGAAATCCCCGCAGCCATCGACCGCCTGTTGGGCGAAGCCAAAGCTGGCGCGAAGGAACGCCAGAAGCTGCAGAAGGAGCTGGTCGCCTACCATGCCATGCGGTTGGTCGTGGAGGACCTGGTGGAAGATCGCATGCGCGTCATTCGGCGAGTCTATCCCGACCGCGATGCAGAGTACGTCAAGCTGCTGGCAGCGCAGGTGGCCGCGACAGCTACCCAAACGGTTGCATTGCTTGCGTCCGCGCAGCAGGAGCCCGCATTCGTAGTCATGTCCCGCAGCCACGACTTGGAATTCTCATGCGGAGCCTTGCTCAAGGATGCGCTCGCAGCCTTGGGGCTTCGCGGCGGCGGTTCCACAGACCTCGCCCAGGGCCAGGTACCCCGAGCAGCCCTGGAGAACTTGTGGACCACGCTCGAAGCGGGTGCGCGAGCGTCGCTGAAGAAAGCTGACGACCAGCCGCTGAGACGGCAGTGGAGTCTCTTGCTTCGATACTGGGCTTTTCCAGACTGGCCGCCCGCTGGTAGAATCAAAACTGTTGTTCCCACCGCATGTGGGGCTATAGCTCAGCTGGGAGAGCGCCTCGTTCGCAACGAGGAGGTCAGCGGTTCGATCCCGCTTAGCTCCACCACCTTTCAATCTGTTCAAGAATCTTTTCGCCGGAACCTCTGGAACTGTTTTCCTCCAGCCGCCGTATCTTTTCGTGCTTGACGCCTGCAAGGAACAAGCGAGCGCACCGAATCGTCAGCAGGGTAGTCCGAATCCAGCGTGACCAGCCATAGGAGCAGCCAGATGACCCTCGAAGAGATGAAGGCATTCGTAAGAAACCACTTCGAAAATTTCGTGAACCGAAAGGACCTCAGTCAGGCCGAACGCAGCTTCACAGAGGACTTCTACGACCATGACGAGGCGACCGGACCAGTGACGGGAATCCAGCCGGCGCAAGCGATGATGCAGAAGGCCTTCGAGCGTTGGCCCGACCTTCACGTCACCGTGGAAGACATACTTGCGGAGGGCGACAAGGTGATGGTTCGGAATGTCTGGCAAGCCACGGAAGTATCCAGCGGACAGAAGATCGAGTTTCGCGGCTTCGTCCTGTGGCGATTCGCAGGCGACAAGATCGTGGAACGCTGGGCGACCCTCACGCCCCCGCACCCGCAGCCTCAACCAACAGCGCAGCTCGTAACCTCCAGAAGCGATTTCGCCCCGAGGCTGAGTGGCGGGATGTCCGGCGACGCTCTGTCCTGCCGATGTGCAGCGGCTTAACAAGCAGGCTACTCAGACCTTAAGGCTTAGGAGCGATCTGCAAGCCGCCGGTAAGCTCCGAGACTCGCTGCACCTGGTGGCGAACGCACCATTGCTCGAGCCCGCGCGAAAGTCGATCGACGGCCCGGGGATCGGCATAACTCGCCGTCCCCACCTGCACGGCGGTTGCGCCGGCCAGCAGGAACTCAACCGCATCTTCGGCAGTGGCGATTCCACCCATCCCCAGGATGGGAATGGAGACAGCCTTCGATGCCTCGTAGACCATGCGTAAGGCGATCGGTTTGATCGCAGGGCCTGAAAGGCCGCCGGTGACATTTGCGATGCGGGGACGGCGTGTCTCTGCGTCGATCGCCAGCGCCAGAAAGGTGTTCACCATCGAGAGCGCGTCGGCTCCCGAATCCTGTGCGCACCGTGCCATCTGTGCAATGCTGGTTACGTTTGGCGAGAGCTTCACAATGATGGGCCGCCTGGCCGCAGACTTCGCTCGCGAGACCAGGTCGTCGAGCAGTTCCGGATCGCTGCCGAAGACCATGCCCCCATGCTGCACGTTCGGGCAGGACACGTTCAATTCATAGGCTGCAATGCCCTCGGCCCCATTGAGTTTTTCGATGACGGTGAGGTAGTCCTCCACCTTGTAGCCGAACACGTTGACGATGATCGCGCAGGTGGAATACCGCCGCAACGGGGGCAGCTTCTTCTCAAGAAATGCATCGACCCCGATGTTCTGCAGGCCAATGGAGTTGAGCATCCCGGAAGCAGTCTCAATCAGCCGCGGCGCCAGGTTGCCGGCCATTGGTTCGACAGAGATGCCCTTGGTGACCAGGCCGCCCAGACCGCGGCAGCGAGACGATCTCTTCAAATTCAATGCCATACCCAAAGGTGCCGCTGGCCGCGATGATGGGATTGCGCAGGTTGATGCCGGCCACCCGGACTTGCATGTCTGGTTTCACGGTGTCGATTTGCTTTCCGGGGAAGAAGTGGTTCTCGGCCTGGTTCTGGCGCGGCCTCGCGCGGGCGCGACGACCGGCTTTGGATAGGTAACAGCCGAAGTATCTTTGATGGCCTGGGTCAAGATATTCCCGACCGAGGCAGAGGGTTGATTGATCCCCAAGCAGCGAGGCAAAGGTCGCGGCGAGGTCTACCGGTGCGACTCGTCCGTGGTAAATGCCGGGCGTGAACGGCGCTCCAAACAAGCCCAGCGGCACATGTCGGTCATACGACCACGGACTGAAGTGCGTGGTCTGACTGCTGTTGAGATACTCCATCTGGTAGTCGGAGAAGATGGCCATCACGTACCAGCCGCCATTTGCCGAATAGCTATGCGCGAGCAGTGCGTCCAAACTCGGTCGGCGGTAGTTGCTCCCCCGCAAGCTGCAGGCGTGTGTAGCTGCGTACCAACGTGGGAGAGGGAGGTACGCGGCTCTCCGACGGCTTGGTGGGATTCTGTTCCGGTTTGATCAGCGATCGTACGCCAGGCGCCAAGCGCCCTCTGGATCGCCTCCTCTGCCTCGAGTTCGTTGATGCCCGCGCGTTCAAAGGCGGGACGATTCAGCGCGAGATAGGGCAGTTCTTGTTTCGGTAACAGGTACTCCACCTTCTCGCCGGGCGAAAACTTGGAGTTGATCGCCTCGTTGAGGTACGCGACCAGTTTGTCCAGATCGATGGTTGCTGCCGGCACTCCCATGCGCGACTGCTTCGGCGGGAACGGCCGAGACGCCGTGATCGGCCGAGAGGGCAACCCACACATTCGCCAGTCCGCCCTCTACGTTTTTATCGAGCCAGGTGAAGAACTCGTCGAGATCCGAATCGAGTGAATCCACCATTTCTTTCTCGATCGGAGAATCGGGTCCAACCTGATGTCCCAGAACGTCGTTGGCCGACAGGCTGATGGTGACAAGATCGGTGCTGGCATGCGTGCCCAGCTGTTCTCCCTGGATCAGTGCCCGCGCAAAATCGAGTTCGTACGAATTCGCTGCGGGAGTGCGCCCCACCATCTCGTAAAAATTCGTGAGGCCGGCGGCGTTGGCCTGCTGCACCGCCTGATCGATGCGCCCATTGGTGTTGAACGTGGTTGCCCATTCCGGCAGATCCGCGCGGTAGTAGGTCGAGGTCACGAAGCGTCCTGACGCGGGATCGATCCAGTACGCGCCGTTGGCCGCCGCGCCCGCCGGCAGAATCGCGGCTCGATCCTTGAGCGAGATACCGAAGACTTCCGACTGCCCCTGGGTGGCCAGCCGCAACTCGTCTCCGAGCGTTGAGGCGTGCAGATTGCGCGGTGACGCTCCGATCACGAAATTCGGCGCGGACGCGGGCGCGTTCGGCAGATTGGCCGGGATGCTGGTGTCGGGCAGGCCTACCAGGCGGTAACGTTCGTCCTCGACAGAACTTACCGGGCGATCCTTGTTGCGATCGAGGTCCCACCATTCATTGCCGGCAATGCCATGGCCGTCGGAGTAGGCGCCCGTGCCAAGGGTCGCGTGGCCCGGCGCGGTCTTGGTGTTCGCGTAGTCGTAGTAGCAGTCAGGAAAATATGCGCCCTTGTCGAGGAAGAGCCGAAAGCCGTGTCCTTTGAAGTCTGCGCGATATCGCTCCAGATAATCCGCGCGAAACTGGTCGATCACGACGATGACCACCAGCTTGGGATGGGCATTGTAGGCGCTGTAGGTCACCGGGGCAGGGGCTGGCGTCGCGGGCTTGGCGGCATACGCGGAGGAGAGCGGAAGAGTGCACGCAAGCAGCAGGGCGAAAAGGCGCTTCAGCATAGGCATGGCGGTTGCAGGCGACCGGCAGTTGTGGCGTGCGATTGCCTAACGGCTATGGTAACAGCCGGGCCTCCCGCTTCATCGGGCTGATCTTTACCGCGATCGGTCTTTTCCTGCTGGCCCATCCGGGCAACGATTGGGGCCGTAGCCGTCGACCTACGCGGGAAGGTTCCTATTCCGCGAAGTGCAGCCGATCCCCTGTAAATGCGCTAGAGCAGAACGATCTGCTGCGAGGCTAGATCGGCTGGTCGGTGTCTGGACCGGCTAAACAGCTCCACTGCTGGCCTGCTCCAGGTGTCGTGGTTAACGGATCGTTCTTTACGCGTTGTGGCGAGCGGCCAAAAGGGGCTCCTCGTCGCTTTTGTTCTTGCGCGAGGGCCACCGGCACATAGCACAACTCTCCGGGGCCGCTTCCTTCTACGGAGCGTTAGCTGATTTGCGAAGCCTGCCGTGCATGTCGCGATTGGGCCGCTGACGAGAACTTCCGGCCGAGCGATGCTACTCGCGGTGCTAGGCGAGGAGCCATGGAGTTGGGAACGGAGCAGCCGTGAGGAGTACCCCGTGACAGGCGTGGCTTCACCTGCACTCGGGCTTCCTTTCAAGGGCTAAGGCTGTCGATCTGCCAATTCGATCTTGCTCTAGTAAGCTCGAGACTTATGCTCGATCTTGGATTTGTCAGGGCCAATCTGGAGTTGGTGGAAGAGAAGTTGCGTGCGCGCGGGCAAGATCCGGCCGCGCTGCTGGGAGATTTCCGGCAAAAGGATGAAGAGCGCCGCCGCAACATTACCGAACTGGAGACCCTGAAGAGCCAGCGCAATTCTCTCTCTGAAAACGTGGGCAAACTCAAGCGCGCCGGAGAAGACGCCTCAGCCCTCATGGAACAGGTGCGCGGGTTGAAGGAGACGATCGAAGCGGACCAGGTGGCGGTCGAATGCCATCGACGAAGAGATGCAGGCGATGCTTGCGCGCATCCCCAACCTGCCGCACGCGAGCGTGCCGGTTGGAGCGTCGGAACACGAAAACGTGGTGGTGAAACACTGGGGAGGGAAGCCCGAGTTCAGCTTCACCCCCAAGCCGCATTGGGAGATTGGCGAAGAACTGGGGGTGCTCGACTTCGAGCGTGCAGCCAAGATCTCCGGAGCACGATTTGTCGTCTATTGGGAACAGGGAGCACGGCTGGAGCGGGCGCTGATCAACTTCATGCTCGACCTGCATACCGAGCCGGCACGGTTATACCGAAGTGCTGCCGCCCTTCATGGTCAACAGCAAATCCCTCTACGGGACCGGGCAGCTGCCGAAATTCGCCGAAGACCTGTTTCGCTGCCAGGGCCAGGATGAGGAAGGCTTCAAACCCGGCGAGTACCTTGACAGCGATCACTGGCTGATTCCAACCGCGGAGGTCCCGGTCACCAATCTGTACCGGGACGAGGTGCTGGACGAGGCCAAGTTGCCCATTTCGATCACCGCCTACACTCCCTGCTTCCGCGCCGAGGCTGGTTCCCACGGCAGGGATGTACGCGGCATCATCCGTCAGCATCAATTCCAAAAGGTGGAGCTGGTCAAGTTTTGCCAAGCCCGAGGACAGCTACGCCGAACACGAGAAGTTGACCGCGCATGCCGAAGCGATTCTCGAGAAGCTGAATCTGCCATATCGCCGCGTGCTGCTGTGTACCGGCGACATGGGCTTCGCTTCCGCGAAGACCTACGACCTGGAGGTCTGGCTGCCGGGGCAGGGGCTGTATCGCGAGATCTCGTCGTGTTCCAACTTCGAAGCCTTTCAGGCGCGGCGCGCAAACATTCGCTACCGGCCAGCAGATGAAGGGCAAGTCGGAATTTCTGCACACGCTGAATGGCAGTGGACTGGCGGTCGGGCGCACGTGGGTGGCGATCGTCGAAAACTATCAGCAGGCCGACGGAACTGTACGCATTCCCGAGGCGCTGGTGCCGTATATGGGCGGCGAAACTACGATGAGGCGTCGTAACAAGTAGAGCAGAGGAACTGGCCGCAGACCGGCCGCGCAGGGGAAGATGAAGCGAATTCTGAAGAGTTATCTGTTCTGGACGTATGAGCGGGGCAGCTTCCATTACGACGTGATGGTGACGCTGATTCTTGCCTTCATCTTTCTATCGCCCCTGGTGCTGCGGTACCACGATCAGCCCGAAGGACGCAGGCTCGAGGCGAGCCAGGCCCTGGTGAGAACCGATGGCGCGAATGGCCTCATCATTCAGCTTGCCGCCGAACAGATTCCCGACGCTGCCGACCTGAAGTCCTCATTGCAAAGCGCCGTTGAGCCGATCGCGGGCGCGGTCGTGGTCGACCGTTTCGAGACGGAGAAGGACTCGACCGGCAGGCCCAGCGCGTACAAGATCTGGGCGCACCGCGCCGCCTCCACGCCCGGCCAGTAAGTCTGGTTGAAACTCTTTTCACCAGCGCCGGGTTTGTACCTTCAAAAGCCATCGAGTTAAGAACTGCATCCAAAGGGATTGAGACGTCAGGTTACGCATGTTGAAGATGATTGGAAGAAGAAGTTCCTGCTCCGGATTGTTGGCGGTGGCAGCCATGCTCTTGGCGCTTCCAGCCAGTGGTCAGGCGAATAGCGCCAGCGGTGTCCTGGCGAAGATGGACGCGGCTGCGGCGAAGTTCCAAAGCGCCAAGGCTGATTTCGAATGGGATCAGTACGAGAAGATCGTCGATGAGCACGAGAAGCAGTCCGGCGTGATTTCCTTTGATCGCAAGGCTGGCTCGACGCAGATGGCCGCGCACATCGAGAAGCCGGATACGAAGATCGTCGTTTACAAGAACGGCGAATTGGATCTGTATCAACCCAACATCGATCAGCTTTCCGTATTTTCTGCCGGCGCCAATCGCTCGCAGTACGAGAGCTTTCTCACGCTTGGCTTCGGTGGCAGCGGCAAAGACCTGGCCAACACCTGGGACGTGACCTACCAGGGCAATGAAACCATCAACGGCACGCAGACTGCCAAGCTGGATTTGAAAGCAAAGCAGGAGAGCGTGCGCAAGATGTTCGATCACGTGACTATCTGGGTCGATCCCGATCGCGACATCTCCCTGCGCCAGCAGTTCTTCGAGCCATCAGGCGATGTGCGTACCGCTACCTTTACGAATCTTCAGTACAACGCGAAGATTTCCGCCGACGTGTTCAACATCAAGACGACGTCGAAGACGCAAGTGGTTCGGAAGTAGATCTGGTCGTGGCGGAGCGGTCTTCCTCGCGAGAGCAATGCCCGCCAGCGCGATCACGATGGGAAAACACTCCAGCGTGTAGCGCGGCTCGGGCGCTTCCAGCGTAGCCAGCAGTATCGAACGCAACGCGACGAACGCGAGCATCGCTCCGACCAACCGCGGACGCCGACAGGCTCCTGCGAAAGCCAGCAGCAGGTAAAGCAGGTTGAGCGCGGCATACGCGGCGGCAAATTCCGTGACGGCATTGTGCTCTGAATATTCCCACCAACGCAGTTCGACCCACAACATCTCGGTCCTCGGGCGCAGCCACATGTCGGCCAGCCGCAGCAGCGGCAATTCGACGTAGTATCGCCAAGCGTGCGAGCGAATGCGCTGCTGCGCCAGCGCCGCAAACCGCGCATCGATCTGCGGAGTGAGCGTGGACGCGCCGTTGTAATCATCGAAGAGCTTGCGAGTCTCTTCGTACTGCGCGGTGCTGTCAAAGGCGCGCGCGGGAAGATCCTGAATATTCAGCGTGGTCGAGTTCGCATTCCAATACACTTCACTGGTCGAGGCGAACTCGATGCACCAGGTCTTGGTCCACCGATTGAAGCCGGGTTCGGTGAACTCGCCGGGATCGGCCGCATACGCGAGGCGCCAGCGGCTGAAAGACATGGAAGGTGCGCCAGTTACGAACGGTCCAGGGCACGAACGGCAGGACGGACAGCAGCGCGCAGACAGCTGCCAGTTTCAAAGCCCTCAGAGCAGGGATCGGCGGCCCTATCCTGGCCTTTCTTGCGTACCAGAGAATCGCGGGGCAGAGCACCACTCCCAGTAACGCTCCGTCGGGTCGAAGCAGCGTGGCGTAGCTGATTGAGAGGGCCAGCGTCAGCAGCACACCACGCCGAGGGACGCTCCAGCAGCGCGTAACAGGGAATAGAACGCAAGAGCGACGCAGAAGATGGACCAGGTCTCCGTCAGCGGAGTTGCGGTGTAGTTCGCGGTGAAGGGACAGCAGCGCTGCCAGCCAAAGAGCGACCAGACGCTGCCCGTCGGCTGAAGAGCCTGCGGACGAAGTCGGCGATGAGCAGGCAAGTGGCCAGATCAATGACGACCTGGAGATACATCACGGGAAAGTAATGTCCTTCGCCGAAAATGGAGAAGCAGAGGGCGAGGAACAGCGGGTAGCCCGGGCAAGCGCAAAAGCGTGGGCCTGACGCCGTCCGGGTGCGTGATTCCATACGTGCCGTGCAGCCAGTTCTTTGCGATGTCGCCGTAGATGAGCGGATCGCCTTCGAGCGCCGGATACGCATGGATGAACCACAGACGAAGAGCGGCTCCTGCAGAGAGGGCGAGCACGACCGGGATCCATGGGCGAAGAGGCGGTAAGCGCATGAAACTGAATGATACTAGCTGGCGCCTGCGTTGACTGCTTTCAACCCATGTACATAGGATTCCTGTAGTCTCGATAACAGACATGGCTCGTCAAGTTTTCTATGATCCGGAACGGAAGCGCTGGAAGCGGTTAAGGCGCATTCTCGATGTCACGGCGATTGTTTCTACCATCGTGCTGGTGGTGTTTTTCATCAGCGTGATCAAGCGCCAGACTCTGCCGGAACTGCTGCTTCCGCAACAGAAGCGAAACTACCGCGCTCTGCCGGTCGACCGCTGCCGACCTGCGTGCCAAGGGCTCTGCGCCCGCTGCGGCGAAAGACGCACCGCAGACCCTCCGATATCACGCTCAACGAAGAGGAAGGCATCCGCGCAGCCTTCTACGTGGATTACGACGCCTCCAGCTATTCGTCGCTGAAAGAGCACATTCACCAGATCGATATTCTCTTTCCGGACTGGCTCCACGTCACCACCGCCGATGGCTCGCTGCAATCGGCCACGGTCGAGTTTCCTGCGCACACCTTCAACGTGGTGGACGCCGCTGGCGTACACAACGTGGACACCCAGGACAAGGTGCAGCCGCGTGATCACGGATGCGAAGGAGGAGACGGAAATCCTCCCCATGCTGAGCAACTACAACGTTCCTGCGCAGAAGTGGGATGCTTCCGTCGGGCCCATGCTCAAGGATCCCATTGCGCGGAAGCGACTGCAGAATCAGCTCGACGTCTTCCTCTCCGCCAATCCAGAACTACCGCGGCATCTCTCTCGACTTCGAAGAGATACCCGAAGACGCGCACGACGGCTACCTGGCGCTCATTGCCGATTTGTACGGGGACTTCCGCCAGAAGAACCTGCATATCTACGTCAACACCCCGGTAAGCGCTGAAGACAACGAGCTGAAGTTTCTGGCCGACAACAGCGATGGCATCATCCTGATGAACTACGACCAGCACGAACAGGAGAGCGGTCCTGGACCCGTCGCCGCGCAGGATTGGTTCGAGGGCAACCTGACCCGCGTGCTGAAAGTGGTCCCGAAGCAGAAGTTGATCTGCGCGATCGGGAACTACGGCTATGACTGGTCGCTGCCGTTACCGGGCAAAAATGGAAAGTCGCCGCGCAATCCCAAGGTGCTCGACGTAGATGAAATGTCGGTGCAGGACGCCTGGCAGCGCGCTCTCGACGCCGACGCGGACGTGCACCTCGAAGGCGATGAACTCAACGCACACTTCGCCTACGACGATGAAGATAACAACGTTCGCCACCAGGTCTGGTTTCTCGACGGCGTAACCGCGCTCAACGAACTGCGCGCCGCCCGGCAGATGGGGCTGCGTACCTTTGCCTTGTGGAGACTGGGCTCGGAAGACAGTTCGCTGTGGTCGATCTGGGACCATCCCGAACAGTGCCGACGCACCAAAGGCGCTTAGCCTCGTTCCCCCTGGACACGATGTAGATACCGAAGGCAGCGGCGATATTCTGCGCATCACCGCGAAGCCGCAGCAGGGCAAGCGCACCGTCAGCATGGATGCCGACAACTTCACCGTCACCGACGAGCGGATGGATACGTATCCCGCATTCCTATACCGTGATGCAGTACGGCTATCATCCCAACAAGCTCGCGTTGACCTTTGATGACGGGCCCGATCCCAAGTGGACGCCGAGGATCCTCGACATCCTCAAGCGTGAAAACGTGAAGGCTGCGTTCATGGTGATCGGTGAGCAGGCTCAGGAAAATGTTGGACTGCTGAAGCGCTACGTTCGCGAAGGCCACGAGATCGGCAATCACACCTTCACCCATCCAGACATCAGCGAGATTTCTCCGCGCCAGGTCGAGTGGGAACTCAATCTGACAGAGCGGTTGTTTGCCAGCAAACTCGGCGTGCAGCCGCTCTACTTCCGGCCGCCGTACTCCATCGATCAGGAGCCCGATACCAACGACCAGGCGGCTCCCGCCGAACGCATCCAGCAGATGGGCTACACCATCATCGGCGACAAGATCGACACCAGCGACTGGGATGAGCATCCGCGCAAGACGCCGCAGGAGATCACCGCGAGTGTTCTGAACCAGCTGGACGCGATGAAGCAGAAGCCGTGGCTCGCCGGCAGCATCATCCTGCTGCACGACGGCGGAGGCGACCGCTCGGCTACCGTGGCCGCGCTACCGCTGCTGATCGATACGCTGCGCTCCAAAGGCTACGAGCTGGTGCCTGTCTCCGAGCTGATGGGGAAGACGGTTGCCGACGTGATGCCGCCGCTGACTCCTAGAATGCGCTGGCAGGCGCGCGTGGATTCCGTCGCCTTCTTCGGGTTCGCCTTCTTCTACAAATTCGGCGTGTTCGTCTTTTTCCTCGGCGACATCTTGATGAGCGCGCGCCTCAGCCTGGTCGGGCTGTTTGCCCTCATCGACCGGTTTCGCAAACGCAAGACTCCGGAGCCGGGTGTGTTTGAGCCGCGCATCGCGGTGCTGGTGCCTGCGTACAACGAAGAGAAGGTCATCGTGCGGACTGTGCGCTCGGTGCTGAACTCCGATTACAAGAACCTGCGCGTCATCGTGATCGACGATGGCTCCAAGGATCGCACCTTTGAACTCGCCACCGAGGCCTATGCCGCTGAGATCGCCGAGGGCAGGGTCACGGTGCTGACCAAGCCGAATGCGGGCAAGGCCGAGGCGCTGAACTTCGCGGTCGATCAACTCGAAGAAGAGATTTACGTCGGCATCGACGCCGATACAGTGATCGCGCCCGATGCGGTCTCGAAGCTCATCTGCCACTTCGCCGATCCGCGCATCGGCGCAGTCGCGGGCAACGCCAAGGTCGGCAATCGCGTGAACCTGTGGACGCGCTGGCAGGCTCTTGAATACATCACCAGCCAGAACTTCGAACGTCGCGCTCTCGATCTATTCAACGTGGTCACGGTTGTGCCCGGCGCCATCGGCGCATGGCGGACGGAGGCGGTTCGCAAAGGCGGACTCTATCCCGGTGAACACGGTCGCAGAAGATGCCGACCTGACCATGAACCTGCTCGAGCAGGGATACGAGGTCATCTACGAGGATCGTTCGCTCGCCTTTACCGAAGCGCCCGTGAACGCGAGCGGCCTGATGCGGCAGCGCTTCCGCTGGTCCTTCGGGATATTGCAGGCGGTCTTCAAGCACCGCGGCGCGTTCCTGCGCAACAAGGCAATGGGATTCTTCGCGCTTGCCCAACATCGCTGATCTTTCAGATCTTGTTGCCGTTGGTCTCGCCCTTTATCGACCTGATCTTTGTCGGCGGACTGGTGCACTACTTGCTCGATCGCCACTTTCATCCCGAGGCCGCCAGCGCCGACAACTTCGAGAAGCTGCTGACCTACTTCCTGGCGTTTCTGGTGATCGACTTCGTGACCTCGACGCTGGCCTTCCTGCTGGAGCGCAAGCATCCCGCCAACCGTGGAGACGGCTGGCTGCTGTGGCATATCTGGTTGCAGCGCTTTGCCTATCGGCAGTTGTTCTCGATCGTGTTGTTCAAGACCATCAAGCGGGCGATCGATGGCCGGCCGTTCAACTGGGACAAGCTCGAACGCACCGCCAAGATGTCGCGCCAGACGGAGCAGATCACTGCTGGATCGTAGCTGGTGAAGACTTCTCCTTCGTTCTTCGCCGGGATGCCCCAACCTTAGGTTCACCACAACACTCGGGTGCCCCATCCTTGGCACAGTTCATCGTGGCAAGGGTGGGTAAGAAGGATGCCCGTGAGGGCGGGTGGCCCATTCGTCCAGGTTCACCTCAACATTTGAGGTGCGGGTGCCCCATCCTTGGCACAGTTCATCGTGGCAAGGGTGGGTGAGCAAGTATCCCCGTGAGGCGAAGTAGACTGCGCTGCTTTGCCGAAGCGGATGGTTCGCAGTTACATGCACCGCAACCCGGTGCGCCCAGGGGCTGGTGATTCGACCCAAGGATCGGCCGTGGTGAACCTCCCTGCACGGCGCAGCGTCATGTCAGGAAGGATAGAGGTTGAATCCAGAGGGGATGGCACGTGACAGCGGAAGAACCAACTGTTGACCACCGGCTTTGACTGTAACCCACCCTTGAACCGATGAAGCCGCTTCAAGGATGGGGCACCCGCAAGTCGAGTTTTAAATTGAGCGGGGAACCCAAGGCGGCGGTCTCCTGGTTTTTCCGTCTGCCCACTTTCGCTGGCTCTAGTTCTTAATTCCGCCGGTTCAGCTTCGACAGCAGTCGCAGGATCTCGAGATACAGCCAGACCAGGGTCACCATGATGCCGAAGGCGCCGTACCACTCCATGTACTTCGGCGCGCCCATGCGGATGCCGGTTTCGATCAAGTCGAAGTCCAGGATCAGATTCAGTGCGGCGACGCCCACCACCACCAGGCTGAATCCGATGCCGATCATGCCCGAGCCGTTGATCGACATAAAGCGCACGCCGAAGAAGCCCATCACCATCTGCAGCAGGTAAAACACCATGATGCCGCCGGTCGCGGCGACCACGCCCAGGCGAAACTTCTCCGTCACCTTGATCAGCCCGGAGCGATAGGCAAGCAGCAGGACCAGCAACGTGCCAAACGTGAGACTGACGGATTGAATCGCGATGCCGGGAAAGCGCTGTTCAAAGACGGCGGAGATGCCGCCCAACGCCAGGCCTTCCAGCAGCGCGTAGGCGGGCGCGGTGAATGCAGCCCATTCCTTCTTGAATACCGTGATCATGGCGAAGATGAATCCGCCAAAGGTGCCGCCGTACAGGTAGGGCAACACTGCCGCAGCCGATTGCGCCTGCATGGCGAGGTGCCAGGTCCAGCCAGCGCTGGCGATCGCGCACAACAGCAGCAGGGCCGTCTTGTTGACGGTGCCGTTCAGGGTCATGCCGTAGCCTGCCTCGCGAGGCAAGCCTTTGAAGATTCTTTCGTTCAGAGCCGGATTCGACGTTCTCATCAGTGCCATCTGTATCTCCCAAGCCAGCCAACGCCGGCCGTTCTTTCCCCGGGGCAGAACCGGTGCTTGTTTGATCATATCTGCTGGCAAAAGTTGCAGGCCGCAGTTTGACCGCCTCAATCGCTTCGCCGCCGGAAACCAGACCCCAGACCTGCGACGGGACTAAGCCCCATTTCGGCACGCCGCTGTGGACGCGCAGAGCGCTCCCTAGGCCCTGCCGCAGCCCGTTTCCATACGCTAAACTAGCTCTATGGCACACGCGCATCTGACCACCGCGATCCTCCCTCTTGACTCCGCATGGCGACTTCCGCAACGAGCCTTTTGTGGACTTCTCCCGCAGCGACAACGCGCACGCGATGAAGGCGGCGCTGGTTCACGTGGGAGACCTGCTCGGGCAGGAGTACGAATTGGTCATTGGCGGGGAGCGGATCCGGACCTCGGGCAAGATCGAGTCCCACAACCCGGCGCGTCCGAGCCAGGTAGTCGGCATTCATCAGAAGGCCGGCGCCGAGCACGCGGAACTGGCCATGCAAGCGGCGCTCCACGCGTTTGAGACCTGGCAATATGTAGCCGCGGAGGAGCGTGCGTCTCTGCTGCTGCGCGCGGCCGAGATCATCCGCGAGCGGAAGTTCGAGTTCTGCGCGTGGCTTACCTACGAAGTTGGCAAGAACTGGGGCGAGGCCGACGCCGATGTCGCCGAGACCATCGACTTCCTTGAGTTCTACGCCCGCGAGGCGCTGCGGCTGGCGAGATCCGCCCCTCCGATCTCCTACCCGGGTGAGCGGAACGAGTTGCTCTACATTCCGCTGGGCGTTGGAGCCGTCATTCCGCCGTGGAATTTCCCATTCGCCATCATGGCGGGGATGACCTCGGCCGCCATCGTCTGCGGGAACACGGTCGTACTGAAGCCCTCGAGCGAATCTCCCACCATCGCGGCGCGATTCTTCGAGGTTCTGGAGGAGGCGGGCATGCCTCCCGGAGTGGTGAACTTCTGCCCCGGCTCGGGCGCAACCTTTGGCGGGGCAATCGTGAAACATCCGAAGACCCGGTTCATCGCCTTCACCGGTTCCAAGGAGGTGGGTCTCGAGATTCACGCTACCGCCGCGCAGACGCAGCCCGGCCAGATCTGGATCAAACGCACCATTCTCGAGATGGGCGGGAAGGACTCGATCATCGTCGCCGCGGATGCGGACATGGACAAGGCGGTGGAAGGCGTCGTGGCATCGGCGTTCGGCTTCAGCGGGCAGAAGTGTTCGGCCTGCTCTCGGGCGATCATCGAGGAAGAGATCTATGACGTGTTCGTGGAACGGGTTCGCGAGCGAGTCGCCGAGTTAACCATTGGCGATCCAGCCACGAACCCCAACATGGGACCGGTGGTCAGCCACGGGGCCATGCAGACCATCCTGCAATACATCGAGATTGGCAAGCAGGAAGGCCGGTTGGTGGCGGGCGGGGAGGCGCTGGAAACGCCTGAGAAGGGCTACTTCATCGCGCCGACCGTGATTGCGGACGTCGCTCCCAAGGCGCGCATCTCGCAGGAAGAGATCTTCGGACCGGTGCTGGCCCTGATCAAGGCCAAAGACTTCGAAGACGCATTGGCCATCGCCAACAATACCGAGTATGGCTTGACGGGGGCGGTCTACTCGACCGATCGAACCAGCCTGGATCTTGCGCGTCAGCAGTTCCACGTCGGCAATCTCTACTTCAACCGCAAGTGCACCGGGGCCATGGTGGGCGCCCATCCATTTGGCGGCTTCAACATGTCGGGAACGGATTCCAAGGCGGGCGGCCCCGATTATCTGTACCTATTCACGCAGGCAAAATCCGTGGCAGAGAAGCTTTCTTGACGAAAAGAAATTGGCGGTTCCGGACAGGCGGTTGTATCGGTTTTGGGCCACGCAATAGCGGTACCAAGTTGACACTATGCGCAGAGTTGCGCACAATGACCCCCTGTAGGGGGATGCGTGGCTAGAATCCTGTGTGTGGACGACGAGCCGGCTGCCGTCTCTCTGAAGCACTTGATCCTTTCCCGGGCGGGCCACGATGTCACCTCCTGCAACTCCGCGGAAGATGCGATTGCGCAGCTCAGAGGGAGCCAGTTCGATGCGGTGGTCACCGACTGGCGCCTGGGCGACGAACGAGGGCGCGCCATCGTCGAGGCGGCTAAACTGCACACCAGCGTCCCGGTAATTGTCGTATCCGGATTCGTGTCCGAAGCGTTTCAGGCGGCCGAGCCGCTCGCGGATCTTTACCTGGAGAAGCCGGTCAATCCCGACGAACTGATCCAGATCCTCGACGCCTTGCTGCGCAACAAGGTGCGTCAGGACTAGAGCCTTGGGCCCGAACCCGGTTGATGGCAAAGGCGCCGCGTTGCGCGCCATGCTTCTCAAAAGCCGCGAGCCTTTCAGTAATACCCATTTGGGACAAGCACGGCCCGGGCCGTGACTCATCGTCTAGACTAGGCGCTGCTGAGCTGCAGCAGGTTGCCTGCTTCGGCAGCGGCCTCGGCGAGCGTCCGGTGATGGATGGTGAAGAGCGCCAGTTCCAGCCGGTCTGACACGCCGGTCTTGTCGTAAATGCTGCGCAGATAATTCTTGATAACCTGCTCGGTGGTGCCGAGGCGGGTCGCGATTTCCTTGTTCTTGCAGCCCTGGACGATGAGCGCGACGATCTTCATCTCCTTGGGCGTCAGGCGGTCCCGGACGCGCATGCCAACCAGATCTTCTTCCTGCGTATCGGCTCCGGCAATCACCGGATGGATGCAGTTTTCGCCGTGAACCACGCGGCGAACGCAATCAATGAGCGAAGAGCTGGTGACGTTGCGGAATACTACGCCGCTTACTCCGACGCTGGTGTAAGGTGTGGGTGATTCAATGTTCTCGGCAATCACGATTCCCCGGCTTCCCGATGCGCGAATGCGATCCATCAGGAAAGGGAGATCCGGTCGGAGCGCGGAGGCGAAGATCACCACCGCTCCGCGAAAGGCTTCAATTGCGTGATAGAGCCGGTCGGTGTCGGGACACTGTGCAATGATGCGCACGTCGTCCTCCATGGCCAGTACTTTGGCTGTCCCCGCCCTGAAAATTGCTTGATTGTCGGCCAGAATGATCTTATGCATTGTCCCTGTGCCTCGCGTACTCGATCTCAACTAAAATGCAATCCCTGCGCAACGGTGGTTAGAACGTGCACTACCCAGAGCGATCTTCTTGCGCAGACTATGAATTGCGCTTGTCGAGCCCTGTCTTAAAGCAATATCGACAGGCAGGGACACAGCTTCTCCAGTGTCTGCATTCAGGACAGTTACGGTACCGGTCTGCGGAAAACTGGAAATTCTATCCGTGGCGTTGGCTGATTGTAAGTTTCACTAGGGTACTTAAGTTCTGGAGGAAATCAACGGAATAAGCGGTCACCAAAGTACCCAAAAGTACAATGTGCGATATGTGACGATCGTGGCCGATCGACTATTGACGGGCTAGGCACCTTGCAAGACCGCTCCGAAAGGCGATTACACTAACCAAGCATGAGCAAGCCAGTCATACTCGCCGTCGATGACGACATCAGTGTGCTCGAGGCGGTGGTTCAGGACCTCCGCCGGCAATACGGGGCCAGCTACCGCATCCTGAGAGCGGGTTCCGGGCAGGCCGCCCTGGACACCTGCGATCAACTCAAGAAGCGAGGCGACGCGGTCGCTCTCTTTCTCTCCGACCAGCGCATGCCGGGAATGGCGGGAGTCGACTTTCTGGAGCGGGCCAACCAGGTATATCCCGACGCCAAGCGTGCTCTGCTCACCGCCTACGCGGATACAGAAGTGGCCATCCGGGCGATCAATACCGCCAAAATTCACTACTACCTGACCAAGCCCTGGGATCCGCCGGAGGAGAAGCTATACCCGGTCCTCGACGACCTGCTTGAATCGTGGACCCAGGGCTACAAGCCTCCGTTTGAAGGCATTCGCGTGATCGGCCCTCGATGGTCGCTGCTCGACCACCAGGTACGGGATTTTCTCTCGCGCAACCAGGTTCCTTATGTCTGGCTCAACCCGGAATCGAGCGACGAGGCCGTGCGGCTGTTGGAAGAGTACAAACTGGATGACCGCAAGTTGCCAGCCGTGCTGTTTGCCGACGGCAGCGCGCTGGTGCAACCCGACCAGACGGCGCTTGCCTCCCGCATCGGGCTCCGGACCCAGGCCGAAAAGGATTTCTACGACGCGGTGATTGTGGGAGCGGGTCCTGCTGGACTCGCCGCAGCCGTGTATGCAGCTTCGGAAGGCTTGCGCGCCCTGGTGATCGAGAACGAAGCCCCGGGCGGTCAGGCGGGCAGCAGTTCCCGCATTGAGAACTACCTCGGCTTCCCAGCCGGCCTCAGCGGCGCGGACCTGGCGCGTCGCGCCTACGTGCAGGCGGCACGCTTCGGGGCAGAGTTCCTCACCCAGAGGGTAAGCGGGATCCGCAGCGCCAATTCGTATCACTTTGTGCAGCTTGCAGATGGGCGGGAAGTCTCCTGCCGGGCCTGCCTGATCGCCACCGGGGTGAATTACCGGCGCTTGCAGGCTCCGGGCCTGGAGCGGCTTACCGGCCTTGGGGTTTACTATGGCGCCGCGCTGGTTGAGGCAATCTCCTGCAAGGACGAGACGGTCTACCTCGTGGGCGGCGCGAACTCGGCCGGTCAGGCTGCGGTGCACTTCTCCAAATTCGCCAAGCTGGTGACCATGCTGGTGCGGGGCGAGTCCCTACAAAAGAGCATGTCGAAATATTTAATCGATCAGATTGAGGCCACATCCAATATCCGGGTGCAAGCACGGTCTGAGGTGGTTGAAGGCATCGGAGAGACCCGGCTGGAGAGCATTCGGGTCCGAACCCCAGACGGGGACGACGTTTGTCCGACTTCCGGGTTGTTTATCTTCATCGGCGCGGCGCCCTTGACCGACTGGCTGCCCGAAGCGGTGATGCGGGACAGCAACGGGTTTGTACTTTCGGGCCCGGACCTGAAAATGGAAGGGAAATTGCCCAGGGGCTGGAAAGAAGACCGCGATCCCTATTTGCTGGAGACCAGCATTCCGGGCATTTTTGTAGCGGGCGATGTTCGCCGAGGGTCGGCGAAGCGCGTAGCTTCAGCGGTGGGAGAGGGCTCGATCTCGGTGCAGTTCATGCATCAGTATCTGGCCCGCTTCTAGGTGGCGAAAGAACGAAAAACTATGGGTGAAACACAACCGGGAACGACCGAGGAAACCGCGCAAGCGCGGGATCTCTATTCCCAACTGCAACAAGTGCCCCTCTTTTCTCAGAGTCTGGAACAGGACTTCGATTGCTTAGGCGAGGTCACGATCGTCCACGCCCCGGCAGGAACGGTTCTTTTGCAACCGGGCGAGTTGATGCGCTTCTTCTGGATTCTGCTGGAAGGAGACGTTCAAGGCTCAAAGGTTGAAACTGACGGCAACTGTACGCTGGTGACCTCGCTCCACCATGGGGATACCTTCGGCGAGGTGCCGTTGCTGCTGGGCGAGGAAAAGAACCACCTGCTCTGCGAGGTATTGCAGGACAGCCGCCTCATTCGTATCGACGATGACGCGTTCTGGCGCTTGATGGCAACCTGTCCCACCATCCGGACCGGCATCTTGAGAAATATGGCTCGCAGGCTGCAGGCTTACCAGGCACTCACCCTGCACCGCGAAAAGCTGATTTCCTTGGGAACGCTGGCTGCCGGGCTGATGCACGAATTGAACAATCCAGGGAGCGCTGCCCGGCGCGCCGCCTCGCAGTTGCGCGAGAACATGAAACGGCTGCAGACCATCAGCCTGCGGTTCAGCACCGAGGCTCTAGGCCGGGAACAGATCGAGTGCATGCGCGCTTTGCAGGAACACGCCATGATGCACCACGAACCGGTGTTGCTGAGCTCCCTCGAACAGGCCGATGTCGAAGAAGCGCTGGCCGAGTGGCTCGACCAGAACGGCGTCGAGAATGGATGGAAGCTTGCGCCAACCCTGACCTCCATTGGTTTCACGCCGGACAAGCTGGAATGCGCCCACAACGCGTTTCCCGACGCGGAGTTGTCGGACGCCATTAACTGGCTCGAGGCCCTCGCCTCAAGCATGCAGCTCGTGGGCACGATTGAGGAGAGCATCACCCGAGTCTCCGAGCTCGTCTCCGCGGTCAAAAAGTATTCCTACGACGATAAGACCAAACTGGGCCCGGTCGATATTCACGATGGAATCGTCAGCACGCTCACGATTCTCGGGCACAAGTTCCGTCATAAAGAGATCCGTGTGGAGAAGGACTTTGGTCTCGATGTCCCTGCGATTGCCAGCAAAGGTGCGGGGATCAACCAGGTCTGGACCAACCTGCTGGACAATGCGATCGATGCAAGTCCGCAAAAGGGAGTCATCCGGATTCGTACCTGGGTTGCCGATGGGTGCGTAAACGTAGCCATCCGGGATCAGGGCGTTGGCATTCCGGAACAGAACCGCAACCAGGTGTTCGAGCCCTTCTTCACCACCAAGCCAGCCGGGGTCGGCACCGGATTGGGACTGGATATCGTCTACAAAATCGTCGTGGGTCACTACCACGGCGACATCTCGTTTACCTCCAAGCCGGGCGACACGGAGTTCCTCGTGCGCTTGCCGATCAAGGCTCAAGAGGTCTCCGCGAACAAGAATTCGTAACCGCTGCCGGAAAATCGTAACGGCCGCCCGCCTGTTTGCCAGGCAAGCGGCGTTCGCGATGCTAAAGAGGCCGCGTTACTGAGAGTTCGTTACTGGGGGTTCGTTGGAGGTGGCGGCTGCGGCTGATCGTGCAACCGCTGCAAGTCCTGAAGGATCTGCTCGGGGGTTCGCACCCCGGCGCCATTTTCTCCCTCGGGAGTCGGCGCATTGCCGGTATCAGCCTGCGGGTTGGTGCCGTCCTGCTGGGGGGAGCCGTCGGATTCCGGACCGCGGTCCACCGGCGGCCCGGTCCCGTCGAGAACCGGGTTCGTCCCATCCGGAGGAGGCGGGGCATCGGGTGGAGTTGCACCATCGGGTGGAGTTGCGCCATCAGGACCGGGTGCTGCTTCGGGTACGGGTACGCCCGCCTGCCCATCCACCGGCTCATCAGCCATCTGTTCGCCGTCTTCATCGCCATTGGGCCCAATGGTTGGAGTCTGCTGCGCAGCTGTCTCGGGTGCGACATCCGGCTGGCCTGGTTTGGCCCGGAGGCTCAGCGAAAGCACCTTCGGCGTACCTTTGCCGGCATCGCCCAGCATGATCACGTTATAGCCGGAGCCGTCTAGCAGATCGCTCAGCACCTGGTGCGGATCGGCGGGACCGAAATTGCCGAAGACCCGTTCGTCGCGTGAAAACCCCTCGACCTTCATTCCCGTGGCTGCAGACACCTCGCGAAGAATCTGCGAAAGGCTCGAGTTTCGCGCACGTATGTCCAACCCGCTCGCGTCCATGTGCACGGTCGCTTTGACGGGGGCCTGCTGGAACAGGGGTGTGGTTGCCGAGCCATCCGCATTCGGCTGCGAGGGAGGCATCGCGACCATTGAGCCCGAAGCCTTTTCCGGAGTTGCATTCGCTTGAGGTGCTGGAGTTGAAGCAGGCGATCCTGGTGTGTCAAACGTGGGGATGGGCTGCGGCGAAGTCTGTTGTCCAAAACCGACGCCGGCCGACAGGCTCAAAGCCGCCATCAGCAGGCCCCGAACGGTTCTCCGAAGTCCGCCATGTGCGATGGTTCCGCCCTTGCAAGCGTTTGAAATCATGGTGTGCATCCAATGTACCTTGTGCGCGGGTGAACTCGACGAGCGTTTCTTCCTCTGCGCGGATTGTGTTGGCTTTCGATTGGCGATCGGGTGTTGCCCGGCCGGTTCCGCTGGACCACAACAGGAATCTGGCCGGAACAGCGGTAAACGCCCCTGTGTACTAGACTAGCAGTGGTTCCGCTTCGCTCACGGGTCTGGTCTGCTGGTTTGGATGGCGAAGACACGTCGCGAGGGAGAGGATTTCTTTTCGGTCCATGCAAACGAGCATCAGCACTGTTTTCCGGGCGGCCATCGCGGCGCTGGTCCTGGCGGCCACCGTGCCCGCTCTGGGCGTCTCCTGCACCACCCAGTCTCAGCTCTCTCAGGAAGATATGAATGCCCTGGTACAAGCGTCCAAAGCCTTGGTGACCCAGATGGAGAGTGCCGACGTCGCCGGGGTGAAGGCGAACACCATCGCCAGCACCGCAGCGCAGTTCGACGGGATCGCCTCCCAGATCCAGGCCGTGGCTCCGCAGATTCAGGGCGCGACTCTGACTGTGGAGAACCTTTACCTGCTCAACGCCATGGATTTGAAGGCCGCGGCGGACGAAACACAGTTCTTCTGCGGGGCCGGAAACGCGCACGAGGTCGTGCTGACCATTCCCCAGCTGCCTCCAGGGCAGTACGCGCTGGCCATTCTTCACGCCAGTGGGGTCAAACAGCCTCAGCAGGCGACCATGATTCTTCAGCGGGACACGGATAACCGATGGAAGTTGGCCGGACTGTTCATTCGCCCCTTGACGGCCGCGGGGCATGACGGGCTGTGGTACTGGACCGAGGCCAGGAAATACGCGAAGACCAAAGAGAACTGGAACGCGTATTTTTACCTGCAAACCGCCGGCGACCTGCTCGCTCCGGTCAACTTTCTCACCAGCCCCAATCTCGACAAGCTGATCCGCGAACAGACTGCTGTTACGCCAGCAGGATTGCCTGGCGCCCAGCCCATGAAATTAACGGCCAATGGCCAGACGTTGCAATGTGACCAATCTGCACACGGATGGCTCCCTGGGCGGGTTGGACCTGGTGGTGAACTACGACGCGCAGAACACCTCCGATCCGGTGGCTACCCGCAGTCTCAATCTCGATGTAATGAAGGCCTTGCTGGCGCAGCATCCTGAGTTGAAGTCGGCCTTTCACGGGCTTTGGGTGTATGCCAACGCAGCCGGGCAACGGCCATTCGCGAACGAGTTGCCGATGAGCCAGATTCAATAGCCGCAGACGGGAAACGCGGCGCGGGCGGCCCCTCAAGGGTCGCGAACACATAGAACCAAGAAGGAACATGTCCGAATGGCAAATCTAATGGAAAAAACGCTGACCCAGGCGATCAAGGAACGAAGGGCAACGGGCAGTTTCGATGGGCGGCCGATTCCCGAACAGGATCTGAAGCGCATTCTCGAAGCCGGTTTAGCTGCCCCCAGCGGTTACAATCTGCAGCCGTGGCGATTCGTCGTGGTCCGCAATCCTGACCAGTTGCGGCGCTTGCGCGGCGCCAGTTACAACCAGGCCAAGGTCGAAGAGGCCTCGGCCGTCATTGTGGCCTGCGGCGATGCGGACGGCTGGCGAAGCGGCGACCTGGAAGAGATGCTGCGCATGGGCCGCGAAGGCGGCATGACCGAGAACTACGCGGATCAGGCTAAAAACACCATTCCCAATTACCTTTCCAATCACCCCGATCTTCCCATGTGGCTCAACCGCCACGTCATGATCGCCTTCACCAGCATGATGCTGATGGCGGAGGTGCTTGGGTACGACACCGCGCCGATGGAAGGCTTCGAAGAAGAGAAGGTGCGCGAAGTGCTGCGCCTGCCCCTGAGCTACACCGTGGTGGCTCTGCTGGCGCTCGGGCATCTGAAGGGGAACGATAAGTTCTATGGCGGACGCTTCAGCATGGCGCGTACCGTTTTCGCCGATGAATACGGCAAGCCCATCAAGTTCTAGGACACAGCGACTGTTTCAAATGCCATTTCGGTAAACGAAACAGTGCTTGGAACAAACCCGATGCGAAGGGAATTTCCGGATGCGCCGATCGTTGGAGTAGGCGCGGTGATCCTTGATGGGGATCAGGTGTTGCTGGTTCGGCGCGGGCAGGAGCCTTTGAAAGGCGAGTGGTCGCTGCCCGGCGGAGTGGTGGAACTGGGGGAATCGCTCGAAGAGGCGATCCGGCGCGAAGTGGCAGAAGAAACCTGTCTGCAGGTCGAGCCCACGGACATCATCGAAGTACTCTCCAGCATCCAACGCGATCACCGAGGAATAGTTCGGTATCACTACGTCATCGTCGATTTTCTGTGCAGAGTGATCGGGGGAGAATCGAAGTGCGGAAGCGACGCGGATGAGGTGCGGTGGATCTCGCACCGGGAACTGGAATTGGATGGAGAAGTTCAGGTGACGACCGGCGGTTTACCGAGTGATTCGGAAGGCTTTGACTAACACGAAAGTTCCAGAGGCTGACCCTCTCGGTTAAGCGTTTTCGGTGTAATCTGGATCACAGATTCGGAACTGTTCTGGATCGCAAGCCTCCTTGTACGTTGCCACCCTGACTGCTGTTTCTGCCCCTCCCCCCGAGGAATTTGAGATGTCGCAGACCACCGTGATCGCCTTTCCCCAGGCAAAAGTAGTCGCGTTTCCGGTTACATATACGCCAACGGCGCGCCGGGCACGGCCTTCCACGTTGATCCTCATTCTCCTTGCGGCCACATTGGCAGGTATTGGTCTGCTGTTGGCGCGGCCACTGGCTCTCTACGATCTGAATACACGTGCCCATCTCTGGGCCGCGGGCATCAACGACACTTACACCACGGTGGATGGTCATGAGATCCACTACTTCGTGGGCGGACCGGGCACGGGCGAGACGGTACTGCTGATTCACGGGGTAGGCAGTCGTGCGCAGGACTGGTCAAACCTGATGCCGCAGTTTGCGCGCGCCGGGTACCAGGTGTACGCCATCGACCTGCTCGGATATGGCAAGTCGGAGCGGCCGGCCGATGCCTCCTATTCGATCGCGCAGGAAACCAAGGTGGTCGAAGATTTCATCGCGCAGAAGCACATGCAGCGCGTGAACCTGGTGGGCTGGTCAATGGGTGGCTGGATTGCCGCCCGCATTGCAGTGGAACGCCCCCAGGTGGTCGATCGGCTCGTCCTGTGCGATAGCGCCGGGGTGCGAATGGGCATGGGTTTTGGCCCCGATACGTTCCTGCCGGACACGCCCAAGAAGCTCGATACTTTCTACGGCTTGATCATGCCGAACCCCGTTCACTTTCCTGAGGTCATTGCGCGGGACCTGATTCGCCGAATTCAGCACAACTCCTGGATCGTCGGCCGCAGCGTGCAGTCCATGATGAGCGGCAAGGACCTGACCGAGAGCGAACTGAAGGGAATCAAAGTTCCTACGCTGATCGTCTGGGGCAAGCAGGATCACCTCATCCCCGTCAGCAGCGGCGAGGCACTTCACCAGCAGATTCATCAGTCGGTGCTCGAGATCTTTGATGGCTGCGGGCACATGGCTCCCGGACAGTGCGCGGACACCGTGGGTCCCGAGACCATCCAGTTTCTCAAGTCGCAGCCGGGCATGATGGCTCCTACTGCGCAGATCCCCGCCTCCAAATGAACTCTCGGCAGAACCCGCCAACCACGCCGCCTGAATCACGTCGGTGATTTCGGCGTAAGCGTCGAGCTATTCCCGAAATTGATCTCGCCTCCGCTGCCCCTTCGATCCACCCTCGTTCCCGCTTAAGTCGCTCCACTCAATGCCGATGAGACAGGGTGGAGGATTCCATCAATGGTGTTGCCCCCGGACGACCCTGAAATCTATCGAGATCTGCTGGACAGCATCGATATGGGCATTTACCTCGTCGACCCGGAGCGCCGCATCACGTTCTGGAACCGGGGTGCGGAGCGGATCACCGGCTATTCGCGGGCGGAAGTGCTGGGGCGGCTGTGCCGCGAAAACATGCTCGTTCACTGCTGTGAAGACGGCACGCTCCGATGCGCCTGCGAATGTCCCCTGCAGCTGACCCTGCAGGACCGCAAACCGCGTCAGGAGACGCTTTATCTTCGCCACAAAAAAGGTCATCGCGTGCCGGTGCATGTGAAGACCGCGCCCTTGCGGGACCGTGCCGGAAAGACGATCGGGGCGGCCGAGTTCTTCGGCGACCAGTTTTTAGCCGAGACCGGCGCGGATGGGCAGAGCGGATTCAACAGCCTGGAGGCGCCGCCGGGCACGCGTTCGCGCGAACACCTGGAGGCCTGCCTCACGCGCAATCTCGAGGCCTTCGCCCGAGACCATCAACCCTTCGGCATCCTGCGGCTCTCGCTCGATCAATGGCAGACACTGCGCGTCACTCACGGCAAGGAAGCAGCCGAGGCGGCCATGCGGGTGTTGGCTGAAACACTGCTGTACTCGCTGCATCCAGCCGACGTCTTCGGTCGATGGACGGACCAGGAGTTTCTGGTGATCGTCCGCGACCGCACGCTGCGCGCACTGGAACTGGATGCGGACCTGTTGCGCACGCTGGCCAAAAACGCGCAGTTTCGCTGGTGGGGCGACCGCGTGCCGATCAGCCTCTCGGGAGGAGGCGCGCTGGTGCAGGCCAACGATACCGAAGAAGCCATGCATCTGCGGGCTTCCTCCGCACTTGAGGATTGCGTGAGGGCCGGAGGCGATCGCGTCAGCATCGCGGAAGCAGCCGTGAAGGAGGCCTCCTCATGTTAGCGATCGTTGGAATCCTGGTGGTCTTCGGGGCCGTGGTGGGCGGCTACCTGATGGAGAAAGGTCACATTGCCGTATTGCTGCAGCCGGCGGAACTGCTGATCATTGGCGGAGCCGCGATCGGAACTCTGCTGATTGCCAACCCCATGCACATCCTGAAGGCCATCGGCGGCGGCGTCGCAGCCACCTTCGGCTCTTCGAAGTTCAATAAGAAGCGCTATATCTCCAATTTGAAGATGATGTTTGAGCTTCTCAACAAAGTGCGCCGGGGCGGATTACTGGCGATCGAAACGGATGTGGAGAAGCCCAACGAAAGCCTGATCTTCCAGGCTTATCCCGAATTTCTAAAGGATCATCACCTGCGCGATTTTGTCTGCGACACGCTGCGCATGGCGATTACCGGAGGCATCGATCCCTTTGACATGGACCAGATGATGGAACTGGACATGGAGGTCCAGCATCACGGGGCCACGCAGCCGATCTCGGCTCTCTCGACAGTCGCCGATGCGTTGCCCGGCCTGGGCATCGTGGCCGCGGTGCTGGGCGTGGTGATCACCATGGGCGCTCTCGGCGGGCCACCGGAGTTGATCGGGCACAAGGTCGCGGCTGCGCTGGTCGGGACCTTCCTCGGCATTCTGCTTTGCTATGGGCTGGTAGGACCGCTGGCCGCGAGCATGACCAAGGGAGCGGAGGAAGAGCAGGCGTTTGTGCACGTGGTGCGGGTTCTGCTGATGAGCTTCATCAAGGGCAATGCGCCAGTGCTGGCGGTCGAGATGGCGCGCCGGGCCATTCCTCTCCATGTGCGCCCCAGCTTTGAAGAAATGGAAACGGCCTGCCGCGCCGAGGCTCCGGCTCCGGTCGAAGCGGTGGTCGCCTAGGCAGCGGTACGCACGTTCAAAGCGCTCCGAGTGCGCGCCAACACAGGCAGGAAAGGCAGCGAGTATGGCGAATCAAACACCGATTATCATTCGTCGCAAGAGTGGGCACAGTGGTCACCATGGAGGGGCATGGAAGGTCGCGTATGCCGATTTCGTCACAGCCTTGATGGCACTTTTTATCGTGCTCTGGTTGATGAGCACGAGCGACAACGTGAAGAAAGCGGTTGCGGGATATTTCAACGATCCCGCCGGCAAGTCGAACAAGACGGGCAGCGACCGGGCCGGGTCGGCAGATAATCTGCCGCTGACCAAGGACAACATCAAGGACCTGAAAGAGCAGTTGCAGAAGCAGATCGACAAGGACGAGTCGCTCAAAAAGCTGTCTGACCAGATTTCAATGACGGTAACTCCGGAGGGCCTGCGGATCGAGTTGCTCGAATCCAGCACCAACACGTTCTTCGACAGCGGAAGCACAACCCTCAACGACAACGGAAAGCAACTGCTGACCCTGCTGGCCCACCAGCTTGGGACGCTGCCGAACAAGATCTCGATGGAGGGGCATACCGACTCCAAGCCGTTTGCGGACGATCATGGGTACGGGAACTGGGAGCTGTCAGTGGATCGCGCCAATGCCGCCCGGCGCCTGATGCAAGAGACCGGGTTGCGTTCCGATCAGATTTCGCAGGTGCGAGGCTATGCGGATCAGCGACTGAGAATTCCGCAGTCTCCTGAAGATCCGTCGAACCGGCGCATTTCGCTCATCGTGCAGTATCTTGCGGCAGGCGGAAACCCGAAAGACGAGCCTGAGCCGGAGTCCGCCGCGCCAGAAGAGCACAAATAATGAACTGAACGGCGGGATTTCAGGCTTTGGCCGGGGTGCGCTTGCTGCGCGCGGCTCGCGTTCCTGGCCCCGTCTGTGCGCTCCGCGATTTGTGCGGGCGGGGAAGAATCGTCCCGTGCGGGAACCCGGTAGACTGGCGAACCACCAGCCGGGTCGAGATACTGAGCGTCTTCGGTGCGGGCTTTTGAAACGGCTTCTCCGCATGCGCGCGCAGGGCTTTGAAGGCGGCGTGCGCCAATTCGGTGCGCGACATCTGCACTGTGGTCAGGGGCGGGAAGACGAACTCCGCCAGGTGAATATCGTCGAAGCCGATCACCGATACGTCGTCGGGCACTTTGAGGCCGGCGCGGGCGAGGCTGCGAAGTGCGCCGATTGCCGTCATGTCGTTGGAACACATCACCCCGGTCGGCAGGGTTCCAGCCTTGAGCAACTGCTCCATCGCCGCAACCCCGCCTTCGAGCGTGTGATCGCCCTCGAGCAGCCACTCTTCCCGGGGAGCAATCCCCACTTCCTGCAGCGAGTCGAGGAAGGCGGATTTGCGAAGCGCGGCCGAACGTTGTTTCAGCGGTCCGCTGATGAACCCGATGTTTCTGTGTCCCAGGGCAGCCAGGTGCTGTACGCCCTGCCGGATGCCGCCGGCGTAGTCAATGACCAGCGCGCTGCAGAGCGGTGAATCCGGCCCAGCGTCGATCAGCACCAGTGGAATGTCGCGCGAGGTGAGCTCGTCCAGTAGCGGGGTTTCAATGCCGAAGGTCATCGCCGCCACGCCGTCCACATTTCGTTCGAGCATGCGACGGATGCAGCTCACCATGCGTTCCGGTTCGTAATTCGTAGACCCGATCAGAATCTCGTATCCGTTCGCCACCGCGATCTCTTCGAAACCCTTCATCAGTTCGGGGAAGAAGGGGTTGGTGATGTCCGAGACCAGCAGGCCAAAGATGCGGCTGCGTCCGGAGACCAGCGCGCGCGCCTGGGTATTGGGGAAGTAGTTGAGATCCTTGGCTGCCTTCCAGACCCGTTTGGCGAGAGTTTCATCCACAGTGGGTACTTTGTTGAGGGCGCGGGACACGGTGGCGATCGAGACTTGGGCCCGCTTGGCCACATCTCGAATGTCTATCTCACGCTTTCGGGCTGTCAAAAAGGCGCCTCCTCGATCTGCGGGAAATCATTTCTTGACCTTCGTACTATAGATCAGGTAGTCCTGTTTATGGGGAAACGTTTCCTTGCCGGGAATAAAAATCCTGCCGCTGTACTTCTCCCTTGATTTTTCTTACTAAAAGGATTTAGTTAGAGTGTCACACATGATGCTTGAAAGATTGCGGGTGCAGGTTCTCGACGCCAATCTGGAGCTCCAGCGCCAGGGGCTCGTTCTTTATACCTTCGGCAATGCCAGCGGTATCGATCGCGAGCAGGGACTGGTGGTGATCAAGCCGAGCGGCGTACCTTACGAGAGCCTCAAGGCTGAGGACCTGATCGTGACCGACCTCGATGGCCGTCGTGTGGAAGGCCATCTCAATCCGTCGTCCGATCTGGAGACCCACCTGCTGCTCTATCGCGCCTTTCCTGCCATCGGAGGCGTCGTTCATACCCATTCGGAATTCGCGACGTCGTGGGCGCAGTCCGGCCGGCCCGATTCCGTGTTACGGGACCACCCATGCGGACTACTTCCGCGGCGAGGTGCCTGTGACTGAGCCACTCTCGGATGACGAGATCGAGTCAGCCTATGAACGCAATACCGGCGAGGTGATCCTGCGCCGCTTCCGCGACCTGGACCCAATCGCGGTTCCCGGTGTGTTGGTGGCGAATCATGCGCCCTTTGCCTGGGGGAAGAATGCAGCCGCGGCGGCTTACAATGCCGTGGTGCTGGAATACATTGCTCGGTTAGCGTACCGTACGGAATTGATTAACGCGGAGAGTCAACAGGTCTCCTCCGCGTTGCTGCGGAAACACTACGAGCGCAAGCATGGCCCAAAGGCAACCTACGGCCAGAAAAGTTAGACGGAGCCAGACCGCGCGAAATCGCTGGCGAAAAAGAACGGCCGCAGCTCAACAGAGACGGCCTGGAGAAATGGAATGCAACTTGGTTACACCGCCAGTGCAGACGCGAAGATGAGAGTGGGGACTGAAGCATGACGCAGGTCCTCGCAAACAGCCACGGAGTTTTATCCTGCCTGGCTTTGTTCCAGGCCACGACCCATTCGCTCACCCATCTCTCGGTACTCGACATCGTCATCGTCGCTGTGTACTTCGCGATGGTGATCTGGATCGGCTTTTATCTGAAGGGTCACGCGAACACCAGCGAAGAGTTCTTCATGGCCGGGCGCGAGATGACGGCCTGGATCGCCGGCCTGAGCTTCGTTTCGGCAAACCTGGGTTCGCTCGAACTGATGGGCTGGGCAGGCTCGGCTTACCAGTACGGCATTCTCGCGGTTCACTGGTACTGGATCGGCGCAATCCCGGCCATGCTCTTCCTGGGCCTGGTGATGATGCCGTTCTACTACGTGTCGAAGACGCATTCGGTGCCCGGCTACCTGAAGCTTCGTTTCGGAGAAGACAGTCGCGTGCTCGCGGCCGTCTCCTTTGCGTTCATGACCATCCTCATGAGCGGCGTGAATATGTTCGCCATGGCCGTGGTCATGAAGGTCGTCCTCGGATGGAACATGACCTTCAGCATCCTGATGTCCTCGCTGGCGGTTGCGGCCTACGTGGCATTAGGCGGTCTGCGCTCGGCCATCTTTAACGAAGTGCTGCAGTTCATGCTGATCTGGGGCGGCGCGCTGCTGATCCCGATCCTGGGATTGGTGGAGGCCGGCGGCTTCCACAATCTGCAGGCCAACATCATCCGGAATTATGGCGAGAGCTACGTGCATCTCTGGCGCCCGCTCGCGCACTTCTCGACGAACCCGATGGGCGTGCATTGGACGGGCATTGTCTTCGGCCTGGGCTTCTGCATCTCGTTTGGATACTGGACGACGGACTTCCTGGTGGTGCAGCGCGTGCTTTCCGCGAACAGCCTGCGGTCCGCGCAGATGGCTCCCATCATTGCCTCGGTGTTCAAGATGGCGGTTCCCTTCATCGTCATCCTGCCGGGATTGATGGGGCTGGTGCTGTTAACCAATCCCGACGGAAGCTTGATGCACCTGGTCGGCGAAAACGCGATCTCCGCAGCGAACCCGCACAGTTATAACGAGGTGCTGCCGCTGATGCTGGTGCGTTACTGCGGTCCAGGGTTGTTGGGCCTGGGCATCACCGCGCTGATTGCCGGCTTCATGTCCGGCATGGCCGGCAATGTCAGCGCCTTCTCCGCTGTATGGACCTATGACATCTACCAGCCGCTGATCAACAAACGCGCCACCGATCAGCACTACGTGGCGGTGGGCCGCTGGGCGACCATTCTCGGCGTGATCGTCAGCATCGGCACAGCCTATCTGGTGATGAACGCCAAGGGCATCATGGATTATGTCCAGGCGCTCTTCAGCTTCTTCATCGCCCCGCTGCTTGGCTCCATTCTGCTCGGCATGTTCTGGAAGCGGGCGACCAAGCAGGGCGGATTCTGGGGTCTGCTGGTCGGTACGGTCTCTTCCGTCTCGCTGTGGGCCTGGGTCAAGATCGACCCTTCGGCGCTGCGGTATGTGGCATTTTCGCCGGACGCGAAGGCGATGGCGGAGGACGTGTATCGCGCCATCTGGTCCTTCAGCGCCTGCGCAGTGGTCACCATCGTCGTGAGTCTCATGACCAAACCGAGGCCGATCGAGGAGCTGCAGGGTCTGGTCTACGGCGCGACGCCAATTCCTCATGAGGAGCCGGTACCGCTCTATAAGAACCACTGGTTCTGGGCTTCCCTCGTCATCGTTGCGTTCTTCGTCATGAACCTGATCTTCTGGTAGTCCAGGGAAGCGAGCGGCACATGCCTTCACGAGAGTTATCCATCTGGTTTTTTATTGGCGTCCTGCTATCGATCTACGGAGCGCTGATCGCAGGGTACGGAGTTTTTGAATTAGTCACCGGACATACGGCAGCGGTGAGACTGGCCTACCTGCATGCACCCCTATGGTGGGGCGCAGGCATGTTGGCACTCGGCGCGTTCTATAGCATTCGTTTCGCGCCGGGCAAGCAGTAAACAAAAAGAAATTGGCTGAGGAGAAGAGCATCATGGCAGGCGGCAGCAAAGGATTGACGTTGGGAGTTATCGTTGGGAACCGTGGGTTTTTCCCGGACCATTTGGCCAAGACTGGCCGTGAAGAGATCATCGCCGCGCTGCAAAAGGCGGGTATCACTCCGATCGTTCTTGGCCCGGACAAGAGTAAATATGGCGCAGTCGAAACCTACGACGAGGCTCTTCATTGCGCGGAGCTGTTCAAGAAGCATGCAGCCGACATAGCGGGTATCGTGGTTACTCTGCCAAACTTTGGCGAAGAGCGCGGCATTGCCGATGCAATCCGCCTTTCAGGTTTGAAGGTGCCGATCCTGATCCAGGCGACGCCCGACCGCACCTCGAAGATGACCATCGCCTTCCGCCGCGACAGCTTCTGCGGCAAGATGTCCATCTGTAACAACCTGATGCAGTACCGGGAGCCGTATTCGCTGACCAAGTCGCACACGGTCGATCCCAACTCCGATGAGTTTCAGCAGGACCTGGCATGGTTCTCCGCGGTCTGCCGGGTGGTTCGGGGACTCAAAAATCTGCGTATCGGCTCGATCGGCGCGCGGCCCGGCGCTTTCAACACGGTCCGCTACAGCGAACGCATTCTCGAGTCGCATGGCATCACGGTAGACCCGATCGACCTGTCGGAAATCTTTGGCCGCATCAACCGGCTCAGTGACAACGACGACCAGGCGCAGGCCAAACTGGCGGCGATCAAGAAGTACGTGTCGACCAACGACATCCCAGAAGCTGCCCTGCTGAAGATGGCAAAACTCGGCACCGTGATTGATACATGGATGAAGCAGACCCATGTCACCATCAGCGCGGTGCAGTGCTGGACGTCGCTCGAGGAGTACTTCGGCGTCGTGCCGTGCACCATCATGAGCATGATGAGCGAACAGCTGATTCCCAGCGCCTGCGAAGTGGACGTTCCTGGCACGCTCAGCATGTACATGCTGGCGCTTGCATCCGGAACACCCTCCGCTCTGCTCGATTGGAACAACAACTACGGCGATGATCCGAACAAGGCAGTGTGCTTCCATTGCTCCAACCTGCCCAAGCACTTCTTCCGCGAAGTTAACGTCAAGATGGACTTTCAGGCGATCATTGCGGGAACAGTGGGCAAGGAGAATACCTTTGGCACCTGCGTCGGCCATGTGAAGGCGGGAGCGATGAGCTACGCCCGCTACTCCACCGATGACCGCCGCGGCGTGGTGCGCGGCTACACTGGGCACGGACGCTTTACCGACGATCCGCTGGAGACCTTTGGCGGCGCAGGCGTGGTCGAGATTCCGAAGATGCAGAAGCTGTTGAAGTACATCTGCAGGGAAGGCTTCGAGCATCACGTCGCGGCCAACTTCTCCGAGACCGCACCGGCAATTCACGAGGCCGCCATCCGCTATCTCGGATTCGAGAGTCATTATCATCCCGAATTAGAAGACTGATCGATGTATCTCCGCAACTGTGACGTATAGCAACAGGCGATGGTTGCGAACGGGGTCAGCCCGGCCGCAACCATCGCTGATGACCCTGCCGCGAGGCGCAGGATTTGGGTGGGTTGGCGAATGACGATTGTGGCAGGCGTGGATTTCGGAACCCTGAGTGTGCGGGTCTCGATTCTGGACAGCGATGGAAAAAGACTTGGTGCGGCATCGGTAAACTATCCGTTGCATCGGCGCCGCGACGACCCCGACTACGCCACGCAATCGCACACCGACCATATGAATGCGCTCGCCCAGGCAACGCGGGAAGCGGTGCAGAACGCCGGCATCGACGGCTTGCAGGTGGCGGCAATCGCGCTCGATACCACAGGATCCAGCGTCGTTCCGGTTGATGAGCACCTGCAGCCGTTGAGCGAGTACTACCTCTGGTGCGATCACCGCGCCAAGCAGGAGGCCCAGGAGATTACGGCGGCGGCTCATCGCGACAAGCTCGAAGCAATCGACTGGTGCGGCGGCGTTTATTCGCATGAATGGGGATTTGCAAAATTGCTCCATTGGCTGCGACATAATCCGGAGAAGCGCGATCAGCTTGCGACCGCACTCGAACACTGCGACATGGTGGCGGCTACGCTTTCGGGCGTGACCAACCCGCGAGACGTGAAGCGCAGCATCTGCGCGATGGGCCACAAGTGGCTGTGGAACCCGCGCTGGGGAGGATTTCCCCCGCAGGCATTCTTCTCGAAAGTCGATCCGTTGCTGGATGGCATCGTCGACAAACTCGCCGGCATTATGACACATCGGATAAATTGGCCGGACACCTGAGCGAACACTGGGCTCGCGAGCTCGGCTTACGGCCCGGCATTCCGATTCCGGTGGGCGCCTTCGATGCTCATTGGGATGCGATCGGCGCCGGGTGTCGCGAAGGCGACGTGGTCAACGTGGTCGGCACTTCCACCTGCATCATCGCGATGGAGAAGGCGCCGGAACTGGTTCCGGGCGTGTGTGGCGTGGTGCCTGGCAGCGTTCACCCCGGCTTCACTGGCATTGAAGCTGGCCTGTCGGCGACGGGCGACATCTTCGAAGCCATCGCGCGGCGCGCAGGGATGAAGGTGGCCGAACTCTCCAAGGGTCTGGAAAACATATCGCGCCGGTCAAACCGGACTGCTGCGCCTCACCTGGGACAACGGCGATCGCACGGTGCTGGTCAATCCGGAACTCGGTGGCGTGACCTTTGGCTGGAACCTGCTATCGACAGCGCAGGATGAACTCTTCGCCGCCATCGAGGGTACCGCTTTTCACACCCGCATCATTCTGGAGCGAATGACCGAGCACGGCGTTCCCGTCGAGCGCGTCATCAATGCAGGCGGTATTCCGCAGAACAATGCGGTGCTCAACCAGGTCTACGCCGATGTGTTGAACAAGCCGGTGCTGGTGCCTGCCGGAGTGCCGACCAGTCTGGGTTCTGCCATCTTTGCCTTGCTCGCGGCGGATGCGTTTTCGTCGGTGGAAGAGGCACAAAAGACGATGTGTCTCCCGCATAAGACCTACACGCCCAATCCAAGTGCCGTTCGCGCGTACGAGCGACTCTATTCGCTCTATCGCACTTTATACTTCGCACTCGGTTCGAAAGATGCGGACGGGGTAAAGCTTGGAAGCGTGTTGCCGGAATTGAAGAAGATCGCAGCGGAAGCGCTGGGGAAGAGCGACTAGGCAATGAGTGTTGGCAAGGTAATCGGCATCGATATAGGAACGGGCGGCACGCGAGCGGTGCTGGTGGACGAAACGGGCGAGGTGCTGGCTTCCGCCATTTATGAACACGTGCCTTTCGCGTCTCCCCAAAACGGCTGGGCTGAGCAGGATCCGCACGACTGGTGGGGGGCCTGCAAGCAGGCTCTTGGCGAGCTGCTGAAGAAGAGCAAGGTCTCTCCGGACGAGATCGCCGCGATCGGATTGACCGGCCAAATGCACGGCGCGGTGCTGCTGGATGAGAACGACGAAGTCCTGCGACCCGCGCTCATCTGGTGCGATCAGCGGACCGGCGAAGAGTGCCGCATCCTGAATGAGACGATTGGCGAGAAGAGGCTGGTGGAGCTGACCAGCAATCCCGCGCTGACCAACTTCACATTGACGAAGTTGATGTGGGTTCGCACCCACGAGCCCGAGATCTGGAAGCGCTTTCGCCGCTTTCTGCTGCCTAAGGATTACGTTCGCCTGCAATTGACTGGTGTGCGCGCCATCGATGTCGCAGAGGCATCCGGCACGTTGCTTCTCGATGTGGCGCATCGTCGCTGGTCCACTGAAATGCTCGAAGCAACGCAACTGGATGCGAGTTGCCTGCCGGAGCTTTTCGAATCGCAGGAAGTCGTCGGGAAGATCACTGCACGGGCGGCTGCAGAGACTGGCTTGAAAGAAGGTACGCCGGTGGTTGCAGGAGCCGGCGATCAGGCCGCAGGCGCAGTCGGCATGGGCATCGTGCGGGCGGGTGACGTGAGCGCCACCATCGGCACCTCGGGTGTCGTCTTCGCTGCCACTGACAAACCGTTCCTCGATCCCGGCGGCCGGCTCCACACCTTCTGCCATGCCATCCCAAATCGCTGGCACGTCATGGGTGTGACCCAGGCCGCGGGCCTGTCCTTCCGCTGGTTCCGCGACACGTTTGGCGTGGAAGGCGAACTGCATGGCGATCCGTACGACAACCTGACCGAGGAGGCCGCGCGCATTCCAGCAGGCTCGGATGGCGTGGTTTGGACACCGTACCTGATGGGCGAGCGAACCCCGCATGTGGATCCTGACGTGCGAGCCGCGCTCATCGGGCTCTCCGCCAGCCACACTCGAGGTCACATCGTGCGCGCCATTCTCGAGGGTGTTGCGTTCAGCCTGAAAGACACGCTCACCATCTTTAACGAATTGGGTGTGCCGGTGCGGGATATCCGGCTCGGAGGCGGAGGTGCCCGCTCGCCTCTCTGGCGGCAGATTCAGGCCGATGTCTACGGGAAACCGGTATCGCTGCTGGCAGCCGAAGAAGGCGCCGCCTACGGCGCTGCTGTTCTGGCCGGAGTCGGAGCGGGCCTGTGGTCCTCGGTCGATGAGGCATGCGCAGCCATCGTGCGCATCGCATCCGTCGTCGAACCGGAGCCCAAAGCAACCGCCAAGCTGCAGCAACACTACAAGACCTACCGCGCGATCTATCCAGCACTCAAACAGATTCGTCAAGCGGCATCCGCCGGCTAAGCATAGCGTCGAAGCAACAGCAGGAGAGAACCATGTCTGCAAGCCAGTCTCAAGGGAGCGATGGTCGAGCATCGCAGCCCATCCTTGATGAAATCCACTTGAAACAACAGCAGCTGGTCAGGCTCGCGGAAGAGCGCAAGGTCGATGGTTTGCTGCTGCGCCGTCACGAGAATGTTTCCTGGGCTACGGGCGGGCAAGTGGACATGCGGGTGGCTATTCCAATGGAGACCGGCGCGGCTGCGGTCTTCGTGCGCAAGGATGGCAAAAGCTTCTATCTCACAACCAACAACGAAGCACCTCGGCTAGCCGCTGAGGAGTTCGCCGGTCTGCCCTTCGAGGCGGTTGTATTGCCCTGGCACGCAGGAGATTTTGCAAAAGCTGCGGCTGAACTGGCGACAGGTGGGAAAATTGGCTCCGATACTCATGGCGGAGATCATGCGCCAATCGACTTGGCGGGATTGCGCAGTCAACTCCAGTCCTCGGAAATCGAACGCTATCGTTGGCTCGGTGCCTCGACCGCGCGAGTGGTCGAAGAGGTTGTTCACCACCTTGAGCCTGGAATCAGCGAAGAGGAAATGAGTGCGCTCACGGCATCGCTGCTGATCCAGAGGGCGATTCTTCCTTCCGTGTTATTGATGGCGGTAGACGATCGCATTCGCAAATACAAGCACGCGCTGCCCCGGGGCGCGCGGCTCGAGCGGTTCGGAATGGTCAATCTCTGTGCGCGCAAGTGGGGCCTGGTCGTCTCTATCACGCGCTTTGTCCACTTCGGTTCGATGCCGCCTGAGTTAGCGGACGGGTTCACCGCGGCCGCGAAGGTCAATGCCGCGCTCCAACATGCAACGCGTGCGGGAGCGACTTCGGCGCAACTGTTTGCCGTCGCCAAGCAGGCGTATGCCGCTGCGGGCGTGGCGGGGGCGGAGGAGTTGCACCACCAGGGCGGAGCCACAGGATACGGAGAAAGGGAATGGGTGGCCACGCCGGCAGGCGCTGAGGTCGTGGTCGATCGCCAGGCGTTTGCGTGGAACCCCTCGGCCCAGGGCGGCAAGGTGGAGGACACCACCTTGCTCCAGGACGGCAAGATCGAAGTTCTGACGCCGACAACGGGGCTACCCCAGGTCGAGACGGCCGTAGAGGGAGAGAGCTACGGGACGACGGGTGTTTTGATTCGCTAGGCGCGCCCGGGATAAGTGTTAGCGACAGTTACATTCTGCCGCCGAACCGATCGCCATTCTGGTTAAAGGTGTGGGACTTTGGGCTTATGCGGCGCTTGAGGCGCTCAGCCCATCTTGGAAAGGAAATACTGTGAGAGCCATTCGGTGGATCCGTGCTGCGGCCGTTGTGCTTGCATTTGTAACCGCTTGCTTTTCGGGTGCTGCTGGTTTGCGCGCCGAGACTTCCGGTCCGCCCTCCTTGGTTCTGGGAACAGCATGGTATCCCGAGCAGTGGCCCGAGTCGCGCTGGGAAGCCGACCTCACGCTGATGCAGAAGGCCGGCATCCACATGGTGCGCGTCGGCGAGTTTGCCTGGAGCCGCATGGAGCCCACCGAAGGCCAGTACGATCTCGATTGGCTGGAAGGCCGTGCGATCGCAGCCGCCGCAAGCACGGAATCTACACCGTGGTCGGGCACGCCCACGCGCCGCGCCACCGGCGTGGCTGACACAAAAGTATCCGGAGACGTTGCGCATCGAAGAGAACGGCCAGCAGGGACCAGCACGGCAACCGCGCAGCAATTCAACTGGGCCAATCCAAAGTATCGCGAACTTGCTCGCGACAATGGCCGAGCAGATGGCCAAGCGCTTCGGCCACAATCCCTACGTGCTCGGCTGGCAGATCGACAACGAGTATGCGAGACGTTTCGTTCGACGCCGGAACACGCGCGCAGTTCCAGGCGTGGCTGAAGGCGCGCTACGGCACGCTCGATAATCTCAACGACGCGCTGGACGACCGGCTACTGGAGCGAGACCTACTCCGACTGGAACCAGATTCCGATTCGAGACCAGCGGCGGCAATCCCGGGCCTGCTGCTGAGCTGGATGCGATTCGTCAGCGACACCTGGCGGAGCTATCAGAAGAATCAGCTGGACGTGATCCGCGCAAACGCCGATCCGAAGCAATTCATCACCACCAACATGATGGGATGGTTCGACGGCTACGACCACTACACCGTCGAGCAGGACCTCGATCTTGCGGCCTGGGACGACTATGTGGGGAGGGCATCTCGACCGCAAATCGAACGGCGCGGCGCACGACCTTACGCGCGGATTCAAGCGCAAGAATTTCTGGGTCATGGAGACGCAGCCCGGGCTTCGTGAACTGGGCGCCGGTCAACAATGCCCTCGACAAGGGCGAAGTGCGCGCGATGGCCTGGCATGACGTCGGCCACGGTGCCGACACGGTCAGCTACTGGCAGTGGCGCAGTGCACTGAACGGGCAAGAGGAGTATCACGGCACATTGCTCGGCGCGGACGGCACGCCGGTTCCGCTTTATGCCGAGGTAGCGCAGATCGGCAAGGAGTTTGAGAAGGCTGGGCCGGCGCTCGCCGGACACATCGCCGAAATCGGAGGTAGCGATTCTGCATTCCTACGACAGCCGCTGGGCGATCAACTGGCAGAAGCACAATCACGAGTTACGATCCTGTGGCGGAGATTGTCAGCTACTACGCGCCCTTGCGCGCGATCAGCGCAGTCGATGGATATCGTTGCCGCCGACCGCGCCGCTGAGCCAATACAAACTCGTGGTCGCGCCCGGCCTGAATGTGCTTTCCGAGGCGGCAGGCGAAAAACCTGATCGATTACGTGAAGCACGGCGGCCACCTCGTCCTCGGGCAGCGATCCGGCATGAAGAACGACGACAACGCGCTGCAGCCCGAACGTCAGCCTGGGCCGCTGGCCGAACTGCTGGGCGGCCGGGTCGAGCAGTACTACGCGTTGGTCGATCCGGTGCCGGTGGCCGGGAAATGGGGTGCGAGCACAGCCAAGCTGTGGGCCGAGCAGTTGAGTGCATCCGCTCCGGATGCCGAGGTGCTGGAGAAATATGGCGAGAGCAATGGCTGGCTTGACGGTCAGCCGGCCGCCATCACACGCAAGGTGGGCAAGGGCCGAATCACTTACATCGGTGCATGGTTTGACGAAGCGGGCATGAAAGCCGCTGCGAAGTGGATGACCGAGATCAGCGGCGTCCATCCGGCGTTCGGCCCGGTGCCCGAGGGCGTGGAAGTCAATCCCCGCTACGGACCGAACGGCGAGGTCGTTTACATCCTGGTGAACCTTTCGAAATCGGCGCAGACAATTTCGCTGCCGAAGAAAATGCAAGATGTCCTGGAAGGCGGAGAGAAAGACTCGCTGAATATGCCGCAGTACGGAGTCGCGGTGTTGGCTTCCCACTGATTGCACGCAACAAGCTACCAAGAAGAAAGGCAGCCTTGGCGGGCTGCCTTTCTTCTTGCTTTCCTGTTCAGTTCGCTTGATTACGCCGGAGAAGGGCTGCCCTCGGGGAATCCGGGAGCGCGTCCGCCTTCGGGCTTGAGCACCTGTTGCACGTCGCCAGTGGGGCTGCCGGGTCCGCCGATCGAACGCATCGGAGGAAGGCTTTCGCCGGCGATGATCTTCTTGATATCCGAAGCATCCAGTGTTTCACGCTCCAGCAGGGCTGCGGCCATGCGGTGCATGATGTCGTGGTTGTTGTTCAGAATGTCGTAGGCCGACTTGTAGGCCTCGTCGACCATGCTGCGAACCTCCGCGTCGATCTGCCGCGCCGTCTCTTCTGAAAAGTCACGGTGCTGCGAGATTTCGCGGCCGAGGAAAATGGCCTCTTCCTTCTTACCAAAGGTAAGCGGGCCCATCCGGCTCATGCCGTATTCGCAAACCATCTTGCGCGCAAGGTCGGTGGAACGCTCGATGTCGTTGCCGGCACCGGTCGTCTTCCGATTCATGAAGATCTCTTCGGCGCAGCGCCCGCCCATCAGGATCGCAAGCTGGGTCTCAAGATAATCCTTGGTGACCGTGTGCTTGTCTTCCTCAGGCAACTGCATGGTGACGCCAAGAGCCATTCCGCGAGGAATAATCGTGACCTTGTGCAGCGGATCTGCGTGATCCCGCATGGCGGCAACCAGAACGTGCCCAGCTTCGTGGTAGGCAGTGTCCTTCTTGTCGTCATCGGAAAGCAGCATGGATTTGCGCTCTGCACCCATCATGACCTTGTCTTTCGCCGTTTCGAAGTCTTCCATGAAGACCGACTTGCGATTGGCGCGAGCGGCGCTCAAGGCTGCTTCGTTGACCATGTTGGCCAGATCGGCGCCCGAAAAGCCCGGAGTTCCGCGAGCCAGCACGCGAAGATCAACGTCCTCAGACAGCGGAACCTTCTTCGCATGAACACGGAGAACCTCTTCGCGCCCCCGTACGTCAGGGCGTCCGACCACCACGCGGCGATCGAAACGGCCGGGACGCAGCAGCGCCGGATCCAGCACGTCGGGCCGGTTCGTAGCAGCTACCAGGATCACGCCGTCGTTCGATTCGAAGCCGTCCATCTCGACCAGCAACTGATTCAGCGTCTGCTCACGCTCATCGTGTCCACCGCCGAGACCGGCGCCGCGATGGCGGCCAACCGCATCGATTTCGTCGATGAAGATGATGCAGGGCGCATTCTTCTTACCCTGCTCGAATAGGTCGCGAACGCGGCTTGCGCCGACGCCGACGAACATCTCGACAAAATCAGAACCGGAGATCGAGAAGAACGGCACGTTGGCTTCGCCGGCCACTGCGCGCGCCAGCAGCGTCTTGCCGGTTCCTGGAGGTCCGACCAGCAGGACGCCCTTGGGAATGCGGCCGCCGAGCTTCTGGAACTTCTGCGCCTCGCGCAGGAACTCGATGATCTCCTTCAGCTCTTCCTTGGCTTCGTCCACGCCGGCCACGTCTTTAAACGTCACCTTCTTCTGCTGCATCGACAGCAGGCGCGCGCGGCTCTTTCCGAAGGAGAGCGCCTTGTTCCCGCCACTCTGCATCTGGCGCAGCATGAAGAACCACAGCGCCGCGATGATGATCACCGGCGAGAAGTTCAGCAGGATGGGCAGCCAGGAGTTTCCGTCCGAGCTCTTGTACGTGATCTGGGCGCCCTTGTCGGTCAGGATGTCGATCGCGTGCGGGTAGTTGGCGGGAATCGTGGTGTGGAACTGGCTCTTGTCGTTCTTCAGGTGGCCATGTACTTCGGCGCTGGCGCTTGAGCCGCTAAGCACCGTCACGTCGTTCACCAGGCCCTGCTGGGCATCCTGCATGAACTGGGAGAACGGAATCTCGGTGTCTTTGCCGCCGCCAGTGTTCTTCTGGAACACCTGCCACAGCAGTACCAGGCAAGCAAAGATGAATACCCAGAAGATGATTGTTTTGACCGTTGAATTCACGAAAAACCCTCGATTCTCTCTGCAACCGCAGCTTCTATGATGACAGAAATTCCAGCGCGCCCGCCTCGCGGGTAGCCGGATTTGCGTTCATCTTCGCTGCATTAGACGATAATCCCGCGCGAAAGTAGCGGATAAGTTCAGGGCTTCAACAATTGACAAAGTCGTGCAGGACCGGGGTCGCCCGTTGCAGCTTTTATTTTACTCCCGCTGTCTAGCTGCGACGGGGCAAGTACATCCAAAGGGCCATCCTCTCGCCAGGTCCAGCCTATTACTTAGGAGTTATCCCCGTGTCGTCCGCGGCGTCAACTGGCTCGCTGGTGATTGTCAGGCTGAACCCTGGTTCACGGCTCCAGTTCAGCGCCCTGCATCCACACGATGCGGCTTTGCCACTCGAGCACCGGCCAGCTTCGTGCGATCGGCGGCGGGGATTCCCATCCGCGCCAAGACTTCTTTGACCTTCTTGGGGCTCCGGCTATGGCGAAGCTGCACCCGATCGCCGGCCCGCGCCACCCTCAGGCAGGCGTTTGGAAGCGGTCCCGGCGGCGTGCCGTCAAGGCTCGCCCGCAGGCTCAGGCCAAAGGCGGGTGCGGTGACCTCGCCCGGAATCGAAAGCTGGTACTCAGGCGAAGCCGTCCGCTCTTCGGTTGCAACACGCAAGAGCCGCAGTTCGCGGGGCGTTCGCTCAGCGCGCAGCCCCGCCGCCAATTGCTGGTGTTTGGGCGATTGCTGGCTCGAACTGGCCGCATGAGAACCACGGGTTTCGCACATGGCCATCAGGCGCTCGGTTTGTTCGAAATCGAGATTGCAACCCAGTTGCCTGGCCGCGGCACGAAGTACGCGCCGCCGCATCGCTGGGTGTAGCCCCGCTAAACGCTCCACCTCGATTGCCAGAGAGGCTTCCCCCGGGTGCGTTCCGACTGCTCTTCCTCCACCGCGAACCGGCTTGCCCGGAAGCAGAAGCGAAGGCAGCAGGCGCTTCAATTCCGCTTGCCAGTACGCCTCTTCATCGCGGGCCAGCGTGGCCAGATGTGAGAGCTGGGTCTGAATCTGCGGATTGTAGGCAGCCAGTTCCGGCAACAACCCATGCCGGAGACGGTTGCGGGTAAAGTCCAGGTCCCGGTTCGTGGAGTCTTCGCGCCACGGTTGACCCTGGCTGCGCAACCAGCTCTCGACCTCTTCCCGCCGCACCGCAAGCATGGGGCGCAGGATCAGCCCACCCTCTACGCGGCTCGACGGCGATCCGGGCGCAGCTGGGTCAGCCGCAGTGCCGCCCATCAGCGGGTGAATGCCGCCCAAACCCTCCGTCCATGCTCCCCGAAGCAGCCGGTGCAGCACCGTCTCCGCCTGGTCATCGAGAGTGTGCGCGGTCGCGACCGCATCGAGCTGTCCGGTCGCCAGCAGGCTACGAAACCAGGCATATCGCAGATGGCGGGCAGCCTCCTCCAGCGATTCGCGATTGAGCGTCGGCATACGCAGGAGTGTCGACGCGGTGGAGGTGAAGCGGCAGATCGAACCGCCGGGCCAGGTCTGCGACAAACTCCGCATCCTGATCCGCCTCCTCGCCCCGGATCCCATGGTGAAGATGAGCCACGCTGAGAACCAGCCCCAGGCGTTCCTGCTCGACCACAAGCGCCCGCAGCAGAGCAACGGAGTCTGCCCCACCCGACACTGCGGCCGCGACTCGCAAGCCAGGCCGGAAAAGCCGGGTCTCAAGCTGGAGAGGGTGACGCTGCCTGTGGGTCACTGGATTGAGGCGGACGGGACATAACGTTCTCATAGTAGCTCCCGTGCATTTCCCGGGACGCCGGGGAGTTACCGCAGGCTTCCGCTCAGGCGCATATGCTTTGACAGCTCATCCCTTGTATACTCCGATGTTTATGCGTGTTCACGTCATTCTTCCAGCAGCGGGACTCGGCACGCGGATGGCTCAAGGCCATGCGCACCCGGTCGCGGCACCCAAACAGTTCCTCGAACTTGGCGGCGTGCCCATTCTTATTCACAGCCTGCGTGCCTTCGCGGGAGTTCCCCAGGTCAGCTCGATCTTCGTTGCGGTTCGCAGCGCTGAGATGGCGCGGCTGCAGAGCCAGGTGACCGAATACGGCTTCGCCGACAGGGTGCGGGTGGTGGAGGGCGGCGACACCCGGCAGGAAAGTGTGGCCCATGCCCTGGCGGCGCTCGAGTGCGGCGAAGACGATGTGGTGCTGGTGCATGATGCGGTTCGTCCGCTGATCGACTCGGCCACCATCGCCCGCACGATCGAGGCCGTCGAGAAATATGGCGCGGCCATTGTGGCGCTTCCGGCGGTCGACACCATCAAGCAGGTGAAGCGCACCGCCGAGGGCGCCATCGTCACAGCCACCATTCCGCGCGAACACATTGTGCAGGCACAGACGCCACAGGGGTTTCGTGCCAAAATTCTGAAGCAGGCCTTTGCCGAAGCGGAAGCGGACGGCTTCGTAGGGACCGACGAATCGTCACTCGTAGAGCGCGCGGGAATTCAGGTGGCCGTGGTGATGGGAACGCACGCGAACCTGAAGATCACCAAGCCGGGCGATCTCGAGCTGGCGGAGTTTTACCTGCGGACGGCCGATCTGAGCCTTTAGACGACCATCCGGCGTCTTTCGCTCCAGAGCGGGAGCCAGCCACTTCAGGGCTGCAGTCAGCAACGCGTCTTCAGGGCGCAGGGAAGAGAAGAGCATGAGCATGAGAATTGGAATGGGCTGGGATTCACACGCGTTCAAGCCGGGAGTGCCGCTTCGCATCGGGGGCCTGTCGATTGAACATCCAGAGGGCCTGGCCGGACATTCCGATGGAGATGTTCTGCTGCATGCCATCACCGACGCCCTGCTCGGCGCCGTTTCCGCAGGCGATATCGGCAGCTACTTCCCTCCTGGGGACCCGCGGTGGAAGGATGCGGACTCGGCGATCTTCCTCGATCTAGCCCTCGAAGAGATCCAGAACGCCGGCTATCGCATCGTGAACGTCGACACCACCCTGGTGTTGGCCGCTCCCAAGATTGCGCCCATTGCCCACGAGATGCGCGAACGCATCGCGGACATGCTGGAGGTAGAACCCAGTGCGGTGGGCATCAAAGCCAAGACGCCTGAGGGGTTGAACCTGGACCACGTCGCGCAGGCCCATGCGGTGGTCCTGCTGGAAAACATTGACGCCGGCTCCGACCTGAAGACCTTGAGCGCTGAGATCGAAGATCCCAGGGAGGTGGAAGAAGTGGTCAAGAGCCTGGTGGGCGATGTAGGAGGAACCACCAGGCGGCGGCGCCAGGCGCTGGTCACGCCGGCCTTCGATACCGAGGACATCACCTAGCACGGTTACTCACTCATGCGGCTCTCGCCGCATCCGTGTCTCTTGAGAGCCGCGGCTGCAGCGTCTACCGCACGCTTCTCCTGCTGACCGCGGTCGCGCTCGCCGGGGCCGCGGTCGTGACGTCGGATGGCTGTCCACCACCACGCCCAGTCCGCCCGCCCCGATCTTCTGCGTGACCTCAGAATCCCGGGGACCGCCGTCATCCCCGAGAAACATCCTGGTCAGCAGATAGCCGGTTAAGAATCCGACGGTCACGAAGAACAGGATCAGCGCAATGATGAACGAAGTGGGCGGGAGGCGGACTGCCCGCTCCCCCGCCGCCTGCCTGATCCGCAATCTCCTGTGCCCAGACGTGCAGCTTATGCGGAATCTTGTTCAACTGCGTGAGCCCAACGCCCGACAATGATCTTGGTGATCCAGTCGGAAATCTGCTCGAGCTGGGAGCTCTGGATATTTTGCGGAACGCCAAAGAGAAATCCGGTGAGCACGCCGAGCAACAGGCAAGCGCCGCCCCACATGCTGAGCACCGCCAACGCCTTGCTGTCTGTGCCGCTGCTGGAGTACCGCTGCACCACGATGACGGCATCGCCCAGCAGGATCGAGATGCCGGCCATCGATCCGATCAGGGCCGTCTTGACTCTCACCGCTTCCCGGCTGCCGGGTCGGGCGGTGGCGAGGTCATGTATTCGATGAAATCGCTCAGCAAAGGAAGTCAGCAGTCCGGTGAAGATCAGCAGGCGAGCCAAGCTTTCCCAGCGCCTCTCGCCGGAAGGTGTCGACCTGAAAGAAGGAACAACTCAGGACGATGACGCCGGCCAGCACGATGGCGGCAACCACCCCATACATCACCAGCGCCAGCCGTCTCTGGCGGTATCCATGAGGGCAGGTTCACAGATCGGTTTCGAATCGTCCCGTCCATGGCAGCTCTCCTCGAAGTCTGCGACTGTAGCGCAATGTTCCATAAAAGGACAGCAAAGAACGTACTATGCCTGAAGCGTACGAGCAATCAAAGATGGAGGAACACGCAAGCATGGGGTCGCGATTTCCGCATGGCCACTGGCCAAAACAGTGGATGGTTCTGTTGGTAGCCCTGGCGGTGTCGCCCGCATGGCGGGCACATTCGCAGACAAACCAGGAGTGGCAGACGCCCGCGGAGCAGACCGGCTACCGCACAACCCCCGACTACGAAGCGACCATGAGCTACCTGCACCGTGTGGCGGCCTCCGCGCCCGCCCAGGTGCGAATCGAGCCTTTTGGCACGACCGGAGAAGGCCGCGAACTGGACCTCGTCATCGTGTCGAAGGATGGTGTCTTCGATCCTGAGAAGTTGCACGCCGCGCGCCGTCCCATCGTGCTGGTGCAGAACTCCATTCACGCCGGAGAGATGGACGGGAAGGATAGCTGCCTGGCGCTGCTGCGCGACATGGTGATCACCCGGACGCAGGCCAGGCTGATGGATCGCGCGGTGTTTGTGTTCATCCCCATCTACAACGCAGACGGCCACGAGCGCCGCTCGCGATACAACCGCATCAATCAGAACGGCCCGGAGGAGATGGGCTGGCGAACCAACGGAACGAACCTCAACCTGAATCGCGACTACCTGAAGGCTCAGGCTCCGGAGACGCGCGCCTTCCTGCGAATGTTTCATCGCTGGCTGCCCGGACTTCTTCGTCGATAACCACGTGACCGACGGCGCGGACTACCAGTACGACGTGACCTATGCCACCGATGATGGCCCCAACGTTCCACGACCGATGGCGCAGTGGGTCGACGAGTCGCTCAGCCCTGCACTGGAGAAGGCCGTCAACGACACCGGACACCTCGCCTCTCCCAGTTACATCACGCTGGTGGACGACACCGATCCGGCGCAGGGGCTCGGCTTCAACGACAATCCTCCGCGATTCTCTACCGGGTACATGATCCTTGAGAACCGGCCGGGCATGCTGGTCGAGTTGCACATGCTGAAGGACTACAAGACGCGGGTAACCGGCAACTACGAACTGCTGCGCGGCTTACTCGCTGTGGTGAACCGCGACGCAGATACGCTCATCGATCTGAATGCGGCCGCCGATCGGGAGGCGGAGAAGCTGGGATCCCACGCTTTGGGAAATTCGCGGTTCCCGTTAGCGCTCGCGTGGGGCGGACAGACGACGCCGTTTCTCTTTCACGGTTACAAATACACGCGGGAGTTAAGCGAAGTCTCGGGCAACATGTGGATTCGGTATTCGCACGAGCCCTGGAATGTGTCGTTGCCCATGCAGACGGGCTTCAAAGTGACCGCATCCACGGTGCCGCCCGCTGCCTATATCATTCCTGCGCAATGGACGCGCGTCATCGACGTTCTGGAAGCACACCAAGTCGAGTTATTCAGAATGAACGCAGCTTGGACCGGGGCGGTAGAGACCTACCGATGCACCAACCCGACTGTGGCAGGAGCCGCCGTTTGAGGGGCGGCACCCATTGTTTGCCGGAGAAGGAGCCAACCACAAACCCGGCCACCCTCCGCAGTGTACGCTCGTAACTGAAACGGTGACGTATCCTGCAGGCTCGGTGATCGTCAGGCTCAACCAGCGTCTCTCCAAGGTTGCGATGGCGTGGCTGGAACCGGAGGCGCCTGACTCGGCGATGGCCTGGGGCTTCTTCGATTCGATTTTCGAGCAGAAGGAAGAGGGCGAACCCTATGTTCTCGAAAAGCTGGCGCGGGAGATGATGGCGAAAGACCCCAGGATCAAAGCCGAGTTCGAAAAGAAAGTGACTACCGACCCGCTCTTTGCTGCCAGCCCAGGCGCGCGGTTGGCCTTCTTCTATGACCGATCGCCGTGGCATGATCCGCAGCTTGGTTTGTATCCGGTCGGGCGGCTCACAGCCCTGGACGGAGTGCCCGTGGCGAAGTAGGGGCAGAGTGCAGAGTCGCTGCCGACAGCGGCCTAGCTGCCCTCGTCCTTGGCGGCGGCTCGTTCTTCCGGAGTAGCCGGCCGGTTCAGGTCGAGCAATCCTTCCGGCAGGTCCATCTCGATCCGCCGCGCCTCGAGATCCACCCGCCTTAGATAGGCCTTCACAAATGGGATCAGGACTTCACCGGAGGCATGGCGCACCACGAGCAACGCGCCGGCGGTGGATTCGCGATCTACTTCGATGACCTCACCGACCTGCTGGCCCGCAGTCGCTGCGCCATGGAAGTCAACGACCATGCATCCGATCAGGTCGTCAAGATAGACGGCTCCTTCTTCCAGCGGGGCGCGCTCTTCACGGGAGATGAGCACGTCCAGCCCACGCAAACCTTCTGCGTCGTTGATCGAGTCGACGCCCGCGAACTTGAGCACGACGCGGCCTTTGTGGAGCCAGTGGCTCTCAAGCGACACTTCGCGTGGCTGCGGCTGGTTGCCGGCGGTCCCGCTCTCCGGCTTCGCCAGGAACAGCCGCTTGCGTTCTGCGAATCGCTCCGGGAAGTCGGTGAGAATCTCAGCGATCAGCTCCCCACCGCGGCCTTGCGGACGCACGAGGTGGGCGACGACGATCCATTTTTCTTCAGTCATGGGAAAACTCTGCGTGGGGGACTGAGCCGCGATGGCTCACCGTCGTCTGCGGACGTAGGAGAAGCTTCCGCAGGCTGGGGGATGCGCGCAGTGGCATGTGTCTCGTGGGTTGAAGCGGCGGTCTGTACCCTAACTGACCGGAGCAGGCTGCTTGTCTTCCTCGAGAATATCGAGCGTGTAGCGATGATGCAGCTTCATGCTGACGGCTCCCAGAATGGTTCGCATGGAGCGCGCCGTGCGGCCCTGCTTTCCGATCACTTTTCCTACATCGGTGGGTGCTACGCGCAGCCGGAGCACTGTGCTCTCTTCGCGATCGACTGCTTCCACCACCACCGCCCCCGGTTCATCCACTAGCGCCCTGGCAATCTCCGCTACCAGTTCCTGCATATCGTCCTGCTTCTCGTCTTGCATCATCTTCACGCCCCCTCGAAGACACTGCTGCCTTTCGTCAGGCTCGCGCCATAGTAGCAGCAACCTGCTGTCTTATGACAGATGCAAGTAGATGGAAATGAAGCCGGAGGCGGGAATGCGCTTTGGCTCGATTTCTGGCGATGCTCGATGATTCACGCGGAGACGTAACTGGAAACGAAACTTCCGGGGCGAGGGGTATGTCTGGTGCTAATTCGCAGTCGATACCCCACCCCGGTACTATGCGGCTGCGGGAGCCTCGGGCTGCTTGGCAAAGAGCTTCGCGACCCGATCCGAAAGCTGCGCACCATTCTTGGTCCAGTGCTCGATGCGATCGCGCTTCAGGTCAAGGGTGGCCGGGCTGGTACGGGGGTTGTAGGTTCCAACCACTTCAATGGAGCGTCCATTGCGGGCGCGATCCTTCTCAATCACTACGACGCGGTAGTACGGCTGCTTACGCGCACCAAAGCGCGCCAAACGAATCATCAACACTGGTCAAAATCCTTTCAAGACTGCTCTGAATGTGAGGGAGACGGCGGGGCGCAGCGGAGGGCCAGCCCACAGGATTCCCAACACTTAAGTATTGCTGAAATGCCCCCATTTCGCAACCATCCGGGCATCATTGAGCGGCGTTTAGAGGCAATTGCCCGAGGGCGCGTCTAGTCTTTCTTGGGTTCCGGGGCGATGCGAGCTGTGTAGCTGGCCTGATCGTCGTACCTGCGGCCCGGAGCTGCCTTGGACTGGGTCTTGGCCGGCTTCTTCTTCTCGCGCTTTGCAGCGTTCTTGTTTCCCATCTTGTGAGTCTACCGGAATCCGAGGCGATTTCAATGCACCTGGGCTACCTCGATGGGAGAATTCAGGGCTTTTGAGCGGGAAACAGAAACTGCAGCATGGGGCCCATTCGAAGCGCCCAGGCAGCCTCATCATGGGTGCCGCCAAACACGCGTTCATAGTGGATGCTCTCTTCGGCCTTCCATCCCACGCTGAGCATGCGGGCGTAGAGCAGGTCGACGTTGTTCATGGTTCGTTTGCCTTCGGCGTCTCCTACGTCGAGCCAGACCCGCGGCCAGGGCGGTCCCTCGTACTCGTTCACGAAACCAACGATGCTCATGTGATTCCACCAGACCGAGGGGGACATCACCGCCAGCTTGCCGAAGTAGTCCGCGTGGCGCAGGCCAAGGTAAAGGGTGACCAGGCCACCCAGCGATGAGCCGCCCATGCCGGTGTTTGCGGCGTCCACCAGGGTGCGGTATTCCGAATCGATGAAAGGCTTCAACTCGCGGGTCAGCAGCTTGCCATACGAGTTGGCCTCTCCGCCGCCGAGCTTCCAGTCGCGGGCGTGAGTGTACTCCGCCAGCCGGCGTTCACCGGCATTATGGATACCGACGATGATCAGCGGCTCCACATCCTGCGACAGGATCATGCTGTCCGCGGTTTCGCGGACCTGCCACGTTCTGCCCGGAACATAGGAGGTGCGAGGATCGAAGAGGTTCTGCCCATCGTGCATGTAGAGAACAGGGAAGTGCCTTTCCGGCTGCTCGTCGTACTCCGGCGGCAGGTAGACGATCACGTCCCGATCATCTGCCAGGAAGCGGCTGTGAAACCGCGGATGCAGCTTGAGTCGCGCAGGCGGTGAGGTTTCGGGGACAAGGCCAGGGTTGCCGGATGAGGTCGTCAACTGTGGTTCCAAATCGTACGGAGCTCCGCTGTTTCAGAAGATTTGCGCTCAGGTCCGGCTCACGGGCAGGCGGCACGCCCTAGTTACGATGCTCCCACTCCGCTCCCTGTTACAGTAGCAGGAATATTCCGAAACTCTTCGGGGCTCAAGGCAGGTTTCTATGAATCGCGAATATCACAAGTGGTTTTCCTCGCGTCTCGGTCGCGATATGGAACTGCTGGTCTTTGGCCACTCTGGCGTGCCCGCAATCGCTTTTCCCTCCTCGTGCGGAAGGTTTTTCGAGTGGGAAGACCGAGGATTGATCGGCTCCATCGCCCATAAGCTGGACCACGGCGAGATTCAGATCTTCTGTGTCGACTCAGTGGACGCGGAGAGCTGGTACAACCGCGATGTGCCTCCGCGATGGCGCATCGCGCGCCACATGCAGTACGAGAGCTATCTGATGGACGAGGTGCTGCCGTTGGTCCGGCAGAAGAACCACAATCCCCACCTGGTGAGCCTCGGCTGCAGCTTCGGCGGCTATCACGCAGTCAATATCGCTTTGCGCCATCCCGACCGCTTCACCGGCTTTCTCTCCATGAGCGGGGCCTTTGACGTGTCGAACTTCCTGCACGGGTACTACGACAACGACGTGTACTTCAACATGCCGCCGCACTACCTCGCCAATCTTGTCGGACGGATGGTATTTCGATCATTACAGGTCGAACACGTACATCCTCGGAACCGGCCACGATGACCACTGCAAGAACCAGAATTACCGGCTGGCGGAAGTGATGCACCACAAGGGCATTCCGTGCCGCCTCGACGTGTGGGACACGTGGAACAGCCACGACTGGCCGACCTGGAAGCAGATGCTCAACGTCTATCTGTGAGTTCTGGCGCTGCTCCGCGCTGATTTCCCGCAGCCGTCGAGTTCATTGGCTGGCTTCAAGGGTGTAGTCGAAGCGGTAGAGGTGTTTCCCGTCCTTCCTTTCAATCACAAACGTGCCTGCGATACCGGCCAGTTCTCCCGTGCCTGAGTCGGGGATGACGGTGATGGACATCTCCGGTGTACCGCGCGTCATGGTGCCCTTGTGATGCATGGCGAATGTGCCGGTTCGGCCGTGGAGGCTGCCGCTGACGCGTTCGATGGCCACATAACCGGCGGAGCCCTGGACAGCGGTTCCCAGCGCCAGCATTTGCCCTTTGCTGGTCGCCTCGAGATCCCCCGACGAACTGCTTATCGAGGGACAACCGCTGCAGATCGCCGGTATCCGGGTCTGCGGTCAGCGGTGTTGTTTTTACTTCAAACGTACCTGTCGCCAAACCCATGGGAATTCCTCCTTCAATGGACATGTGTATCTTGGGATCGGACCTGCTGGTATCGGCGCGACACTGGGCTTCAGAGAATGTTGACGCCGCGTGCCGCGAGCAGCACCACCGTAGCGAATGAGATCAGCGCCTGGACCATCATCAGCACCTTGGCCCAGCGGGACAGCACCGGGCAATCGGTCGGCGAAAATGCCGTGCTGGTGTTGAAGGCGATGAAGAGGTAGTCGACGAAACCCGGGCTCCAGTCCTGCTTCGCCCATGTCGCGCCGCGCCTCTGGCGAGAGGGTCATCTGCGGGAAGAGGAATGCGCCATCGGTATGCGCGCCGCGCAATTCGCGGGCATGCGGGCCGCCGGCATCGAGCCGCCAGTACCACGAAGCGAAGACCAGGATGTTGGCAATCCAGAGAGCGCCCGCGGACCGCAGCAGCGCGATGGGAGCTTCTTTGCGGGAAGGCAGTGCGGCCACCACGCGATACAGGGACCACGCCATCACGACAGTGACCACCGAAGTGAGCACGTATCCAAGTATCCTGTTCCAGTTCGTGAATACCGCGCCGGCGAGTCCAGATGGTCGGGACTGCGAGAACACTCACAATCGCAATCAGAAGCCACGGGGGTCCGACCGACAGGGATTCAGGGAGAGCCAGCTGCAGCCCGCCCACTGCGAACAGGGCCAGGATCGCAGGCCAGCGAGGCTCGATGTTCCTGGGAGGTTTAGTCATCGTGCCCCTTCCTTGTACGATCTGTCGAAGCCGCCAACGGGAGGAAGGAGCTGTACGTTCGCGAGTGCCAGGAATCGTTTCATTCGGGCCGTGGTCTTCAATCGGTCAAGCCCGCGGTCGTCTCCTCGGCCATGTAATCGACGACCGCCTTCAAATCTCCGGTCTCTTCGAACTTGCGAATCTGGCGGTCTGCGCCGGTTCCATTCTCGAGAATCTTGTAGATGTAGTTGATGGCGTCGCGGCTCTCCAGTTCATCGACGACTTCCTCCACAAAAGCGAGGTACTCGATGATGAGATCCCGTGCCGGCACCTCGGTTTCCTTGCCGAAGTCGATCAACTTGCCATCCAGCCCATAGCGCACCGCGCGCCACTTGTTCTCCATGATCAGAGCGCGCGAGTACTGGCGGAAGTCGAGGTTGCGTTCATGCAGCCGGTGTAGCTTGGCAACGGTGGCCTGGATGAGCGCAGCCAGCGCCAGCGTCTCTTCTGCGCGCATGGGCAGGTCGCAGACCCGCACCTCGATCGTGTTGAAGAAGGGATGCGGGCGAATGTCCCACCAGATCTTCTTGCCGTTGTCGAGGCAGTTGGTCTTGATCAGCAGGTTGACGAACGATTCGAACTCGCTCCAGCTGGTAAACGTGTCGGGAATATTGGTGCGAGGGAACTTGTCGAAGACCTTGGCGCGATAGCTTTTGAGGCCGGTGTTCATGCCGCGCCAGAAGGGCGAGTTGGCAGACAGCGCCAGCAGGTGCGGCAAAAAGTAGCGGAGCGAATTCATCACGCGAATGGCTGCATCGCGATTCTCGACGCCGATATGGACGTGCAGCCCAAAGATCAGGTTGGCGCGCGCCACCAGCTGCAGATCTTCTACGACGCGAGCGTAGCGCGGGTCGGGCGAAATCTCCTGGGTGCGCCAGTCGGCGAAAGGATGCGTGGCCCCGGCGACCAGGCGGAGGTTGTTCTGCTGGGCGAGGCGAATCATCTCGCGGCGAAGCTCGAATATATCCGCGCGGGCATCGTTGATGGTCCGGCAGACACGCGTGCCGACCTCAATCACGGACTGGTGCAGCTCCGCCGTGACCCGCTCTTCCAACCGCCGCTTGCCTTCAGAGAGCAACTCGGTCTGGATGTGCGAGCGCAGGTCGCGTGTGATCGGATCGATGGTCTGGAACTCCTCTTCGATTCCGATGTTGAACGTTGGCTGCATGGGGAACACCTCATCCGCAATAGCTACTGTTGTAAGTTGCCTCGCGCAGGCAGGCAAGTTTTTTGTGCATGGCTACTGCTCTAAAAAAAGAGCTCTTTCCCCCGTCAACAGGTTCCCGGCTCCGCAACCGTCGGGATCGGGCTGCTCGCTCAGGACTTCTCTTTCTTCGCAGAGGCTTTCTTGGAGGAGGTTTTCTTCTTTTTGGACGGGCGGTCGGAGGCGCTGCCGAGGTAGGCTCCCCAGTGGAATTCCTCGATCCTTGGCCCCGACTTGGCTTTCTTCACCGCGAGATCAGCCACCGTTTGCACAATCCACTCGAAGTTTGCAGCGCCTACCGAATGCAGGTCCGCATCCGGAGCGGGATTCATGAAATCGATCGCGTACGGGACGCCATTTTCGACCGCAAATTCGACCGTGTTCAGGTCGTAGCCGAGAGCGCGGCAGAGCGTCAGCGAATCTTTCTCGACCCGCTTCAGCAGCTTCTTGTCATACTGCGGCGGATGCTGCAGGTAGCGCTCATGATGCGGGCGCCGTGGATCGTAGGGCATGATGTGGACCTTCTCCTGGCCCACCACGTAACAGCGGAAGTACTCGTCAAAGTTCACCGCCTTCTGCACCATCATGCAAAGATCGCGGCTCTGATCGTAGGCGCAAAAGAATTCCTCCGGATTGTGGACGTGGTAGACGTCGCGCCACCCTCCGCCATCCACCGGCTTCATGAAGCAGGGGAAGCCGACGTACTCAAAGATCGCGTCCCAGTCGAGCGGATATTCGAGATTGCGCATCGAGCTTTCCGTGGTGCCCGGCGGGTAGATACTTGTGCGGCAGAATGGCCGTGGGCGGAACGGCAACGCCCAGCTTGTCGGCCAGCGAGTAGTTGAAGAATTTGTCGTCGGCAGACCACCAGAAAGGGTTGTTGATGACCACCGTGCCGTTCAGGACAGCGTGCTTGAGAAGCGCCCGGTAAAACGGAATGTCGTGCGAGATGCGATCGACGATCACCGCGTAGGCCGGAGGCTTCGCCATTTGCACACCGCCCGTCTGCACGAACTCGGCAGTCACGCCGTCAATGTTCATCGAGTTGATGCGCTCAACCAGAGCACCCGGAAACGTGTTCTCCATCCCGAACAGGACGCCAATCTTCTTCACGCGAGTTCCCTTATCGACGAAATTTGCGCACCGCACGTACCGGCACCCGGGAATTTCGGGGCCGCACTGTCTAAGGAAACCTTAGACCACGTTCGCCTTGCGTGCAAAAGGAAGGGTGTGAAAATTGGGATCAAGCCGGTCGCTTGGTGGTTGGTAGATGAGTGCAAATGAGAGGAGACAGCTACACACCGGACAATTCCGCAGAAGACGAGCAAAACGACGACGACGTCGACAGGGTCCACCGGTTGACCGCGATTCTCCTTCACCGATGGCAAGCGGAGGAAATCGCGAAAACCCGCGCCCCTGCCAACCGTTTGTGTTTCCCGCACCACTGACCTCGGGCTTAGCGCAACAATGGCCTGTTGCCACGCTTCCAGAGGAAAGATGCAAATCCGGCGTCCAGGGGTTGGTCCCGGCTCCCGCGCGATTTAAAAGCCGACGGCCTGAATGACGCTACGAATGGCCTCGGCGCTGGCCCGCAATCCGGCGTCCTCAGCGTTGTTCATCGGCACCGGCAACAGGTTGCCCACGCCCTGGCGGTTCACAATCGTGGGCAGCGACAGGCACACGCCGCTCAGGCCGCGATAGCCATCGAGCAGCGAACAGACCGGCAGCACTCGACCTTCATCCCACAAGATCGCTTCGAGAATGCGGCTCACTGCGAGTCCGACCGCGTAGTTGGTTGCGCCCTTGCCCTGGATGATCTGGTAGGCAGCGGTCCGCACGCTCTCGAAGATGGCGGCCTGCTCCGCCACATCCAGAACCCCGTGTCCCGGCTACATGCCAGTCGCGAACCGGGATATTGCCGATCGACGCGCTCGACCATAGTGGAAACTCCGTGTCTCCATGCTCCCCCACGATGTACGCATGCACGTTCTGTACGGCCACCTGGCAACGCTGCGCGATCAGGAAACGAAAACGGGAGCTGTCGAGGACCGTGCCACTCCCGATCACCTGCTGGCAGCCCATGCCGCTCAGCTTCCACGCCACGTAGGTGAGCACGTCGACGGGATTGGTCACCATCAGCAGGATTGCATTCGGGGCAACACGCAGTACGTCCGGAATGAGCTTGCGGCAGATATTGGTATTGGTCTCTGCCAGGTCGACTCGAGTCTGGCCGGGTTTTTGCTTGGCACCTGCGGTCACGACCACTACGTCGGAACCCGCCAGCACCGCGATATCATCGGAGCCTTCCACTTTGGCCATGGGCACGAACATGAGTCCATGGTTCAGGTCGAGCACCTCCGCCTGCACCTTGCTGGCGGCCACGTCGAAGAGGCTGATCTGCTTGGCGACCCCGCGGAGCATGCACGCGTAGGCAATCGTTGCGCCAACGCTGCCGGCGCCGACGATGCCGATCTTGCTGCGACGTTCTGAGCTCATCCTGGAAAACTATCACGATCTACCCGTCCGCCTTGACCTTGGATCCCGGCGGCGCATCTAGCTATGGAGGGACAAGGTTTCCTTTCGGCGCAATCCTGTGACACCATAGGTCAGTGACACCATAGGCGTTGCGAGCAGATGGCCCCCACCGAAGCGACACGATAGCCAGCCTCCTAAGGACGAACAGCAGAGCATGACGAATCCCATCACTCGCTGAGGCTGAGAATCTGCTGGCGACGCCGTATTCGCCTGAGTTTTCCGCCGGGGCCAAGAGCGCGATTTCCACCTGCCTGCGAGTGCTTCCGGAAGAGAAAGTCACGCTGATTACGGACGAGGCTACCAAAGCCATCGCTGCCTCTCTCGCCACCGAGCTTGCCGCGAATGGCTGCCGGTGGAACGCTTTCCTGCTCGAAGAGCTTGCCGCTCGCCCGCTGGTAGACATGCCGCCCGCAGTGCTCGAAGACATGGAGACCTCCGATGTCAGCATCTTTGCCGTGCAGGTGCAGCGCAACGAGCTGCGTTCGCGCATGCAGATGACCGACGTGGTCAATCGCCGGCACATGCGCCACGCCCACATGGTCAACATCACTCCGCAGATCATGTGCGAAGGCATGCGGGCCGATTTCAACCTGGTCGATCGGCTCAGCCAGAAAGTGATCGAGAAGGTTCGGCGGGCGAGCTATGTGCGCGCCACCACCGCGGCAGGAACTGACATTCGCGCTGACCTGAACCCCAACTACAAGTGGTTCAAGACCTCCGGCATCATCTCGCGGGAAAAGTGGGGGAACCTGCCGGGCGGCGAATGTTTTACTTCACCAGGCGAGGTGAACGGAACCTTCGTGGTCGATGGGGTCGTGGGCGATTATCTCTGTGCGCGCTATGGGCTGCTGGAATCCGCGCCGCTGACGATCGAGATCGTTGCCAACCGAATCACGGCCTGCCGCTCGGAAAACCAACAGCTCTGCGACGAATTCTGGGCCTACACCCATACCGACGAAAACTCCGACCGGGTAGGCGAATTCGCCATCGGCACGAACATCGGGATCGATCACGTCATCGGCAATATTCTGCAGGATGAAAAGTTTCCCGGCATCCACATCGCGTTTGGCGACCCTTATGGAAATCACACGGGCGCTCCGTGGAAGTCATCGACGCACATTGACGTGGTCGGCCTGCGCTTCAACATCTGGGTCAATGGCCCCGAAGGTGAAGAACAAATCATGCAGGAAGGCCGATTCCTGATCGAACCATAACCTCATCGGCTGGTATCGAGGCGACTTCCCCTATGTCCATCAAGACTCTCGCCAGCCGCATCGTCTACCAGAATCGCTGGATGACGGTGAGGGAAGACCAGATTGAGCGAATCGACGGTTCTGCCGGTATTTACGCCGTGGTGGAAAAGCCGGCCGCTGCTCTCATCATTCCAATCGAAGAGGATCACCTCTATCTCATCGAGCAATTTCGCTATCCGGTGAAGAAGCGCTTCCTCGAGTTTCCTGCCGGATCGTGGGAGTTGAAACCCAACGCTGATCCTCTGGAACTGGCACGCGGCGAGTTGCTGGAAGAGACCGGCATGAGCGCAGGGAAGATGGAATATGTCGGGCATCTCTACTACGCCTATGGCATCACGAACCAGGGCTTCCACGTCTTTCGCGCGACAGAGTTGGTCAAGGGCGATCATCGTCGCGAACACGAAGAGCAGGATCTGACCATGACGCGCATGCCGATCGCACAATTCGAAGACCTGATTCGGACCGGCGTGATTCAGGACAGCTCGACGGTAGCGGCGTGGGCATTGGCCAAGGCCCGAGCGGAATCTCCGCTTGAATTCGGGAATCAGAGCCCGTCGTAAAGGCATCGAAGAAAGCATATGGCCAGTACATCCTCTACTCCGATAACCACCCCATTTGAAATGCGCACGCTGGGCAACTCGGATCTGCACTTGACCGCTATCGGCTTTGGAGCCTGGGCCATCGGCGGCGGCAATTGGGAGTTTGCCTGGGGCGCGCAGGACGACAACGAATCTGTAACAACCATAGAACGTGCGCTGGACCTGGGGATCAACTGGATCGATACCGCCGCGATCTACGGTCTCGGCCATTCAGAAGAGATTGTCGGTAAGGCGCTGAAGCATGCCACGCGCAAGCCCTACGTCTTCACCAAGTGCTCCATGCGTTGGCACGAAGATCGCACCATCTATCGCAGCTTGAAGAAGCAATCACTGCGCGAAGAGGTGGAGAACTCGTTGCGGCGCCTGCAGGTCGATGTGATCGACCTCTACCAGATTCACTGGCCCAATCCCGAGAATGAAATAGAAGAGGGCTGGGAGACGCTCGCAGCGTTGAAGGACGAAGGCAAAGTCCGCTACATCGGCGTCTCCAACTTCAACGTCGAGCAGATGAAGCGAGTGCAGAAGATCGCGCCGATTACTTCGTTGCAGCCGCCCTACTCGCTGCTCAATCGGAATGTGGAAGCCGAGATTCTGCCGTTCTGCCAGGCGAATCACATTGGCGTGATCAACTATTCGCCGATGGCTTCGGGACTGCTCACCGGCAAGATGAGCGGCAGAGCGGATTCAGAACCTGCCGGCCGATGATTGGCGCAAACGTTCCCCGCAATTCCAGGAGCCGAAGCTTTCGCGCAACTTGAGGCTGGTCGAGGTGCTGCGCGAGATCGCCCAGAAGCATGGAGTGGAACCGGGCGTAGTTGCCGTAGCGTGGACGCTGCGGAATCCTGCAGTGACGGCGGCAATTGTCGGTGCGCGCCGGCCCGATCAGGTGGACGGAACCGTTCCGGCGGCGACCTTCCGACTGGGGCCGGATGAGATCGCCCGGATTGATGCATTCCTGCAAAGCAATCCGTAGATGGGAATTGAGAGCAGGCCGGAAGCTCTCTCTGGCGCGGTCCCTGTGGTTCAGCTATCGGACTGGATCGATGGTGAAGGTATCTTTCGCTTCCCAGGTCGGCGTCGCGGCCGAGGGATCGGCAACCCGCATCATCGTCGCGGTCAGCTTGCTCCCATCAAAGACGAAGCGGATGTAGTGGTAGTTGGGAAAACTCTTGTCCTGATACAGATCATCCGGGTTCTCGCTCCACCGGGTACGGATCTGCGCCGCCTCCGCCGCTCACCAGGTAGGTAATGCCGGCGCGATTGGAATCGTTCGTAATTGTGCGTATGCCCGGCAACGACGATCAGTCTCGCTTTGAGCGTCTTCTGCTTCTCATTCAGGTAATCGGCAAACGTGATTTCGTTTGGCCTCAGGTTGTGTCGTTCGTGGGGACCGTTATCTGCGAGCGGTGGATGGTGAAGCATGACAAAGACGAACCGAGTCTGCTTGGGCAACATCTTCAGTTGAGCATCGACCCAGGCTTGCTCGGGGCTGCCTGTGGTGAGCGGAAGATTGCTGTCGAGGGCGAGGATATAGGCTTCACCGAGCTGCACGGAATACCAGCGGCGGTGATTCAGGGCAGGGAAGGCCGCCCACCAGTTCTGAACGCCCTCCGTGCCATTGGGCGAGAGTTCGTGATTGCCTAGAACGGGATAGACGCGGAGCTTGGCTGCGCGCCAGGAGCTGGTCTCCGCTTGAAATTGCGCGTAGTCGGCAGCAACCCCGTGCCAGGGCAGGTCGCCAGTCACGATCAGGGAGTCCGGGTGTTCGCTGCCGATCTTGTCCACCAGCCAGCGGCGCACCTTCGGATTGCTCGGCTTCACACTCTCCGGATCAGTAAAACGAGTGTCTCCGTAAGCAATTAGCGTCCAATGTTGAGGCAGGTCCTTACGATTCACGACAAACGTTGGCTTCGCCTCGCTCAGCAAACCCTCGGTGGGTCCCACGTCGGGAGCTTTCTGCTGGGCGCCAGCGGTCAGCGACACAAAGGCAAGAGCGCCAACCATGGTACGCAGATACTTCGATTGCATGCTTCCCCCATAGCAGTCAGCATACCCACGCATTCTGAAGGCTCCGTGAACATAGAGCCGCGGGAGAGAGTGGCACGGTGAGATGAGGAGATTTTAATTGAGGAGGGAGTCAGAGCGGCATCTGCAAAGATGCCGCCCGGAGATCACATCGCGTCGAGGAAACGCGGAAAGAGCAATGCGGAATGTTCCTGGAACAGGTTGGTGGTGCGAGCCAGCAACGCGCTGTAGGCTGAGGCGGCGCGATGTGCATTCACAGAAGCGCCAACCGTAGAGAGCCTCATCACGTGCTGAGCCAAAGCCATCAGGACGGAGATGCGAATCTGGAAGGCATCGCTACGAATCGCTTCCAGAAGCTCTTCATTGGTGCCGTCGCCATGAGCCGTCGCGTAATCAGCCAACTGAACCATCACACTGGCGTTGGTGTACATCGCCCACAAGCCCTTTGGGCCACTGATACGGTTCCAAATATCCTGGGTAGTGGCCTTGATGCCCTCGCCATAGAGATAGCGTTGAGCAACATCTTCATAGCCCCAATCGTTAGGCCTGAGCCGGGCGACTATTTGTTCCCAGCTTTCTGAGCGGCGCTTCGATTGCCGTCTACGCCAATATCCGGCGTAGGCAAGCATCAAGGCCGTAACAAGTACTTGAATCATCGGCAGAATCATATCTATTTTTCACTCAGTCTTGCGAGTGATGCACGGTCTCTTTTAACTGCTCCAGATATAGATACCAGAAACTGTGCCATTTGAGGACTAAATTCTTTCCTTGGAGCCTCTTGACGGGCGAAAGACCAGGCCCAATAGGCCAGTGTACACAGGTAACCGATGATCCGAACCTGGTCCAGCAGGCGGAATTCCATCTGGTATTGAGACCATAATGGCGAAGAGTGACACGTGGCGGTGCAGATGGGTCAAGCGCAATTTGTGTGAGCAGGGTCACGGCTCCGTTGAGCGCGAGACCCGAGGCCAGTTGCAGCACGTGGCTCTTCCAGCCAATGCCAAGCATCTGCGCGAACAGGGCCAGCAGGCAGAAGAACAGAAGCCGAAGAACCGCCATGCCAAAAGTTGAACTTGGCGTACAGCTTGCCTGGCTGACTGTAGCGGAGTCGAGTGGGTGAAATTCGAAAGAAAGTAGGTCGTGGTCCAGCGACCAGCAAAATACCAGAAGGAAGGCGAATACGCCCCCGGGCAAGCGAGCGCTTTGCTGGCCGGAATGACCAGGGCAGCGACCTCCATGAAACGCCGAGTTCCAAAAGCGATTGCGGTACCAGCATGGCGAAATACAGATTGAAGTACGTCGTTGCTGGTAGCCCGCTCTCGCTGTATTCGCGCGTGCAGCAGGTGCAGCATCAGAAAGAAGAAGGGATCGGAAAGAACCAGGAAGAGAAGGTAAGACGAAAAGACCGGAAGGGTCTTTAGCAGGCGTTGCTGAACCATCACGAGCAGCAGAACGATCTGCCCGACGACGCTTAGGAGCCAGAGTACGTTATCGAGACTTACGTCAAGTTCATACTTCATCCCTGCGCGGGATCTGCGCCTGAACGCAGAATACAGCAAGGAAACTGACAAGCACAGATAATTTGAACGTTACTAACGTGTTACTCGAACCATCACGAACCAGACTGGGGCGGAATGGGAGCGGGGATGCCAGGTCCAGCAACCGTGTGATCACGATGCCAGATCTGCGGCGGAATCGGAGCGGGGATACCAGGGCCAGCAACGGTACGAATCACGCTGCCAGACTGGGGCGGAATGGGAGCGGGGATACCGGGGCCAGCAACCGTGTATCACGATGCCGGACTGGGGCGGAATCGGAGCGGGGATGCCAGGGCCAGCGACGGTACGATCACACTACCAGACTGCGGCGGAATCGGAGCGGGGATGCCAGGGCCAGCAACAGTACGAATCACGCGCCGGACTGCGGCGGAATCGGAGCGGGGATGCCAGGGCCAGCGACGGTAGATCACGCTACCGGACTGCGGCGGAATCGGAGCCGGGATTCCAGGGCCAGCGACGTGTTGATCACGCTACCGGACTGCGGCGGAATGGGAGCGGGGATACCGGGGCCAGCGACGGTGTTGATCACGCTACCGGATCTGCGGCGGAATGGGAGCAGGAATGCCAGGGCCAGCGACGGTGTATCACGCTACCGGTCTGCGGCGGAATCGGAGCAGGGATGCCAGGGCCAGCGACGGTGTTCACGACTGCCGGACTGCGGCGGAATCGGAGCAGGGATGCCAGGGCCAGCAACCGTGTTATCACGCTACCGGATTGCGGCGGAATGGAGCGGGGATACCAGGTCCAGCAACGGTGTTTCACGATACCGGATTGCGGCGGAATCGGAGCCGGGATGCCAGGGCCGGTCAAGGCAGAAGCGACAGGAACGAACATACTAAGGAAAGAGCAGCGGACAAAATAGATGATTTCGACACGATAATTCTCCTATGCGCTCGGAGGCGCGGGTTTGAACTGAATGAAAGTGCAGTGGCTATCATGCAATTCTTCCATGTAAAGCAGGAGGTTTTTTCCTGCTTTTGATCTAAAAATGATTGAAAGGGCTGCGGTTTCGCAGCAGGTGCAATCGCACAACCATCGTCTCTCTGTGAGCACCCTAAAGGTGCTGGCACCGACACAAAGTCGCAAGTGCGAGCTGCGCAGATACGCATCGAATGGAAACTCCAACTATCGAGGTGCTTCCAGAAGACTACCGCCTAATACTATCCCTTGCTACAACTTTCGAGGCACCGTTACAAACTCAACTGCAACTTTGGGTTACTTACGCTCTAGTTATCTCATATTCAATCAATTGCATTACGTGGTTGTAACAAAAGTACCCCTCTAAAGCCCTCGTCCTAGCCTTCGTAATTGAGTTAGTCTTCCGATTTGAGGTTGGCACGTGATTCCCTTTCTCCGCCATGACTTCAATCAACGTTTCGAGCCCCGCTTATATAGGCAGTTTCTTCGTACTCTGGATGCAACGGTTCGCACCCACGTGGAGTTCCGCGTCGCAGAAACACCTTGTTTTCTGCCGCGTCCATTACTGGACGATATGGCGAAGATCGGAGCGGAACTTACAGAAACTCTGATTTCTAACCCCGGTTATCTGCGTGCTTCGGCTGCCGCTATTCCCGAGGCGTTTTATGCCGCGGATGAGAATGCACGTCCTCACTTCATGACGGTCGACTTCGGCATCGTGCGCCTGGCGGATGGTAGCTTGGCACCGCGCCTGGTCGAGTTACAGGCATTTCCTTCTGTATTCGCGTACCAGTTTGTCTTGAGCGAAATATATCGCTCCGTCTTCCGACCTCGATCCGTCGCTGGATTACTTTCTCGGTGGTCACACCGAGACAAGCTTCTGGAAGCTGTATTCGCGGATGTTACTCGGCGGACATGACCCGGAGAACGTGGTGCTGGTCGATGTGGATCCCCTGCAGCAGAAAACGTTACCTGACTTCCTGGTAACGGCCGATCGCGTCGGCCTGCGCATCGTGAATATCACGGACTTGATCCCGGAGGCGCATCCCGGCCGGCCAACCCGGCTGTTTTATGCAGACGGCAAGCGCAAGATACCAATTCACCGTATCTACAATCGCGCCATTGCGGACGAGATTGTCCGTAAACAGGTTCACCTGCCATTCGACTTTCGCGAGTCGCTGGATGTGGAGTGGGCGGGTCATCCGAACTGGTACTTCCATCTGAGTAAGTTTTCGTTGCCCTATCTCGACCACCCAGCGGTGCCGCCTGCCGTATTCCTTGACGACTGGATGGCAGGGAGGGGCCGGGAGAGGCTCCCGGAAAATCGCGAATCCCTGATTTTGAAGCCGCTGTTTTCGTTTGCAGGTAAGGGGATTCAGTTCGCGCCGAGCGACGCCGACCTGGAGTCGATCCCTCCGGCGCAGCGGCATCAGTACTTACTTCAGGAGCGGATGCAGTTTGAGCCGGTCATCGACACGCCTGCAGGCCCCACCCAGGCGGAGATTCGGATCCTCTATCTCTGGCCCGATGACCATGACCTGGAACCGGTGCTCTCTCTGACGCGCCTTGGGCGGGGAATGATGATGGGGGTGGATCACAATCGGGATAAGGAGTGGGTGGGTGGTTCGGCTGCTTTCTTTCCGTCGATGGAGGATTAACCGGTGCCCGCACGCAGCACGCCGCGATGCCTGTTTCAGCACTACCGGAGGTTCGCGGCTTGTTACAGCACTTAGAGTCGCTCGGCAGCGCGGAGAACATCGCCGGAATGGCGCGTTTCGGCATCCGCACTGAGCGAGCCTATGGCGTTTCTGTGACAACCTTGCGCGCCTTGGCCCGCACGCTGCCCAAAAACCAAAAGCTTGCATCTGAGTTATGGAATTCAGGGAATCGCGAGGCTCGTATCCTTGCGGCGCACATCGGGGAACCGCTGGTCATCTCTCGGGAAGAGATGCAGCGATGGGCGGACTCTTTCGATTCCTGGGACATTTGTGATAACTGCTGTCTTCACTTGTTTCGCCGGTCACCCGATCGCCTGGGAAGTGATGACCCACTGGATCGCGAGCTGCGACGAATTTGTGAAGCGCGCTGGCTTCGCCCTCATGGCGGCTTTGGCAGTTCATGACCGGCAAACGGCGGACGAAGCGTTTCTTTCGCTTCTGCCGCAGATCGAGGCAGCCGGCGTGGACGACCGGAACTTTGTGAAGAAGGCAGTCAACTGGGCACTTCGTCAGATCGGCAAGCGCAACCTGGTGTTGAACGCTGCTGCACGGCGGACTGCCTCAACGATGGCGGGCTCGCAAATCGGCAGCAAGCGGTGGATTGGAAAAGATGCACTAAGGGAGTTGCAATTCGATGGGAGTATAAGCGAGCTGCGGACGCGAGAAAACCTGCTTCGCGGCCGGCAATCTGAGCGCGTTAAAAAGGCTTAAAGCGTCGGATGAAAGATTTGACTTCAAGGAATGAGAGTTAGCGGGCTGCTTTATTTTACGCGTATGCACCGCAAACTGTTGTAAACTTTGGTAACTCGGAGGTTAGGGCCTATCCAGAGTATCGTATTGGAAATACCCTGAGTGGTTTCCTTATGAGTGTGGCGGTCCGGATGTTCGCAGTGCCCGAGAAAAACAAAAACGTAGAAGTACGTTGCGCTGTTCGGTTTCCTTTGCGTCTGCCAATCAGAATCGTCACCGAAGAAGGTGAATACGACGCCGTAACGGAAAATATCTCAGCCAGCGGCATTCTGTTCCAGCTGGATGTGCTGCTGCCGGTTGATACCGCGGTTGCCTTTCTTATGCGCATGCCTGCTCAGGCCTTTGGTGCGCCAGAAGATGTTGTAGTGCAGTGTGCCGGACGCATAGTCCGTTCTTATAAGAGTTCGCCGGGTACTCACGCGGCGGCCGTAATTGACGATTATCGATTTAGCCAGTAGTGGCTTTGAGTAACTTATGATTGCTGCCAATCCCGAATTTATGGAAGATCCTTCGGCGAACGGTTACGAAGCAGAAACTTCTTCGAACCCGGGGGCCGTCCGAATTATTCTTGCGGACTCCCAAGCCATTTACCGCGTAGGCATGCGCAAAGTTTTTGCGCTCGAAGACAACATCCGTGTTGTCGGCCAGGTCGATTCTCTTGAGAATCTTCATGCCGCGGTCCAGCGCTTTCCCACCGATATCGTGCTGCTCGAGGGCAGTCTGCTGGTGGGAACAACCGACGCCATCCCTGAGCTGCTGCGCATTGCGCCACAGATCAAGGTCATCGTGCAGGCTGTCGCCACCGATGAAAACAACACGGTGGAGCTGTACCGCCGCGGTGTTCGCGGGATCATTCCGCGGTCTATCTCGCCCGACCTGCTGGTGAAATGCGTGCGCAAAATCGCCGCCGGTGAAACGTGGATCGACAATCAGTCGGTGAACTGGGTGATTGAGGCGTATCGCTCGCAGGCTTCTGCGCTGACCAATCCGCGTACCCAGCCGCGCCTTTCCCCAAAGGAATTGGCGATCATCACCTGCATCACGCAGGGCAAGCGGAACAAGGAAATTGCATATCACCTGGGCACCACCGAACAGGTCATCAAGAATTACCTGCGCAAGGTATATGACAAGCTGGGCGTCTCAGATCGCCTCGAACTGGCGCTCTATTGTCTGCACCACCAGCTACACAAGCAGCAGCCCGACTCGGTGCCGGCGCCGCAACATCATCCGGAGAACGTCAAGGCTTAGCTCCGGCCGTTCCTCTGCATCCGCCCGGGCCAAACGCCCGGGCTTTCCTCTTGTCGCAGACACTAAGTCCCTGCACACTCCTCCTCAGCTAAAACCGACGGCGCACCCGTGGTCATTGGCTGCGGCCTTACTTTGTGCTTGGGGTCTGATCCTCTCTGGGTGCCTGATTCTGCTGTTGATTCGGCTCATCCTGCTGTTGAAGGGCCTCCTTCAACCGCTTCGCTTCTTCGGCGGTAGGTTCCGGCACCGCAATCGTGACTCCCTGCATGTCTCCTGCGACGTGAAGCCGTTGGGACACAGCGCCGTACAGATGTGTTGGGTGGCCTTCATACTGCGGTATGGGCGAGCTGCCAGGCTGCGGAGGGATAAGGTCAAGGTCAGTGTCGGCAGAAAATGCGCTGGACAGGATGTAGTCTCCGTCATAGACGAAGTTCAGGGTGAAATTCGAGTCGTCCCTCGAAACTTCCGCCGAGCTCACGAATGAATTATCGCTGGCTTTGTAGAGAGCTATCTGGCCGGAGTTGACGACGTGGCCGTCAACAGCGGAGACGATGTGGCCGGTGATGGTGCGAAGTTTGCTGAGCGGGAATCGAGAAGTCTTCTCCCGTGTTGCTCTTCTCCCGACCCGAGGCTGATTCGCCTCTGCCTCTTCCAGACGTGGCTTTTGCCGGGGTATAGCGTGAAGAGCTGCTTCACCTCCATGGCCGGAGGAGGAATCTCCCGTAGAAGTGATATACGCTGATCGAGGACGAAGTCCTACTGAAACCTGGACCAGATACTTGCCCTCTGGCAGCCCGCTGATGCGGTAATGTCCGAGATCGTCTGGGCTCCGAAACGGCAAGCAGAACTAAAGAAGGGCTGAGCCCAGCTCGATTTGCCTTCCAGCACTACCCTGGTCAGCAGAGCAATCTCGACGTTGGTCGCTGGGCTTCCATCGTCGTAGTTGATGGTTCCGCTGATGGCTGCCCCGTGTTCGAGCAGTGACGTCGACTCGGAAGGCAAACCGGGTTGGACAGTGACGCGCGGGATGGATTTGAGCACGGATTCCTGTGCCGCCTTTTGTGCCGGGTTGAACTTGTCCTGAGGTCCTGTCAAGTGGATCCGGCTTCGGCCAACTGGCCAGTGCGGTAATGGAGACACATAGCCCGGGCTATTCGGCTATGACGAAGTAGGTGCCCACCGGCACATGAGCGAAAGGAAGCTCCCGTCGAAGCGTGCCTCGATACTGATCGCGAGCCAGTTCCTGAGTGCGCCAGGTCTTGATGTCTGGGAGTGTCCGCCAGCAGATCGTCCGCGGGCTTCAGGAGCACGGAGGCTCCGAGCGGGTCCTTTGGTGTCTCCAAGATAGACGTGACCTGAGACGGTGCTCCGGTCGCTTCCGGAGGCGGTCCCGTGGCTGGTTGCTGGGCGAAAGTGGTGAGGGCGGATAGCAGGATGAACGTGGCGCATGCGATACAGAAGTCTCATCGTGATGTTTCTCAGCGGCGAGTATAGCCAAAGCCTCATTCAGTCGCCAGATATCATTTCGCGCATGATCTCGCGCGCGTGATTGCGTGTTCCGCGTGCTCCTGGCTCTCTGGTTCGAGGCGCTGACGAGACCTGGCACCGATGTGCTTAACGATTCGTCCTCTGCTATAGTTCCCGTCAGAGCGCAGGCTCATCTCAGCACCCATGTTCAGCCAATTTCGCGCGCTTACCGCCAAGCAACGACACGCCTTCATCGCCTGCTTCCTGGGTTGGTCGCTGGACTCGTTCGACTTCTTCATCCTGGTCTTTTGCGTGTCTTCGATTGCGGCCGATTTCCACGAGGCGGTCTCGTCGGTGGCAAAAGCCATCTTTCTTACGCTGGCATTTCGCCCGGTAGGCGCATTTCTATTCGGCACCATGGCGGATCGTTATGGACGCCGTCCGGCGCTGATGCTGAACATCGCAGCGTACTCTGTGCTCGAGTTGTCGTGTGCGTTCGCGCCGTCGCTGCACGCTCTGCTCATTCTCAGGGCGCTCTTCGGCGTGGCGATGGGCGGCGAGTGGGGCGTGGGTGCGGCTCTCGCCTTTGAGACCTTGCCCGCGGAGGGTAGAGGCTTTTTTTCCGGCCTGTTGCAGGAAGGATACGCGGTCGGATACCTGGTGGCCGCCGCGGCCTATGCGTTGCTGTTTCACACCATCGGTTGGCGCGGGCTGTTCATTGTGGGCGCTGCTCCGGCGGTCCTGATTTTCTACATCGGCTGGAAGGTCGAAGAGTCGCCGGTGTGGACGCAAGGCCGATTCAAGAAGCAGCATTCCGAAGCCGCCCGGCACAAGGGGCTCGCCAGCGGAGTTCGGCAGTATGCGATCACCTTTCTCTTCATCGTGCTTCTGATGACGGGCTTCAACGCGTTCTCGCATGGCACGCAGGATCTCTATCCAACGTTTCTGCAGCATGATCATCACTTCTCGCCCGCGCTGACCGGCTCGGTCGGCATCATCTACAACATCGGCGCGTTGATGGGAGGCATCCTCTTCGGCAGCCTCTCGGAGCGCTTCGGGCGCAAGCGCACCATCATTGCGGCGGCGCTGTGTTCTCTCCCGATCATTCCGCTGTATGCGTTCTCGAGTTCGCTGGTGTGGATTGCGCTGGGCGCATTTCTCATGCAGTTTATGGTGCAGGGTGCGTGGGGAGTGGTTCCGGCCTATCTCAGCGAACTTTCGCCGGCGCCAGTACGCGCCACCTTCCCGGGCTTCGCATACCAAATCGGCAACCTGATTACGTCTCGTAACTCGGTGCTGCAGGCACGTGCGGCCGAACGCTACGGCAGCTATGGAAAGGTGCTCGCCCTCACTGTGCTGATCGTGGCGGTCTTCCTGGTCCTGGTGACGTCCCTGGGCAAAGAGTCCAGAGGCGCAGATCTGACGCGCACCTAAGCAGCCCGCGCAATTCGAGTGCGGCCGTTTTCCTCACCTCAAAATCGAGTCTGCCGTGACCCGATGGTCGCGACCGCTCCGTTGAGCGTGCGGCGTATTCTAGGGGCAGCAGCGGTCGGGGCGTGCGCTTGCTGGGAGATTTTGGGAATGGGTCAGTTTGTTCTACATATCAATGGTGAGTCGGTGCATGTATCCGCAAGCGGCGAGGAGAGTCTGCTGTTTGTATTGCGCGAGCACCTGCACCTGACGGGCACGAAGTACGGTTGCGGAGAGGCGCAGTGCGGTGCCTGTACGGTACTGATGAATGGGCAAGCGACTAGGTCGTGCCAAACCTCCCTCCAGTTTTGCCAGGGCTCCCACATCACCACCATTGAGGGACTCGAACGGAATGGGCAACTCAGTCCGGTTCAACAGGCCTTCGTGGAGGAAGGCGCGTTTCAGTGCGGGTACTGCACCTCCGGCATGATCGTCTCTGCGACCGCACTGCTGCAGGACCACCCCGATCCCACAGACGAACAGATCATCGACGCGATGGACGGCAATCTCTGCCGATGCGGAACGTATCCTCGGATCGTAGCGGCAATCAAGCGTGCCGCAAAGCTCGCGAATGCGGGAGCAGAACATGCGGTCTGACGAACTGGATCTTGAGCTCACGCAGCAGCGGGAGACGCCGCGGCTGCACTGGTTCCAGCTCGATCGTCGCGACTTCCTCAAGTTGTGCGGCGGCGGCTTGCTGGTGGCGCTCGGCGGTCCTGCGATCGCTCGCGCAAGAGGCTGGGCGGAGCTTGCGCGAGCACGAGCTCCCAAAAGAAATCAGCGCATGGATTTACATCGGGAAAGACAGCAGAGGTTACGGTCTTTACCGGGAAGGTCGAGGTGGGGCAGAACATCCGCACTTCGCTGGCGCAACTTGTGGCCGAGGAACTCCGCGTTCCGTTTGAACCCATCACCATGGTCATGGGAGACACGGACCTGACTCCCTGGGATATGGGGACGTTTGGCAGCAGAACGACGCCGACCATGGGACCGCAGCTGCGCAAGATGGCCGTTGCCGCTCGCCAGACTGCTCACGGAAGCCGCAGCAAAGAGATGGTCCGTGGATGCGTCTACTCTCAGCGTCGCGAACGGCAAGATTTCGAATCCAGCCGCGAGCCAAGCCTTGACCTATGGTGAGATCACGCGTGGAGAGAAGTTGACCGCCACGATCTCCGACGATCTCGTCACTGACTCCTGCGAGCGAGTGGAAGATTGCTGGAACCGCGGTGTTGAAGGCTGCGAGCCGCGAATTTGTAACCGGGAAGCATTCATATCCATCCGACATCGTTCGCCCGGGCATGATGTTTGGCAAGGTGCTGCGGCCCGCCGGTTTCAACGCCAGGCTGATTTCGGCGGATACAAGTGCTGCCGAACAGATCGATGGCGTGAAAGTGGTGCGCGACGGAGACTTCATTGCCGTGGTGGCGCCAGACTCCTGGTCGGCAGAGCAGGCGCTCTCAGCCATCAAGACGGAGTGGGACGTTCCGCCGCAGATTTCTAACCAGGAGTTGTTCGCCTACCTGCGCAGTCATCCCGAGTCAGAGAAGAACGACGGCTCGCCTAAGCAGGAGGTCAGACCGCAACCCGCTGCCGCGGACATAAGCCTGGAAGCGCTTGTACACGGTGGAGTACATTGCGCATGCGCCTCTCGAGCCTCGCGCGGCTGTTGCCGAGTGGGCGGACGGAAAGCTCACCGTATGGACGGGGACGCAGCGGCCCTTCGGGGTGCGAGATGAATTGGCAGCAGCCTTTCGCATTCCCGCCGCGCAGGTGCGCGTCATCATGCCCGACATGGGAAGCGGGTACGGCGGCAAGCACAGCGGGGAGTGCGCGATCGAAGCGGCGCGGATGGCGAAGGCGGTGAACAAGCCGGTCAGACTGGTCTGGACGCGCGAAGAGGAATTTACCTGGGCCTACTTCCGGCCCGCCGGCGTGATCGAGATTCGCAGCGGAGTGAGGCGCGACGGGACCCTCGTCGCATGGGAACACCACAACTACAACTCGGGTCCCGCAGCCATCGACTCTCCTTATAACGTACCTGGACGCGGTTACGAAATTTCATCCCAGCCAATCTCCCCTGCGGCAGGGTTCCTATCGAGGGTTGGCGGCGACCGCAAATCACTTCGCGCGCGAAGTGCACATGGATGAATTGGCTCATGCTGTGGGGATGGACCCGTTGGAGTTCCGGTTGAAGAATCTGACCGATGAGAGACTCCGCACTGTTTTTCAAACGGCGGCAGACAAATTTGGTTGGGGGCAGAGGCAAGCGTCGCCTGCACAGGGGTTCGGCATCGCCGGCGGATCGGACAAGGGAGGTCGCATCGCAACCTGTGTCGAGGTGGAAGTCGATGCCGCGAGCAAAAAGTTTCGGATTCGCCGCGTGGTTCAGGCCTGGGAGTCCGGTGCGATCGTCAATCCCGATGGCCTGCGCAACCAGATCACCGGCGCAATTGTTCAGGCGATTGGAGGTGCGATGTTTGAGTCGATCCAGTTCAAAGATGGGCGCATCCTCAACGCGCACTTCGCCGAGTACCGCGTTCCCCGCTTCAGCGACATGCCCGAGATCGAAGTGATTCTCATCGACCGCAAGGATCTACCTTCGGCGGGTGCGGGTGAGACAGGTATCGTCGGTCTTGCTCCCGCGGTGAGTAACGCAGTCTTCTCAGCGACCGGAAAGCGCTTACGAGATATGCCGCTCGCTGCGGGCACGGAGTTAGTTCTCTAAGCAGCTCGGCGAACCAGGTACTCTGCCTATCCTTGGGCGCGAAAGCCAGGGCCCGTTCCATGGAAAATCTCTAGCCGGAATACCGCCACCAGATCTTCCTGCCGGACATTCCTCTGTTCGACAAGGATCATCTCTATCCGCCACTTGTCACGCATAACATGGCGTTAAGTACAGTTACGGAACAGCTTAGTGCCAGTTAGTGGTGTGCTCAATGCACCCACTGCATTGTTGGGCGGATAAAATTCTTGCGGAGATTCAGGATATTTCGGAGAAGTCGCTGCGAAAATGGGCTACACTTCCCGCCGTCACTATGAATAAGCAATCGATAACGGTGACATTGATCACAGCGATCTTTGTAACTCCCCAGTTAGTGTAGGTCGGAACATAAGTCATTCATGCAGGCGCCGCGGTTGATCGCCCGTACCCTGCTGAATCGCCCCCAAACTTGCCGGTGATTCCGAAAAGAGCCCTACTATGTCTCCCAAGTCTTACTTATCCCAGGCTTTGCGTATCTTCAGCTTTGCACTCGCGATTATCGGTGCGGGCCTGTCCAGCGCCTCCCTCATGCACGCGCAAACTGTCTCGGCCGACTTCGGCAGTCGGAGCGGCACCACGCCGGTCATCCCCAGCGGAATCATTTCGGTGGGTGGAACCGCATCGATGCCGCAGGCTGCCATCACTACAATGACAGGCTCTACCCTGAATCAGACCCGTGTCTGGATTTCTCTTCCGCAGATTTACGCCACGCCAATCGCGGATTTCAGTGCGTTGCATGATGAACTTACGATTATGAAGGCCAACGGGATACATGCTTTGGGAGTCATTGAGGGAACTCCGCCATCTTTGGGAGCGACACCGTGTACGCCGCCCTCTAACGTCGCGACGTGGGGTCACATGGCCGCGTCGGTGGTGGCGTATGCGGACAAATACTTCCCAGGGATTCTGACGGATTATGAGATCTGGAACGAACCGGAGCTACCAAGGTCTCTCTGTGCAGCGAACGCCACTGCAGAGCTCAACGCATACGTCGCAATGTTTGCCGCAGCCGCTTCGCAAATGCACGCGCAGGCGAAAGCGGACGGGCAAGTCATTCGCACCGGGGGGCCGTCAACTTCCCAGCTTGCCGGCAAGGCTCCTATCTATATTCCGGCCATTACCAACAACGCCGCGACCGCACCGTATCTCGACTTTGTAAGTTTTCACATGTATCTCACGGGGCTGAGTAACATCCAGAACGGCATGACCTGGCCTCAGCTTTACGCCGTGAACCAGGCCTCCGTAGGAGGCCAGCAGTATTTCTACAAGTTGATCGAATCACTGGTGCGCAGCGGGCATCAGCCGAACGCCGCAACCACGCCGATCTACATTGACGGAATTCAATGACAACTATGCCTTCGCGCTCGACTGCTGCCGGAACAGTCCAGCCTACGGAGCCTTATGGAACAGCGTGGCCATCACGGATCTGCTCAATTCCGTTTACAGCGGCGCCAAAAAGGTGCCGAGTAAGTTGATCTATTTCAATGCGGAGGGAAGTTACTTCTGCATCATGGGCCAGTGGAATGCACGCATGGATTGCAATACGACCGTGTTGGATCCGTATCCGCAGTTTTATGCCTACCGCCTCTTTGCGTCATCTCATTATCTCGACCTGCAATCGGGCGGGCACATGGCCGCCAACATCTCGCCGCAGAGCACCACGTCAGGCCTGGGCGCGTCGGCGTTCTATACGCGATCGGCCGACACGGTAGTGATCATCAATCCTTCGGCAACTTCTTACCCAGTCGTCACAGTCAGCATGATGAATCCCGGACTCACGCCTTCGAGCGCCACCGTGTATCTGCTCAATCAGGCGAACTTTAGAATCCTGAACCAGGCTGCCCCTTGGACCACGATCACCAAGGGCTACCAGGTGAAGGTGGCGGTTCCACCCTATTCAACCGTTGCGGTCTCGTTGAAATAGGCACCAGAAAATGAAGTGTCCCCACGGGCCTGCTAGCGCCGCGATCCAAAGGCGCGAGCACCTGAGAGGAAGCAACGTTCCAACTATCCCGTTGCAGGAGCGGGGTCGCCAGGAGTGAGCGGCTACTGTAGACGAACCGGTTTCGCATCCACCTTGACGCGGAACAGGGCATAGGGTTTCTGGCGGAGATCTTTGCCGTTGTGCATCGAGGGTTGGTTATAAAGTTGGTTTGCGGTTACATATAGGTAGCCGTCGTCGGACAGGGACAGAGTGTCGGGCCAGAGGAGCCGTGGATCGTGCACCAGCGTGGTCACCTCTACGCCATTGGCGAATGCCTGATTTGGCGAGAGCTTCAGAATGCTGCCAGAGGCGGGTGCGGTGGAGTACACGCTGCCGGCTGCGTCCGATTCGAGTCCATCTGAACTCTCTTTTCCGCTCACCAGCATCACTTGCGAAGCGAGGTCGGATTCCGACAGGTTGCGATCCCGGAGCGACGCGGTTGGAATGGAGTAGAGCTTGGTAGCTGAAACAGGACAGTAGAACAGGTGAGCCCCGTCTGACGAGATGGCGAGTGAATCGTTATTGAAGACGCTTGGCTTTGACGGGTTGGCCCGGCTCGGTCTTATACACCGGGCGTCCGAGCGCAAACATCACAAATCCCGGCTCCGCCTTGACGCTGGCATGGTTATCGAGCTTGCGCCATGCCTGACCGGTGGCGAGATCCACGATAACGAACGCCGTTGGGGCCCTTCTCTGAAGAGTCGGTGATGTAGGCAATGCCGTGAACGCCGTCGGATCCGGCCGCAGAGCCCTGGCGCAAATCGAAGCGAACGTCGTTCAGATAACTTGTCGGTCCCGCGATGTTCGTGGGCAGCAAAATTCGCTTGATGATCTTGTTGGTGTTGAGATCGATGGCTACCAGCTTGGGGCCACCGGGCACGGCATTCTTGAGCAGCGGGGAGCCAGTGTCGAGAACCCACAGCCGATTCGCCGGATCTACGACGACTGACTGGACAGAGACGAAATGATTCTCGTTGTCCTGCTGATTCGAATAGTGCGCAGGGTCAGGGGACTTACGACCCGGCCAATCATTCACCGCGGCGTCTGGATACGCGATGGACTTGCCGTGCACAATCTCCGCGACGGTGTAAGGCACGTCGTCGCCCCAACGGGGAAAGTTGACAAAGATCCGGTTATTCCGTGAGACGGTCACGCCGGTCGGCATGGCGTCGTTGAAAGTGGCAACCGTCTCAAGCCGCCCGACGGGCTGATCCCGAGTGGCTACAGACTGCGATTGCGCGGCGGCGAAGGCTGTGGAGGCGAGCGTGGCAAACAGGGCGGCACGAACGATATGGCAGCTCATGCAGGGCTTGGATGCTGCCCGACCGAGCGAAGAGAGTGGCTCGCTGCCGATCACGCCCGGTCGCGGGGTGATAACATCGTCGAGATCACGATGAACATCGATGTTATCCAACCTACTCCTTAGATATGCACTCCAAGCCTCAGAGGGTGAGGGATAGCGGCTCCCATCCTCAGCCCTTTCAGACGTTGGAACGGCCCGCAGACATGCGTCGACAAGGGATCTGCGGCAGCACTCGTCAGCCTGTTCCTGTGTCGCGGTTCCGATCGTAAGCCGGCGAGCCTCATTGCACGTTCAGATCAAAAATCAGGTAGAGAATTCACCCTATGGTTAGACCATGTTTTCTTGTCATCGATCATGAGCATGCTGGAACCATCTCCACCCGTAAGCTGGTCATTGAATCGGCAAAACTGAACGTGCTTACCGCTTTTAGCGGAGAGGAGGCGCTCGCCATGCTGAAGAAATTTCCGCAGCGTGGACGGAATCGTCTTGGATTCCGTCGTCAGCGGAGATCGGTTCGGAGGAACTGGTTCGACAGATGAAGGAGCAGGATCCCGACCTTCCCATCATCGTCATCAATATCCCGGATACACCCCCGTGCCCCGGAGCGGATTACGTGCTGGACGTCTTTGAGCCCGTATCCCTGCTGGCGCTGCTTAGCAAGCTGGAACCACGCCGGACCGAAGAGATACGCGCTCACGATGACGATCTGAGACGAAAGGAACGATCCGATGAACCGGATCGGCAAAACTGATTTCATTCTCCGGCCGGCCTGAACAAAACCGCTGAGCTAGTCGTGGCCTGCGCATCCGCAGCTTGGCGCGTGATAGCGACCGTTTCCTTCTACGGAGCCGCCTTTTTCATACATGTTTCGCGGCCGCGCCCAATCTGTGAGTGAGTGATACGGACCCGTTTCGTTTCGGCCTTTGGGCATGACGTCCAGGTAGCCATAGATCCCGAGGAACTGCTCGCCTCCCGTCCATAGGTCGAGTAGGTGTGAAAGATCTGACCGTGTTCATCTTTATAGAAGATGCTGTCACCGGAGAGATCTTCGAGGCCGCGGCCCACTCTGGCGCCGGTTTGGAAATTGTAGAGGGCCTGCCCTGCGGCGACCTCTTCAGGTCTGAATGACACATGGAAGTCGTAGCTGAAGTCGCTGCGGTAAGAGGAGACCCAGGGAAAACGCCAGCCCATCCGCTTGCGAACTTCCTCAATTTGATCGATCGGTGCGCGCGCCACCACCGCATAGGTCACGTCATGGTTGTGCAGATGCTCCAGCAGCCCATCCAGGTGGTCGACCTCGAGAGAACACCCGACACACTGGTGTGCGGCATTCGGCCCTTTCATAAAGTGCTTGATGAAGAGTTGGCTGCGCCCATCGAATAGATCTGCAAGGGTGAAGGCCCGTCCGGAGCCTCGAAGACATACTTCTTTTCCACCAGAACCCAGGGCAGTTCGAGCCTTTGGCGGCTCATTTCGTCGCGTAAATGCGTGAGTTCCTTTCTCCTTGGCGAGCAGGGTCTTCCGTGCCTCAAGCCATTGTTCCTGCGATACGACGGGTGGTTCAGTGTCGTGGCGCTCATCGCTCTCTCCAATTTTTGTCTCATGACTTTGCGTTTAGGTGTGGGTCGTTTGTGCTGTGTTTGCTGCATTTGGAGGCTGGCCCTCGAATCGAAATTTGGTCGCGGGTTGGAAGGACAGATAATTCAGGGTGCTCTCCTTCGAGGTACTCTCAACCAGCAAGACCCTTATTGAGCAGCCCTCCGAGTTCCAACACCGGTCGTATCTCGATGGTGCCTTTACCTGCACCAGGAATGCGCGCGGCAATGTCGATTGCTTCATCAAGATCGTTGACATCGATAAGGAAGTATCCGCCGAGTTGTTCCCGGGTCTCGGCAAACGGGTCCGTCGGTCACGCGCTTGTTCCCATCCCGAATCTGTACGCTGGTGGCCACCGATACCGGGTGCAATGGCGAGGTAGCAATACACTTTCCTTGCTCGTGAAGTTCGTTAGCCAGCTTGGCCGACTGCGCGAAGCAGCTCTGGGCCTCGGCTTCGGTCCAGGCCGATTCTTCGCTGTAGATCAGCAGCATGTACTTCATCCGTGTTCCTCCGTACCTTAGTCGAACAGCTTCGAGCAGAATCGACAGGGCTCCGCGATCTTTTTTAGAATGCCTCATGGCCTTGAATCCCGTCGATGCGATTGAGGAACTATACCGCTTCGAATGGGGACGGATCGTGGCTGCGCTCATTCGTCTTTTCGGCGATTTTGATCTCGCCGAAGATTGCGCGCAGGAAGCCTTCACGGCCGCCGTGAACCAATGGCCCGAAAGCGGCGTACCGCAGTTCCCTCGCGCCTGGGTTATTCAGACCGCGCGCAACAAGGCTATCGATCAGATCAGAAGGCGCGTAAACTTGGACGCCAAGATGCAGTCGTACATCGCCTCAGGCCTGCTGCGGACAGTGACCGAGCCTGCGTACGAGGATGCTGAGATTCCCGATGATCGCCTCCGCCTGATCTTCACCTGCTGTCATCCTGCGCTCGCAGCGGATGCGCAGGTGGCGTTGACCCTGCGAACGCTATGCGGGCTGGAAACCGATGAGATTGCGCGGGCATTTCTGGTAGCCGCCTGCGACGATGGCGCAGCGTCTCGTCCGGGCCAAACGAAAGATTCGTGACGCTCGCATTCCTTATCTCGTGCCCGAACTGAAGGATATGCCGTCACGCCTGGACGCCGTGCTCGCGGTCATCTACCTGGTCTTCACGGAAGGATATGCCGCAACCCGTGGCGAGTCGCTGGTGAGGGCGGATCTTTGCGCCGAAGCCATTCGATTGGCGCGTCTGCTCAGGGCGCTGTTGCAGCCACACCCTCCGGCGGAGGCGACCGGGGTGCTGGCTCTGATGCTGCTTCACGATGCCAGGCGAAACGCGCGGACCGATGGCAGGAACAATGTCGTCATTCTTGAACAGCAGGATCGAAGTCGTTGGGATCAGGCGCAAATCGCAGAAGCGATGCCGCTCGTCCTCGAGGCTTTGCGGGGCGGCATGGGTCCGTATGCGCTTGCAGGCTGCCATCGCCGCGGAGCACTGCCGCGCGGTTCGGGCTGAAGATACCGATTGGAAACGAATTGTTCAATGGTATGACCAGCTTGTGCGCGTGCAGGCATCTCCGGTGGTTGCGCTGAATCGGGCGGTGGCGGTCGCAATGGCCGATGGCCCGGAATGCGGCCTCAGGATCGTCGAGCAGTTGGTTGAGGATAAAGATCTTGAGGATTACCACTTGCTCTACGCCACTCGCGCCGAGTTGCAGCGGCGCACTGGATTGACGAAACAAGCGACTGAAAATTATCGCCACGCACTCTCGCTGGCTACGAACGAAAGTGAAAGGCGCCACCTCTCGGAACGCCTGCGCAGTATCGAGTGTGCGATCGGCTGACGCGACAGCTTCTCTGCGAATTTCAGGATCTCGCTGCAGACGAGCGGTTAGCCAGAAAACCCTCATCCCAGGCTGCCACTATGAGATAAGCGCTCGCTAAATTAAATACCCTGGGACATGGATAACTGATACATTACTCCCGTATCGTTGTCTGCTATGCGCCACGCTCCGCATTGATGTCCCACTTACTCAGAAATAAAATTCCTGCGAGGACCTTGTATGCTCAAGTTTTCGGCCTTCCTTCGAGTTCTTACGACTGGCGTAGCTCTCATCTTCGCGTCTCGGTGTCGGACTTCGCGCCGATGCTCAAACTGCAGCCAACATTCTGACTGAGCGCTACAACAATCAAAGAACAGGCGCAAACCTCAGCGAAGTTTTCCTCACGCCTGCGAACGTCAATGAGACGAAGTTCGGCAAACTTTATTCCTTCGTGCTCGATGGGCAGGTATTTGCGCAGCCACTCTACGTGTCAGGCGTGGCTATCCCAGGGCCAGGGCCGCAGAAACGTTCTCTATATGGCGACCGCGAACAACAGCGTCTACGCTCTGGATGCGGATAATGGCGCGAAGCAACTCTGGAAGGCGAACTTCGGTACTCCCGTGATTCCCGCTGATATCGAGAAGGCTTCCAATATCACTCGCGGCTCACATGTAGGTATTATTTCAACTCCTGTGATCGATCTGAGTACGAATACGATCTATCATCGTTTCTCGCAACGAGACCGGCTCCGGCACGGGAGCCACCTTTTCTCAATCGCTCAACGCTTTGGATATCACGACGGGCTTACCGAAATTCGGCAGTCCGCTCAAGATTTCTATGACGTACAAGAGCCCCACGCAGACGATCACCTTCGACCCGAAGATTCAAAACCAGCGCGCTGCCCTTACACTCGCGAATGGCCTGGTGTATGTCGCGTGGGCTTCGCACGATGACTTAGGGAGTTATCACGGCTGGGTAGCTTCGTTTAAGACCAACCCGCTGGGATTGGTCAGCACATACGTCGATACTCCGAACGGAACGCAGGGCGGCATCTGGCAGGCGGGTCATGGCCTCACCGTCGATGCAGCCGGCAACCTTCTCTTTTCCAGCGGAAATGGAAGCTTTGGGATCGATGCCGATGGAACGGTCGAGACAGGCAACAGCTTTGTAAAGCTATCTCCGGCGCTCAAGTTGCTCGATTACTTCACGCCGATGAACAGCGCCACGCTCAATAGCGCGGATCAGGATCTCGGCTCCACCGGGCTCTTGAGCATACCCGGCACAACCCTGTTGCTCAGCGCAGGTAAGCAAGGAAGAGCTTACCTGGTGAACAGCAACTCGATGGGCCACTTCAATGCGTCGACCGATAACGTCAAGCAGGTATTCCAGGCAGTGCATGGCGTCGGAACGTCGCATCTGCATGGAGGGCCGGTGTATTGGAACAGCGCAGAAGGTCCTGTCATCTATCTATGGGGCGAGAACGACGTATTGCGAGCCTTCAGCTTCGACACAGTGACGCAACTACTCAATACGACGCCTGTGGCGACGAGCACCATGACGGCTCCGATGATCAGTGCGAATGGTGCGATGCCGGGTGGCTTTCTCTCCGTCTCATCCAACGGAACGTCGAACGGGATCATCTGGGCGAGTACACCGTACAAAGGGAGTGCCTTACAGGCGACCGTTCCGGGCGTTCTGCATGCATTTGACGCAATCACTCTTGCGGAGCTTTGGTCGGATAAGACAAACGATCTGCGCGATGAGATCGGAAACTTTGCGAAGAACGTGCCTCCCATTGTTGCGAATGGAAAAGTATTTGTCCCGAATTTCGGCGTGTTAGGGTCGGCGGACGGTTCGGGAAGTCTTAACGTATATGGATTGCTGAACCTGATCCCGAATGGCACATACACACTTAAGGCCGTGAATAGCGGTCTCTTGCTCGAGGTTCCCGGCGGGTCGACACAAGCGGCTACTGTACTGGATCAAGCAGGAGCGAGCGGGCTCTCTTCTCAGAGTTGGGAAGTCACGAACCTGGGTAGCAACGTGATCAGGCTGACGAATGTACAGAGTGGCATGGACGTGGATGTGTCCGGTGCATCGAAGGCGCTCAGCGCTCCGGTCATTCAGTACCCCTATCACACCGCGGCGAACCAGCAGTGGCGTGTAAACCAGGTGAAGCCCGGCGTGTATACCTTGACCAATGTGAATAGCGGATTTCTGCTGGATGTTTCCCATGCATCGAAAGCCTCTGGCGCGAAAATGGATCAATATCCGCCAAACCTGAGCTCGAATCAGTCATGGACCTTCCAGCTGACAGTAGCTCACCGCACGTGCAGCGTTGAAGACTCAGTGAACTTACTAACTACCCTTACTGCCACTCTCGAACGACGGCCGATGAATCGATATCTTCGTGCGCACACGAACCACATAGCCCTGGGTATGTCGATCTTCGTGGCCGCACTCTGCTGTCAGGCTCAGGCGGCGAAAAAAGGGCACCGCGTTACCAGGTGGTGGATCTCGGCCATCTTCTCGCGCGCGAAATCGACGAGAAACCGGGAATCAATAATGCGGGCACCGTGGCGGCCTGGGAAGTTGTCGGCCTGAATCGCATACGAGCTGTCTCTCTCACCAGCGGCCATGTGACTCCGCTTGCGGCAGAAACCGGTGAGAAGAATACCTTTGCTTTCGATGTGAATGGCGGAGATGCCGTAGTCGGAATCGCGGAATCACGGAACGATCTGCGGGATACTCAGGCCTTCCTTTGGCAGGGAGATTCTTTCCAACTACTTCCCACACTCGGAGGGCGGCATGGCTCTGCAAAGGCGATCAATACCAGGGGCGAATTGCAGGAAGCTCCCAGCGCACAGACGAGAAGATGCACGCAACCGCCTGGGAAAATGGAGTTGCGATAGATTTGGGAACGCTCCCTGGAGGAGACGTGAGTCGAGGAACATGCCATCAATGCGCTGGGAGACATCGGCGGCGAATCGAACGTCACTCCGAACGGAAAATCGCAGGCGGTGATTTGGTCAAAAGGCACGCTCCACCACTTGGCCTGTTGCCCGGCGGGTCGTTCAGCAGCGTGCTTGCGCTTGAATGACCACGATGAGGCAGTCGGCTTCGCGGACTCGGCCGAAGGGGAATCGCGCGCTATCCTCTGGGCCGGCGGTCACGTGACGGATCTTGGTTCATTCGGAGAGGATCCAAATAGCGCACTCGACATCAACAATGCGGGTCAGATCGTTGGCACCTCGGCAGTCGCCGAGGGGAAGATGCGGGCCTTTCTGTGGGAGAAAGGCCAGTTGCTCGATCTGAACGATCTTGTTCCCTGAGAACTCCGGCTGGTTGCTGATGACTGCCTACCGCATTACGGATCGAGGCGTGATTCTCGTGCATGGCTTCTATCAAGGCCAGGTGCACATTTGCTTGTTGGTGCCCGTCGCGGAGGCCGATCGAGCGCTGAACTGAGCGGCGGCTGAAGGCAGATTTAAAACTTAGTTGCGACTGGAAGCGGGTACGTTCTGCGCCGGAGTGAGACTCTCCGCGCTTTCCGACATACCGAGGCCCGGTTAAGCGCGCAATTGTGCAAGCTATCTTGAAGCGTCAGACTTAGAAGGTGCGCGCCAGAAATGCGGCGAAGCTATGCCACGCTGGCGTCATTCCAATCGGCACGGCCAAGGCCCCGACTGCGAAGGTGAGTGGAGCCGCCCACATTGTTGAACGGTGAAGCTTATGCAGCGAAATCAGATCGTACGCCACACCGAGCAGAACGAGTAAGCCGAGTCCGATCACCGCACCACCGGCAGGTGGCACTCCTAACTGAGCCCACGGGAAGCGGCCCAGTGCAGCCTCGGTCAGCCCGATCGTCGCGAAAAGAATGAGGCGCTTGTGGCTGTCCGGTTTTCGACGGGCGCGCCATGAAGCTAAGATGATCACCGCGAAGCAGGCTATCCCAAGCAGTGGAATCGCCAAAGAAACGGCGGGTTCGAGCGGGCCAATCCGTACGCCGCGGTGCAACGCATCGATCGCGGCGATCAGGCCAAGCACGATCATGATAGGCGGCAGGCAGAAGGCGATGGTGCCCAAAGTACGGTGCCAGGCGACTCGGCGAGCCGATATCAATGCAGACTGCACCAGGTACAAAATCATCCACAACGTGAAGGCGGCTCCATGCACGTGAAGAATCGGACTGGGCAAAGGAGCGCGCAGCATGCCGGCCGCAAAATAGGTCGGTGAGAAGCCAATGATCACCACGATGCAGAGCAGGATGGCCATGCCCCCAAAGAAGATCCGCTCGAGCTTGCGATTTACCGGTCTAGACACCCGGGTGCGAGGCAGAGATTCAGGCGTGCGAAGCGCGTCGGTTGCCAATGTCGTTCTCCTTGAGTGGTACTCGGGGGAAGTCCGCCATCAGCCAAACCATGCGCCCGGGCAAGAATTACAACCAAGAAACTACCATGCCTCGATACTGGCGACAAACCTTTTTCCATTGAGCTAAGGAGCAATCCTTCTGTCGATTGAGGCTGCGGCAACTAAGTGGATCTACTAATCCACTCCAAGCACCTTCACAATCACGCGTTTGCGACGCTGCCCATCAAACTCGGCGTAAAACACCCTCTGCCATGTTCCGAGGTCGAGCTTGCCGTCGGTGACCGGCAGCGTAGTTTCATGGTGCAGCAGGAGTGCCTTTAAGTGCGCGTCGGCATTGTCCTCACCGGTCTGATGATGTTTGTAGCCGGGCCGGGCCGGGGCCAGCTCCTCCAGCCACTTTCCAATGTCGTCGATGAGCCCACTCTCCAGGTCGTTGACGTAGATTGCTGCTGTGATGTGCATCGGCGAGACAAAGCACAACCCGTCGCGGACCCCGCTGCGACGAACGACTTGCTCAACCTGGTCGGTGATGTGCACCATCTCTCGACGCTGCCTGGTTTCGAATACGAGATATTCCGTAAAGCTCTTCATGGCCAAGACTCCCGCTGGAATTGGATGTCGGAATTCTAATTCTCTCAGTATGAGTGTATGACCGCGTTTGTCGAGATGGGATGTGCGCTTTTTGCTCGAACAACGGCGCATTCTCATTGCCCTCGAAGTGTCGTGCAGGGAGAGAGGCCATCCGCTTATAGCAGGCGGTAACTCCGTAAGCCCACTGAAACCCACACGCATAACTCAGTCCTGGCTGAGCTCTTGAGTAAGTTCCGGTTCCACATTGTCAAAGAAGATCCCCTGCAACTTCTCCAGATACGGTATAGGCACCGAGATACTAAGGGTATGTTCCTTATCCGGCGAGATAGCCGATAGGTCCGCATAAAATCCAACGAACGAAGGTGGATGGACGCGAGTGGAGCTATACGCCGCCTTCAGAGGCAGCCGTTGACCATCGAGAGACGCTGAAAGAGGAATAGTGTCCTGTCCTTCTGCGAACTGGAAGAAAAGAAGCAATCGCTCCGGCGCCAGCCACGTTGTTTCGTAGTCCTGCTCGGTCCACCGAATCGGCCACGCGCGCTTGCGTTGCGCCAATTGATCGAAGATGCGGCGGGGCACGGTGAAGGATCCTGCTACGCGTCCCTCATTCGCTGGGCTCAGCTTGATCTGGTTTGCCTGACCGAAGCGGGTGCCGGCAAAATTCACGTGAGCGCTCGTGTATTGACCTGCCTGGGCGAACTTCACGTCATGGCCGTTCACGGTCATGCTCACGATCTTCTCATTCGAGGGTAGGAGCACCCCGACCTCAGCGGAAGTTCCGGGCTCTCCTGCAGCATCTCTCACCGTCACCTTCCCGCCGGTCACAGCGACTTGGGGGCGCGCAGAGTTTATGCCGGCATTCTTCGCCGCATTAAACAAAATGGGGGATGATGGATTTCCCATGGGAGTCAGTTCCAGTACTGTCGCGCTTGTTCCATCTAAGGCCAGCCGAACCGTATCTCCGCTGGTCCACACGCCTGCGCCGGGCTTGCCGATAACCCTTCCTCCGTTCGGAGATATCTCCTTAAGCAGATACTTCCCGCCTGCGGCGAGTCCGATCGATTCGTCTAAGACAAAGCTTGCAGGCAGCTGCCTGTAATTCGGATTAAACAGAAACAGATAGCCGTGATTGCCGACGATGGCCGAAGTGCCGTCCACGTGACCCATGGCAGGCTGGTCCAGGATGGTCCGCGTGTTGCGCAGATACTCTTTGTGCTCCGTTGTCCACTCGAGCCAAAGGCGAATCCATGCTTTGTCCGATGCGGAGAAGTGCTGCCATTCCGCAGAATCCCGCGCGGGGATCATATCCACGATGTTGTTCCAACCTCCGGTTGCAATCGAAGATAGGAACGAGTAACGATAGCCAAGATAGTCCCAATCTCGAGGTAAGTAGCGGGTGTAAACCGTCTCCTCCTTCTGGGGGTGACCGCCCGTTTCGCTATCTGGCGGAATATTGATGGAGCGCTCCGTCTGGTGTGTGGCATAGCCGGGAATTACTTCAGCGGGCGCGAACTGATAATTGCGGTACCAGAAATTTACAAATCGAGCACGGTCGGCGGAAACACGATCAAAGTGCAGATCAGGAAAAGGTTTGAAGCTCTCGGGCTGCTCATCGTTTCCGGTGGGGTGAGGATAACTGCCCGCGAGCCAACTCCATGGCCCATATTCCTGGTAAGACTGACGCCCATCGATCACGATCGCGGGAGAGTTACGGCGTAGCTCCTCCAGCACGCGTCTCCAGCCAAACCATTGCGCATAACTGCTGCTGCCGGGCAGATCCAACCATGTGTAGTCGAACGAGTAGCCGGCGATTCCGGTGCGTCGTTGAAACGCGAGCAGGTTGATCAGGAGGTAGTCCTGGAACTCGCGGGAGCTCAGGGTGGCGTAGGAGAATCGTTCCTCTTCTCCCTGCTTCTTGACCAACCATGCGGGATTCCTGGAGTAGGGAACCGACGGATACACATACGCGAGCAGGCCAACATGCTTCGACTTCGCATATGCAACCATGTCGGTTACGTCCTGTGGCAGAGGGTCTTTGGCCGGATTCCATTCGCCCCTTCGAATCTTCTGGCCCATGTTCAGCCAAAGCACGTACTCCCAGCTCCAGGTATCTGCACTTTGGGTACGCTCTGCCAGGTTCGAGTTACCCGGAGCATAGAGCAAGGTGCGGATTCCAAGAGCAGAAGCCGAGTTGATGATGCGTTTGTACTCGGCTTTCCCCTCCGCCGTGCCCACATCGATCTGGTAATCGTTGAGCGTCCAGCCTACCTCCACACTGATGGGCGAAGGAGCGGGATCTCACGAGAAAGGCGCGCACACAATCACGGAAGGCCTCGATCTCGCCGCGATCCATACCATCGTCAGCAGCTGGGCCAGGAGCGAGGTGCCACTCCATCGTCATCTCGCGCGGTATTCGCTGGCCACTCAGATGATAGGAGCCGAACACTGCGGTGTCCGCGTTAAACGGCCCCCATGCCTGCTTCCATTCCATTTCGGGAGAGTATTCAACGCTTGCAGAGTTCGCCTCGTGTGTAACCCTCAGAAATGGGTTCTCGGCCACCAGCATGGCGCCGGTCTCATCCGCTAACCGCAGGAAGGCGCCGAAATCCTTGGGCGGAAGGGCTTGCCTGCTCTTCTCGATCGATCGGCCAAGCTGCGGGAGATAGCTGGAAGGAATGTAAACAGAATGAACGTCGTTTTGGAGCTCCACATCCAAAGGAACCACGCGCTCCACCTTGAGGGGGTATTTTGGCGCGCTCAAGATCGTGAGCTGCTTGCTAACAAAGTGCCACTTACTACGTAGGTGATAGGTGACCCTAACTGCATAACCTGACAGGTTGTAGGAGTAGGTTATCTCTTCTGCGTTGGTCTGCTTGACGGTCGGCCTTATGTCGGAACTCCGCAGTACAATTCCATCCACTCCTACCAGCCAGGCGTCTTTGCTCAACCTGATGTCAGATTTCGTACTGGTATCTTTGATTGAGACCAGGCCCTCCGGACCGAAGCCCGCGACGGTGGTGGAATTCCGGAGCTCCAAGGTTGTCCGCCGCGGCCGCAAGTGAAAAGAACAGACAAATAACCGGCAGTAGACGAAGTTTTCTTCGTTGCATGACATCCTCATGTCGATGGGAGAGCTACATGGGTAAACGACAGCGATGGAAGACGAGGCTCCCAGTCACCCGAATTGGCTATGTAGAGTTCAAGGGGGCGCGGGGCAACACCTTTCAGGGAAATAGATGTTGCCCCGTTCCGCCGGATCAGAAAGTAAGCCGGGCTCCAAGGATTACATTTCTCGGAGTCTGGGTGGATCCCGTGGTTCCGAAATTGGTGCCGTCCTGTGCGTTCGTATCGACGCCCATCAGATTGGGACGATTGAACGCGTTGATTGCATCCATTCTCAGTTCCAGGTTCAACCGCTCGGTTATGTTTGTAACTTTCTTCAGCGAGAGATCGCTTTGCGCGAACCCCGGGTTTTCGAATTGGTTCGTTCTTTCATTGCCCTCCTGCCCGAGGGCGGGCAGAGAGAATGGGCCGCAGTTGTTCAAGTTGCCGCCGGCGCAATGCGGAAAAATCCCGTTGCCGCTCTTATAGGACTTCCGGTCGTGAGCCTGGTGGTAACTGGAAACATTCGGGTAATCGAAGTTATCTCCGTCCGCATTGAAGTCCCCGCTGTCGGGTGCAAATTGCAGATTCGAAGGCGTCGCCGGCAGAGTGGGATCGATCAGTTGCGCGTGAAAGGACGCTCCGGTAAAGACGGTGAACGGCGTGCCAGACTGAAGGATGGTGGTGCCGGAGACGACCCAGCCGGTGGAGGCACGTCCGAGCAGGCCACGCCCATTCTCTGCGCCAGGGAACTCATAGCTCCAGCCAAGCGAGAAGCGGTTAGGAGCGTTCCAGGGTGAGGGGCCATAGAAGTGATCGTAAGGATAAACACCAGGGTAGGCTTGCCAATCGTCCTCAGAGAGCGAGCGCATATACGAGGTGGTGATGAAGCCTCGCTTTGCAAATCGGCCTTGCAACGCTGCCACGAAGGCACGGTAGTTCGCTCGCGCACCGTTGGTTGCGTAAGTTATCGATCCGAAGCTTGTATTCAAGCGTGTCTGAACACCTGTGCATGAGTTCGTGGTGGCATTCTCGGTGCATTGAATGTGCTGGATCAGATCGCCTGCATAGGTATTTACGTCGACGCCATAGGAAGTAGCGCCGGTGTTTCCGCCTCCGATCACCAGGTTGCCGGAGTGAGACCCGATGTATTCGAAGCTGGCTGCCAACGTTGGCGTGATCTGGCGTTCGACCGCGGCGGACCAATTCAGAGTGCGTGGAGAACTCATATTCACGTCTACACCGCCGACGCTGATGTTGGAGCCGACTACGCCGCCCTTCGCATCGAGAGGTGTGCCAACAAATGCGGGGTATTGGAAGCCGTACGGATACTTGTTCTGAGTGCCGTATCCGAAGATGGGAGGTGCGGTGGAACCGTCGTTCTTAAACGTCGGAACGACGAAACCTGGAGGGTTGCCCTTCAATCCGTTCTCGCTGTTTCCCAGCGTCACAAAGTCATGGTACAAGCCAATGCCGCCGCGAACGACCCATTTACCGTTGGCCTGCGGATCCCACGCGAATCCTGCTCGCGGGCTGAAGATCCAGTTCAACGAGTTGTTATACACACTGCTCTGCGGCTTCATGAATCCATTGGCAATTTGATCCTGCAGGTTGCTAGCCGCAGCCCGATGAAAGTTGGCGAGCTCCGTACCGCCTGTAGGGTGGGCATTCCCGAAATTGTCATAGCGGATGCCGTAATTCACAGTCAGCTTGCGAGTGGCCTTCCAGGTGTCTTCCGCAAACGCGCCTGAGGTCGTCATGGCGAACTGGTATTGCCCGGGCTGCGGCTTGCCGGTCACGATGTTATAAGACAGCCCGCTTTCGCTGTAGGGCTTGTCGTTGATCAGGTCGATCATGTTGTTGTAGCTGAGATTTGGAATGCCATAAGCGCCTGCGAAAAGGGCGAGGTCATCGCCGTGCCAGCCTTCATATCCAACCTTGAAACTATGGCCGCCATGAATGTAGCTAAGCACGTCACGCCAGTGATAACTGTGCTGGATGAAATCTCCCTGCGCGAATCCATCGCCGAACCCGACGCCGAGCTGGCCTACACTCACGATGGGAACAGTGAAGGTTCCAGTCTTGTTATTGAATCCCTCGATCCGGTTGTAACCGAAGGTTCCTTCGTTGAGCATGTTGGCGGAAAAAGTGTGCGTCTCGTTGATTTGAAGGGAAGCCCCATAATCGGCATTGGTGGTGGCGAACGCGGGGCGGATCGCAGGGCTACCGGAGCTGATGGTGTTGCGAATGAAGTTGCCGTAGATCCTGTCCTTATCGAAATACTTGTCGATGCGGACGTTCCACTGCTTGGCATTGTTGAAGCTGGATGAGTTGAAGTTGCCGTGATCGAAGACCGGAGTGCTGCAGGGGATGTTGTCGGTGCTCGATGTGGCGCACCCCGTATTCGCAGCCAGATTCTGAGCTCCGAACACGTCCTGTGCAGTGGCAGAGACACCCGTGGTTGTCGCTCCGGTGGGCTTATATTTGGCCATCAACAAGACTTCGGGCGAATTCGGTTGCACCTGCTGAGCGAACGCGAGGAAGGCAGGATCTTCATAGGTCTGAACGGATCCGCCATTCGAAGCGAGTGAGAGGTAGGGCTCGTAAGAGGCGAAGAAGAAAAACTTGTGGTTCGGGATTACCGGTCCGCCCGCGCCGAACGACATGTTATTCACGTGGTACGGATTCACCTTGTTGGGTTTCGGAATGCCGAATTCGCCGCGCGCATTCAAGCCCTGGTAGTTGTAGTATTCGCTGGCGAATCCGTGATACGTATCGGTGCCGGATTTCGTCGTCATCACCGTCTGGATGGAACTGGCGCGACCGTAGTCGACCGTGTACGTATTGGTTTGCACACTTACTTCGGCGACGGAGTCCACATTGGGAGTCAGGTTCAGCACGCCGGGCCGAATGCTGCTGGTCACGTCCAGACCGTCGACGATGTACTGGTTGCCGTTCTGCCCCCGCCCGTTGGCGCTCGCATCGATGTAGTTTTCCGGATTGAAGTTAGTCGAGTTGCCGGTGCCGATGCCCGTGACGCCCGGAGTCAGCCCGATCAGCGCGGTGGGGTTGCGGGCCGCCAGTGGAAGGTTCTGCAGGGCCTGGTTGTCCAGTGTCTGCTCGTTGCGGCTATCCGAGGTGTCCAGAAGAGGCGCCTGCGAAGTGACAGTGACGCTGGAGGCGACCTGCCCCACGGTCAGGGTGATGGGCACGTTGCGAGTCTCGCCAGTGCTCAGCGGGAACGAAACCTGGGCTGTGCCAAATCCCGATGCCGAGGCGGCTACCACGTACGGTCCTGGCGCGAGACTCACAAAGCGATACACTCCGGAATCGTCACTGATCGCATCTTGCGAGACTTTGGTGTCAGTGTTCGTCAGCGTGACTTTTGCCTTGGCCACGATGGCGCCAGATGTGTCCAGGACGGTGCCTTGTACGCCGCCCGAAAATTGCGCGAAGCAAGTAGCCGCGGTGGTGAACAGCAGCAGGAGTAACAGTAGTCTCGAAGTTCGTTGCGCGGTGTAACTCATCCTTGCCTCCGAAGTAGTAAGTCTCTGGGTTGAACGCGGACGAAGCTTCGCGCGTGATCGACTCGCTGCGAAACCGTCCCGCTCTGTAATCGCTTGCATCCTCTGCAACGATTATTTCTTTAAGCGCAAGTGACACTAATGACTCCCATACATGACGTGCATGAGCCACATCTACCCCGTTTGCCTAGTTCATCTGTACTAGGAAGGACGGCCGCCTTGATGCGCGTGAAAGCGACAGCGTAAACTCAGGTCCGCATCTCCATGTTCAAAGCCCTAGCAAACCCATTTCGCGGAGCTACAGGAGCGGTATCCACACTCCTCCTCGCCCTGTTGGCGATCGTGTCTGGAGGGCCGTTTGCTGGCTGTCACTCCAGTGCTCCCATGACCATCGCAGTGATTCCAAGGACATCAGGAAGCGGTCTGTGGGAGCCGGAACATGGCGGAGCGGAATCGGCCGCCGTCGACAAGGGTGTTCATATCTACTGGAATGCGCCGACTCGCGAGGACGACGTTGAGGGGCAGATCGCGTTGGTAGAGCAGGTCATCAGCAGAGGGGATCAAGGGCTGGTGCTGGCTCCCGATCAGGCGCTGGCATTGATCACTCCGGTGCGCCGCGCACTTTCTCGCGGAGTTCCTACTGTCATCGTCGGCTCGCCCCTGCCCATCCCTCCCGGCGGCAAGCTTTCCTACATCCTCAACGATGAAGTCGCCGGAGGTCGAATCGCCGCCCAAAGAGTCGCCGAGTTGTTACATGGCCGAGGTTCGGTCGCGGTACTGGGAGTGAATCCCGACGTCTCGGGAATCATGACGCGGGCTCGCAGCTTCGAACTCTTTCTCGCTCAGAACTACCCCGACATCCACGTGGTGAAGAAGCTTGGATCGTTTAACGTTCTGCACGAACAACAGGTAGCGGAAGAAACTTTGAAGGCGAACCCTGAAACGGACGCGATCGTTGGCTTGATGTGGACCTCTGCGCGCGGCGCCATGTCTGCGATTGAAGGCGTGCCGCAGCGCCGCCGGGTCAAGGTGATTGCATTCGATTCGGATAGCGGAACTGAATTTCAAGTGAACAGCCTTGATTCTGTGATTGCTCAAGATACGCGCGAGATGGGCAAGAGAGCCGTGAATGAGATTTATGAAAGCAATCGAGGTCGCCCGATGACAGCATCCATCCTGCTCGAGCCCACCTTGATTACCCGCGAAAACGTCGACACTCCGGAAATACATCGGCTGCTTTCGATGGAGTGGAGACCGGGCCAAAGCATTGGGAGCGAGAGACCCTGACCTCTTTTCGCACATCACGACGCGGCTTACTGATTGCGGCCGCAATCGCGATAGTAGTCGCTGCGGCGTTGTCGGTGCGCCTGTTTCAGTATCGGCAGAGTCCCACCCGCGGGCTGCCCTACCACGACTCTTTTGCAAGCGGGAAGGCGGATGAGTGGAAGGCGCTCGGCGGCACATGGGAAGTCGTAAACGGCGCCATGCGCAACGACTCCGATGAACGCGGAGCCAAGCTGCTGACCGGCTCACCCCATTGGCGCAACTACTCCATCGAGGCCGACCTGATGCTGCTCGGTCAGGATGGAGATGCCGGGCTGATCGTGCGGTCGAGCAATGAAGAAGATGGAGTGGATTCGTACCGAGGCTACTACGCTGGACTTCGTAACCACGACAATTCGCTGGTGCTGGGGCGTGCCGATCACGGCTGGATGGAAGATAACCGGATGCTCGATCCGATCCAGGGAGGAATCCATCCATTCCAGTGGTATCACCTCAAACTTCTTGCTTACGAGTGCCAACTGGTCGTCACCGCAACCGGTCAGGCGCATGGCGACTTCAAATCCACTGCCATTATCGACAAGGATTGTGTTCCTTCCGGCCGCGTCGGATTGCGTTCGTATTCCTCAGGAGGCGTGTGGAAGAACGTTGTAGTGCGGCCGGCCAGCCAACAGGATCTGCAGGCAATGCTTGGAACGATTCCGAGTCGCTCCACATCGGCCGATCAACCCTCCGCCGCGGAGAACCCCGAGGTTCTCGGTTTCCCGCCGGCTCTTCGGGATCGAGAGGACCAGACACTGCCGCCGAGCAGCAACACGCAGCCAATCCGGAATCTGCGACTCGCACCGGCCACCAACAGGAGTATGGCCACCGTACGTGGTGTCGTGATTCTCACTTCTCCGGCCCTGTTCGTTCAGGATTCGACGGGGGGAGTTGCAGTGCCTGGAGCGAATGCGCCTCCGCTGAAAGTCGGGGACGAGGTGGAAGTCACGGGCGAAGTGCATCCCGGCGATTTCAGTTCTTCACTGGAACATGCGAACGTCCGCGTCCTGTGGGCGCGCACTCCGATACCCGCGGTTTCGGTCACCGCGTCGCAGGCAGCGACCGGAGCCTTTGACGCCAACTTCATCGAATTGGAAGGGCATCTGCGTGCGAAGAGTTATGGCCCCGACAATACTCTGATCTTCGACTTCGACGCCGGTTCCCAATCCTTTCAGGCGATTTTGAATCGCGGCCGTGGAGACTTCGTCTTCAACCAGTTGAAGCTGAACAGCGTGCTGCGCCTTCGCGGTATCTGTGTCGTCGATCCGGCGTATACGCGTAACCTCACTCCCTTTGTGCTGCTGCTGCGCTCGACCGATGATCTCAAGGTGCTGGCCGGGCCGCCCTGGTGGAATGCGGGCCATCTGGTCGCCGTCATCATTGGAGTCCTGGTGCTCGCGCTGGTGATCAACTTCCTCTACAGCCGTGCGGAGAACTGGAGACTGCGGGCAGTGCTTGAGGAGCGGGAACGGCTTGCGCACGAGATGCACGACACCCTTGCGCAAAGCTTCGCCGGCATCGGCTTTCAGATCGAGGCCATTCGCAGTGGAGTTCCCGCGACCCTGCCTGCAACCCACCAGCAACTTGATCTGGCCAGCGTGCTCGTCGATCACAGCCATGAAGAAGCTCGGCGCAGTATCGCCACCCTGCGGCCGGAATCTCTGGAATCGGGCGACTTGATCGCGGCGCTCGAGAACTGCGCCCGCAGAATGGTCGAGGGAGGAAACGTAGAAGTGCTTACGACGTGCAGCGGCGATTCGCGGGCAATGCCGATCCGCATCACCGACACGCTCTTCCGCATTGGTCAGGAGGCGATCGCCAACGCCGTTCGCCACGGGCGCCCTTCGGGCATCGGCATTTCAATGGAGTATCAGAAGAACTCGGTCCGGCTACTCATTAGCGACGACGGAGTAGGATTCACCAAGACAGGAGATCTGCGTGGTTTTGGCATGCGAGGAATGCGGAAGAGAGCTGCCATGATCTCCGCAACCATGCAGATTCTAAGTGCGCCGGGCAGCGGTACAAAGGTGGACGTAAGCGCGCCTTTGCCGCCGCGGATCACGCTTCTTTCCTGGCCCCGATTTCTTTGGAAGTATCTAATGGAGCACCGAGCCAATGAGCACTCCGACCGTCAGCAGCATTCGCATCCTTATCGTCGATGATCATCCCGTAGTTCGCGCGGGACTCACCAGTATGCTGGGCACACAACCTGGTCTCGAAGTGATTGGCTCGGCATCGTGTGGCGAAGAAGCCCTCGAGATGCTCCAGGATCACAGCGCCGACCTGGTGCTGCTCGACCTGCGCATGCCTGGGATGAATGGAATCGACACACTGTTGGCGCTCAAGCGCACAGGATCTGCGGCGCATACCATCGTGCTCACCAGCTTCGAAACCGACGAGGATATCTACAGAGCTGTGCAGGCCGGAGCGGAAGGCTATCTGCTGAAGAACACGTCGCTGCGAGAGATGGTCGAGGCGATTCACGCCGTCAATGCAGGCAAGCGCTATATCCCACGACCGATCGCATCGCGTCTGGCAGAACGCATGATGCGATCCAATCTGACTGCTCGCGAACTTGAAATTCTGAAAATGCTTGCCAAGGGCCTGACCAACAAGCAAGTGGGCAGCGCACTGGGCATCAGCGACAATACAGTGCGTAACCACGTGAACAGCATTATCGAAAAGCTGGAAGTCTCCGATCGCACCGAAGCGGCTACGACCGCCATCCAGCGCGGGATTATCCAGGCGGATGATTAAAGGTCGGAGCGAGTGTGTCGCAAGTCTGCCGAAAGGAGATCTCAACATGAACGCCGAACGCATCGCGCTGGTCACGGGTTCGAACCGGGGCATTGGGCTCGAAGCCGCGAAGCAACTCGCCCGGCGAGGGTTTCATACCGTCATGGCATCCCGCGATGAAGAGAAAGGAGAGAGGGCCGCTGAGGAAATCAGAAGTCATGGCGGTAAGGCGACCGCCCTGGCGTTGGACGTGAGCAGTTCGGAGAGCATTCGGAGCGCTGTTCGTCAGTTCGGGTCGATCGCTGACCGCCTCGACGTTCTCATCAATAATGCGGGCGTTTACCCGGATGAGGGCTTCAACATTTTGACCCTGCCGCGCGAACGGCTGTCCCAGACATTCCAGACCAATACCTTCGGCGCTCTCGAAGTGACCCAGGCATTCCTGCCCTATCTGCGAAAGTCCGAGAGCGCGCGGGTCATCAATGTCTCCAGCGGGTATGGGCGACTGGAAGGGCTATGGGCCGGGGAGCCGAGTTACTCGCTTTCAAAGCTTGCGTTGAACGGCTTAAGCATCATGCTGGCCGACGCACTGCGGCAGGACCACATCGCAGTCAACTCGATGTCTCCAGGCTGGGTGCGCACAGCGATGGGTGGCCCGGGCGCGTCGTTGTCTGTGGAAGAGGGCGCGGACACGGTGGTGTGGCTCGCGGACGAGGCGCCACACGACTTGACGGGGAAATTCTTCCGCAACCGCACTGAAATCTCCTGGTAGCGCGCTCGGGCCGGCAGGTGCTCCTGCTCGCAGCATGTCGAGCAGGAGTTCTTCCGGTGCCCGCGGCCTTCCGGGTCGATCGTCTGCCACAACCCAGGAGGTCGTCGCCACGGCGACTTGGTTCGCCGGCAAGCATCTTCCTGTAACGCGTGATGCCGCGCTGCGGGCCGACGCTGGGTGTTGCGGGTCACCTTCGGGCCGCGAGGCAGTGTCCACGACCGGACACTCCAATCCGGATACGATCATGCGGGGTATCGCCCCCTGCTGGAGCCAGCGAGGCAAGTACAACACCCCTAGAGGCTTAGCTCGTTCGCGACTCTGGCCGGTCAGGTGCAGTTCTAAGTGGCGATGGATATCGCCCGGCCTGACATAAAGCGTAAAAAGACTCGGAACCAGATCATTGCTGGCGTTGTGGCTCTCGTCGTTCTCGGAGGGCTTGCCTTTGGCTTTTCCCGGCTGAAGCCCGCAGCCCCTTCGGTGGACCGCAGCACCGTCTGGCTCGACACCGTAAAGCGTGGGCCCATGCTGCGGCAGGTGCGCGGCCTGGGAACGCTGACGCCGAGGGAGGACCGGATTCGGCTGATCCCGGCCGAGACCGAGGCGACGGTGGTTCGGCTTCGCGTGCTGCCTGGGGCGAAGGTTACTCCTGAAACCATCCTCATGGACCTCACCGATCCGCAGTTGCAACAGGAACTGCTGGACGCGCAATTGCAGCTCAAGGGCGCGCAGGTCGAGTATCACAATCTCCAAGCCAAGCTGCAGAGCGACCTGATGGATCAAAAGGCGGCGGCCGCTACCGTGGGCGCGGACTACAAGCAGGCCCAACTCCAGTCGCAAACCGATAAGGCGCTCTTCGATCTGGGCGTGATCAGCGGCCTCACTTATAGCGCTTCCAAAGGCAAGGCCGATGAGCTGACCACGCGGAACCACCTCGAAGACCAGCGAATCGACATGAACGAGAAGGCCATCGAGACGCAGCTGGCGGTGCAGCAAACCAAGGTCGATCAGGCCAAGGCTCTTTACGGATTGAAGCAGAAGCAGCAGGATGCGCTCGAGGTTCGTGCGGGAATTGCGGGCGTACTGGTCGAGCTCCCGCACCAGGTCGGGGAACACGTAGCCCCCGGCACCACGCTCGCGAAGGTAGTGCAGCCGGATCAACTCAAGGCCGCGCTCAAGATCCCGGAGACGCAGGCCCGCGATATCCAAATCGGCCAGCCCGCCGAGATTGACACACACAACGGCGTCATTGCAGGAAAAGTGACAAGAATTGATCCCGCCGTACAGAACGGAACCGTCACCGTCGACGTAGAACTGGAAGGCACGTTGCCGCAAGGCGCGCGGCCTGACCTGAGCGTGGACGGAACCATCGACCTCGAGAGGATGGCGGACGTGATGTACGTGGGCAGACCGGCCTTTGGAAATGAGAACAGCACCATCAGCCTCTTCCGTGTCAGTCCGGACGGCAAGACAGCGGTGCGGGTTCCGGTCAAGGTTGGGCGCGCTTCGGTCAACCAGATCCAGGTGATGGAAGGGCTAAACCAGGGAGATTCGGTCATTCTCTCCGACATGTCCCGATGGGATTCGAACGACCGTATCCGACTCGAGTAGAAGAAAATCAAGGGAGAAGAAGATGACACAGCCGTTGATACAAATTGAAGATTTGACCAAAGTCTTCTACACCGACGAGATCGAGACGCACGCGCTCTCCGGCATTCACCTCACCATCGCCAAGGGCGAGTACGTGGCGATGTCGGGCCCCTCCGGCTGCGGAAAATCGACCCTTCTCTCCATCATCGGCCTGCTCGATACGCCGACCGGCGGCAAATACCTGCTCAACGGGCATGCGGTCGAAAGCTTGAATTTCGCGCAGCGCTCGCGCATTCGTAACCAGGAGATTGGTTTTATCTTCCAGAGCTTCAACCTGATCGGCGATCTCACCGTCTATGAGAATGTCGAGTTGCCGCTCACCTACCGCAGCGGCATGTCCTCGCCCGAGCGCAAGCGCCGAGTGCAGGAGTCCCTCGAGCGGGTGAGCATGGCGCACCGCATGCGCCACTATCCTTCGCAGCTCTCGGGCGGTCAGCAGCAGCGCGTCGCTGTGGCGCGCGCACTGGCTGGCTCGCCCTCGATCCTGCTGGCAGACGAACCGACCGGTAACCTCGACTCCCGCAACGGAGAAGCCGTGATGGAACTGCTGCAGAATCTGCATCGCGAAGGTGCAACCATCTGCATGGTCACCCACGATCCGCGGTTCGCGCGCCATGCGGACCGCAACATTCATCTCTTCGACGGCAAGGTGGTTGCCGAGGGCGATCCCATGGAGTCGGTACTCGAAGCGCGATAGCCCTTCCCGCGGCCGTAACTCCCTGGGCGGCTATAGAACTTCGGCTGCGATGTATTGGCTCGCAGCTGCGGCTTGGATCGAGCCCACGGTGGATCTGCGTAACGAATAGGAGATGCCGATCATGACCAATGACCTTCGATACGCGATAAGGCAACTGCGAAAGAGCCCCGGCTTTGCGCTCGCCGCGATGCTGACCCTGGCATTGGGCATAGGCGCGAATACCGCCATCTTCACCTTGCTCGACCAGGCGCTCCTGCGCAGTTTGCCGGTGAAAGATCCCTCCAGCCTCGTTCTGCTCAAGTTCTCTGGCGACGATGTGGGACACCTGAGCAACTTCGGCGGCGATGGCCATTTCTATTTTTCCTATCCGATGTACAAGGACCTGCGGGACAAAAACCAGGTCTTCAGCGGGATACTCGCGACCAGCCAGGCGCAGGTTGGAGTGGTGTGGCACAACCATCCAGAACTCGCACAGTCGGAACTCGTCAGCGGAAATTACTTCGACGTTCTCGGCGTGCCTCCCGCTGTTGGCCGCGTGTTTGTGGCCGCCGACGACCTGCAGCCCGATGCGAATCCGGTGGTCGTACTCAGCCACGGATTCTGGGAGCGACACTTCGGCTCAGACCCCGCGGTCGTCAACCAGACGCTGCTCGTGGATGGACATCCATTCACGATCGTGGGAGTAGCGGCAGCGAACTTTCACAGCGTGCAGATGGGGAACCTGCCGGATCTGTTCCTGCCCATGATGATGAAGGGCGCGGTCTCGCCGGGCAGCAAAGATCTTGCCGACCATCGCTCGAGGTGGTTGAACATCGTGGCGCGTCTCAAGCCGGGCATGACGGTCGCAACTGCGCAGGCCGGGGTGAACCCGCTGTGGCACGCGCTGCGGGCCGACGAATTCGCCCAGATCAAAGAGAAGTCGCCGCGATTCCGCACCCGCTTTCTTGACCAGAGCAGCCTCTCGCTGCTCGATGGGCGCACCGGCTTCTCTCCGCTCCGCGACAATATTCGACTCTCTCTGCTGGTGGTCATGGGCATGGTGGTGCTGGTGCTGTTGCTGGCTTGCGCCAACATCTCAAGCCTGCTGCTGGTGCGGGCCGCGAGCCGTGTTCGCGAGATGTCCATTCGTTACGCTCTGGGTGCGGAGCGCGGGCGCATTGTCCGCCAACTGCTGGCAGAGGGCGTGTTGCTGGGGCTTCTCGGCGGTGCACTGGGACTGGCGCTTGCTCCTGAGGTCTCTACGGTGCTGCAGCGGCAAATGGTGGATCCCTCCGGAAACGGACTGCCGTTCAGCACCCATCCGGACCTGAGGATTCTGGCGTTTACCTTTGTGCTCGCGCTGCTGGTCAGCGTGCTCTTCAGCCTGGCCCCGGTGGTGCAGTTCTGGAAACCGAATCTGATTCCCGCGCTCAAACTCCAGACCACCACCGCGTCTGGAAGTGCCGTGCGCCTGCGCAGCGTCTTTGCCGGAACGCAGATCGTCCTGAGCCTGCTGCTGCTCTTTGGCGCGGGTCTCTTTGCTCGTACTCTCTTCAATCTCAAAACCGTGCAGGTTGGATTCTCGACCGATCACCTGGTGCAGTTCTCCGTCTCTCCCACCTATTCGGGATACAGTCTTCAGCAGGCTCCGGCGGTCTACCAACGGGTGCTAAGCGCCTTGGCTGCGGCTCCCGGTACGCACTCGGTCGCCGCGACCACCGATCCCGAGTTGGCGAATACCAACGTGGGGTACAACATCACGGTCCTCGGCTACAAGGAGAAGGAGGACGAGGATATGGATGTTGAGGGCGAGGACGTCTCTGCTGCTTACTTCGCCACGCTGCAGGTGCCGCTCCTTGCCGGACGAACTCTCAGCGATGGGGACGGTGCCGGGACGCAACCGGTGGCCGTCGTCAACGAGACCTTTGCGCGCCACTATTTCGGCAGTGCGAGGAACGCTGTCGGACACGCCTACCGAAAGGGCGGAGGCGCACACAACGACACTCCCCTGATCACCATCGTGGGTGTGGTCAAAGACGTGAAGCACAGCGGCCTGCGCGACGCAGTGCAGCCGACCGTCTTCCAGCCCTTTGTGCAGGAGAAGGCGTTTCCCTCCATGATGTTTTACGTGCAGACCGAGCAGGCTCCGAACGCCGCGATTGCGACACTGCGGAGCGTGCTGCAGCAACTCGATCCAAACCTGGTGCCCGGCGACCCAAAGGCAGTCGAGCAGCAAATCGATGAAGATCTTGGCGGCGAACACGTGGTTGCGCTGCTGGCCATGAGCTTCGGCGTTCTCGCTACGCTGTTATCGGGATTGGGCCTTTACGGTGTTCTGGCCTACTCTACGGCGCAGCGCACGCAGGAGATTGGCATCCGCATGGCGTTAGGATCGAGCCGCCGGGCGGTGGTCCAATTGGTGTTGCAGCAGGTAGCGTGGCTGGTCGGCATTAGTGTGGTGGTCGCCCTTCCTCTGGCCATTGCACTCTCCGGATTGGTCAAGAGCCGGCTCTACGGTATCTCCGGACGCAACCCATGGATGCTCGCGTCCGTTACGTTTGTCACGATTGTAGTTGCCGTGGTCGCGGCGGCCCTGCCGGCACGCCGGGCGGCATCGGTGAATCCCACGACTGCGCTGCGTTACGAGTAACAAGGGTCAGGAAGAGAAGGAAGTCATGATTCAGTTAAAAAATATCGAACGCAGTTACAAAAATGCCGCCGTGCAAACCTGGGTGCTGCGGCGCATCGCCCTCAACCTGAAAGAAGGCGATTTCCTCACCATCATGGGGCCTTCGGGGGCAGGGAAATCCTCGCTGCTGAATGTGCTGGCGTTGCTCGACGATCAGTGGCTCGGCGAGTACTGGTTTCGCGACGAAGCCGTCCACGCGATGAATCGCAAGCAGCGCGCAGCCCTGGCGAAAGAAAACATCGGCATGGTCTTCCAGAGCTATCACCTGCTCGACGATCTTACGGTGCAGGAGAATATCGACCTGCCGCTGTCGTACAAGAACATCGCGCGTTCCCAGCGGCAGAGCATGGTCGCCGATACCCTCGACCGATTCAATATCGTAGGCAAAAAAGACCTGTATCCCTCGCAACTCTCCGGCGGCCAGCAACAACTGGTGGGCATCGCCCGCGCCGTCATTCACAAACCAGCGTTGCTGCTTGCCGATGAACCTACCGGCAATCTGCATTCCAGCCAGGCCAAGGAAATCATGGAACTCTTCCGCGAACTCAATCAGCAAGGCACGACCATTGTGCAGGTAACCCACTCCGATGTGAATGCGGGCTACGGCAACCGCATCATCGAAGTGCGCGATGGCTGGATGGTCCGCGACACGGCGAACCCCGACCTGGCTGCGTCCGAGGTGAGCGTATCGTGATGCTTCGGACCCTGGTTCGGCAGTCGATGGCAACGCTGGGCATCGCTACGGTTCTCGCCAGCACCACTTGCGCACAAACGGCCGCACAGGTTGCTGCGCCCATCGCAGAGCCCGCGCCGTTTCACGTGGAACTGCCGCATTCGCGCAATCCGTTTGCTGCATACACGCCCAGCTTGGTGCCTGACCCGGTGCTGGCCAACTCGCCGCGCCTGCATGACCTGGTGGTGGATGGCAAACTACGCATCTCCCTTCGCGATGCGATCTCGCTCGCGCTTGAAAACAATCTCGATCTTGCCATCGCGCGCTATAACATGCCCATCGCGGATACAGATATTCTGCGAACCCGGGCCGGCGGTTACTTCCGCGGCGTGAATGCGGGCGTGGTGCAGGGACACGCCCGGTGGCGGCGGCACAGGCTTGAGCGGCGGGACCGCAGGCGGCGGCGTTGGAGGCACAACAGGCGGTGCGGGCGGAGCGGGCACCGGCGCTTCCGGAGTGGTCCAATCCACGCTGGGCGTCGGCTCGGCCATCTCTTCGTATGATCCCAACATCTCCGGCACAGTCAGCAACGAACACTACACCCAGCCGCAATCGAATAAGGCGATCTACGGCGTGCCGTCGCTCCAGGCCAATACCACAACCGGGAATGTCGGCTTCGTCCAGGCGTTTCCGACAGGGACAGACGTTCAGTTTCTCTTCCAGAACAACCGGCAGACATTGAACAGCCCATTTGTCTTTCTTAGTCCTACCTTGACCACTTACTATCAGTTCGCAATTCACCAGCAGTTACTCCAGGGCTTCAGCCTTGGGTCGAATCTGCGCTATCTCCGCATCGCCAAAAACGACCGCAAGATCAGCGACACCGCCTTCCGGCAACAAGTAATCGTGACGGTCACACAAATCGCGGATATCTACTGGGACCTGGTGAATGCCTACCAGGATGAGCAGGTCAAGGAACGCTCCCGGGATTTCGCCAGGCAGACCTACGAGACGACCAAAAAGCAGCTGGAGCTGCAGGCCGTTCCCGCGATGGACGTGCTCAAGTCGGAAGGCGAACTCGCCACCCGCGAGCAGGACCTGACGGTCGCCAAGACCAATTTGGAATACCAGGAACTGCTCATCAAGAATGCGGTCACTCGGAGCCTCGATGATCCCGTCCTGGAGGAGATGCCGGTCGTTCCTACCGACACGATCAGTACCTCCGATGTGCAGAACAGCAAGCCCGTGCAGGACCTGATCGCGCAGGCGCTCCAGGCCAGGCCTGAACTGGAGACGGCGGCGATCAGTCTAGCCAACGAACGCATCAGCATCAAGGCAGCTCGCAACGCATTGTTGCCCACGCTCACCGCGACCGGCTACTACGGCGGCACCGGCCTCGGCGGCCTCAACAACCCGCTCTCCGGGACCACTTCGCCGGTCCCGAGCGATTACGGTGGAACGCTGCAGAACGCCTTCAACAACAGCTCGCCCGACTACTACGTGGGATTGTCGATCAACATCCCGCTGCGGAATCGCATCGCCAAGGCCGACCAGTTTCGTTCCGAGCTGGAATTGAAACAAAACCAGCTCTACACCGAACAGCTGAAGAAGCGCATCCGCATCGAGGTTCGCAATGCCGAATACGCCTTAGAGCAGAGCCGTGCTCGCGTGGAGTCGGCGCGCAAGGCTCGCGATCTCCAGCAGAAGACCTTCGACATCACCAAGCAGGAGCAGAAGCTCGGTGCAGGCTCCAACTCGCAGACGCTGGCCGCGGACCACGATCTCAGCGTATCGGAGTCCGCCTTACTGGCAGCGCAGACCGACTACGAGAAGGCGAAGATCGAGGTCGATCGCGCAATCGGCGCGACGCTTGAAAGCAACCACATCTCGATCGCGGATGCCCAGACCGGCGTGGTGACGCAGCAAGCGCCCTGATACCGCGCTCAAGCGCCCAGATTCAGCGCTACGGTGTACCCTTGATTTCTTATGGCCACTGCTTCTCAAACCGGTGCTCGTCCTGGTGCAGTCCACCACTCTCCGCCTCCTTGCGTTCTGATCGCCGATGATCAGCCGCATATCCTGGACGCGCTGGAACTTCTGCTGCAGCCGGAGGGCTACCGAATCGAACGCGCCCAATCGCCGTACCTCGTGCTGGAAGCGTTCAAGAGCAGCAGCTTCGATGCGGTACTGATTGACCTGAACTACACGCGCGACACTACCTCCGGCCAGGAAGGCCTGGACCTGCTGGCCCAGATCACCGCCCACGACCGCCAGGTTCCGGTCATCGTCATGACGGCCTGGGCCAACGTGGAATTCGCGGTGGAAGCGATGCGTCGCGGCGCTCGCGACTTCATTCAAAAGCCATGGGACAACGCCCGCCTGCTCACCATTCTGCGCACCCAGGTGGAGTTGCACCACGCGCTGCGCCACGCGGAACGCCTGGAGGCAGAGAATCGCCTGCTTCGCACCCAGGGCCTGCCGGAGATGGTGGCCACCGCGCCTGCCATGCAGCCAGTTCTCAGCACCATCAGCCGCATCGGCCCATCTGACGCGAATGTGCTGATCACCGGCGAGCATGGCAGCGGCAAAGAAATCGTCGCGCAGATGCTGCACGCGCTTTCGCAGCGGGCCTCGCGTTCGCTGGTTGCCGTGAATACCGGAGCGCTGCCCGAGGGAACCTTCGAGAGCGAGCTCTTCGGCCACGTGAAGGGCGCGTTTACCGACGCGCGCACCGACCGCATCGGGCGCTTCGAACTGGCCGACGGCGGCACCCTCTTCCTCGACGAAATTGCCAACGTTCCGCTGCGCCAGCAGGCCAAGTTGCTGCGCGTTCTTGAATCGGGCGAGATGGAGCGCGTAGGTTCTTCGAAGACGCGCCGCGTGAATGTGCGCGTTCTCTCCGCCACCAACGCCGATCTGCCCGCCGATTGCGAGGCAGGAAAATTTCGTCCCGATCTGCTGTTCCGCCTGAATACGGTCGAGATTCACCTGCCGCCGCTGCGCGAACGCCGCGAAGACATTCCGCCGCTCTCCGCTCATTTCCTGAGCCGCTATGCCATGCGTTACCGCAAGCAGATTCAGGGGCTCGCGCCGGGAGCGCTGCAGGCCATGATGCAATATGCGTGGCCCGGCAACGTTCGCGAACTCGACCACACCATCGAACGCGCCGTGCTCATGGCGCGCACCGACCATATTGAAGCGGGCGATCTGGGCTTGAACCAGGCCCGCGTATCCAGCCAGGGTCTGGAAGAGATGAGCCTGGAAGCCGTAGAGAGTATTCTCATCCGCAAAGCACTGACGCGTTGCAATGGCAACGTGAGTCAGGCTGCAGAGGCGCTCGGTTTAAGCCGCGGCGCCTTATACAGGCGGATGGAAAAATATGGCATCTAGGGCCAGCGCAGATGCAAAATCCCGGCGCCGTGCACCGCTCCGCAAGAGCCCACCCGTCCGTCTGAATTTCGAGCGCCGCATTCAGCTCTATTGCCTGCTGCTTTGTCTTCCTACCTTTGTGCTGAGCGCGGTCATGCTCTGGCAGGGCCATGTATCCGGCGGCGCCATGCTGGGCTTTCTGCTGCTCATTTCGCTCGGGCTGCTGCTGGCAGGCTCGTTGCTGATGGAGCAGATTCTGCGCCCGCTCCAGACCCTAAGCAACGTCGTCGCCGCCCTGCGCGAAGAGGACTATTCCTTCCGCGCCCGCGGAGCGTCGCGCAACGATGCGCTCGGCGAACTCGCCATCGAGATCAATGCCCTCGCGGACACGCTCCAGTCGCAGCGGCTGAGTGCCTTGGAGGCCACCGCGTTGCTGCGCCGCGTGATCGCCGCCATGGACGCGCCGGTGCTTGCCTTCGATCAGGACGCCGTGCTGCGCCTGCTAAATCCCGCTGCGGAGCACGTACTCAACCTGAAGAACTCGCGCGACCTTGGACGCCGCGCGGCCGACCTCGACCTGGTGCGACTGCTCGATCAGCAGGACGAGGGCGTCGTCAGCCTGCCGGCGCAAGCCCATGCCGCGCGCTGGATGGTTCACCGCACCACCTTTCGCCAGCGCGGCGTTCCTCACACGCTGCTGGTCTTGTCCGACGTGAGCGCCGCTCTGCGCGAAGAGGAACGCTCGGCCTGGCGGCGCCTGATTCGCGTCATGGGCCACGAGATCAGCAATTCGCTCGCTCCCATCAAATCGATCGCCGGCAGCCTGCGCAGTCGCCTTCCCGCCGTCACCCGCGAAGCCGGTCTCAGCCCCGACTTTGAGCGCGGCCTCAACGTCATTGAGAGCCGTGCCGAATCGCTGAATCGCTTCGTGCAGGCTTATCGCCAACTCGCCCAGCTTCCCGCTCCCTCGCTGCGGCCCACGTCGCTCGAACCGCTGCTCGAACGCGTCATTTCGCTCGAGACCCGGCTTCCCATTCAACTGCTCACGCCTGCCGACATCGTGCTCTACGCCGACCCCGATCAGCTCGAACAGTTGCTCATCAACCTCTTTCGCAACGCGGTCGAAGCGGCCACGGCTGCAGAGGACGCGCCCCAGACCGTATCCACGCCCGAGGTGAGCCTCTCCGTCCTGCGCCTGCCGGAAGCCGTCTCCCTGGTCATCGAAGACAACGGCCCCGGCCTGACCAATCCCGCAAACCTTTTTGTCCCCTTCTACACCACCAAGAGCAGCGGCTCGGGAGTGGGCCTGGTGCTCGCTCGCCAGATCGCCGAAGCCCATGGCGGCACCGTCGAACTGCGCAACCGCACCGGCGCGCGAGGCTGCCGCGCCGAGGTTCGCCTGCCCTTCGGCACGCGCAACGGTCTGGAGACTTCGCCGTAAACTTCCGCCATTGGCAACCTCCATTCGCTCCCGATCGGACCGCCATCAGCCACAGAGCCGCCAGCCACGCCACGGATTGGACCCGGTACGCCACGCAGAGGATAAACTCATAGGCTGTAACATTCTTTACACCAGTCCTCATCGAAGATCGGAAGCTCAGCACGCATGGCGAAGAAGAAGATCACCTCACGACCCGATGGCAAGCCTGCCGTGAAGGTCGCAATCCTTGGCTTCGGAACCGTAGGCAGTTCCGTCGCCCGCATCCTGTCTGATGTCAAGCCGAAGAACATCCAGTTGGTTGCTATCTTCAATCGCGACGTCGAGCGCAAGCGCGTCTCCTGGCTGCCGCAGACGGTTGCGTGGACCTCGGAACTGAAAGACATCCTCGACTCCGATGTGGACGTGGTGCTGGAACTCGCGGGTGGTCTCGATCCCGCCGGCGACTGGGTTCGGAAAGCATTGCTCGCGGGCAAGTCTGTGGTGACGGCCAATAAAAAACTCATCGCATATCGCGGAGTTGAACTGCAGCGCCTTGCCACGCGGCGTGGAGCCCATCTGCTCTTTGGCGCGGCCGTCGCCGGCGGCATCCCGGTGATCCCCGCATTGCAGCAGGGTCTCGCCGGCGATCGCCTGAATCGCATCGAGGGCATTCTGAATGGCACCTGCAACTTCATTCTGAGCAAGATGGCGGCCGGCGCTGAGTTCAGCACCGCCCTGGCCGAGGCGCAGGCCAACGGCTATGCCGAAGCCAATCCCAGCGAAGATGTCGACGGCTTTGACGCGCGCGCCAAGCTCGTCATTCTCACCCGGCTGGCGTTGCGTGCCGACGTCGCCATCGAAGAGATTCCCGTCAGGAGCATCACCCAGGTCTCGGCCATCGACTTCGAATATGCCCGCGATTTGAAGTGCACCATCCGCCAGATCTCCCGGGCCGATGCCCGTGGCTCAGAGATTCTCGCCACCGTTGGGCCCATGCTGGTGGGCGAAGATTCGCCGCTTGCGTGGTCGCACGGTACGGAAAATATGGTCGTCCTCAGCGGTGAATACGGCGGCGACACAGTGTTCTCTGGCCATGGCGCGGGTGGTCATCCCACGGCGGTAGCCGTAGTGTCTGACCTGATGGCGATCGCGTACGACTCGCGGCCGGTCGCGCTGCCCAGTCGCGCAAAGCCGGTCAGCGGCGAATTCCTGCTGCGGCACTACATCCGCTTCATCGTGAAGGATCGCCCGGGCATCGTAGCCGAAATTGCCGGCCATCTCGCGAAGCAGAAGATCAACATCCAGGCCATTCTGCAAAAGCCCGGCCACCCCGGAGAGAGCCTGCCCTTCGTCGTAACCGTGGAACCCTGCCCAACCTCGGCCCTTCGCCGCGCGCTCGGCAATATCCGCAAGATGGATTGCTTCCTGCAACCGCCGCTCGACCTGCAGATCCTCGAGCCGGAGTCTGGCACAGCGTAATCACCAACGGCTCTCAGGCGAAGCTGACTTCTTCGTAGGTGCCCAGCACCGTGCGCATGGCCTCGCAAATCTCTCCGACCGTCGCATAGGCGCGCACGCAATCGATGAGCAGAGGCATGGTGTTCACCGGCGAAAGGCCATTCTCGACTGCGACCCGGCTCCACCTCGAGCGCTCGGCAAAGTGCGGCCAGGCATCGCTGCACTTCCTCATTCGACCGCCGGGCCCGCAACTGCCTCAGCTTCGCCACCTGGGCCTGCTGTACCTCTTCGCCGATGTAGAGGATCTCCGGCGGCTGCTCATCGATCACATGCGCATTCACGCCGACAATGATCTTCTCCTTCGCCTCCACCGCGCGCTGGTACGCGTAACTCGCAGTAGCGATCTCCTTCTGCGGGAATCCCGCTTCGATCGCTCGCACCATTCCGCCCATCGCATCCAGTTTGTCGAAGTACGCGAATGCGCCCTGCTCCATATCGAGCGTCAGCTTTTCGACGAAGTAGCTGCCGCCCAGCGGATCGGCGATGTTGGCCACCCCGGATTCATGCGCGAGAATCTGCTGCGTCCTCAGCGCGATGCGGGCCGCATCTTCGGTCGGCAGCGCCAGCGCCTCATCAAACGCATCGGTGTGCAGCGATTGCGTTCCGCCCAGCACCGCCGCCATCGCCTGCAGCGCCACCCGGACGATGTTGTTCTTCGGCTGCTGCGCGGTCAGCGAAACGCCCGCCGTCTGGGTGTGAAACCGCATCCACGTGGATCGCGGGTTCGCCGCGCCGAACCGCTCCGTCATCAGCCGGTACCAGATTTTTCTAGCCGCGCGGTACTTCGCGATCTCTTCAAAAAAGTCGTTGTGCGCATTGAAAAAGAAGCTCAGCCTGGGAGCGAAATCGTCGATCGCGCAGGCCTCGCCGGAGCGCCCACTCCACATACTCGACGCCGTCATAGAGCGTGAATGCCAGCTCCTGCAGCGCAGTCGATCCGGCCTCGCGGATGTGGTAGCCCGAGATCGAGATCGGGTTGAAGCGCGGCGTGTGCTGCGCCCCGAATTCCAGCGTGTCCATCACCAGCCGCATCGAAGGAGCCGGCGGATAGATGTACTCCTTCTGCGCGATGTATTCCTTCAGAATGTCGTTCTGCAGCGTGCCGGAGATCTTCTGCCAATCCGCGCCCTGCTTCTCTGCGATCACCAGGTACATGGCCCATAGAACGCTGGCCGGCGAGTTGATCGTCATCGAGACGGAAGTCGTTCTCCAGATCGATGCCCGCGAAGAGAATCTCCATGTCTTCAAGCGAATCGATTGCAACGCCGCACTTGCCGACCTCGCCTTCGCATTGCGGATCGTCGGAGTCGCGGCCCATCAAGCGTCGGCAGATCGAATGCCACCGAAAGCCCGCTGCCGCCATTGGCCAGCAGGTATTTGTAACGGAGATTGGTTTCTTCTGGAGAAGCGAAGCCTGAGAACTGGCGCATCGACCACAACTTGCCCTGGTAGCCGCTGGCGTGAATTCCGCGCGTGTAGGGAGGCTCGCCCGGGCGCGCCCAGGTACTCCGCCTGCCGCGCAGCCCATTCTTCGGGAAGATCGGCCTCGGTATATAACCGCTGCACTGGATAGCCGGAGACGGTGGTGAACCGTGCGCTGCCGTCCGCTTCAAGGTTGACGCCGGTCGCTGCGCCAATGGGCCGCTCCGGCAACTTCTTGAGTGAAGGCGCCAGCGTTTTCGCTTCCCAGTCGCGTTCCGCGCGCGGAGGGATGCCGGTCCGCCGTGAGGATCGGGATTTTCTTGTCTTCCTGCTTACCCGTCTGTTCCGCCAAGGCAGCCTCACCCAAGAACAACCAAGCATAGGGCGCAGGTAGGCCCCTTCGCAACCCGATCGCCGGCTGCTACTGCAGCACGATCGAGGTGGTGCCGAGATGCTCGTTGATCAGCCGCGCAATCAGCGGACGCAGCGGCAAGCCATCTTTGGCCAGCACAAACTCGCGGTTCGCTTCTGACCAGTCCAGCTTGAAACTGGTCGACAGCGCAGAAATCCAGATCTGCCGGACCGGTGCGTTCGGCGTGATCACAAACTTCCCCGGCGGCTCCTCAAAGATCACGTTCAAGGCGCCGGCCTGTTCTTCCACTTCGAAGTCATCCCCGGTCGCTTCGGCGGCGAACAGGCTCTTTTTCAACGACTCCAGGGCTGCGTCCGCCTCGCGGCGAAATGTCAATTCATCCAGCATGGCTCAAGTGTAGCAAGCCCGGCTGAAACCTTAATCCTGTCTTCAACCCGCAGCTTTCCTTATGCTGGGATGACATTATCGCCATCAAAAAACGATTGCAGGGCCATTCCGTCTCACAGGGGGCGGCAACTGCATCCTAAAGGCACAAATGCAAGCTCGATTGAATCAACGGGTTTCCCGTCTTTTTCTCCTGGTTAGCCTTGGAATCGTCTTTTCGGGCAACTTGAGCTTCGCGCAGCTTCCCGCGATCTCTCCGCGCGACCTGGTGAAGCAGGTCATCTACAACGAGTTGCAGGACCGCGAAAAAGATAGCTACTGGCAATATCGCATCGACAGGAAGACTCCCAGCGAAGACCTCGTCGAAATGCAGGTGGAGACCAGGTATGGACCGATCCATCGCGTCATCGCCTCCCGTGGCGCCCCGCTCGACAACGTGCAGCAGCGGGTCGAGAATGCGAGCCTCGATCAGCTCATTCACAACTCCAGCGAGCAGGAACGGGTGCAGCACCAGTACGAAGAGGACGAACGCCGCCTGCAGCGACTGATGGGCCTGTTGCCGGATGCTTTCCTCTTCGACTACGACGGAGTGGAAGATTCCGGCAACGTAGTCCGGCTCAAGTTTCGGCCAAATCCGAGCTTCGACCCTCCCACGTACGAAGCACGTGTCTTCCATGCGCTCGCAGGCGCGTTTTGGATCAACCTGCAGCAGAAACGCATGGTTCATCTCAAGGGCCAGATCGTGAGCCAGGTGGACTTTGGCTTCGGATTGCTGGGGCACATCGAAAAGGGTGGCACCTTTGAGATTCAGCGCGAACCAGTCAGCCAGGCGCATTGGAAGACGGATCTCGTCGACATCCACATCGTCGGCAAGTTGATTCTCTTCAAATCGGTGACCAAAGATCAGCGTGAAGTGCGCTCCGGCTTCAAGCCCGTACCCAACGACATCACTCTGCCTCAGGCCAAGGGTCTGCTCGATCAGGTGGCGCAGGTTGCGAATGGGCATGGCTGATGCCGCAGTTCGTTGCAGCGTCGAGCCCTGCCGGCGATTCCTGGTGTTCCCTGTACGGTGGGTTTGATCTACCGCGAAAGCCGTCTAGCGGACTTTGAGTCGCTGCATCTCTGAGTAGGCTGCCGCGTACTCGAAGTCATCGCTCGCACGCGTGTCGATGGCCAGCTGAAAATACTGAGCTGCCTTCCGGCGCTCCCCCGAAAAGAGCGCATGCTCGCCCGCGAAGAAGAGCGCCTCGCATCGAAGCCACTTCTGCTTCTCCGCCGCTTGCATCCGGCATGGCACTCAAGAACTCGTCTGGCCGCAGCGATCCGGAAAACAGCCGAATCACCTCTCCCGGCCACTCCTTGAGATTGAGTCCCGCAGCCATGCCGCTAAGGTCAGTAGCCACAACCCCGTCACGCTTCATCTGCGCCAGGTATAGCCAGATCGCAGAGAACGAGTCAGACGAGTCAAGTTGAAACGCCGTAGTTAGATCCTTCAGCGCCTCATCGAAGTGGCCGAGACAAAAGTGCGTGATGCCCCGCGAGCGAAACGGTAGAGGGTCTCGCGGGTTGAGCTTGATGGCCGTCGTGTAGTCCTGAATGGCGCGCGTGTAGATGCCTTTGGAGTGATAGGCGGTCGCGCGGTTGTTATAAGCCTGTGCGTAATCGGGATCAAGGTTGATTGCCTGATCGTAGTCCTGAATCGCTGGCTCATACTCGCGCAGGGCCTGGTGCGCCATGCCCCGGCTGTTGAATAGATGCGCCTTCTCTGCACCATCCAGTCCACCGCTGAGAATTGCGGCTGAGCAGACACTGATCGCGGCCTCTGGCCCCTTTACGGCCGCAGCATGGCACTCCTTCGCCGCATCCGCATCGGCCCATGCGACGGCGCCCGGCAGCGATAGTCCAACTAACAGCAGGGCTCTCCCTCAAGCCGCCCATAGCTGCACTGGACCAGGAAGCGCGATATCTGGCTGGATAACTCGGGGAACGTGCCCATACAACGACAGGCTATATCGAAACGCAGAATCGGGCGAAGAAGAGCGTGGTCCTCCAAGCCCCGGGAACATGGAGTGTCAACGCCCTGCCCGGCTGCTGTTCTGAATGAGAGATGGCAGCGCCCGCAAGTGGGACGCTGCCGATATAGCCAGAATTCGCAACCAATAACGGATCCCTGTTCCGAGTAACTTGCCTCGACTGGCTAAGTTACTGCGCCTCCCCGACAAACACCGCAGTCGTCAACGCAGGTACGGTTGCGGTACCCGATTGCGAGTTGAAGGTGGATTGCCGCGTGGCCGCGTCGCTCGATCCTCGCTGAATCGGATGCAGGCGCAGCTTAAGCCCTTGCAGATGCGGGTCTGCGAAGTTCACGGTGCCGGCGGTCGCATTGAATACCACGACGATGTGCTTGTAGTTGCCGTAGTGGCCCCCATTCGCATCCAGCTTCATCACGATGAGACCCGGAATCTGGCTTGAACCCGTATTCAGGAAGGTAAGGTTTTGCTGCACCTCCGCGAAAGTCGCCATGCGGAACAGCCGCGAGCTGTAGCGAATTCCGAGTAGCTCCTGAAACGCAGCATTGGCATACGCAATGTTCACCGGGGTTGGAGTGTAGGCCGCATCTGCGAGCAGCGGCGACATGATGGGCCACTGCCCGCCGTTCTGGCTTGCGAGTGGCAGCCCGATGCCCCAGTTCGCGGTCAGTCCGCTCCAGTCGATCTTGTTAAACCAATCGCCCGAGTCGTAACTGTTCTGATCCATATCCTTCGATCGCAGCAGGTCGTCGCCGGCCTGGAAGAATGGTATGCCCTGGCCCAGCGTCACCAGGCTCATCGCCAGAATCTGCCGCCGCGCGCGCACCGCGATGCTGTCGCTGTAACTGCTCTTCAACTGCACGGCATCGAAGAGGTCCTGATTGTCGTGCACCGAACAGTAGTTGATCGCCTCTATCGGGCTCGCGGTGTAACCAGTGGGCTGGCCGTTGTAGTCCACCTGCGCTCCAGTGACGTGGCGCCGCTGCTGCCTACGAAGCTGTAGTCGCGAAGATCGCCGGCTAGGCCCGCGAGAATCCAGTCGGAGTACTGCAGCAACTGCGCCTGCTGTCCGTTAGCTCGGTGGATTCTGGTTGGTGTAATCGCTCGGATCGGTGTAGAGGCCAGTCGCAAACCCCTGCACCCGCTCGTCGGTGAAGGGACTGCCGCCGCGAATGCCGTCGCGAATCCGATCGTTGAAGCTGCCAATGCCGTACCCATACAGGTTGATCTGGCTGGCATTTGGCCCGATCTGGTTGTTGGCCGTGTCGCCAAAATTGAAGCCTTCGCCGTACAGGTAGATCTTCGATCCATCGACTCCGTCACGCTCCGGCGTCAGGGAACGAAGCGCCGCCTGGATGTGCTGCATGTTATAGAGGAAGTGAAAGCTCATGATGTCGAAGCGGAATCCGTCGATCTTGTACTCGCGCGCGTTCAGCACGAGCGTGTCGATCATCAGCTTCTCCATCATCCGATGTTCGCTGGCCGTATCGGCGCAGCAGGAACCGGTCTCCAGATTCCCATTGCTATCGAGCCGATGATAGTAACCCGGCACCACCTCATCCAGGTTCGAATTCGGTCCTTCGCCGCTGGCGTTGGTGTGGTTGAAGACCACATCCTGCACCACCCGCAGTCCAGCCTGGTGCAGTCCCGCGACCATGGTGCGATACTCGCGTACGCGATTATCTGGGTTGATGGCGTAGCTGCCCTCGGGCGCCATGAAGTGCACCGGATCGTAGCCCCAGTTATAGCCGTCCTGCCCCTGAATCGCCGCCACGGCAGCCTGCTGTTGATCGCTGTTCGGTGCGTCTGCTGAAAGATCACCGGTCGTCTGCCAGGTCGACTTGTCTTCATTGATGCTGGCGAAATGGAACGAGGGCAGCAGGTGCACCGCCTTCAATCCGCTTTGCGCAAGCGTGCGAAGGTGCCGCATCCCATCGGAGTTGAAATCCGTGAATGCTTCGTAGGTGCCGCGGTGCAGCGCCGGTACGGTAGTGTCCCCGATGCTGAAGTCTCGGATGTGCAATTCATACAGGCTCAGATCGTTCAAGCTGGCCAGATGCGGCGATGCGCTTCGGTCCCAACCCTGCGGTTTGGTCCCGCTCGACTCCAGGTCGGTGATGCGGCTTTTGGTTCCGTTCACCGAGATATCCACCGAGTAAGGGTCGGTCGTAAGATTCGTATCAACCGCTGCGTCGAGCGGCACCCAAACCTGCACCTTGTAGAGGTAATACTTGCCGGCCCAATCGGAGTCGCCCAGTTGCGCTCCAGACGCCATTCTGCGACTGCATGGGAATCTCGAGCGAAGCTGTCGTGTCGTCTGCCTGATTGAAGATTTCAAGCGCGACGTTCTGCGCAGTGGGAGCCCAGAGCCGGATGCTGACCGGGTGGGACGAATCTTCGCGACGGAAGATTACACCGAGCCTACCCGGGTAGTAGTACAAGTCATCGAGCACGCCGGCGGTCTGGACGCCGGTCGCATACTGCAGCGTTCCGGTCGATCCAACCGCCGAGAAAGCAAGCTCGCCCTTCAACGCCTGTTCCAAGGTGTTGAGCGGTACAGTCGGGGCAATCTGCAGCACGGTGTAACTCGCCAGTTGCGGGTAGCGAAGCAGTTCGTCCGGTGTGAGCGAACCTCCCACGGTCAGGGGTATCTGCGTACCGCCCATAATTCCCGTATTCGTAACTGCTAGTCCGCCTGTGAGGCTGGTCGTGAGGGCATAGGTGGAGCCCGTCTGTATGTTCTGCGAGGGAACCAGCACATGCGCCCGATCGAGCCAGTACGCCTGTTCAACGCCGAGGATGCTGTTTGAGATTTGTTGAGGCGTGGGCTGCGTCGTGAATACGTTGGCATTGCCGTGAATCACCCATGCTTCGTTGTACACGGTGATCTCCAAGTGCTGGTCCGGACCCGGATCTTTGATCTGTCCCGCTGCGCAATTGTTGAGAATGAATCCCAGGTCGCCGATAGGGTTACCCCACGCAGGATTCACCGTAACGTCATAGTAGACACCAAAGGCATCTGTGCCTGTTGCTGCGACTTCATTGCCGCACCACGAGGCATTCTCGGTCGAGGCATTCCACGTATACAGCGCCCAGCCGGAATAGTTGCCGTCCGGACGATAGTAGTGAATTCGCACACTCCCGGCCGGGATCGCGGGATCCGCTTGCGCGTAGATAGACTCGAACGCTGTGACACAGAGAAGAAGGAGGACGAGGACGCGTGCATGCGCGAACAAGCCGAGCCTGTTTGCCTTTGTAACGTTCATTGCGGGAGCTCCTGACGAGGGTGGAACTGATCTCTGTTTCGCGGCAGCTGAGCGCAATGGAAACTCGCTCTTTCGTGCACGCGCCTTCACTTGCTGCGAGAACAGTACCTTGGATCCCCGGCTCTGCCGGTCATCGCACTATGCGGCATTGTCGAAGGCAGAACGATGCCTCCGGTTTGCGGTGTGGCTTTCCAGTACCTGCTCCAGCGTCGGTAACCCTAGTCGGCACGAATTCATTGTGTCAAGCGGAAATCCGATGTTGGGTGGTAAGCCGCGTTTTGGCTGAGAGTTTAGCCAGAACGTCTACCAGGAGAACGCACTTGCAGGTCAGACAGCCGCAATGCGCGCGATAGCATCGACAACCCTGTCGACTTCACGCGAAGTGTTGTAGTGCGCAATGCCGATCCGAACGACGCCACGACTCGGCAACCCCCAAGGCCTCGGCGAGGTTGAGTGCGTAGAAGTGGCCGCTGCCCACGAAGATACCCTCTTTGCCAAGTTCAGTAGCGATGTGCGTGGCCGAAAGATCTTTGAGGCTCAAGGCGCACGTCGGCGAGCGAAAGCCGATGGATGCAGTATCCGGAACACCATAGATCGTGATGCCGGGAACGAGAGAGAGTCCCTGGACCAGCCGTCGGAACAACGCATGCTCATGGACCTCGATGCATTGGAACGAGGCCTGGAGTGCGGCGCGGCGACTGGTGATATCCGGTTCCGCGCGACGGCCGATCGAGGCGAGGTAATCCACGCACGCAGGTATCGCTGCGGCGCACTCGTGGTTCAACGTGCCCGTATTCCAGCGATCAGGCACGGCCTCTGACGAAGCACGCAACTTGTATGGCCGCAGACGATTCAGATGCTCGCGCTTGCCGTAGAGCGCCCCCATATGCGGACCAAAAAACTTGTAACTGGAGCAGACCAGAAAATCGCACCCGAGCTTGCGGACATCGATGAAATGATGCGGCGCGTAGTGAACCGCGTCGACATACACCATCGCTCCGAGCGCGTGCGCCATTTCCACGATGCGTGCCACATCGTTGATCGTGCCCACCAGGTTCGATGAGTACCCGACAGCGACAACCCTGGTACGCGAATTGATCTTCGCTTCAAGATCGTTCAGGTCGAGAGTGCAGGTCTCCGGGTCGATGTCGACGACGCGAATGCTCGCGCCAGTCTCTTCCAACGCTTTCCAGGGCATGAAGTTCGCGTCGTGATCGAGACGCGTGACCACGATCTCGTCACCCGGCCCGAGTTCGCGGCCGATAGCCCGGCTCATTGCAAAGGTAAGTGTCGTCATGTTCGCGCCCAGGACGACCTCATCGGGATCGCAACCGAGCAGATCCGCAATGGCCGCGCGTGCGCTGTGGATCGCGGCTTCTGTGCGTTCGCTGGTGGTGTAGGAGCCGCCGACATTCGCATTGGAGCGTGCCAGGTATTCGCCGATCGCATCGATGACGCTCTGCGGAACCTGCGTGCCGCCCGGACCATCGAAGTAGGCGATCGCGTTGCCGGCAACAGTCTGGCTCAGTGCTGGAAACGCGCTGCGCACCCATTCGAGATCCGGCGCAGTGGCGGGCATGGGCGCTCCATTCACAATTGCGGGCAAACTGCGGTTCAACTGGAAACGGCAGCTTTAGAAAGGGATGTCGTCGTCGGTGATCTCAGCGGACTGTCCATAGTCTTCCGCTGGGGTCGAGCCTCGCTGATCGAAGGAGGCAGTATTGCCGGACCGCGCGTAGTTACCGCCGCCTGATCCACCTTCTTCCCCACGGCCGCTCAGCAGCGACATGTCATTCACGATGATCTCGGTCCGGTACTTCTTCTGGCCGCTGGCCTGGTCATCCCACGAACGCGTCTGGATGCGGCCTTCCACGTAGAGCTTCGAGCCCTTCTTCACGTAGTCCCGAATGATCTCCGCGAGCTTCTGGTACGCGACCAGATTATGCCACTCGGTGCGCTCTTGCGATTGCCCGCTCTTGTCTTTGAACTTCTCAGAGGTGGCCAGCGTGAAGTTGGCGACCGCCGAACCGCTCGGCAGGAATTTCACCTCGGGATCTTTGCCCACATTGCCGAGCAGAATTACTTTGTTGACGCTCTTTGCCATGTTCGTATCTCTCTCTTTTGGTTAAGCCAGCAGGATAGCAGATTGGCGGCAGTGGGAAGTCAGTCCCGAGGATGACGGCGTTTGCGCAGCCACTTGGCCGCTCCCAGCAGAAAGAGCATGCAGCCGAAGGGCAGGCACATCAGCGCGATGATCAATGCCATCCAGCCGCTGTTGGTGTGTGGACCTTGTGAGCCCATGCCGCCGAAAACCGTCTTGGCCAGCAGGGCGGAGAGCAGGCCAACCGCCAGTGTCCAGGCTCCCCACTTCAGCAGCTCGGCCGTTCCGTCATCGGCTGCCGGGGTCTACGGGGCGAATCTGCGTGAGCTGCTCCCGCTCTTTGCCGGTCTCATTCACCATGGAGGGCACGCTATCGCCACGCCGCCAGCATCGCGTAGACCACCACTCCGGTCACCGACACGTACAGCCAGATAGGAAAGGTGAATCGCGCGATCCTGCGATGTTGCGGAAAGCGTCCGGTGAGTGAGAAGAAAAATGTAGTCAGCACCATCGGGAGCGCCACCACCGACAGCAATACGTGCGTCAGCAGGATCAGCAGGTAGACGCTGCGGATGGTTCCATGCCCCGGGAAATGCGACTCTCCGTGAATGGCGTGGTTGACGATGTAGCTCACCAGGAACAGCGACGAGAAGACAAACGCCGTGATCATCGACGCACGATGGGCCGCGATCTTGCGCCGGCGAATAAACGAGAACCCCACCACCAGCGCCGCCGCGCTGAGCCCGTTCAAAACCGCATTCAAGGCAGGAAGGAACCGCAGCCGCATCGCGAACTCGGCCGGGGCCTGGTGCACGTAGAGCAGCCAGAGCAGGAAGGCCACAGCCGCCGCGCTCGCGCCAACGATGGCCACGATTGGGAGCCGGTAATTTGATTGCGCAACCTGCGTCGTGCTCATGTCTTTCCTCGCCTACGCTGCCGGCTTGTTGGTTCTGCGGTTCACGATGGCCCAGGAGGCGGCGAAGGTCAAAACGCAGAATCCCACGGTGACAGCCAGATTTACGCCCAGGGGAAACTCCGTGCGTTCCGCGGGAAAGAGCCCGTTCCGCAGCGCGTCTACGCCGTAGGTAAGCGGATTCAGCAGCATGATCAGCCGCAGCCATCCCGACGCTCCGCTGGCCGGAAAGAGCGCTCCGGAAAGCATCCACAGGGGCAGCAGGATCAGGTTCACGATCGCATGAAAGGCCTGGGGCGAATCCATCGGCCACGCGATTGCGAAACCGAGTGCCGTCAGTTCGAAGCTGATCAACGCCACCACTACGATACTCAAGCCGATGGTTGCGACCGAGGGATGCGACCCCACCAGCGGCAGAAATGCAAGGAACACGACGCCTTGAATGGCAGCGAGCGTGGCTCCGCCCAGCACCTTGCCCAGCACGATGGCCGAGCGGCTCACCGGTGCGGCCAGCACGGAAAGCAGAAAGCCTTCATTGCGGTCCTGGATCAGCGACATCATGCTGAAAATCGCGGTGAACAGCACGATCATGGCTACCGAACCCGGGAAGAAGTAGCCCAGGTACGGTCCGGAACTGCTGCTCGAACGGAAGGAATGCGCGAATCCCGAACCCAGCACCAGCCAGAAGAGCAGGGGAGAGGCGATCACTCCGACCACCCGGGCTTTCTGCCGGTAAAACCGCACAATCTCGCGCAGCCACAGCGAATAGGCCGGAATCCAAAGTCCCGGAGTGGAGATATTTCTCACGCGCGGAGCCGTCGCACTCAAGGTCGCCATCAGTGTGCCTCCCCGGTGGCGATCTCGGTCCAGAAGCGATGGCCGGTGCTGCGTATGAATACGTCCTCAAGGCTCGGCTTGGCCACCGAGATGCCTTCGATCTCTCCTGGAAACGCCTCCACCACATCCGTCACGAAGCGATGCCCTTCGGCCCGCTCCAGCCGCACGGAATGGTCCAGAACGGTTGGCTCGACATGAAAGCGCTGACGGATCCTCGCAGCCAGCCGTTCTGCCGCTTCCGGCGTCGCCGCCTCAAACAGGATTACGTCTCCACCGATCTTCGATTTCAGCTCGAACGGCGATCCCAGCGCAACCAGCTTGCCTTCATTCAGAATCGCGAGCCGGTCACAGTGCTCGGCCTCTTCCATCAGGTGCGTCGTTACCAGCACCGTTACGCCTTCTTCATCGCGCAGGGTCTTCAGATACTGCCAGACGTCGCGGCGCGCGCCCGGGTCGAGTCCCGTTGAGGGTTCGTCCAGCAGCAAAATCGACGGCGAATGGATCAGTCCTTTGGCGAGTTCTACCCGGCGCTGCATTCCGCCTGAGAGCGTCTCGACGGCATCGTTCACCCGGTCGCTCAGGCCCACGCGCTTCGACACTTCGGCGATGCGGCTCTTCAGGTGAGACCCGCTCAGCCCATATAAATGGCCTTGGTGGCGCGAGATTTTCACCGACGCGCAGCTTGATATCCAGGCTGCGGGCCTGAAAGACGATCCCGATCTGCTGCCTGACCCGGTTCGGCTCCTGGCAACGTCAAAGCCTTGAATTCGCGCTTGGCCGCCGCTGGGGATCATCAGGGTCGAGAGAATCCGAAACAGGGTCGTCTTCCCGCTGCCGTTCGGGCCAAGCAGACCAAAGATTTCTGCCGGGCGCACCTCAAATGACAAGCGATCCAGCGCCAGCCGGCTGCCATAACTGTGAGTCAGCCGATCCAGTTCGATGGGAGCGCCGGTCGAGAGCCGCGAGGCAGACTTCCTTCAATGCGGGTTCGGATTGTTCGCTCAGCGAGGGCATTCCGTTCACTTCTTTCCTAAGGCATTCAACATCATAAAAGTGAGCAGCAGTGGCAGGTAAATCACGCTCACCTTCAAAAGATCCCGTGCGTACATTCTCGATTCCAACACACTCCGCGCCCGCGTGATGCGGCCAAAGCGAATCGTGTAAGCCAGGTAAACAAGCCCCAGCAGCAAGGCCGCCACCCCATACGCGCGACCCGCGATGTGCAGATACACAGGCAAAAGGCTCACCGGAATCATCAGTACCGCGTAGGTGATCGCTTCCAGTACCGTGGACCATCCATCCGGCTGCACCACCGGCAGCATACGGATGCCCGCCTGCCCGTAGTCCTCGCGGTAGAGCCACGCGATCGCCATGAAGTGCGGAAACTGCCAGACGAAGAGGATGGCAAACAGCGCCACGGCCGGCCATTCGATGATGCCCCGAGCGGCTGTCCAGCCAATCAGCGGCGGCATCGCTCCGGGAAATGCGCCGATGAAGGTCGCCAGCGTGGTGTGCCGCTTCAGCGGGGTGTAGACGGCCACGTAGGTAAACGCGGTCAACAGCGTCAGCGTGCCGGTGATCAGGTTGGTGCGCATGGTGAGCCAGAGCGTTCCCAGTCCGATGGCCAACATGCCCAGCAGAATCCCGTGCGCCGAGGCTGATTCGTCCCGAGGGCAGCGGCCGATCCGAGGTGCGGATCATCTTCGCATCGGTCTTGCGCTCAATTGCCTGGTTCAGCGCGCTCGATCCTGCCGAGACGAGGGCAATTCCCAGCAGCGTATCCACCAGGCCCACCTGCACGCTGCTGATCCCCGATCGCATCGAGCCCAGGTAAAATCCAGCCCACGCCGTAATCACCACCATGCTGGTGACGCGCACTTTGAATAACTCGCGGTAGTCGGCGATGCGTGTGGCGGTGGCTCCCGCCTTTGGCCCATGCAGGTGGATCGATCCTGCCGCAGGAGAGCTGACGGCCTCGGCGCGAACGCCGGATGGCTTGACATTTGCGGCTGCTGCAGCGCTTCGTGTCACGCCGTCACAGCCCTTTGCCGTCTGTTGTGTGCATCATCATCCGCGGGATTGGGAGTTCCTGGTAGAGGGCGTCCAGGCGGGCACGGTGGCCTTGCTGCCGGCCGCGCGTCCTACTTCATTCTAGCAGTCGCTGTGCTTCCGGTTGCGCGAGTCACCGGCGGATCAAAAGGGCCAGTGTCTGTTGTCGGCACCAGTTCAACCTTCTTCGACTTCACCAGGTATTCGTCAAGCAGGACAGCGACCAGCACTGCCGTCGGCACGGATACCATCGCGCCGACCACACCTTCGAGAGCCGCTCCGAGCAGCAACGACACCATCACGGCCAGTCCTGCAAGGTCCACGCTCGTCTTCATAATGCGCGGCGTCAGGTACGAAGTCTCCACCTGCGCGTAGATGGCGTAGAAGATAGCCACTCCCAGCACCCGGCCCCAGGAATCGATGGCCGCGACCATCAGGGCCAACGAAACCGTGACCAACGCCCCGATAATCGGAATCAGGTTGAAGAGGCCCATCAGCACGCCCAGCGCGTAAGCGTACCGCACGTGAAGGAAGAGGAAGACGATGGTGCTCGAAAGTCCCAGAATGGCCATGAGCGCGGCCTGTCCGAGCAGCCATTTGCCCATGCGAATCTCGGCCCGGGTGAGCGTCCGATCCAGTCGCTCCCGCTGGTCTTCCGGGAAAAACGACAGCGCCCACGCGTAAGCTTCTTCACCCTCGAGCATGAAATAGACCGTGATGACGATGGTCGTCAGCACGTCGAAAAGGGTGCTGGCGCCGCTCTTGATGGAGATAAACGCGTACGTCGCGGCATGTGAGGCAATGTCCTGGAGCTTGGCGTCAAGGGTGCTGAGATCCACTCGCCTCATCAGCGGAAGCGCTTTGATTCGCGCCAGCAGAGCCGGGCCGCGATTTGGCAGCTCCCCTACAAACTCCCGTGCGTCCCGCAAAACCGGAGGCATGGCGAAGGTGAAAAACAAGACGAAAAACAGGATGACGGCGAATACCAGCAGCAATACCGCCGATGCCCGGCTCGGCTGCCACTTTCCAATGCGCAGATTCGTAATCCCGCGAACCACCGGCATCAGAACGACGGCAAACAGGGCGCTCGCATACAGCATGATCAACACTTCACGAGCCAGCCACGCCCCGTAGAGCAGCAGCAGCAGTCCGAGCGTGAAGACGACGTCTCCGCGACGGGATCGCCGCTCGTCCGGCGGCGTGAGGTATCCGTTCATCAAACCACGCCTTTCGATTCCTCTAGCCGTTGAATTTCCAGGTCGGTCGCCGAATGGAGGATCTGTTCCGAAACGGCCTCTGCCTTCAGACCCTCTGTCGCGGATCGTCAGATGAGCTTGGCGATACAAAGGCAAACGGCGCTGCCAACGCGCTTCCAGTGCCGTTCTGTCATTGAGCACCGGCCGTACCGCTCCGCCGCTCTGCGCATCGCAGCGGCGAATCAGCGTTGGTAGAGGCGCATCCAGGAAGACCAGCAGCGTCTTCGGAGCACTCTGAAGGGCCGAGAACGTCTCGTTTGACTCCACCGCCCCTCCTCCGAGTGCCAATACCACGTTGTCGGCGGCGAGCTGCTCCCGCACCACCGCGGATTCGAGGCTGCGAAACGCGGCTTCCCCTTCGCTCTTGAAGATGTCCGCTATGGTTTTCCCCGCCTTCGCTGCCAGGCAATCGTCCGCGTCCACAAACCGCCAACCCAGACGCCGTGCGAGCAGGGCACCCACCGTCGATTTGCCGGCTCCCATGAAACCCATGAGCACGATCCGCGCGTATTTCTCAACGAACTCAGCCTTGGGGTCCATGCGTACCTTGCATTATAAGTACGCGGGAGAGGGGCGCGTGAGCATCTGCACCCCCTGCGGAACGGAAGCTTAGCGTCGCCTGACCGGGCTGTTGATGGAACTGGAACTCCCCTCAACCTCCAGAGCTGCGCGAATATGGTCCCAAACCTCGGGACGGGGATCCTGAATGGGCAGCAACAACTTGGCCTGCGAAGCGATGTATTGCAGGTCGCGCACCAGGGCGGCGCAATTCTCGCAACTCTTCAGGTGTTCTTCTGAGTTGATGTCTTTTCCCGACTCAAAAAGTTCGGGCAAGCGATCCTGAAATTCAGCACAATCCATCTCTCTCCCCGGTATCTCGCGGATTTCGCTCATAATGCCGCCTCCTTCCGCTGACCCGTGCGGAGCAGATCGCGGAGTTTCATGCGGGCCTTATGAAGCTGCGATTTGCTGTTGCCGATGGAACAATCCAGCATTTCGGCAATCTCGTTGTGTTCGTACCCTTCCACATCGTGAAGCACAAACACCAGCCGATACCCTGGGGGGAGATTTTCAACCGCTCGTTCCAGGGTCACGCGGTCAATCGAGCCGGAGAGCATCAGGTCGCGCGCCCCGATATCTTTCCGCGGTCCATCTTCCTGCGATGGCTCCAGCGTCTCTTCGAGCGATACCTGGGGCAGGCCTTTCTTGCGAAGATGCATCAGCACCACGTTCACTGCCAGCCGATGCAGCCAGGTGGAAAACGCCGAGTCGCCGCGAAACGTTCCAATCTTTCGGTAAAGCTGCAGGAATGCCTCCTGCGTCAGGTCTTCCGCTTCCGCCACGTTGCCCAGCATCCGCAGGCACAGCGAATAGACACGGCGCTTATGCAGCGCATACAGCGTCTCAAACGAGTGGGCGTCCCCATTCTGCGCAGCGGCAATGGCTTCTGCTTCACCCGCGATTGGGGGATTTCTGCGTAAGTGTTGATTTACAGGTTTTGCCTGCGCTGTTCCAGCGCTTACTTCATTCATTTCGATACCAGAGGACACATTCTGCAAAACTCCGATCCATGTGCTGCGATTTAGGTTAGTAGCCAAGCCCATGGCAACCCGCTCAATGACGCAATGAGAGTTTGAGTCAAACTGGTACGACGTCGAAGACGGGGTTTGGGTTGCCTGCTGGCTGGAGCCCGGTCGGACTCGACGTACAAGCGACCGTCACGACTCTCAAGTCAGGATCCAATGAAACGCGCGTAGAGCGATCTCGCCACCATCGCGTCCGTGGTTCCCTGGATGATGGCTCGTCCATCGCGAAAGACCGTGATCGTATGCTGGCCTCGAACAAAACGCAGCAGCATGCTGTTGCTTCGCACCTCTCCGTGCGCCTTCAGCCGGGCCTCCAGCTCGTCGAAATCCAAAGGTCGCCCGTGTTCATGGATCTGCACGGAATTTCGCCCGCACATGGTGATATGCGGACGACCCTCGCCGCGCAGATGAATAAAATCCCGCTGCCCGCAAACCCTGCATCCAGAGCGCGGTGCCCCGGTCGCAATCGCGGATGTGTCATTGGTCCAAAGATCAAAGGACAGCAGCGTGCGCCGCATCTGGTCGCGCGCGCCTGTCAGGTACTTCAACGCCTCGGTCACTTCGATCGAGGCAGCCAGATTGACCGCTGTATTGAGAATGCCGGCGGTGTCGCAGGTCTCGACCGCGCCCGATGGCGGCTCTGGAAAAACACAGGCCAGGCAGGCCGTCTCGCCCGGCAGCACATTCATGGTCACCGCGTAGGCGCCCACCGCCGCCGCATAGATCCACGGTTTTCCTTGTTCCACGGCAAAGTCGTTGACCAGGTACCGTGTTTCAAAGTTATCGGTTGCATCCAGAATCAGGTCTGCGCCGGCCAGCAGCTCGTGAACATTCGACGGCACCAGGTCGGCGATCCGCGCGTGCACCTCGATCTCGCCGTTGAAGAGCTGAATCTTTCGACGTGCTGCTTCCGCTTTGGGCAGCGATGCGGCCGCATCCGCCTCGTCGAACAGCACCTGCCGCTGCAGATTGCTCTCCTCCACAAAGTCGCGGTCGATCACCGTCAGCGTGCCCACACCCGCGCGAGCCAGCAGCCCGGCGGCAGCCGCACCCGTCGCCCCGCAGCCCACCACCGCCACGTGCGCAGCACTGAGCTTGCGCTGGCCCTCAACGCCAATGCCCGGATATAAAATCTGCCGGGAGTATCGTTCTTTGATCCCGTCAGCAATCATTTGCATGGATAGGTCCGTCTCTCATTAGTATAGAGAGTTGCCGATGAATTCCCAGAGACCCGTTGCCCGACTGCCGCATTTCCTCCCATACTCGCGCCCGCGGGAAGAACGGCGCACAGCAAGCGAAGATCGCAGCTCCATGCATGCGCGTCTCTGCTCCTAGCTTCGAGGGCCGATTGGTTCCAATTCGACGTGGGTTCGCCAATCGACTCCGGTGGTGCGCCGTGGCCCTGGTCTTGGCCGCGCTCGGCCGCACTTCCTTGCAGGCCCAGGTCGCTTCACCACCTCCTGGCACTCCTTCCACGCGTCCGCTTGCGCCTGCCCCCAATGGCCAGCAGGTGCCCACCTACTCTGAAAGCAATCAGCCTCGCGCACAGCAGGTTGTTCCCGCTGCCACCGGAAACACGCCGGGACTTCGTGCGTGGGCGGGTCTCCGAGTTACCGCGATTCAGTTCAAGGGCGTCGATGCGAAGACCCTGGCTCCGCTGCCGGCTCAGCTGGAGCTACAGTCCGGCGATCGGCTCGATCCGCAGAAGGTTCGCGAAAGCCTCCGCCGCCTCTACTCCACCGGCCTCTATCAAAACATCGATGTCCAGGGAATTCGCGCCGCCAACGAGGTCACCATCATCTTCGCCGGCACGCCGCGGCTCTTCATCGGCACGGTCACCATCACGGGCCTGAAGAACGACCGCCTGAGCGCGCAGCTGGTCCGCGCCACCAAACTCTACCCCGGCACGATCTTCAGCCCCAGCAAAATGGAGCAGGCTGGCACGCTGCTCAGAGAAACGCTGGAGGAAAATGGCTACTACGAAGCGAAAGTCACACCCCAGCCGGTCGACGACACCCCAAATTTCCAGGTGAACATCAACTTCCTTATCCAGATCGGCACACGTGCCAAGGTAGGAAACGTCGACGTGAAGGGCGACAGCGGGATGTCGGTCACGAAATTCCGCTCCACCGCCAAACTCAAAGCCGGGAAAAGAGTCACCCGCGATACCGTCAGCCGCGCGCTTACCGATCTGCGAAAGAAGTATCAAAAAGAAAAACGGCTCGAGGCCAATGTCGCTCTCGAGTCGAAGCAGTATCAGGCTCCGGCTCACCACCTGGACTACAACTTCAATGCGCAGCAAGGGCCGGTCGTGAATGTTCACGTCATGGGAGCGAATATCGGCAACGGCGCGATTCGTCGGCTCATCCCCGTCTATGAAGAGGGCGCGGTCGACGAGGATCTGCTCAATGAAGGCGACCGCAACTTGCGCGATCACTTCCAGCGCGAGGGATATTTCGACGCTCGCATCCGCCATGAACGCAAGATCGTCGATCCGAAGCACTCGCAAATCGACTTCTTCGTCACGCTTGGACCCCGTCACCGGGTGCTGAGCGTTGGCGTCGACGGAAACCGCTACTTCGACAAGGACACGCTGGAGGACCGGCTCAGTGTTCGCAAGGCGGGATTGACCGACCGTCACGGCCTCTTCAGCCAGGCGCTCGTCAACGCCGACGTCAATGCGATCAGCGGTCTCTACCAGACCAACGGTTTCACTCACGTGAAGGTCACGCCGGTGATCAATGACACCGACGAAACCCCGGAAGGCAAAGACACCAAGTACGCCGATCTGCGCGTGAAGTACGCGATTGAAGAGGGCGTGCAGCAGAAGATTGGTAATCTCCAGATCCTGGGGCTCGATAAAGTCCCGCTCACTACGCTCACGCCGCTCTTGAATACGCAGGTCGGGCAGCCGTATTCGCCGCTCAACCTGAACGGCGACCGCGAAGCCATCCTGGGCTACTACCTGAGCCACGGGTTCGATCACGCCAACCTCGAACTCTTCCAGAAAGACGATCCAAAGGACCCCGCCCTGGTCAACGTCACCATGAAAGTTACAGAAGGCGACCAGATTTTCATCAATCGCGTTCTCGTCTCGGGACTTCACTTCACCCGCCCTGAGACCATTCGCGATAAGATTCTGGTGCACGCCAATGAGCCGCTCAATCAGACGGCGCTGCTCGATACCCAGCGGCGGCTCTATGACCTCACCCTGTTCAATGAAGTCAACACTGCTGTGCAGAATCCAAACGGCGACGAACTCCGCAAGAACGTGCTGCTTCAATTCACCGAAGCGCGCCGATGGGATATCAACTACGGCTTCGGCTTCGAAGCGCAGACCGGCAACCCGAACAGCAATTGCCTCTCGATCCAGCAGCTCATCCAGTTAGGCATCAGCACCCAGGGCTATGCCTGCAATCCCAACGGAAACTTCGGCGTGAGCCCGCGCGTTCTTCTGGATATCACCCGCATCAACTTCCGCGGACGCGACCAGTCCATCACGCTTCGAACCAGCTACGGCACCCTGGAACAGCGCGCGACCATGATCTTTCAAGCGCCGCACTTTCTCGGCAACCGTCACTTCGATCTTTCCTTCTCCGGCGGTTATACCAACTCGCAGGACGTGACTACCTACGCTGCCTCCAGAACGGAAGGCTCGGCGCGTGTCACGCATCATGTCGATCTTCCGAACACGCTCATCTACGAGTTCTCGTATCGACTTGTGAAGGTGAACCCCGCCACCATCCAGGTAGCTCCCAATCAGATTCCGCTCTTCTCGGAGCCCGCACGCATCGGCGGCCCCGGCGTCACCTGGCTGCGCGACACTCGCGACAATCCACTCGACGCGCATCATGGCACCTACAACAGCGTGCAGAATTTCTTCGCTCATGCGGACTTCGGCTCGGAATCAAATTTCAACCGGCTCGATATGACCAACTCTTCTTACTATGCCCTGGGGAAGAAGAAGGATTACGTGCTCGCCAGGAGTACCCGCTTCGGTTACGAACGCTCCTTCGGTAGCCCTTCGCAGGAATTCATTCCGCTGCCCGAGCGGCTCTATGCCGGCGGCGCTCAGTCGCACCGCGGCTTTTCGATCAACGCGGCCGGTCCTCGCGATCCGCAGACCGGCTACCCCGTTGGCGGAGCAGGCGCCTTCGTCAACAGCACAGAGGAGCGTCTGCCCAATCCGGAACTTCCGTTTGTCGGCAACAGTCTCGGCTTCGTCTTGTTTCACGATATGGGCAACGTGTTTACCGCGTCCTCCGATATCTGGCCGAGCTTTTTGCGCGTGTCGCAGCCGCATCGCGATACCTGTAAAAATCTCACTCCGCCTCCAGCCACGACGACGGGCACTTCGACCGGCACTTGCAGCTTCAATTATTTTTCCCATGCCCTCGGTGTTGGCGCGCGCTACCGCACGCCGATTGGTCCGGTCCGCGCCGACTTCAGCTATAACGTGAACCCGCCCATCTTTCCGGTGATCTATGACTACTCCGGTCAAGCGCCGCACGTAGCCCAGGCGGCTCACTTCAACTTCTTCTTCAGCATTGGGCAAAGTTTCTGATGCGTATCGACGTCGTACGCTCCAATCCGCCGTCTCTGGCCGGTAGCGATGGCAATTGCCATCCTCACGGTTACGAGTTCCGCAGCCTGGCCCCAGCCGCCCGCCGACTCGCAATCGCCGGCTGCCCAGTCTGACTCGTCGAAGCCTGTAGAGCTTGACCGCGTCATCGCGATCATCAACGGAGATGTTCTGCTGGAGAGCGATGTGCAGGAGGAGATGGTGATGGCGGCGCTCCAGCCCATCGGCGTTCTGCCCGGCCAGAATACCCGTCGCCGCGCGGGCGAACGTCTCATCAACCGCACGTTGATCCTGCAGCAGATGAAAGAGCAACAGTCCCTCGCACCTGTTCCCGACGAGGAGCTTCAGAAAAGCCTCGACGAGCTACGCAAGCAAATTCCCGAATGCGCGAAATACAAATGCACCACGCAGCAGGGGTGGGACGACTTTATAAATGCGCATGGGCTGACCGAGTCGCAAGTCGAGGAGCGCTGGCGGCAGCGTCTGCAGATCCTGCACTTCATCGATGTGCGCTTCCGCTCCGGTATCCGCATTCCCAAATCCGACGCGCAGGACTATTACGACAAGACACTGGTGCCCGCCTTTCAAAAACAGAATCAGGCTCCGCCACCGCTTGCCTCCATCGCTCCCCGCATTGAAGAAGTACTGCTGCAGCAGCGTGTCAGCGCATTGTTGCAGGATTGGCTGAAGAGCCTCCGCGATCAGGGCAGCGTACAGATTCTCGACGCCACCTATGGCCACAGCAGCGGCGACGAAGATGAAGATTCAGGAGGATCTGCATGAGCACGCCCGCCCATCAGCCCGACCCGCCCGCTGCGCAACCGGTCCGTAGATCCGCGTGGCGCCACTTGTGGCGCGGCCTGCTGGGCCTCGCGCTCCTCGTCGCCGTCGTGGCCGGAGCGATCATCTGGTATGCGAACACCGCATCGTTTCAGGACCGCGTGCGTCGTCGCGTCGTCTCGACCCTGGAACAGGTGACCGGCGGCCGCGTGGAACTCGGTGCCCTCCGCTGGCGATTGCTCCATCTGCAGATTGAAGCCGATAACCTGACCATCCACGGCCTCGAAGATTCCACTGAAATCCCCTACGCCCACGTGGATCATCTGCTCGTTCGCGCCAAGATACTTTCGTTTTTTCGCCCACGTATCAGCCTGACGCTGGTCCAAGTGGAGCACCCCGTCTTCCACCTGATCGTCAATGCCGATGGCAGCACCAACCAGCCCCGTCCAAAGAAGCCGGCACCGGCAAGCCGCTCAACGACACCTTGTTCGACCTCGCCATCGATCGCACCCAACTCGATAACGGTCTCGCCATCCTCAATCAACGGGCCACTCCCTTCGATGTGGCCGCCAACGATCTCGGACTGGTCATGACCTACGGGCAGAACCAGTACCATGCCGCGTTGCAGGTCTCGGATCTCACCGCCCAGCGCGCCAAATTGCCGCCTGTTCATTCCCGATTGATGGTTCAACTCGACCTCGCTCGAAATAGCCTCAAAGTGTCATCGCTTCAGTTACAGACCGGTCCTTCCGTCCTCAACGCCACCGCCACGCTGACCAACTTCGCCGACCCTCAATGGATCTTCAGCGCTAACGGCAAGGTCGATGTGCGCGAGGTCCAGGCGCTCACGGCCGTTCCCGGCATCGAGCATGGAACCGCTGAGCTGAAGGTGAAAGGTAAGGGGGTCAGAGCCCACTTCGCCATCGACGGCCAGGCCTCTGTCGCAGACGCCGCATATCGCATCCCCTACGTGCAGGTAAGTGGAGTTAACGCGGAGACCAGCCTTCACCTCAATGACGATGAGTTGTTGCTGCCCCATTTCGTGGCCCATCTGCGCGAAGGCGGCTCGGTGGATGGCGAGCTTCGAATTCTGCATTGGATGGCAGTCTCCGGCGGTCTCCAAATACGGCTCGACCGTCCGGACACGTGGCGCCAGGACAACCTCGGAACCGCAAGCCAGGATCCGCGCCAACATCCACAACATCAGCCTGGATACCGTGATGAGGCTGGTGACGCCGCCCCGCTACCAGAAGCTCGGCTTCAATACCGCGGCCACGGGCACGGCGAGCGTGGACTGGGTCGGCAACGCCGCCGATCTGACCGCGCAGGCGCAGGTTGTGCTTGCGCCCTTGAACGCGCCTCCCGCAGGCGAGGTCCCCCTCAGCGGCACTGTCGATGCCAGGTATTTCAATCGCAACGGTTCGGTTTCGATCACTACTTTGCAGGCGCAAACTCCCGCCAGCCAGATACGCGTGCAAGGCTCCCTTGGCGTCTATCCCCAGAGCCGCGTATCCACACTGAATGCTGACATCACCACCACCAACCTCGGCGAGTTTGACCGCACCACCATCGCTCTCGGTCTAAGCGCGAATGGCCAGCAGGGAGTCAAGGCGATTCCCGTGCAGTTGCATGGAGAAGCTGAGTTCCACGGCGAAGTCACGGGCGTGATCACACGACCAGACGTCAAAGGTCACGTCATCGCCACCAACTTCGAAACGGTGATCCCCAACGTGCCCCTTGTATCCTCGTCGCTCGCGGCGCACCTTCACAGCACGGCTCCGGTCACAAATGCGCCGGCGGCAACCTCCAGAGTCATTCGCTGGGATCGCCTCGATGCACACGCTGAATTCACGCCACAGTTGCTGACCATCCAGCAGGCGACGCTCTCTCGAGGAGCGACCACGCTGCATGTTTCCGGCCAGCTTCGGGCCCATGTTCTTCCGCGAGACAGATTCACCTTCGACTCCGATTCGAGCTTTCAGGCGAAAGTACAGTTACAGAATGCCGCAATTCCCGACGTCCTCGACATGACCGGGTACACTCTGCCTCTCACCGGCATGGTGAACTTCGAAGTCAATGCCGCGGGCACCCTTGACAATCCGGAAGGCTCCGGCCATCTTGCTGTAACCGGCGGCGAAGCCTATGGGGAGCCTTATCGCAGTCTCGATGCGGACCTCGCCATGGCCGGCCACGCTCTCACCGCTAACCACCTCACACTGTTACAAAATGGAGGACGCCTCACCGGCAGCGGAAGCCTGAACTACCAGACCAAAGCGGTCCGCTTCGACGTCCAGGGGCAGGGCTTCGACCTCGCCCACATCCGCCACCTGCAAGCGGGACGCCTGCCTCTCGGTGGCGCCCTTGATTTCAAAGCGAATGGCACCGGCACTCTTGACGCGCCACTGGTCCAGGCGAATCTCCAGCTCAGCAAGCTAACTTTGGGCACGCAAACTCTGGGCTTTGTCGACGCCGACATCCATACCGACCGAAGAACGGCCTATCTCACCCTGAACTCGAAACTCGATTCTGCGCAGGTGAAGGCGACGGCTCAAACGGAGCTCTCTGGCGACTACCAGACCCAGGCGCGGCTGAGTCTGTCCAACTTCGACCTTGATCCATTGCTGCAACTCGCCAATGTGCAGGGACTCCATGCCCACTCGTCCATCTCCGCCAACCTGACTCTGAGCGGGCCGGCACGTGAGCCGAAGCGCATGAATGGCGATGCCGATGTCGCGCAGTTCGCCATGTCGCTGGCAGGCGTGCCGCTCAAAAGCGATGGCGCTCTCCATGCCCACCTGGAGAATGGGATGCTGGTGCTATCTCCCGTTCATATCGTTGGCGACGACACGGATCTGCGTGCTCATGGCTCCATTGAAATCTTCGATCCGGCACATGCGATGAACATGCAGGGCGACGGCTCCATCAATCTCAAGTTGGCGCAAAGCTTCAATCCCAACCTCCATTCGTCCGGTCATGTCGACTTTCACCTCGATGCGTCGGGCACTCTCCAGAAACCTGACCTTGGCGGGCAGGTGAAGTTCACCAACGCTACCCTCGAGATGCAGACTCTGCCCAACGGCCTGAGCCAGATGAACGGTACGCTGGTCTTCAACCAGGATCGACTCGAGGTGAAAAGCCTCACCGCGATGACCGGCGGTGGCCAGCTGAAGATCGGCGGATTCATCACCTATCAGCAAGGTCTCTACGGCGATCTCACGGCGACGGGAAAAGATATCCGCATCCGTTATCCCCAGGGCATCAGCTCCATGGTCGATACACAATTGCGCTTGCAGGGATCGCAGAACAACCTGCTGCTGAGCGGCAACGTGGTGCTCACGCGCTTCGCCCTTAATCCTAACCTCGACCTGGTCTCACTTACTTCGTCCTCCGGCACCGTCTCGCTCCCGCCTGACCTCAACGCTCCCACCAGCCACTTCCGGCTTGACGTACACATTACCTCGGCGCCCGAGCTAAACTTCCAGAACTCGTTCGCCAAGCTTGCCGGCGACGTCGACATCCGTGTGCGTGGTACCGTCGCGCAACCCTCCATCCTTGGCCACATCAGCGTTACCGAGGGAAGCGCCACCTTCGCCGGCACGCAGTACCAGCTGCAGCATGGCGACATCTACTTCACTAATCCCGTCACCATCGAACCGGTCATCGATCTGGACGCCGTCGCGCGCGTGGAAGAGTATGACCTCACCATCGGTCTGCACGGAACCATGAATAAGCTCAACTTTACCTACCGCTCCGAGCCGCCGCTCCCGCAGGCGGATATCTTCGCCCTGCTGGCGCTCGGCCGCACCCAGGAAGAACAGCAGATCTACTCCCAGCAACAGCAACAGGCTGGCGTGAATTCCACGGCGGACGCCCTGCTCGGCGGAGCATTGAACGCCACCGTCAGCAGCCGCATACAAAAGCTATTCGGCGGTGGAAGCGTCAAGATCGATCCCACCTTCGTCGGTACCCTGGGCAACTCCACTGCTCGTATCACTGTCGAGCAGCGTATCTCCCGCAACGCTACGTTGACCTATGCCACCAATGTGAACTCCACCGCCCAGCAGCTGATCCAGGGCCAATTTGACATCACCCGCAACGTCTCGTTGCTCGCGGTCAGGGACGAGTCAGGCGTCTTCAGCATGGTGCTCAAGGTACATCGGCGATTCCGCTAGGGTAGTTTCCTCGTCGGTTACGAACCGGTGCTTGCTTGAGCGAATTGCTGAAGGTGGCCCGCGCGTCAAGTGGTGCCCCACCCAATTTTTTCATGGAGTGAACGAGGTTATGCATCCAAATCGAGCGGTTTCGTGTCTCTACAGGGGAAGGGTTTCGTTAGATCGACACTTAGTCACTAACTACCATGTTAGTTCGTCGGTTAGCGTACATCTCGGAAAGGAACACTGAAAAAATGGCACGCATTACAGCTACATCGGTATTGGCATTGGCACTGCTGACAGTTTCGCCGGCGCTGGTTACTTCTCGCGCCTTCGCGGCACCCGCGGGGCAGGAGGCGGCATCCGGCCAGAATGATAGCCAGATTCAGGCAGATCTTACTAAGTCGTTGAATAAGTCACGATTTAAAAATATCAAGGTCGCGGTTCAAAACGGCACCGTCGATTTGACCGGCACCGTCGACACCTTCGCTGACAAGGAAGACGCGGATCACAAGGCCCATCACACCAAGCACGTGACTGCGGTGCGCAACGATATTGAAGTCGCTGCCGGCGAAGTCTCCGATCAGCAACTGGAACAGAAGCTGGTCAAGGCTCTCGAATACGATCGCGTTGGCTATGGTACGACCGCGTTCAATGCCATCGGCGTCAACGTGCAGGATGGTGTCGTCACCCTCAGTGGCCATGCCTATGGCCCGGTCGACAAGTCGTCCGCCCTGTCCCTGGTAAGTAACACCAAGGGTGTCAAAGACGTGGTCGACAACATCGAGGTAGACCCGGTCTCGCCCATGGACGACCAGATCCGCGTGGCCGTCGCACGCGCCGTCTATGGCTATCCTTCGCTCAACAAGTACGCCATCGACCCCGGCAAGCCGATTCGTATCTCGGTGCAGAATGGCCGCGTCACTCTCTACGGCACAGTGGATACACAAGCCGACAAGGACACTGCGAATATTCGTGCGAATGGCGTCCCAGGAGTCTTTAAGGTGACCAACGATCTGCAGGTTGCCAACCAGGGTTCCGAACGTAGATAGCTGGCGTCGAGCTCCTTCTTCTGCTCAAGCTCCGTCTTCCAACCAGGAGACGGAGCTTTTTCTTGGCTTCGAAGCTCTTGTCGCGCGCGGTGCTCTTACGGGCGTTTCGTCGGTACACTGGATTGAGAGACATAGATCACGCGATGCCGCTCCTGAAAAACATTGGAACCACCCTCGAGATGATCAAGTGGCAACACTCGATCTTCGTGCTGCCCTTCGCCATGATCGGCGCTTTGCTGGCCGCCAGCGGATGGCCGAGCCTGTCGAAGCTGATCTGGATCATCGTTTGCATGGTCACTGCGCGTTCAGCGGCGATGGCGTTCAATCGCTGGGCAGATTCCGAACTCGACGCGCGGAATCCGCGCACCGCGAACCGCGCGATTCCGGCGGGACTGCTGTCGAGGAATTTTGTTGCAGCGTTCACCGCCGTCATGTCGCTGCTGTTCATCGCAGCTGCGGCCCAACTCAATCGGGCCACACTCCTGCTGTCGCCGCTGGCCTTGGCGATCCTGTTGCTGTACTCCTACACCAAGCGTTTCACCCGCTGGTCCCACATCTTTCTTGGACTCGCGATGGGCATTGCTCCCTCGGCAGCCTGGGTGGCGGTCCGGGGCACGTTCGATCTGCGGATCCTGGTGCTGACCGGTGCAGTTCTCTGCTGGGGTGCGGGTTTCGACGTTCTCTATTCCTGCCAGGACGCCGAATTCGATCGAGAGGCACGGCTCAAGAGCATACCCTCGGCCATCGGGCTTGAACGCGCCTTCTGGCTCGCGCGCGGCTTGCACGTCGCGATGATCTGCCTGCTGCTATGGATGACGCAGTTATTCGGCCTGGGAAAACTCGCGTGGCTGGGAGTGGCCGTGGTCGCCTCGCTTCTCCTCTACGAACATCTCATCGTCTCTCCGCGCGATCTGCGCAAGCTCGATGCGGCCTTCTTCACCATGAACGGGATCATTTCCGTAGTGTTCGCCGTCTTCGTGGCCGCCGACGTTCTTCTACATCACGCGGGCTAGCCGTTTGTCTTGCGCGTAGACAGGGAAAAGGCCTCGCCGGAGCGAGGCCTCAGAGTTGATCCCGACAGGGAACTAGGCGCTATGCTTTAGCCGGTCCTTGGTGCGCTGGTCTTCAATGCTGTCGTTCACCTTGTCCTTCACGTTCTGGACTTTGTCGGTGAGGGTTTCGCGCGCGTCGGTGGCTCGGTCTGTAGTTTCGCGGCGATGCATATCCGCCGATTCGTGAACTGCGTCCTTCGCATTTCCCCAGGTTTCCTTTGCGGCTCCCTTGACCTGATCTGCGACTCCTTCATTGGCCATGCGTTGGTTGCCAATCGTTTCGCCAACCTTCTCTTTGACCTTGCCGGTCACCTGATCCATTTTGCCGCTGAGATTGTCTTTGTTCATTGGGGGTCTCTCCTGAGAACCTGCACCTCTTCTGTGCTCCGGCTCTCCCTTGGGTTATGGTGCGGTTAGTCGCTCGTTACTCTTGCAAAGCTCGTGAACTCACTTTGGTTTCCAGGCAGCTGTTCCCAATTCACAGGAAGCGAGCCGGCCCTCAAAGTGAGGTGAGACCTTGGCTCCTAGACGATTGTTCGTCTTCCGCCGATCAACTGGATCAGCAGGACCACCAGCGCAAGTACCAGAAGAATGTGAATGTACGCGCCGACCACATGGAAGCCGACGAACCCTAATAGCCATAGGACTAAGAGGATCACAAAAATGGTCCACAACATTGTTATTTCTCCTTCAAGGTGTGACCTGCTACGGTGTCATATGGTGCGCCCCGGGGCGTTCAGGTTGCCGTCCGGCTGAAATATTTGGAGCAGAGATTCGCAATGCAAATCGCCATTCAGGGGGAGCCCGGTTCGTTCAGTCACGAAGCCGCTCTTCTTCTTGATCCTGATGCAACCATCGTTCCGTGTTCGTTCTCAAAGGACGTTTTTCGGTTGGTCACCCAAAGCGCGGTCGACGCCGCCGTGATACCTATCGAGAACTCGTTGGCCGGTCCCGTCGTAGAACACTACGACCTTCTGCTGGCCAATGACGTGGCCATCGAAACCGAACTCCTCATTCGAATTCGCCACAACCTGATTGCTGTGCCGGGTGCGTCTCTCGAGAAGCTCCACGCGGTCTACTCACATCCGGTGGCACTCGCGCAGTGCCGCAAATTCTTCGAATCGCATTCCCATCTCACGCCTTCGCCTTTTTACGACACGGCCGGCAGCGTCAAGCACCTGGTCGAAACCGGCGATCCTGCCTCCGGCGCCATCGCCAGCCTGCAGGCCGCGCTCCACTACGGAGGAGAAGTTCTTGCCGCCGATATCGAGGACAATCCGGAGAACTACACCCGGTTCTTCTGTATCCGGCCAACCCAGGAGGTCCAACTCGACCCCAAGGCCGACAAGGTTTCGCTCGCCTTCACGGTGCAGAACCGGCCGGGAACCCTGGTCGCCGCGCTGCAGGTGTTTGCCGGTTTACAGACCAACCTGACCAAAATCGAGTCGCGCCCGGTACACGGCCAACCCTGGCAGTACATCTTTTATGTGGATTATCAGCTGGGTACCCTCGACATCGCTGACTCCGCACTGCGACAATTGCGGCCATTCTGTTCCATGGTGAAGGAGCTGGGACGGTACAAGGCGGCCGCCGGAGAGATTTAGAACCTCCCGGACCCCGTCTTTAAATGCATCCGGCCATCTGCCGATAATCGTTCTGGGGGCAGGGCGTCCCGCCAATGCAGCTGCGGCATCTAGGTGTGTACTCAGGGTTTTGGTGTACCCGGCTTTATCGAGGCGAGCAATGGAACGAGCGGTCTGGCAAGCTGCGAGAGCCCTAATATGAGCCACTTACAGATCCTGCGACCTTTACGTAATCTGCAGCGTCTAATAGCCAATAATCTGATTAAAGGATACTCATGGCTAGCGACTTCTTAAGCATCATTCATCCGAGCGACCCCAGTAAACGTGGGGAAGGCTCCGAAGCGCGCGTCCTGCCAGTTCTGCCAGTTCGTGACACGGTTCTGTTTCCCCACGCCGTGCTGCCCCTGACCGTTGGACGTGAAAGCTCCATTCAACTCATTCAATCGCTTGGGGAAGAGAAGACCATTGTTGTGGTCGCCCAGCGCGAGGCGCGGCTCGATGCACCCCAGCCCAGCGACCTCTACTCTCTTGGTACGCTTGCCACCGTTCATAAGGTGGTCAAGATGCCGAACCAGAGCCTCTTCGTCTTTACCGAAGGCACCGAGCGGGTTCGTCTCAGCGAGTTTTCTCAGCTCGAACCGTTTATGACCGCGACCGTCGAGACCGTCAGCGACGTCTCGGCCCTGGCCAGCTCCGAGCTCGAAGCCCTGCAGCGAAACGTGGTCTCCCAGTTCCAGACCATCGTGACCTCGTCCCCGACGTTATCGGATGAGTTGCAGACGATCGCCCTCAACATTGACGAGCCCGGCAGGCTGGTCGACTTCATCGCCGCGTCTCTCCCGTTCCTCGCGACCGTTGACAAGCAGGAACTGCTCGAAACGCCCGACGTCGCCGCGCGCCTGGAGCGCATCAACAAGCACCTCGCGAAGGAAATCGAGGTTCAGCAACTGCGCAACAAGATCCAGTCCGAGGTTCAGGACCAGGTCCAGCAATCGCAGCGCGATTACTACCTGCGCGAACAGCTCAAGGCCATCCAGAAGGAACTCGGCGAGATGGACGAGGGCCAGAAGGATATCGAAGACCTGCGCGCCAAGATCGAAGCCGCCGGTATGCCGGAGGAGACCAAGAAGGAGGCGCTGAAAGAACTCAACCGCCTCTCTCGCATGTCCCCCATGGCTGCCGACTACTCGCTCACGCGCAACTACATCGAGTGGCTCGCGGTTCTGCCCTGGGCAAAATCTTCAGGCGGTGAAGTGGACATTCTCAAGGCCAAGCAGATCCTCGACGAGGATCACTACGACCTGAAGAAGGTGAAAGACCGCATCCTCGACTACCTGAGCGTGCGCCGTCTGAAGCCTGACATGAAGGGACCGATCCTCTGCTTCGTCGGACCTCCAGGCGTGGGCAAAACCTCGCTTGGCCGCTCCATCGCGCGAGCCCTGGGACGCAAGTTCCAGCGCATCTCGCTCGGCGGCATGCATGACGAAGCTGAGATTCGTGGCCATCGCCGCACCTACATCGGCGCTCTGCCCGGCCAGATCATCCAGAACCTGCGCCGTGCCGAGACCAACGATCCCGTTTTCATGCTCGACGAGATTGACAAGCTGGGACGCGACTTCCGCGGCGATCCGTCGTCCGCGTTGCTCGAGACGCTCGATCCGGAACAGAACAATACCTTCCGGGACAACTACCTCGACGCGCCGTTCGACTTGTCGAAGGTGCTCTTCATCTGCACCGCGAACATGCTCGATCCGATTCCCGAGCCGCTGCGCGACCGCATGGAGATCATCGATCTGCAGGGGTACACGGAAGACGAGAAGGTGCACATCGCCTTTCGCTACCTGATTCCGCGCCAGATCAAGGAGAACGGAATTCAGGCCGACAATATCGAGTTCCCGGAAGAGAGCGTTCGCAATATCGTCCGGCACTACACGCGGGAAGCCGGTGTCCGCAAGCTCGAACAGCTCATTGGCACGGTCTGCCGCAAGCAGGCGCGCCGTTTGGCTGAGGGCAATTCGGACAAGCTGGTCGTCACCCGGCCGATCGTGCAGGAGTTCCTGGGCGGCATCAAGGTCCGCGTGGATACAGAGATTGCCGAGCGCACGCGTCGAGCGGGCGTGGCGGTGGGTCTTGCCTGGACTCCGGCAGGCGGCGACGTCCTCTTCATCGAGGCGAGCCGCATGAAGGGCAAGGGTGGATTCACCATGACCGGCCAGATTGGCGAAGTCATGCAGGAATCCATGCAGGCCGCGCTCACCTGGGTTCGCTCGAACGCAACCACGCTCGGGCTCGCCGAGGACTTCACCAAGGATATCGACCTGCACATCCACGTGCCCGCGGGCGCCATTCCCAAGGATGGCCCGTCCGCCGGCGTTACCATGGCGACTGCCCTGGTCTCGCTGCTGACCGATACGCCGGTCCGGCCCCTCACGGCCATGACTGGCGAAATCACCCTCAGCGGAAACGTGCTGCCGGTCGGCGGTATCAAGGAGAAGTTCCTGGCGGCCAAGCGCGCCGGAGTCACGGACGTCATCCTGCCCACGGAAGTCCGGCAGAATGTCGAAGAAGACCTGACGCCGGAACAGATCGATGGCGTCCAGATCCACTACGCCAGCCGTATCGAAGATGTGCTCGCTGTAGCGCTGCCCAAGACACCGGTCGAGGCTCAAAAGGACGAACAGTTGCGCGAAGAAGTGTTAACCCACGTCGACGCCTAGACCAATTGCAAGTCCGATCGTCGCTCAACCCAAGCAAACGGCCTGCCAACCAGCAGGCCGTTTTCTTGCCTCACTGCCTTGCTTATTGCGCGCCTGGTCCGGCCGGGCTTCCTGCTGCACTCGCATCCCGCACATCCAACAACTCGATGTCGAAGATCAGATCCGCCTTTGCCGGAATCGGCCCGGTCGCCTGCTCCCCATAGGCCAACTGGTACGGGATGAACATCCGCCGCTTGCCGCCTACCTTCATGCCGCCGAAGCCCTCGTCCCATCCGGTGATCACACGGTGCCGGCCCTGCGGGAACTCGAACGGCTGTCCGCGGTCGACCGAGGAATCGAACTTGGTCCCATCGTGCAGCCAGCCAGTGTAGTGGACCTTGTAAATCTGGCCAGGCAGCGCCGGTGCTCCCGTCCCAACCTTAACGTCTACATATTGCATCGCATAGAGCGTCTCCAGCTTGCCCGGTGCGGGAGGAATACTGGCCGGCAGCTTCATCGCGTCGGGCTGAGCGGCCGCCGCCTTGTGCGCGACCGGTCTCCTGGTCGTGGTCGCCTTTGGCGTGGGCTTCTTCGCCACCGGAGTTTGACCGCTGGCGGGGAAGGGAATCAGCGCAGCCACAAGCGCCGCGCCGGCGAAGGTTTGAGAAGAATTTTTTGGTGTGCATGCGTCGCTGATCGTAGCATGCAGCACCGCGAAGGTGACTGAAAAAAGCATGATGACCCTCGGCCATTCGACCCTGCCCATAGACGCATTTTTGGAGATTCTCGGGCAGAATGCGTGCGCCGTCGTGGTCGATATCCGGACCATTCCCGCCTCGCGGCACAATCCCCAGTTCGCCCAGGACGCGCTCTCCCGCTCCCTCGAAAACGCCGGCCTGCGCTATCGCTGGCACAAGAAATCTGGGCGGCCTGCGCCATCCACGAAAGGATTCGCTCAACTCCGGCTGGCGTAACTCGAGCTTCCGCGGATACGCCGACTACATGCAGACGCCGGAGTTCGACGCCGCAATGACGGAGTTGCTGGCCATCCGCCCACTCGCCCAGACGGTTCTGTTGTGCGCCGAGGCCGTGCCCTGGCGCTGCCATCGATCGTTGGTCGGCGATGCCCTGCTCGCCCGACAGGTTCCAGTGGAAGACATCTTCTACCAGCCCAAGTCCGACGAGGAAGGCAAGGTCCACTACTCCTCCTACCGTAAGCCCCACGCGCTCACCTCCTTCGCCCGCATGGAAGGCTCGCGTGTCTGGTATCCCCCGCAAAACAACCTCTTCGCCGAACTCTCGCCCCCGGCCCGCAAGATTTCCTGAAACCCTCCGCATGGTGCTCGTACTCCACCCTGTGATCTGCAACCGCGCGCGTGCCAAACTCTCGAATTTCTGCCGGTTACGTCTAAAGGCTGGGTAAACTTTTTTCATGCAGGTCCGTGTTCTCTTCTTCGGAGTGCTCAAAGACATACTCAAGCGCGACAGCGAAGCGGTGGAGTTGCCGCAGCATGCCGCGGTCAACACGCTGCTCGATCACTATCGCTCCACCACCTCGCAGTTCGATCGCGTCTGGCCGTCGCTGGCCGTGGCCGTCAATGAGCAATATGTTCCGGCCTCGCATCCCCTCTCCGATGGCGATGAAGTAGCCCTGCTCCCTCCCGTCAGCGGAGGCAGCCCCTCCGCATCTACTCCCGCTCCCGCTACCCAGGTTGCGATCGTGCAGCAGCGCATCGATCCGGAGGTCTGGCTGGCCACGCTCAAGCAGGGCGAAGACGGCGCAGTGGTGGTGTTCGACGGCATCGTTCGCAACAACACGCGCGGACGGCGCACCCTCTACCTGGTCTACGAGGCCTACGACACCATGGCGCTTTCGCAGATGCGCGAACTGTGTGCCCAGGCCATCGAACGCTTCGGTGTACGCGGCATCGTGGCGGTGCACCGCCTGGGACGCCTCGAGGTCGGCGAGACCAGCGTCTTTCTGGCTGTTGCCAGTGCGCATCGCGGCGCAGGCCTTCGAGGCCTGCCGTTGGTTGATCGACACGCTCAAGAAAACGGTGCCCGATCTGGAAGAAGGAGCACTTTGAGGACGGCGCGGTATGGTCCGACGGCGAGCCATTCCCAGCCGAACTGCAGGCGATTCCCGCACCCGGAGAGTCGAATCCGTGATGCTGCGCCTGCTCCTCTTCGTCATGGTTTCCATCCCTGCCCTGGCGCAATACACCCCCGATGTTCCGATCATTCCCTCCCGCGATACCGCGCCGCCCATCCGTGTGGACGTTCGCCTGGTCGAATGTATTCGTAAATGTCACAGATACGAATGGCGCGCCCGTACCCCGCCTCGCCAAGGAAGACTTCACCCTGTCCGAGGACGGCCATCCGGAAAAGATTGCCGTGTTCGAGCGCCAGTCGTCCGTGCCTCTCTCGATCGTGCTGGCCATCGATACCAGCGGCAGCGTGCGCAAAGACCTCAGCATTGAGCAGCGCGCCGCGCGAAACTTTGTCCACGCCCTGCTTCGCCCGGTCGATCAGATGTCGCTGGTGGATTTCTCCTCCGACGTGCGCGAGGTTGTGCCCTTCACGAATAAGCCAAGCCGGCTCGATATGGGACTGGACAATCTCCGCACCGGTCCAGCTACCGCGCTCTACGATGCGGTCTATCTGTCGGCGCAGAGCCTGTCGCCGCACTCCGGGCGCAAGGTGCTGGTGATCATCTCCGATGGCGGCAACACCGTCGACGGTGTCGATTATGCCAAGGCCCTGGAGCAGGCGGTCCGTTCTGAAGTCATGGTCTACAGCATCATCGATGTCCCCATCGAGGCCGATGCAGGCCGCGATACCGGCGGCGAACACGCCATGATGACGCTTTCGCAGGAGACCGGCGGCAAGTTTTATTACGCCAATGCGACGCAGCTCGACCGCGCCTTTCAGCAGGTCTCGGACGATCTGCGCACCCAATATCTCCTGGGCTACTATCCGTCGCGCCGCGCCCCCGGTTCGGATTTCCGCAAGATCTCCGTGCACGTCAAGGCTCAGCCGCCGGATCAGCCCTACACCGTCCGCCATCGTCCGGGCTATTACCCAAACGCGGCTCCTTGATCATTTCTGATCGACCTGCAGGCCCGATTTCCCATTCGAGTTCCCCTCGGCTTCCCGTTTCGATTTCCTGCATCCTACTTTGCCAAAGCCGAGAACTCGTCTTCGTTCCGCGCCTCCCTTCAGGCAAGACGTTCAGCGCGACTCTGGCTACAATACGAACACTATGTCCATCCAGAATGCATCGCGTCGCCGGCAGAAGAGCCCGCCGCCGGGAGAAACCGGTCAGGAGTCGCTCTACCTGCGCTTTCTCAGCGAGAAGCAGGTCCCCGTTACCGTCAAGCTGCGCGATGGCGAGGCCGTGCATGGTTGGATTGAGTATTTTGACGACCGCATGATTCGACTCACCCGCGAAGGCAAGCCGAATCTCTTCATCTACAAGCATCAGATTCGCACCATCTCCGAAGCTGCCAAGCGCGACACAGTGCGCAACCGCTCCGCCAATCGCAAGAGCGCGTCCGATGTCGGATGGGAGTGGTAAGTGAGCGCAGTTCTCCCCACCATGGTCGATCTGCCCTTCGCCGGACCCGCGGCCGCAATTGCGTTTCAGGCCGGCGCCCTGGTCCGCGACTTCTATCACTCCGCCGTCGCTACTGAATACAAGGGCGACGTCGATCTGGTGACCGAAGCAGACCGCGCCAGTGAACGGCTCATCGTCGACCTGCTGCACTCCAACTTCCCCGAACACGGCATCTACGGCGAAGAAGGCACGCGCGATCGCATGGAAGGCGAATACCGCTGGTATATCGATCCCCTCGACGGGACCACCAACTTCGCCCACCGCTTCCCGGTCTTCTGTGTTTCGATGGGCCTCGAACATCGCCCCGCATCCCTACCCGCGGGTGAAGATGGTCAGCTCGTTGCCGGAGTCATCTACGACCCGATGCGCGACGAGATGTTCGTCGCCGAACGCGGCCGAGGCGCGTATCTTAACGGCCATCGCATTCACGTCTCGCGCACGGCTCATTTGGGAGAAGCCCTGCTGGCGACCGGATTTCCCAGCCGCAAGCGTCACGACAATCCGAACATCCACTTCTATCACCAGCTCACGTTGCGCTCCCACGGCGTTCGCCGCGCCGGATCCGCTGCCCTCGACCTCGCCTACACTGCCTGCGGCCGCTTCGATGCCTATTGGGAATTCAATCTGAATCCATGGGATACCTCGGCCGGCGCGCTCATGGTGATGGAAGCCGGCGGCACCGTCACGGGCTTCGACCGAGCTCCGTTCCGACTCGAGAGCAGGGAAGTCCTCGCCACCAACGGCACGCTTCAGCAGGAGCTCGTCTCCTTGTTTGGCGACATCTTCGCAGGCCGCGAACTGGATCCGATTCCAACCGCGGCAGAGTATGCTTCTCTCCGTGCTTCCCGCGAGAACAGCTAGAGGCCAAGTGCTTTTCAGCCGCTCTTTTATCCCGGCAATACGCGCCCTATGTCATGGGCCAGTGCTGCTACAATTGTCCTCGATCTTCACACCACCCACCTTCGATTGGAGAAGGGCATTATGGCTTATGTAATTGCGGAACCCTGCATCGGCACCAAAGACAGCGCCTGCGTCGATGCTTGTCCTGTTGACTGTATTCACCCCAAGAAGGACGAAGCGAAGCACGCCGAAACCGAGATGCTGTACATCGATCCGGTCGAGTGCATCGACTGCGGCGCATGCGTTCCGGTGTGCCCCGTCTCGGCCATTTATGCTGCCGACGACCTGCCTGAGAAGTGGCAGGATTACGCACAAAAGAACTCTGACTACTTCGGCCGCTAAGCTTTGCCCTCGCAACGCGCAGCCTTGCCCCGGGGCTGCGCGTTTCCGATTGCCCTCTGCCATCCTTGGCACCCTGTTCCTCATCTAACATCCGTGATCAATTCGGCCTCCGCTCTCGACACGCGAACTCTCTCCCAGCAGGATCTCGCCGTTCTTCTCGACAATGCGCCGGACGCGATCGCCAGATTCGATCGAACGCTGCGTCACATCTACGTCAACCGGGCCACTGCGGTCGCCAATCATCGCCCCCCGGATGACTTCTATGGCAAGACCATGGAAGATCTGGGACACACGCCCGAGATCTGCGAACTCATCAATCGCAACCTGCTGTAGGTCTTCAGCTCAGGCAGGGAAGTCACCGTGGAGCTGCTCTTCGCTGGCCCCTCCGGGCCGGTGTGGTACCAGACCCGCATGGTGCCCGAAGCTTCGCGAGCGACGAGGTCGAGTCTGTTCTGGTGATCAGCCGCGACATCTCGCAGCAGCGTCGCGTTGAACAGGCGCTGCTTGAGTCGGAGAAGCAGGCTGCGGCCGCTCGTGTTTCGCCGTCCTGGCGCATGGCCTTCACAACCCGCTGGCCGCAGTCATGAATGTGCTCTATCTGCTCGAACACAACGACTCGCTTGACCCGGAAGCCCGTCAGCTACTGGCGGTCGCCGCTCGCGAACTGGATCGTGTGTCGCAGATCTCCAAGCAGATGCTGATTCTCAAGACGCCGATCGATCCGCGATCCCGTCCTATAGCGGCCTGCCTGCGAGTTGCTTCGCCAGCGGCGCCGCGATCGGCACTTCGAACCGCTTGCCCTGGTATGCCTGGATCATCAGCACAATCCACAAAATGAAGGCCACCAGATTGATGATTCCCACCAGCAGCATGATCAGCGAGAATCCCGCCCAGAACAGGCCGCTCCCGCCATATATGCCGAAACCGAAGATCATGCGGATGATGAACGCGAGCAGGTGGAGCCCGCCGAACACCACGATCGACTGGGCCGCGTGAAACCGGACAAACGGCCGCTTGTCGATGAAGAAGAAGATCAGACCCGTAATCCAGCCAAGGACATAGCAAAGCAGACCGGCGACATTCTCCTGCAACCCCGTCGAGGTGGCCGCTACCGGTGCATAGCCGACCGGTCCGCCTGCCGCCGCCGGTTGACCGACTGGAGGCACCGGTGTATAGCCGACCGGACCGCCTGCGGGAGCCGCTGACCGACCGGAGCGCCACACTGCGGGCAAAGGTCGTGCCGTCCGCGATTGTGCTTCCCACAACTACCGCAAAATGCCATCGGATCTCTCCAGAGAGCCTCGCGCCGTAGCGCGTAGCAGAATCAAATTCGCCCGAAGCGTACTTCACGTCTCCTGCCCTGTCAATCGCGTCCGTCACACGCACTTGCATCTGCAGGCGGTATTCTCAGGAGGGACCCCCAGTTGAGCGCGCATCAGGCTGAAGCCGTCATCCTCCGAACGTGGCCGATCCACGAAGCCGACCAGATCGTGTCTCTGTTCACCCGCGACCAGGGCAAGATCAAGGGCGTAGCCAAATCCGCCGCCAGGTCGCGCCGTCGCTTCGGCGGCGCTCTCGAGCCGATGACTCACGTGCGGGCCGCCTGGTTTGAAAAGCCGCGCCAGGAACTCGTGCGCCTCGACTCATGCGAAATCCTCAACTCTCCCCTTGTCCGCACCCGTCGATTACGCGCGTGCCGCGGCGCTGGCGTTCTTCGCCGAGGTTCTCGAGGAAACACTGCCCGACCACGATCCGAACGATGCTGTCTTCCGCCTGCTGCTCGCGGTGCTCGAATACACGCGGGTCGAAAGCATCTGGATGCCCGTCACCTACTTCGCCTTGTGGACCACGCGCCTCATGGGCTGGCTTCCTGACCTCGCACGCTGTGTCGTCTGCGGCAGAGAACTCGCCGGCAGCACCGCATACTTCCACGCGCAGGGAGACGGTCTGGTCTGTTCCGATCATCGCCACTCCGGCTACGCGACGCTCACACCTGAAGCGCAGTCGCTGGCGGCCCGCATGTTCCGTCAGCCAGTCTCGGCCTTTGCCGCTGAACCCTGGCCGCGCAACCGTGCTCTCGACCTCCGCCGCTTTTCCATCCAGGCTTTGGAGCGCCACGCCGAACGCCGCCTCACCAGCGCCGCCGCCCTGGGACGCCTCGGAGGCTGACATCTTCCGTTCTCCATCGAACTCCCACCCGCAGCCATTCGTCCTCCCGACCGAAGTGGAGGGACCTGCGCTCTCACCCAAAACCTGCATGACCGAGAGGGACCGCTTCCGCTCGATGCCACCACCTACCCAAGTGCAAGAGCGGGGCTTCAGCCCCTGAGGGCAAAGTTGGTTCAGGATCGCACCAAACCGCAAATTGTCATCCCGACCGAAGTGGAGGGACCTGCGTTCCCACCCCACTCCCCGAGCGAAGTCCTTTCTCTTTCGAAGCCGGGGTAGTAATCTCCAATCGCTGCCCTGCCGCGCTTTACGGCATTCGATACAGACTTGACCTGCAAGGAGTCCTGTGAAAGCTTCCCGGTTTGCGATTGCGACCGTCGTTATCTTCGTGGTGAGTTCGCTGTTCAACTTCCTCATTCATGGCCTGCTCCTGAAGCCGACATACAGGCCATGCCCGACCTCATGCGGACTCCCGCAGATTCGCAGACCCACACCGTCTACCTGATCGTGGGCTTTCTGTTCTTCTCGATCGGCTTCGTAGGCATGTACGCCGCAGGAGTGAACTCGTCGCACTGGGTCGGGCAGGGCATCCACTACGGAGCGCTGGTCTGGCTGGTGGCCTCCGTCAGCCGCTATTTCATCTACTACGCGATTCAGCCGTGGCCCTTGCGCCTGGTGCTCGAACAGATCGTGCTCGAACTCATCATGATGCTCGTCCTCGGTATGCTGGTCGCTGCCTTGGGCCGCACGCGCCCCGCGAAGGCGGCATAAGGTCCGGCAAGACGACTTGGCCCCGCTCAGGCCACTGCGTCACCGAGTTTTTTTCGGCGCACCGGCAGGCCGCGCGTCTTGCTCGCGAGGCTCCGTTCCAGCCGTGATTTAGAATGCGGGTAAGATTTCTATTCTCAAGAGAGCCCGCCCTTGAACGCAGTTTCTTCGGAATCGCCCGCTTCTGCCGCGCCGCTCACCTTTCAACAGCTTCTGTTCCGGCTGCAGAACTTCTGGGCCGACCGCGGCTGCGTGCTCCAGCAGCCCTATGACGTCGAGGTCGGCGCCGGTACCATGTCGCCCGACACCTTTTTGCGCGTGCTCGGACCGCGTCCCTTCAGCGTCGCCTATGCGCAGCCCTCGCGCCGGCCTGCCGATGGCCGCTACGGCGAAAATCCGAATCGCCTCTACAAGCACACGCAGCTTCAGGTGATCTTGAAACCGCCGCCGCCCAATATTCAGGAGATCTATCTCGAATCCCTGACCGCGATCGGCATCGACCTTCGCCAGCACGACATCAAGTTTGAGGAAGACAACTGGGAAGCGCCCACCCTGAACGCCTGGGGAGTCGGCTGGCAGGTGATGCTCGATGGCCTGGAGATCACGCAGTTCACTTACTTTCAGCAGTGCGGCGGCATCGATCTCGATCCCATCTCCGGCGAAATCACGTATGGACTGGAGCGCATCGCCGCGTTTCTCCAGGACGTCGACTCGATCTACGACATCGTGTGGGCGCGCAATCCCGGCACCGGCCAGCCGGTCACCTACGGCGAGGTGCGGCTGCTCGAAGAGCAGCAGTTCTCCGTCTACAACTTCGAGTCCGCCGACGTAAACAAGCTCTGGGAGCACTTCCGGCTCGTACGAAGTCCGAGTGCCAGTCCCTGCTCTCTGAGTTCCAGGGGCTGATCGCGCCCGAAGCCCTGCACAAGGCGGAACACCACCAGAAGAAGCACGACGCGATCATCGACCACACCGCGTCTGAGGCGGATGAGATTCCGGCTGTGCTGCGGCCGCTTCCCGGTGCTGCCCGCCTATGACCTGTGCCTGAAGTGTTCGCACCTGTTCAACCTGCTCGATGCTCGCGGCGCCATCTCCGTCACCGAACGCGTCGGCGTCATTGCGCGAATTCGCGCGCTTGCCGTGGGCGTCGCCAAAGCCTACGTTGCCCAGCAAAACGCATCCAGCCACGAGTTGGCACAGAAAGCATAAGAATCAACATGTCAGACCTTCTCCTTGAAGTAGGACTTGAAGAAATCCCGGCCCGGATGATCGCACCCGCACAGGCGGAACTGGCGCAGCGTGTCGAGTCGCTCTTGCAGCGCGAACGGCTGCTCGCCCCGGAACACGCGATCGCCAGCTACTCCACGCCCCGGCGGCTCGCCGTCCTCATTCAAGGCGTGCGTTGCCCGTCAAGCCGATACGGAAGAGCAACTTACCGGACCATCCTGGAAGATAGCGTTTAAAGATGAACAGCCCACGCCCGCCGCGCTCGCCTTCGCCAAGAAAGCCGGCGTCGAGGTCTCGGCACTTGCGCAAGCTGGAAACCCCCAAAGGGCGAATACGTCTCCGCGACCAGTTCACCGGCCGGGACGCGAAGCAGCCCAGGTGCTCGCCGAGCAACTTCCGAAAGAACTGGCCGCGATTTACTGGGCCAAGAATATGTACTGGCGTGCCGGGCAAGCCGGAGCGCTTCGTCCGCCCGCTGCGCTGGCTGCTGGCTCTGCTCGACGAACAGATGGTTCCGGTCGAATTTGCCGGTATCCGCGCGGGCAAGCTCACCTATGGCCATCGCATTCTGCATGGCGAGGCGCCGGTCGACCGTCACTCGCCCCTCCACTTACTGGCCGCGCTCGAATCGGTGCACGTGCTGGTCGAGGTCGAGGCGCGCCGCCACAAGATCCGCAAAGATCTCGATGCCGTCACTCGCACCGTGCCCGGCGCACGCTGGCGCGAAGATCACGCACTGGTCGATACCGTCACGCACCTGACCGAATGGCCCGTCGGTCCTGCTCGGCGGCTTCGAAGCCGAATACCTCGATCTGCCCGAAGAAGTCCTGGTCACGGTGATGCGCGACCATCAGAAATACTTTGCGGTCGAAGACGCGTCCGGCAAGCTCTCGCCCCACTTCCTCGCCGTCCTGAATACCCAGCCCGATGCCGCAGGCGAGGCGCTCATCCGCCACGGCAACGAGCGCGTTCTTCGCGCCCGCTTCAACGACGCCCGCTTCTTCTGGAACACCGATCAGAAGATCCCGCTCACGGACCGCGTGGAGATGCTCAAGTCGGTCACCTTTCAGAAGGACCTCGGCAGCTACTACGACAAGACCGAGGCAACATGCGTATCGCCGCAGAGCACCTTGCAGCAACAGGTACAAGGAAGTTGACTCGAGAGCTGCTGCATAAGCCGCGTGCGGCTGGCAAAAGCCGATCTGACCACTGAACTTGTAAAGGAATTTACGGAACTGCAAGGGATCGTCGGCGGACTCTATGCTCGTGCGCAGGGCACGGGAAGCGGGTCGCGCTCGCGATCTACTGGCAGTACTACCCAGCATCGACTGGACGATCCAATTCCTCCGACCATCGAAGGCCAGATTCTCGGGATCGCCGACCGCATGAACACGCTCGTTCGACATGTTCGCGATCGGCTTGGAGCCAACAGGCTCAAAGGATCCATTTGCTCTGCGACGAGCGGCTAATGGCGTCATCAAAATCCTCGCAGATTCGGGCTTGCCGCTGAATTTTGAACAACTTTACCAAGCCGGTGATGCTGGCTCTCACCGGGGCAGCAGCGACCTGCTGAAGGCCAAGCTCCAGACCTTCTTCGCCGAACGCCTCGAGTTCTACCTCCGCGATGTGCGCGGCTTCGCCTACGACGTGGTCAAGGCCACGCTGGCCGCCGGAGCAGACGACGTGCGCGACGCCATCGCCCGCGCCGAAGCCCTCACCGCGGTCCGCGGCTCTGAAGATTTCGCCGCCATCTCCGCCGCCTTCAAGCGCATCAAGAACATCCTCCGCCAGGCCGCCGAAAAGAAGATCGCTCCAGCCGCGGCTGTCTCTGCCGTCGCTGCTCTCCCAGCCCGAAGAAGCAGGCCCTCCACGCGCGTTCCACCGAACTCGTGTCCCAGGTCGAAGCCTTCCGCAGCCGGCAACAATATCGCGAGGCTCTGGAACTCATCGCCTCGCTGCGTCCTCACGTCGATCTCTTCTTTGACAAGGTGATGGTGATGGCTCCCGACGCGGAGCTGCGCGACAACCGCCTCGCCCTCATCGCCTCGGTGCTCGAGAACTTCTCGCGCATCGCCGACTTCTCTGAGATCGTCACCCCTTCGTGACGATCTCCTCCCTGCTCCCAGGCGTCCCATTGTGGGGTGCCCCATCCTTCGCTTTCTTTGCGAAGGGTGGGATCGAAAATCCCGACGGAACACCACACAAGCCTCCAGCATCGCTCGACGTTTACTCGCAGTGGGAGGAGAAGGGACTCTCTGAAAAAAAGTGTACCTACTGTGAAGGCGCACTCCTATTAGCCGTCGAAAAGACTTGATGGGGGCCACTCGCGAAACAGGGCATAGAGTCTTCCCAATGGCTTTCCGTGAGCTGACGCTTGTTCGTTCCGTCAGCGTTCATGATCCAGTTTGAGCCATAAGGCTGGAAAGAGTTGTCGTACAGGGCAGCCTCATCGCGGAACCCGTACTCGCCGCTATTCCAAAGGATGTACTTCCCGTCGCCGCTCCAAACGGCATGCGCGTCGTTAGCGGGGGACGTTGTCAGACGCTTCAAGTCAGTCCCATCTGGCCTGATGGTGTAGATGTCGAAATTCCCGTTCTCCTGCCGCGTGAAGACGATTCGTGAGCCATCCGGCGACCAGTACGGCAGGTTGTCCACCCCGTTCGTCAACTCGCGACTCGCGTGAGTTTTCACATCGATGATCCGGAGCCCCCGGGCATTCTGCGCGAACGAACGATAGACAATATTCTTCCCATCAGCGGACCAGCTTGGAAAGCCGGCATTCGGCATGTCAGGTGTGAGTTCCTCGACGCCTGTACCGTCACGATTCATGAGTACGATCCGTGCGCCGCTGGTTCGCCTTCCCTGGAGGAAGCCACCATAGCCAAACGCAATTCGCGTTCCATCAGGCGACCAGCTTGGCGCGAATGCAGCACCCTGGGCGGCCTGGAAGACAGTCTTGCGATTCGTCCCATCGGCGTTCATGGTCACGATCGAAGAGTCGACATCCTTGCTGGTGACCAGGAGAGTTCCGTCCTTCGCGAAGCTCGGGAACACGTCTGTATAGCGAAATTCGTACTGAGGATCCCAACTGTAAAGAAGCTGATTTTGAGGACGCGAGGTATAGTCCACCTTTTCGTAAACCACCTGAGCTCCGCTGGGGGACCAGGATGGAGAGCGAAGACTTACCGGAAATGATGCCCTGCCACTTGTATATGCGATCCCCTGACCTTTTCCTGCTTTGGTGGCATAGCCTACACGGCCATCCGGCATAAACTGCGGCTCAACTTTCAGGCCCGGCCCGGAAGTGATCTCGGTGCGTTTGCCGCTTTCAATCCCTACCGAGACGATCTGCGATGTCGCTCTTGCGGACAAGCTGAAGACTCGTGCGTTCCATGTACTTTCAACCGGGATCTCATAAAACACGATTTGTTTGGAATCAGCAGACCACTTCGGGGATCCCGAGCAGACGCCAGCATTCGTGATCCGGCGAAAGCCGGTGCCATCGGGATGAACGATGTAGATGCTGAGTTCCTGGATGTGCTCCCACCCGCTGCCGTTTCCATGTCCCCGCCACTCCGTGTTGCGGTCCGAAGCAAAAGCGATCCACTTGCCATCCGGGGACCACGCTGGCCGGAAAAAACCATCCGGTTTGCTCGGATCGCCTTGAATTGCCGGGCTGCTGGTGAGACTGCTGACATGTTTCGTCGCAAGGTCAAGAATCCAGACATTGGCGCGATGTGTTGCTCCGCGTGTCGAGACAAATGCGATTTGCCTGCCGTCAGGCGAGAAGCCAGCCTGGTCATCCAGTGCCGGGTCATCGGTGAGCCGCTCAAGCCCAGTTCCATCGACACGGACGCGGTAAAGATCTGCCTGACCATAGCCAACCCGTTCAGACGTGAACACGATCCACTTGCCGTCACTCGAGTACGACGCGTGATAGTCGAATCCGTCGGATGGAATGAGCTTGTGCTCGCCGCTACCATCCGCGTCCGCGACATACAGTTGGGACGATGACGGCCCGATCCGGTTCATCAGCATCACGTCCTTTCCAAAGGCAGGGAAGCTGAATGCTAAGGCGAGAAGAAGGGTGATCTCTTTCATGGTCTGAGAATACTCTCCTCCTTGAAACCATCTGAAAGCCCTGCAACGACTTAGGCGACGACCACCCCTGGGTTGAGGGCAACTCGACGGGTTTGCAATCCACCCATTCACATGCGACTTCCAGCCCGCAGCACCATCTAACATCTACACATGGCCGATCAGCTATACCTAAGTCTCTGGTTTCCGAACTTCCGCTTTGAATCCCTGCCCACGGCACTCGTCACCGTGCTGCGGCAGTTCTCCGCCGTCGGTGCCTCGTCCCGCGTTTCGGCTGCCACCGTCTACCCCATCTCCTGGGTCGAAGCGCCCGTGTATCAGCGCGTCTACTCCGAGCAAGAATCCGAAGCCGCCATTCCCGAACTCGCCGTCGCCGAGGCTACCGAACTGCTCCACGACGACTATGCCTACGAATTCGAAGTGAAGTGGGACCTCTGGTCTCCTGAGCTCCAGGGCGACCTCGATCCCATCTGGAAGAAGCAGCCCAGCACCGTCCGCGTCGCCGGCTTCGGCCCCTACTTCGATGAAGGCGCCTTCGAGCAGAACGGCCAGATCCGCATCGACTTCGGCCTCGAGTCGCCTTTCCTCCACGAAGATCTCGAGCTCGATGAAGAAGCCGCCGCCCGGGTCAAGGAGAACGTGCAGTTGCTGGTCGACTTCACCAACGCCGGTGCAGGAGAACTGCGGCATCTCCAGCCGCCTGCTCTGGTCCGAATCCGGAGAAAGCCTCGCGGAAAAGCTGATCTCCAGGCTGCAGCGTCTAAACTGATCATGTCTCTCGCAGGAAAGTGATTCCCAGCTAGATGCGCGTCACCATCAAGAGCTTGCGCACCGGGATTCTGCTGCTCGCCGGTCTGCTCGTGCTGGCGCTGGTGAGCTTCTTCGTCTACGCCAAATTCCAGATGCGCCGCTTCGGCAAAGACCTGCCCGGCAAGCTCGGCCTCCAGATCCAGCAATCGGCCAACGGCTTCACCATCTCCAAGACAGACAAGAACGGCAAGGTCATCCTCACCGTTCACGCCGCCAAGGAAGTCCAGTACAAGGACGGCCGGGCCTCGCTCCACGACACCAGCATCACCCTCTACAGCCCGGACGGCACCCGCGCCGATCGCATCTACGGCAGCGATTTCGACTACGACCAATCCACCCAGGTCGCCACCGCCAAAGGCGAAGTGCAGATCGATCTCGCCTCGCCCGCCGCAAAATCCAAGGAGCCCAGACGGCTCGGCGCCCGGGGATTCGAGCGCGCAGACGATTCATGTGAAGACCAGCGGCCTGATCTTCGACCAGAAGACCGGCGTAGCCACCACGCCGGATGCTCTCGAATTTCGCCTGCCGAAAGCGGCGGGAACTGCCATCGGTGCGACCTACGACTCGCAGTTGGGCATCCTGATACTCGATCGCGCCGTGGAAATCACCTCCGAGACCGACGGTGCGCCGCTTCGCGTCCATGCCGGGCATGCGCAGTTTCTGCGCGACAGCCGCCAGGTATTCTTGCTGAATCCCACAACGGAGTTTGAACGCGAGAAGACCTCGTCCGATCAGGCCATCGTCTACTTCCGCCTCGATGGCTCGGCCGAACACATCGACGCCAAGGGCCACATCCACCTGCAGACGAACGCCGGGCAGACCCTCAATTCCCAGAGCGCGAATGTGCTGCTCGATAAAGCCAGCGAGCCGACGCGTGCCGACCTGGGCGGCGGCGTCCTCTTCCTCTCTGAGGATGCGGTGCACCACATGCGCGGCAATGCAGTCGAAGCCACGCTGCAGTTCAGCCAGGGACCCGCTCTGCATCACGCGCAACTGCGAAATGCAGTCAGCTTTGTCGACCAGCAGTCGGGTCTACCCGGAGATCCTCGCGCCTCTTCCACCCGCGAGGTCCGCGCCTCCACCCTCGATATCGATTTCGCCCCCGGCCCGGATCCGGAACCCGTTCGGCGTGCTCGCCCAGAAGCTGCTGGCCACCGGCGGCGCCACCGTGGTGCTTCATTCCTTCAGCACCACGGGCCCCCAACAGAACACCACCATCGCTGCCGACCGCCTGCTGGCTACTCTCGCCAATGGAAACTCCATCACCGCGCTCGACGGCAGCGGCCATACCAGCCTCTCCACCGTGTCTCCCAACGGCGCCACTCAGACCGGAACCGGAGATTCGTTGCAGAGTAGCCTTTGCACCCGCGAACCCCGGCTCAGAGGCGCATGCGACCCGCAGGCAAGCCCACAAAGCGCCACTCTCACCCGATGTTCTGGAATCCCCAACCTCTCGCCTGCAATCCGCAGTGCAGGAGGGGAATGTAACCCTGGTGCAGACTCCGCCAGGTGGCGTCCAGCACTCCTCCTCGACCGCTTCCGCGATGCACGCCACCGCACAGCGGGCGGAGTACCACGCCACCGATCAGCTCGTGCGTCTGCTCGGGCATCCACGACTGAATGACGGCGCGCTCGACCTGAGCGCCGAATCCATCGACTACCGTCGCGATACCGGCGACGCCACCGCCGACGGCGATGTCAAGGCCACCTTCCTCCAAAGCTCGGCTTCGAATGCTGCCGCCTTGCCTACCCTTGGCGGTCAGGGCCCGGCCCATGTGATCGCGCAGGCTGCGACCTTGAACCGCGTCACCGGGGAGGCTATCTTCCGCGGCAAGGCCCGCCTATGGCAGGGAACCAATTCTGTCACCGCGCCCATCATCGAGCTGTCGCACGCACGCGCCACCCTGCACGCCCACGGCGAAGGCTCCGCACCCCAGGTGAACGCCGCCCTCGCCATGGCGTCCGACCCGAAGCACCCACAGGCCGTGATCCGCATCCAGGGCCGCGACCTGCTTCTACTCCGACGCGCAGCGCGAGGCCAGGTTCCGCGGCAATGTCGTCGCCCAGGATCCCTCTGGAACCATTCACTCCGACCAGGCCGACGTCCTGCTCGCGCCGGCCGGCTCCACCGGCGCAGAAATCCGGTCAGGGCCAGATCGACCAACTCACCGCCACCGGTCATGTCCTGCTCCAGCAACCCGGACGCAAGGGCCAGGGAGAGAAGCTGGTCTACACCCAGCTCGATGGCCGTTGTGTCCTCACCGGCAACAGTTCCGACCCGCCGCGGCTTACTGACCAGGTGCATGGAACCGTTACCGGCGCTTCGTTGATTTTCAATACCCGCGATGATAGCGTCAGTGTCAACGGGGGACAGTCAAACGCCATTACCGATACGCGTGTGCCACGATAATGCAGAAGCTCTCCACCGACGAAATCGGCAAATCCTACAAGGGCCGCCAGGTAGTCCGAGGCGTCAGCCTCGACATCTCTCAGGGCGAAGTCGTGGGCCTCCTCGGCCCCAACGGCGCCGGCAAAACCACCAGCTTTTACATGATCGTCGGACTGGTCGCCCCGGAAACCGGCCGCATCCTCGCCGACGGCCAGGACATCACCGGCGTCCCGATGTATATGCGCGCCCGCCAGTATGGCATCAGTTACCTGCCGCAGGAGCCTTCAGTCTTCCGCAAGCTCACGGTCGAAGAAAACATCCTCGCCGTTCTGGAAGCGCAGTCGCTCTCGAGCGAAACGCGCCGCGCCCGGACCGAAAAGCTCATCGACCAGCTCAGCCTCGGCCACATCCGCAAAACCCGCGGCTATGCGCTCTCCGGCGGCGAGCGCCGCCGCGTCGAGATCGCCCGCTGCCTGTGCATTCAGCCCTCGTTCATCCTGCTCGACGAGCCCTTCTCCGGCATCGATCCCATCGCCGTTCTTGACCTGCAGGAGATCATCTTCGACCTCAAGGCCAGCGGCATCGGCGTCCTGATTACGGACCACAACGTCCGCGAAACCCTATCGGTCACCGATCGCGCCTACATCATCAACGAGGGCCGGATCGGCTGGGCCGGCACGCCGGAGGAACTGGGCCGCGATCCGGAGGTACGCCGGGTCTACCTCGGCGAAGGTTTCTCTCTGCAGCTAGCCCGCAGCTCTCGGGTTGCCCGGCTCAAGAGTCTTTTCCGCGCTCCACTCAGTCTCTGGTACTGCGTTCCACGCCATGAACATTGCGAATCTCCGCCAAAAAGGTCGGAAGTACATGAATACTGCTTTGGGGGATCTACTGCATCTGAAAGACCATTCCTCCCGGTGGGCACTTAAATGTACACTGATTGAAATTCCCAAGGGCATTTTTAGGCAACGATGGCACTTCTTCAACCAAAACTGAGCTTGAAAGTCTCTCAACGGCAGATTCTGACCCCTGGCCTCATGCAGATGGTCAGTGTCCTGGCCTTGAACAAGCTCGAGTTGAAGGAGATGATCAACGCCGAAATCGTCGAAAACCCCGTTCTTGAGGAACTCGACGAGACCGTTCCCCTGCTCGACGACGTCGCCGGCCGCGAGGCCCAGATGGAGCGCCCCGCCGAAGACGTCGCCGCCGATGCCCTCCGCGAAAAGAAAGACCCCTTCGACGAGATCGACTTCGGCTCCTATTTTCAGGATTATCTCGACCCCGGCTTCCGCTCGCCCAACAACTTCGAGATCAGCGACAAGCCCTCGTTTGAAAATTTCCTCTCGCAGCCCAGTACCCTCACCGACCATCTCGCCTGGCAGCTTGGCTCGCTCACCCTGCCCGCTGCGGAATGCGCGATGCGGCCGAGTACATCATCGGCAACCTCGACGAAGACGGCTATCTCACCGCCGGCGATGAGGAGCTGCTGGAAGGCTACGTCCGCGAACAGGGTGTCGCGGCCGAAGTGGCCAACGACGAAGCCGTGCTCGCGGCTAAACAGAAGGCTGCGCCTCAGCTTACGGCCGCGCTTAAGATCGTGCAGATGCTCGATCCCGTCGGCATCGCGACCCGTGATCTCCGCGAATGTCTCCTGGTCCAGATCGAGGCGCAGAAGCGCGAGTTCGACGTCATCTACAAGCGGCCAGACTCCTGCTTCGCAGAATGGCAACGCCCATGCGTCCGACGCTGACGCCGCACTCGCGTCCGAGCCAGTTCGCCAATCGGCACCGCTTTCAAGCACGCGGAGACGGCACCCTGTGCCCTGTCGTCGCTCACGATGCGCAGGTAGAAGAACGCGCCCTGGTCTTCGACTACCGCCGCCCGCATCGTCGACAAGCATCTCTCGCTGCTGCAGAAACGCGACCTCCGCGAACTGGCCAAGGCCGTCGGCCGTCCCTCAGAACACGTGCAGCGTGCCTTCGATTTCATCCGTACCCTCGATCCCCGGCCCGGCCAGCGCTACAACAACTCCGAAGCCCGGCTGATCGAGCCCGACGTGGTCTTCGTGAAACGCGACAACGAGTACGTCGTGGTGATGAACGAAGAGGACCTGCCCACCCTCCGCCTCAACCAGGGCTACCGCCGCATGCTCACCCAGGAAGGCACGGAGAAGGACGTCAAGGAATACGTGAAGGAGCGCTACCGCTCCGCGCTGCAGCTGATGCGCAACATCGAACAGCGCAAGAACACCATCCTTCGCACCTGCGAATCGATCGTCCGCCGCCAGGGCGATTTCCTCGAGCACGGCGTTGAGGCCCTGAAGCCGATGATGATCAAAGAAGTTGCGGAAGAGATCGGCGTCCATCCCTCGACCGTCAGCCGCGCCGTCTCGAACAAGTACGTGCACACTCCGCAGGGCGTCTTTGAACTGCGCTTCTTCTTCTCCGAAGGCGTGAACGGACCGGAAGGCTCCGAGCACGCCGCTCATGCTGCTCAAGCGCAAGGTGAAGAAGCTGATCGAAGACGAAGATCCGCGCAAGCCGCTCACCGACGATCAGATCGCCGCCACGCTGCAGACCGCAGGGAATCGATGTCACGCGCCGCACCGTCGCCAAGTACCGCGAAGATCTGCACATCCCCAGCACCCATCAACGCCGCGTTCGCGATTAGCGTAGAATTCCTCTTTCAGTCATTGTCTGGAGGGGAGAATCCACATGGTCGTTGAATACACCGGCAGACAGGTGACCATTACCAAAGCACTCGCACAAGCTGGGCGATGAAGGCATCGATCGCATCAGCAAAATCCTCGGCAAAACCATCAAGTCGCACATCATTCTTACCGCGGAAAAATATCGGCAGATGGCCGAAGTCACCGTCAACACGCGCCTGCAAAGCATCGTCGGAGCGGCAGAGTCCACCAGCATGGAAACGGCCTTGCGCGATGCGCTCGCGCCGCGCCGAGACCCAGGCAGTGAAATACAAAAACAAGCTTCGCGCGCAGAAGCGCTTGCCAAAAGAAGAGAAGCTCCACACCGACAGTGAACTCGCCCGCACCCGCCGGCCGGGTAAGGCCGCGGCATCGGCCGACGGCGTGGTCAAGGCTGAAAACGGAAAGGAAACCACCAACGGTCGCGGACCGGGCAAGCCCGTTCTTCCCGTGACCGTGCATTCGTTTCCCGCGCGCGTGCCCATCGCGGAGCCGCACGTCGTGCGCTCGTCTGATTCCGTGGCCCTGCGCCCCATGACCCTCGAAGAAGCCGTGAAGGAGGCCGAGTTCCGCGATCGCGACGTCTTCGTCTTTCGCGATCCCAAGGGCAACGTCATGATTCTCCATCGCAAGCGCGACGGAAAAATGGAGCTCATCGAAGCCCCGTAGCTTCCACTTTCCGCTCGAGAATCACCAGCAAAGAACCGCCCGCCTCCGATGAATCAGAGGCGGGCCGTTGTTTCTTGCGAGTGAATTGAATCTCGACTCAGACGCTACTGCTTCGGCTTGGGATCGCCCGCCGACAGCAGTCGCAGCGAGTCCACGCACTGCCTGTATCCCTTCTGCGAGAAGTTATAGTCCACCGCCTCTTTGTTGATCATCTCGTGCAGACTGGCGAGTTCCTTCGCATGTGCCTGCCGGGTCGCGTTCACCGCCTCATCGAGCGAGTGGCCCTTCGCGATCTTGCAATCTTTCAGATCGCCGCTGGGGAGTTGCTGGCACGAGATCATGGGTAGTATTTCGATCGGACCCGTGGCTGGCTGCTGCGCGAAGCAGGGAACCGACACCGCGAACAGCAAGAGCATTCGTTTCACACATTCTCCTTGAGTACATCCCTCCCTCGGCTTCCTCCAACACGGTTTCTTGACTTACGCGTGTTGTCGTCAACCTCAGGTCGCGGGACAAGGAATTTACTGGGGCCCCAGGTAGCCCATCCTCCAGGATTGCAATTCTTGCAAATCGTTCAGATGAGGTTCGTTCAGACAGGCAGGGCCGCAACGGAAAGGAACCAGTTCTTCGGCCCTGATCAAGCCCGGATCATACACGAGAGCCTGCGCCCCGTGACCGCCTTTATAGAACAGAGCGCACCGCGTTGCCCCCAATGCTACGATGGGCGAGGTTCTCTCCTCCACGGTCATGGGAAAAAAGAAAACGAAGCCGAAAACTCCGCGCACGCGCAAACGGGAGAAGACCCCCGTCACGCCCGATGCTGCCAGCGAACTGGTCATCCTCACCGGCCTCTCCGGTGCAGGCAAGGCTTCGGCATTGAAGACCTTTGAAGATCTGGGCTTCTATTCCGTCGATAACATGCCGCTCGAACTGGTGCCGCGTTTCGCCGACCTGGTTCGCCAGTCCGCCGAGATCACCCGCGCAGCCCTGGTAGTCGACGTGCGCGAAGGCCAGACTCTCGAGCGCTTTCCTGCCATTTTGCGCGAGGTGCGTAAGACTCTCCCCACCACCGTCCTGTTCTTTGAAGCCTCCGATGCCGCACTGCTGCGGCGATTCTCTGAAACCCGGCGCCCCCATCCTCTCGGTCGCACCGACTCCGTCGTGCCCGCCATCCAGGAAGAGCGGACCCGCATGGAGTCGATCCGCAACGTCGCGGATCTGACGATCGACACTTCCAGCTTCAACGTCCACGAACTCCGCGCCTTCATCCAGAACAAATTTGAGCGCGGCAGCACCGGCAAGAACCTGCTCGTCTCGACCATCAGCTTTGGCTACAAGAATGGCGTGCCCCTCGAAGCCGACCTTGTCTTCGATGTCCGCTTTCTTCCTAACCCTCACTTCGTGCCGGAGTTTCGCAAGCTCACCGGCAAACACCCCAAGGTTGCGGCCTACGTCCGCAAGTTCCCGCAGACCCGCGAATTCCTCGACAAAACCACCGACATGTTGCTCTTCCTGCTGCCCTACTACATTGAAGAGGGCAAGACTTACCTGACGGTCGCCTTTGGCTGCACCGGCGGCCAGCACCGCTCCGTCATGATCGCCGAAGAGATGCGCAAGCGCCTCTCCAAGCAGGGCTACCGCGTCAAGACGGCCCACCGCGACATGCCGCGCTAGAAGCAGAATCTTCGGCCGCCCCGAAAGGTGTCATCCCGACCGGAGTGGAGGGACCTGCGTTTCCATCCGCGTATGCCAGCCTTACAGCATTACCTCTTCGCGGCTGGCAGCATCGCCGATCAAGAAGGGTTTCTTCCCCGCTCGACGGTTGCCAACGTACACGTTGTACCTGCGCTGCTCGCAGTGCAGCACGGGGGACGAACCATGTGGTGCCGCCATGGCGAGCTATACTGAACTGACTCTCAACATGTCGAAGAGAAGCAAACGGAAGCGCCGACTGGAAAGGAAACGTCGCGCCGCTACACAGCCTGTCGCGCATGCCACTCCATCGGCGCCGCATGAACCTCCGCGGGACCGCTGGGCATGGGCGACGTCCGGACCGGTCGCGCTGCTCAGCCTAGCCATCGCAGTCGTTGGTCTGGGGATTGCGTCTTGGGGAGTTCCAACAGTCCGCGACTACTACACACCCCATTTGCGGGTTACAAGCACTCCGAACCTTGACTCCAAAGATCCCTTTTCAGCATTGTTCCGCCTTGAGAACGCGAGCCACTACGAGCATGGCTGACTGAAAGTGCACTGCTTCAGCCCTGCGAAAAGCGACCGGGGACCTGCGAGACCGTCGGCTGCCATCCCGAGCACCACGAGTGGATAGGGGCCTCCGGCTTCCAGCCGCGCCAGAAGCGCAGCATGCAAGGATGGCTACAGCCCAGGGTGCGACGTACCGACCTTCCGCGATCCGTGCTCGTCCTAAGCGCCAAGGGTCGCTCTTCCGTCCACGGCAGTCCAAGCAACAGAATTAAGGGAAAGGGCTATCGGTTTCTTGGGCCCGCAGTGCCTCAAGGCGGGCTTTAGCCCCTGAGGGTACGACGCGCCGACCTTTTCCGTGATCCTCGCATCCTAACTTCAAGAGCCGGCGAAAGCCTGTGGCTGCTTGCCAGTGCTAACATTCGGCCCATTGGTGGAGGATCTATGTCGAACTTCTCGAGACGCGACTTTCTCAAGACCTCGCTCGCTGTCGGCGCCATGGCAGGTGCCGGAACGCTGGGCCTCAAGGCCGAGCGCCAGACTGCGACCGACTTCGTAACTCTCGGCAAGTCCAACGTCAAGGTCACCCGCCTGGCCTTCGGAACCGGCAGCTTCAGCGGCAAGGTCCAGCGCGACCTCGGGCAAGACCAGTTCACCCGCCTGGTGCGCTATGCCCACGAACGCGGCATACGCTTCTTCGAAACCGCTGAATCCTACGGACAGATGCACCAGATGCTTGGAGTCGCGCTCAAAGGCGTGCCCCGCGACAGCTATCAGCTCATGTCCAAGGTCACCACCACCCCGGGCGTCGACCCGCAACAGAAGATCGATGAACTTCGCAAGCTCGCCAACACCGAGTACTTCGATATCATGCTGCTGCACTGGCAGCACACCGGCACTTGGCCGACCGACTCTGCGCGCTGGCAGGACGGCATCAACGAGGCGGAACACAAGAAGGCCGTCGTGAGCCACGGCGCGTCCGTGCACGGACTGCCCGCTCTTCGCCAGGTTCCCGGCAACAAGTGGCTCGACATTGCCATGATTCGCGTCAACCACAAGGGCAAGGCCATGGATGCGGAGGACTACAACACCGCCGGCCTGGGAAATGTGCCTGAAGTGGTTACACATGTGAAGCAGGTTCGCAAGCAGGGCATGGGCGTCATCAGCATGAAGCTTGCCGGAGAGGGAACGTTCAACCGCGAAGACCGCCAGGCGGCCATGAAGTTCGCCTTCCGCAACGCCGGCGTCGATTGCGTTACCGTGGGCTACAAGAACAACAGCGAAATCGACGAGGCCATCGACAACCTGAACCTCGCCCTCGCATAACGGCGATTCCCCGCGCTGCCCTCGTTCGCCGTCTTAAGCCGTCCTGAACGCCCGTTCGGGACGGTTTGCGTAATCGTTGAAGTAAAGCTTTCAAAGAAGGCATACAATTCCCTAATTCGTAAATTTCGCTCCGGGGAATCCCCTTTGAATTTAGCTCGACGTAGCATCGTAACCGCCGCCCTCTTCGCCGCCAGCACTCTCAGCTACGCACAACTGGAAGGCTCCAAGCACGAGACAGAAACCGCTCGCCATCCCGGTTCCTGCCGTGCAAGATACCGAAACTGCTGCCCAGAAGGACGCGCGCATGCAGTGGTGGCGCGAGGCCCGCTTTGGCATGTTCATCCACTGGGGCCTGTATTCCATCCCCGCTGGAACCTGGAACGGCAAGCAGATTCCCGGGATCGGCGAATGGATCATGAACAATGCTTCCATTCCCGTTGCCGACTACAAAGCCCTCGCGCCAAAGTTCAATCCCACCGGCTTCAACGCGCATGACATCGTCGCGCTCGCCAAATCCGCGGGCATGAAGTACATCGTCATCACCTCAAAGCATCACGACGGATTTGCGATGTTCGATTCCAAGGCGAACTCGTTCAACATCGTCGCCGGCACTCCGTTCAAACGGGATCCCATCCGCGAACTTGCCGACGAGTGCCGCAAGCAGGGAATCAAGCTGGGCTTCTATTACTCGCAGGATCAGGATTGGACTGCGCCCGGCGGCGAAGCTTACAAAACCGGCAACCACGACTCGCCGACCCATCACTGGGACAAGGCGCAGGACGGCGATTTTGACGCCTATCTTCATGACAAGGCCATTCCGCAGTTGAAAGAACTCCTGAGCAACTACGGGGAGTTCCCAGCCGTGATCTGGTTCGATACGCCGACGCCCAACATGACCCCGGAACGCGCCGCCGAGATCGTTAGCGTGCTCAACCAGCACCCGAAGCTTATCTGGAACAATCGCCTGGGCGGCACCTACCAGGGCGACACCGAAACACCCGAACAGTACATTCCCGCCCCAGGGCTACCCCGGCCGCGACTGGGAATCGTGCATGACCATGAACGACACCTGGGGATACAAGTCCTACGACACCAACTTCAAATCCACGGAAACGCTGCTGCGCAACTTGATCGACATCGCCAGCAAGGGCGGCAACTATCTGCTGAACATTGGTCCCGATTCGCATGGGGTGGTGCCGCCGCCCGAGGTGGAGCGCCTGCGCCAGATGGGCAAGTGGCTGGCAGTCAACGGTGAGGCTATCTACAACACCAAGCCGACACTCTTCGGTCCGGAGGCCGGCTCGTTCAGCCCAACGGAGAAGCTGAAGAACGGCGATCCCAAATTCATCGCGACCTGGAACTGGCGCTCGACCACCGCTCCCGACAAAATCTACGTTGAACTCTTTACGTGGCCTCAGGGCGCCTTCCACGTGGACAAAGTCCCGCGCAAGGTCACGAGCGCTTACCTGCTCGCCGATTCCGCTCACAAGCCGCTCAAAGTCAGCCAGACCGGCGACAGCCTCGATGTGCAGCTCCCCGCATCGGCGCCCGATCCCATCGCGACGGTGCTG
>CAVVJK010000019.1:0-149876 GCA_963748555.1 uncultured Acidobacteriaceae bacterium
TGGGCGCAGCAGGATTCGAACCTACGACTTCCACCGTGTGAAGGTGGCACTCTACCGCTGAGTTATGCGCCCCTGGCGGGGTGCCCACTTGTAGAGTAACACCGAGGAATTTGGCTGCCAAACGTTCTGAATGTACCCGCAGAAGACCTTGCTGTCGCCTTTCTCCAAAGATCTTGCCGCTGGTACATTCAGCCAAGCGAAGCCTGGCCGTGCCGGGCAAGAGTTTCACCTGCGCTTTCCACCCGGTCCTCTGCCCACCCCGATAGAAGCGGTGCCTCCGCTCCGCCGGGTCAGTTCCGTGCGGCCTCGAGGGCCAAGCGCCCAGCGTTCCTAATTGCTGTCTCGTCCGGGTACAATCGACCCACCTCGATGCCGCCGCCCGATCCAGAGAAAGCCCGCCGCCCTGCCCTGAAGCCGACGAATTCGGCAGCGGAAGGGCGCCGAGTCGGCGGCGGGGAGGGCAGTTCGCGGCACGATGAGGGGAACGATCCGCTGGTTGATCCGGAGGATGCGGGCGGCGATGAGGGCCTTGAATCCCTGCCGGAACGGGCCGGTTGGGAAGATGACGACAACGTCACAAAATCTCAGGATTTGCCGCAACAGGATGAAGAATTTGGTGTTCCTAAGGACATGGCTAGCATCGTTCTGGACCCGAGTTCGTGGCAGGGCAGCCGGCCCAGTTCCGGCAGTGCTGGTTCCGCCAGTGCCGACCGGCGAGTCGCGGCGGGTTTGTGTCCGACTGGAGCACCCTCGACGATGCCGAGATCATGCTGCGGGTGCGCGACGGCGACGACAGCGGCTTCACTTACCTGATCGAGAAGTACCGCAACCCGATCATCCACTTCATGTTTCGGATGGTGCATAATCAGGCCGTTGCGGAAGAACTGGCGCAGGAAGTGTTTCTGCGGGTCTATCGTTCGCGGCAGAGTTACCGGGCCGAGGCACGATTCACGACCTGGCTTTACCGGATCGCTACGAATCTTGGTGTGAATCACGCCCGCGACACCAAGTATGAACGAACGGCCCAGAACGTCTACCTGGACCAGCCTGATCCGGAGACCGGGATCGCACCGGACCTGGCGGACACACGGTCGACGTGCCGAAGAAGACCTGGTCCGCGAAGAGCGCATGCGGGCGATTCGCAAGCACGTGCTGGCCCTGCCCGAGCGCCAGCGGACGGCGGTGCTGATGCACAAGTATCAGGGCATGGATTACAAGGAGATCGGGGCAGTGTTGAAGCTGAGCGAATCGGCTACCAAGTCCCTCCTGTTTCGCGCGTACCAGACGCTCCGGGAGCGGCTGAAAGATTTCGTCACACTGGATTGAGAATTGAGGTTGTTATGGACTGCCGGAAGGTAAAAGCGAATCTCGCGGATCTGCTCTTTGAGCCGGAGCAGGTATCAGCCGAGGTGCGTGCTCACGTTCGCGAATGTGCGGAGTGCCGTAAGGAATTGGCTGAATTGCGGGCGACGATGAACGTGCTGGACGCGTGGGAGGCGCCCGGGCCAAGTCCCTTTTTTGACGCGAAGTTGTTTGCCCGCCTGCGCGCGGAGAAGGAAGCGCCGGCGCCGAGCTTCATGGAACGGCTTCGCGCTCGCCTGCTGTATTCGAGCGATCTGCATCTGCGGCCCATCGTGGCGGGAGCCTTGGCGCTGCTGCTTGTGGCCGGCGGATCGTTCACCGAATTTGAGCTGCATCACCATCAGGCTCAAAGCCAGGAGTCTGCGGCAGTAAAGGATCTGCAGTCCCTCGATGGGAATGCGCAAGTGTTTCAGCAATTGGATACGCTGGATCAGACGGACGACGATCCGGGCACGGATCCAAGCAACTTGTAGCGCTGTTGTATTGATGGGCCCTGCAGCAGGGCATGCTTTCGCTGCCATGGGAGCGTAGTGGAAGTTATGATGGCGAGCGAACCAGATTGCGGATCGCAGGCTCGCCTATGGCCACATGGAACGGTCCGCCTTGGGAGTAAGTGATGAGATCGCGTGGGCTAATCAGCACCACAACCCGTTCAGGACACGGTGCGTCTGCGCATCGCCGGGTTACCTGCTGCCTGCTTGCGTTGCTCTGTGTCATGCTGCCCTCGGTCGCGTTCACGCAACATCAACATGGGCAACCGGATCGGCACTCGTCTGCGCCACCGCCGCGCTCGGCGCCTCCGCCCAGTCGGCCTTCGTATTCTCAACCTCGCTATAACGCGCAGCCGAATCGACCTGCGCAGCAGCCGAGGTACCCGCAGCAGCCGGGCTATGCGCAGCCGCAAAGCAGGCCTGCCTATCCACCACAGCGCAATGTACCGCAGCAAAACAGCCCACAGGCAACGGGGCCTTATTATGGACAGGCGCAGCGGCCCGGCCAGCAGCCTGCGTACGTGCCGCCGCCACGCTATACGCCACCGTCGCAGTTTCGAAATGGTGGCTCACCGACGCCGTACATGAGAGCTCCGCAGGGTCACCTCGGAGATTGGCTGCAGCAGCACCAGGGGCAGTCGCTACAGGATCAGACCCGCGCCTTTCAACGGGAGCCTGGATTTAACCGGCTGCCGCAGCAGCAACAGCAGCGACTGGTGCAGCGGCTTCAGGACCTGAACAGCATGCCCGCTCAGCAGCGGCAGCGCACCTTGCAGCGCATGGAGAATATGGAACGCCTGCCTCCGCAGCAGCGCGAACAGGTGCGTTCCTCGGCCCAGCAACTGGGGCAACTTCCACAAGACCGTCAGCAGGTGGTCCGCCGCGCGTTTCGTGATCTGCGCGCGATTCCGCCGGGACTGCGCTCCTCGGAGTTGAATTCGCCGCGATACTCCGGCCAGTTCAGCCCGGAGGAACATACGATTCTGAACAATCTGCTGAAGGTGGAGCCGTACCAGGCGCCACCTCCGCCGCCGCGCTAAATTCCCGACTGCACCCGCTACGCCGTTTCTGGCGGCGCTGCAGTCAGGGTGAACTCGACCGTCTGCGAACCCAGAATCGGATGTTTCGCCGTCAGGCGTACGGCACCCGGCTCTTCCTTGGCCCGGATCCAGACCGCACCCGCACCGCCCACCAGCGAAAAAGGATTATCGCCGATCAACTGCGCCGGCCCTTCCAGGTGAAACTCGATCGCATCGCTCGCGAACGGCCGCACCGCGCCAAATTCATCGGTCACTCTCAGCACGACGCGGGTCGTGTCTGCGCCATCGGCGACCAGGGACGTGTCATCCGGCAGGACCAGGAATTTCTGATCGACGCCCTTGCCGGAAAAGCTCTTGGAGATGACCTGCTTCCCTTGAATGTAACCGTCAATGCGCAAATCTCCCCAGCCGTGACGGTCCTTCGGTTCGTATTTGACGATGAAGGGAGCGTACTTGAGATGGGAGAACTGGGTGCGGTCCGGATCGGCCTCGATCAGCAGTTCGCCATCGAGATAGAACTTCAAGTGATCGCAGTTGGAGCAGACCATCGCCTTGGAAAAGCCGACCGACTCGTCTCCGCGCGCCCAATGAAAGGCCGGCTCCAGCACCACTTCTTCTTCCGGGTCGCATTGCGACTTATAGAAACCGGCTGCCGGCTTCGGCTGCCGCCACATATCGGTCACACCGTGGTAGCAAATGCGGTCGCCTGATCCGAAGTTGCTGTGCGTGTTGTAGTCGAAGGCGCACCAGCCGATGCCGCCTGCGTATTGCGGATCGGACGCGAGTGATCGTGCACGCGCGCATGACGAATGGTGTGTTCCGTCAACCGCTCAACGTTATCGATGGTCTTGGTGGGATAGGTGTGTCCGACAAACTCCGTGTTCAGATAGCGAGGATGATTGGGCTGGCTTCAGTGGCCATCCAAAATCGTTCATCGTGAAGACGTCTTCGAGGAACTCGGATTCCTGGAAATAGCGAATGCCGCCCGTCTGGCGAGTGGGATCGAGCTTGTGCGCCATCGCGTTGGTGCGAACGTAGAAATCGTGGAAGTCTCGCGACTCATTGATGCGCACGCCCCACAGGATGATGGAGGGCCGGTTCCAGTCGCGCCGCACCATCCTGCTCACGTTGTCGATCGAGATCAGCTTCCAGGGCTCATCGCCGACGTGTTGCCAGCCGGGAATCTCTTCGAGCACCAGCAAACCGTACTCGTCGCAAGCATCGAGGAAGTGCCGCGACTGGGGATAGTGCGACGTGCGAACGATGTTGCACTTCAGTTCCTTACGCAGAATGGCAGCGTCCTGGCGCTGCACGCGGGCGGGCATCGCCTGTCCGACCCAGGGAAAGGTCTGGTGCCGGTCCAGTCCGCGGAGCTTCACGACCTTGCCGTTCAATTCGAATCCGTGGTCGGTAAACTGCGCCTCGCGGAAGCCGATTCTGCGAGAGTCCTCATCCACCGCTGTGTCGCCGCGCATCAGTTGAACGCGCACGTGGTAGAGCTTCGGATGATTCAGATCCCATAACTCAATTTTCCCAAGTCCGGTCAACGAGACGGTATGGGAAACCGGTTCGGTGGTGGCGCTGGAAGCGGGCACGGTTCCGCGGCCTTTCGCAACCACGCGATCGCCGTCGAGTAACTGCACGTTGAGAGTAAGCGGCACGGAGGAGTTCTCAGTGTGCTGCACGAAGCAATCGACATCGAGGGCAGGCGAGGCGCCCATCACATCTTTCGGACGGGCAAAGATGTTTTCGAGGAAGCTCGAAGGAACGATGCGCAGCGACACTTCGCGATAAATACCGCCAAAGGTGAGGTAATCGATTTCATTTCCGAACGGAGGAATGTCTGGCCGCTCCGTCGAGTCCAGTTCCACGACCAGGACGTTTTCCCCGTCGAAGGAGACATGCGGCGTCAGGTCGAAAAAGAATGGCGTGTACCCGCCCTTGTATTCGCCCAACCTTTCGCCGTTCAGGAAGACCGTGGAGGCGGTCATTGCGCCTTCGAAATCGACGAATACCTTTTTGCCGCGAGCCTCCGCGGGTAACTTGAACTTGCGCCGGTAGACCGAGACGAATTCGTAACTCTTCTCGTCGAAGCTGTGCCATGGAAGCGCGATATTCGTGTGCGGGATGACGATGCGGTCGAAGCTGGAATCGTCGAAGTCTTTGCTGCGCGCCGCCTCGGTCGCCTTCGGGCTATAGCGCCAGCCACGATTGATGGGCAGGATCATCCGGCCTCCGCTCGCTTTTTCTGGCGTGGCGGCATTCAACGTGGGTGCCAGGCCGCCGGCAGCAATCAAGGCGCCCGTATTCTTCAGGAAATCTCGTCTATCCATTTCGCCTGTCCATCTCGTCTATTGATGTGAAAACGTTATCCTCGTGCGCCGGAATTCTGCGGTTTCAAAGCGCTGCGGGAGCAGTTCTCCGGAACGTTTGCATTATATGTGTCCAACGCAAGTCGCGCCCGCTAGCGACGAATGAGGTTCCGGGCCAGGAACAAGACATTGGCCGGCCGCTCCGCCAACCGCCGCATGAAGTAGGGGTACCATTCGGTGCCAAACGGAATGTAGACGCGCATCCCATACCCCTGCTTTACCAGATCCCGCTGCAGATCGCGCCGCACCCCATAAAGCATCTGAAATTCGAAGTTCCTCTTATCGATGCCCCGTTCTGCGACGAAGCTGCGGGTGGCCTCGATCATCGCCTCGTCATGGGTCGCGATCCCGTGGAACGTGCTGCTTTCAACCAGCATGCGCATCAGCTTCACGAAGTTGGCATCGACATCTGCCTTACCGGGAAAGGCCAGATTCGGCGGCTCCTGGTATGCACCCTTGCAGAGCCGCACGCGAATGCCTTCCCGAATCAGCTGCGCGATATCCGCCTCGCTGCGGTACAGGTACGCCTGAATCACGATCCCGACGTGACCCCGGTTCTCCGGCCGTGCGTGCAGTTCGCGCACCAGCTCGAGAGTGAGGTCGGTGTGGTTGGTAGCCTCCATATCAATTCGAACGAAGTTGTCGAGGGCCACCGCGTGCTGTACCAGCCCGTCGACGATGCCAAAGGCCAGATTCGCGGTCGAGATCGAGCCCCATCTGCGAGAGCTTCACGCTGACATTGGCATTGAGCCTGCGCTGGTGAATGGCGTCAAGCAGCTTGTGATAGATGTCGGCAGCGTGCCGGGCCTCTTCCGGGGTGTGTACATTTTCGCCCAGGCTATCGAGGGTGGCGGCGATTCCCTGCCCATTCAGCCTGGCAGCGGCCCGCAAAACATCTTCAATCTCCATGCCGGCGACAAACCGGGATGACATCGCCCGCCCCATGCTGGAGCGTTCCGAGAAGCGGCGGAGGGACGAATTTCGGGACAAGGCAATAAACGCAGAGCGCAGGATCGGCATAAGGGTTTGAGCAGTGAGGCGGAACTCATTATTCTCGCATGCCCGAGACGCGACGGTGCAGCGCAGGGACCGAACCCGTGTTCACGCATGGACGCGCTTTCAAGCCACTGAACGCATCCTCAGTTACGAATTCTTTCAGAATTTTCCACTCAAGAAGCGCGAACTTCGAGGAAACTGGAAGAGACCCAGTCTGCATCTCAAGTTGGGTTAAGGCCGGATCGGGTCGACCAAAGTACGCATACTGGATCCAATCGCCATCCTTAACTGGGCTAAGGTCCGAGCCACAGATTCGGCGCAACCGTATGAGCGCTGCAAACGTGCCTGTACCTGGCTGAACGCAGTCTGGAGAATCGCCATGATCAACCACTGCGCAAACACCGCGTGTTCGAAGCCTTTGCTCTACTTACGCGAAGGTCGAATTTTTGTATTCGACGTGGCAGACACCCGGGCGGAACTCGGCAGCAATGGTGCCCGCCCTCGCCGTATCGAGCATTTTTGGCTGTGCGGCGAATGTTCGCAGGCGTTCCTGCTGGAACGAACTGCCGAAGAAGGAGTGCGCGTCATTCCTCGACAACCCATCCGTTCCAAGCGTGCTGTGTCCATCGCAGCCGCTCGGGCTTCCTGACACTTCTTCTATCCCCATCTGATCTTCTTTGTAAGCTTAGGCAGCAATTCGGTAAGCAGCAAAAAGCGCCCCACGCGGGCGCTTTTTCATGGGCGCTCTGGAGCAGACGCTAACTCTTCACGCCCGGAAAATTCGGCGAAAACTCACTGATTTCCCGGTTATACACGCCCGAAATTGCGTTCCAGCGAATGTAAAGGAGCTCTTCCAGCATCTTGATCCCATCTTTCAGGTAGCTGATGCGGCTCCGTTCGTCGTGACCCCAGGTCACGGGTACCTCCCGGACAGTAAAGCCTCGCTTGAGCGCGATGAACAGAAGCTCGGGGTCAAATCCCCATCGTTCGATTCGCTGCAACTGAAAGACGGTTTGGGCGGCCGCCCGACGGAAGGCCTTGAATCCGCACTGCGTGTCCGCGAAGGGGAGCCCCATGATCAACCGGGTGAGGGCGTTGAAGCAGCGGCCAAAGATGCGCCGATACAGCGGCTGATGGATCGTCTGGCGGTCGCGCTCGAGCCACCGCGAACCGATGGCGATATCGGCTCCGCTCCGAATCGCGGCGAAGAGACGCTCGGCTTCTTCGATCGGCGCGGAGAGGTCTGCGTCGGTAAACATCACGATATCCCCGGCAGCCTGCAACATGCCGTTGCGAACACTGAAACCCTTGCCGCAATTCGCCGGGTTCTCAATCAGGCGCACGATCGGATCACGCTCGACAAACGAGCGGACGATCTCTGCCGTATTGTCGCGGGAACCGTCATTCACGACCAGGACCTCGGCCGACCATTCGCGCTCGCGAATACAGGCCAGCACATGCGTCAAGGCGTTACCGATCCTTGCGCCTTCGTTATAGGCCGGAATCACGATGCTGTATTCGAGACGCGTCATGACATGGGTATTTCGTGTAGGAACCTGTTGCAACGTATCATACGCCAACCGCCCGGAGAGCTCCTGGCCCGCGTGACAGGCATTGGGGCCCATTCCGAAGCAAATGTAGGGAGCGTTCGGAATCACAATAAGTGCAATCGATGCTACACTCCCGCCTATGGCAGAACAAGCACGGCGATCGAACTGGTTTTGGCTGGCGGTGGGCGGGTCACTGTTTTTCGTCTTCGTGATCGTCGTCCTGCTGCTCGGGTTCGCCGTGATGCGCTCGACCAGCACTACAGAGTTCGCCTCGCTCGGCAAAAACATCGGGGTCATCGACGTCGACGGCGTGATCCTGAACTCCGAAAGCCTGGTGGATCAACTGCGCAAGTTCGACCAGGACGGCTCGATCAAGGCCATCATCCTGCATATCAACTCACCCGGCGGCGCGGCTGCTCCCTCGCAGGAGATTTACCACGAGGTTCGCCGCATTCGTGACGAAAAGAAAAAGCCGATCATCGCCTCGATCGACAGCGTGGGAGCCAGCGGCGCTTACTACATCGCCGCGGGCACCAGCAGGATCTATGCCAACCAGGCCAGCATCGTGGGCAGCATTGGCGTGATTATGGAGTATTCCAACTACGGTGATCTGCTTCATTGGGCCAAAATCAAGGATGTCACGATCAAGGCAGGGGAACTCAAGGATGCGGGTTCGCCAACTCGCGATCTGACCCCGACCGAACGCGCGTACATGCAAGGACTGGTGGACGACATGCACTCGCAGTTCATTCAGGATGTCGCCGCAGGGCGGGGAATGAGCGTAGACCAGGTTCACTCGATCGCAACCGGGCAGGTCTGGACCGGCAAGCAGGCACTTCCGCTTCACCTGATCGATAAGGTCGGTACGTTTCGCGATACCCTGCTCGAAACGGCGAAGCAGGTGGGTATCTCGGGCGAGCCGGACGTGGTCAAACCGGCTGCAAAGCACCGCGGGCTTCTTGACCTGCTGACCGGAGATGCGAGCGATCTTTTCCCCAATCCAGGGAAACTACTAGAAAGAAACGTAGGTTTCTTTTTTCTGTGGCGATAAAGTGACGGTTCGCCGCATCTACTATCGTTGACAGGGGTTACCCTGAACGTGGAGCAGATTCGATCATGACAAAAGCAGATCTGGTTGAGGAAGTCACCCAACTCGGCGATCTGACGCGGCGCGATGGAGAAGTAATCGTAGATACGATCTTCGATTCAGTGATCCATGCACTCAAGTCGGGAGATAAGATCGAAATCCGCGGATTCGGCAGTTTCCGGATTCGGCAGCGCAAGCCGAGGATCGGCCGTAATCCGAAGACCGGGGCCAAAGTGGATGTTCCGGCCAAGCGGGTCCCCTATTTCAAGCCCAGCAAGGAGCTGCGCGACCTCGTCAACCCACAGGGCGAAGACGCGACAGGCGGCTCCCGGAAGCAGTCCGGAGAAGGCAACACCGCAGCCTGATCCTGACCCACGTCGCATCCGAGCGACTGTCTGCCGGTGGATCCACGGTCGCTTGTCGAACTCAAGCAACGATTCCCGAGTTTCGCTTATTGAATTCCGATGACGGACAGCATGCGGCCGGTAAAGCCGTGTTCGGCGCGGTGTGAGAAATACAGATCCGTTCGGCAACTGGTGCAGTCCGGGATCAGCGAAATGTCTTCCGGGCGGAGGCCTGCGTCGACAAGCTGGCGACGATTCGCCTCCTTGAGATCGAGATGGAGACTGGGACCGAGAGAGCTGTGACCTGGGGCCCGTGCCGTCAGGAACAGCATGGGGTACTTCTCGCGGATCGGATCTGAATCGAACACCTCGGAAAAGAGCTGCGGAGCGTACGCGAACTGCGACTCGAATTCGCTGCGTACCTCATCTCCAACGGCGTAGCAGCAGGCACCGATGCCGGGACCAATCGCTGCAATCATATCCTCGGGCCGGCTCCCAAACTCCAGCCGCATCCGGCCTACGCCGTGTTCCACGATGCGCCGAAGCGTTCCGCGCCATCCCGCGTGGAATGCGGCAACCGCGCGGTTCCTGCGGTCCGCGATGAGAATTGGGATGCAATCGGCAGTTTGAATTCCCAGGAATGCTCCCTTCTTCGCGGTCAGTAACCCATCGCCCTGGAGCGGCGGGTTCGTGCTCGCCGCAGCAGGGACTGCATCCACTCTCCGCATCAGGGAAGAATGAATTTGTTTAAGGGTCACAAGCCTGGGAGAGGATTTGCCAGGGAGCTGGGTGTTCGTTAGACCGGGTGAGTTGACGATCGCTTGTAGAAATTGCTGCCGATTGGCAATGACGTTGTCCGCGTCGTCAGACGCGGTGAACCCAAGATTCAGATCCCCGGACTCGCGATAGACCTTGGTTTGGCCGCCGGTTCGCGTACTGAAGCCGTGACGGAGCCACTCGTATTGCGCCCATTCCGGAACCTGCACAACTGCAATGGCCCCGCCGATTGCCTGCGCTGACTTGCGAATATCTGCCTTCGCGTTTGCCTTGCGTGGATGTGGACTGCGACGACGCACGTGCAGCGTTCCTGGAGCTACGGCTCAGGCCCGCACTCGCAAGTAAATCGGGCGATGAAGACGCCTTCGCCATCGCGTCTTGCAGCGACAGTTCGATCAACGGAGCTTTACGGGAAGACGACATGCCTCTTCATCTTAGCCGGACAGGATGCAAACTTTAGGAATGGAAGAAGACGGAAGGGCAGAGGTGGCGTAAGATGGAGCACTCAGCTGGAGAGACTAGGGAGAGCGACTGGGCCCGCTTTCCAGCGGGCCCGCTCAAGAGGCATTAGGGAGGGGGAAGCCAAGGATATTTTGAGGGCGTCCGCGAGATCGCAGAACGTATTGCGAAAGATTCACTACGAAGGTGGGCGAAAAGCCTGAAGTTGCCTCTAGTCTTACTTCCTATAGATGCATTCTTCTCTCCAAAGTTGGCTTCCCTCCTGCCGACTTTTTTTGAACAAATAATCAAGTCCCGTTAACATGCTGATTCCGTTGGTTGATCGATTTCTACCGTTCCCGATCAGTAACTCAAGCCCTCTTCACTCATCACTGGGCTCCGTGATGAAGTGGAATCCAAATACCACTATTCGGAATCCAGGTTCTTCTCCTTACCCTTTTGTGTGGGATCTTCTTCCTCAATCTGCCGGATCTTGTTGAGCAAGCCTTGTAGCTCACCTGCAGCCTTTTTGCCGCTTCTTTGCGATTCCATCTGGTTTTGGACCAGGGTTTCCTGGATCGCTTGCCTCTCGGCCTGCCAGGCCGCCCTGCGCCCGATCTCAAGCAGCGAGATCTGGTCGGACTCCAGCCCAGCGGATGCTTTGGGAGCCACAATGGCCTCCGGCTGACTCCGGAGCCAGAATTTGCCGTTCGGCGGCACGCGCCGACAATTCCCGTACGATTTGCGTCGCGCCCCCGACGATCACGTAGCGCTTGCAAAGGTTCTCAAGCTCGCGAATGTTCCCGGGCCAAGAGTAAGAGGCGAGAAACTTGAAAGTCGCGTCGTCGAAGGGCGCTACCTGCCGGCGATACACGGCCGAGTACTTTTCCACGAAATAGCGCAGCAGGACGGGGATTTCATCGCGGCGTTCGCGCAAGCGGTGGAATGTGAACCGTGACCACATTGATTCGGTAAAACAGGTCTTCGCGGAACAGCCCCTCCGCGACGCGCTGCTCCAGCATCTTGTTGGTGGCGCAGAGGACGCGAACATCGACTGCCGTGTCGTGCTTGGCCCCCAAACGCGCGAACTCCCCGTCCTGCAGGACGTGCAGCAGCTTTGCCTGCAAAATCGGATGCATCTCTCCAATTTCATCCAGGAACAGCGTCCCGCCGTTTGCCAGTTCGAACTTGCCCGGCTTGGCGCGCTGTGCGCCCGTAAATGCGCCTGCTTCGTAAGCCAAACAATTCGCTTTCCAGCAGGTCGTTGGGGATCGCAGCGCAATTGACTTTGATGAATGGCTTCCGGTTTCGTTCCGAGCGCGCAAAGATCATGCGGGCCACGATCTCTTTGCCGACGCCACTCTCGCCGCGGACCAGAACCGTCGCACTGGTATTGGCTACCTTGTCGATGGTTTCGCGAATCTCCGCCATGCGCGGCGAGGTGCTGAACAGGTTTGGAAAATCCTGCACGCCCGCCACATGCGAGACGATCACCTGCTGCGCAGCTGGGGCAAGAATCTCCTGCTTGGGACTGGCCTTCAAGTCGGCCAGCACCCGCTCCAGCGTAGACTGCCATCTCCTGGGAGCTCAGAGGCATGGTGAGAATGCCGGCTGCTCCGATCCGAGCGAGCTGGAAGGCCAGGGTAGGCGAAGCGCTGGTGACTACAACGAAGGGTAGCTGAGGAAACTCGTCCCGGAGGCTGGTGAGGAGTTCCAGATCATCCTCCACCTCGAGGATGACCAGCGAAGGATTGTCCGAGACAATCCGGTCCGAGAGGTCACGCGCCGCCGCGGCCGAGTCGGCCAGGCTGGCGGATGAGAGTTCAACGCTTCCCTCGCGCGCACGAAAGTACGCGCTGAGAGCACTGCGGGCCATACCATCACGAACGGCCAGCAGTGCCCGGATTTGGTTTTCCTCGGGCATTGTTCCATATTGTAGCCCGAACCGGGCAGCCTCAAACCCGCTTCAAAGCTCCTGCTAGGTAGCTTAGATCGAGATTTATCGGGGCCGAATCTTCAGGCCCGGGCACATAGCTAAGACGGCGTCATTTGCCCTTCACCCGGAGGAGTGCCGCTCCATGAGGTTCGACCGTGACCGTCAGTGATTTGGCCGATCCCAGGTCTTTCTTGTCCCATAGATCCCGAACCTGGTAATCCGAACCATTGAGCCCAAGTTCTTTCCAGCTCTTTTCGATTTTCTGCGCCGAATCGCTGGTATTGAAGACGGCGACATAGTGTCCGGCGCCCGTCTCTGGCTGCGCAGTCCAGACCACCGTTCCTTCCGTTTGAGTGACGGGATGGCCGGCTCTTGGAATGCTGGTTGACGGCAATGACCTCGGGATTGGTCAGCAGCGGCGGTCGTCCAATCGTCCATTTGGGTCAGGTTTGCACCGAGCACCAGGGGCGAGCGGAAGATCGACCAAAGGGTCATCACGGTCCGCTGTTCCGCATGCGTCAGCCGGGTTTCGCGGACCTTTCCCCATCCCGGGACCGGGCCGAGGTGTCCGAAGGGCAACATGTCTGCGTCGGGCCAATGACCGGGCTGGACCAGCGGCGCCCACTTGCCCGCGAGTACGATCTGACCCTCAAGGCTCTGAGGGAAGTTTTCTGCCGGGTTTTCCTTCTTCCAGTCGTCCCAGAAGTCGTCGGAGATGCGCCACATCTGCGCGTACTTGCGCAGCTCGTCGATCTTGTCGAGGGGCGTGGGACCGGGCGAGAGGCTCAACACGATGGGACGGCCCGTCTTTCGCAGCGCTTCGCTCATCATGCGGATCTCATCGGACTTGAAGGGAACGGTGATGCAATCGACCTTAAGGAAATCGAGGCCCCAGCTCGCGTACAGTTTGGCAACGGAATCGTAATAGGCCTGCGAAGCTGCATTGGCCTTCAGGCCGTAGTTGTCAGGATTCCAGCGGCAGGTGTCGGAGGTATCGGCCGCATCCGCCGCATGGAAGTTGCTGCCGCGCGATGGGCAGGTTCTTTTCGACCGCCTCTTTGGGGATGCCGCGAATGATATGCAGCCCAAATTTGAGCCCGAGGGAGTGGACATAGTCGGCCAGGGGTTTGAATCCAGCACCATTCGCAGCAGAGGGAAAGCGGTTGAGAGCGGGCATGTAGAGTCCGTCTTTGCTCACCGTGTATTGCCAGGCTGGCTTGCCGGCGCTCGCCGGGTTTTTGAGGTACCAGCCTTCGTCGATGACCACATATTGCCAGCCAGACGGCTTCAGATGCTGACGGAACCACTTCACATTGGCTCTTGTAGTCAGCTTCGTTAATGGTGAGGCCGTAGGAGTCCCAACTGTTCCAGCCCATCGGCGGCGTGGGGGCCAGCAGGGTAGAAGACGTTTTCGGGCCGGGGCACCAGAGGCAAGCAGCCCCAAACCGAGGCCGAAGGAGTAGGAGTCTTCGCATGTACGTTCGATCCTGTAATCGATTTCTGAAGCGCAGCCAGACTACAGAAAAGCAGGTCGAACGCGCTGTAGGGATGGGACCATGCCGCGGCTCGCAGTTCGCCTGGATCTATCTCTGAGGCCAGGAAATCGGTTATCGGGCGGCCTTGGTTTCCAGCACCCGCGCCAGGCCGGAGAGATCCCCGCCGCCGGGGCCGCCGTTCTGCTGCCACAGGACCGTTCCCGCGCTATCCATGAAGGCAAGGTATGCGTTGTCGGGAGCCGCGTAGGCGAAGGTCTGCTTCCACGCGCGTTCATTCTGAAACGAGGTCAGGAAGGAATCCTGCTGCGGCTGCGGAATGCCGCGCTTCATGCCGCCGACGACCATGGGCCGAACGAAGCGGGGCACGTCTTCGAGGACCGCGACCGTAAAGCACGCTACCTGCGGATGTTGTTTGCACAGGGGCGCGGCCTTTGCCACCAATGTCGGCGTCGCGTCGAAGAGTTCTTAGTGAATCCCGCAACGACAAGGGTGAACCGATCCGCGACAGGAATCTTGAGGTCCTTGCCGGAGAGCGATTTCGCTTCGGTGCCGGGCAGATTGGCCTGCGCACCCGCTGCAAGGCCGTGCCGACGATAACCGATGCAGCCAGCAAGCTATTTCAAAATGCGCATCGACAGTTCCTCTTTAGCTCAGACGCAAGCCGCGCCGGGAATGGTGTTCCCGGCAGATACGCTTTTGGTGCGGCCACGGTTCTAGCGTTTGAGTTCGGCAGGACGAAACATCCGGGCAGCCGCGGCAGCCACGAACCGGCGAGGCATGAGGCGTTGGATAAAGGTCTGCGCGCGGCCGGCGCGATAGGGAATGACGGAGGTCTTTCCCCGGGCCAGACCCTCGAGCCCAAGCCGTGCGACCTCCCCCGCGTTCTGGTACTTGCGCTGGTCCCGTGCGCGATCCGGCGACGTCCATGAATTCCGATTCTGTCGGGCCTGGACACAGCGCACTCACCCGTACCCCGTAAGCCCTCACTTCTTCGGCTAACGCCTCGGCCAGGAATCGATCGAACACCTTGGTGGCCGCATAGATCGACATATAGGCGACCGGTTGGAACGATGCCGTGGAAGCGAGGATAAGAATGTCGCCGCGTCTCCGATCGATCATGGCAGGCACGAAGAGCCGCGTGAGGTGGACGATGGCGGTGCAGTTGACCTGGACCATGGAGAGCTGGCGCTCGAGGTCGAGCTTGTGAAATTCGCCATAAGCGCCGAAGCCGGCGTTGTTGACCAGCAGGTCGATAGGTCCGGTTGCGCCCTTCGGTGGCATCGAAGATGACTTTCGGGGCGGCCGGGATCTTCAAGGTCCGCGACGATCACCTCGGCCTGGATTGAAAACTCCTTCTGCAAACGGGACTGCAGTGCTTCGAGACGATCTTTGCGGCGCGCGGTGAGGACCAGGTGAACCCCCGCGGCTGCCAGTTCCACCGCGAGAGCTTCGCCGATTCCAGCGCTCGCCCCGGTGATAAGCGCCCATTTGCCCTGCCAGGTTTTCCGTATGAGCCGCGATGCTTGCTGCATATTCTCCTTCCGGCAAGTTCCCGAGCGGGCTTATACCGCTGCCGGTTGTGGTTCGCCATTGACCCACTGCTGAAAGGCGTCAAAGCTCTGCGGCCTTCCGAGAAAATCCTGGACGATTTGCGTGCCGGGCCTCGAGCCCCCAGGTTCGAGCACCGTTCGGCGGTAACGCATGGCGGCTTCGCCATCGAGCAGGTTTGCCGGGATCGAACTGGTTGAAGAAATCCAGCGCGATCACCTTGTCGAAGAGGTACGTGTAGTAGTTGGACGAATAGCCAGTCAGGTGAGTGAAGCTCGCATACATGCGATTGCCTTCGATCCAGGTGTATGGCAGAAAGCGCGTGTAGTCGTCGTGCAGCAGGGCGTCCAGATCCAGCTGATCGGGATCCTGGTGATGCGTGTCGAGCGAAAAGCTGGTGTAGAAAAGCTGCGCCCGCACGCCATCGGCCCGGCCAAAGGCGCTGGCCTGGTTCATGCGCGCGACCAGTTCGGCGGGAATCGGCTCGTCCGTCTGGTAGTGTTTGGCGAATCCGGCGAGCAGGTCGGCATCGCGGAAAAACTCCTCCAGCATCTGCGAGGGAACCTCGACGAAATCGCCCTCGGTCGCGATGCCGCTGATTCCGGCGAAGGGCTGTTGGCCGCCAAGAAGGGCATGCATCAGATGGCCAAACTCGTGGAAGAAGGTAGTGACGTTGTCGTATTGCATCAGGCCGGGATCGTCCGGCTTGCCTCCGGGAAAGTTACAGACCAGCGCGGCCTCGGGAATCTGCCGGCCCGCTACTCCGGGAATCAGAGGGTGTGCGCTGAACCATTTGTCCTTGCCCTCGCGCGGGTGCATGTCGAGATAGAAGCGGCCGATCTGCCGTTCCCCGTCGAACACGTCGAAAGCGCTGACGGCAGGAATCCCAAACATCGGCGTCGGGGGCCGGCTCAAAACGAACATGGAAGAGACGCGCCGCTGCGTCGAGAACGCCCTTTTCCACGCGATCATAAGGGAAGTAAGGCCGCACGGACTGGGAGTCGAAGTCAAACGCCGAGCGGCGAAACTGCTCGTACCAGTAGCCGCGGCTGGCGGCATCGATGGCGTGCAACTCGGGGCGCTGGCTCGCGGGCAAAGGCCAGCACGCGGGCCACATCGCGCTCCGCGCCCTCTTTCGAAGCGGAGTCCAGATCCTTCAGGAAAGCCTTCATGTTGGCAGCCGATTGCATCATCTGGTCGGCGGTGGCAAGGTCTGCCCACGAAGCGTATCCGAGCAGGCTGGCGATCTCCTGCCGCGTTTTTAACAGATCGAGCAGCACCTGCCGGTTGGTCGGAAAGGCGCGGGTGTTGTAGGCGAGGAACATTCTGCGCCGCAGGTCATCATTCCCGGCAAAGGTCATGACCGGCATGTAGTCCGGATAGTCGGTGCTCAGAGTGATGGTGCCATTTTCAGCGGGCGGATGACTGGCGAGAAAGTCGGCAGGCAAACCGTCGAGTTCAGCCGGGTCCTGCACCGTGACGTGGTTGGCTCCGTCCTGCACGTTGCGGGCAAATGTCGAGCGAAAGCATGGTCGCTTGATCGTGCAGCTCGCGGATGCGGGTCCGTGTGGCTTCGTCCTTGTCCACGCCGGCGAGCCGGTACTGCAACAGGGTCCGGTCGAGATAGTGCCGGGTTGCGGTGTCGACCCCGCTCATTGCCACCTCATTCAGCGACAAGTCATTGAGGGCCTGGTAGACCTCGTGGTTCAACGAAAGGTAGGTAATGAGCCTCGGAGATCTTCTGGCATAGATCCTGGGCGGCATCGCGCACCTCTTTGAGGGGATGCACGCTGTTCAGAAGTGCGGACTGCTGCCCGGCTGCAGCCAGTTCGGCGAGCGCATTATCGTAAGGGCGCAAGGTATTCTCGACGGTTCGCGTGCCCTCGGCTGCTACGAGTCGATCGATCTGCCGCTGTTGTTCGGCAAGCCGAGCGCCAACCCACGCCTGCAGGCTGGGAACGTCCACCTTGCCTCGTCCCGCTGCGCTCCAGGGGTGGGGCTGCGAGGGGGACTCACTCGGAGACTGGGGCTCGGTAGACGCTTCTGCCATGAAAACTTCCTCCCGCAAACTTCTTTCCTCCAAGATAAGCGATGTTTCCGCGGTGGATAAGGGACGCACAAAACTTCGCTTTGTCGTGAGTGACACCGAAACGCTGACCGGATGCTGCATACTGGCCTCGCACCGGAACAGCGGGTTTGGGTGCAGCTACCGATCAAAAACGAGCAGCCGCCCGGGAGTTACCGATGCTGGCTGCTGATTGCTTCGACACTTCACACGTGGGGAGAAATGCTCTAAGATGCGGCAATTGCACCGATGAATTTACCAGTTACAGGCCTGTCGCCCCACTACCTGCGCACGCGCATGGGGAAGATTTGCGTCGCCATCATTGGAGAGACTCCAGCGGAACTGGTCGAGAAGGCGGCAGAAGCGATTCGCGAGAATCACTTTCTCGAGTTTCGTCTGGATTACCTGGCCAAGCCAGCGCTGGCCCTGCCCAAGCTGAAGGAATTCATGAGCGACCGGGGTGGCATCACTGCCATCGCGACCTGCCGGCGCGAGGCCGCGGGTGGGAAGTTCAAAGGATCTCTGGCGGCGGAAGTAGACATCCTGACCAAGGCGATCGCCTGCGGCTTTCACCTGATCGACCTGGAACTGGAATCCGCCGAAGCGATGAAGCCTGCCGACTTTGAAAAGCTGCGGTCGCTGGGCGCCGGGCTAATCGTTTCGCATCACGACTTCGCCGCAACCAAAGATCTGGAGGGCGTGCTCGAGCGCATCCTTCCCTTCCAGCCCGATTTCATCAAGATTGTGTCGACCGCCAAGAGCCTGGCGGACAACGTGACCATGATGCACTTCCTGGAGAAAGCCTCGAACCAGAACAACCTGGTGGGCGTCTGCATGGGCGAACAGGGGATCATCAGCCGGGTTCTTGGGCTGCGGGCCGGCAGCGCCTTCACGTTCGCCGCCGCTACCCTGGGTGAGGAAACGGCTCCTGGCCAGATCGCCGCCCGTACGTTGATTGAAGCCTATCGGGCTGAACAGATCGACGCAGCGACTCGCATCTACGGCGTCGCCGGCAATCCGGTGAAGCATTCGCTGTCTCCGATCATGATGAATACGGCCTTCCGCCGAGAGACCGTCAATGCGGTGTACCTGCCGCTGCAGACCAGCAAGATCAACGACCTGCTGACGCTGGTGCGCGAGGTTCCGCTCAATGGAATGAGCGTGACCATGCCCTTCAAGCAGGACATTCTCAAGCATCTGGCGAAGACGGATCCGCTTTCCGAAAAGGTAGGGGCCTGCAACACCATCGTTCGATCCCAGGACGGCAAGCTTTACGGATTCAATACGGATGTGGCGGCCGTCGTTCGCCCTTTGGAAAAGCGCATTCACTTGAAAGGCGCGAAGGTTCTGGTGCTGGGTGCGGGTGGAGCGGCGCGGGCTGCGGTGTTCGGGCTAAAGGAAAAGGGCGCAGAGGTATTCGTGCTGAACCGGACGCCGGAGGCCGGGCAGAAGCTGGCTCGGGAAGCCAAGGCTAAAACCGCCAAGCGGGAGCAACTGGCCAAATCAACGTTCGACGTGATCGTGAACGCCACGCCCGCCGGGATGCACGGTGTGAAACCCTCGACGATTCTGGAACCGAAGGAGATCAATGCGCGGCTGGTCTTTGACCTTGTCTACAACCCGATCGACACGCCTTTGATCCGAGCGGCCCGGGAGAAAGGGATCGCGGTCATTACCGGGGTGGAGATGTTCGTGCACCAGGGCGCAAGGCAGTTTGAGATATGGACCGGCAAACCCGCACCGGAAGAAGAGATGATGCGAGTCGTGATTCATGCGCTGCGGCAGCGCGCCGAGGCTGAAGCGGCCAAGCGGAACACGTAGTGCAACCCAACTCGCCTCAGAAACCTGAAAAACTATAGAGTGGAATGAGCATTGGGGCGCGAATGTGCGCCTTTGGAGACATGGATTGCGCGACTCTTCCCGTGACACTGCAGTGGACAGGCTGATTGAACTCGCCCGAGAAGACAAGGCTGTGCCCCCGGCACCCTTACCGAAAGCGGAGACAGCCGCTCACCTTCCCACAGACCTATCGCTCGAAGACCAAAAGGATCCTCGTCCCTCTATGTGGCGCTCGCTGCTTCAACTCCGTGTACTGCTCCCGTATGTATCGCGCTTGCTTCCCTTACTCGATAGCGGCTTTGCGCACGCCCCCGACACCCGGCACCTGGACCAGAGTGTTGCTGAAGTTCAAGCGGGTAACCGCGAGTTGAGCCAGCAGGTTCTCGACCAGACCGTGCTGGTCAAGCGCCTGGAAGAGCAGCTGGCAAAGCTCAGGGAAACGATCGAACGGAACGCCGCAGACAGCCAGGAACTGGGCGAAAACCTGCGGTCGCTGCAGAAGTCTGTCCGCACTACGGCGACGGTGAATATCGCGCTGCTGGTGGCATTGATCGGCCTGGTCGCCTACTCTATCTTCCGGTAGAGCGGCCTGGATGCGGGTACCGGCCGAGCGCGCACAGGGGCAACAGATCTGCGCCGGATGGAGCCCCCGCCAAGCTCCTAACCTCCAGCCATTTAGCCTTTTGACTACCACCTTCATGTTATGTTGATGGCACAATAGTTTGTGTTTGTACCACAAAAGTGGCTTGCCTTCCGCGCGCATCCTCTCGGCTTTATCCGACAAATACAAATTGCCAGCGGTTACATGGCAGGGCTAGGATTACGCGTTAGCTGGACGGTTTCCGCCCGACTGGAGTCGCGTACCAGCGAATGAATCCACAGAATGCCAGTTGTAAACAGTCGTTCCTCGATATGCATACGTTCCGCAGTCTCAGAATGCAAAACAAAGCGTGTGGAGTGACTCCCAATGGCGTGGTATGCCTACTGCATCAGTGAGAAACAGTCCTTTCCCGAGCTTCTTCGTCACCGCAAGCCCATCCCCATGGAGACCGTGACGGGAATCGCCGGGAATCAAGTCTTCCTTTACCCAGCCAGTGACTTAGCCGTAATCGTCAGTGAACATAATCCAGAAGAAGAGATGAATCAGAAGTGTGCGGTCGACCATGCCCGCGTGATCGCCGATTGTTTCAAATTGTCCACGGTACTCCCGTTCCGGTTCGGCACAGTGTTTGCGGACGATGAGGCGCTTCGCCGCTCGATCCGTTCCAATCAACGCCAGTTCGTCAATAACATCGACCGGCTACGCGGCAAGGCCGAGATGCACCTGAAGGTGATGGTGGACGATTGCTGCCGCGAAGCGACCCGCCCTGTTCTGATGGATCGGGTCGGCAAGGAATACCTGACCAGTTTGCGCGAGAATGCCACCCGCCAGCGCGAACGGCAGACCCGGGCCCGCGCAGTATCGGTACAGATGCACCGGATGTTCGCTCCCCTCGATGAAGAGGTCACCTGCCGACGGACAGACACCGGCAAGATGGTTCTGGATATTGCTCACCTGATCGATCACAAGGGCATTGAGCGTTACCAGAACAAGTACTCGAGCGCCAGTCAACTGATGAAGGACTGCCAGATGCAACTATCGGGACCCTGGCCGCCCTATCACTTCGTTCATCGCCTCACCCGGGCAAGCCACGCCGTGGCAGGCTCCGGACACGCCGTCCCCGCCTGATCTCACAGCCTGAATTTACAAACGAAAAGCCCCGGTGGACCCACGACCCCCGGGGCTTTTTCATGGAGTGGAAGTGAGCGGTCCACCGCGACGCGCCTCACCTCTCCCTTTTAAAAAGACGCAGAGAAGCGGGATTCGTTGGCAAAGTGTGGAGTTCAGCGGAAAGGATCAGCCCAGGTGCTTGGCGGCTGGAACGGTTCCCTTGCGGCGGCTGAGCACGAAGCTCTTTTCGCGGCGGTCCGCCGAGGCGTGATCGATCTTCCGCCAGAAACCTGCGAAGTAGTCGACAGCCGAAATGGTCGAGACGATGACCATGTAGTAGATCGAAACAATCGCGGTCCAGTAGACGGGCAGGATAAACCAGCCGAAGTGCCAGGCGTACCAACGGTGCGCGAGGACGCAGGCGACGACGGCGACGATCTGGAGAATGGTTTTCAGCTTGCCCAAATCGCTCGCTTCGATGGTGAAACCCTCAGACGTTGCGATGGAGCGGAGTCCGCTGACCAGGAACTCGCGGCCAATGACCAGGACCGCGATCCAGGGTTTCATAATGTGGGGCGTGTAGCCGACCAGAACGATGAAAGCGGCCGAGATCATGAGCTTATCCGCGAGCGGATCGAGCAGCATGCCCATGGTGGTGATCTGTCCACGCTTGCGTGCCAGGTAGCCATCGACCCCATCGGTGATGGAGGCCAGAATGAAGACCACGGAGGCCACCGCCTCCTGCTCGCCACTGATGGAGCGGAATGGGAATGCGGGCGAGAGAATCCAGATGAGCAATGGAACGCAGCAGATGCGGCTCATCGTGATGGAGTTGGGTAAATTCACACTCGACCCTGCGCAAAACCGGGGCATTCGTCAGCGGGACGGGGAGATTGGCGACGTTAGCCCAAAACGGAGCGAGCCGCGTTACAGTCTCCGCACCCACCGGATTTCTTTCAATCCAGCCGGAGATGCATACCTAGTCATTATGCACCAGAGCGCTGAAACCAGCGGAATGCGGTCGGATTCCGGGAGGACACTTTCAGCGTTCGCTATCGAGCATCCTCATTCCCACCGCATCGTAGCGGGTTCCCGCGACCTGGGCCGCGTCCACTTCCGCTTCGAGCCTGGCGACATCCGCTGGAGTGAGCGAAAGCTTGACCGCTGCGAGAGCGTCGTCGAGTTGCTTTCGCGTGCGGGCTCCGGCGAGCGGCACGATGGATGGATCCTTGGCCAGTACCCACGCGAAAGCGAGTTGCGCGGGAGTGGTTCCCTTTTCCGCGGCGAACTGGTTCAGTTTGGCGACGAGTTGCTGGTTCTTCTGGTAGTTTTCGCCCGAGAAACGAGGCAGATGCGAGCGGATGTCACCCTTTCCGGTTGGGAACGAGCCGCTAAGCAGACCGCGTCCGAGAACCCCGTAGGCAGTTAGGCCGATGCCAAGCTCGTGAAGAACGGGCAGGATTTTCTGTTCAGGACTGCGGCTCAGCAGGCCGTACTCGATCTGCAGATCGGCCACAGGGTGGACCGAGTGAGCCTTTCGGATGGTGTCTACGCCCACCTCGGAGAGTCCTACCTGTCGCACAGATCCCGCCCGGATCATGGAGGCAATCGCGCCGACAGTCTCTTCGATGGGGACTTTGGCATCGAGGCGCGCGGGCCGGTAGATATCGATGTGGTCCACGCCGAGGCGGTTGAGCGTGTACGCCAGGAAATTCTTCACAGCCTCGGGACGCGAGTCGAAGCCGGTCCATTGGCCTTGGGGCGTTCGCATCGCGCCGAACTTCACTGACAGAATCACCTTGTCGCGCGCGGAAGAGCCCAGTTCTCGAAGCGCGCGGCCGATCAGCAGTTCATTGTGGCCCATTCCGTAGAAGTCGCCGGTATCGATCAGGGTGACGCCTCGTTCGATGGCCGCGTGAATCGTGGCAATGGCTTCCGCTTCGTCGGATTGCCCATACATGCCGGACATACCCATGCAACCCAGACCGATGGGAAACACCTGCTCCGCGCCGAGTTGGCGGGTCGTTACTGCTGGCTGCTCGCTCACGGTTTAGCCCTCGTATTCCATCCTACGAGGAGGCTGTGTGGGTATCAATTCGGCCCGGGCACATCGCGCAAGTCAGGGCGGAAGCTGTTCACGGTGTCGAAAACGTCTCCTGCACGCGATTCCGCTTCCCTTCTCCGGCTCGGATCCAGAGATGACCTCACGCGTACAGACCTGATGCTGTATGCTCCTGTCTCATGTACGGGGTCGATTCGCCGCTGACTGCCAGCCAGGTGTTGCGCACCTTTCACCACGACGAAGCCTTTCTTTTCCTGGGCTCCGCGTTTACCACGGTCGGCATTGTCGCGCTTGCCCTGTGCGCGGTACGGAGGCGGCTGGATGCGTTGACCATCTACCTGGGCCTGTTCGCGATGCTCTATGGCCAACGGCTATGGCTCGAAGCCGGGCTGCTGCCCCTGATGCTGCCGGATACCAATCTGCTGTCGAAGCTGCAAGACATCGCCACCTACCTGGTGCCGATTCCGGCATTCTTGTTTTTCGAGGCCGCCGGTTTTCTTGGAAGACGATACAAGCCCATCTCGCTGGCTCTCAGTGGATTCTTTCTCTGCCTGGTGGCTGGTGTCCTTGTCTTTGGTCCGCTCCGATTGTTCCACAGACTGAACGATGGGATGGTGGTGATCGCGCTGCTCGCACTGGCAGCGGAGTCCCTGCGCCACAGATCGCCGAGCCGCGATTTCGTGGTCATGCGCCGGGGCTTGTTTTGTTTTGTGATTACCGCGCTTTGGGAGAACATCGAAGGGCAGCGGCTGATCCCGTTCAACCTGGAGCCCTTCGGCTTTGCGCTCTTCCTCGCCTGCCTGGGTTATGTGGCGGCGCGGCGCACTCTCGATCGCGATCAGCAACTGACAGAGTTACAAAAGGAACTCGATGTCGCCCGGCGCATTCAGCTTTCCATCCTGCCGGGTGCCTTTCCTGAGTCGCCCTGCTTCCGCGTGGCAGCACGGTATGTTCCGATGACCTCGGTGGCCGGCGATTTCTACGACTTCGTGGTGACGGGCGGGAGCCAGGCCGGCCTGCTGATCGCCGACGTTTCCGGCCACGGAGTTCCGGCGGCTTTGATCGCCTCCATGGTGAAGATGGCGGCTACAGCGCAGCGAGCTCACTGTGCGGACCCGGCCCGCCTGCTGGCAGAGATGAACCTTGCGCTCTGCGGAAACACGCAAAGTCAATTCGTAACTGCAGCGTACGCCTATCTGGATGCCGAGGCCGGGGAACTGCGCTACTCCGCCGCAGGGCATCCGCCCATGCTCTTGCTGCGCGAGGGAAAGGTCGGCGAGGTGACAGAGAACGGGCTATTGCTGGCTGCTTTCACCTTTGCCTCCTTCTCCAACCAGACACTGCCGCTCGAACCGGGCGACCGGCTGTTGCTCTACACCGATGGATTGCTCGAAGCTGCCAATGCGAAGGGAGAATTCTTCGGTCAGGAAGGATTGAGTTCTCTGCTGCGGCAATGCTCCGATTTACCGGTCTCTGAAGCCGCGGACCATATTCTCAGCAAGGTGCAGCAGTGGGCTAGAGCGCAGGATGACGATCTGACGGTGCTGGTCTGCGACTATGTCGGTCTTCCTGAGCCGGCCTAAGGTGCGGGCGGATCAAGGAAGGCGGCCCTTTGCACGAGTGGAACCCCGCAGAGAGAGCCGCCTTCACAGCGTTCTTCGAATCAGGCGTAAATGCCGCGCTGCTTGATGGTGAAAGCGACGCGATCGATCGCCAGCATGTATGCGGCGATGCGGTTGTTTACGCCATGCGCCTCGGCATAGCGGACGACATCGTCGAAGCTTTCTGCGAGGATGCCCTCCAACTGCTCGTTGACGACGGACTCCTTCCAGAAATATCCCTGCCGGTCCTGCACCCATTCGAAGTAAGAGGCGGTTACTCCTCCAGCGTTGGCGAGGATGTCGGGGATGATGAAGACCTTTTTGTCGGCGAGAATTTCGTCCGCGACAGCGGTGGTGGGGCCATTCGCTCCTTCGCACACGATGCGCGCCTTAATGCGGTCGGCATTGCGGCTGGTGATGACCGTTTCAGTTGCCGCGGGAATGAGTATGTCGCATTCGGTTACTAAGAGCTCCTGCGAATCCGCGGGCTCTGCGCCCTTGAAGCCAAGCACGGTTCCATTGCGCTGGCGATATTCGAGCAACGCCACCACGTCGATACCGTCGCTGTTGAACAGGCCGCCATCGAATTCCGCGATGCCGATGATCTTGTAACCCTTCTCGCGCATCAGTTTGGCTGCATTCGATCCAACATTGCCGAAGCCCTGGACGATGACGCGGCAGCCTTCGCGCGGAAGGTGCAGATATTTGAGCGCTTCGTCGCATACGATGCTGATGCCGCGTCCAGTGGCTTCGCGGCGGCCACGCGAGCCGCCGATGTTCAGCGGCTTTCCTGTAACCACACTGGTTACAGTCTGGCGCATGTGCATGGAGTAGGTATCCATGATCCACGCCATCACCTGTTCGTTGGTACCCATGTCCGGAGCGGGAACATCTTTTTCCGGTCCGAGGAATTCAATCAGTTCGGAGGTATAGCGACGGGTGAGCCGCTCCAGTTCGCCGAGCGAAAGCTTCTTGGGGTCGCAGATGACGCCGCCCTTGGCGCCTCCAAATGGGATGTTCACGACGGCGCACTTCCACGTCATCCAGCTTGCGAGCGCGCGTACTTCATCTAACGTGACATCGGGAGCGTATCGGATACCGCCTTTTCCGGGGCCGCGTGCGATGGAATGCTGAACGCGAAAGCCGGTGAACACTTCAATGCGGCCATCGTCCATGGAGACGGGAAAGTGCACGATGATCTCTCGCGACGGATAGCGCAATACCTTCCAAAGTCCATCGTCCAGGTTTAACTTGCGTGCTGCGAAATCAAATCGAGCAGCCTGCGCTTCCCAGGGGTTGATCTCCTGCTCGAGCGTAATCGTTGCCATAAAACTCTCCAGGTTCCTTTGCCTTACGTATGCCGCAAGTCTTCAACGTCGGCGTACCAAACAGTTGGACTCGCGGTCAGGGGAAATCGTGGCCTTGCCGGAGTTTTGCTCCGTCAATTAACGTTCAGCCCCGCACTTTGGCCAAACTGCCCGAGTATATGCCCCCTAAAAGAGGACCGGCAACCCACCGAACGGGTCATCTCCGCGAACAACGAATCTGAAAATGAGCACTCGTGTGCGGGAGCTCAGAGAGAGCAGCCGGCCGCGAGCGACGTAACACGGCTGAATTGTCGAGATGTTGGTTTATCTCTGACAAGTTACAGAGACCATGAGGAAGACGAGGCCCATAACGCGCTGAAATTGTGAGACTTAGAGTAAACCGGAGCCCGACGAATAAAGTGAAATTCTAATGACGTGGAGATGACATTGTAAGTGCCTCAGCGGACTACCTTCGAAATCGGTGAGCGGCTTCCCGCTGCCACCTTCAGGAGGAACGATGCCGCTATTCCGCACCCCCCAGCCAAGTCGCTGGAATGCACCCCTCATGGTGTTGCTCGCCCTGCTGCCCGGTTCCGCGGTGGCACAACACTACAAACAGACCAGCCTGGTCTCAGATCTTCCTGGTTTCCTGGTCGATACCAATCTCGTCAATCCCTGGGGTCTCTCGCGCAGCTCGGGCAGCCCCTGGTGGATCTCCGATAACGGTACGGGATTGTCGACGCTCTATGACGGCACCGGAAAAGCGGCTCCGCTGGTGGTCACCATTCCCCCTGCAGACGCAAGCAGCCAGACCGGCACGCCAACTGGTACGGTCTTCAACGGCAGCACCGATTTCGCGATTGCGCCGAAGAAGCCCGGGATTTTCCTATTCGTCACCGAAGATGGCACGATTTCCGGCTGGAATCCGGGTGTCGATCCAACCCACGCCGTCATCAAGGTCAATGAACATTCCCGTTCAGTATTTAAAGGGGCGACCATCGCCACGGTCAATCTGCCGAGCGGCCCGATGAGCCTGCTCTATGTAGCCGACTTTCGCAAGGGACGTGTTCGCATCTACGACACAAACTTTCATCCGATGCACGTTGATGAAGAGGCCTTCGATGACGACCGTCTGCCATCGGGATACGCGCCATTCAATATTCAGAATATCGGCGGTGATCTGTACGTAGCGTTCGCCAAGCAGGACGACACCAAGCACGATGAAGTCGATGGCGCAGGCCTGGGATATGTCGATGTCTTTTCTCCGCGAGGGCGTCTGCTGCGCAGGCTCGAACACGGGGACTGGTTCAACGCTCCCTGGGGGCTGACGCTTGCCTCCGGCGATTTCGGTGTCTACAGCCACGACCTGCTGGTAGGCCAGTTTGGGAGCGGCCAGATTCTGGCCTTCGATCCGGTGACCGGCCGGTTCAAAGGAGCCTTGGTGGATGCGAATAATCAGCCGATCGTGAACGACGGGCTCTGGGGCATTTCGTTCGGAAACGGTACTGGCGCGGGGCCAGCGAATGCGCTCTACTTCTCTGCCGGGACGAATCATGAGGCGGATGGCTTGTTCGGGAGCATCACCGCTGTCGAGAACCCGCAGGGCAACGACCAATAGCTTAAGTTTGAGTTGCGCGACTCGGCCCGCGGACGGCACGCTGCGGGCCGGTTTTTTGTTTGCGCACGAATGGATGACGAGATCTACGACGGGAGTCCCGGGCCGCGCCGATCCCTTGGCGAAGAGCCGTTGCGGGTCCTCTCCTCATGTACCATGTCCTGAAAGATGCAATCGCGAAGCAGTTCCAACGACAGCAGCATTCCAAATCGCGCCGCATTCCTCCGACTCGCGCGCACGCATACTCTCGTCCCGGTGTACCGGACCCTCACTGCGGATCTGGAGACACCCGTCTCTGCCTTCCTGCGGTTGGCTGCCGACGAGCCGGAATGTTTTCTGCTGGAGTCGGTTGAAGGCGGAGAGAAGGTCGGGCGCTATACGTTTATCGGTGTTCGGCCCTATCGCAAGATCCTGGCTCGCGGCAACCACATCGAGGTAAGCGAAGGCGGCAAGCTCTCCAACTTTGAGGGAGATGTTTTCGCTCTGCTCAAGGATGCGTTGCATGGTCACAAGCCGGCACGGCTGGCCGGGTTGCCGCCGTTTACCGCTGGCGCTGTGGGTTTCTTCAGCTACGACGCGGTGAGGCAGATCGAGCGCTTGCCATCCTTGGCCAAAGACGATCTCGGCATGCCGGATGCCTGCCTGATGTTCTTTGACGAAGTGCTCGCCTTTGACCACGTCAAGAAGGAGATCCAGCTGATCGTGACCGCGGACCTGAAGCGGCGCACGCCGCAGGCCGCCTATGCCGACGCTTTGAAACGACTCGATAGCATCGAGAAAAGGCTGGGTCGGCCGCTGCCACGTCCGCGACGGAAGAGGACGGCAGGAAAGCTGAAGCTCACATCACGCACGAAGAAGAAAGACTTTCTCGCGGCGGTGAACCAGACGAAGGAGTACATCGCCGCGGGCGATATATTCCAGGCGGTGCTCTCGCAGCGCTTCGATGTGGAGCCGGGCGTCGATCCATTTTCGATCTACCGTTCGCTGCGGATTGTGAACCCCTCTCCTTATATGTATTTCCTGCGCTTTGGGTCGAAGCGGCCGGGTGCGCGTGCACCGGAAGTGACGCACATCGTCGGCTCTTCACCGGAGTTGCTGGTGCGAGTTCATCAGCAATTAGTGGAGTATCGGCCGATCGCAGGCACCCGGCCACGGTCCGCAGACGAAGAAGAGGACCGCCGCATTGCCGAGGAGTTGTTCACAGATGAGAAGGAGCGCGCGGAACACGTGATGCTGGTCGACCTTGGCCGGAACGACGTAGGCCGGGTGAGTGAATACGGCAGCGTCAAAGTGAAGGACCTGATGTTCGTCGAGCGCTATTCCCACGTCATGCACCTGGTGAGCGCGATCGAAGGCCAGCTTCGCAAAGACCTCACCCCGGTCGATGCCTTCCGCGCCTGCTTCCCCGCGGGAACGCTCTCTGGTGCGCCCAAGATTCGCGCGATGGAGATCATCGAAGAGCTGGAGCCTACAAGGAGAGGCATCTATGGCGGCAGCGTCCTCTATGCGGATTTTTCCGGGAATCTTGATTCCTGCATCGCCATTCGCACCTTGCTGCTGCAGGGGAAGCAAGGGCACATTCAATCGGGCGCCGGCATTGTCGCGGACTCCGTACCGGAGAAGGAATACGAGGAATCCGTAAACAAGGCAAAGGCCGTAGTGCAAGCAATCGAGCGCGCGCGGAACTCCTAAGGTAGGCCGCGGGATTCAGACGCTGGGCAGGTCCGGAATCCAAGCCTGCCCTCGCGCCTGGCTGGGATTTCGGGCGGCGCTACTTGGCGATCTGCATGGTTCCTGCGCCTTGATACGTGCAGGCAAGGCGGTGTTCGGGTTGCCAGTGGGTGCCGTCGGCGTAGGTCACTCGCTGAATCGCGAGGCTATCGAAGCCGACCGCGTTCTTCACTAGCTCCAAGCGCTGGACGCCTTCGCCGCTGGTGAGATGAACGGGAAACTCGCGGGTGATCGAATCCAGTTGGTAGATGCTGTCCTTGACCTTGATGCGTGCCATCAGGTCCAGCGCGGCTACCTTCTTGCTGCTGTGGTTTTCAAGTTCCACACTCAGGCTCGGGGCGCTTGAGGCACGAGGACCAGACGATATGAGCATGAAGCGCGAGGGCCGCTCAAACGAGACCTTCACGATATCGACCTCGCAACTGGCCGGCATTTGTTCCGCATTGAACGGCGCAGCTGACCTGTCGATGATGAAGGGGCGATGAGAAGTCTGGCAGACAACGGGCAGAGCCGTCAGCACGAGGAGAGACAACGGGAAAAGCTTCATAGGCACCTCACCGGCACCGGGATATCTTCCTGCGCAGAAGGGTAGACCCTCCTGAAAGCGCTGTAAAGACCTCGGTCTTCGAGACCTCTAAAGCAGCTAGACGGGATTTGAGAGAATCGCGTAGGCGGCATATGAGGAGCCTTCGCACCCAAATCGCGAACCTGCATCAGGCCTTACTTCGCAGGCAGAAGCCGTCTGTTTCCGTGCACCCATTCGACCAGGAGTTTGGAGTGGAAACCAGCGGGATGGTTCCGGCGATCGCGACTGGTGACCGGGCATGCGCACGACCGGCACAACACTGCCTACTACGCGATTGCTCCATCGCTGTTTCGCGGGCTCTGCCGGTTGTGGCAGGAGACGTCGTTGCCCTTCGCGGTTGAGAGCTACACCTTCATTGACATTGGGGCGGGCAAAGGCCGGGCCATGTTGCTGGCTTCGGAGTTTGCCTTTGCGGAGGTGGTGGGAGTCGAACTTCACCCTCAGCTCTGCCGCGCCGCGCGCCGCAACGTGAAGCGATGGAATCAGCTTGGGCGAACGTCGACCCCCATCCGCCTCGCGTGCGAAGAGGCAACCGCGTTTGAGTTTCCTCCGGGTCCGTGCCTGCTTTACCTTTTTCATCCATTCGATGGCGTGGTGCTCGCACGCCTGATTCAGCGAATCGAGGAGGCTTTTGCGCAACGTCCCGGCGAACTCGACTTGCTTTACGTCAATGCGGAGTTTGAGGGCCTGTTGGCGCAGCACCCGGGATTCGAGCGGCTGTGGTCCCGTTCGATGCCCATGTCGCCGGAAGACGCGGCGTTCGACCGTCTGATCGGTTCCAGCGACAGCGCGGTGCAATACGGTGCAACTGGAGACGAGATTTGCAGCGCCTGGCGATGGGTGGGTGAGTGAGGCCCTAATCGGTGCACGGCGGGGCGGCGCGTTTGGCTAAATTCGCAAGAATTTTTTGCCGCATGTCGAAATGGCACTCGTAGACCCGTCATGGGAGTGAGCGAGAATGAATCTCGCTCGAACGGAGGAGATCTCAATGAACTACACGCTTTTGATCTATACGACGCCCGAAGAGCTGGCCTTGCGCAGCGATCCAACCAACCAACAGGAGTATTGGGCCGCGTGGCCCCGGTACGCAAAGTCGCTGGTGGACGCCGGCGTTCACGCAGGTGGAGCGGGGTTGCAGCTACCCGAGACCGCGACGACTGTGCGAATGAGCGGGGGACAGCGACTGGTGCAGGATGGCCCCTACGCGGATACGAAGGAACAGCTCGGCGGCTACTTCGTCATCAACGTACCGGATCTCGATGCGGCGCTGGAGTGGGCGGCTCGCTGTCCGGTACAGCCGGGCTCGGTGGTGGAAGTCCGTCCCAATCTTCCGGGAATGTGATGGCAGTTAGTCCTGACACGCACGCGGCGATCGAGCAGGTGGCGCGCGATTCCTACGGCCGCCTGATCGCCTATCTGGCTGCGCGTTCCCATGACGTGGCGTCAGCAGAGGATGCACTCGCCGACGCATTTCATGCCGCGCTGCAGAACTGGCCTTCCACCGGCGTTCCAGACAAACCCGAGGCCTGGCTGCTGACGGCTGCCAGGCGCAGGCTGATCGACCAAATCCGTCATTCGCGTGTACAGGAGGAAGCGGTTCCCCAGCTACTGGCCCTCACAAACGAGGTGGTAGAGATGGCAATCGATGAGGTGGAGTTCCCGGACGAGCGGCTTAAACTGCTGTTTGTCTGTGCGCACCCGGCTATCGATCCGGCTGTGCGGACGCCGCTGATGCTGCAGGTGGTGCTGGGGCTGGATGCAGTCCGGATTGCGTCGGCATTCCTGGTGCAGCCAACCACCATGGGACAGCGGCTAAGCCGGGCGAAGCGGAGAATCCGGGATGCACGCATTTCTTTCGAGGTGCCGCGGTCCAGCGATCTGCCCGCGAGACTTGATTCCGTGCTGGAAGCCATATATGGCGCCTATGGAACCGGATGGGAAGATGTGGCCGGAGCAGATCCGCGTCGCCGGGACTTGGCAGTTGAGGCGCTGCAGTTGGGGAGATTGCTGTTTCGGCTGCTGCCTGAGGAACCTGAAGCATCAGGATTGCTGGCGCTCATGCTGCACTGCGAAGCGCGACGCGGCGCGAGGCAGACGGCAGCCGCAGGGTACATTCCACTTTCGCAGCAGGAAACAGAACGATGGTCCAAAGAGAAGATCGCAGAAGCCGAAGGTTTGCTGAATCGGGCCGCGGAAAGTGACCGCATTGGGCGCTTTCAACTGGAAGCGGCGATCCAGTCCGTACACGCACAACGTGCGCAGACTGGGGAAACGAACTGGGAGGCGATCGCGCTGCTCTACGAAGGCCTGCTGCAACTCGCACCGACGACTGGCGCGCAGGTAGCCCGGGCTGCTGCCTTGGCGGAGGCTCGTGGCCCGGAGGTGGGCTATGCGCAGTTGGAAGCGATCCCCACTGGAGTGGTTAAGGCTTACCAGCCGTATTGGGCGGTGGCCGCTTCCCTACTGAGGCGGCTGGGCCGATTTGAGGAAGCCTCAGCAGCCTACAGCCGTGCAATGGGGCTGTGCGAAGACGCCGGAATGCGTGAGTTTCTGACGAAGGAAGAGGCCCGAATGCGCGCAAACCAATAACTCGACAGAATTCGCAAAAGAGAAGGGCAGGCCGCGAAGCCTGCCCTTTCTCCTGCTAATTGCTTAGTAGTTATGCGGTCGCGCTCAGAGCCTTGCCGCTGACGCGGAAGCGCTCCATGCTGATCTTGAGCGTGCGCTCAATCTTGCGCAGATCGCCGCGCTCTTCAGGAGCCGCGAAGGTCGAAGCGACGCCATGGGCGGACGCCCGGCCGGTTCTGCCGACACGGTGAACGAAGTCCTCGGCAACCTTGGGGATGTCGTAGTTCACCACGTGGGCCACGTCGGCCACGTCAATGCCGCGAGCGGCAACGTCGGTAGCAACGAGGACACGGTGATGTCCAAGCGAAAAGCTCTTCAGCGCTGCATTGCGCTGCCCTTGCGAGCGATCGCCGTGGATGCAGGTCGCGCTCCAGCCGGAACGAACCAGCCTTTGCGAAACTCGATCCGCGCCGTGCTTGGTGCGCACGAAGACCAGGAAGCTGCCCTTTTCAGAGCCGAGCAGATGCTCGAGCAGCTCGAGCTTCTTATCGTTGGTGACTTCAAAGGTCTGCAGGCGAACGTTCTCGGCAGGCTTGAGTACGGATCCCAGTTCGATTCGGACCGGGTTCTTAAGGTAGTCACGAACCACTTCCTTGATGTTGGCATCGAGAGTGGCGGAGTAGCAAAGGGTCTGGCGCTGCGAAGACAGGGTCGTAACGATGCGCTTGATGGCCGGCTGGAAGCCCATATCGAGCATGCGATCCACTTCGTCGAGAACGAGGACTTGTACCTGGTCGAGCTTGATCACGCGACGCTTCAGGTAATCCTCGAGACGGCCCGGGGTGGCGACGATCATGCGGGCGCCACGGCGAATTGCCTGCAGCTGCGAGCCTTCTGACATGCCGCCGACGACCAGGGCGGACGTGAACGCCATCCCTTGGGTCATGTCGCGAAAGGTCTTTTCGACCTGCATCGCGAGTTCGCGCGTGGGCAACAGGATGAGCGCAGTCGCGCCCTTGGCTTGTGTCTTCTGCATCCGCTCGATGATGGGGAGCAGGAAGCTGAGGGTCTTTCCCGTTCCAGTCTGCGCGGTCGCGAGCACATCGCGGCCTTCAAGAGCGGGCGGAATCGCGCCGGCCTGTACTGGTGTAGGGATGGTGAAATTGGCAGCAGCCAGTCGCTTAAGCAGCGAGGCCGAAAGATTGAAATCTGAAAATTGAGTCACTGAATCCTTGAGGTCTGGGTTGGCCCAGGCTGTTCCCACAGCGGGCGCCGAGACGGCGTTCCATGTCTCGTGACGGCTTCGTCCGTCGCAAGAGAATCCTAGATGTACGTCGGGAGTACCGGGGCAATTCAACCGACTGACGCGAAGTTCATTGTCAATCGCGGTTCTGTCCGCACGCGTGCCTTCTTTTGTGCAACACTCTGCTGCACAAGCTCGCACCGCAACCTGGCGGGCGAATGGCGCTGTAGGGGCTTGGGGAAGAATGCGGCGGTCTTGCTTTTCCAGGGCGAGAACGGCTCACAACCAAATCACTGAGCGCAAGTACAGAGTAACACAGTGTCAACTCCCTCTGCTGGGCCAGGTATCGAATGTGTAACTTAAGGGCGCTCTCATCGTCGTATAGTCTGTTGGCGGTCAGCCTCATTAGCGGCCGGAGTTTGGCAAAGGAAACGAATGCTGCAACGACCGGTTCATGCGCGTCCCGTGCCCTGGCGAGAAAACCCGGCCTCGAGTTCTCGTGCCCTGATCCGGCCATTTCACTGGATGAACTGGTGCTTCGGGTGGGCAGCCTGGGCGCTCGGCAACTGGGCATTGCTCGAGGTGCTGGAGTACCTGGGGGCGTTTTCCGTACTGATTGCGGTTGTGTTCTATTTCGCTGAAAGTGGCGATCGCATCAAGCAGAAGCACTACCAGGCGTGGCAGGTGATCAACACGGCCCAGGGCAGAGGCGGCAGCGGTGGGCGCATCGAGGCGCTGGAAGAGCTGAATCGGGACGGCGTACCGCTCGTCGGCGTAGACGCGAGCGAAGCGTTCCTGCAGGGCGTACGTCTTCCGAAGGCACAGATGAACCGATGCGATCTGCATGCGGCCGACCTCCGCGACAGCGATCTGCATCGGGCGGTGTTGACGTACTGCAGCCTGCAATCGGCGAACTTTCGCATGGCGACCCTGAGTGAAGCGGTACTTTCAGACGCGGATCTGAGCAATGCAGATCTTTCTAACGCGGATCTGCGAGGCGCGGACCTTACCGGCGCCAATCTGGATGACGCCGATCTGCGCGGCGCCGACCTGAACGGCTTCGTGTGGAGCGGTATCCGGTCGTTGCGGCTGGCCAACGTTTTTGGGATTCGTCAGGCGCCGGAGGGATTCCTGGCGTTTGCGATGGCGCATGGTGCCGTGTCTCTCGCGTCCGACGCGGATTGGCAGAAGCTGCAGGATAGTTCTCCTAAGAAGTGAAGTTGCCCTTGTGCTCTTGGTCCGGGCATAACTGACGATCCCGATCGCGGTTGCACGCAACGAAGGCTCCTTCCGCCCGGAGGCCCGGTGCTATCCTGCCCGTATGCTCGACCCCTCCGCCGGGACTGATTCCGCACTTCTACTCACCGAAGAACTTCTTGTCTTTGCGACCGTGGTGGGTTCGGTCGCGGCGCTTCCCGCCTTCATTGAATTCGTGAGCGATCTGCGGAAGCGTCGCGAGCGAATATATCTGACACTGGAAGATGTTCCGGTGGCCGGTTTGAGGCCTCGGCTCGCGGGAATGGACGAACTGCTCGCGAGCATCGATGATTTGATCGATCGGGCCCGCAGTCCTGCGGCTTACCAGGAACTGAAGATCGGCAATGAGGTTTTGATTATCGGCCCGAACCAGAGCGGCAAGAAGAGTCTCGCGCAGCGTATGGCCCAACTTGCCGGCATGGAGCGTTTGATCACGGTCTACAATCCGCGCGACAGCGATGCATTGGCAAAGGCCAAGGGAATTGTTCGCGGATACAAGCGGCAGAAGGTGATGTTGTTGCTGCCGCGCATCGATCTTGCCTACCAGGCCGGCGATCCGCAACTACTCACAGAGCTGGACGCGCTGATCGAGACCACGTCGGAGCATCAGAATGTGCTGGTCGTGGCGACTACCGTGGCCTTCGAAGCCAACAGCGATCTGGACAACATCTTCGGCATCAAGCTGGCCCTTCCGGGCGCTGGTCTCAATCCTGCTGATCGGCCGGAGATTCCCGAAGATGCGGAGCGCATGCTGGCCCAGGTTGTGCAATTCTACTTGACCGAGGCGCAGCAGCGAGGCTTTCAATTGCATGGCCTGAGCGAAGAGGAATTTCGATTCCGCATTCTTGAAGTGGTGATTAACCCAGCGGAAATTGAGGACATTGTGGTTCTCTGCCAGACAACGGCTCTCTACCGTAAGCGCACTCGCCAGGAAATCACTACGCTCTTCACGCGCGAGATATTGGAGACGGCAATCGCGCGGGTGGTTGCAGGATAGTGCAAGTCAGGCTATTTGTAACAGCCGTGCACATTTTTCTGATTGCCTGGAAGCAACTCACTACCGTGGGCCGCCCCGAACTCGAGAGCGGACGAGCCCCATTTAAGAAGCCTCCATTCCTTGAAGCAAGTAACAGGCAGTTAGGGTCGGAGACGGGTTACACCGCTCTTGAACCATAATCGCTGCGACTCTGAGGTACTTGCTTTTCATATGGTCGAAAGGGACCTGTTAGAGGTTGTCGGGTCTAAGTATCTCGAAACGTTACGCTTCACCGAAGCACATCGGGTAATTCATCTCTATCTGCGAGGACTTCTTTCTCCCGAGAGGTCGGCTCTGCGGTGCAGCTTTTCGAGTGATAATCATTTGGCGATCATGGACGGGAGTAAGGCTCCGCAGGCCGAAGGTGTCAGCCTGTGGGAGCGAGTGGCGGCCGTACTTCGCCGCACTCCGCTGTGCAATGAACATTAGCCAAAAATACATCGCCGCCTCGCCGAGTTATGTAGTTATTCTTTTGTCACGCTGCCTGGAACCGGGGCGCCTTCCGAGAGTATCAAGTCTCTTCTCAAAGCCTCGAGAAAGTTAACTGCAGACACACAGTAAGGATGCAGTCCTGCCGCATCCAAGAACTCACACTATCAATTCGTTAACCCATTGCTCCGACCCTGGAGGTCCCCCAGAACTTATGTTGCCCCTAAATATAACGAGAACATGTAAACGATTCCGCGTGCGGGTGCTAGTCGCAGCCGCCGGCTCAGTGCTGATGGCAGCTTCGTTGGCGCAGGCTCAAACACCTGTAGTGAACTCCATCTCTGTGTGGCAGGGAGGAAACAACGGCGGCACCGCACTCACCGTCTACGGCAGCAACTTTGTGAATGGCGCCACAGTTACATTCGGCAGTACGGCGGCCGCAACCACGTATGTCGGCAGCGGTACCCTCAATGTGGTATCTCCCGCCGGGACAGTAGGTTCAGTAGATGTGACAGTGAGGAACCCCAATGGACTCACGGGCTCGCTGAAAAGCTTCTTGCATAACCAAAGTTTTGAATCCGGGATCACGTACTGGACCGGCAACGGCCAAGGCACGGCCACGGTCGGAGCAGTTACCGCAAACGCGCATAATGGAACTCACTACCTTGAGCTCACATCGAGTGGCGCGGGGAGTCATCCTGTAGTCTTCGCTTCCAACTCGAACGGCAGTGCGCTCTATGTTCCAGTCGCCGCCGGCCAGGCAATCAGCTTTGGCGGCTACGCCTACAGGGTCTCTGGAGGATCGCTGGTGCGCTGGGGGATCGAAGTCACTGACGCGAATAAGGCGAATCCCATCTATCAGTCGGCAGCCCCGGTGAGCGCCTATGACCCGCTTTGGACGCTGCAGCAAACGACGTATACCATCCCGAGCGGAAAAGCTTTTGTGCGGCTTTATGCCGAGATTGTTCCCTCAAGTCCAACAGTGGCCCGATTTGACGATGGCTTTTTGCAGAAGACCACGGGCAACTCTAACGGGTTCACCTATCTCGCGCCGCCGATCGTCACGTCCGTTAGCCCGAACTGGGGTGCACCGGCCGGCGGAACGACGAGGACGATTTACGGCACAGGCTTTCGCAGCGGAGCGACTGTAAAGTTTGGCAGCTTTGCCGCCTCAGGTGTGCAGGTAGTGAACGCAAATGCGATCGAGGTATTCGCGCCGAAGCAAAGTGCGGGCGCGGTGTCTGTGGCTGTAACCGAAGGCAATCAGAGCGGCACACTGGCAAGCGCATACACATACTCCAATCCTGCGGCGCCTCCCTCGGCGATGCTCGCGATCAAGCACATCATCTTTACCTTCCAGGAGAATCGGTCGTTCGATACCTACTTCGGAAAGATGAATGAGTATCGGAAGATTTATGGAATTACAGACAACGCGGTAGACGAACGCAATAACAGCTAAGGCGATGGCAGACGTTGCCGGCCAAATGATCACTCCTTACCACTTCCAGACGGAGTGCCATGAAAATCTTCAGCCGAGCTGGAACTCCCAGCACTACGACTACGACCGCGGGCTGATGGATAACTTCATGAAGGCCGGAAATGCGATCGGTCACTCGAGCATCGACCCGAATGGAACACGTGCCATCGGCTATTACGATAATACCGACTTACCTTATTACTACAGCCTGGCCTTTCAGTTCGCTACAAGCGACCGCTGGTTTTCGTCTGTACTGGGCCCGACTGACCCAAATCGTATGTATGCGGTGGGTGCAACGTCCCTTGGCTGGACATCGACTGCGTCTCCTCCGTCTGGAGGATTCCCGAATTTCACCATCTTCGATCTGCTCGATCAGGCCGGGATCTCGTGGAAGTATTACTACCAGTTCGCTTCCCCGTTGCACATTACTGTCTGGTCTGTTTACCACAAGGATCCGAGTAAGTTCGTCCCGATCGGTCAATATTTCACGGATGTGAAGAGCGAGAGCACTCTTCCGACGGTGGCATTCATCGAGGAGGGCGGCTATGACGAGCATCCGAAACCCAACCCCGGCACGAGCACCGCACCCGAGAGTATTCAGCAGGGAGCAACGGTTATCAAGTCATTCGTTGACGCGCTGATGAAGAGCCCCACGTGGACCACTACGGCGTTTATCTTCAGCTATGACGAGGGTGGTGGAATGCACGATCACGTGGCGCCCGCAACGGTGAAGCTACCGGACGGAATACCGCCGAAGCTGACGATCGGCCAGGACGCTTCCGGCCTGTTCAACATGAGCGGAGTTCGTGTGCCGGTCGCGGTGGTGTCTCCCTGGACCAAACCGTATTTCGTATCGCACGTCGTGCGAGATCATACGGCGATTCTCAAGTTCATCGAGAGGCGATTCAGTCTTCAACCACTGACCGCACGGGATGATGCGAGTGATGATATGCAGGAGTTCTTCAACTTCGCCAGCCCAGCTTACAAGGTTCCTCCGGCGATGCCTGCCCAACCCACGTCGGGAGCCTGCAATCTGAATGTGGAGAAGGCGCCTGGTCAATGACGATCGAGCAGTTTGCCTGAGTGCTCGCCACCTATAACGACTCCGTAGTCCCAAGTAGTTTTGAACGTGAGGCCCGAGAATTCATCGGGCCTCATTTTTTTGGACGCTTACGGTCTGCTAGTACTTGTAGATTCGCGATTCCCACGGCTTCAGGTGCAGTTCAGACGTACCGACTTCGTTGGTCTGCTGGTTGGCCAATACGAGCGTGGTCGGTTTCAGATTGCCGGGAAGAGTGTAGGCGAGAGGGTTTGCCGAGAAGTTCAAGACCACCAGGTAGCGTTCCGAATCAAGGGTGCGCGTATAGGCGAAGACGGATGCATGATCCGGGTCGAGATCTTTAAAGTCTCCGTAAACCAGAGTGGGACTGCGGTGACGTAGTTCAATCAAGCGGCGGGTGAAGTGATACACGGAATCGGGATCCGCCACTTCCTGGGCTGCGTTGATTTCTTTGTAGTTCGGATTCACGGCGAGCCATGGCTTCGTACCACTCGTGAATCCGGCTTGTGCAGTCTTATCCCACTGCATCGGCGTGCGCGCGTTGTCGCGGCTCATGTGGCGCAGGTTGTCGAGATACGCCTGCTCCGTAACCTTGTGGGTGAGCACATCAGCCTTGTAACCATTCTTCGCTTCAATGTCGTTGAACTCTTCGATGGAATGAAAGGGGTAGTTTGTCATCCCGAGTTCATCGCCCTGATACAGAAACGGCGTGCCCCGCATCGTAAGCAGCATGGTGGCGATCAATTTAGCCGATGGGACGCGGAAAGCAGGGGAGTCATCTCCAAAGCTCGACACCACCCGCGGATTGTCGTGGTTAGAGAGGAACACCGTATCCCAGCTGTGAGCGTCCAGCCCTTGCGCGTGCCTGGTGAAGATCGCCTTGAACTCAGGCAGCTTCCAGCTCTTCCATTGCTTGCCATCGCGATTGATTCGAATCGCGTCGAAGTTGAAAATCATGTTCAACTCGTGACGGCGATCGTCGACGATCAACGGGGTCTGCTCGAGCGAAATGCCCAGGGCCTCGCCGACGGTCATCACGTCGTACCTCGCCATTACATTGCGATTCATCTCCTGCAGGTACTCGTGCATATGCGGGCCATTGGCGTAAGCTTTGCCGGTATCCTTCAACTCTTCTGCGGTCAAGTCAGGCAGGCCAGTATGCTTGGAGATCAGCGGGATCACGTCCATCCGAAAACCATCGACTCCTTTATCGAGCCAGAACTTCATCAGGTCGTACACGTCTCCCCGAACCTTCGGATTGTCCCAGTTCAAATCCGGCTGCTTCACGGCGAAGTAGTGCAGGTAATACTGCTTCGTCGCGGGATCGAACTGCCAGGCTGAACCGAAGAAGAAGGACGGATAGTTATTAGGCGGATCGAAACCGGTCGGACTGGCTGCGTTCGGCTTGCCATCGCGCCAGAAGTAGTAGTCGCGGTAAGGGCTGTCTTTGGAACTGCGGCTCTCGACAAACCATTTGTGCTCGTCTGAGGTGTGATTGACGACCAGGTCAATGATGAGCCGCATGTGCCGCTGCTTGATGCCTGCAAGCATCCTGTCAAAGTCGGCCATGGTGCCGAACTCGGTCATGACCTTGCGGTAGTCGCGAATATCGTATCCGTTGTCGGCATTTGGCGAATCGAAGTGGGGACTAAGCCAGATGACGTCGACGCCAAGCCCTTTGAGATAGTCGAGCTCGCTCGTAATGCCATTGAGATCGCCGATTCCGTCGCCGTTCGAGTCTTTGAACGAGCGAGGATAGACCTGATAGACCACTGCTTCCTTCCACCACATGGGCTGGTAGCCATTGATCAACTTTGTTTCTTGAGTATCGACGCCTGGGCCCGCTGCAGTGGGTTGTGCCAGGGCGGACAAGGGCGAGATGAGGGCAAGAGCGAGAATCGAAGTGCAAGAAACGGGCAAGTGCATGAGTTGCTCCTAACCTGACTTTGTCCGGGCCAGCGATCCAACAGATCCCTGTGCGACACGCAAGTGTACTAGAGATGCAGCTAGGCTCGTCCGCAAGAGGAGGGGCGCGAGCAGAGCTTGCCCGAAAAGGTGTAGCCTGTCTTCGTGAAAAAAGATGAGGATGTCGAGACACTGATGATTGAGGGGCATGAGGTTCGCGTGACTCATCCCGACAAACCTTATTTCTCAAAGCAGACCAAGCTCTCGAAGATTGATTTGGTTCGATACTATCTCTCCGTTGCTCCAGGAGCACTGGCGGGTATTCGCGATCGTCCAGTGGTGTTAAAGCGTTTTGTAAATGGAGCGGAGAACGAAGCCTTCTACCAGAAACGTGCTCCTTCGGACCGGCCGACATGGCTGCGAACCGTCACCCTGTCCTTCCCTTCCGGCCGCACTGCAGAAGAAGTGGTGGTAGACGATGCCGCCGGATTGGCCTGGATCGTAAATCTTGGTTGCATTGAACTGCACCCGCATCCTGTTTTGTCTTCGGATCTCGACCATCCGAATGAGTTGCGAATCGATCTTGATCCCGGTCCGGGCGTGGCGTGGAATGACGTTCGGCTGCGTGGCCCTTGAGGTCAAGGCCCTGCTCGAAGAGCACGGCCTCCAGGGTTGGCCAAAGACCAGCGGTTCTCGCGGAATGCACGTGAATGTGCGCATTCAGCCACGCTGGAGCTTCAGTGAAGTGCGGCGGGCGGCCCTGGCAGTCTCCCGCGCAGTGGAGAGGCGAGCGCCTGAGTTAGCCAGTTCGAAGTGGTGGAAGGAAGAACGGCACGGCGTCTTCCTGGACTATAACCAGAATGCCAAAGACCGGACCACGTGTTCCGCTTATTCCGTGCGCCCGCTGCCTGACGCTCGCGTTTCGACGCCGCTCCACTGGCATGAGGTAGCCGAGTGTGATCCCGCGGAATTCACCGTGCTCACGGTTCCCTCGCGCTTCGAATCCATGGGGGATCCGCACGCGAAAATCAACGATGCTGCGGGCTCGCTTGAGTCCCTGCTCGAGTTAGCCGCCCAGGACGAAGCGGCAGGTTTGGGGGATGCGCCCTGGCCGCCACATTTTCGCAAGATGGAGGGCGAGGCGCCGCGGGTCGCGCCGTCGCGTGCGAAGAGCGCGAAGAAATCCGCTCCCAAGACTGCGCGGAACAAGATGCCGTTGATCGTGGTTGCAAACTCCCCAAAGAAGGACGAGGCATTGGCCGGGTTGGAACGTTGGAAGGCCAAACACGCAGAGGCGGCCCACCTGTTGGCGGTGGACGACGTGCTGGTGGACTCGATGCGTGGCAAGTCGTCGACGTGGACTCGAATCCGCATCAATCTACGCCATGTGCCAGAGGAGATGCGGCCAAAGCAGGAGACTCCGGATCCGGATGATGATCCGACGCGGGAGTGGACCGAGGGACGAACCGCTGCGCCTGCCCGGAAGAAAACGCAGCGGTCAGCGGCCACTGGAGAAGATGGAGGCTAGCTCGTGCGCGGGCACGATCTCCAGTTGCTCGTAGGTGCAGTCACTCGGCTTTTTGTCAGTCCGCCATCTGCGGAAATGAGCCATATGCCGAAACCGGCTACCCTGCATGTGTTCGTAGGCTACCTCGACTACGAGTTCCGCACGCAAGGGTTCCCACGATAGATCTTTGCCCTGGCTCCAGCGACTTTGGCCACCAGGCATACGGTGCTCCCCATCGCCCGTGGCCGAGGCGGGATCTTCCCAAGACTTCCAGGGATGGTTTTCCAATGCATTCTCTCTGTAAGGAGCAAGATACTCGACTAACTCGCGACGTTTGTCCTGGGTAAAGCTGGAGCACACACCGACATGCTGCAGCCCGCCCGCAGCGTCGTACAGACCCAGCAGAAGAGAGCCAACGAGAGTGCCTTCGCCTTTCTTGTACCAGCGAAAGCCCGCGACCACACAATCGCAATCCCGTTCGTGTTTCACCTTGAGCATTACACGCTTGTTCGGCTCGTAGGCGCCCTCAGTCCGCTTAGCGATCACGCCGTCGAGACCTGCGCCTTCGAAACGGCGGAACCAGTCCTGCGCAGTCTTCAGCTCTCCGGTAGCAGGGGTGATATGGAGTGGCGGAGCCGCAGCGGAAAGAAGCGACTCCAACCGTTCGCGTCGCGCACCAAAAGGCTCTTCGCGAAGATCGCGCTCTCCCTCGCACAGCAAGTCAAAGAAGACGATCGAGGCTGGGCTCTGCTGAGATAACAGCTTCACCCGGGAGGCGGCGGGGTGAATGCGCAGTTGCAACTCTTCAAACTCTAATCGGCCCTGCTTTGCGACTACGATCTCGCCATCGAGCACGCACCGGCTCGGGAGTTGCGCCTTGATAGGCTCGAGCAGTTCGGGGAAGTAGCGATTCAAGGATTTTTCGTCACGGCTCTGAATCAAAACTTCGTCACCGTCGCGGAAGATGAGCGCACGGAACCCGTCCCACTTCGGCTCGAAAAGCCAGGAATCGTCGGTGGGCAGATCGCTCACGCGCTTCGCGAGCATTGGCAAAATTGGAGGCTTAACGGGAAGTTCCACCTCGACATGGTATACCGCTGACGCAGTGCCAAGCCACTCCAGGGAGGGACAAAGCGCCAGCGCAGGCGAGTAGCGTCGGCGATGTGCCTGAAGTGGAATCGGCCATGTATTCTTGCCGGGTATGGCAAAATCTGGCTCACAGTCCCGATCGCATTCTGCCACCCGCGCGCTCGCAACGATCGGCGCGGGCGCGCTGGTCCTGTACGGCTCTCGAATCCTGTTCGACCTGTTCGGGCCCGTCATTCCTTACTCCATGCGAGGGGATCTGGGCTTTGCCCTCGACTCGGATGAGTTCATGCAGTTTTTGAGCGTGGTGACGGACGGGACGATTCGGCAATCGACACTGGTACGACTTAAGAATGGCGTCGAGTTTTATCCAGCAGAGTTGGAAGCGATCCGGAACGCCAAACAAGCCGTGAATATCGAATTCTATGAATTCAAAGAGGGTACGGTCGCCGACGAGTTACTAGCCGCGCTGACCGAACGGGCAAAGGCCGGAGTCGAAGTGAGAATCATCGTGGACGCTCTGGGTAGCTTCGCGACCAGAACCAGTTACTTTGACGGACTGAAGGCGGCAGGCGGCCAGATGCGCTGGTATCATCCGATCCGTTGGAATACCTGGCAGCGCGCCAATAATCGAACACATCGCAAGTTACTCATCGTCGATGGCAGGACAGGGTTCATTGGCGGGGCAGGCGTAGCGGATTTCTGGATGCGGCCTACCGGAGGCAATGCTACCTTGGCGCGACACGATGTTTCGCGTCGAGGGCGAAGGCGTAGCGGGCCTGATCTCTGCCTTCTGCGAGAATTGGCTGGAAGCGGCAGGTGAGATCCTCTCGGGCGCGCACCAATTTGGTACTGGAGCGACGGGATGGAGGCTCAAAGAGCTTTGTCGTGGCCAGCACACCGCACGGTGGAGGAACCCAGGCACGCATTCTCTTCCAGGCACTGATCGAGAGTGCCCGCAAAAGCATACGTATTACGACCCCATATTTCATTCCCGACAGGAGTGCGCGACGCGCCTTGATTCGTGCCATTCAGCAGCGCGGAGTCACCGTTCAGATCCTCACAGCCGGTCCTCATATCGACCATCCGACGATAAGAAGAATGAGTCGCCACAGCAGCCGGCATTTGTTGATGGCTGGCGCGGAGCTATTCGAGTATCAACCGGCGATGATTCATGCGAAGCTGATGACGGTGGATGAACAATGGCTGGTTGCGGGCTCAACCAACTTCGATCACCGGTCGTTCGCGTTAAACGACGAGGTGAACATCGCGGTGCACGATCGCGGTTTGGCCCAGGTGGTGGAGGCCGATTTCTTTGACGATTTGAAACAGAGCCGGAAGCTGACACTTGAAATGCTGCAAGAGCGCACGCTCCTCGGCAAAGCGGAACTGTTGATCGAACATCCGCTCGAACGCGAGAGTTGACTTAGCTATGGACAAGACCACGGTGGCGACGCGTTAGACCATGACCCTCTGGCTGGCTGCGCCTGCCTGCTGAGGCATATAGGATAAATGGATGTTGAACCAAAAGCGGCTGGCGAGCATAAGCTCAGCACAGCGACGGCGTTGGGTTGGAGGCCGGCCGCACTCATCCTCTCGATTGCCTTGGCCGCGCGCCTGCTCGTGGCATGGTTCGTGGTATCGCATTTCTCTCCCGAGTGGTTTTTTCACCGCGGACTTGAGATGGGCCTGCTGGCACATTCGCTCATTGAAGGTCATGGACTAAGCTCGCCTTTCGGAGTTCCGACCGGGCCCACGGCCTTTATCGCGCCAGGCTATCCCCTCTTCGTTGCCTGCGTTTTCAAGGTGTTTGGCAGTTACACATTGGGGTCCGAACTGGTCATCCTCACGATTCACATCGTCCTGAATCTGCTGACCATCCTGATGATGATGCGCCTTGGACTTCAACTGGCTGGCCGGAGAGCGGCGTGGCTGGCAGGGCTCTTCTGGGCCGTTTCGCTGCCATTGGTGTGGATACCAACCATCTTCTGGGAGACGAGCTTCTCCTGCTTCTTTGCGATAGGGAGTGTGGCCCTTGCATCGCGCCTTCGAGAGCGGCCCGGTTACTGGGGCTTTGCTCTGAGCGGAATGCTGATGGCCATCGCGGCGTTATTCAATCCGGCAATGTTACCCATGTTTGTTGCCATGCTGCTCTGGCTCGCCTACTGTTGTCGGAAGGAATTCGTACTGGCTCTCCCGATTGCGTCGATTGTATTTGCGATCTTTTTCGCACCGTGGCCACTTCGCAATGCACGGCTCTTTCATGCCTTTATCCCGCTTCGCAGTACTGTGGGGTTCGAGATGTGGATGGGAAATCGCCCGCATTCGACCGGCTACTTAGACGAAGCTTTATTTCCCACTTATAACTCTCATGAGCTTTCGCAATACAGGCGGCTTGGAGAGGTCGCATATGTACAAGGTAAGTCGGCGGAGGCTAAACAGTTCATCTATTCCCACCCAGCGCGGTTTGTCAGCCTGAGCTTGGTAAGGATGATGCGGTTCTGGACCGGCAGCGGCAATGCAAACGGTTCACCCATCTACGTGCTGCATGCGTGCACTACCACGCTGTTGGGGTTCATGGGGATCGCGGCACTTGCACTGGAACGGCGGACTACGCTTTGGATTTGGCTACTGCCGATGTTGCTCTTCCCAGTTCCCTACTACATCACCCATGCGGAATTTCGCTACAGATTGATTCTCGACCCGCTGCTAACCGTCCTAGCAGCCTACGCGATGGCTTATATCTACAGGCGCTATCGTTCACAAGTAAGTCCAAGTGAGCATACCGTGGAAGACGCTGGCCTGAGACAAGCGCTTTGAGTAGGGAATCGTCGCAATCCGAAAGGGACAGCGCCCTGTTGACCCGGAGCAATCCGGTCGCATCGCATGTCTTATTCGTTGATTATCTTGCTGGCACTGATCGCAAGGATTGCGGTCGCTTGGTCGACCCTCTCCGCTCACTCGACAGACTGGTTTTATCAACAGGCTACGGAGCTCGGATGTCTGGCTCAATCTATTGTGAGTGGTCACGGACTCTCCTCGCCGTTTGGCGGCTCGACCGGTCCGAGTGCCTTTCTCGCTCCGGGTTACCCGTTTCTCGTTTCTCTGCTCTTTCGAGTTTCGGGAGTTACAGTTCTTCGGCCGCCATCGTATTGATTGCACTGCAGATTTTTTCGGAGCTATGACCGTCGCGCTCGTGCTCTATATTGCAAGCCGCACGTTCAACCATAGAACAGCGACACTGGCAGGATGGGTATGGGCGCTAAGTCCGCCACTTCTCTGGCTGCCAGTTATCTTCTGGGATACAAGCCTGGCCATCCTCTTCCTCACAGGTGCTTTCGCACTGGCGTTGCGGCTGACGCGCACTCAGAGCTTTTCCCATGGATAATGGGCGGCTTCTACTGTGGAGTCGTAGTTCTGGTAAATCCCTCGCTCGTACTCACTTTGGCTGCAATCATGGTGTGGGCAGCGACGAGAATGCGAGGACGCTCTTTGCTGTCGGGTCCGCTCCTTGGCTTTATCGTGTTCCTCGCTGTCTTTCTGCCATGGCCGATTCGGAATTATCGGGTGCTACATACTCCCATTCTGTTTCGCAGTAACATGGGCTACGAGTTATGGCAGGGGAATCGGTTCGGCTCTCAAGGCTACTTCGACGCGACGCTGCACCCCAACGTAAACCGCCAGGAGTTCGCCGACTATGCACGACTTGGCGAAGTGCGGTATATGCAGGAGAAGTCCAGCATAGCCCACGCAGCTATCATGCCGACCCGGCCCGCTTCCTACGGCTCGACGTGATGCGGACGCTCTACTTCTGGACAGGCAAGGACAAAGGCGAAGCCTCTGGCATACTGCTCGGATATGCAACCCTTGGCAGCGTCCTGGCATTTGTCGGAGTTGGTAGACTCCTCAAGCAACGGAGCTCCAATCGCCGCCTTGTATCTCATCCCCTTACTCGTCTTACCACTTCCTTACTATGTCACGCATCCGGATTTTCGCTTTCGCATGCTGCTCGATCCCCTCGCCGTGGTCCTGGCCTCCTCGGTCGCCACCTCGTTCTGGCAACGAATCACGGCACGCAAAGCTGCGCGCGCTTAGAGACAACCCGAGCAGCAGTGCTGCAAAGCGTCGGGTATGCGGAAACGCGTCCCGGGATCTGGCGACTTGGCAATCGCGGCCCAGATTTGAACCTGCCCGCTCATGCGGCCATGGCGTCGTATCAATCGAGATGCAGGCAGAGGTCGAGCAGTACGCAGCTCAACGGCGCTCCGATTGCATACATGTAAGGCTGAACTGAGATAGTAGGGCTCATGTTCTTGACCACCAGCGCCACGAGTACGAGGGCGGGCAGCGCGAACATTCCCTTCGATGTAAACGCGAGCAATGCGCCACCGATGTTTTTGAGCCGGGAGTATTGCCGGGCAAGCAAGAGAATCGCTAGTGCAGAGACTTCTAACACGATGCAGAAGCCAAAGCTCAGGGGGGCAAAGAAATTAGGGTGCATGTTATGCATACTGTTCTCCTTTAAGCACTGACCTTGAAAATGAATCCATGTGAAGCTGGTCTCCGACCTCGATACCGCAGGCGGAGATCTGCCCGGCAGGTAACTCGAGGATGGAGTGAGTTTTCAAACTTAGACCACTTAGGCGCCAAGGGCGAACTGAGTGGGCCACTTTTACAACGCGCAGGTTGCGGTCAAGTGCGACAACGTCGATCGACATGCGCATCCAGAATGTATGTACGCCCGAAGAGGGAGAGATCCAAAGACCGGATCCTTCGGCGAGCGAGCGCTTCCCCATCAGTCCCAGGAGACGAGGGAGGAAGGAATCGGCTACCGCTATCTTGTCACCGATAGCGGTAGCGTTGGATTGGTTGACGACAAGCAGAGTCTTCATAGGCTATGCGGTTGAGCCTATGCAGTTCTGGATTTGCGACGGGCCACGATCACGCCAAGCACTACAGCGAACAGAACCCCGGCGACGATGCGAATGATAGTTGCGGAAGCCATTTTAGTTTCTCCTTTTTTGTTTGTGGTGCTTTCACTTCTGTCCTGGACCTCACTGCACTTCCTGTTACGCATCCAGGGTACTGTCATCCCGAGTGTGCCGTACCGAGCTGCCAACAGCCGCTCGATTGGCACATAACCTGATCACTTCAGCGCCGCCATTCCATGCATGATGCTGAGAACCGCGGGCCCCAGCAACACAATGAACATGCAAGGGAAGATAAAGATTACGAGAGGGAAGATCATCTTTACCGTTGTCTTTGCCGCGCGTTCTTCCGCCAACTGTCTTCGCCTCAACCTCATCCCGTCTGCAAAGGCGCTAAGGGCGCGCGCGATCGGCGTTCCGAATCGCTCGGTCTGCACCAGCATGCTCACGAACGCTTCGATGTCGGGGAGCTTGGTGCGAGTGGCCATGCTTCGCCATGCGTCTATGCGCGGCTTCCCGGCCCGCTGCTCTCGATTGATTTGCAGGAACTCCTCGTTGATCTCTGGATGGCTCACGATTAGCTCTTGCCCAACTCGCAGCATAGCCTGATCGAGTCCAAGCCCGGCATCCACACAGATGACCAGCAGGTCGATCGAGTCTGGGATTGCCTTCCGGATGCGCTCACGGCGTTTCTTGATCAGTCGATCGACGGCAAACTCGGGCAGCATATAGCCGACCACTACAAACGCCATGACCCAGAAGAGCGTGTTCGACGGAATGAAGCTACCAGCCAGGATGCCGATCACGGGGCCAAGCATCTGCGCCGCGAAATAGGTTTCGACAGCCTGGCTACTCTTTATTCCCGCGGATAAGAAGCGGTCGTGCAGTTTCGCGCTTTCTGACATTCCGATGCGCTCGCGCACCGCGCGAACCAACCGAAGCAGCTGACCTTCCAGTTGCTTCTTTCGCTGACGCTCTGCTAACTCGATGGTCTGAGTTACTTCCAGAACGCGCGCATTCGTCGCCCTCACTTTCCCATTCAGGAGAATGGTGGCGAGCAGAGCGAGTCCGCTGAAGAGCGTCATGCCAAGCGCGATGTAAAACGTCACATTCATCAGCTAAACCTCAATCGCAACAATCTTGCGAATGATCAATCCTCCGACCACCAGCATGCCGGCCCCGGCATACAGCATGATGCGGCCGATCTGTTCTTCGAAGAGCGGCCTCTCAAAGCCACGATTCACAAAATTGATAAGCACACCAATAATGATGGGCAGCAGCGAGAGTATCCAGCCAGTCGAGACGCCCTTGGGCGGACTTGATCCTCACCTCTCCCTGAATCCGCATACGCTCTCGAATAACGTGCGTCGTGCGATCGAGGATCTCGGCCAGGTTTCCGCCGGTCTCCTTCTGCACCAACATTGCAGTGATCACGAATTGCAGATCCTTCGATTCGACAGTGTGGGCCATACTCATGAGCGATTCGCGGAACGGCAGGCCGAAATTCTGTTGCTGATACACCATGCCAAAGGCCGAAGCGACTGGCTCTTGCGCCTCCTGGGACACTACCTCGATTGCGGAGCCCACAGAATGGCCCGCCCGCAGAGCGCGCGCCATAAGGTCCATTGCGTCGGGGAGCGCATTGTTGAAGGCTTTCAGCCGACGACCCCTTTGGAACCTCAGGAGCATGATGGGCGCGGCTCCCCCAATCACGGCGGCTACCGCCTTGAATATGAGTAAGTAGGCGAACAGGGACGTGCCGAGAAAGCCGCCTGCAGCTAACCCCAGACTTACAAGGACTACCTTCGATGGCTTCGAATGACTGTTTGCCTGGGTGATCAGATTCTTCAGACTGTCGTAAGCACCGAAGCGCGAAAGGAATTGCTCAAACCATGCCAGTTGACCGTCTCCGGTGTCGATCAGGAGATTCTCTGCTTGCCCTTTCTCTTGCTCTATCTCGTCGCTCAAGCCCATCTGGATAAGCCGCGCTTTAACCAGCTTCTCGTGCCGAGTTGGCTTAGTTGCGAGATAGAAGATGATGAAGCTGAGGAGCCCTAACACGATGAACGTAGTGACGAGTAGAAACATCTCGTTATACCTCCACCGAGTGGTCCAGAAGATTGAGCGACATGGGTATGCCAGCAGCCTTGAGCTTCTCGGCGAACTTTGGCACGATGCCGGTTGCGTAAAAGCGGCCACGAACTTTGCCGTTCGCACCGAGTCCCAGCTTCTCAAACAGGAAGATGTCCTGCATGCTCACTACATCGCCGCTGGTTCCTGTGATCTCGGTGATGTGAGTGATGCGGCGGCTGCCATCGCTCATACGATGCGCCTGTATGAAGAGGTGCACTGCAGACGATATCTGCTGCCGAATGGCCTTCTCGGGCAGCGCGCCGTTGCCCATCATGCACATGGTTTCGAGGCGAGAGACCGCATCCCGGGGCGTGTTGGCATGGATGGTGGTGATCGAACCGTCGTGGCCGGTGTTCATGGCCTGCAACATATCCATCGCCTCTTCGCCGCGCACCTCGCCAAGAACAATGCGATCAGGCCGCATTCGCAGGGCGTTGATGACGAGCTCTCGTTGACGAATCGCGCCTTTTCCTTCCACGTTAGGAGGCCGGCATTCCAGGCGGACAACATGCTCCTGCTTGATCTGTAACTCTGCCGAATCTTCGATCGTAACGATGCGTTCCCGCTCCGAAATGAAGCCTGAGAGAACATTGAGCAACGTAGTTTTCCCGGCGCCGGTGCCGCCCGCAACCACGATGTTCAGCCTCGCCTGGACCGCACCCTTGAGCACCTCGAGCATCTGCGGCGTCATCGCGCGAAAGCGGATGAGATCATCGCAGGTAAGTGGCGAACTCGGGAAACGCCGGATCGAGACGATGGGGCCGTCTACAGCCAGCGGAGGAATGACGACGTTGACGCGCGAACCATCGAGCAGGCGCGCATCGACCATCGGCGAGGATTCATCGACGCGCCGGCCAACGCCAGAGACGATCTTGTCGATGATGTGCATCAGATGTGCGTTGTCTTTGAACGTTACACTGGTTCGCTCGAGGACACCGCGACGCTCGACATACACCACCTTGTGCGTGTTCACCAGGATGTCGTTGACCGTCGGATCTTTCAGGAGCGGCTCGAGGGGCCCAAGACCAAAGAGTTCATCCATGACCTCCTGGCCGATGCGATCGCGATCCGCGGAGTTCAGCGGCGTGCCCTGCTCCGCGATCAACTGCTGAATCACGGTCATCAGTTGACCTTGAGCGCTGCGATTGCTCTGCATGACGCCGAGCTTTTCAAGGTCAATGCGCTTAATCAGTTCGTGGTGTACAGCAGACTTAAGTTCCTGCTGGGTGTTGGAAGCCGCCGCCTTCGGGGCGGGAGCCAATTCGATAACAGGAGTACGCATGGGCGAACTCATATGAATTACCGCATCAGCCATGGTGATCCTCCTCTCTCAAGTTCAAAACCAGAGTTACTTCCAAAACGCAAACTTCTTTTTTGAAGATGGCGATTCTGTCTTTACTCCGGCGTGTGTAAGCCGGTTTGCCCATTTCGAGATCTGAGTCGTGAACTCTGAGCGGCGCTGCAGTGAAACGGGTTCGCCCGAATTCATTGCTCTCACTAGTTCAACGTAGTTATCTGGAATGGACAGAGATACTGGGCAACGAATAGCCTTCTCTATCTGTTCGGGTCCGATCGTGTCGCTTGAGGTGCGCCGGTTGACAATGACCTGCAGTTTACGGCCGCCCTCGTCGGCCAGATTGAGACTGGTCACATGGCGCGAGATGTCACGGAGCGCGGCTACATCCGGCGTAACGATGAGCGTCACTTCGTCTGAATATTCTATTGTGGCTGCGGCCATGTCCTCTTGCGCCAACGACGAGTCGATCAGGATGAACTCATACTCTTCGCGGAGGAACTCCAGGACTTGCTTCACATCTTCGCGGCTGCTTCCATATCTGGCTGCACGCGCGTCGGGCGAAGCGAGAACATCCACTCCACTCGCATGCTTGATGACGAATCCCTTGAGGAGATCGGAGTCCAGGCGCTCAACATTCCGAATGAGTTCATCGAAGTGATAATGGCTATCTTTGATTCCGAGATAGAGACAAACGTGGCCGAGCTGGTGGTGCTGGTCAACCAGCAATACCTTTTTGCCGTGAACCTTGGCGAGGCAGGTCGCCAAGTGCACGCTGAGCGTCGTCGTTCCCACGCCACCCTTCGCGCCAAAGAGTGATATCACCTGCCCGCGCGTACCCATCGGAGCGATGCTCGATAGCAGACGATTTTGTATGTCCTGCAGCGTCGCCTGGAATCGGGCGGGAGCGATGGGCTTCTCGAGAAACTCGCTGCAGCCGGCCCGCATGGCGCGCAGCAGCAGATCGGTATCCATGACGGAAGACACGCCGACTGAGATGATCCGGGGCGAGTGCGAACTCCGCAATATATCGGCAGTCTCGATCGCGTGTTCTGGGTGACGATCGAAGTCGATGAAAGCCACGCACGAATGAGCCTGTTTCAGTGCGGGAGGAAAGTGCGGCTTGCGGTTCGACGTGATGTAATCCTGAAATTCGCCCGCAAACTCGACACCCGGCGCATACGCCTGTGCCGACATAGCCATGTTGGACAATTCACTATCTGCACAGACAGTGAAGGTGGCCAGATGACCGTAGCCCGAATTATGTTCTCTCCTGCTCACTTCTTCCCATCCGTTTGCTGACCCTTGCGCGCCTTATTCAGCTGCTGATCAAATTGCTCGGTGTTGAGATAGGGCTTGACAGTCTTCGGGGTGACTACGGCTTGAGGATTCGCAATCGGATCGACAATTGTCGGGGTCACGATCACGACTAACTCCGCAACGGACACGTTTTTATTCGACGAGCGAAAGAGTTGGCCGAGGATCGGGATGCTCGCGATTCCTGGTGTATGGCTGAGCGCATCGGTTAGCCGATGATCGAGCAAACCCGAAATCGCAAAGCTCTGTCCACTTCGCAACTCAACATCGGTTTGAGCTCTGCGTGTCGCGATCGCCGGAACTGTATATCCGGAGACCTGGACTTCATTGGTGTAGTCGAGGGCACTCACTTCCGGCGCTACCTTAAGCCGAATCGTGCCGTCCGGGTTCACTGTCGGTGTGAATACCAGCTTCACCCCATACGGTCGGAACTGGATGGAGATTGCAGTGCCGTTGCCAGTACCGCCCTGAACGATGGGGAAAGGAAACTCGCCGCCGGATAAGAAGCTCGCCTCTTCGCCGCTGATGGCCGTGATGGTGGGCTCTGCAAGAATCTGAAGCACCTGCTTCTGTTCCAGATCTTGTATGGCTACGGCCACGTTGTATTCCTGGTTGTACAGAAAGAAGTTGAGCGGGTCTGTAATCGAAAGCTGCGTGCTGCTGCTGCTTGAGCCGCTGCTACTGGAGGAGCCGCCAGTGCTTATACCGCCAAAGGATGCAAATTGCTGGGTGGATGCCATCGCGGTGTTTTTACCGCCGCTGAATAGATTGACTCCGAACTGAGCCAGCTTGACTCTGTCCACCTCGGCGAATTGAACCTTGAGTTGAACCTGCTTGACCCGAGGCGCATCGACGATAAGCGAGTTCGCGATATCTTTGCAGTAGATTTGCGAAAGCTTCAACGCAGCCTCCGCTTCCGCCTGGCTTGAAACTCTCCCAGAGAGTTCGATGCGATCCTGCATCGCGGTTGCGGCAATCTCGGCCTCGGGCAACGCGGCCTTCAGGTCTTTGCGCAGAGCCTCGACATCCAGATCGGCGGAGACGCTGTAGACCTTGGCTTGCCCTGCCGAATCCCACAAGGCGAGGCTGCTGACGCCGGGCGACTTCGCGGTGACCAGGATTTCGTTCGGCGTAGAGATCAAGGACCCTAATACAGTGGGGTTGCTCACGTAGACGCGCTTGAGTTTCGCGGCAGAGTTCAGGAACATCGAATGCCCGACCACTACGTGCACCCAATCGCCACCAGAGGCACCTTCAACAAAGCCGGATCCCGATGGCACCTCTTCGGCAGCGGTGAGGCCACACGTGTGGAGACTCAGCAGTCCTGCGGCGAAGATGCTCAACCATTTGCTAATCCGGATTGGAAGACGACGGCTCACTCTGCTCACCTAGTTGAAGCTCACTGCGCTCTGCTTATCGCCTTGAATGCTTTCTACGACGTAGGGCTTCGGCTTACGAAGCGACGCACTGACCCTGCCTGACGGAGCATGCGGGGCCGCCACGCCGAACTGCGCCAGCTGCACCTGGGTGAAAGGCGCATCCGCGTGATCGCCGCCATTCCGAAGCACAAAGTGAATCGATCCCTGGCTGCTCGCAAGAACGACGCGTTCGGCATCCGTCGGCTTCGCCAGAATCGTTACCACATCTACAGAAGAGGGTTTGCCCTCAGGATCTGGCTGAATCTTCTGACCCACGGCTACAATTTGCGCGTCCTGCAGGACCGTTGTCGTAATGGCATCTGGACTCTGGAACGAGTGATACGTCGCAAGCACATCGACTCGTGATCCTGGAAATAGAAACCCTGCGACGCCCACCACTTCATCCGACTTCAGCGCAATTGCGCGCATACCGTCGGGTATTCGCGTAGTCAGCCCTATCGCAGATCCAGGAGCCGCAAGGTCATGGGCGAGAACCATTTGTCCCTTGTCCAGCGGAAATATGGCGGAGCGCCCAGTGATCTGATCCGCTTTGGCAAACGCGCCGCTAACGGGTTTAGAGGCTGGCCATTCCATGGAATCCAGATCCTCGGGCTTGATGATATCTCCTGCCGCGATCGACTTAGCAGCAGTTACATATCGAACCTGTGGTTCGTGCTGTGTGCTGCCCAAGGCCACCTTTCGGCTAAGCAACAGGGTGCAACCACCCGAGACCACGAGCGCACCCAGCAAAGCGGAAGTCAATCTGCGGCTATTCACAGTCTCACCTTGGCGGCATTTGGCCGTAGAACGTGATCAGACAACCCGCAGCGATCGCGACAGCATAGGGAAGGCGAAGGGTGCGATGGTTTGTAACGTTCAGGTCCGGGTGAGGAGTCAGTCCGGCCGATCGATGATGCAGGAACAATGCCACGATATTCTTGGCCGTCTGCTTGAGCTGGCCGTGTACCAGGGCCAGGGCAATGGCGAACACGCCGCCCATGATTGCAGTGGATACGAGCAGCTCGGCGACGGAATGGTAACCTGCGAGACACGCAACAGCAGCCATTAACTTCACGTCTCCTGCGCCCATCCCGCCCGCCAAATAGAAGACCAGAAAAATACCTCCGCCAATCGCAGCGGCGGCGGCGGCCATGCCGAGCTGAGCCCATCCGCCGAGGATCAGATGCAGCGCCAATCCCGCCAGCATGGATGAGCCGGTGAGCAGATTGGGGATGCGGCGCGTTCTAAGGTCGCAAGCAGCACCAATCGCGGCGCAAGTCAGGGCGGTGCAGGCAAATATGATTTGAGCGGCTTGGCTTGTCATTTCAGGGTCCGAGGCAAATCTAAGTGAATCGGTAACTCAGTCGGTGATCCGATGACTTACTTGAGAAGTCATTCGAAGGTTACTTGCAGGAAGAGGGCGCGGCGATCATCTGCTTGCCGCGCCCATTCTCCCCTACGAGGTTTGCGGTTACGAATGTTACTAGACAGAGGTGGTGAGCTTAGTGCCGACGACACCCAACTCCGTGCCGATCGTGGTGGCCAGGCCAGTCATGGCGCTGACAGCACCAAGAGCGATAAGTGCAGCAACGAGTGCGTACTCGATCAGATCCTGTCCCGAGTCATCCCGCAGCAGATTCTTCAATGCTTCACGATAGTTCTTCATAAGTTCCTCCGGAGGTTTGGTCATCCACCCTGTACATGCTTCAGTAAGAGTGGTGATCCTTTTTGCTGAAGTGATAATAACCAAACTTCGCACTTATAAGTAACAATAAGTGAGCTGCACTACATAACAAAAGTAACTGACCATGAAGTGTTATTTCAATCAGTTAGCTCGCACCTATACCCACCAAAGAGTCATTGACGATTGATTTCCGCCGCTTACCCCTGGACTTCATAGCGATGGCGAAGTGAATGCTCTTGGGTTTGATTTTGATGTCAGATATCCGGCGGACTTTTGGGTCGCGGGAGCGAGGCTTGTCACAAGATCTGCTGCGGAACGAGGAGGCTACTGAAAGGTTGTTGCCTTGAGCATGTAGGTAGATGGCGTTGGATTCAGCTGCATCCCTATCGATCCGCTGCCACTCAGTGTGATCCTGGTCGGCCACGATGTTTCCTAAGATGTAGCTGCCCGTGCCGGTTCCACCGCTCAGCGTAAGGACATCGCTATAGGAGCTGGAGTGAAAATAGAGCGAACCTCCATAGGCCAACTGTCCCGAACCGGAGAGGGCCGGATTGGTCGTGTCCGCGTGATCCTGAAACATGAGGATTCCTCGGTTGCCGGGACTGCCTGCCGAATCACTGGTATCTCCGCCGCTGTCCCAGTAGGTTCCATTTTGCGTGCACTGTGCCCAGAGTACATTGCCGACCAGCCCGCTGCTGGGCATGCCAAGAGAAGAATTGGGCGCGCTGCCGTCGCACGTGAGAGCCGAGGCTGGCACATTGTCGATCGTGTCGCCACTAGCTCCGCCACTCACAGTGAACGTTCCCGAGTTGCTGAAGTAAAACATGACCCCCTGGGTTGTCGTGTACTTGAGCGAAGATGCGCTTGCGACAGGGCTGCATGCGGCTGCAGAGTAACCGGACGTGTAAGACGACCAGCAGGGCAGGGCCACTCTGATCGTGTTACTGCCTCCAGGGCTCAACGAGCCATTCACGTAATACACACCAGGAAGGAAAATGACGGTGGAATAACTATTTGGGAGTGGGATCCCGCTGGGGTAGTAGCCGGGCGCGAACTCGGCGCAATTGGTGGCTACGCCAGGACCGCCATAAGCCGGGCTATTGTGGTCAGGGCAGCCATCGATTCCATAACCGACCCAACTATAGTAGGTTCCCGTACTGGAATTGTAAGTTGCGGGAACCAGGGATGAGGTTTTGACGCTGATGGGCGCACTGAGCGATCCGTATGGATCGGCAACTGGTATGACGCTGCTTCGCCAGTTTCCAGTCGTGCCTCCATTGAAGCCTTTGTAGCCGCCACCACCCGCACATCCGTTCTGCGCCATGGACTCGGCACCGACGACGCCTACATCTGAGCCGGTTCCTGGCGACCCCGGGCCGCCACTGCTGGTGTTGATTACACCGGATGGCGAGCAGGCGATAGCGGTAGAACTGGTGGAGTTCACCTGAACAGCTCGCTGCGGTCCTCCGATGATGTTGAGCGTCGTTGATCCTCCATAGGTGAGTGCGCCGGAGACTGTAGGGTTCAGAACGACGATCGGTGCTGCCTCTTTCACCTGCGCAAGACCGCACGTGCACGACGAACTCACCGGCAAATAGCTTGACGCGTTGAAAATGCCTAAGAAGAAAGTCTTGACGCTTTCTTTGACGGTCACCTGAAGATATGGAGTCGAGGTCATCGTACTCGGTGGCGCCGTGGTGCCAGGCACAGAGCTAGGGAATGTCCATGAAACAGTGTTCCAGGCGGAACTGGTATTGGTAGCAGGCTGTGGGCCCGATCCGTCATAGCCGTTGAAGCCGGCGTAGGCACACATGGTGGCTGACGAATTTGTGGTGCAGTCACTGGCTGTTCCTGGCGTAAAGCCCTTCGAGTTTAACTGCAATCCTCCAGCCATGCCTAACAGGTCGAGCACTCCGGCCTGGCAGGCGGCATCAGCCGCTGATTGCGTGGCTTGGCGATGAAACCAGAGGTTTGCAAAGTCGATTGCAAATGCCAGGCCGGCAAACGTGATGCATGCGAAGAGCAGTAGAAGGCCGATGGCTGCCTGGCCGGCTTCGCTCGCTCTGCTTACTGAGCGTCGCGGCAAGAGTATCTCCCGCACCTTAATAGACAATCCGTCCCTCCGCTGTGGCATACATCGGAATTGACAGAACCGAGCTATTGAAGAGCGGAGTGTAGGTATAAGTCACCGTGACTGTCACACGTGAGGGAGGTGCGGAGGATGAATCCAGGTAGTTAGGAGTGACAGAGATAGTGCTAAGCGAACTTAAGGAGTTCGAAGCGTACTTCGTCACAGTGCCGATGACATTGGCAGCTGTCGAGTCGGCACAGCCAGTGCTGGGTCCACTGCAGAGAGTGCTGTCGGTGCCATGAACAATGGCATAGCGGGTGCCCACCCTGGCCGCATCGCCGAGGATGGCCTGCGTATAGGTGAACATGCAGAGTTCAAACGCGGTAAGGATCGCGGGGAACGCCAGGATCAAAGCCAACGACGTCTCAACCAGAACGGAGCCAAGGCTATCGTGACAAAGATTTTGGACGCGCCGTAGAAGGGTATGCCTCAATCCATCACCCTCATCGACACATGGCGTTGAAACGACAGGGTGGGGAGCAGCGAGACGCTGAAGAACGTCAACGGCACAGGCGGCTGTACCGTGTAGGTGACATCGACACGGTTCAGCAGGAAAGTTGGTGCTTCTGGATCGGTCTGCGAGGCTGTGGTGGTACTGGTTGAGACTGCTGGTCCATAGCTCGAGCACTTAGTCACGTTGCCGCTTGTACCTACTGACTTGGAACAGACTTGAACGGTTGCCACAGTGGAAGACTGAGAGAGCCCGGCTAAATCTCCTATTGCAAGTGCGGCAACGGATGTGTTCGTCGTGCTTGGACCAGCGGGCGGCAGCACGATTTGACCCGGGGATTGGTACCCCTGAATCGAGTATTCGGCGGCATTGCGAGCCGAGGAGGTGAGGTTCGCGCACACGATAAAGAAGTAGCCGAAATCGACCGCATACGCGGCGCAGAGAAAAATCAGCGGCAGAAAAACAGCGGCCTCAAGCAAGCTTTGGCCGCTCGAACACCTGCACCGCGCCACACGGGGCGAGTCGACAGGGGCGCGTGAGCGCACGTGGACCAGGCTGAAAGGGTTCATGGTTAAGGCAGCAAGTGAAACAGTGACTTCAAGTTTCCACGATAGTAACCCAGTGTGCTCGGTTTCAGAACCTTACCTTAGTCACTTGAAAACGGGCGGGCTGCAACTTAGGACCCCAGCATGAGCACAAAACTCTGTGCTCGCCGTGTTGCTGCTTCCACCCGAGGCGAGGATATGTGGAGCTCCATAACGGGTGGAGCAACACCCGCACGCGATTCCTCATCCGATTAAGAGGCGAACAAACAGCGTAAACGGGGGCCTGATTATGGCGGAGCGAAAGTACATTGCTGAGGAGACTGACACCATCGCAAGCGCGACTACCGAAGATCTCAAGAAGGCGACTGAACGCGCCGAGCGAGCCGAGGCTGAGTTGGCGCGGTTGAAGGAAAGTACATACGCGAGTTCCAGCGGTTCCGAAGCGGGCGAGCAGCCAACCGAGAGCGGCGAGGCCGATCTGACAGGCGGCGAGGCCGAGTTGCGGAAAGACTCCATGATGTCCCACCTTCTCGATTCTCTGGATCAAGGGCAGGATATCGGACATTACGGTCGGCTCGTGTTTGCGATGGTAGCTCGGCATTTCTTGTCGGATGACGGGGTCATCGACTGGCTGACACACGACCGCGATTTCGATGAGCCTGCCGCCGTGGCGCTGCTGCGGCAAGTGCAATCGCGTGACTACAATCCGCCAAAGCGGGCGCGCATCCTGGAGTGGCAACAACAGCAAGAGTTCCCTATTCTTCCGAATCCGGAAGATCCTGACTGCGGCAACCTGTATCGAAATCTCAAGTTTCCGGACTCGATCTATCACCACATCGAGCAGTATCAAGAGCAGAAATCTAGCGCCGAGTAGGAGAGTCAAAGGTAGGGAAGGTCCCTCGCCAGTTATAAGTCCGTGACAGTCAATCCAGACGATAACCGCGCTGGTTCAGAATTCCGGAGATCTTCTGGCACATGGACACGGGACCCTCCACCTTGCTTATAAACAGGTCTGCATATCGGGCATCCGGGGGAATCTCGTTCACTCCGGATACCAGGACAACGGGTAACTCGGGGCGAGTGCTTTTGATTCCCTTTGCTAACTCGGTTCCCGTGCCACCCGGCATGAGTTGATCTGAAAGCACAAGATCGACGTGGCACGAGTCGAGTACCCTCAAGGCATTCGCTGCGGAGCTGGCAGTCATCACCTTATAGCCCTGCTTCTGCAAGACGAGCTTCCTCAGCGTCAAGGGAGTCTCTTCGTCATCGACACAGAGAATCACGACGTCATGCGGGACCAATGTTGCCTCGCGTCATTTGATCGCCACTCACACTCTCGGCGTAATTAGCTACTAACTGAGATCGCTCAATTTGATCTGTTCCAGGAACGGTTACGCGAAAACAGGTTATGTTTCCGTCACCGAGTGGCATGCTTCGAAACGCGATGGTACCCTCATATTTCTGGATGATGCCTTTGCTGATCCACAGCCCCAGGCCCGTGCCCTTGGTCGACTTCGTGCTGAAGAAAGGTTCAAACAGCCTCTTTGCGTCCTCCGGGCGGATGCCAGATCCAGTGTCACAGATCGAGATGCATAGGTCGTTGCGCTGCTTCAGCCTATTTGCGCGTTCTGCAACACGAATTCGGAGGTAGCCTCCAGCAGGCATCGCCTGGATCGCATTGCCAATGAGGTTGAGGAACACTTGTTTCAGCTCCACGGGAAACCCGCGAATAAGTCCCTTAGTAAGATACCGCTTCTGAAGATTGATCTCGCTGAGCTGTAGCCGGCGCGCTTGCAGCTCCAGCACGTCGTCCAGGAGTTCTGGAATCGAAACTGGTACGGGATGCTGTGACTCGCGATAAAAACCAAGCGTCTGCTTAGTGATGTGGCAGACTCGCAATAACTCCTCTTCCCCTAACTGGGCAAAGTATCTCGCCTCCTCGTCGAGGGAGGGATGATCTTTCAACAGGTAGAAGGCATTCGTGATGGCTTCGAGGGGATTGTTGATTTCGTGCGCGATGATCCCCGCGACCCGGCCCATCGCAGCCAGCCGTTCTGTTTTGCGAAGAGCCTCTTCTGCCTGCAGTTGCGCCGTGATGTCACGGTTAATCTCGAGAATGGATCCGGCTTCCATTTTGAGCCCCTGCCGGCTGGCAACGACGACCTCTTGCCCGTCGCGCGTCTCCTGGATCAGATTTCCATCCCATCTTCCCTCGGCCAGCAGCGCTGCCTCAATCGTTTCCGTTTCGATGGGAAACTGGGTATGTAACAGTTCGTGCACATGTTTCCCCAGCACCTCTTCACGGGGCCAGCCATACAGCGCCTCGGCGCCTGCGTTCCAGTACTGCAGAACACCCGCACGATCCCTTACCAGGATGGCTTCCGACGCCAACTCTAGCAGGTCTGCACGTTCCCTCAATAGATCTTCCATCTTCTTACGGTTGGTCACGTCGAAGAAGGCGCTTACAGCGCCACGCACATTACCCTGGCTGTCAAACAGCGGACTCGCACTTCCCAGGATCTGTGTCTTAGTTCCATCGGCACGCTCGATCTCCCATTCCGTCGTTCCCACAGGTCTGGCGGTGGCAATGGAGCGCTGGAGGGGCAGCGCTGAGTTCGGCAAATCTCTCCCATGCTGGCGGAATCGATAGGGAAGAGCCGCAGTTCCATCCACGCCGCTCGAAATATTCTGGCCGGGGATCATGCCGACGAGTTCACTGAGGGCGTGGTTCGCAGTGATCAACTCACACCGGGGGTCATGCGCAACCGCGACTCCGACGGGCAACACCTGCATGATGGTCTCTAACTCAGCCACGCGTTGCTCCAGTTGGCTGTTCAGATGCCGAATCTGTTCTTCAGCCTTGATCTGGGCGCTGATATCTGTGTTGGTTCCGAACCATCTAGCGACCACTCCCTGGGAGTCTCGGATCGGTACAGCCCGCGAGAGGAACCACTGATAACTGCCGTCTTGTCCCTGTAAGGGAAATGTATCTTCCCATGGATTGCCCGTAGACCAGGACTGTTCGAGACTCTGCATGACCCGGTCCCGATGTGCTGGATGATATGCCCTTGTCCAACCTGATCCTTGTGCTTCTTCAAACGACAAACCGGTGTAGTCATACCATCGCTGGTTAAACCAGAAGATCTGTCCATCCGCATCTGCCATCCACGCAAGTTGAGGAATAGAATCGGCGAGCGTCCGAAACTGGTTCTCGCTCTCCTGTAGCTGCCTCGCTCTCTCCTCGACTCTTCGTTCTAACTCGCGGTTCAGAGCCTCAAGCTCGCGTGTCTTGCGGTGTAACTCAGCGAAGACACTTACCTTGGCCCGCAACACCTCAGGAACCACCGGCACCGAGATATAGTCGACGGCGCCACTCTTGTAGCCTTTGATCCTGTCTAAGTCGGTCAGGTGTACGGCAGATATGAAGATAATTGCGGTTTTCTGAAAGCGCGGATGCTGGCGCATCATATCCGCCATTTCGAAGCCGTCTATCTCGGGCATACTTACGTCGAGTAACACGACCGCCACGTCTTGCTTTAGGAGTTGCTCGAGAGCCTCTCTCCCAGAGCGCGCTTTGATGAGATTTTCGCCCAGGTCACCGAGGATCGCCTCATAACTGAGCAGCTTGGCGGGCTGATCGTCAACCATCAAGATGTTGGCTCTTTCAGTGACGTTCACTTCATCCCTCATCCGTTCTGCTCCGGCACCTTATCTCTATTACAGCCCGATATTCCTATCTGGAGAATCACCTGTGCAACCACATGCGCAGCGCCGATAATAACTGCTCGGTATTTACGGGTTTGGCCAGATACTCCGATGCGCCTGCCTCAAGGCATTTTTCCCGATCTCCCTTCATCGCCTTGGCTGTAAGTGCAATGATTGGCAGCCTGCGGAACGACGGGTTCTGGCGAATCACTTGCATGGTTTCATAGCCATCCATCTCCGGCATCATAATGTCCATGAGAACAATGCCCAGGTCCGGGGTCGACTCAATGGTCTCGATCGCCTCACGGCCCGTGCCTGCGGTAAGTACGGTCATGCCTCGGCGCTCCAACACGCTGCTGAGCGCGAAGATATTTCGGACATCATCATCAACAATCAGCACTCGCCTTCCTACCAGCGCCTCATCAGAACGATGCAACCGGTCCAGCATGTTCTGTTTTTCGAGAGGCAGATCCGTTACTACCCGATGCAGGAAGAGCGCCGTCTCATCAAGCAGCCGCTCTGGTGACTCCACGTCTTTGACGATCACGCTGCGAGCCAGTGTATGCAATCTGGCGTCCTCTTCCGGAGTAAGATCTTTTCCAGTAAAGACCACGACCGGCAGCTCATTCAGTGTCGGAGTATCGCGCAGACGCTCCAGCACCTCGAAGCCGCTCATATCCGGCAACCGCAGATCGAGCACAAGGCAATCGTAAGTCTGCCGATTGACCGAGTCAAGCGCCTGCGCACCCGTATCCACCATCGTGACGTCAATGTCATCATGCCCCAGCAAGGCTTCGATGCTGAGCCGTTGTGCCGGCTCGTCCTCAACCACGAGCAGCCGCTTGCGACGAGGGCTCGCGTAGTCCTTGATGCGCAAGATTGCGGCCTCGAGACCCTCGGTGGTGGTCGGTTTCGTTACAAATGCGAATGCCCCGCGCGACAAGCCATGATGCCAGTCTTCATCCAGCGTGAGCATCTGCACAGGTATATGACGGGTGGTAGGATCCTGCTTTAAGTGATTAAGAACTGTCCAGCCCAACATATCCGGAAGAAATACGTCGAGCGAGATGGCCGTCGGTCGGAATTCTCTTGCTAAGGCAAGAGCGTCCGCGCCTCGATGGGCCACCAATACTTTGAAGCCCTTGTCTCTCGACAAGTCACAGAGGATCCGAGCGTAATGCGTATCATCTTCTACGACGAGCAAGATGGCATCTCCCGCTTGAAGAGAGGCGCGATCATCTTCAATGACCTCGGCATGATGTTCAGCCACACTCAGGTTGGAGATTTGTAACATCGAACTCGGCCGTTGATACGGCTCGTTTCTTACCGTAATGCTGGGAGAGGCGGGGCCTACGTATGTCTGCGGCAGGAAGAGCGTAAACGTGCTTCCCTTCCCGGGCGCGCTACTTAGCTGAATTTCTCCTCCAAGCAAACTGGCGAGTTCACGGCTGATGGCCAATCCTAGTCCGGTTCCGCCATATTTTCTGCTTGTTCCAGCATCTGCCTGTTGGAAGGCCTCAAAGATGATGCGCTGCTTATCAAACGGAATGCCGATGCCGGTATCTGAGACCTCGAAGGCAATCACGGATCCACTTCCACTTAGAATGGGGTGATCCTGTGTCCATCCACTGGTTACCGAGGAGACGGACAATCTTACTTTGCCCTGCTCAGTGAATTTGAAGGCATTGGATAGTAGGTTCTTCAACACTTGCTGTAAGCGCTTGGAGTCCGTAACCAGGCTTCGCGCCAGTCGGCTATCCGCATGAATATCAAAGGATAACTTCCGGTTGTCCGCCTCATGCCTGAATGGTCTCGCTACCATTTCGATCAGGCTATTGAAGAAGACCTCCTCCGCCTCTACCGAGACAGTGCCGGACTCAATCTTGGAAAGATCCAGGATGTCGCTGATGAGGTTCAGCAAGTCGGTACCGGCGCCATGAATTGTGCGTGCGAACTCGACTTGCCTGCCGGTAAGGTTGCCGTCTGGATTCTCCGCGAGTTGCTGTCCCAGCACCAGAATGCTGTTGAGAGGCGTCCTCAGCTCGTGCGACATATTAGCCAGGAACTCTGACTTATACTTAGAAGTAAGTGCGAGTTCTTTGGCCTTTTCTTCCAGAGCGCCGCGAGCCTGCTCAATCTCCTGGTTCTTACGTTCAACCTCAGCATTTTGTTCGGCGAGCTGCTGTGCCTTTTGCGCGAGTTGTTCATTGGTCTGCTGCAGCTCCTTCTGCTGTGTCTGGAGCTCGATCGCCAGCTGTTGCGATTGCTTCAGCAGTCCTTCTGTCTGCATCGTCGCTTCGATACTGTTCAGTACGATACCGATGCTGGAAGTAAGTTGCTCGAGGAAAGCCAGATGCGAGGCGGTGAAGGTACTCAGAGTAGCTAACTCGATTACGGCCTTCACGCGATCCTCAAATAAGACCGGCAGGACAATCACATTCCGCGGCGTCGCTTCGAACAAGCCGGAGCGAATGGGCGATGTGTGGCCCGGCAAGTCGGAGATGAGCATGCGGCGCTTCTCAGAGGCGCACTGGCCGATGAGACCCTCGCCAATTCTGATTCTCTCCAGGTGACCATCTTCCGTGGTGGCATAGGCGGAGAGCAGCACCATGCTGGTCGACTCTTCCGATTCCATCTGGTACAGAACGCCTTGTTGTGCGTTCACCAGCGGCGCTAACTCGGAAAGTAGCATCCTGCCCACGGTCGTTAGATCACGTTGACCCTGCAGCATACCCGTGAAGCGAGCAAGGTTCGTCTTCAGCCAGTCCTGCTCAGTATTGCGATCTGTCGTAAGACGGAGGTTATCAATCATGGTGTTGATGTTGTCTTTCAACTCCGCGACTTCTCCGCTGGCCTCTACCTGAATGGAACGGGTCAAGTCTCCTTTCGTAACTGCGGTTGCTACTTCAGCGATCGCGCGCACTTGGTTGGTAAGGTTGTCTGCAAGGAGATTAACGTTACCGGTTAGATCCTTCCACGTACCTGCCGCTCCTGGCACGTTCGCCTGTCCACCAAGGCGGCCTTCTACGCCGACTTCGCGAGCCACGGTCGTTACCTGATCGGCAAACGTGGCCAGCGTGTTCGTCATGTTATTAATGGTCTCTGCCAGGGCAGCTACTTCGCCTTTCGCATTTACCGTCAGCTTTTTCGTGAGTTCCCCGTTGGCCACGGCAGTTACAACTTTAACGATGCCACGAACTTGTTCCGTAAGGTTCGCGGCCATGACGTTAACATTGTCAGTTAAATCCTTCCATGTGCCCGCGACACCAGGTACCTGTGCCTGGCCGCCGAGCTTACCTTCCGTACCTACTTCGCGGGCGACGCGAGTAACTTCGGCAGCGAAGGCATTCAGCTGATCGACCATCGTATTGATGGTGTTCTTCAGCTCAAGAATTTCGCCCTTCACGTCGACCGTAATCTTGCGCGATAGATCGCCGCGAGCTACTGCTGTTGTAACTTCGGCGATGTTACGAACTTGCGCAGTGAGATTGCCGGCCATGGCGTTTACTGAGTCGGTCAGATCTTTCCAGGTGCCAGCCACGCCGGGAACATTGGCCTGTCCACCGAGACGGCCTTCGCTGCCTACTTCGCGAGCCACGCGAGTAACTTCGGCCGCGAACGAGCGTAGCTGTTCGACCATGGTGTTCAGAGTTTCTTTCAACTGGAGGATCTCGCCGCGAACGTCTACGGTGATCTTCTTGGAAAGATCGCCGTTTGCGATAGCAGTTGCCACCTCGGCGATGTTACGCACCTGGCCCGTCAAGTTGCTCGCCATGAAATTGACGTTGTCGGTGAGATCTTTCCAGGTCCCGGCCACACCTGGCACCTGGGCCTGGCCGCCGAGCTTTCCATCCGTGCCGACTTCGCGAGCCACGCGCGTAACTTCTCCCGCGAAGGCATTCAGCTGATCCACCATTGTATTGATGGTGTTCTTCAGCTCAAGAATTTCCCCCTTCACGTCGACAGTAATTTTGCGGGATAAGTCGCCACGAGCCACAGCCGTGGTAACTTCGGCAATATTTCGTACCTGGCCCGTCAAGTTGCCGGCCATTGAATTCACGGAGTCCGTAAGGTCCTTCCAAGTGCCTGCGACACCTGGCACATTTGCCTGGCCCCCGAGCCGTCCCTCCGTTCCAACTTCTCGAGCGACGCGAGTCACTTCACCGGCAAACGCATTCAGCTGATCTACGGTGGTATTGATGGTTTCTTTCAGCAGGAGAATCTCGCCGCTCACGTTCACGGTGATCTTCTTGGACAAGTCACCGCTGGCGATCGCTGTAGAAACTTCGGCGATGTTTCTCACTTGCCCAGTCAAGTTACTGGCCATCGAATTTACAGAGTCAGTCAAGTCCTTCCAGGTACCCGCGACACCCGGCACTTGGGCCTGACCACCTAGCTTGCCGTCGGTGCCGACTTCGCGAGCCACACGAGTAACCTCGGAGGCGAACGAGCGAAGTTGGTCGACCATCGTGTTGATCGTGTCTTTCAACTCGAGAATTTCCCCGCGCACGTCGACTGTGATTTTGCGGGAAAGGTCTCCGCGAGCCACAGCCGTAGCCACTTCGGCGATATTGCGCACCTGGGCCGTCAGATTGCCGGCCATGAAGTTCACCGAATCGGTCAAATCTTTCCATGTGCCGGCGACACCCGAGACTTGCGCCTGTCCGCCCAACTTGCCCTCGGTACCAACCTCTCGTGCTACGCGAGTTACTTCGCCAGCGAAAGCATTCAGCTGGTCCACCATCGTGTTGATGGTATTTTTTAGCTCTAGAATTTCTCCCTTCACATCCACGGTGATCTTGCGGGATAAGTCGCCGCGAGCCACGGCCGTAGTAACTTCTGCAATGTTGCGCACCTGGCCAGTCAGATTACCGGCCATGGAGTTTACCGAGTCCGTCAAATCCTTCCAGGTGCCAGCGACACCGGGCACATTCGCTTGGCCGCCGAGTCTGCCTTCAGTACCAACTTCGCGCGCCACACGCGTCACCTCGCCTGCGAAGCGATTGAGTTGGTCCACCATCGTGTTGAGGGTTTCTTTAAGCTGCAGGATTTCGCCTCGAACATCGACCGTGATCTTGCGGGAAAGATCGCCGTTCGCGATCGCGGTCGCTACCTCTGCAATGTTTCTCACTTGGCCGGTGAGGTTACTGGCCATGAAATTCACATTATCTGTGAGATCTTTCCACGTGCCTCCTACTCCGGGCACCTGCGCCTGGCCACCCAGCTTGCCTTCGGTACCTACTTCGCGGGCTACGCGCGTCACTTCGCCTGCGAAGGCGTTCAGCTGATCGACCATCGTGTTGATGGTGTCTTTCAATTCAAGAATTTCGCCCTTGACGTCAACTGTGATTTTGCGCGAAAGATCGCCGCGGGCGACCGCGGTTGTTACCTCTGCAATGTTTCTAACCTGGGCCGTGAGGTTGCCGGCCATCGCGTTTACTGAGTCGGTGAGATCTTTCCACGTGCCCGCAACACCCGGCACCACCGCTTGGCCGCCCAGCTTTCCGTCCGTTCCCACTTCGCGGGCTACGCGCGTTACTTCTGAAGCGAAGGAGCGCAGCTGATCGACCATCGTATTGATGGCTTCTTTCAGCTGCAGAATCTCGCCGCGAACGTCCACGGTGATCTTGCGCGAGAGATCGCCGCTGGCCACAGCGGTTGCAACTTCGGCTATGTTTCGCACCTGTCCCGTCAGGTTGCTGGCCATAGAATTGACCGAATCTGTAAGGTCCTTCCAGGTGCCGGCCACTCCGGGAACCTGCGCCTGGCCACCGAGTTTGCCGTCGGTTCCCACTTCGCGGGCGACGCGCGTAACCTCGGCGGTAAAAACTCCAAGTTGCTGGATCATCGTATTGACGATGTTGGCGGAACGCAGGAACTCGCCCTCCAACGGACGCCCGTCCACATCGAGCCTCACGGTTTGGGTCAAGTTTCCCTGCGCAACGGCAGCGATCGCTCGTGTCACCTCGGTCGTGGGACGCAGCAGATCGTCTACCAGCGTGTTGACGGAGACTTCCATCTCGCCCCAAGCGCCACGCAGCTGCTGGAAACGGGTGCGTTCCCGCGTCTTGCCCTCTTTCCCGACGGCGAGCCCGACGCGCTTCAGTTCGCGAGCCATCTGGTCGTTGGCCGCAATGATGTCGTTGAATGTATCAGCGATCTTTCCCTGCAGCCCGGTCCAGGCCACCGGCAGACGGACAGAGAAATCGCCGTCGCGCATCGTCTGAAGCCCTGCCAGGATGGTGCCCAGGTCAGCAGCACTGAGCTCAGGTTCGGCAACTGCGACGTGACCATTGGTTTCCACATCCGGAGCGGCACTCGGATGATCCTTGGGGCTCGATGGCGGCTTGCCAGACTTCATAGTTCTCTCCTACGCAGTTTGCCGGAATTCAAAAGAAAGACACTTCGCAGCGGACCGCCCTATCAGCGGTGGAAGGGGGCAGGACGTTCTGGAGTTTCGCAATGGATTGTCTCCGCAGAGGGGCGTTCGACAGGATGCACCGTGTGACAAAGAGGTTGCCCAGGCGCACGAAGAGTCGGTGCCCGGAGTGGTAAAGTTTGCCACAACCACGGGCATGGGAGGAAAGAGCACCTTGGTAATCGCCCGCTCCATCCCCACACGTTATCAGCGTCGCCGCCCCAATGCGAGTCCGCCCGCTCCAGAGAAAATCCTGAGCAGCTTTCCAACCGTTCCCTGCCGGCACGGCAAGTGTGGCTCGTTCAGAGAATCCGAGAGTCCAGCCCGACCCCGGTGAGACGCTGCCGGCGGTTCAAGCTAGATCATCTGAACCATGCGCAAGCCGTGCGATTCGAATACGATGCCCTGCAGGTTCATGGCAGGAGTCGTTTCTCGCAACAGGAACAGCCTGCCTTCTCTCAATAGCTTTTCACGTCGCGGAGTTAACGACTTCGCCTCCGGCAAGGTATCCAATTCGGGCGCCGTTCCCAGTCTCGCCTCATCCGGTACCGGCCATGCGACACTGCCTCCCTGGAGCTTCAGCGCAAGGCTGAAAATTCAGGTACGAATTTGAAGGGGATAAGAAGAGTGAAGTGTATTCCGGGCGTCTTGATCGCTGTTTCCCTCCTGTTGGGATCTGAACTCAATCTTCCAGCACAATCAGCTGCTCTACCGGCTCTACGACCACCTGCAACCCCGCTGATTGTCCATGATCCTTATTTCAGCATCTGGTCCACGGGAGACCGGCTGACCGACGGCCCTACCAAACACTGGACCGGGACACCACAGCCCATCAACGGCCTTGTTCGGATCGATGGTAAAACTTACCGCTATCTGGGTGATGCTGACCGAAAACTTCCCGCGCTGCAAGAGACAAGGCGTGAGATCACTCCGACCCGAACCATCATCGCCTTAGGGAGCCCGGAGATTGACCTGAATCTCACCTTCCTTACTCCTTCTTTGCCGGAGGATTTGAAGGTCATGGCCCGACCGGTCACCTACGTGGAGTGGGCCGTGAAGTCCAGGGATGGGCGATCGCATGACGTCGTCTCTCTACCTGGATGCGTCGGGCGCGCTTGCCACCAACGACGCCAACGAAGCGGTGATCTGGTCCCGCGCCGAGATTGAGGGACTTCACCTGCTTCGAATCGGAACAACCCGGCAGCCCACGCTCGAGAAATCAGGGGACAACCTGCGAATCGATTGGGGCTACTTCTATCTTGCCGTCCCTGACTCAAACAGCGGCGCCGAACTCACTGCCGGAAACGAGAGCTACCGCGATCGTTTCATTGCCGATGGCCGCATTGGGCAGGACGACGATCTCGGCGAACCGCGCACGCCACAAAGCCGCTATCCCGCCGCGCCCACGCTCAACCTCGTATTGCCGCTGGGCAAGGTGGGCGCCGAACCTGTCACCCGGCATGTGCTGGTCGGCTATGACGACGGGTACTCCGTCGAATACATGCATCAGAAGCTCTGCCGTACTGGAGAACGGAGTTCGAGAATTTCGCCAGCCTGCTGCGGGCGGCCGAGCACGACTATCCTCAACTCCAGCGACGCTCCGCGGATTTCGATGCGGCACTGGATCACGACCTGGTGCAAGCCGGAGGTCCGGAGTATGCGGCCATTGCGTGTCTCGCCTTTCGACAGTCCATTGCCGCTCACAAACTGGTTGAAGACGAGAACGGCGTGCCTTTCTTCATGCCGAAGGAAAACTTCAGCAACGGTTCCATTTCTACCGTGGATGTTCTCTATCCGTCGGCGCCCATGTATCTCTTTCTCAATCCGAAGCTGGTCGAGGCACAGCTTGAACCCGTGATGCGTTACGCGGGCACTCCCCGATGGAAGTTTCCCTTCGCGCCGCATGATCTCGGCGTCTATCCCCTCGCGAATGGCCAGTTATATGGCGGCGGCGAAGTGAGCGAAGAGAATCAGATGCCGGTAGAAGAATCCGGCGACATGATCCTGATGGTAGCGGCGATGGAACACGCGGAAGAGAACAACGATTTTGCCGCGAAATACTGGCCTCTGCTGACGAAATGGGCGGAATACCTGCTGGAGAAAGGGTTTGATCCCGAAAATCAATTGAGCACGGACGATTTCGCCGGACATCTCGCTCACAACACAAACCTGTCGATCAAGGCGATCGAAGCACTCGCCGCCTATGCGCGCATGGCCGAGGCACTCGGCCATCACGAAGTCGCGACGCGCTACGCCTCCGCCGCCAAGGGAATGGCGGAGAAGTGGGTGCCGATGGCCGCGGAAGGAGACCACTACCGGCTGGCGTTCGATCATCAGAATTCCTGGAGCCAGAAATACAACCTCGTGTGGGACACGGTGCTCGGGCTGCACATGTTCCCGGATTCGGTCGCGACGAAGGAGCTTCAGTTTTACAAACAGCATATGAACCGCTTTGGACTTCCGCTCGACAATCGTGAAACTTACACCAAGCTGGATTGGGAGTTATGGACGGCAACCATGGCACACAATCCCTCCGACTTTCAGACTTTCGTTCATCCCATATTCCTGTTTCTCAACGAAACGCCAACTCGCGTGCCCATGACGGATTGGTACGACACGGTGAGTGCGAAGCAGATTGGATTTCAAGCGAGGTCGGTGGTCGGCGGTGTTTACATCAAGATGCTCGCTGATCCTGAGTTGTGGAGCAAATGGGCTAAGCTCGCACAACGCAGTCAGCAGGCTCATTAAGAATCATCGCGCATCTGGCATGCATGTAGGCAGATGAGTAGGAACGGCGCGAGTGCACCGCTTACCGCCGAACTGAGGACCTTCGGTAGAAGGAAATGGCTCCGGTCGGAACCCGCTCGAAGCTGTCATCGAGGCCAAAGGTCGCCTCGGCAGAGCCGAGCAGGAGGTAAGCTTCCGGTTTCAGGACGTGACGCAGTTTCTGCAGGAGGATTTTCTTCTTCTCTACTTCAAAGTAGATCAGCACATTGCGCATCAGCACGATATCGCTCGCAGGAATCTCCGCCCAGGAATCGAAAAGGTTCATATGGACGAACTCCACCTTGCGCCGAATATTCTCTGAGAGACGCCAGTCCGAGCCCTCTTTACGGAAATGACGCTGCAATTGAGCAGGGGTGAGGCCCCGCCCGACCTCCATCTGGCTATAGACGCCGGAACGAGCCCGATCCAGTGCCGCTCTCGAGATGTCGGTACCAAGAATACGGACAGACCAGCCGGCAAGCCCGCTGAATTCTTCTTCGAGAAGCATGGCGATGCTGTAGGCTTCCTGTCCGGTCGAGGCGGCGGCGCTCCAGATTGTGAGCTGCCGCTGTGACGAGTTGCGGGCCAGCAACTCCGGAATGATCACCTTTCGCAGCGCCTCGAACGGCTCTGAGTCGCGATAGAACGTGGTCTCGTTGTTCGTCATGGCCTCAACGACCCGGGCGCGAAGGCGCTCGGAAGGCGACCGCCGCATGCTGACCAGTAATGTCTGCACGCAAGGGAAGCCCTCATCGTACGCAACTGGACTGAGTCTCACCTCGGCAAGATATTCTTTGCCCGGCTCGATCACGATCGAGGAGCATTCACGGACAAGGGCTCGGAGATAGTCGAATTCTTCCTGCACCAGCTTCATGGCTTTACTATCTCCACTCCGGATGGCGATTCAATGCCAGACGCCGAAGAATCTCAGGGCCGAGTTCGGCCAGCGGAGCAACCTTGTCCGCCAGACCAGCATTTGCGACAAATCCAGGCATTCCCCAAACCACGGAACTGGCTGCGTCCTGCGCCAGTATCTGCCCTCCGCATCGACGCACATCTTCGCAGCCCCGGAGCCCGTCCTGCCCCATGCCGGTCAAGATCACCGCCAGCAAATGAGAGCCAAATGCCGCGGCTGCGGAACGGAACAGTACGTCCACAGATGGCCTGCATGAGTTTTCGCGTGCTTGCTGATTCAGTCTGCAGCCAGGCCCGCCCACGCTCGGTTTGCACCGTCATGTGATAGTCCCCGGGCGCGATCCAAATTTTTCCGGGCGCGAGCTCATTGCCCTCGGACGCTTCGACCACGGGGATTCTGCAAGTTGCACTCAGTCGCTCTGCCAGATAGCGGGTAAAGGTCGGCGGCATGTGCTGAACAATCAGCACTGGAACCGGCAACGTCTCGTGGAAAATGCGGAAGCAACTCTGCGAGCGCATTCGGACCACCGGTAGAGGTCCCGATCACCAGCAGGTCCACACGTTTACTCTTCCGCAGAATCCCTCCTGGGCGGCAGGGCCTTTCCGGCGATAGATAAGCAGTGAGCACAGTCGCTTTCAATGGTGCGAGTGCTCGAAGCCTTGTCGGCAACCATCGACCCGAATCCCGTTGCAGGCGAAGCGGAAGCAAGTCCACACAGCGCCTTCAATTTCGGAATGAGCTGTGTGCGAATGTGTTCCTTGCTCTCCGCCAGGTCACCCGCATCGGTTGGCTTGTGAACATAGTCGTCCGCGCCGAGATTGAACGCATCGAGAGTGGCGGCAGCGCCGGTATCACTCATCGCGCTGAAGATCACAACATGTGGCTTTCCATGATTGGGACCAAGCACGCGCAGCATCTCCAGGCCATTCATCTCCGGCATATCGATGTCGAGGGTTACGACATCGGGAGTGAGCTGCTCAATCATGGCCAGCCCGATCCGTCCGTTCGCCGCCACGCCGGCGACTTCAATTTCGGGATCGCTTGATAGCACCTCGCGAACCATTCGCCGAATGACTACCGAGTCATCAATGACCAATACTCGTACTCGCTTCATCGGTAACATGATTTCCCAATCAGAACCACAGGTCGGGTAAGACACCCGGGGGGGCCTGCTCAATTGCAACGCGAGGCTAACGCCTGCTTATTCTTCCAGCGAGTCTCTGCTGTTTGCGCCCTTTCGGCAAAAGCACCAGCAACAGCCGGAAGTAAGCTCAATCCATGTGTCACATCGATTGGCACTTACTTCCGAACGCCGTGAAACGAGAAGCAACCCGGCAGTGAAACAGATCAAACTTTGAAGCGGGATACCAGCACTTCAAGTTCCGCAGACATCTTCTCGAGCGACTTGGCGGATTGCTGAGTTTCCGATGCTCCTGCACTGGTCGTGTGAGCAGCTTCAGCAACTCCACCTATATTCCTGCTGATGTCAGTGCTGCCTTTCGCTGCCTCGGCAAGATTGCGAATGATTTCGTTGGTGGTCGCGCTTTGCTCCTCGATGGCACTCGCAATGGTGTTCTGAATGTCACTGATTTGCGCAATCACGCCGCTGATCTCGCCGATAGCCGAGACTGCGCCTTTGGTATCGCTTTGAATCGCCTCGATCTTCTGGCTGATGTCCTCGGTGGCTTTGGCTGTCTCCTTGGCCAGTTCCTTCACCTCGTTCGCCACCACGGCAAACCCTTTGCCAGCCTCGCCCGCCCGCGCTGCTTCGATGGTTGCATTCAGCGCAAGCAGATTGGTTTGCTGCGCAATCGAAGTGATGACCTTGATGACCTGGCCGATCTCAGCGCTGCTTTGCCCCAGCTTGGTAATGGTCTGATTGGTGGTGCCGGCCGTCTTCACCGCCATGTTGGCTACGCGGGTCGCCTCAGCCGTGCTCTTCGCGATCTCCTTGATGCTGGCCCCCATCTCATCTGCGCCGGTCGCCACCGTCTGCACATTCTTGCTGACCTCCTCTGCTGCCGCTGAAACGACATTGGCTTGGGTCGAGGTCTCGTCAGCGCTGGCGCCCATCTGCTGACTACCTGGTTGAGTTGCGAAGAAGAGGCAACCAGAGAAGTTGTTTCCTTGCCGATCTGTCGAATCGCTTCACCGAACTGAATTGACAAAGTATTCACGGCGGCCTTGAGCTGATTGAAATCTCCCGCGTACTCGCGTTCGATTCTCTGCGTCAGATCTCCCTTCGCCATCAGCCCCACGACCTTGTCGACTTCCTGGATCGGACCGACGACCGCATCCAGGGTGTGATTCACGCCATCGACGATCTTGCGGAAGTCTCCCTGATGCTTGGTGGCGTCCGCGCGGGTGGTCAGCTTCCCGTCGACACCGGCCTGCGCCAGCATGGCGGCATCGGCTACCAGTGCTTGCACGCTGTCGACACAACGATTGAGGTTGTTCTTGATCTTGTTGAAGTCGCCGTTGTAGGTATCTGTGATCTTTTGAGGTATATTTCCCTTGCTGATCTGCTCCACGTAGTCAGCCGACACCTGCAGAGGCTTGATGATCGCGTCGAGCATCTCGTTGACGCCCTTCATCAGGTCTGCAAATGCACCCTTGAACTGTTCCGCCTTGCCGCGCTCCTCGAGCATGCCGTCCCGCGAAGCCTGAATCAGTCGGCCCAGTTCGCCGCGCAGGTTCTGGACCACCAGCCCAACGTTATTCACGGCAATCTTCATCTTCTCGTGATCGCCCTTGTACTGTTCTGTTATCAGCTCATCGATCTTACCGTCGGAGATCTGCGCCAGAATGCGGTTGCCCTCGCCAATCGGCAACAGGATCGCGTCCAACATCTCGTTGACGCCCTTCATCAGGTCCGCAAACGCACCCTTGAATTGTTCCGCCTTGCCGCGCTCCTCGAGCATACCGTCTCGCGAGGCCTGGATCAGCCGGCCCAGTTCGCCGCGCAGGTTCTGGACCACCAACCCGACATTATTCACGGCAATCTTCATCTTCTCGTGATCGCCCTTGTATTGCTCGGTAATCAGCTCGTCGATCTTGCCATCCGAGATCTGCGCCAGAATGCGATTGCCTTCGCCGATCGGCAACAGGATCGCGTCCAGCATCTCGTTGATACCCTTCATCAGGTCGGCAAAGGCACCCTTGAACTGCTCCGCCTTGCCCCGCTCCTCCAGCATGCCGTTGTGAGAGGCGTGAATCAGGCGCCCGAGTTCGTCGCGCAAATTCTGGACCACCACCGCCACGTTATTGACTGCGATCTTCATCTTCTCGTGATCGCCTTTATACTGCTGGGTGATCAGCTCATCGATCTTGCCTTCCGAGATCTGCGCCAATATGCGATTGCCTTCACCAATCGGAAGCAGAATCGCGTCGAGCATCTCGTTTGTATGCTGCATCAATTCGGCAAAGACACCATGATGTCTGCTCGCGTCGGCCCGCACGTCCAGCTTTCCGGCCGCGCCTGAGGCGGCGAGCATGGTGGCATCGGCAACCACCGCGGAAATACTCTCGCGAAGTTGCTGCATGCTCTCGCTAATCGTCTCGAACTGGGCCTTGGCTTCCTTCGTGTACTCGTCCCCAGCACCGACGGCAAGGTCCACCTGGATATTTCCATTCGCGATCTGCACGAGGTTGGAGGCGAGTCGAGTCACCTCGTTATTGGTATAGTCCTTGAGCCGTACAGTCGAAGTCAGATCCTGCACCAGCTCTACCCATCCAAGGTGTTTGCCGTCAGGACTGAGGATCTTCGCAGTGTCCTGCTTACAGTCGGTGCCATGCCAGTCGAAGTGGCTGACGGAGAGCCCCGTCTTTACAAGCTGACGAATACCACACTTCTCCGTATTACATATATTTGCTGAGGCAGTTGAGCAAGGCAACCCGACCGCCTCGGCGCGATTTCCGATGCGTTTGTTATCGAGCATCAGTTTTTCGAAGGCAGTATTTAGAAATGCCCATTTCATATCCAGATCGATTGCATGAATGGGAAAAGGAATGGCGTCGAGCACCGCTTCCAGCCAATGAACTCGATCGGACGAGCCGCACGATTTCTGATGAGGCGGAAGCACCCTGCACTGCTCGTCTCATACTTCGAATCATCGGGCAAATCGAGTACAGCCGCCGTTCGTATTTCTGCCATTGTTCTTCGAACCGCTCTACCTGCGTTCCGACGAATCTCTTGCGACATGACCTATCTCCTCAAAACACTGTGAAGGCGCTGGTAATCAGGCGCCGGTACCTTGGTTGATCTCCGACGACCGGATGTCCACGGCCTTATCGGTATCGAGCACGAGCAGCAGATTCTTCTCCAGCATGACCACGCTCTGGATGAGTTCTTTCCCACATTCCGCCAGCGTTTCGGGCGGCTCCCCGAAGTCTTCGTCGGAGACTTCGACCACGTCGCCGATTTCATCCACCAGCAGACTCACTAATCCGTCGCTCGTGCGGAGAATGACATTCATCGGGTCCTGATCTTCAGGCCGAGGCGCGAGGCCAAGTCGGCGGCGAAGGTCGATGGCGAAGACAATCTGGCCGCGTAAGTTAATCAGGCCTCCTACTTCCTTGGAGGAAAGCGGAACGAGGGTCGTCGGCTGATGACGAATCAGCTCCTGAACCTCCTCGATCCTGACTCCGAGCAGCAGGTCTTCAATGACAAACGTGCAGAACTGACGGTCCTTAGACATGGACAGAATTCTCCTGTAGGGCAAAATCGTGACTGCGCAGGAAACCAGCCACAGTCGCTGATACATTCAACAGGTCCGTAACATGCTCCTGCAGCACGGCGGAGCCAAGCAGGTATTCGCTGCCCGGATACTTGGTGTAGTCCAGGTGCTGATCGACAATGTCGAGGATCTCGTCCACGACCAGTCCGACATTTCGGTCGCCTTCCGACGAAACCACCACCTGCACCCGACTCTCGTCTTGTCGCGATGGGTGAAGATGAAGCGTGTCCGAGATGAAGATGAGCGGCATAATCGCCCCGCGATACTGGATCACCGGCCGATGGTCCGAGGTTTCAATCGCCTCGATGCTGAACTCTTCCAGCCGGGATACGGCGTTCAGCGGAATCGCGAGCCTGCCGCTGGTCCCCACGCGGAAGAGCAACCACGACTCGGTCGTCATGCCAGCCGCATTCTCCTGCTTACGTTGTTCCGCAGTCACCTGCGGGTGAGTCTCACGCGCCAGATGCGCACCCTGAGCCAGACCGGGCACGTCGAGAATCAGAGCCACTCGTCCGTCGCCGAGAATGGTCGCGCCGGCAAAACAGGAGATACCCTTCAACTGCTTGCCAAGCGGCTTGACGACGATTTCTTCGGTGTCGTTGATGTTGTCCACGATCAGCCCAAACTGTCTGCCATCCGCCTGCAGCACCACGATGTTCACAATCGGCACTTCGCCTCCGCTGGCCTTTTCTGTCGCGAGTCTCAGCTGCTTATTGAGCGACAGCAGCGGCAGCAGTCGTCCACGCAAGCGGTGAACGGGCGCCCCATGCACCATCTCGATCCCCGACAGCGCGCCCGCTCCTTCTAAACGAACCAGTTCGACGAGGCTGACCTGGGGAATGGCAAATCGCTCGCCGCCGCTCATCACCAGTAAGGCAGGAATAATCGCCAGGGTAAGCGGGATACGAATCTTGATGGTGGTTCCGCGACCCTGGACGGTTTCTATCCCGACCGTCCCGCCGATCTTCTCGATATTGGTCTTCACCACATCCATGCCCACGCCGCGTCCGGAGATGTTGGTCACACGCGCGGCCGTAGAGAGTCCGGGCAGAAACGAGAGATTGCAGATCTGCTGCTCAGACATGCCGGCAAGCTTCCTGTGCCGTCGCCAGACCCTTTTTCCAGAGCCTTTTCGCGTACGCGAGCGCAGTCCGACTCCCGCTCCGTCATCGCTGACGACGATGTTGACCTGGCCGCCCTCGTGAAATGCGCGCAGTCGGATCGCGCCACAGGTCGCTTTGCCTGCCTTCTGCCGCACTCCGGGCAGTTCAATGCCGTGGTCGATGGAGTTACGCACGATGTGCGTCAGAGGATCCTTGATGGCCTCGATGATGGTCTTGTCCAGCTCAGTATCCGCGCCTTCCATCTGCAGTTCCGCCAGCTTGCCGCAGGCCAGCGAGACGTCGCGAACCGTGCGGGGAAAGTTCTTCCAGATGTTGCCGATCGGCTGCATGCGGGTCTTCATCACGCCTTCCTGCAGCTCGGTGGTAATCAGGTTCAGCCGTTGTGCCGTTTTTAGAAAGCCAGCATCCTTCGTCCCCGAAGTAAATTGCAGCACCTGGTTGCGCGCGAGCACCAACTCGCCGACCAGGTTCATCACCTTATCCAGCAACCCGACATTCACTCGAATCGCACTCGAGGTGATCTGCTGGTTTCTCCGCTCTGCTTGTACCTCGAGCGCTTCCTCGACGGAGGCAGGCAATAGCCCGGTCGTTTCGATCAGGATCTCGCCGATCTTTCTGGTATCGCCCTGCTTCTGCCGTTGCGAGGCGTCACTCACTGCTTCGATGGTCACCGCGCCGACGTCAGCCAGAATTTGGCCCAGCATCTCTGGCGAATCCGATGCGCCCTCACGGTCCTCTTGCGGATCTTGCTGTTTCCTCGAGGCCTCAAGAAAGCGCTCCAGGCTAGTGATCACCGGTTGCGTGTCCTCAGTACCTTCGCTTCCAGTCTCCTCGATGGCAGCTCAGCATCTTTCGCAAAAGATCGGTCGCGGCCAGCAGGGTCGTAGTGATCTCTCCGGTGAGCACAAGCTTGCCGTCCCGCATTCTGCTCAGCAGGTTCTCGCCCCGGTGCGCCACGGCTTCAATCCTGGAGTATCCAAGCGAGCCGCTGGTCCCTTTCACCGTGTGGATCGCGCGAAAAATGGTCGCGAGCCGATCGGCTGAAGATGGGTTCTTCTCCAGTTCGATCAGTTCGCGATCGACACAATCCAATGCCTCGGTACTCTCGATCAGATATTCCTTAACGATTTCATCCATCGAAGTTTTTCTTTCTGGAGGCTGGTCCATGCCTCGGGATTCAGGCATCGGTGACGCTTTGTCGGAAGTCGGGGCGCCGTTTGTGGTGTTCAGCTTATCGGCTGCGTCGGAGATTCACAACAAAAGTCGACGGCTCTGTCAGCCGCGATTCCCAGTTGGGGAAGGCCGAAGGGGGGAGGAACCGAATGCGGAAGAGAGGCGCTCAAATCGCTCTTGACGGGTTGCGCGGTGTATGGCAATGTTCAACCGCCTCTGAACACAGGTGCGGAAATCGATTCTCGCTTGCCGTATCTGCGTTCACTCACTAACGCGTACGCCTTGCCGATAGGTCACTCGGGGAGTTCGTGCGCGTGTCTTCCATTCTCAAATCGGAACGGTGTCGTGCTGTGCGGGAATCACCCGAAGGCCGATTATGTTCTCGCCTGTCATCGAGCAAAGAAATTGCTTTCTGTGTCGCGCGATTCTCTGCTTCCGTTCATCGCTCCTGTAACAGCTTCCCTCTGAATACCTCGCGCCGCCTCGACGCTGTGCTTGCTCCTTGTTTTCTCTGTTCTCGGCATGAAGGCACTGAGCCCGGCGAAGCAAATCGACCAGTACGGACACGATATCTGGACTTCACAACACGGCCTGCCCGGTGAAGCTGTCTACCAGATATTGCAAACGCCCGACGGATATCTGTGGATGCGAACCTCTGCCGGGTTGGTTCGTTTCGACGGCGTGCGGTTTGTTCCCATGGATGAGGCGATCGGAAACCAGCCGGTGAAAGCCATCGCGCCGAGTGCGGATGGCGATCTTTTGATTCGAACGACGACCAGGACCGTCGTGTACCGGCGGGGCGAATTTTCAGACTACCTGCCTCCCGCACCGCTGCCTGATGGTGGCATTCGTGCTCTGTTTGAGAGCAGGAGCCATCAGGTGTTTGTCGGTTCGGACGATTTCATTTACCGAATCGAGGCAGGGCGGCCCGCAGATGTTGCAGAGAGGAACGGAGTGGATCAATCAATTCTTCGAAGATGAGCCAGGGGCGGATCTGGATCTCGTCCTGCCGCTGGCATCTACTGTTACGAGTCCGGCTCCCTTTCATTCGTCGTGGACCTGCGCAAATACAACGGTGCGAATGTTCTGGTGGGAGACCATCTGCACACTCTCTGGGCCGGCACAAACAAGGGGCTCTTCACCGTGGGGCTCGACGACAAAGCTCTGAAGCCGGTCGGCGGCGGGATACTTCGCGGCCAGGTGAATGCCATCTTGGAGGATCACCAGAAGAACCTCTGGATCGGCACGGAGTCTGGTGGTCTCGTTCGCAGAAAGAGATGGTCACACCTCCTACTTCAATGCCGGCGATGGCCTGACCGACAACAAGGTGCTGTCCCTCTACGAGGATCGCGAGGGTAGTCTATGGGTTGGCACTTCGCTCGGCCTGGACCGCTTCCGGGATACGCGCGCAACGACCTTCACGGTGAAGGACGGCTTAGCCTCAGATGACAGCCGATCTCTCATTGAAAGCCGGGACGGCAGTGTCTTCGCCTTCACCAATCCGGGAGGACTGGTGCGTTTCAACAAGGGCGTCCCTACCTCTCTCATGAGAAATCCTGATCATCCCTAATACGGCCACGCTCTTTTTGAAAGCAGGGATGGGAGCGTCTGGATGGGTACGATGGGAGGTCTGACGCGGTTCAAAGATGGTAAGTGGACGATCTATCAAGGCGGAGGAAGGCTCTCGAAGAAATTCATCTCCGCCATCAACGAAGACGATGAGGGTCTGATTGTAACAACAGCAGACACGCTTGCTCTGCGTGTGCACGACGGGCGCGTGTCTCCCTTTACCCTGCGCGGCCAGATGACCCCGCTCTCGGTTCCCGGCAACTACACCTTCAGCATCTACCGCGACGGAGCGGCACGCTTTGGTTCGCTACGGTCAAGGGGTTGTTCAAGTTCGCGCCTGGAGAACCTCCTTCCAGCGCGATGCAAAAGCAGGTTAACTTCCAGGTCACCTCGATCTCAGACGATCATCGCGGAAGTCTTTGGCTGGGCGGCAGAATTCCCGGAATCACCCGTTTTCGCATCAGCGATGGCCGGGTGACACATTACACCAAGAAAGATGGGCTGTTTGACGACTATCCTTCGCGCGCTCTGCCTGACCGGGCCGGCAATCTTTGGATCAGCACTACCAGCGGCATCTACAGGGTGAACGGCAAAGATCTGGACGACTTCGCCGATGGCCGGATCTCCACAGTAAGGAGCGACCTGTACGGCACCGCCGACGGCATGAAGACCAACGAAGCGAGTTCCCCCCAGGCGCAACCCGCCGGCTGCCGGACTCGGGACGGCAAGCTCTGGTTCACCACCACCAAGGGCATCGTCGTCATCGACCCGGAACACCTGGTCTTCAACAATCGAATTCCGCCGGTGGTCATCGAAGAGGCTGTAGTCGACAATCGAACGATCCTGCTCAAAGAAGGTGCGCGGCTCGCGCCCGGCACAGATCACATCGAGTTTCATTACACCGCGCTCAGTCTGTTGGTGCCGCAACGAGTGCAGTTCAAGTATCGATTAGAGGGATACGACCGCGACTGGGTCGACGCCGGTTCGCGGCGCGTCGCTTACTATACCAACCTTCCTCCCGGGCACTACCGCTTTCGCGTGATCGCCAGCAATAACGATGGCGTCTGGAACGAGACAGGCGCCTCTATGCGCATCTTTCTTCAGCCCCACCTCTACCAGACACGGTGGTTTTACGTCGCCTGCTGCCTGATTCTGGTTCTCGCCATCTTCATCGCCCAGCGGATGTACACACGCAATTTGCGCCGGCGCGCAGAGGATCTGAGCCGAATCATCGCCGAGCGTACAAAGAACCTGCAGGACGAAGTCACGGAACGGGAGTTGGCGCAGAAGGCTGCTGACGCTGCGAACCGCGCGAAAAGTGATTTTCTGGCAAACATGAGTCACGAGATTCGTACGCCTCTCAACGGCGTGATCGGAATGACCGAGCTCGCGATGTGTTCCTCCGGCGAAGAGCAGCGGGAATATCACTCGCTCATCAAAGCCTCTGGAGAGGCATTGCTGGTCATCATCAACGACATTCTCGACTTCTCGAAGATCGAAGCGGGTAAGATCGCCCTCGAGTCGGATGCTCTGCGATCTGGAGGAAGTGCTCAGCGGAACGGTGAAGAGCATCGCGAACTCGGCCCACAAAAAAGGTCTGGAACTCACCCTCGAGATTGCGCCCGAGGTTCCCAGGCAACTGATCGGCGATCCGACCCGCCTGCGCCAGGTGCTTCTCAATCTGGTTGGGAACGCGATCAAGTTCACGCACGCAGGAGTGGTCGCCGTTACAGTAAACGTTGCCGAGATAAAGGACCCGGAATGCATCCTCCACTTCGCTGTACGAGACACTGGGATCGGCATCTCCGCCGATCAGCAGGAAAGGTTATTCCGGCCATTTGAGCAGGCCGATTCGTCGACCACCCGGCGGTACGGCGGCACTGGCCTTGGCTTAGCCATCAGTGCCCGCATCGTGCAACTCATGGGAGGAAAGATCTGGATCGAAAGCAGCCTCGGCGCGGGATCCATCTTTCACTTCACGGTCCCGATGGAGACCGCCCCGATCTCGGACCAGAACGCGCACCACAATCCCGCTCTACTTGAGCAGAAACACCGTCAGCCATCGCCCATCCGCCAGGTCCCGGCGAGCGACACGCTATCACTGAATATCCTGGTGGCAGAAGACAACATCGTCAACCAGAAGCTGGCCACCGCCATGCTCAGGAGGATGGGACATCGGGTGACCTTGGCGAAGACCGGAGTCGATGCCCTCGCCAGACTTCGCACACGCTCCTTCGATCTTGTCTTCATGGACGTCCAGATGCCCGAGATGGACGGCCTCGAGGCCACGCGACAGGTTCGAGCCAGGGAATCCGGCACTGGGCGGCGGACCTATATCATCGCCATGACCGCCAACGCCATGGGAGGAGATCGCGAACTCTGCATTGCCAGCGGAATGGACGACTATGTTTCGAAGCCGGTGAGCCGGGCAGCGCTCGCGGAAGCGATTCACCGTGCGGTCACAGTGAGTTGCTAGCCTTCTCCGTCGGGTCGCCTGAACCGCTTGGATTTGGAGCGCAAAACATCCTTCGGCGGAAATGGTTCCTTCCGATGCGGACAGTCCGATTTCAGGGGGAGACACCGACGGGGGCTGTCGGCGGATGCAGGAGGCTCGAGGAATGGCCTGCGGGTGCAGCTTAACTAGCCGTTCGTTCCATTCTGTGCCGGCTCATTCATCATCATCACCGCGAGTTCCATGCGGCTCCTGACGCCTACCTTCTCAAACAATCTGTAGAGGTAGTTCTTTACCGTGTGCTCGCTCAGGTTGAGCCGCCGCGCGATCTGCCGGTTCGTCTGCCCAGTCGCAACCAGGCGAGCGACCATGAGCTCGCGCTCGTTCAGCCGGAAATTGCCGGTGGTCGGTCCAAAAAATGGCGAACTCTCCGCGAACGCATCCAGCACGGCACGCAGCTCCTGAGAACGAACCCACACCTGCCCTTGATGAACACGATCGATACACTTGACCAGTTGTTCCATCGGATCTGCCCGGAAAAACACTCCCCGTGCGCGCGCACGAAACGCATCCACCACCAGTTCCTCATCGCAATCATCGAGCAGTACGATCACGCAGCACTTTGGCAAAAGGCTTTGCAAGGTGGGCAGCGCGCGAAATCCGGCCAGCGGACCGTCACTCAACGCCGCACTCACCAGCGCCACATCCGGCTGCTGCGTGCGGGCAACCTGTACCACCTCTGCGCTGCTGATCGCGCAGACTACGCTGCCAATCAGGTCACGATGGCTGCTCAGGCTGAGCAGCATCAACTCGCATCCTAAAGCCGTTCGATCTGAGATGAGCAGCCGCAACGGCGTGGTCCGTGCCGTGCCGTCCTCGCTGTCACTCTCCAACACGGAGGCCCGCTTGCTTTCAGGATGAATCTCCACCCCATTGGCGTGCTTCGTGTCTTGGGCGGATCCTCCTTGTATTGCAAAAACACGCGCAGACTCCGAGTACGCCCGCGCCCTGGGCAATTGCGAGTCCGATGCCTCTGCAGTAAGTTCTACGTTTTCAGTTCTTGATGGTTTACTCATCCTGCCCTTTCCCCTTAGTCGGCCCTTACTTCAAGTAACTACAACGGATCTCAAGCTTACCTTCGCCCGCTTCTTCATTTGGAGCCTGTCTGTGTTAGCTCAATGATTCGCGGAGCTCTCAAACGAAAGAGAGTCGGCTGCTCCCAACAGATCGAGGCACTTTCAACTACCCTCGGGTCTATAACAGGTGCAGTCCATTCGGAACTGGCCCAAATACCAAATCTTTCGTGGTCCCGGTACTCTTCTTCCGACTGAAATCATGGGTTGATGCTGAAGTCCTGTGATGCCTGAATGTTCTAGAAAGTTTGCAGCTTCACCAAAATTCCGGCGAACGTTTCTGCAAGCTACTCGAGATGATGCAGGAAACTCCTTGCGTTGCTGACGCTCACCGGGAACTTGCAGCCAATATCACCAAGATGCGGGGCGCGCGACCCTTGTCAGAAAGCGCTCAAAGACCCGGAGCCGAAGGACACGTGGAGGTGTAGAACTCTTAACGAGAATGTCATAGGAGAGGATGGGGTGACATCGTAGATACAACATCGCAGTCGTAGGGCATAGATAACTCAACTTAGGGAATCTGGAACGATCAAAACAGCAATTTTACTTACAGCAGCGACCTCGAACTGGATACTCAATTAGTACACATCAGACGCCGCGGTATGTCTATCAGTAAATAGTTGCGCAGCATCTTTGCTAGTTTTTGCGCAAAAGATTGCACGCCCATCGCGGCCCGGCCACACTGGGTTCCTCGCATCATAACTCGGGTTCACACGATCTTCACAAAGAAATCTTGCTGCTCCCCGGGAGCACTGCGTCCGTTCCCCTCGTGGCTTCTCCCTGTGAACCATTCCTCATTCACAATTTGCTGCGCGCCGGATTCTTGAATCTATTTCGATATCGAAACATCTTATAGCGTAGGGATGGCACCCGTTCGGGAGGTTAATATCCGCAAAAACGACAAGATCATCACCGCGGCAAGACTCTGGACAGTGCTGGCGAAATGCTACGGCGCCATGGCCACCTTCGTCGAAAACAGCATCGCCAGTGAAGGCCTCTGCCTCAGCGACTTCGCAGTCCTCGAAGTGCTGCTGCATAAAGGCCCGCTGCCGATATCGGAGATCGGCAAAAAAGTGCTTCTCGCCAACGCCTCCATGACTTCAGCGGTAGACCGGCTGGACGACCTCGGCCTGGTCACGCGAAAGAGCGAGCCGGGAGACCGGCGGATTCGGCGTGTGGAGTTAACGGCTGCGGGACGGGCCCTGAGCACCAGCCTTTTTCAGCGTCACGCGAAGCAGCTGGAGAGCCTCATGGAACCGCTGTCCAGCAGCGAACGGAGTGCGCTGCACCGCGGTCTGAAAAAGCTGGGCCTCGCAGCAGAGGCGGCGAACCAGCAAACGGTCTCGTAGCGCTTCTACCGGAGAGCAACTTCAGGCTGCAGCCAAAATGGCTGTCGCGTATTCACCGAAAACGAAATGTCCATTTCACTCCCGTCGGCAGACGGGGAGTAGCCACGTGCACACAGAGAAGGAGAAACCAGATGTTCACCATTCGTAAGAGTCAAGACAGAGGCCACGCGAACCACGGCTGGCTCGATTCGCACCACACATTCTCATTCGCAAATTACTACGACCCGAAGCACATGGGCTTCCGCGCATTGCGCGTGCTCAACGATGACCGGGTTGCGCCGGGCCGCGGCTTCGGAGCGCATCCCCATCGCGATATGGAAATTTTGAGCTACGTCGTCGACGGACAGCTCGCCCATAAAGACAGCCTGGGACACCAGGAAGAACTCGGGCCAAACGAGATTCAGCACATGTCCGCCGGCACCGGCACGGTGCACAGTGAGTTCAATCCGTCCACCAAGGAACCGGTGCACTTTCTGCAGATCTGGATTGAACCCCGCACGACCGGAACAGCGCCGCGCTACGAGCAGCTCGGTTTCGCGCCGGAAGAGAAGCTGAACAAGCTCAAGCTGCTCGCCGCACCCGAGAGACACGCAGGAGCTGCACACATCAATCAGGATGCGAGCGTCTACGTGACGGAGTTGACCGAGGGCGCCACCGTCGAATATCCGCTCGATCGCTCGCGGCACGCTTGGGTTCATGTGATTCAAGGCAACGTGGAACTGAATGGGACCACTCTCACCAGCGGGGATGCAGTCGCTGTTAGCGACGAGTCTGGCTTGGAATTGACCGGGTTGGGTCGCGAAAAGAACGAGGTTCTGGTCTTCGACCTGGCCTGATCACGCTGACGAACCCGGGGCCGCAATCCGACGGTTTCAACGGTGCGGCCCCGGGCTTCCGTTCGAGGAAATCGCCAGCAGGCCTAAGCAACACCCTCGAGCCGCTGCTATCAGCCAGCGGCCAACTTCTTCCGACTTTAACTCTGGCCACTTTGTCAAAAACGCTGGTCTGTACAGGAGAGATTCATGAAGGTTCTGGTTGTGTACCACAGTCAATATGGGCATGTGCAAGCGCTGGCCAACGCCATTGGAGAGGGCGTGAAAGAGGTTCCCGGTGTCGAACTGGTACTGCGGCGCGTAAGGGAATTTCCCGAATACGTACAGCACATCGAGCAGGAGAAGGGCTACGCGCACCAGGTGTATCTAGGCCAGCAGTCGGTTCCCGAATGCACCGTGGATGACCTGAAGGAAGCCGATGGAGTCCTCTTCGGCAGCCCCACCCGCTACGGGAATATGACCGCACAGATGAAGAACCTGATCGACAGCACTGCGCAACTCTGGTTAACCGGTGCAATGGAAGGGAAACCCGCTGGCGTATTCACCTCGACCGCGTCCACCCACGGCGGTCAGGAGACCACCTCTGTAACCATGATGCTACCCCTTCTGCATTTGGGAATGATCATCGTGGGCGTGCCATATTCCCTGCCCGGCATGATTCATACCGAGGCGCGCGGCGGCACTCCCTATGGAGCTTCCACCATTTCGGGCCCGATGGGCCAACTGCAACCCACCAAAGAAGACCTGGAGATCGCGAAGGCGCAGGGCAAGCGCGTGGCCGAGATAACTCTGGCAGCTGCGAGGCAAGAAGTAGCCGAGGAGTGGGAGCGCCGGTGACTGCAATCGCCGGCGTTCCAGCGACCTTGCTTGAGCGAGGCGCTACGCTATCCGGCGATCGCCGGGATCAGCGGGTTCCCCGGTTATCCGAGCGGAATTCGCGATATCGGCCCAGCAGAGAAGCCGGTCCGGACACGGTGACCCGTACTCGCTCGCCATCCGATTGACGATCTCGAATGATGGCCCCGGCGTCCAGTGCCGCGAGCGCTCCCCCTTCGCTCTGGGGAATTTCGAACACCTGATCGACGATGGGATCGGCAACCAGTGCGGCATCGATCGCCTGCAGCACTTGATCGATCCCCTCCCCGTCCTTTGCAGAGATCGCGAGCGCGCCACCGGCAGTCACTCGGTCCTTCTCGTCGGGAGAAAGCAGGTCGACCTTGTTCATGACCTCGATGCGAGGCTTGCTGCAGCACCTCGAGTTCTCCCAACACCTTCTCGACCTCGACCTTCTGCTCCTCGAGCACAGGACTGGATGCGTCACGGACGTGGAGCAGCACTTCAGCCTTCTGGACCTCCTCTAGCGTTGCGCGGAACGAGGTGATGAGCGCATGAGGAAGGTTGCGGATGAACCCTACCGTATCCGACAGCAATATCTTTCGCCGCGACGGGAGAATGGCCGCGCGCAGCTTGGGGTCCAGGGTGGCGAACATGCGCGACGATTCCAGCACGCCGGCATCCGTCAGCCGATTAAACAGCGTGCTCTTACCCGCATTGGTGTAGCCCGACCAGCGCGATCGTGGGTACCGGCACAGCCTCCCGCCGCTGCCGCTGCTGGCTGCGCACTCGCCTTACCGCCTCAAGATCTTCCTTCAGCTGCAGCAGCCGCCGCTGGATCTTTCGCCGGTCGGTCTCCAGTTGTGTCTCACCGGGGCCTCGCGTTCCGATTCCGCCGCCCAGTTGAGACATCGATGAGCCTCGCCCCGTAAGCCGCGGCAGCATGTATTCCAGCTGCGCCAACTCCACCTGGAGCTTGCCTTCGCGGGTGCGCGCATGCCGCGCAAAGATATCGAGAATGAGCTGCGTCCGATCGACCACCCGGCATGGCAACTCGCGCTCCAGGTTTCTGAGCTGGGTTGGGGTCAGATCGTGATCAAAAAGAATGATCGTGGCGTCAGTCGACGCGGCGGCGCCCGCCAGTTCTTCCACCTTGCCGCTGCCTAGCAGGGTCGCGGGGTCCGGCTTCGGACGGCGCTGCACCAGCTCACCGACGACCGTGGCGCCCGCGCTGGTGACCAGTTCGCGGAACTCCGCCAGCGCCGATTCCCTGTCCATATCCGCTAAAAGGGAAACGGAGGGCGCGGGCTGATCCGATATCTTCGGACCAGCCGCTGGCCGCGCTGCGCGCCAGCTCGGCTGACCTGGGTAGTGGCTTTCTGCGGCCTGCGAACTCGACGGCCACCAGAAGAGCACGGTCCTGAACATTCGCCGTGCTTCTCACGGGTGAGTCATCCGCAAACCTTGAAATAAGACCGCTACCGCTGGGATGCCGGGAGCGGACTTAGGAATTCGAGTTCCCCGGCGCAACTTCCTGCAATGATGCCGAACCGACTGCCGTGGCTTGACCTGAGGTGCTGTTCGGGGTGGCGCCATGTGCGGCCATGGGACGGTGATCGCTGTGCAGAACTGCCCGGTTACTGACGACGGTTGAAATTGCGTGCTTGAAGATCAACTGCTCCTGACTGTTGTTTTCCAGGAGAACAGAATACTTGTCAAAGGAACGGATCTTTCCCGTTAGCTTGACTCCGCTGACCAAGTAAATCGTGATTGGGGTCTTGTCTTTGCGGACCGTATTCAAAAACGTGTCCTGGATGTTCTGTGCCGGCTTGTTATCCATGTGCCGATCTCCTGTTCATCGTCATTTCTGGTTTATAGAGCTAATCAAAATGCATGGTTGTGAGAAAAGGAGTCAAGCAATCCCGGGCTCGCATAACACCCGGCTGAGAGGCTTAATCCCCTTAGTACCATAAGTCTTCCAGGCCAACTTCGCCACGTACAGATTAATACCGTTGCCGCTGGAATCAAAAGCCCACATCGGTGATGTTACTCGCAATGATCGATTTGGGCTTCGGATTGGATGCTTGATTCGCGAACAGGATGCAGCCAGAGAGCCTCGACCCGGCGCCCGTGCAGCCTGCTGGCCGATGCTAGCATAGGAGCCGTGGGTGAACTCAAAAGCGTCGCAGATGCAAGCTCCGCAGGGACGGCTGAGAACCGGGGATCGGCAGCGCCAATCGGTCCCATTTCTCGACTTTCAGCGCCAGTATGCCGCTCTTCGCGGCGAACTTCTAGCCGCCGTCGAGCAGGTTTTCGCATCGCAACACTTCGTCCTGGGCGAGCAAGTTGCCGCATTTGAGCAAGCCACGGCCGAGTTCTGCGGCGCACAGCACGCCATCGGCTGCTCCTCGGGTACGGATGCGCTATGGCTGGCGCTCGCGGCTGCAGGCATAGGACCGGGCGACGCCGTCGTGACCACCCCGTTCACTTTCTTTGCGACCGTCAGTTCCATCCTCAGGGTGGGCGGACGTCCCGTTCTGGCCGATATTGACCCGCGGACTTACAACCTGGACCCGGCCGCCACAGAGCGCGCTCTGGATGAGGAAACCGGAGTCAAAGCGATCCTTCCAGTTCATCTTTTCGGCCAGACTGCTGAGTGGGACAAATTTGAAGCTATCAAAACAAAGTTTAATGTGCTCGCGATTGAGGACGCAGCCCAGGCTTTTGGGGCAGCATGGGACGGCACGAAGGCCGGCGGTTTAGGCGATCTCGCGACGTTCAGCTTCTACCCAACCAAGAATCTGAGCGCCTGCGGAGATGCCGGGCTGGTCACTGCCCGCGACGAAACTCTGGCCGAACGAGTCCACATGCTGCGCAACCACGGCATGCGCCGCCGCTACCACCACGACGAAGTGGGCTGGAATTGCAGGCTCGATACCCTCCAGGCAGCCGTTCTCCTGGTGAAGCTGAAATACATCGAGGAATGGAATGAACAGCGACGCCAGCGAGCCGCCGAGTATGGCCGGTTGTTCGCAGCCGCCGGCCTGGTGGAGACCGGCCCCTATCCCAGTCACGGAGTGGTGCTGCCGTTTACGGATCCCCGCGCCCGGCATGTCTTTCACCAGTATGTGATCCGCTGCGGGCGACGCGACGAACTGCGTGCTTTCCTGCAATCGCACCAGATCGGCTCTGAGGTCTACTACCCGGTGCCTCTGCACTTACAGGAGTCTTTGCAGCATCTCGGCTATCGCCGGGGCGACCTGCCCGAGAGCGAACGAGCCGCCGACGAAGTGCTGGCACTGCCCGATCTTTCCCGAACTCACACAAGTCGAACAGGAGACGGTCGTCGCCAGGATTGCCGACTTCCTGAGCTGACGCTCAATGCTTGTGGCGATGCCGAGCGGCATGCCGTTTGCGCACATGCCGTGCAGGATTGCGCAGCCGTAGCCGTCCGCGCCGGTGTTGGCGCTGCCGCTGACAGCTTTGACCACCGGGACCACCTTCTTCACCAGCACACCGTCAAGCCGATAGGTCTCGGTCTCCATTTGAGCCGGATTCGTCGGTCCAGCATCCGTAGCAACGTCTCCGCCGACCGCCTGCTTGAATTGAAACGTGGGTACCGGACCGGCATTGTCAAAGGTCTGCCGCGAGATGGTCACTGGCAGATATCCCTCCACATTGCGCTGACGGAAAGCTGTTTCGTAGCGATGCTTCTTCAGGTTCCAGGTGAAGACGCGAACCTGGCTGAAGTCATAGGGCAAGCCGTCCTTGTAGGGATTCAACACGGCGACATACTCGGGCACCTGCTTATTCGGCACGTTGGATTCCGGGTCGTTGACCGTGGCGAGCACATACGCGCCTACGATCTTCCATCCCTCGGCGTATCCGGCAATCTCCTCGGCGACGTCGACGTCCATACGTCGCGCGAGCAGCCATCCCACGCGCCCCTGCGAATCGCGCACCAACCACCAGTCTTCCAGCGGAACAGGCATCCGCGACAGGTGCTGCTGCGGCCGCGTTCGGCTTCGTGCTCCCGCTCGCGGTACCCGGTTTCTTCGACACCGGAGCGGCCGCATCTGACTTTGTCGGCTTCAGGGACGCGCTTGCGGTGCTCGCCGGCTTGGGCTTTGAAGCCGGTTGCGAGGCGTCCGCCTTGGGCACGGAGGCGCGGACCAGCATCTGCAGCTTGTCGTTCTCCGGCAGCAAGTAGTAGCGGTCCGTATCACGTCCCGGCTGAACGTGCATGTACAGGTCGTCGCGGAGCACCGCCGTTGCGACGACTGGATCGTGAGCATGGGCCTTGGATAATTCTTCAAATGCCGTAACGACCTTGGGATCGACGACCGCGCGCTCCTCAATCCATCCAATCTCGCCCTTGTCTGTCCTTACCTTCAGGAAGCGCCGACCGTGTTCGAGGATTGTGAGGTGCTGTCCGTTTTGCACCATCGCGACACGGTTCGACACGGCCGCGACACGGTCGCGCAGAAACGTCTGCTTGGCCAGCACGTAGCCGGTTTCGCTCTCACTTTTTGAACGCAGATGGCTACACCCGGCCAGGATCAATCCCAATGCGGAGAAGAGGACCAGAATCCCGGGAGGGACGCGCCGTTTAGAAAGCATGGGTGGGCGAGACCGTTCACCAGAATAGGAGTATGCAGAAGTCACGGTGTGGCTGTTTTGAGGATAGCACCGTACAGGCGCACCGTTATGCCTCGCCTATCCCACGATGGTGTCACTCTCGGTTCGCCCTGCGGTACAGAAAGCAGCCGGCGCTCGATCCACTTTGTCGAGGCGAGAGAGATCCGATGTCGTGGCTTGCCACGTTCTTGAGACATGGAGGTCTCCACTATGTCCGAGATCAAAGAAGTAGAAGAGATGGATCCTGTTCAGGCCGAGCAGGAATTGAATCGGTCACGATTCACCCGGGCTCTGAACCGGCGCAGGTTTATGGCTGGCCTGGGTATGGCTGGTGTCGCTACAGCCGGTGCCTCAGTTCTCGCCGCGTGCGGCTCGTCGCACAAGACCACGAATGTCGGCGCGGCTGGACCATCGGAGACCGATGTCCTGAACTTCGCTCTCAACCTTGAGTATCTGGAAGCCAGCTTTTACTTGTACGCGACCACAGGCTCGGGTCTTGCCTCAGCGGACACGGGAGGAACCGGCACGGTCACTGGCGGAGCCAAGGTCACGTTCACCGATTCGCGCATCGCCGATATTGCGAACGAAATTGCCACCGACGAGAAGACCCACGTGGAATTTCTGCGGACCGCTCTCGGTTCGAGCGCCGTCTCCATGCCCAACATCAACCTGGGCGCTCTTGGAATCGGATTCGCCAGCCAGGCGCAGTTCCTGACCCTCGCGCGCGCGTTTGAAGATGTGGGCGTGAGCGCCTACTCCGGAGCGGCAACCTTGCTGACCGGCAACAACCTGCAGGCGGCCGCAAACATTCTTGCGGTCGAGGCCTACCACTCCGGCAACATTCGCCTCAACATCATTCAGCAGGGCATCACGGTAACTGCGGTCGACACAGCGGACGTGCTGCCTGCGGAGCAATCCTTCTTCTTCGACAAGAATGCGCTTGCCGTCAACCGCACGCCTTCGCAGGTGCTCGCAATTGTCTACGCCAACTCGGCAGCCGGAACCGCGATGGGCGGCTTCTACCCACAAGGCATGAACGGCAACATCAAAACCGTCTAACCCGACAATTATGCCGGGGAGCTGTGCTTTGGCTCTCCGGCATCCGATCGATGTCTCGCCCGAGCGCAATCACGGGCAATCGCAACCGTACGCTTACCCGGTGCGAACTCCCTCGTGCCTCTTCAGGTTCGTTGCAAATCGCCTTCAGTTCCCGCTGCGCCTCTCTCTTACAATCAACACGGCAATGAAAAAACTCCGTGTAGGCGTCCTCTTTGGTGGCCGCAGCGGCGAGCATGAAGTCTCGCTGCTCTCAGCCGCTTCCGTACTGAACGCAATCGACCGCAAGAAATTTGAAGTTCTCCCCATCGGCATTACGAAGGAAGGCCGCTGGGTCACATCGACAGCTGCAGAGCGCCTGTTGTCCGGGGATCCCGCTGCGAATCCCCGCGCGCTGCGCGCCGGCGATCCCGATTCAACCGAGGCTGCAGCGGTTCTGGCGCGCGGCGAGGGCGTCATCGTCCCTCCCATGCCCGCGAACCGTCAGACAGGGCACAGGAGCACTGGTCCCCTTCGATACCGCTGGTGCTGATCTACAGCGTTCCTCTTCCGATCATGTTCTGAATGTGGACGTCATCTTCCCCGTCCTGCATGGCACCTTCGGAGAAGACGGCACCATTCAGGGCCTCTTTGAACTGGCGGACATCGCCTACGTCGGTTCCGGCGTCCTGGGTTCTGCCACCGGCATGGACAAGGACGCCATGAAGCGGCTCTTTTCCTCCGCCAGGCTTCCGATCGTGAAACACGTGACCTTGCTTCGCGGGGACTGGAAACAGAGCTCCCGTAAAGCCATCGCCCGGGTTGAGGCCGCTCTACGATATCCACTGTTCGTCAAGCCGGCGAATCTTGGTTCGTCGGTGGGAATCAGCAAGGCTCACGACCGCAAGGAACTCGGGCCCGCCATTGAACTGGCTGCCAAATTCGACCGCAAGATCATCGTGGAACAAGGGGTCGGCGGCAAGAAAAACAAGGCCCGCGAACTCGAAGTCGCCGTACTCGGCAATGACAAGCCCGAAGCCTCCGTGGTCGGCGAAATCGTACCCGGCAAGGAATTCTACGATTACGAGGCCAAGTACCTGACCGAAGGCTCGATCCCCATCATTCCGGCCAAGCTCACCCGGCAACAAACGAAGCAGGTGCAGCAGATGGCGATCGCCGCGTTTCAGGCCTGTGATTGCGCGGGGCTGGCGCGGGTGGACTTTCTCATGGAGCCGGGCAAGTCGGGGCGCCTGTATCTGAACGAGATCAACACGCTGCCGGGATTTACTTCCATCAGCATGTACCCGAAGCTGTGGGCGGCCTCCGGTGTCGATTACCCGCAACTGATCACCCGGCTGATCGAACTGGCATTGGAGCGGCGCGCGGAAAAAGACGAGCTGGTGTATAGCCGATGAGGAGTCCCCTGCCCCGGGTGCTGTCCAACAGCGGAACCCGACGCAGCCCTCCGGTGTCGAATAGACTAGAGAGGTCGGCGCCCTCCCCGGTCAAACTGCGCTCGCCAGAATCAATAAGAGAGCAATCCGTGCATCAGATTGAGAAGGAAGGTAAGCGACCATGACGTTACTCGATGCGCCTGCGTACGACGCGCCCCGGGCTCGACTGTACCGCAACATTGGCATCGGCGCCGTAATCGCCATCGTGGTCTTGGCCATCTGCACCTGGTGGTTCTGGGACTGGCCCGAGGAACACAGGATCAACACCTTCCTCTCCGCAGTGGAATCGGGGAACATGGAGAAGGCCTTCGGCATGTGGAATGCCGACTCGAACTGGAAACAGCATCCGGACAAATACGCAGCCTACGACTTCGACCGCTTTCAGAAGGACTGGGGTCCGCAAAGCGATTATGGAGTGATCCGAAGCCACAAGATTCTGATGGCCAAGACCGTCGGCAATGGAGTGATCATCGGCGTCGACATCAACGGTGGGAAGACCCCGATTTTCCTGCGCGTGAACCACGGCAACCACGAGATCGGATTCTCGCCCGTGGAACTGTACTACGGCCCTTAGGGCTAGCTGACCGCCAAAACGAAAGCCGCCGAATAGTCTCTCGGCGGCTTTGCTGTTTTCAGGGTATTTCGTTTGGCTCTTGAACGGAAGATGCTGCTAGCCAGCCCGGGACCCTTCCTGCGCGCACAATTCAGATCTGCATCACTTCTTTTTCCTTGTTTCTGGAGAGCTCTTCGATCCGCTTGATTTCGTCGTCGGTCAGCTTCTGAATCTCTTCGAGCGCCCGCTTCTCTTCATCGGCGGAGACGAGCTTGTCCTTGGCAGCCTTCTTGATCGCATCGTTGCCGTCGCGCCGGATGTTGCGCACGGCCGTCCGGCTCTCTTCGAGTTCTTTGTTGAGGTGCTTCACCACATCGCGGCGGCGTTCCTCGGTCATGGGCGGGACCGGTACCCGGACAATCTTGCCATCGTTCTGCGGATTGAACCCCAGCTCCGATGTCCGCAAAGCCTTTTCGATATCACTGATGATGCTCGGGTCCCAGGGCTGGATCACGATCAGGTTCGCATCGGGCGTGGTGATCTGCGCAACCTGGTTGATGGGCGTTTCTGCCCCGTAAGCAAGAACGCGTACCTGGTCGAGCATGTGGACCGAGGCGCGCCCGGTGCGAATGGAGACCAGGTGCGCCTGAAAGGCCTGAACCGCTTTATCCATGCGGGTCTTCAGCTGTGTATACGTATCTTTGAGGGCGGGAATTGCTGCCATTGCCGAGACTGCCATATTCGTCTTCTTCCTTTGCTACGGTATTGCTCCACCATCATTGTACAAATCGCGAACTAAGCCAGCAGTGTCACTCCGGTCGAATTTGCCTGCTCGTGCGCGTGGTACGACGAACGCACCAGCGGACCCGATTCGACGTGGCGGAAACCCATCTTCAACGCTTCTTCGCGCAGGAAGGTGAACTCCTCCGGCGTGTAGTAGCGCGTCATCGGCAGATGATCCTTCGAGGGACGCAGGTACTGTCCCACGGTCAGCACGTCGGTTCCAACCGCGGCCAGATCCCGGAATACCTGCAGCAGTTCGTGGGTCTCTTCGCCGAGTCCCACCATCACGCCAGACTTGGTGACGGTCTTCGGATCAAGGATCTTGGCGTACTCGAGCAGGCGCAACGTTCGCTCGTAGCGCGCTCCGGAACGAACGGCCCGGTACAGCCGGGGAACGCTCTCGGTGTTGTGATTCAGAATTTCGGGACGAGCCTCAACCACGATGCGAATAGCTTCTTCGTTTCCCTGGAAATCGGGGATCAGCACTTCCACCTGGCAGCCCGGCGCCTGTTCGCGAATCTCTTCGATGACCATCGCGAACGCGCGCGCGCCGCCAACGACATCGTCGTCGCGATTCACGCTGGTGATGACGGCGTGCTTCAGGCCGAGGATGGCGACCGCTTCGGCCACCCGGCGCGGCTCATCGAAGTCGATGGGATCGGGACGGCCCTTGGGAACCGCACAAAATCCGCACCGCCGCGTGCAGGTGTTGCCCAGCATCATGAAAGTCGCGGTCTTGTGTTGCCAGCATTCGCCGATGTTGGGGCAGTGGGCCGATTCGCACACCGTGTGCAGGCCCAGGCTGCGCGCCAGCTTCTTCAGGTCATGGTAGTTTTCGCCTACCGGGGCGCGTGCCTTGAGCCACTCAGGTTTAGGCGCGCGGGCGGGTCGAACGAGATCAATCTGAACGAGATCCATGGAGGCTTGTACCAGCGCTTATTGTACCGCCTGCCGTCTTCCGCACCCGGGCACGCTATTTCACGCGCTCAAGAATCTCGGGGCGCACCAGGTACAGAAAGAAGACCAGGTTCACCACGGCCATCACGCTCGCCTCGCCCTGATGAAGCCGGAAAAGGCTGTAAAAGCCGTAGCACATCGAAAGAAAGGTGGCCGCCAGCGTGAGTGCCCATCCCCATCGCCGCTGGCGAAGCAGACCTACCGCGGCGGCTGCGAAGGCGACACAGAGCAGCATGACGAATGCCGGAAAATGATGCGTCAGCACCCCGAAGGTTCCAATCGCCGACTGCGCCAGCATCCACAGCGAGATAACCGCCATCCCGGGCAGCGGCAGGTTTGCGGGCGGCTTGGGACGGGCCGGCTCAGGTGACGGAGTGGTGCTCATAGCGTGTGCAGATACGCCATCAGGTTTTCCAATTCCTGGTCGTCGAGGTTGCGAGTCGCCGGCATCATGTTGCGGCCGCCAAGGATCACGTGCCGCACACGATCATCGTTGGCCGGCGCGCCGCTCGGCAGATACGGCTGCTTGAACATGGCCTGAAGCCCCGGCCCCTGCAGCGACCCATCGCTGTTCGCATAGTGACACTTGGCGCAGTGCGCCTGGTAAACGTCGTGCCCGGCCGCCTCTTCCGCGGTAAGTTGGTCGAGTGGCTTCGACGGCGGTAACGGCGGCTTGCACCCGCTCAGGGCGAGGGTGCCGCTCGCGGCGAACAATAGCATTGCGCGCACCACGCGCGCTTTCAATCCTGAATGAGGTCTCACGATAGATTTAGTTTCTCTTTCCGATCATATCGCGACCGGCTTTCGGCTCATCGAGATCAGCCTCGCTCCGGTTGCCGACCTCGCCGCCCCACAGTGACGCCTGCGCTCGCGTTTCACTCGGCCTGGCCGATCAGCTCGACGATCCTGTCGATGACCTGCCGCTCCGCTTCGCTCGACGGTACCCGTTCATTGCACAGGATGGACACCACCAGCGTACGGCCGCTGGCTGCGGTCACATAGCCGCTGAGCGAGTTGACCTCGGCCAGCGTTCCCGTCTTGGCGAAGACCTTGCCTTGAACAGGGCTATGCACAAATCGCCCCGCAAGCGACCCATCGACGCCGGCTACGGGCAAGGTGCTGCGGAAGTCCGCACCCCACGGCTGCTGGGCCGCGTAGATCAGCAGCGCGGTGGCTGCGCGCGGAGTGACCATATCTTCTGGAGACATGCCGGAGCCGTCGTAGAAATTGAAATCGTCGGGACGAACGCCGGCCTGGATCAGGAACTGGCGTACCACGCGCGCGCCTTCCACAATCGATCCGTCCGCGCCCACTAACCTGCCCAGCAGTCGAAGCAGCAATTCGGCGTGCAGGTTCTGGCTGACCTTGTTGACCACAACAAGGTCCTCGAGCATTGGAGCGGACACATGCGAGGCCATCACCCGTCGGCCCAGGGTAGGCGCCTGAATGACATTCAGCGCGACCGGCGTCAACGGGAGAGGCTGTTGCACCGTCGCTCGGAAATCCGCAGTGTTGGACGGAATGCGATGGAGCGGCCTCGCCGTACCGGACACCTGCACGCCTCGATCGCGCAGCATCTCCTTCAGCGAGAGTGCGGCATATGCGGCCGGATCTTCGATCGCCAGCCCGGCATGCAGTCCGTTTGATCCGATGGTGCCAAACGCCCGGACATTCATTGATCCAGGAAGGCGTTCCACCCCCGGGCGTGCGGCCGTGTTCGCAGGCGCGGACGTGATCGAGTTCTCGAGCGTGTAGTAGGCGGTGGTCGGGTTCCAGGACGCCGCCACCGGATCGCCCGGAGAGATGCCCGGCACCACGTTAAGGAACACCGCATTGTCATTGATCGTGAGTGCGGAAACCGGCGCGCCATAAAGCCACTGCAGGTCGTCCCAAGCCCAGCCCGCGCCGTAACGCTCATACACGAACCAGCTGTCGTCCCCAACAATGTCGCCGTCGATCGCATGCACCCCGCTGCGAACAATCTGGTCCGCCATGTCGGCTAAGGCGGCCAGCGGCGGGTTAGCCCGCTCCGTTTTGGTGGTGTAGGGCAACGTACGGCCAGACATATTCGCATCGCCGGCTCCCAGCACGATCAAATTGCCATGCAGATGTCCGTCGGCGTTCAGCATGCCATCTGTAACGATATTGGTGACGTAAGTCGCATGCGTGGGTAGCAGCGCGAAAGCCGCCGCCGTAGTGAAGATCTTGGCGTTCGAAGCGGGCGCGAAAAACTGGGCGTCGTTCAATGCATACATCGGCTCTCCGGAGAGCGTCTCCACAGAGATGCCCCAATGAGCGTGCGACACCGCCGGGTCCGACACGATCGCATTGATCTTTCGCGCCAGGGCTGCCGGGGAGAGCCGCCGTGCCTGAGCAGGCTGGGGATGTCGTACCCGCGCCGCTACATCCATGGCAGCAAACAAGAGCAGAAGACAGAGCAGGCTGGTTCGAAATTTCATCAATGGGCGGAGTGTAGCATCGTTGCCGAGGCGGGTGTTTAGCATCGTGGACAAGCGGGTGTTTAGAATTCAGGGGACGGAGAATTGCACGGTCGAGGGCAACAATGCGTTCTGGGCTGAAGTGCTCAGCGACTGTGGACGAATCTGAAGATTCCCTGGATCAAGCTGGATGGAGCCCCACCTTGCCTTTCGCTCATCGAACACCGCTGACCTGGAAGCTTCGCAGCCGGCAGCTTTCGCTGGGCACGAAGACGCTGGTCATGGGCGTGCTCAACGTGACCCCCGACTCCTTCTCGGATGGCGGCCGCTTCGACAAGTCGCGACACAGCCATCGAACAGGCTCTACGCATGTTCCGGGAGGCGCCACGCTCGTGGACATCGGCGGAGAGTCGACCCGGCCGGGGAAGTATCAGCAAGTCTCCGCACAGGAGGAACTCGACCGCGTCCTGCCGGTCATCGAAGGGGTTCTGCGGCAGAGCCCGGCTGCCATTCTCTCGATCGATACCTACAAAGCGGAGACAGCCCGTGCCGCCAGTCTCAGGCAGGCGCGGAGATCGTGAACGACGTGAGCGGCTTTCTGTGGGATGACGCGACTCGCAGAAACTTGTGCCGAACTGCAATGCGGCGTGATTCTCATGCACACACGCGGCCGCCCCGACGAATGGCGCTCCCTGCCTCGCCTCGCAGCCGCTGAAGTGGTGCCACTGGTCAAGCGGGAACTCTCCGAACGTCTGGCAGTCGCGCAAAGCGCGGGCATAGCCGTGGCGCACATCGCACTTGATCCCGGCTACGGTTTTGGCAAGGCGTACGACAGCCAACTATCCGCTGCTGGCGCATCTGGAGGAACTGCGCACCCTTGGACAGCCGCTGCTGGCCGGCGTTTCTCGCAAGTCTTTCCTCGGCAGAACGCTCGCGCCTCTGTTCGGCTCCGAAGCGCCGGTGAATGCCCGCGAAAACGCCACCCTCGCCGCTACCACCGCTGCGATTCTCGCCGGCGCAGATATGGTCCGGGTTCACGAGGTGCGGCCCGCCGTCGAAGCGGCCTTGATTGCGGATGCGATTTTGGCAGCGATGTAAGCGGGCCGACGGGGAGGAGCAGATGCTAGTGTTTGACGCTGACCCGTTCCGTATTGTCATGGATCTGGCTGGCTTCGAAGCTCACGATCTTCCACTGCCCCAATCGCCGGTTATACACGCGTGTGTAGCGGTACCGCCCGCTCACGTCGCGTTCTCCATTGACGCCCTGAAGTTCGGCGCGCGAGGTCACCACGGCCGTATCCCCAAAGAAGCGAATCTTCACATCGTTGAGATCCAGTTGCGTGAACCGCACACTTCCGGCTCGGCGGGCTGCCAGCACCTGCGCCTTGGTCTCGATGGTTCCGTTGGCGCTGATACCTACATAGTCATCGGCCAGCAGGTGGTCGATGACGGAGGTGTTATTGTCCAGTTGCGCCTGTCTCCACTCCATCTCCAGAGCTTCGATCTGCTTGTGCGGCGAACGACTGTCGCGATGGGGGAACAGCGCCTGGGCAGGCGGAGCACAGGCCAGCAGAAGCCCAGCAAGAAGAAGAACATAGACGCTTGCTGTGGAAAGCGGGACCCGACCTTGAAACCGGCTTGGCATGTGCGTAACGGATGGTATGCCGCTTCTGAATCGCGAGTCAAAGAGAAACACCCGAACGGGAGTTTCCCGCCTTAAACGCGGAACGGAACGGTTTGGATGGCCGGTGCGCACCCTGTCTCTGATGCGACTCGGAATCCATCCGTAGGTCCGTTCGACGATTCTCTAGGCTTTAGACGATCAGCGCCAGCGTTTCGACAACCCGCTCTTTCATGCGCTGATAAAGACCGCCGATCGCATACTGACGGAAATGCTCCGAGGCGCGATGAGCCTCGACCGCGGCCTGATCGGTGTACTGTTCGTAAATTAAAACAGTGTCAGGATCGCCATCTACCCGATGCGCGTCATAGCTGACACAGCCCGGTTCCTGCCTCGAGGCCACCGTGAGCGCGCGAAGTATTTCGGTTACGTCTTGCCGTTCCTCAGAGGGAAATCGCATTCGTACTGTAAAGCTCACCATTGGAAATCCCATCCTGCCGTGCAATGTGAAGGGCGCGCTACGCCATCGGCCCGGTATGCAGTTCTTCGAGGGCACCGGCAAATTGCGGAAGAAACATGGTCTGGTCACGATCCGGGCCGGTAGACACCATACCAATCTTCGCGCCAGATTCCTTTTCCAGGAAACGCAGATACTCCTGCGCGGCTGCTGGAAGCTGCTCAAAGGATCGAATCCCTTCCGTCGACTGCCTCCAGCCCTTCAGCTTCACATAGACGGGGCGAATTGCCTCCAGGCCGCGAACATCGGCCGGCATCGTATCCACCAGTTGGCCATCGATGCGGTAACCGGTGCAGACGGGAATCTCTTCCTGGTCATCCAGAACGTCCAACTTGGTCACCACCAGCCATTCCGTTCCGTTCACCTGGTTGGAGTAGCGCAGCAGCGGCAGATCGAGCCAGCCGCAACGTCTGCGGCCGTCCCGTAACCGCGCCATATTCCTGGCCCCGCGCACGCAGGAGATCGCCGGAAGAATCAAGAATTTCGGTTGGAAACGGTCCTTCTCCCACACGCGTCACGTACGCCTTGGTCACGCCAATCACGGTCTGAATCGAAGTGGGCCCGACGCCTGTCCCGGTCACAGCACCACCGGCAGTCGAAGATGATGACGTTACGAAGGGGTAGGTCCCGTGATCGATGTCCAGCATCGTGCCCTGCGCACCTTCAAACATTACGGTGTGCCCTTCGCGGATGGCCTGGTTCAGCAGCGCGGAAGTATCTGTCACGAACGGGGCAATCTGTTCGGCTGCGCGCGCATAATCCTCGTACATTTTTTCCGGATCGAGCGGGTCGGTTCCGAACAGCGCATGGGCAATGGCGTTCTTTTCATTGCATGCGTTGCGGATATGTGTCTTCAGCAGATTGGTGTTGAGCAGGTCCACCACCCGCAAGCCGCTGCGTGCCATCTTGTCTTCATAAGCAGGCCCGATGCCGCGGCTGGTGGTGCCAATCTTCTGGCGGCCTGGCGCGCTCTCCGCCGCCAGTTCGATCATGCGGTGGTACGGCAGGATCACCTGCGCGCGGTTCGATACGAACAGTTGCCGGTCCACATCGATTCCCAGGTTGCGAAGCTTCCCTGTTTCGGTGAGAAACGCCATGGGATCGAGCACCACGCCATTGCCGATCACCCCTCGGCAGGCGGGCCGCAGCACTCCGCAGGGAACCAGTTGCAGGATAAATTTCTTGCCGCCGATGATGACCGTGTGTCCGGCGTTATGGCCGCCCGCATAGCGCGCCACCACCGAGAACCGCTCTGAAAGCACATCAACAATCTTGCCTTTGCCTTCGTCACCCCATTGGGCGCCGAGTACTACCGCTGTCTTTGCTCGCATGAAGTCCAATGCCCGATCTATCTGGCACACGTTCCCTCGGCTGGCTCTCGCATGTTCGGCTCAAACAGGGTGATCGTGCGCGGCGTGCTGGCCCGGTCTCCGGGATGGGAGCCGAACCTGACTCCTGAATGATATAACGCCGGACTCCGGGCTCCAAGTTACCGCGGGTGTGCAAAGCCCGAGACCGACTCCACCGAGGGTTGGAGGAAAACCTCCACTTACCGAGCGAAGACTTCTATGGCGGTCACACGTAAGGTACGGATGTCGTTCTCTTTGTCTGCCGGATACTCTTTCCCGTGAGAATCCCTGCGGAGACAATCAGGCGCGGCCAAACCGGGCACCCATGAAGGCGCACCGCGAATGTATTGCACACCTTTCGGAGGTCTTCATGGTGCGCAGAACCTGGTTAATCGTTCTTTCAATCACTCTATGTTTCGTCACCGCGCAGGCGCAGAGCAACTATGCCGGTAGTGCGAGGATCGGTTTACGATCCCCAGCATCGCCCGATTCCCAATGCACAGGTGCGGCTCACAGCAAGCGCTACCGGGGCCACACGCGAGGTAGCTGCGAATGCCGCCGGGCTCTACGAAGTTGCCGGGCTGCAGCCGGGAACGTATCAGGTCCGCGTCAACAGCCACGGTTTCAGCGATGCGATCCGAGGTTGTGACCCTGGAAGTAGGGCAACAGGCAAACCTGAACGTGGAATTAACCGTGGGTCAAAGAGACGCAGACCGTCAATGTCTCGGCGACCGGCGAACTGCTGAAGACCCAGGATTCCAGCGTCGGCGAAGTCGTGGATCAACGCTCGGTCGAAAGTCTGCCGCTCAACGGCCGCATGTTGGTGGATCTGATCCTGACCGTTCCCGGAGCGCACGTCAGCCATGGCGCAGCGGCAGGCGACATGAACCCGCTCTATTGGCGCCCTGGGCAGCGTTCCGCGGTGAGCATCGGCGGAAACCGTCCTAACGCCAATTACTTCCTGCTGGATGGCGCGACCAATACTGACCCAACCTTCAATACGCAAAACCTCAGCGCCTCCCCGATGCGGTGCAGGAGTTCCAGGTCCAGACGGGCAGCTATGCCGCCGAGATGGGAGGCGCCGGTGGAGGGCAGATCAACATCGTCACGCGCTCTGGATCCAGCCGCTTCCACGGAACCGCCTATGAGTTTCTGCGGAACGGCGCCCTGGATGCGCACTCCTTCAACCAGATGGGCGGCTCCAATTTTCTTGTCCAGAATAACTTCGGAGGTTCGATCGGTGGGCCGGTCTGGCATGCGGGCAAGACGTTCTTCTTCGTCAATTATGAAGGCACTGCGCCATGTGCAGAGCGACTCCATGGTGGATACCGTCCCCACCGCCGCCGAGGCGACCGGCGACTTCAGCCAGAGCGGTGTCGACATCTACGATCCTGCCACCACGACCGCCAATCCGGCTTCAATCCCAGCCTGCCGGTAAGCAAGAGCAACCCGCAGTATGTCCGGCAGCAGTTTTCCTACAACGGCGTGCTGAACGTGATTCCGCCAAGCCGGTTAAGCCCTGCGGCACAGCATCATGCTGCAGAAATACACGCCGCAGCCCAACACCATGGGCATGATGGGCGGCATGACCATGATGGGCCAGCCTACCGTGGTGGGAGCAGGCAACGACGCCAACAACTATCTCGATGCGCGCAAAGAACGGATGTTTGACGATCAGGGAACTGTGCGCGTCGATCACGATTTCGGCAACGGAGATACTGCCTTCTTCCGTTACAGTGCCGGTGGCGAGAACGGCTTCATGCCAGAGAACCTGCCCGGGCTTCGGCTTCTATCACGATGACCTGTCGCAGCAAGGAATCCTGGCGTGGAATCGCGTGATCTCAAACCGGATGGTGAACATGGCTTCGGTCGCCATCTCCCGCCTTTCGATGATGCATAGCACCGAGAGCGCCAACAAGAACGACATCGTGACGGAGCTCGGGATCAGCGGCACAGGCTTTGGCGGGCCCGGCCGCGTGGGGATCGCCCTACTTCAACATTCAGGGATATTCGCCGCTGGGCGACAGCTATATGGCGACGCCCATGCATGCATGGGACACGGTGGTCGAAGGGCGCGACTCTCTCAATTGGCAAGTTCGGCAGCCACAGCCTCAAGTTCGGTGGCGCGTACCAGCGGTTCATCTGGCCGATGTGGGGATTTTTTCAGAACCGCGGCTACTACCAGTTCACGCGTGGCTTTACCACCGAGAACGCGCTCAACGACGGCACCGGCTCCGGCATGGCGAGCTTTCTGCTCGGACTGCCGGCCGCGCGGCAGGGCCAGGTGGGCGTGCCGCAGATGGATCTGCGGCAATGGTATGCCGATGGATTTGCCCAGGACGCTTGGCGGATGACCAAGAACACAACGTTCAGCTACGGAGTCCGTTACGAATACATGAGCCCGCTGATCGACATCCGCTATACCAATAGCAACCTGGTCATCACGGACGGCACGCCGCAGGTCTTTATCGGCGGCCAGAACGGATTTCCGAAAGGCCTGATGTATCCCAACAAAGCCAACTTCGCGCCGCGGCTCGGCGTTGCCCAGAACTTCCCCACGTCTGGGCTGGTGGGACACATCGCGTACGGGATGTTCTTTACACCGGTGGATATGAACACGTGGTGCAATCAGCGCCACAACGTGCCCTATGTCTTTCCTGAAACCTCGCAAAGCGACAACTACATGCCGTCCATTACCACTCTGAACTTCCCCAAGCCCATATTGGGCACTACAGCAGTAAGCTTTACCGGGCTCGAACTGCATGCGCCGGCCCAGTACATTCAGCAGTGGAGCGCTTCTCTGGAGAAGCAATTGGGCCGGAAACCACGATCGAAGTCGGCTACCTGGGCGCGGGCGGTTTTCACCTGCAGCGGTCGCACCTGATCAACAATGCGCAGCCCGGGCCCGGGTCTAATCCAGCCGCGGCGGCCTCATCCCAGGATCAGCTTTGTGCCCAACAGCGTATTTCCGGCCAGTACCGTTGTTGCCAGCTCCTCCTTCCCGGTGAGCACCATCAACTTGCTCGAAAATACATCGCAAAGCTGGTACGACGCAGGATATGTGAACCTGCGCAGGCGATACGCTCATGGATTGAGCATCCTGGCGAACTACACCTTCGCCAAATCGCTCGAAGATGCTCCGGATTTCCGCTCGCCGATGTTTGAGGCGGCGACTCCGCAGGACAATGACAACCTGAAGGCCGAAAAGGGCCCGGGCTGCGACATTCGGCATCGGTTCTCACTCAGCGCGGTTTACAACACTCCCACCTGGGCCTGCTCGAATCTGGACACGAGCGGTGACTCGACGACTGGCGGACCTCCGCGATCTACCAGGTGCAAACCGGATTCCCGCTCACCATTTCGGTCTTCGGAGATACGGCGAACGCGGGCACGGTGGTCGGCGAAAATCCGATACGCGCCAATACCACAGGCTTGCCAGTCTTTGGCAAGGGCACGCAGGAACGCGACAACGTGGTTCAATCCCGCGGCGTTCGCAACACCAGCCGCCTATACCTATGGAAACGTGGGACGGAATTCTGTCTACGGCCCCGGCATGCAAACCCTGGACCTGGGGCTGGTACGAGCCTTTCACCTGACCGAGAGGATAGTCGCTCGAGACACGCGGGGAGTTCTTCAATGCCCTGAATCACACCAACCTGGGCACGCCCAATCGGTTTGTGAATACGGCCAACTTCGGCAGCATCACAGAAGTCTCGACCCCAGGCCGCGAGATTCAGGTCAGCGCGCGCCTCTCCTTCTAATGGAGTGATCGCAAATTCGCCCGCAGTCTTGGGGAATTGCGACGAAAGGGATGCTGGGCGATAGCATGGCAGTATGCCCGAACTACCCGAGGTAGAGACCGTAGCCAATGGAGTGGATGCGCGCATTCGTGGCGAGCGCATTCGCTCCGTCTGGTTCAGTTCCAAGCGAGAACCGTTCAAAACACCGGCAGCAGATATGGCGGAACAGCTGCCGGGCCGCCGCATCGAGCGCGTTTACCGGGTGGGGAAACACATCGTTGTGGACCTGTCTGCCCCTTCACCGAAGCGTTCCGTTCAAGTCGATCTGCAGTGGATTATCCACCTGGGTATGACCGGACGCCTGCTGGTGACCGATGCCGCGGTACCCGTGCCACCCCATACCCACGCGGTGGCGACCCTGAGCTCCGGCCGGGAGCTCCGGTTTGTCGACGCTCGGCGTTTCGGGCGTCTTGCCCTGCACACGGTGCATGCCAAAGCCGAATCGGCGAGCCATTCACGAGCACGAGCAACTCCGGATGGAATGTTCCGAGGCCCCGGAAGCGAACCCCTATCCATCACATTGGAGGAATTCTCAGCACTGTTGCGCGGACGGAAGGTGGCGATCAAATCTGCGCTGCTCAACCAGAAACTGCTGCACGGCGTCGGCAACATCTATGCCGACGAGAGCCTGTTCCGTGCGGGCATTCGGCCCCGGCGCATGGCTGGCCGGCTGACACGGGCCGAAGTCTGCAACTGCACGCCGCCATCCAGCAGGTTCTGAAAGAGGCAATCTCCCTGGGAGGCTCTTCTGTATCGGATTACGTGGATGCGGACGGCGTGAAGGGGTTCTTCCAATTGCAGCACCGGGTCTACCTGCGAACGGGTCAGCCATGCCTGGTCTGCGGTACACCGATCCGGCGCATCGTGCTGGGCGGCCGGGGTACGCATTACTGTCCTTCATGCCAGGCATAAAAGTGATTTATAAGGCTGGACATCCGAGCCGCTTTAGGATCCAAAGCTATGGTTTTACGAAGGCTAGATCGCACACTGCTTCCAGTTTCAGAATCGCCCGCGAAGGCACTCCGTCCGTAAGCTGCTGAATAAAGGCCAGGCATAACGGCCTCGCGATTGCAATATAGGGACTGCCAGCGACGCTCAGGCGCAACACACCGTGATTGTGCCACGCGATCCGCTCCGGATGGACAGAGCCAGTCCCCAAGAGGACCAGCCGGATCCGGAGCTTCAAATCCGAACCGCGATGTCGGACGGATTCTTTGGGAGGCCAGTGATTGGTCATCGAGAGTAAGACAGAAAGAAAGCCACTCTGAGGAGTGGCTTTCTTTTTACCCAGATTCAGGTCATACTGGCGAAAGCTAGACTTGCCACGCGGATGGTCTTGCGAGTAGTATCAGTTTTGCCTATCGAGCGGCTGAAGCCAACGGGAACCAGAGATCGAAAGCTCGCCGCAATATTCGAGAGTCAAGCAATTCAACTAGCGCGTATCATCACTCGCCCGTACCGAGAATTTATCGAGGGGCAGCAAATTTGTGGTGAAGACCATCATTGCAGTGCGAGTTGAAGGATCGAAATAGCCGTTCCATTGAAAACGCATTTTCCGGCAGTGTTCCTCTCTAATGCGCCCAGCGATCGCTGTCATAGCTTCGCTATGGAACAACTTTGATTAGTGGGCGAGAACCTATGAAAGCTTCAGCGGCTCCCCCGCCGAGATCAGTCGCAACTACCGTCAACGCACCAGGAAGTGCAAGAATGACAACAGAGCAGAACCAGCCTCAGGCGGCATCCCCGCAACCGGGGCCAGCACCGCAGGGCCCGCAAGGGCAATCGCAGGGACATCGCCGCCGCCGTCGCCGCCGCAAGGGGCAAGCAGCCAGCAACATCCAAGGGCCAGCCAAACGCCCAGGCAAACAGCCAGCCGACCCAGCAGCCCCAATCCAACTCCTCGCCAAAAGCAAAAATCTTCCAGCCAGGGTCGTTTCTTCCAGAAGAATGGAAATGGAAGCGGACCGAACCCCGGCAACGGTCAGGGCGGAGGCCAGCGGCGCAAGGGTAGGTAAACAGCGCGTCAGCAGGTATTCGTCGGGCCCATGGACCACAGTTACCGGGTCGCGAACGGAAACATGGCTGATGCCCGCCCTCCACGATGGAATATCGCGCCAGCGGCAATGGGAACGGCAACGGCTCCTACTTCAGCGAACCGATTCAGCACGAGCCCGTGGTCACCCCGATTCGCGAAGATTCTCCGATACGCATTTATTGCTTCATCGAAGACTTGTTCTTCCTGGCCAAGATCCAGGAGACCGCGCGCAAACTGGGCATCAAGGTCGGCTTCGTCAAAGGCGACAAGGAAACTCTCGCCAAGCTCACCGAACTCGAGCGAAGAGGAACGGCCCTCGCTGATCGTGTTCGACCTGAACAACGCCAACGCGAAGCCGCTTACGCTGATCCCGAAAATCAAGGCCAAGCTCAAGCGCGGCACCTCGGTGATCGGGTTTCTCTCGCACCTGCAGGGAGATCTGAAGGCCAAGGCGATTGAAGCAGGTTGCGACATGGTGATGCCGCGCTCCGCGTTCTCACAGAACCTGCCGAACCTGCTGCGCCGCCACGGCCTTGACGAGGCCGTCGAAGCCGCAGAAGCCTAAGCAGCTTCACAAAATCAAGCCGGGGTCTGAATGGACCTCGGCTGAAACACTAGCCCGGCGGCCAGCCTAGTGCGCGGCCTCCGAGCAAATGCACGTGGATGTGAAACACCGTCTGCCCTGCGTGCTTCCCCGGTGTTGATCACCGTCCGATATCCCTTATCCAACTTGTGCTGCCTCGCCAGGTCGCTGGCGACTGCGTGCAGGTGTCCGACGAGAAACTTCTCGTCGTCGTGCCCCTTCAATTCGCTGAGCGCGGCAATGTGCCGCTTGGGGATGATCAGCATATGTACGGGCGCCTGCGGGTTGATGTCGTGGAAGGCGACCGCGTGATCGTCTTCATAGACCTTCTTCGCGGGGATGGTGCCGGCGACAATCTTGCAAAACAAACAATCCATGATGGGACGACTCCGGTGAGTGGCGGCGCGAGTTCGGAAGCTATGGCCGAAGCACACTGATCTTTCCTTTGACTGGCCAGCTTGATTGAGCAATTGGAACCCAGGCCAGTTTGACCGCGCGACTTCATTCTAGAGCGTGTGCGGCTCTTCATGATCTGCGCAGGCAAACGAGCGAGATCTCCTGCTCATTCACCCGTTCATTTCTTGAAGTATCTCGGCTCGCGACCGGGCTGCCACGGATCATAGTGGCGCAGCAAAGGCCTCTCGACGCGCGATCGAAGGATGGCTGTAAAACCAGAACTCCTCGAGATGGCTGGGCGTGGGATCGTCCAGCGAGACTTCCCCCAGAATCTGAAAGGACCGCGCCGCAGTGGCCTGCGGATCCGCTACCAGCCCGTGAATGACCTCCTGCCCGTAGATGTCGGCATGATGTTCCTGGACGCGGCTGAAGGAATTGATAACCGGTTCTGCTACGAATCCAAGCACAGAGGCGAGCAGCAGCAAAATGCCTACCGTGGCCCAGTCGTCGACCGACCTCACCCCCCAGCGTTGCCCATAGCGGCGCACCAGCCATCGGGTGGCGTGAAAACCAAGCAGCAGAAAGACGAACAGGAACGCGGCAGAAAACATCAGCCCCTTGTTTATATGGTTCAACACGTAATGTCCCTGTTCATGGCCGAAGATGAACAGGATGTCGTCAGGCTGCGCTTTTTGAATCGTGGTATCCCACACCACCACGCGCTTCGACGCGCCGAAGCCGGTGACATACGCATTCAGACCCGTGACCTTCTCGCTGGCTCTCATCAGAAACATGCGCGATGGAGGAATCTGCAGATTGCTGCGCGCCACCACCTGTTCGAGTTGCTGCACCAGGGCCGGGTTGGTCTTCTCCAGCGGTTCGAAGTGGTTGAACATGGGATCGATCAGTACCGGCACAATGAAGATCACGAGCACCTCGAGCGGCAGAGCGATGAGCCAGAACCAGAACCACCAGCGACGTTCAGAATGCCGCACAATCGCGAACAGCAGCGAGATGGCGAGAGTGCCGCCGATCATCGTGAGGATAAGAGACTTTGTCCAGTCCCAGAACCAACTGCCCCAGTGCTGGATGGATTGGCCATAGGCCAAAGAGAGATGGTGTCCCCCAACATCGAATGGCAAGTTTGCGAGCGTGAGCAGGCAGAGCAACGCGGGAAGAAATACCAGCCCCTGCAGCCAGGGCTTCGACGTGACCGCAGACAGCACGATCTCTGAGGAAGGCGATGGAGCCGGTGGTTAGCAGCAGAATCAGCAGCAGAATGCCCCAGGCCGTGGAACCCAGGTTGAGCCACAGGCGAGCCCGGGCCAGGCGCTTCGCCTTCTGCAGTTTTTCAGCTGGCAGAGTGTAGGTGCCGTTTTCCGTAGCCGGTTTGCGGCCCTCTGCTCCCGGAGCTGCCGACGCGGCGGCCTGCGAAGTTAATCCTTGGCCCCCGACCGGCTGCTGCGCTCGTGATCCTGCAGCGAACGCAAACAGGAGCATCCCGATTACGCAGCTCATCAACACGCGCTTGCCGATTCTCGAGCCAGTTCCCGTTTCTGTCATTTCTACCGCCGCAGCTTTCCGCTACACTCAGCTTTCAACAGAGTCTAACTGACATGTCATCAGGATCCAGGTTTCATCCGTCGCACGCGCGTCGGCTTCAATGGTCTGCCGTTCTTCTGCTCGGGTGTCCCGCGTTTGGGGCAGTCTCCGCTTCGGCCTCGCATCCGGTGCCTTCGCCGCCGCTGCTCGAGGGGATGAAGGCGGAGTTGTCGCGAGCCATGAGCAGCCTGGCCACTCCAGCATCGACTCCCGGACGGGAAGCCTCGATGGCTCCGTACTTCGTAAGTTACAACGTAGCGGACTCGTACGACATCGGCATCACGGCGCAATTTGGCGCGCTGGTGAACTCGACGGCGAATCACAACCGGGTCGCGGACATCGTGGTGCGGGTAGGCGAACCCGAAGCTCGACAATGCGCATGGGAATCATCGCAGTTCGGTGGTGAATACGGTTCCGCTCCCGCTGAACGATGACGCTGCAGCCATCAGCCGCGCGCTCTGGTGGGGCACGAACGGCGGCTATGCGAACGCGCTGCAAAGTTTCCAGCAGGTGAAGACCGACACGCAGGTTCGCGCCAAAGAGGAGGATGCCTCCGCCGACTTTTCTGCCGAAGCGCCGCAGGTCGCGATCGAACCGCCTGCAGTGCCGTCGCGCGTCGATCAGAGAGCTCTGGGAAGACCGGATGCGCAAGCTCTCAGCGGTATTCCGCGCCTACCCTGAGGTGTATGCGAATTTCGCATCCTTGCGGATCGATGACGAGACCAGCTACTTCGTCTCGTCTGAAGGGGCACGACTGGTTCATCCGCATCACCTGGCCCGCGTGGTGGTATACGCGAGCACGCGTGCCGAAGATGGAATGGACCTCTTCCGGGCGCAGACCTTTGAGGCCGAATCCGCAGAGAAGCTTCCCTCGCAGCAGGCGATGGAGACCGAAGTACGCAAGCTTGCAGTCAGTCTCGGCGCATTGCGCAAAGCGCCAGCCACGCAACCGTTCGATGGTCCCGCCATTCTCTCCGGGCGCGCCGCTGCTGTCTTCTTTCACGAAGTGCTGGGTCATCGGCTCGAAGGCCAGCGACAGCGTGGAACAGAAGAAGGCCAGACCTTCACGAAAAATCTGGGCAAGAGCATCCTTCCCAGTTTTCTCTCCGTGGCCGACGATCCCACGCAGCATGCTTTCGACAACATCTACCTGAGCGGCTCTTATACCTACGATGATGAAGGCCAGAAGGCACAGCGTGTCGACCTGATTCAGGATGGCGTGCTCAATACCTTTTTGATGTCGCGGCTTCCGGTCGCAGGTTTCGACCATTCCAATGGGCATGGCCGGGCCCAGGTTGGGCACATGCCGAATGGGCGACAGGGCAACCTGATCGTGACCTCGAGCAAGACTGTGCCGGAGGCGGAACTTCGGCGCATGTTGGTGGAGGAAGCCAGGAAGCAAGGTAAGCCGTTCGGCCTTTACTTCGAAGATATTTCCTCCGGCTTCGCGGTGACTACGCGCAATGCGCCACAGGCCTTCTCCGTTTTGCCGCTTGTGGTGTATCGCGTCTATGTCGATGGCAGGCCCGACGAACTGGTGCGCGGAGTCAGCATCGTCGGTACCCCGCAGGCCGCGCTCAGTAGAATCCTCGCCACCGGAACGGAACGCGATGTATTCAACGGGGAATGCGGTGCGGAGTCGGGAAGCATTCCGGTCTCGGCTGTTGCTCCCGCCTTGTTGATGTCTGAGATCGAGACGCAGCGACAGCCGCAAGGCAATGCGCTGGTGCCGATTTTGCCACCGCCCTCGCAGAGCGGCGCGATGCCGGAGGCCCACTGATGCGCGTCCGGCGGCTCTCCTCAGCGTGCATGGTTGGCTTGGCCGTAAGCGCGATGCTTAGCGCGGCTTGCCTCGCGCAAAACTCAACCGCAGCCGATGGCAAGAATGCCGAAATACGAAAAGATCCGATCCTGCGCGCGATGCTCGAAGAACTCGATCGCAGCAAAACACAACTGAAGTTTCTGGAAGACTGGCAGCGGCCTTTCTTCATTCAATACCGCCTCGACGATGTGGAGACCTACGACGCGGATGCAAGCTACGGCGCCCTGGCCAAGGAACACAATGAGCACCGGCGCATCGTGCGCGTCACCGTAAGGGTCGGCGACTATAAGACGGACAGCTCCGCGCCCCGCGGAGAAGGCAGAGGCGACGGCTCGCTGCAGATCGCCGCGATCGAAGACGATCCCCTGGCCCTGCGCACCTCTCTCTGGTCTGCAACCGACACAGCCTACAAAGCGGCCATCCGCGACTTCACTCAGAAGAGCGTCATGCTCAAGTCGTTCCAGACCGCGCCCGAGGCAGAAGATTTTTCGCGCGAGAAGCCGGTCATTTCTCTGGAGCCGGTACTCAAGCTCGCATTGGACCGGGAGGGTTGGAAGAGCCGCCTTGCTGAAGCGTCTGGCCTGTATCGCAGCGATCCGCAGGTAAAGTCCTTCGCGAACGAGACGGAATATTCCTCCGCCAATGTGCGCGCGCGTGTCGTGAATCGCTACCTGGTCAACACCGAGGGAACCGTCGTTCGCAAAAGCTTTGCTGTGTATGAAGGCGGCGCAGGAGTAGGAACCCAGGCCTCCGATGGAATGCACCTTGACCGCTCCTACTCCACCACCGGCAAAACGGCGGCGCAACTCGATCCGCCGGAGGTCTTCAAGAACCGGACGCTGGCATTGATTCAGACCTTGCACGTCTTGCGGAATGCTCCCGACATGGCCGAGGACTATCACGGGCCAGTCTTGTTCTCTGCGGATGCAGCCAACGATATGTTCTATACGATTCTGGCCGGCGCGGTGTCGGGTAGTCGGCCCGATCCGGGCACGACGGCGCGCGCGGCGGGCGTTTATGCCTCGAGCTACAAGGCTCGCGTCCTGCCGGAGTTTGTAAGCGTCACCGACGACCCAACCTTGCGAGCCTACCAGGGCAAAGAGCTGGTGGGTGCCTATGACGTGGACGATGAAGGTGTTCCCGCGCAGGCCGTGAAGGTGGTTGAAAACGGCAAGCTGCAGAACTACCTGGTCGGACGCCAGCCGCTTCGCAACTTCCCGAATTCGAATGGCCATGGGCGGGCTGCCATTGCCGGGGGTCCCGTTCCTCATTTCGCTGTATTGAGAATGCAGTCTGCCCATACTCTGTCGAGCGCAGAGTTAGAGAAGAAGCTGCTGGCCATCGGCAAGGAGCGCGAACTGGAATGGGTCTACGAGGTGCAAACGCTGGGCCCAGACCTGACGCCGCGTCTTCTCTACCGGATTCACGTGGCGGATGGGAAACGAGAGTTGGTGCGAGGTGCGGTCTTCGATGAACTGGATCCTCGCAGCCTGCGATCCGAGATCAGCGCCGTGGGCAACGATGACCTCGTCGCCAACTACACCTCGGATGTGCCGTCGACGGTCATCGCGCCTTCCGTGCTCTTCGACGAGATCACGGTGAAGGCGGCCAACGAGAAGAGCGACAAGCTGCCGTACTATCCACCGCCTGCGGAGTGACAGCCAGGACTCGTGCACCGCGTATACAACGTGGACCAGGAACGTTTTCTCAAGCGACACGGCACATTTCAGGAAAGCTGCCGGCTCTGAATTAAGGCTTGGAGACTTAATCCAGCCGCACCAGGTAGGCGGCACCCTCATCTGGAGTCAGAGTTCGCGCGATCTCCATGGCTTTGCTCTTGTCGTCCTTCGCAGGACGAATGCGCACCCAGTGTCCTGTAGGCCCGGTAAACTCGATCACGTTCGCGGTTGAGTACATCCGCTCAAGATGTTCCTGAAGCTTGAGCGCCTTGTTCTCGTGATCGAAGGCGCCGATCTGTACGCACCATCGGCCTCCTTCGTCGATGGGCTTGGGAGCCGCGAAGACATCGATGCGCACCTGCGCCGTGCCCGGCCGCCAGACACCCACCAGCTTCGCCGACGCCATGGACAAGTCGAGCACGCGATTGGGAACGAAGGGGCCGCGGTCGGTGATGCGCATGACCGCGGATTGGCCGGTTTGCACATTCGTTACCCGGATCAACGAATTCATCGGCAGCATGCGGTGCGCGGCGGTCATGGCGTTCTGGTCGAAGACCTGCCCGTTGGCCCCGCGATGGTTGTGGTATGGCGGCCCATACCAGCTAGCGGTGCCCACCTCGGAGTAGATCGGGGAATGGCTGGCGACAAATTGCTCATCCGCTGCGGAATCAGACGGCGACGGGCGCAACCGTGGTGTTCGCAGCCGGCGGTGTGCTTTCTGCGCTGGGGACGGGAGCGGGCGGAGTCGTCAGGACCGGTGGAGGTGTGTACCGAACGCGCTGCTGCTTGTGACCGCAGCCCGCCAACAATGCGGCACAGATCGCTAGGCCGCATGCCACGCCCCGCGTCGCCATCAGCCGCGCTTCCGGTCCAGATGTTCGGCCAATTTGGATAGCTGATCGGCCGCGACTCGTAACGCTTGCGACGAGTTCTGCCGAACCTGTGGCACGACTTCGTCGTTCAGGTAAGCGATCACCCGCTTCACTTCCTCTTCCACCTTGGGAATTGTGTCGCCAACGCGCTCATCAAACTTGCGGCCAAACTCCTGGAAGCGGCTGGTGGCGTTCTTTGCTGAATCTTCCATCATGTGTTCAGGCGACCCTGCGCCGGTTGGTACGCATTCAGTATGACGTTTGGAGGCGGCAGATCCAAGTGAGGGGCCGGAGCCGAGCTGAAAGAGTGCCTGAACGGTAACCTTCCGCGCCGAACTTCCGCAGGCCGCCAACGCTTGCCGCCGAACGATTCGGCCGAAGCGCAGCGACATTTCCGCGCGTTTGCGGTCTAATCGCTGCAGTCGTTTCCGGGGCTTGATCTCGACTTCTCTGATAGGAGACTTTCGCTGCAACGCAGTCGTCTCCTATCATTCAGAGCAATCCCACCGTCAGGGGCTGGCAAACCGCGAAACATGCAATCTTGGACCAGCAGAGTCTCCCGGGCAGGCCTGGTGCTGATACTGCTGCCGTGTGTGGCGTATGCGCAGCAAGCATTGCCCGACGCACCTCGACCTCAGCAAAGCGCACCCGCCGAGCCTGCCGCGCGAGAGCCCCAGCAGCCCGAACCCCCGGAACCCCAGACAACCAGCCCTGCCCCAATTGCGAGAACTGGCCCGGCCTCGTCACCGACCCAGTCACCGGCACACTGCAGCCCCTTCCTGCGGAGGTCCATTCCTTGTTCTCGAACGAGGGGCTCAGGCTTTGCGAGAGCAACGCCTCTACCCCAATCGAGATTCGGATGTCCTGCGAGCCGGTAGCGACCCCCTTTCAGACATTTCTCATCGTGGCTTCCGGGCAGCGTCCGTTGACTCCCCGGGACAAGTTGCTGCTCGCAGGCCGGGACATCATCGATCCCTTTAACTTGCTCACGATCGTCGGCAGCTCGGCGATTGCCATCGCCAGCAATGCGGATTCCGTGTATGGCCCGGGAATGCCCGGTTTTGCCAAGGACATGGGTGTCAGTTTTACGCAGGACCTCACCGGCGAGTTCTTCGGCACGTTCCTCATACCCTCACTGGCGCATCAGGATCCGCGCTTTCACCGCATGCCGAACGCCTCCTTGCAGCGGCGCGCAACCCACGCCATCTACCAGGTGGTCTGGACGCAGAGCGACACGGGTAAGCCGATGTTCAACTACGCCACAGTCGTCGGAACCCTGGCGGACGACCTGGTGAGCGACCTGTATGTGCCGGGACGCCGGCACAACGCCAGCGCGACCGCCGCTCGCGTGACGACTGCACTGGCCAGCGACCCGATCGACAACTTCATCTCGGAGTTTCTCCCCGACCTGGCGCGACACGTAAATATCCGCGTCGCATTTGTCCAACGGATTATTAACCGAGTTGCACTGGACGAGGGGCAAACCCGTTTTTAGTCAATCCCTCGTGCAGATGACTTCCTTATGACCTTTCCCGTTCGGGGTGGGAGATTACCATCCGGGTGCCGAATTTCGCCATTCGACTCCAAGTCTTTTAATTTAAATAGCTACAGACCGTAATCTAACGTTGAAGAGTCTCAGGGAGACGCTGGTTGTATTTGTCGCTTCCTGATCGTGCCGGTGCCGAACAGGCCAGGTTTGCTGTTGCAAGCGCTCCAACCCGCTGCACAGTTCCGAATATCCAGGAGAATCAACACATGTCGAAGGCCGTCAAGTATGCAGAGCGCGCGGTAACGATTGCCGCGCAAGGCGCTTGGGTCGTTTTTGAAAAGTTCAACAGCATCCGCCCCAACGCTTCATTCACACCGAAGTGGTCCGACAAGCCGCTGTTGAAGTCTTACGAGAAAGAGAAGCCGCCGCTAGGCTGGCCCCGCACCACCGATTCCCTCTGCCCCAAGTGCGTTCCGGAGATCCGCCAGCAGATTCTCGACGGCAAACTGCCCCACGAAGTCCTTCTGAATGAGAAGGTCGGCGAGATCAAGGCCCAGATCATCGAGCGCGACGGCACCATCCTGATGGTCAAGGATTGCCCCAAGCACGGTCACTTTGAAGACGTAATGTCGATCGATACCGAGTTCTTCCGCCACCTGGAAGAGGTCTTCCCGGGCCGGGACATTCGCGCCCACAACGACAAGGACCTGCATAACCACGGCACCTCGACCGTGACCCATGGCCGCGGATCGGTTCTGACGATCGACCTCACCAACCGCTGCAACATGATGTGCGATCCCTGCTTCATGGACGCCAACCAGGTCGGCTTCGTGCATGAGCTGACGTGGGAAGAGATCAAGACCATGCTGGACAACGCGGTGCAAGATCAAGCCGCGGCGCCAGATGTCGGTGCAGTTCTCGGGTGGCGAGCCTACCCTGTCGCCTTACTTCCTCGACGCCATCGCCTATTCCCGCAAGGTCGGTTATAACTCGGTCCAGGCGGCCACCAACGGTATCGAGTTCGCCAAGAGCAAGGAACTCTGCCGCGCGGCTGCCGAAGCCGGACTGCGCTATGCGTACCTGCAGTTCGACGGCATCGGCAACGCTGCCAATTCGCATCGCAAGGTCGGCAACCTGTTCGACGTCAAGCTGCAGGCGATTCACAACCTGCACGAAGCCGGCGTGGACATCGTTCCGGTCACCACCATCATCAACGGCATCAACAACGAGCAGGTCGGCCGCATCATCCAGTTCGCGCTCGACAACCCGAAGCGGATCAACTTCCTCAGCTTCCAGCCGGTTTCCTTTACCGGCCGCGACGAGGCGGTCAGCGACGAACGCCGCATGGCGCAGCGCTACACGCTGAGCCACATGGCGCACGACGTGAAGAACCAGACTGGCCTGGGCGAGCCTGCCCGCGACTGGTTCCCGATCAGCTTCATGAGCACCTTCTCCGACTTCGCCGACTTGATTCACGGACCGAACGCGGATTGGGGCCAGCTCTCCTGCGGATGCCACCCGAATTGCGGCATCGGCATGGCGCTGATGATCGACAAGGAAACCAAGGAAGCCGTTCCGGTCACTGCGTTCCTCAAGGCCGATCGTCTGGCCAAGGACATCGCCAAGATCAACGACGCTGCCCGCGGCAAGTTGCTCTCCGGCATCGGCGTCACGCTGGCCATGTTGCGCAACTACGATCCCGACCAAGGCTCCGCAGCACTTCAAGATCGTCGACATGCTGGCGAAGTTCGACAAGTGCTTTGGCGTGACTGGCCGCAACTACGGCAGCGTCAAGGGCGATCGCACCATGGCGGACATCGAGAAGCGCCGCGCCGATCGCTGGAACTTCCTGTTCATCGCAGGCATGTGGTTCCAGGATCTGTTCAACTACGACTTCCGGCGCACGGAGCAGTGCATCATCCCGTACGCGACGCAGGAGGGCGAGATCAGCTTCTGCGCTTACAACACGGGCGTGGGCTGGCGCAACATCATCGAGAAGATGCACATGACGGCGACCCTCACCCAGTGGTACGAGGAGCACGGCCGGCATGAGATCTTCGCGGGCGGCAAGAAGGTCGGCATGGGCGACGCGCAGCACACGCTGGCTCTGAACGCCGAGCACGTGAACTCCGCCGCCAACGACACCTTCGAGAAGTCGGGCATCGCGAAGAATTCTCGCGAAGAGAAGATTCGCGCCCGCGACGAGAAGTTGAAGCAGGAAGCCGAGAATGCCAAGATGGCGCGCCTGTATCGCGAGCACATTCTGGGCGAGAAGCCGCAGGATGGATTTATTCCGCTCGACAACCTGATCGCGCCGGCTCCGAAGCCGGTGGCGAAGACCACAGAAGAGCCTGTGATGGGCGACTAATCGCTGCTCTCAATCGAACTAAAGAAGGCTGCCCTGCGGGGCGGCCTTCTTTTTTTGCGGTGCCTGCTTGGTTTGAGTTGCATCCAAGCAGCATCTATGTGGAAGCCTTGGCTGGTTTTGCTGTCTGGAGCCTTGTCCCTGTTAGGGGCGGCGGGCTGTACTGTCTACCCCGATAAGCCCGGGAACCTGAAATCCACCACCAGTGCCGAACAGACTGAGCGGCTCTTCTGGCAGGCGGTTCGCAAAGAACAGTGGACGCAGGTAGAACCGCTGCTCGCGGCCAACGTGGTTTGGACCGAGCCAGGCAAAACCCTCAGCCATGACGAAATCCTTCCCTATTTGAAAGCTCTGGACCTGCGCGATTTCACCATTCGCGATGTGACCGTAAAGCCAAACGGCGCGGACATGACGTTGACGTACTCACTCCAGATCAGCTCCAACGGAGCGCCCCAGCGAGAGATGCTCGTAGCCAGTGTCTGGCAAAAGGTTGGCAGCAACCAGGTCTTGATTCTTCGCACGGAAGAGCCCTCACATCCGTAACGGCTTTAGTCACACACTTGTAAATGACCGACTGCCTGGTTTCACTAGAATCGACATTATGAGCGCAGAACGGCCTGGGCCTAAACGAGTCCTTGACTTCCGTTCTTTGCTCCTGGCATGGTACCGGGCGCACGCCCGCGACCTGCCGTGGAGACGCACGCGCGATCCATACGCGATCTGGGTTTCGGAAATCATGCTCCAGCAGACACGCGTGGCGGCTGTCCTCGAACACTATGCGCGCTTTCTGGATCGCTTCCCCTCCCTGCTCGCGCTGGCGCTTGCTCCTGAAGAGGAAGTATTGGCGATCTGGAGTGGCCTGGGCTACTACCGGCGTGCACGCATGTTGCATCGCGCCGCGCAGGTGGTCGCAGCGGAATATCATGGCGTACTTCCCCGCGAAGCCGCCAAGCTTCGCAAACTGCCGGGCATCGGCGAATATACATCCGCCGCAATCGCGAGCATTGCGTTTGGTGAGCCCGTCGCCGTGGTGGATGGAAACGTGGAGCGCGTGGTGACGCGGATCGAAGGACTGGTCAATGCCAAGGGCGATGTACCCGTCGCTGCGGCTGGCAAGATTCGCGAGGTAGCTGAGAAACTGCTCGACCCGGCACATCCCTCTGACTTCAACCAGGCCATGATGGAACTGGGCGCGACGCTTTGCCTGCCGCGTAACCCGCTCTGCCTGCAGTGCCCGGTGCAGGGACTGTGCCGCACCCGGGGAGAGCATGCTGTCTCGCCAGGCAAGAAGATGCGCAGTCAGCAGGTAGCGTATGCGCTTGTCCGGCGCGAAACAGCCGATGGCGAAGTAGAAGTCCTGCTGGAACAGCGCCTCGCAAACGCTAGTCTCATGCCGGGCATGTGGGAGTTGCCGCAGATCGATCCGGTCGAGGTGAACCCCGCTCGTGAGGTCCTCGCCGTGCGCCACTCGATTACGCAGACAAACTATTACGCCCTGATCGCCGATTTCTCGACGGAAGAACTGGATCGCATCTCGGCGACTAAGCCAGCAGCAAGGGAGTGGATCGCCGCGAAGAGCCTCCCTGCGCTTCCGCTCACGGGGCTGGCCCGCAAAGTTTTGCGACGGCTCTCGATCCTTTCCATGAGCAAGCCTGAACTGTAGCCTCTACGCGCTATCAAGTTTGGCTCACGCTGTAGAATCAACCCAACCTGATGCCAGAATCTCTTCCTCATCCAGCATCGCGCCCGGCTTGGCAACGCGCCCTGGCAACGTTGCGTCCTTCGCATCGGCACACAGCGTTTTCCGCCACGCTGCTGCTCATGCTCTCGGCATTTCTGTCGCGGATCATCGGCCTGGTGCGGGTCAAGTACATCACCTACCTGTTCGGGCGTGGCACGGCCGCAGATGCATTCAATGCCGCGTTTCAATTGCCGGACATGATCTCGTACTTCCTGGTCGGCGGAGCGGCATCGATCACGTTTGTCACCATCCTGAGCCGCTATCGCGATACCGGGAACGAACACGAAGGAGAACGCGCGATGTCAGTCATCCTCACGGTGATGGCTGGCGTGCTGGGCTCGGCCATCCTGCTCGCAGAGGTGTTTGCGCCTTTGTTCGTTCGTGTCGCGTTCCCGGGATATGCGCCCGACAAGGCGGCGCTCTGTACGCACCTCACCCGCATTCTGCTGCCGGCACAGCTTTTCTTTTTCGGCGGCGGCGTCTTCGGGGCTGTGCTGCTGGTGCGCAAACAATTTGCGTATCAGGCGGTCACTCCGCTGATTTACAACAGCGGCATCATTGTGGGCGGCGTTCTGCTGGCGAAGACGATCGGCGTCTCTTCGCTCGCCGTCGGAGCGGTCGCCGGTGCGCTGCTCGGACCATTCCTGCTCAACGCCATTGGCGCACACCACGCAGGCATGCACTACAGGCCCCATCTCGACTTGTCGAATCCCGGGTTTCGCGAATGGGTTCGGCTCTCGATCCCACTCATGGTCGGCGTGTCGCTGGTTACCTTCGATAACTGGATCATAAATTACTTCGCCTCGCACAATCCCGGAGCTATTTCGCTGCTGGCCTACGCGAAAAATGTCTTCACCGCTCCAGTCGCGCTGGGGCAGGCTGCGGGCGCGGCCTCCCTTCCATTTCTCGCTACGCTCTTCGGACAGCAGAACCGCAGCGCCTTTGCCAACGCGGTCAACGCCTCCGTTTCGCGCATTCTTGCCTTTTCCATTCTTCTTTCCGCGTGGATGATCGGGCTGGCGTTTCCTGCCATCGACCTGCTGTTTCGGGGAGGGTCCTTCCATCGAGGCGACGCTGGAGAGATGGCGCTGTATTTCGGCATCTTCTCCATCTCGCTTTGTTTCTGGTCGGCGCAGGCTATCTATGCGCGCGCCTTCTACGCGGCGGGCAATACACTCGCACCGATGGTTGCGGGCACCGCTGTCGTTCTCGTCTCGCTGCCCATTTACTGGTCGCTCTATCACTCACTCGGCGCAGTCGGCCTGGCAGTTGCGTCGGATATCGGCATCGTCATCCAAACGGCTGCGCTGGCGATCATGCTGCATCGTCGCGGCGTTGTTCCGCTCTCCGGCATTGAGTATCTCGAACTAACTCGCTCCTTATTCGCTGCCGTGATAAGTCTGGCTGCCATTCATCTCCTCCGGCACTTTGTCGCGGCACGCGGGCGCTTGCAGGATCTGGTGCTGTTGATCGCGGCTACCGTCCTCTGGCTCGCGTTGGCTGGGTTGATCCTTCGATTCACCGGATCGAAACTACCGGCGCAAATGCTTTCCCGTTTCGGCAGACGCGCAGCATGAGTTAGTCAAAGTGCGCATCCAATCGCCCGAGGATGGACGAGATAGATGGTGCGCAAGATGAAGAATAATTCAGAGAAGAATCTTACTTTGGCATCGGTCTGGAGACGTTCGCTGCTGGCCTGTCGCATCTGTATCTATATCTGTGTCATTTAGTGGCCGAGGTCGTTTGCTGGAACCGCAGACAAGCAGCGTGGATCGCGCTCTAGCCTTGCAGTTTGCTGCCCGCTCGGTTTGGCCGCGAATGCCTTAGGCAGGTAGATACAGTCGCAGATGCTGCACCGCAGAGTAGCTCGAATTCATTACCGGATGCGCCTCGCGCGCAAAATGAAGAAGCTGTCACCTTGCGCGCAACACCTCTGCGCATCCTCAAAGATCAGGGAGCAATCTGGACGAGTCCCGTAAAAATTCGTCCTCACCATCTGATTTGGCTGGTGCCGTTGGCCGCCGCGACCGGTGCGGCTATTGCCACGGACCACGACGCCATGAACTCCGTCATCAGTCATGACACGGATTTCAATCAGAGCAATCTCAACGCTTCCAACGCGATCGTGGGTGGGCTCGATCGTGGCGCCCGTTGCCGTCTACGGCGCAGGACTTTTCAAGGGCAATGCGCACGCGCGCGAAGCCGGTCTACTCGGGGGAGAAGCGGTCCTGGATGGTCTCATCGCCGAACAAGGCATCAAGCTGATTACCTGGAGAGAGCGGCCCAACGTCGACCGGTCGCGCGGCGCCTTCTTCCAATCCAGCGCCGGGGTGGATTCTTCCTTTCCTTCCTCGCACACGCTGGTCGCGTGGTCCTCGGCCGCTGCTTTAGCGGGGGAAACGCACTCCCGCTTTGTGCAGGCCGGCCTGTATTCCGTTGCGGCAGGCGTGAGCGTAACGCGGGTACTCGGGCAAGAACACTTTCCGTCGGATGTTCTGGTAGGCAGCGCTGCGGGATGGCTGATCGGGCACTACGTCTCGAAGGCGCATCACCACCGGAACGTGGATTAGCACCGGCAGTCTCTCGATCGGATCGCAAATACAACGGGCCCCGGAAGCCTTTCCGGAGCCCATGAGCGTGATGCGTGGAGAGTGTTTCGCTTAGACCTTTGCAGTCTCGGCGACTGGTACAGCGGAGTTGGTCGGCTTCGCATCGCCTTCCTTCACCTGACCTGGCTTGCGGATATCAATGCCGCCCTTGAAGAAGGCGCCATCTTCGATGCTGATCCGCTGAGCGATCACATCGCCGGTCAAAGCGCCTTCACTCCGGATGTCAACGCGATCGCTGGCATTGATGTTGCCGCGAACCTTCCCGAGCACGACAACTTCGCGAGCGGAGATGTTGGCGGAAACCTGACCATTGCGGCCGACGGTGACGCGGTTTCCAGGCAGATTGATTGCGCCTTCGACCTTGCCGTCGATGTACAGCGATTCCGACCCGGTGACTTCCCCTTTCACCACCAGGCTCTTGCCAATGGTGGCTTGTTCAGAACTGGCCGCGGAGGCTGGCGCAGCCCCTTGCGCAGGACGGGTGCTCGGCGAATCATACGTGGGGGTTGGGGGCGCGGCCGGACGCACCGGCTCTGGGCTCGGGGATTGATTCGGGCTACCGGGCTGATTTGGTTTCCACATCTTGATTTAAGATCCTTTCTTCTCCTTGGGAACTGGCTCCAAGCACGACTGCGCTAATCTTCTGCTCACCTTGAGCCCGCATCCAGCGAAGCTCAAAGTCGATCCTCTTCTGACAACTGGGATACTACTCTCAACTCTAGCAGTCGGTGCCGTTGTCTGAATCTTAAACACCCTTTGGGGAAAATTGCACCCTTCCATGCGAATCTTTTGCAGTTTGAACCCAAATCCGCAGAATCAAACCAATCTGGCGCTTAATTGGCCGCAACGCTGCTCCGGTTGCGACTCGCATTCTCACGTCGCCACGCAAGCTGCCCTAAAATATCCTTGAAAGCGAACCCCTTCTCCGCCATGACCGATCGCGATCTCATCCGACGCATTGAACGCTCTGCCGGTCAACGTGCCGGATATAAACAGCTTGTCCGCGAACTCGGTCTCGGCGGAGGTAAGGAACGCCGCCTCCTGGTCGAGCAACTCACGCGGCTCACCGCCCGTGGGCAGCTGGTGAAGGTGGACCGGGACTCGTGGAGTCTGCCGCGCGCGGCAGCCACCCGCGACAATCTTTCTGCCGGCCGCCTCGATCTTCATCGCGATGGATTCGGTTTCGTCCGGCCCGAGGTGCGTCAGGGCAGCGGCGACGATGACATCTTCATCCCTCCCAACGAGATCAACGGGGCCATGCAGGGGGACCAGGTGCTCGTGGAGCTCGCGCCGCCGCGCCAGGACGGGCGCCGCCTGGGACGAATCGTACGCATCCTGAGCCGCCGCAACCCGACCGTGGTGGGGATCTTTCACTATGCCAGGGGCGAGCAGGAGTTGGGCAACATTGTCGTTCCCGTCGATGACCGCATGACGCAGCCCATCCTGATTCCGTTCGGAATGGAAGTGCCGCCGGAGTCGGCCTCGGAGACGCCCCACCGTGTGCTCGGCGAGGAAGCCAAAGCTCGTCATTTCGACACGCTAGAGGGCCTTGTTGTTGACGTGGAGATCACGGATTGGCCCACCGGCACGCGACAAGCCCGTGGCAGGGTGCTCGAAGTTCTCGGCGATGAAGATGCCTTTGGCGTCGATGTGGAGATGATTATCCGCAAGCATCATCTTCCGCGCATCTTTCCGGACAAGGTGCTGGAAGAGGCGCGGCAGGTCGCCCATCTCGATCTCGAGGAAGTGGAGCAGCGGCACGATTTTCGCGACCTGCCCATCGTCACGATCGATGGCGAAACAGCCCGCGACTTCGATGACGCCGTCCTGGTGCAAGACAACCACGATGGAACCTTCGAGCTTCAGGTTCACATCGCGGATGTGGCGCATTACGTCACCACCTCTTCGGACCTGGATTTGGAAGCGCGGCTGCGGGGCAACTCTGTCTACTTTCCCGATCGCGCGATCCCAATGTTGCCGCAGGAACTGTCGACCGACATCTGCAGTCTTCGGCCTGGTGAAGACCGGCTCGTGCTCTCCTGCATCATGCGGATCGACACCCTGGGGGACGTGCTCGGCTATGAGATCTGCGAAGGAGTCATTCGCTCTGCGAAGCGAATGACCTACACACAGGTGCATGCGGTGCTCGACGGCGATGAAGCAGCCCGGGAGGAGTTTGCGGAATTCGTTCCCAGCTTCGAGCGCATGCGCGACCTCGCACTGCTGCTCAATAAGAAGCGTCAGCGCCGCGGCTCGATTGACTTCGATCTTCCCGAGCCGATCATCGAGTTCGACGAGACCGGTGTGATGCAAGGCATCACGCGCTCAATTCGTAACTGGGCGCACCGTTTGATTGAAGAATTCATGCTCTCTGCCAACGAATGTGTCGCGACCTGGCTGGAGCAGTTAGGCGTTCCGTCGATCTATCGAATTCACGAGAAACCCGATGCACGGCGCGTGGTGGAGTTCGAAGAAACTGCAGCGGGCTTCGGCTACTCTCTCGGGATTGGAAGCTTGCCGGTGCGCAAGGTTCAGACACGCTCGGAGCGCCGCGAACACCACGGGCGCGGGCGCAACCCGAGGCAGCACGAGGTTGCCGAGGAGATGCCGATCACTCCGCGCATGTACCAGAAGCTCGCCGCCAAAATCGCCGGCAAGCCCGAGGAGCGCATCCTCGCGTATCTCATGCTGCGTTCGCTGAAGCAGGCCCGCTACAGCGAGAAAAACGAGGGCCACTTCGCCCTGGCCGCGCCTTGCTACACCCACTTCACTTCGCCCATTCGCCGCTATCCCGATCTTGTCATTCACCGACTGGTGAAGGCCGTGCTGCAATCCGGAGTGGCAGGCTTGGGAGAGCTGATGCCTCGCGACCTGCACTCGCCCTGGCGCGCCGCGCACGAGACGCATGCTCCCAAGGTGCAGCATCCGCGTCAGTTGAATTTTCTGGAGTCCCACGATCCGCCGATTGCGCCAGATGAATTGGCTGCCATTGCGCAGGAGACCAGCCGCACCGAACGCCGCGCCGCTGAGGCAGAGCGCGAACTGGTGGAGTGGAAGAAGATCAAGTTCATGAAGGACCGCGTCGGCGAAGACTTCGACGCGATGATTTTGAGCGTGACCAAGTATGGCCTCTTCGTCGAACTGGAAGGCCTTTTCGTTGAAGGGCTGGTGCCGATCGACAGCTTGCGCGACGATCGCTACACCTTCCGTGAAAACACGCGCGAAATCATCGGCGAACGCCATGGGCGCAAACACTCGATTGGAGAACGGGTGCGGGTGGTGCTCGACCGCGTGGATGGCATTCAAAAGCGCCTGCAGTTTTCGCTGCTCGAACCGGCAGACAGCGAACGACCCCCTGTTCGCGAGAAGAAGGCGAAGGCCGCAGCGAAGACCAAGCGCCCGGCCCCGGCTGCTGGCGGCAAGCGAAGCGGCTCTCCCAAACGCTCTGCCCTCAATCGCAAAGCCAAAACACGGCTGCGTAATAAGAAGCACAAGGGACGGTAGGCAGAGTTCGCCTGCTCTCTTCTACAATCAGAGAGACACGTTCACTTGCAGGAGAAATTCATGGCACACATGGTTTTTTGTTCGCGGTACAAGCAGGAAATGGAAGGTCTGGACGAACCGCCCTTCGATAGCGATTTTGGCCACAAGATCTACAACAACGTTTCAAAGAAGGCCTGGGGCGAATGGATCGAGCACCAGAAGATGCTGCTGAACGAGTACCGGCTGCAGCCATGGACGCCTGCCGCGCAGGAATTTCTGGTGGAGCAGATGGGTTCATACTTCTTCGGCGAAGGCGCCACCCTGCCGAAGGAATACGTGCCGCCCTCGGGTCACTAAAGCAGCAGTCGTGCGGATTGCTTGCCCCATGGAGGCACCATGTCCCGCTCAAATCGCCGGCTCGGTATCTGCGGTCTCGTGTTTGCTGCATTCTTTTGCGCCCAGCCTGGTCTGCAATGCCAGGCACCGTTGGCAGCGGTAGACAGCGCCGCCTATGCTCCCCTGAAGCTGTACGACGGCAGTTGGGATACGGTGGTGGGGAGCGGCGCGGATGCCAAGCACGTTCATCTTACGAATCACTGCGCGCAGACTGGCCGCTTTTACGTTTGCGAGCAGGTGATCGAAGGGAAGAGCCAGGCTCTGATCATCTTCTTGCCGCAAGCCGCCCAGGGCAAGACGCAGAGATACCGCATGCAGGCTCTCACGATCGGAATGGAGAAGCCGGGAGACTGGGGCGATCTCGAGATTTCTGGCGACCGCTGGGAGTACCCCAGTACAGAAGAAGAGAACGGCGCCAAGGTTTACTGGCGCACTGTGAATGTTTTTTCCGGCCCCGACAAGATCCACTTCGAGAGGCAGCGGTCGGCGGACGGAAAGACCTGGCAGACGACGATGAGTGGCGACGAACGGCGGCTCTCGCAGTGAATCCAAGCCGGAGTTCCCGGGGCGGGCAACGATTTCCAGCTCTCGCATGCGTCGTGTAAACTGTCTCTACCCCGCAATTGCAACAAGTCGGGACGTGGCGCAGCCTGGTAGCGCGCACCCTTGGGGTGGGTGAGGCCGCTGGTTCGAATCCAGTCGTCCCGACCAATTTACTTCCTTTCCAACGCCCTTCCCCGCACCAAACTACTTCACACTGCCGTCGCGAGCCAGACCCTCCATCTGCAGCCCACGTGATTTCTGCCCCGCTTGCACCGATTCTGCTCGAACTGCCATCCATCCTTGTAGTGCTGTCCACGAAAGGCCATTCCCTCGACGAAAGACTTCCTCATGCCGGAAACACCGCTTCTCTTCTCGCCGCTCACGCTGGCGGGCGTCACCTTCCCCAACCGCGTCTTCGTCTCGCCTATGTGCCAGTATTCGAGCGAGGATGGGTTTGCCAATGACTGGCACCTGGTACACCTCGGCAGCCGTGCCGTCGGGGGCGCTTCGTTAGTGCTGACCGAGGCCTCAGCGGTACTGCCTGAGGGCCGCATCAGCCCGCAGGACCTCGGCATCTGGAAGGACGAGCACATTCCCAACCTGCAGCGGATCGTGCGCTTCCTTCACGCGCAAGGCGCGCGTGCCGGGATGCAGCTTGCGCATGCCGGCCGCAAGGCGAGCACCGCGGCGCCTTGGCTGGGTCAGGCGGCTGTGCCCGTGGAACAAGGCGGATGGGAAGACGTGGTCGCCCCCAGCCCCATCCCGTTCTCCGACAATTATCCGCACCCGCACGAACTCGACACGGCTGGAATCCAGCGCATCCAGGATGCCTTTGTAGCAGCGACGGGCCGGGCGCTCCAGGCCGGTTTCGACGTGATCGAGTTGCACGGCGCGCACGGCTACCTTCTGCACGAATTCCTTTCGCCGCTTTCCAATCAGAGGAAGGATGCCTACGGCGGAAGCTTTGAAAATCGTGTTCGCATGGTGTTGGAAGTGGTGGAGAAGGTTCGGGAACGTTGGCCCCACACCAAGCCTTTGTTCGTCCGCATCTCGGCAACGGATTGGGCAGAGGGCGGTTGGGATCTGCCGCAATCGGTTGAGTTGGCCAAGTTGCTGAAGACCCGGGGAGTGGACCTGGTGGATGTATCTTCAGGCGGCGCAGTGGCTGATGCGAAGATCGCCGTGGGCCCGGGCTACCAGGTGCCCTTCTCCGAGGAGATCCGCAGGACGGCGCAGATACCGACCGGCGCCGTCGGTATGATCACCACCCCTGAGCAGGCAGAACAGATTCTGCGGAGCGGCCAGGCCGATGCGGTGCTGCTGGCACGCGAATTTCTGCGCGACCCCTACTGGCCGTTGCACGCAGCCGCATCGCTGGGGTATGCAGCCAGTTGGCCGGTACAGTACCTGCGGGCCGCGAGCCGAAGCAATGGCGCCCGCGTGGCCATCGGCGAAGAGGAAACCGTGCTGGATTAGTCTGCAGTCTTGAGCCCAAGCCAGCCGGAACAAGTTCAGCGTCGCCACTCAAAAAAGAAAGAGGCTCCGTTTTCGATATCGGGGCCTATACTTTGCAGTGAACCGAGCTGTTTCCTCATTCGTCATGGCGAATCAAGCATCGCAACGGCCAGGGTCGGCCAAGACCGAAATCCCGGACAAGCTTTACTTTCGCATCGGCGAGGTGGCGCGGCTGTGCGCCGTGCCCGCGTATGTTCTCCGCTTCTGGGAGAGTGAATTCAGCCAGCTCAAACCGAACAAGAGCGGCACCGGGCAGCGCCTTTACCGCAAGCGTGATGTGGAAATGGCGCTCAACATCAAGCGACTTCTCTACGACGAGGGTTACACCATCGCAGGCGCCCGGCAGGCTTTTCAGGCAGAGACCAAGAAGAAGTCGGGACAGCCGGATCTGCCGCTTCCAACATCCGCTTCGGTGAAGGAAGAGCAGCGTCTAGGCAAGGTACGAAACGAATTGCGGGAGCTCCTGGGGCTGCTTTCGAAACCTGCGGCAGCGCCACACCGCACCAAGAGAGAAATACGGGAAGATTCAGCCAGCCAGAATCTTTTCAAAGAATAGGTCAAGCGAGCCACTCATCGGCTCGCGCCGACGCTCAGCTCCGACAGAATCTTTCCTTTGCTCATGAAGCGCTCCAACGCCTGCATCGAGCATCCCTGCCCGCAGAGGTGATACAGCGAGGCGCTCCGGCACTCCGCCGCATTCCATGGCATCAAGGTAAACCGTTGGTTCGGCTGGTCTTCTTCAAAGCACGGCACGTCCCCCAAGATTAACATCCACCAGTGGTTGGCCTCCGCCTTCTTCTTCCCACAGATGTCACAGGTAAACGAAACGTCCCAAACCATCAAACCTCCTCACACTGGCCAGACAGGTCAATGCAGGATTACAGTAGCCCAGAACCGGTGGAATGAGCGTGAAAAACTCGGTATGCGGTGTCCGCGATAGTTACGGGAGTGATGCCGGGGCCGCGGATTCAGCTTTGCAGCTGCACTCAGAAAGAGCTCCCAGGATTTGTCCGTGACCGTCGCTCCAGCTTTGCGTGTCACGTCGAAGGAACGGTAGCAGCACTATTTGCGTATCACCAGGGGTAAGGGAGATCTTCGATGACCACGTTGCGCAATCTCGGCCTGTTTTCTGCCGTCTTGGCTCTTCTGTTCGCCAGTTCCTGCCGCTTGCAGGTCGACAAGTCAGAGAACGGCCATGACAAAAACGTCAAGATCGACACCCCGTTTGGCGGCATTCATGTGAACAAGGACGCCACTGGAGCAGCTGACATCGGATTGCCCGTCTACCCCAACGCTCAGCCCGCGAAGGGCAACGAGGACGACAAGTCCGCCGACGTGCGGATGGGTTTCGGAGACTGGCAACTGCGGGTTAAAGTGGTGAAATATCACACCTCGGATTCGCAGGACAAGGTTCTGACCTTCTACCGCAAGGCGCTGGGCCGGTATGGCGACGTGATCGAGTGCCACGGAAACCAGGCGGTCGGATCGCCCACTGCGACGCGCGAAGGGCTCACCTGCAATGACAATGGGGGCAATGCCAAGATTCACGTCGCTGACGAAGACCATGGCGGGCCTTCTCTGAAGGCAGGCTCGAAGCGGCACCAGCACATCATGGGCATCGACAGCAAGAACGACGACGGTACCAAGTTCGCGCTGGTCGAGCTTGACTTGCCCGCGGGTAGCGGCGATCACGATCGCGAGAGCAACTGACCCGGCGAATCATTGCATTCCCGTCGAAGGGTAGGATAGCTTCAAGGGAATGGAACCCCTCTGCCATCGCTGCGGGTCGACGCTCGACTTGCAGGAGCCGTTCTGCCCCACGTGTGGCGCACCGCAGCTGCGGATCCAGGAAGAGGCAGACGACGGCGGTGAACCAGCCGCGGACCGCGGCGTCATACGAGGCTTACATCCAGAGAATGTGACCTGGAGAAATGCTGTAGCCGTGGCGATCTCGGTCGCACTTCCGGTAGGAATTTTGAGCTCTCAAATTATCCCGGCCCTGAGTGGCGCCTGCTGCCTGTGGGGTATCGGCGGATCGATCGCTGCAGTGGCCCTCTATCGACGACGCAGCGCCGGCGGACCGCTGGATACAGCCACCGGCATGCGCCTTGGGCTGATTGTCGGATTGCTCGCGTCTTTCTGTTCCTCTGCCGCCAACGCGACCCTGCTGCTGGCCCAGCGCTTCGCCTTCCACAATGGGGCCTCGCTCGATAAAAACTGGCAGACCCAAATGGAGCAGGCATCCCTGGCGACGGCCCAACTCTTTCCTCAACTGCCGCAGCAGGCCGCGCAGACCTCCATGCACTTCTGGCTAACGCCTGATGGACGGGCAGCGGGCGTGATTCTGAACGCAGTGCTTTTTTCGGCGGGAATGCTCCTTTTCTCCACCATCGGCGGAGCCTTGGGAGCGCGAATCTTTGCCGCACGCGCTGCGGCGCGATGACAAATGGTTGAGGCTTGCCCCTGCCGCTGCATCCTCGTATCATCCGGCCAGAGCCTTTATGACACAAACTGACGCCAGCTCCGCACCCGTTCTGCGCGAAAAGGGCCGCCTCATGTCGGCCTCGGAGATTGACAGGACTCTGATACGTCTTGCGCATGAAATCATTGAGAAAAACAATGGCGCGCAAAACCTGGGACTCGTCGGCATCAAGCGCCGCGGCGTCCCCCTGGCGAAGCGCCTCGGCGGCTTGATTGGCGGCATCGAGAAAAGTCCGATGGACACAGGCGTCCTCGACATCAGTTTCTACCGCGACGATCTATCGACGCGCGACATTCGCCCGGTGGTCGCGCCCGGCGCAATCGGGTTCGATATCGAGGGGCGGGACATCATCCTGGTTGACGATGTGCTTTACACCGGCCGCACCATTCGCGCGGCGCTCGATGCCTTGTTTGACCATGGGCGCCCCCGGCGCGTCCAATTGCTGGTGCTGATCGATCGCGGGCATCGCGAACTCCCCATCGAAGCCAGTTTTGTGGGGCGCAGAATCCAGACCAGCGATCGCGAAATCATTGAAGTGAAGCTGCAGGAGATCGATAGCGAGGAGCAGGTGCTGCTCGTCGAACGTTATGACTGACCCCGACTGAAAAGAGCGGGGCTTCCCCAGATTCGTAGGACTGAAAGACACGGGCTGGAGCAAGTGTGCCAGCCAGGCAAGCGATGCCGAAAACAAAAGTCTCGTCTCACCCAACTTCGTCCGCGGCCCCTATCCCCCAGGCCAATTCGTTTCCACTCGAAAGTCGAGGCCCTGCTGCGCCCGCGCATCAGGCGTCCGGAATGCATCCGGGACCTGGCGGCCATCCCGCATCTGGAGTGCATCCCGCATCTGGAGTGCATCCCGGATCGCTGATCTCTGTGCTGGATCTCGACCATCAGGAAGTGAGCTCCATCCTCGCAGCGGCCTCGCTGCTCGAAGAGGAAGATCCTCTCGAGCGCATGCACCGGCTCCACAAGCGAAGGTCGCGCTGCTCTTTTACGAATCCAGCACGCGCACGCGCACCTCGTTTGAACTCGCGGCGAAGAGTCTCGGTGCGGATACTGCGCTGATCAGCTCCCAGTCCTCGAGCATCGAAAAGGGCGAGTCGCTGAAGGACACCGGCATCACGCTGCGTGCGCTCGGCGCCGAGTGCATCATCCTGCGGCATCTGTCTTCGGGCGCGCCGTACCTGCTCGCGCGCAGCACCGGCCTGCCGGTTCTCAGTGGCGGCGATGGCATGCACGAGCATCCCTCGCAGGCACTGCTCGATCTGCGCACAATTCTGACCCGGCTCTTTGGACCGGATAAGGCCAACTGCCGTAGGATGAGAACACGCTTAAAGGCCTGACGGTCTCGATCGTTGGCGACATCTTTCATAGCCGCGTGGCGCGTTCCAATGCGCTGCTGCTGCCGCGCTTCGGCGCACGCGTGTTGCTCTGTGGCCCTACCGCGCTGCTGCCTGATATCGCCGGAGACCATCGGACCCGGAGTGGAGATCGAACGCGACTTCGAGCGAGCGCTGCAGCAATCGCAAGTCGTGATCATGTTGCGCATTCAGGCCAGAGGACTTGCGGGGCTCCACCTCGACCTGGAGCAGTATAAGAGCCGTTACCAGGCCAACGCTGAACGCATGGCTGCCCACGCGCCGGACGCACTTCTTCTGCATCCGGGGCCCATCATTCGAGGCCTGGAGTTGACCAGCGAGGTTGCCGACGGCCCGCAGTCGGCGATCGAAGAGCAGGTGCATCATGGCGTCGCCATCCGCATGGCGCTGCTGGCTCGCGCGCTCCAGCCCAACAACCGGGAAAGGAAGGCCGGCATGAGCGCGATCCTGATGCGAGGGGGCCGCCTGGTCGATCCCGCGGCCGGCATCGATGCGCGAACGCGACGTATTGTTGCGCGACGCCGAAAAGTGGCCGCGGTGGATGCGCCGGGCAAACTGAAAGCCGCGGCCAAGCAGGAAGAGGCCGAGACCATCGACGCGACCGGAATGGTCGTTGCGTCCCGGGCTGGTCGATATCCACGTTCATCTGCGCGAGCCCGGCCAGGGCTACAAGGAGACCATCGCCAGCGGAACGGCAGCGGCGGCGGCAGGTGGATTCACCAGCGTGTGCGCCATGCCGAATACCATGCCGGTCAACGACTCGCTTGAGATCACTCGCTGGATGCAGAGCCCGGACCGGGGCGCCAAGGCGCACGTGTTTCCGATCGTCGCAGCGACGCGGGGCAGCATGGGCGAGGCGCTGACCGAATATGGATCGCTGAAATCGGCGGGCGCGGTTGCTGTCACAGACGATGGAAAGCCCATCCTGACGAAGCGATCATGCACCAGGCACTGGTGGCCGCGGCCCGTGCCGGGCCTGCCGGTGATCCAGCATGCGGAAGACACGCGCATGACCGGCGGATGCTCGATGAACGCCGGCGCCAGTCGCGTTTCGTCTCGGGCTTCGCGGCATGCCGACCGAAGCCGAATCGAGTTTGGTGGAACGCGACATTCGCCTGGTCGCGGACCTGAAGGACAGCCGCGCGCATTTGCACGTGGCGCATCTGTCGACGGCCGCTGCGCTCGAGGCGGTTCGAAGAGCCCGCCGCAACGGCCTGCGTGTGACCTGCGAAGTGGCTCCGCATCACTTCCTGCTGACCGAAGAGGCGGTAGCGTAAGTACGATACAAATGCACAAGATGAACCCTCCGCTGCGCTCGCGTGGCGGATCGCGATGCGATGCTGGCCGGCATTCTCGATGGAGCAGTGGACTGCATCGCTACAGATCATGCGCCACATGCCGCTCATGAAAAAGAGCAGGAGTTTGAGCGCGCTCCCAACGGCATTACCGGGCTCGAAACTGCGCTGGGCTTGTCGCTGCGTGGTTACATAAGCAGCACAAGCTCTCAATGAGCCGCGTCATCGGCCTGCTGAGCAAGCAGCCGGCAAACGTCCTTGCTTTCAAGGGTCGGGGAACGTTCAGTGTTGGGTCGTTTGCAGATGTGGTGATCTTCGATCCGGCGGCGGAGTGGATTTTTCATGCCGCTGCATCCAAGTCGAAGTCGAAGAATACGCCCTTCGATGGCTGGACGATGCTCGGCAAGGTGCAAACCACGATCAGCGAAGGGCGGGTTGTATATCGCGGTTGAGGGATAGGCGAGTCCGTATTTGGACGGGTAAGCCAGCAGCGCACCTGCACCGATGCCCAGCGCCGCACCGAGGACCAGCCGCATCCAAGGCAGGCTTCCATGTACACCCGCAAACTCCAGCGCGACATCGCCCACGTTCAAAGCGAGCGCAGCGCCGCACCAGCGTAACGCGATGGCCGGCGTCAGCTTCGCAGAAGACTTCCCTGCTGCCGCGCCTGCGTAGATTCCGAAGCAGCGTGCGCAAACCGCAAGCGGTGCGCTGAAAAGATAAAGACTTCTCTCAGCGTGCTGGTGGCACACCGACGGCGAAAACCAGCGAACTGCCGAGCCCGAGCCATCGGCGCGCGCACGAGCGAGCAACGGCGCAGCGATGGCTGCCGCCACAAAAGCGATGTGCCGTATTGGCGTGGAGTCGCGACGCGCTCGGGTTTCATCAGCCGAGAACGCCGTGTTTCCGTGCGACCGTTCTCGATGATCTCGAGCGCCTGGTCGAGTTGTTCTCGCGTGTGTTCCGAGGTAAGGATGGTGCGGATCCGGGCCTTGCCCTCCGGAACGGTTGGGAAACGCGATGCCGGTCGCCATCACGCCTGCCTCAAACAGCGCGCGCGAGAAATCCATGGTCACGCGTCCATCGCCGATGATGATGGGCGTAATCGGCGTCTCGCTCGCCGGAGTGGTCACGCCGCCAATGTCGAACCCGGTCCGCCCAAGCTCTGCCTTGAAGTAGCGCGTGTTCTCCCACAGCCGCTCGATGCGTTCCGGCTCCTGCTCCAGAATGTCGAACGCCGCAATGCAGGTGGCCGCGACTGACGGCGGATGCGAAGTGGAGAAGAGAAACGGCCGCGCGCGATGATAGAGGTAGTCGATCAGGTCGCGCGATCCGCAGACATACCCGCCCAGCGCGCCGATTGCCTTGGACAGCGTGCCCACCTGCACATCCACGCGTCCATGGCAGCCGAAGTGATCGATGCTGCCGCGGCCGTTGCGGCCCAGAACGCCGGAGGCATGCGCATCGTCGACCATCATGATGGCGCCATACTTCTCGGCCAGATCGGCGAGTTTGTCAACCGGGCCGATGTCGCCGTCCATCGAGAAAACGCCATCGGTGATGAGCAGCTTGCGGCCTGGCTCATTCCGAACTTCGCGCAGCAGCTCTTCGGCGTGGCCACGTCCTTGTGGCGGAAGACCTTGATCTTCGCCCGTGACAACCGCGCGCCGTCGATGATGCTGGCGTGATTCAGTTCGTCGGAGAGGATGAAGTCCTCCTTGCCGAGAATGGACGAGACCGTGCCCGCATTGGCGGTGAAGCCGCTCTGAAAGACGACGCAGGCTTCCACGTTCTTGAAGCGCGCAATCTTCTCTTCGAGCTCCATGTGGATGCGCATGGTGCCGGCAATGGTTCGCACCGCGCCCGAACCGACGCCGTATTTGCGCGTGGCCGCGATCGCTGCTTCGACCAGCTTGGGGTGTGCCGCAAGCCCGAGATAATTGTTCGAGGCGAGGTTGATGACGCGCTTGCCGTCGTAGGTGCAGACCGGCCGCCTGCTGGTCCTCGAGCACCCGCAGCTTGAAGTAGGTGCCCTTCTGCTTGAGCTCATCCAGCTGCGCGGTCAGATGCCGCAATTGCGGGCGTTGCGAAAGAGCGGTCGACATTCGGGGTCTCCATGGCCGCTGGGCTGCTCCTAAAATCGTATCGCGGAACCCTGAGTACGGGCTGGCGCGCCAACTGGCTTTGGATGCGTTTCGGCCTCCACTCCGTCTAAACGCTCTGAGGACAGGGCTGCTCTCAAACCGAGGCTGGCCCGTTCCGTTGGCCCAGATACAATGATCTTTTGGCACGGACTTGTTTCGAGATGGCGAAACTTGCCGAAAGACCAGAGGACTCCAAAAAGAATGAGTGCGTCGTCGAGGGAATGCCAAAGGATGTGGATGCGTAGAGCTGTTGCTGCGAAGAGACGGTTTCACGAAATACAGATGGCGATTTTTGGGCTAGGCCTCGCCGCGATGTTTTCCGTTTTCCCGCAGGCGGTTGCACAGGCGGCGCCGCACAGCACGACGACCCACGTCTCGGTCAACAGCCTCGGCACCGCGGCCACCTTTGAGGTTAAGGTGGCCCGCGCAGACGGCGGCGTTCCCTCAGGCACGGTAACCCTGTGGAATGGAGAAACACCCATCGCCGCGGCCGTTTTCGACACGGACGGCGATGCCAGTTACACGGCCCAGGCGCTTCCAGCCGACACTCGCCAGGTCACCGCGACCTACTCGGGTGACACGCAGTTTGCGGCCTCCACCTATGGTGAGCGGCGGTGACGCCGCGGCCGCCGGAGTACCCACCTTCACCATGGCAGCCAATCCTCCGACGCTCACGGTCAAGGCCGGAGCCTATGGCACCACGGTCATCTCGGTCATTCCGGCCAACGGCTTCAATCAGAACGTGAAGCTGTCCTGTTCAGGTCTGCCGCTGGAGGCGACATGCACGTTCAGCCCAGTCAATGTTCTGCTCAACCGAACGGCTCGACCGCGATCAGCACCCTGAACATTCAAACCCAGGCGCCTTCAGGCAAGGCCTTGGGTTTGCCGAATCGAGATTCCCGCAGTTCGCCCTTGTATGCGCTGCTCTTTCCCGGCGCTGTCGCGCTGATCGGGTTGGGATTGCTGCGCAAGCGGACCTCCAGCGCACTGCGAGTGCTTGGTCTGGCGTTGTTCCTGGTCGGCTGCAGCACTGGGCTGGGCGGTTGCGCCGCCCGGTATAACTACTTTCACAAACCACCAGCCGGAAACCCAGGCACGACGCTGGGCACCTCCACCATCGCCATTCAGGGATCAGGAGTCGCCAGTTCGGGAACGCTGGTCACGGCAAGCACGCAGATCACCTTGACCGTCAATTAGCCTGGGAGTTCGCGCATCCACGAGCCCAGGTTGCGTAGAGCCTCCATCAGGCCTGCTGGTCTTGATTTGGGTCTGACGCTTGAAGCGTGCTCAGCGTTTTCTCCAGGCTGGCAGAGTCTTCGACGTTCAGGCAGCTTCTGGCTTCGGTCGATCTGCCGCATCAGCCCGCAGAGCACCTTCCCGGACCGACTCGATAAAATGCGGCGGCTTCTGATCGATCAGCAGGCGCATGGATTCGACCCAACGAACCGCTCCCGTCACCTGCCGAATCAGGGCATCCCGCAATGCCTCTCCTTCAGTAACCAAGGCCGCATCTACATTGACGGCTACGGGTTCGGTGGAGTAGCAAAGGGCAGCGCGTGCAGCAACTCCGCGAGCCTGTCCTGCGCCGGCTGCATCAGGGCGCAGTGGAAGGGTGCGCTCACCGGAAGCATCACGGTCTTTCGAGCGCCCCGCTCTTTGGCCAGGGCGGCGGCACGCTCTACGGCGCTAAAGCGCCCGAGATGACCGTCTGGTCGGGAGAGTTCAGGTTCGCGGCAGCCACCACCGCACCGGTTTCGGCCTGCTGCCTCTGCGCAGAGCTTCGCGACTTCCGCCGCGTCAAGCCGAGAATCGCTGCCATGGCTCCCTGCCCCGCGGGCACTGCCTCCTGCATGTAACGTCCGCGGTTACGTACGATCTTGACCGTTTCCGCGAATGGATGGCCCCAGCGGCAACATTGGCCGAGTACTCGCCCAGCGAATGCCCGGCAGCGAACCTCGGGGTGACCCCATGCTCGTTGAGAACGCGAAGCGCGGCCACGGACACGGTGAAAATGGCGGGCTGGGTAAACTCCGTGAGGCGGAGCTTCTCATCCGGTCCTTCGAAACAAAGCGTTGAGAGGAGAAATCCGAGACGCCGTGTCGGCTTCTTCAAAGGTCTGGCGCGCTACTGGAAAACTTGTCAGCAAGGTCGCGGCCCATGCCCACGGATTGCGAACCCTGGCCGGGAAAAAGAAAGGCAAGCGTGCGTTCACTCATGTCGCTGTGTATTCGATAGGAACTCGCACGAGTATGCGGGTGGCAGAGATGCAGGCGTAGGTCTATACTGGATGGGCAGTCCCAGATCGGCCACGAGGCAGCGGGTCTGCGGGCCGGCGGCCGAATTCGCGCTCGATGTGCGGCATTGATGCCTGCCTGCGCAAACTCTGCAGCGACCCGGATGCCATTGAGAATGGCGCGATCGTTGGAGGAGCCATGGCCGACGATGCAAACGCCGCGAACGCCCAGCAGGGGCGCGCCGCCGTATTCCGAAGGGTCGAGGCTTTTTTTGAAGGCGTTGAAAGCCTTGCGCGAGAGCAGGGCGCCTACCTGGGCGGTCACGGTCTTGGTGAGCGACTCGCGCAGCATCTCGCGGACCAGGCGGTGAGGCCTTCGGAGGTCTTCAGCGCGACGTTGCCGACAAAGCCGTCGCAGACGATGACGTCGGCATTGCCGTTGTAGAGGTCGCGGCCTTCGACGTTGCCGATGAAGTTGATGGGCAGTTGCTTGAGCAGGGGAAGGGCCTCGCGGGTAAGTTCGTTGCCCTTGCTTTCTTCTTCGCCGATGGAGAGCAGGCCGACGCGCGGGCTGGCGATCTTGAGCACGCTGCGGGCGTAGAGGTCGCCCATGACGGCGAACTGCTCGAGGTTTTGCGGCTTGCAGTCGACATTGGCGCCGACGTCCAGCAGAACGCAGGGATGCCGTCGGTGGTCGGGAACACCGCGGCCAGCGCCGGGCGGTCGACGCCGGGAAACGCGCCCAGCACCATCTTGGCGGTGGCCATGGCAGCGCCGGTGTTGCCGGCGGTAATAAAGCCGGCAGCCTTGCATCTCGCACCAGGCGCAGTCCTACGCGCATGGAGCAGTCGCGCTTGTTGCGGACGGCGATGCGCCGCCTTCTCGTCCATGCCGATGTGCTCGGTGGCATTGACGATCTCGATGGGAAGGCGTTCCCCGTCCAGAGTGCTCATCGAGCAGGCGGCGTAGACGGGCTTGCGGGCCCACGAGGTGGACGCGGACGGGGAGGTTGCGGCAAGCAAGAATGGCGCCGCGAACTTCTGGTTCCGGCGCCTTGTCTGATCCCATTGCATCGAGAGCGATGTCTATCAGCATCGGGGTGGGATGAGAGCTAGCTGGCTTCTTTCACTTCCAGAACTTCGTGGCCCTTGTAGGTGCCACATTTGGGGCAGGCCCGGTGGGGCAGCTTGCGCTCGTGGCAGTTGGGGCATTCGGACAGGCCGATGGGAGTCAGCGCGTCGTGGGAACGGCGCTTGGAAGTGCGGGCCTTGGAGTGGCGTCGCTTTGGATTCGGCATTGCAGATTCCTCTCTTACGGGCGTCCTTGTCCTCTCCGTCAGCACCAGGCGATCGGAGTCGAGGGTACGTCCCTGCTTTACTGTTTGATCCGGCTGCGCAGATCCGCGAGAGCTGTCCACCGCGGATCGGAAGACGTCTCCTCGCAGTTGCAGGTCTCCTGGTTCAGGTTTCGGCCGCAGCGCGGGCAAAGTCCTTTGCAATCTTCGCGGCAAAGCGCTCTGGCGGGAAGCGACAAAAGCACCTGCTCCCGCAGTACATCTTCGAGCACAAGACCACCCTCCTGATAATACCCGATTTCCGTCTCCGAAGTGGTAATGGAATGCTCCGACGCGTCCCCATCGGCACGGAACGGGCGATACAGCAGGTCGAATTGTCCACCCAATGGCTGCTCCACTGGCTCGACGCAGCGGGCGCAGAGCAGTTCAAAGCGCGCCTGGTATTCGGCACGTACGCGGATGTCCGGAACCAGGTCGCCCGGGCCACGATGCTCCACGATCAGGTCGGCACGACCTGCCACCGCCAGCGGGTCCATCTGGTGAATGTCTATGCCGTAATCTATGCTGCCGGGTTGCAGTTTCAGGTCAAATTCAAGGGGCTCGCGTTCCAGATCGGCAACGGTAATGAGCATGGCAAGCCTCACCAGGGCATGAAGTGCACAGGAGGAAAAAGTTCCTCAAAGTGTCTTTTCTGAGAGTATCACCCACAAGCCATCCGGACAGAAAACGTGGCAGCGTCCGCGATCTCAGGAGCGCAGATCTGGCCAGTTCTGGCTGTTGAACAGGCGAATGCCTGCAACGCCCACGCAGCCCGCTTCGAGGCATAACCGGGCGTTCTCGACGGTCACTCCTCCCAGCGCGATCACAGGAAGCTTTCCAGCCGCCTCGCAGGCCTTGGTCAGGGCTTCGAGTCCCAAACCCGGCAGCATCTCTCCCGAGGACAGGTGCTTGCCAAAGATGGGGGCCAGCAGAGCGAGATCCGCTCCTTCCGCCTGCGGCTCGGCCCACTTCAGTGACCGAGTGGCAAGCGACGCTCACGATCGGAGGCTCCGAACGCCCGGAACTCAGCCAACAGTCTCGGATGTTCGCGATCTGTCCCTGAACCCAGCCGCCGGGAAGGTGGACGCCATCGGCGCCGACGGTCAGAGCAATCTCCGGGCTTCCGTTGAGCAGAACCCGCGTCACCCGGGATTCGGAGCGCACCGTTTCGATCACACTTTTGGCGAGAGTCAGCAGGGCATCGCGCTTAAGGTCTTTTTCCCGGATCTGGATCGTATCCACGCCCCTGCGCGCCCATTCGGCACAGAGAGCCAGCAGCCCGCTTTGCCGAACCGGTTCGTCGTCGCCGAGGGATCGGCGGTCGGTGATGGCATAGAGGTGCACGCTTCAGTGTAGGGCCGATTGTGATGAGCCTGTGCGGGGTGAATGGATGGGAGAGCATCCGCAGGCATCGGATGAAGATCGAGAGCCGCGGGTGGAATGTGTTAGCTTCTAGGCAATCGACCCTGGGGGCTGGCACGCTCCCGTGACTCTTTCCCGAGCGGCTACTCATGGACACATTCGATCTCATCGTCATCGGCTCGGGCCCCTCAGGACAGCGGGCCGCCGTCTCTGCTGTAAAGCGTGGTAAACGCGTGGCGGTGGTTGAGATGCGCGGCGTGGTCGGCGGCGTTTGCATCAACACCGGCACGATTCCCAGCAAGACGATGCGCGAGGCGGTGCTGCACCTCTCCGGGTACAACTACCGGTCGATCTATGGCATGAACTACCGCGTGAAAGAGAAGATCACCATGTCGGATCTGGCCTTCCGGGTTCAGCACGTGATCAAGACCGAGGTCGACGTGACCGAGGCGCAGCTTTCGCGCAACGGCGTCGAGGTGTTGAACGGCATCGCCAGCTTTGAAGACTCCACGCATGTGCGCGTCACAGGGCCGCGCGGCTCCAATGTGCTACAAGCCGCGAATGTGCTGATCGGCGTGGGGACCAAGCCCGCAGCTTCGGCCAAGGTAGCGATCAACGGCACGAACGATCATCAACAGCGACCAGATCCTCGAATTGCCGAGCTGCCCAAGACTCTGATCGTGGTGGGCGGCGGCGTGATCGGCGTGGAGTACACCTGCATGTTCTCCGCCCTGGGCGTGCGCGTGACGCTGATCGAGAAGCGGCCCAAGCTGCTGGAATTTGCCGACCAGGAGATTGTGGAGGCGCTCAGTTACCATCTGCGGGATACCCGCGTAACCATGCGGCTGGGCGAAGAAGTGCGAGAGCGTGGGGGAGCTCCCCGATGGCTCGGTGGTGGCGAATCTGGAGAGCAAGAAGCGCATCAGCGGCGATGCGCTGCTGTACGCAGTGGGACGGCAGGGTAACGTCGACGAACTGAACCTGGCCGCGGCCGGAATCGAGTGCCGACTCTCGCGGGCGCATTCCCGTGGACAAGGATTTTCGCACCAAGCAGCCCAACATCTACGCGGTCGGCGACGTGATCGGATTTCCGAGCCTGGCTTCCGTGTCGATGGAGCAGGGACGAATCGCCGTGGCGCGCATGTTCAATGACGAGAGCATCCACACCAACCCTACGCTCTATCCCTATGGCATCTACACCATCCCGGAGATTTCCTTCATCGGCAAGACCGAGGAGCAATTGACGGAAGAAGACGTTCCTTACGAAGTAGGCGTGGCCTACTACCGGGAAATTGCCCGCGGGCAGATTCGCGGCGATACCACTGGCCGTTTGAAATTGATCTTCCATCGGGAGACGCGGTCCATTCTCGGAGTACACATCATCGGCGAGGACGCGGCGGAGTTGCTGCACATCGGACAGGCAGTGATGGCTTTGGGAGGCACGGTGGACTACTTCATTGACACTGTGTTCAACTACCCCACTCTGGCCGAATGCTATAAGGCAGCTGCCTTTAATGGCGTGAACCGTTTGGCGCGATTCGAGTAGCGGCGCGAGCGAGTCGCTGGCCAGTCAGACAGGAAGGGCGATATGGCGAGAACCATCGGAGTGGTGATGGCCGAGCGCGTGGTCGCGGGCCTTATGGAAGACCACAAGCTCGTGGGTGAGGTACGGCGCTTCCCGGAAGACCAGGAAGAGACCGGAGCGCTGATCGAGATTCATTCGGACGGCCTTTGCCAAATCATCTGCGATCAGATTCTCGCGCTGGCGAGTTCCGGCACAAAAATTGACACGGTCGGGAGTTGCGGTTCCTGGAATCGTCCGCAATGGCGTGGTCGAAGATTCGCCCAACCTGGGGCAGCTGAAAGGGGCAAAGCTGGGCGAGCAGGTTCGCTCGACGCTGAAGGATCGGGGCCTCGACTCAACCGTCAGCGTGTTCAACGACGCGGATGCCATCGCCGCCGGCATTGCTGCGACCCGCGGGCAGTTGGACAAGCTGGTGCGCGTGTGGACGATCGGTAACGGCATCGGCTTCGGGCGCTTCCCCTATGCCGAGGGACCCTGGGAGGGCGGCCACATGACCGTCACCCTCGATCCTCGCGAAAACTATTGTGCCTGCGGAGGCCGCGGTCACCTGGAAGGCATCATCGGCCATCGCGCCATGCGGCTGCGCTTTCTCGATATGGAGCCGGACGAAGTGTTCGCCGCGGCGAAGAAGGGCGACCGGCGCTGCAGCGATTTCGTGACGCTGTTTCATCGCGGGCTCGCCGCAGCCACCGCTTCGCTGATCCATATCGAGGGTCCCGGGAAGTTCTACTTCACTGGCCGTGATATCCGGCGGCTCGACCTCTCGCGCCTGAAGGAGCACCTGTGGGAGATGGTGAAGATGAGCCCGCTGCAGAACTATTCGCTGGAGATTCTGCCCGAGGATCCCACCGTAGGCATCATCGGCGCCGGCGCGGCGGCCGAGCATACGTCCACGAACTGAACCGGGCTCCCGGCTCGGAGAGGCCAACTCTTGAAGTGTCGGCTCGCAGCTACTGCGAAGCTCGCAGGAGCACTCACCACAGTCGCTGCGAGACCTGCCGAACGGAACCAGCATCGCGAAACGGACCGGCTGCTAAGATTGCGCATCGCTGTACCTGGAACCTATGCCCGAATCGATCGATGCTCCTGAAGATCAACCCAATCCGCTGCTCTCCGAGCCGGAGATCGTTCTCGCGCCCGACGCTGAAACAGGCGATACGCCAGGCGGCCCGCGCCGCGCGGCAGCCACGTTCATCTTCTTCACCGTAGCGCTGGATATGCTCGCGCTGGGCATGATCGCACCCGTGCTGCCCAGGCTGATTGCCAGCTTCATGCACGGCAACGCGGTCAGCGCGGCCCAGATGCTGGGCATCTTCGGGACGGTATTCGCGGTCATGCAGTTCTTCTTTTCGCCGGTGCTTGGGTCACTCTCTGATCGCTTCGGCCGCAGACCGGTCGTGCTGCTGTCCAACTTCGGCCTGGGGCTCGACTACATGTTGATGGCCTGGGCACCCACCTTGAGCTGGCTGTTCCTCGGCCGCGTGATCTCCGGCCTCACAGCCTCGAGCGTGCCGACGGCGATGGCCTACATGGCGGATGTGACGCCGTGGAAGAAGCGGGCTGCTGCCTTCGGCATGTTGAATGCGGCGTTCGGGATCGGCTTTGTCGTGGGGCCGGCGCTGGGCGGTCTGCTGGGAAACATCAATCCGCGACTGCCCTTCTGGGTGGCCGGCGGGCTTGAGCATGGTCAATGGTCTGTATGGTCTGCTGATCCTGCCGGAGTCGTTGTCGCTCGAGCATCGCAGCCCGTTCCGCTGGAAGCGCGCCAATCCCGTGGGATCGGTGGCCATGCTGAACCGCCGCAAGTCGCTGCTGGGGCTGGCGGCCCTGTTGTTGCTGGGCTACATCGCGCAGCAATCGCTGATGAACGTGTATGTGATCTACGCGGATTATCGCTATCACTGGACCGATCGTACGGTAGGCCTTTCGCTCGCCGTGATTGGCATCTTCACGGGCCTGTATGGCGCGTTTCTCATCAAGCGGGTGGTCGCCGCAGTGGGAGAGCGCCGTTCGATTTTCATCGGTCTGCTGTGCGGAAGCGCGGGCTTCACCATGTTTGGGCTGTCAAAGACCGGCGCGCTCTTCTGGATGGCGATCCCGGTCATGAACCTGATGTCGCTGGTGTGGCCGTCGACGCAGAGCATGATGTCGCACGAGATCGGCCCATCCGAACAAGGACAGTTGCAGGGTGCCATCAACAGCTTGCGCGGGATTGCGGGAATGGTGGGGCCGGGGCTGTTCACCTACATCTTCAGCCAATCGATCGGCGCGCACGCGGTCATTCATTCCCCGGGCATGCCCTTCTTCGTAGCGGCCGGCTTGCTGGTGTCCGGGCTGCTGGTAGCCGAACGTGTGACCCGCGCACCGGTTCCCGCCTGACAATTGATCCTGCCCTGATAAAAGTGACAGCGGCCGTTACACTTCGTTGTGCTCTGCGGATTCCAGAGTCGTGTCCTTGATGCGCGGACAGCCGAAGACACGAAACCCGGTCGTCTGCTCGAGCTGAAACGCAGGTGTTTGGTCCCTCGGCACTTTAATGCGGAAGAAATCCGCTCCTTCTACCGAATTCAACCAGAAGGGCGGACGCTGATCGCGGCTCTCGGTAGCAATCTCGACATTGCTCATCTCCAGGTTGCGAACATGCCGCGCAAAGAATCCGCAAGCCGGGAGCTTGCCGAACATTTCCGGTTCCGGATAAGCCTCTGCTTTCTCCGGAGGCTGGCGCATGGAGGCGTCGAGCTCAGAACCGCCTCGCTGGTGCAGATACACGTTGCTGATCTTGATGTCTTCTACCGGATGATCTGGAATGCCGCTCAGGATGGAAGGCAGCTGCGCCGCGCCATAGCTGGTTACATTGCTAATGAGGATGCGCTTGAGCGTGCCGATCTTCGCGTCTTTCGGCCCGCGCATGCGCGCGCCGAGCCTCATGAAGAATGGGGAATTGCGAACGTCGCGCATCGTGATTCCAGTGATGGTGATGTCTTCGCAGAGCGCACCATCCACGGTCTCCAAGGCGAACCCGCGGCAACTTTCAAAAACACAATTGGAAACCGTGATGTTCTTGAAGCCGCCATTCGATTCGGTGCCGAATTTGATGCGGCCTGTGGCCCCGTTACGATCTCCAGCACCGAACCGCTTCCAGGTTCCATCCAGTACCGATCCGAGCTGGTAGTCTCCGGTCACGAAGCAATTGGTGATGGTTACGTTTTCGGTCGCACGCGCATAGCCCAGCGCAAAGAGCTCTTGGGGCAGATACCGTCGTCCCACGGAGAATTCACGGTGCAGTTCGAGACGCGGACGTTTTTGCAGCAGTCCACATCCATCCCGTCGCGATTGGTATCGATCTTCAGGTTGTCGATGGTCAGGTTATCAACGCCCGTCGCAAGAATGCCAAACCAGCCGCCTTGCAGGATCGAGAAATCTCGCAGGATGACATTGCGGCAGTTCTTGAGTGCGATGGCCTTGTTGCCGACGCCGGGTTTGGTCGTGTCCGGCAGGGCCGTTTCCGTTGTGACCGCGGCTGAGTCCCTTTCCCCAGATCAGTCCCGGGCCCAGGATCGAAATATCGTGAAGATTCTCGCCCCAGATCAGGCTATTGTGCCAGTGATTGTGACCATAGTCCTGGTACGGCTCCCAAGCGCCCTGAGGCTCGGCGGCATCGTAGCCTCCGCTGGTCGTTCCTTCGTAGGGAGTGGGCGCTGCCAGAATGGTGGCGCCCTGGTCGAGATATAAGGCGACGGAGCTTTTCAGGCGGATGGAATAGCTCGCGTACACTCCAGCGGGAAAGTACACCGTGCCGCCACCCGCCGCGGCAGCAGCCTCGATCGCGGCATTGATAGCCGCGGTATCCATAGTTTTGCCATCGCCCTTGGTTCCATACCTGCGCACGTCAAAGACCATGGGGCTGGATGCGTGCGTTTGTGCATCCGCCGCAACCGCACCGACTGACAAAGCCGCGGTCCCTGCGATTCCTGCCAACTTCATAAACTCCCGACGATCTCGGCTCATGCATTCCTCGCTTGTGGGTCCCGGCTTAGGCTATTCAAAGAATATGTAACTTCGAAGCTTACGTAAGAGCGCGGTCCAAATGGACATACCCACCATCGACCACGATATGTTGCCCGGTGGTGTGTGCTGAGTGCGTGGGCGAAAGGAGAAAGGCTGTCATCGCGCCGATTTCGCTGGCTTCCGTCATCCTTCTCCCAAGAGGGATGTTCGCGGTGATCGACCGGAGTTTCGCCTCGGGATCTTCGAAGGAGTCTAGCCACCTGCGATACAGCGGGGTCATGACCTCGGCCGGTAAAATCGCGTTTACGCGAATGCCGTAGGGCAGCAACTCGGCAGCCCACTCCCGGGTGAGCGAAAGCTGCGCACCCTTTGCCGCCGCATAGCCCGAAGTGCCGCCCTGCCCCGTGAGCGCAACTTTAGAGCTGATGTTTACGATCAGCTCCTTGAGAACTCTTCAAGGCGGGCAACGCGAAATGTACAAGGGCGTAGTAGTGCACCAGATTCTGCCGCAGGCTCTCCTCAAAGCGCTCGACACCTCCGTGTTCCAGGCCCACGCCATCGTTCGCACCAGCGTTGTTTACCAGCCCATAGAGTTCGCCGTGCTGCTCCAGGATGTGCGCAATCGCTGCTTTACATTGCCTCGGATCGCCGAGTTCCGCCTGAATCAGTTCGCAGGGAGCGCTGTTCTTCTTCATCTCTGCCATGAACTCTTCAACATTCGCAGAGGCTCTTCCGATGACCATGACGCGCGCGCCCTCGCGTAAACAGGCCCGCGAGATGGCGCCCCCTATGCCCGCGCCGCCGCCGGAAACAGCGATGACCTTACCCTCGAGTCCCAGATCCAAGGCTTGCCCTTTCGTCGTTCAGCGCAGATTCATAAATCCGCCATCGATGGGATAGTCCACACCCGTGATGAAGCCCGCTTCATCAGAACAGAGATAGAGCGCGAGCGAAGCGACTTCAGCCGGCTGCCCCATTCGACCGATCGGCTGCGCCTGCGCCAGCTTTTGAAACATCTCCTCTTCCCGCCCGGCGTAGTTCCTCTTCAAAAAACCATCGACGAACGGGGTATGAATTCGAGCGGGCGAGATGCAGTTGCATCGGATCTTATCCGCCAAGTAATCGCGAGCTACGGAGAGAGTCATCGATACGACCGCGCCCTTGGTCATGGAGTACGCGAAACGGTCTTGCAGCCCCACTGTGGCTGCAACCGACGCCATGTTCAGAATGACCCCGCCATCCTGCGTCTGCATGTGCGCGACCGCGGCCTGCATGCAGAGGAACGTGCCACGCACGTTTACCCGATAGAGCCGGTCCAGTTCCTCAGCATGGGTGCTGAGAAGATTGCC
>CAVVJK010000020.1:0-252530 GCA_963748555.1 uncultured Acidobacteriaceae bacterium
GTGCTAAAAACCTCCGAGTAGTCGACCGGCGCGACCACAGGGGAGGCAAGGCTCCTCCCCTGCATCAAGCCCGGGCATCAAATCTGATAGTGGATCTCATCCATTCATTCTTGCCGTTAAATCGGGTACCAGCTCTTCGCTTCAACTGCTTACGGCCTCGTCATCAAGCTTGTTTCGCGGTGCTACCCGGCACCAGTACAATAAAGCAATGCAGAAAATCAGTTCGCCTCACCGTCTCTCCCTTGGCGCGTTGCCGGCAGAGGTTGTGCGTGAAGCGGGTTTTGCGCCTGATCCACTATCTGAGCCGCTACTGGCTGCAGGCATCTGCTGCTGTCATCCTGATGGCCGGCGTAGGTCTGCTGGACGCCTTTCGCCTGCTGCTGATCGGGCCGATTTTCGAACGTGTACTCAATCCCAAGGCTCCCAACCGCGACATCGTCCTCTTCAATTTCCACGGCAGCCAATTCATCTCACCCTGCAGCAACTCGTGCCTTCCCACCTGCACAATGCCTGGACCGTCGTTGCCTTCGCGCTCGTTGCCTCTACTTTCCTGAAAGGCATTTGCGACTTCACCGGGACCTACCTGGTCAACTACGCGGGATTCGGCATGATCACCGACCTGCGCGACGATCTCTACGAAGCGATTCTGCGACGCTCGGTTTCGTTCTTTCAGAGACACGCGACCGGCACGCTGCTCTCTACGCTGATCAATGATATCGAGCGCGTTCAGTTCGCCATGTCTTCGGTGCTCGCCGAATTTCTGCAGCAGTTCTTTACTCTGATCTTCACCAGCGTTCGTGGTAGTGCTCATCGGTGGAAAACTCGCGTGGGTGCTGCTGATCTTTCTGCCGGTCGTGATTGCTTCGGCCCGCAGAATCGGCCGGGGCGTTCGGCAGACCACGCGCAAAGGCCAGGACAAGCTGGCCGAGATTCAGAACATCCTGCACGAGACCATCACCGGCAACCGCATCGTGAAGGCCTTCAACATGGAGCTGTGGGAGATGCTGCGCTTCAAAGACGCGGCTCGCCGCCTCTTCCGTGCCAACCTGCGATCGGTGCGCGCGCAGGCCATCAGTTCGCCGCTGATGGATTCGATCGGCGCGGTTGCAGTCGCCCTGCTGCTGCTGGTCGGCCGCGGCCGCATTCAGCAGGGAACCCTCACTGCCGGCACCTTCATCGCCTTTCTCATTCGCGGTCTTCAAGCTCTACGATCCGGTCCGCAAGTTCGCGCTCTTCTATAACAACTTTCAGCAGGCGCTCGGTGCGTCGTCTTCCATCTTTACGTTTATGGACGCACAGGACGACGTGCGTGAGAAGAAGCATGCCGTCCAGCTCAAGGGCTTTCATAAGGGCATTCGCCTGGAGCATGTGGGCTTCTCCTACAGCACCGAAGAGGGCGAGAAGGAAGTGCTGCACGACATCAACATCGAGATACCCTGCGGCGAGGCCGTCGCGCTGGTGGGCCCGAGCGGGGCGGGCAAGTCAACGCTGGTGAACCTGATCCCGCGCTTCTTCGATGTCACCGCCGGTCGCATCCTGATTGATGGGCACGATCTGCGCGACGTGACCGTCACTTCGCTGCGCAAGCAGATCGGCCAGGTGACGCAGGAAACCATCCTCTTCAACGACACGGTCCGCCACAACATCGCCTATGGTCAGCCGGACATCCCTTTCCAGCGCATTGTGGATGCAGCCAAGGCCGCGCTGGCCCACGACTTCATCCTCAACCTGCCCGAAGGCTATGACACCGTCATCGGCGAGAAGGGCTTTCGTCTCTCCGGCGGCGAACGTCAACGGCTGGCCATCGCCCGCGCGCTGCTCAAAAATGCTCCCGTGCTGATCCTCGACGAAGCGACCTCGGCGCTGGACTCCGAGAGCGAAAACCTGGTGCAGGCCGCGCTCGCCAATCTCATGGCTGGGCGTACCTCGGTGGTCATCGCGCATCGCCTCTCGACCGTTCGCCGCGCCACGCCGAATCGCTGTTCTCGAACAGGGTCGCATCACCGCCATCGGATCGCATGAAGAGCTGCTGCGCATCTCGCCCACTTATCAACGTCTCTACCAACTGCAATTCATGGACGCGCCCGACCAACCCGGGCTTGAGCCCGTTCTAAGCGGAGAACCCGAACGATGAGCACCACACCCCGGCACACCTGCGGCCACTACGGCTTCTCCCATCTACTCCATGACCGGCTTCGCCCGCACCACTACGCGCGTGTCTGACGCGCTGGGCTTTACCCTGAGCCTCAAGAGCGTCAATCACCGTTTTCTCGATCTGCACCTGCGCCTGCCTTCGGGCACCGATGAACTGGAGATGCGGATGCGGCGCACCCTGAAAGAAAAGGTCAGGCGCGGCCACCTGGAAGTGACACTCTCTCTCGACCGCACCAGCAAGGTGAAGGTGCAGTACAACCGCACCCTGGTCGGCGCGTATCTCTCCGCCTTCCATGCGGCCTCGCAGGAGTTCGGAATTATCCAGGAGCCCAACCTGAACACCATCTTCCGCTTGCCGGGCGTGCTTGCCGAAGATGCAAGCTCTTCCGACGAGGACGACGCCGCGCTGGCCGATGCGGTGATCGCGCAACTCGACACGCTGGTCGCCGCGCTAAACACCATGCGCGCCCAGGAAGGCCAGTCACTCGCTGCGGATCTCCGCGCCGGACTCGATCGCCTTGAGTCGCTGGTCAACGAAGTCGCCTCTCTTCGCGAAGATATCCAGCGCGCTTACTTTGATCGCGTGAGCCAGCGCCTTACCGGCCTGCTGAATGGTCATTCGATAAGGAACGCGTGCTGCAGGAGGCCGCGTTGCTCGCCGAACGCAGCGACGTGCAGGAAGAGATCACGCGCCTTCACACCCACATCGAACACTTTCGCGCGCTGCTCGACACGGGCGGAGAGATCGGCAAGAAGACCGACTTCCTGCTGCAGGAGCTCAATCGCGAAGCCAACACGCTGCTGTCGAAGACCGGCGGGGTTGCGGGCAATGGTCCGCGGATCACCGAATTAGGGCTCGGAATGAAATCAGAGATCGAAAAAGCGCGCGAACAGGTGCAGAATCTTGAGTAAGACATTCACCACGCATCTTCTGAAGGGGAGCGGAGCACAAGTTTGGCTGGAATACTCTTCATTATTTCCGCGCCTTCGGGTTCGGGTAAATCTACCTTGGTGAATCGCCTGCGCCCTCGCGTCGATAACCTGGACTTCTCTATCTCGTATACCACGCGTGCCCCCGCGAGGAGCCGAGCAGGAGGGTCAGCGACTACCACTTCACCACGCGCATCGGCTTTCGAACACATGATCGACGAAGGCGAATTTCTCGAGCATGCCAGCGTCTTCGGCAACTACTACGGAACCGCGTGCCAGTCTCTGCGCGATGCGGAAGCGCAAGGCAAAGACCTGCTGCTCGACATCGACGTGCAGGGCGCCGCGCAGGTGCAGCAGAAGGTGCCCGAGGCCGTCAGTATCTTCGTGCTCCCGCCCAATCCCGACATACTTGGCGCCCGCCTGCGAAATCGTAGTCTCGCGGAAGGCTCTGTATCGGAAGCAGTTATCGCTCGCCGCCTCTCTGAAGCGCGAAACGAGATTGAGAATTACCGCCGATACAGCTATATTCTCGTCAACGATATTCTCGAGCGTGCTGAAGAAGAACTGTTCGCCATTGTCATCTCGGAACGAGCCCGGCGAAATGGAATGCCCATGGATGCGGAGCAGGAACGCCTCATGAAATTGGCAGAAAATTGTCGTCAGGAAAATGCGGTCGACCGGTTGCGGCCGGTTCTCGCATCCTTTGGGTTGATCGGCTCTGAAGCGGCTCACGCTTGATCGCATCGATGAAAGCCACGAGAAGGGGAGACTTGCCATGAAAGTGGAAGACGGATTCGACAGCCATTACAGTTATGTCCTGGTAGCAGCCCGCCGCGCACGTCAATTGCAAAATGGGTCTCAACCTCTCGTCGCCTCGCGTTCGACCAAGGCCTGCCGCGTGGCTCAAGATGAGATCGCTGCGGGAAAAGTGGGCTACGTCAAGCCGGAGCCGACTGAAAAGCCAGAGGTCGAGGCGCCGGTTATCCCAAAATTCGTCATGTCCTAGACGGGCGATTTCGACGCGATTCGGCGCTGAGTTCGCCCGCCAAATCAGCGTACAATCTCCTCATGCAGGTCACAGTCGGTGTCTCCGGCGGCATTGCCGCCTACAAGGCAGCAGAGCTTGTGCGCGGTCTTCAGCGCCAGGCTCTTGATGTTTCTGTTGTGATGACCGAGGCAGCGCAGCGTTTTGTGCAGCCGCTTACCTTCGCCTCCCTGACCGGCCACAAGGTGATTACCGGCATGTGGTCGCCCGAGGCATCCGACGACCATCTGAACTCGGCCATAGAACACATCGACGCGGCGCAATCGACGGATGTCCTTGTCGTGGCTCCGGCAACGGCAAATGTTCTTGCCAAGTTCGCGCACGGCATCGCGGACGACTTTCTCACCACGCTCTATCTCGCCACCACTGCGCCGGTCGTCGTCGCTCCTGCCATGAACGTGAATATGTGGAACCATGCGGCCACCCAGGCCAACCTGGCCGTTCTTCGCGATCGCGGTGTTCGCATCGTGATGCCTGCGAGTGGCTATCTTGCGTGCGGCATGGAGGGCGCGGGCCGACTTGCGGAGAACGAAGACATCCTGCGCGAAGTGCTCGAGGTGCTTGCATCATCGCAATGACCTTGCCGGAGAAGTGGTGCTGGTGACCGCTGGCGGCACGCGCGAAGCCGTGGATCCGGTGCGCTTCATCGGGAACCGTTCCAGCGGCAAAATGGGCTATGCTCTCGCCGAGGCTGCGCAGCGCCGCGGTGCTCGCGTCATCCTCGTTTCAGCGCCAACCGCTCTTCGTGCTCCGGCAAACTGCGAGGTGATTCCGGTTGTGTCGACCGACCAGATGAGAAATGCCGTGATGAGCCGGCTGGATCACGCGACGCTGGTCATCAAGGCGGCCGCGGTGGCCGATTATCGCCCGCGCATCACCTCTGACCAGAAGCTCAAGCGTACCGGCCCGATCACGCTCGAACTCGAACCGACCGAAGACATCCTCGCCGAGCTGGTCTCGCGTCGCAAGCCCGGAACGCTGGTCATCGGCTTCGCTGCGGAGACCAACGATCCGCTGCAACATGCTCGCGCCAAGCTTTCGCGCAAGGGTGCGGACGCCATCGTGCTGAACGATGTTTCCCGCGAGGGACTGGGGTTTGATTCTGATCGAAATGCAGTTACGTTTCTGACCGAGCACACCTCGATCGATCTGCCGGAGATGAGCAAGCGCGAATTGGCTGACCGGATCCTGGACGAAGCGATCACCTTGCGCCGGCCTAACTCAGTGATGGGTGAGGGAATTGTCGCCACCGCCGTCGCGAGGCCTCGAGAGTAGAAGATGCCGCTCGAACCCTCTGTTCAGCACGCGATTGCCGCGCGCCTGCAATACCTTCGCGATCTGGGCATCCACGATTTTTATCGTCGCTGCGAGCCCGAGTCCGAGCCGGAAGAGTTGACTGCCGTTCTGGCTGCCGTCTCTGCCCCGGCGACGCAGCCGGCCTTCACGGCGGCGGAAATCAATGTAACTATCACAGATACGGATGAGGACACCGCCATAGCTCCGAGAAAGCCCTTTCCGCCGGCACCTGCGATTGGAGCCGTAATCTCTCCGGCAGCACGCGCTTCGGCCCTGCAACTGATTCGCGAAGATATCGGGGACTGTACCCGGTGTTCGCTCGCAGCGGGGCGGAACAAGATCGTTTTTGGGGATGGCGATCCGAATGCCCGGCTCATGTTCGTAGGCGAGGGTCCCGGCGCAGACGAAGATGCGCAGGGCATGCCGTTCGTAGGCAAAGCCGGACAGCTGCTCAACAACATGATTGCCGCCATGGGACTGCGCCGCGAGCAGGTGTACATCGCCAACATCGTGAAGTGCCGGCCGCCGCAGAATCGCGTACCCGAGCCCGATGAAGCTCACACCTGCAGCCAGTTTCTATTCCGCCAGATCGATGTCGTGAAGCCGCAGATTCTGGTGGCCCTGGGCTCGACCGCCGCGACCTACCTGCTGGGCGCGAAGACCTCGCTCAGCAGCCTGCGCGGACGGCTGCACGAGGCCCGCGGCATCAAGCTGATCGTTACTTATCATCCCGCTTACCTGCTGCGTGATCCCAAACCAGAAGAAGGCAGCCTGGGCCGATCTGCAGATCGCCATGGCGGAACTGGGCCTGCAGCCGCCGAAGCGCTGAGGCCCGTCAACACACGGTAATTCGGCAGTTACCAGGGCAGCGTCTGCTCCATGTGGAAGTAGCCGCCCGTCGGTCCGTTCGCCGGCAGCGTAGCCAGCCGCACTGCCGTCTTCGCGCCGTCCGGCAACTCCATCGGAGCCGCATCCGTGCCCATCTCCGTCTTTACCCAGCCCAGGATGCGCAGAGTTCACCTTGATCTTCGTGTCGCGCAATTCATCCGCAAGGTGAATGGTGAACGAGTTCAACGCTGCTTTTGAAGCGTCGTAGGCAAACACCTTGGCGCCCAGCGGATTGCTCGCGTCCGCATGAAGCGTGAGCGAACCGAGGATGCTGGACAGGTTCACGATGCGTCCCGCCGGAGCCTTCTTGATCAGCGGCAGAAGCACCTGCGTCAACTCCACTGTGCCGAAGAAGTTCGTATCGAAGGTTTCGCGCAGCACGGAAGCAGAGGTGGTGCTGGTGCGGTTCCCCTGGGTCATGTCTTCGCGCGATACGCCTGCGTTGTTGATCAGGATGTCGAGCTTTCCATAATGCTGCTCTAAATATTTGTAGGCTTCCTGGTAGTCGGAAGGTTTGGTGATGTCGAAGCGAATGGCCTCCACCTTTGATCCTTCGCGCGTGAGGCTCTCAGCCGCTGATTTGCCCTTCTCGAGATCGCGCGATCCAATGACCACGGTGATGCCGAGCTTTCCTAATTGCCGCGCCGTTTCCAATCCGAGTCCGCGATTGCCGCCGGTGATGAATGCAACCTTTGTTTCTGTAGCCATAAGTAGGTTCTCCAACTATGTGATTCCGGAGATGCCGATCGGATTCAACGCCTTCTGATACCCTTCCCAAAGAATCGATGCCAGCTTTCTGCGATATAGCACTGCCTGTTCCCCTGGAACGCGCTCTTCACCTATGCGGTCGGAGATCTGAATCTGGCGATCGGCGCTCGCGTACTGGTGCCCTTTCGTAATGAGAAGATGTCCGGCATTGTCATGCGGCTGCACGACGACCCGCCTCCCGTCGAGGCAAAGTCGATCGAAGCGGTCCTTGATGCCGAACCCATCCTGTCTGCCGAATTGATGGAGCTCGCCGCCTGGATCGCCCAGTACTATCTTGCGCCGATCGGGGAAGTGCTGCGGGGCATGCTGCCACTGGTCGCCGAGGTGCGGCAGCAGGTGCTCTTCCGAATTACCGATATCGGGCGGAACATTCTCTATGAAGGCGCGCAGCAGGGAAGCTCTCGCCGTTCCCGCCGGTCTGCAGAACAGCAGGACGCCGAATATGCCGTGCTGAACTACCTGGAACCCGGCGATGCGGTGCGCCTGTCGGCCTTACGCAGGGCCACGGGCGCCACGAAGGAATTGCTTGACCGGCATGCAGCGAAAGAAGTGGATCTCGCGAGAGACCGCGGCGGCTGCCCGCGATGCGCGGCGCCTGGTGCGCCACGCTGTCCTGATCGAAGGGGTTCGGCTGCCAAAGCTGAACGAGAACCAGCAGGCGATCCTGGCGGAAATCTCAGGCGCCGGCGGTTCTTTGCCCGTCCCGGAATTGCGGCGTCTTGACCTGCCGGGCAGCACCCTGGGCACGCTCGTGCGCCGAGGGCTGGTCCGCATCGAAGAACGTCCGGCGCAATTCCATCTGTCCGGCCCTGGCCAGCTCTGTGCGTCATGACCTGAATCCAGCGCAGCAATCTGCGCTCGACGCCATCGCTGCGTCGATAGGCTCGCAGGCGTTTCGGCCCTGCCTGCTGTTCGGGGTCACCGGCTCCGGAAAAACCGCTGTGTATCTCAGCGCCATGGAGCGTGCTCTCAAGGCCGGGCTCTCTTCGCTGCTGCTGGTGCCGGAGATCGGGCTCACGCCGGCGATGGCCGGGCAGCTACACTCCACCTTCGGCGATCACGTCGCCCTGCTTCACTCCGCACTTACTCCGCAGGAGCGGGCGGAGCAATGGCATCGCATTCGGCGGGGCGAGGCCCGCATCGTGGTCGGGACCCGCTCGGCCGTGTTCGCGCCGGTGACGCGGCTGGGCTTGGTCATCGTCGATGAGGAACATGACTCCTCCTACAAGCAGGAAGAAAGTCCGCGGTACCACGCGCGCGATGTAGCGGTCATGCGTGCCAAGCTCAACGGCGCGACGGTCGTGCTGGGCTCGGCCACTCCGTCTCTGGAGTCGTGGCGCAATGCATCCACTCACCGTTACGAATTGATCGAGATGCGCGAGCGTGTAGCCAATCGCCCGCTGCCCGCTGTCGAACTGGTCGACATGCGACAGGAGTTTCAGCAGACGGGGCAGGAACAACTATTCTCGCGCGCGCTGATTGAAGAAACCCAGGCCACTCTCGATCGTGGCGAGCAGGCGATCATCCTGCTCAATCGCCGCGGCTACTCGTTCGTGGTTCTCTGCCGTGCGTGCGGAGAAAAGCTTGAGTGTGAGAACTGCGCCATCTCGCTGACGTACCACAAGCCTGTGCCCGCCGACGACACGCACGCGCATGTAGGCCAGCGCCTGGAATGTCACTATTGCGGTTACAAACGTACGGTGCCCAAGGTTTGCCCCAAGTGCGAGAGCGAACATCTGCACTTTCTCGGGGCCGGGTCGCAGCAGGGAGAAGAGCGGCTGCAGGAGCTGTTTCCGAGCGCGCGCATCGGCCGCATGGATCGCGACACAGTTCGCGGCCGCCACGATATGGAGCACCTGCTCACGCGGCTCCATTCCGGAGAGATCAACCTGCTGGTCGGGACGCAGATGATCGCCAAGGGGCACGACATTCACGGAGTCACGCTGGTGGGCGTGGTCGGTGCTGATTTCGCGCTCGGCCTGCCCAATTTTCGCGCTGCGGAACGCGTCTTCCAGTTGCTGACCCAGGTGTCTGGCCGCGCCGGCCGCGGAGAACTTCCCGGCAAGGTCCTGGTGCAGACCTATCATCCGGATCACTACGCCATCCGGTTTGCCGCTGAGCACAACTTCCAGGGCTTCGTCGACAAGGAGATGCACTACCGCCGCTGGATGCACTACCCGCCCTATACCGCACTTGCCAACGTCATCATCCAGAGCCCGCAACTGGAAGAGGCCGCAGGCTGGGCCTCCACACTGGGCAAATGGTTCGCATCGACCCAGCTCGACGGAGTGCGCGTACTCGGCCCGGCAACCGCGCCCATCAGCCGCATCAAGCGCATTTACCGATTCCACCTCATGCTGAAGGCAGAGAAGCGCCAGGCGCTCGCGCAAGCACTGCGAGCGGCAACACGGTTTGCGGCAGAGGCCGGCATCCCGCGACGCAATCTCGATCGTCGATGTAGACGCAGTAAGCCTGATGTAGGAAGTGGATTCGGCAGCGTCGGCTCAGTGGTAGGCTCGTCCTAACACGAGTGTTAGCAGAGTATCACAACGTCGCCTACCGCAATTGCCGTGAGATTTAGGAGTCGAGCAGGTGCAGTTCTTTGCCTGGCTTGAACCGGACAGCTTTGCCTGGAGTGATCGTCACTTCCGCGCCGGTGCGCGGATTTCTGCCGATGCCGGTCTTGCGCGGCCGCACATTGAATACGCCAAAGCCTCGCAACTCGATTCGGTCGCCCGGCGGTCAGGGCCCGTTTCAAGCTCTCGAACACGGTGTCCACAGCAGCCTCAGCCTTGTTCCGGGGCAGGCCGGTCTTCGCAATTACCTGGTGGATGATGTCTTGTTTAATCAATGCATTCACCCTGTTCGGAGGAGTTTACTTGCATCGCACCGGTTAACCCGATGCTAGATAGCTTTTCCCGCATTGTCAACGCAACCGACCTCTCGTAAGATGCAGGTTCTGAGTAATTTTCATTCCTCCCGGACGGCGAATTCTTAGAAGCCGCCCTTCCAATCCCTAAGGCTAGGAGAACGATGTCGATCAAGAGTGACCGCTGGATTCGCGAACAGGCAAAAAACCACCAGATGATTACCCCGTTCAGCGAGAAACAAGTACGGGAAGGTGTAATTTCTTACGGACTTTCTTCCTATGGCTACGACCTGCGGGTCTCAGACGAGTTCAAGATCTTCACCAACGTCAACAGCGCCATCATCGATCCCAAGGCCTTCGACGAGCGGTCTTTTGTCTCGGTTCAGGCCGAATCGGTGATCGTTCCGCCCAACTCTTTTGCGCTGGCTCGTTCCATTGAGTACTTCAAAATTCCGCGCGATGTGCTCACCATCTGTGTCGGAAAGTCGACATATGCGCGCTGCGGCATTATCGTGAATGTTACGCCCTTCGAGCCGGAGTGGGAGGGCTTTGTCACCCTGGAGATCTCCAATACGACCCCATTGCCTGCGCGAATCTACGCCAACGAAGGCCTCTGTCAGATCCTCTTCTTCCAGTCCGACGAGGTTTGCGAAATCAGCTATGCCGACCGGAAAGGCAAGTACCAGAATCAGCAAGGCATTGTTCTGCCAAAGCTCTGATGCAAACTGAACCCCAGAAACGGCCAATCATCCGCATCGGGCTGCTCGAATCTGAACCGATTCGGGTCGAGGGTCTGCGCGCCATTCTCGAAGATAAAGCGCACATCGAACTGGTCGTTTCAGACATCCTGCAGCTTCTCGATGACGAGGCCATCTCGATCATCCTTCTTGGCCTGCACAACATCGTCGATGCGTTCGACATCATGGCCTCCATCAAGGAGGCCCGGCCCCAACTCCGCATGATCGTCATGGGCCCCGAGGTCAATGACGAGACGATTATCAATGTCATCGCCGCCGGCGCGAAGGGCTACCTCGAAGAGACCGCCCTCCCCGAACACGTGGAGCAGGCTATCGAGGTCGTGCATGCCGGCTCCATCTGGGCCCCTCGCCGGGTGCTTTCGCTCTTCGTCGATCGCGCGCTGCACTCGGGTGCCTCTCGCTCGCTGCGCCGGAACAACTCGCAGTTCACGGAACGGGAGCGCGAAGTCCTCAAGCTCCTCATCGCCGCCCGATCCAACCGGGAAATCGCCGAAATTCTAGGCATCGAGGAGCGCACGGTCAAAGCGCACGTAGCCCGCCTGATGCGCAAGGTGGGCGTCGACAATCGCATCGCCCTATCGGTGCACGCGGTAACCCACGACCTGGTGAATGAAGAGGAGCCGGAACACGGTTCCTAGTCGGTCCGCACCAGAGTTTCGGCAGACGGATGGAGTAGGGCCGATTGCGATCCGGGATGCTGTCCAGAATGTCAAACTAATTCTCACCGAAGGCCACGGTACCTTAGTGACTTGCAGTAATCTGACAATCGCGTAAAAGTAACAATGTAACAACGCAGATCTGGGGAACGGGGCTACCGAGCGCAGGCAATCTGCATCAGCAGCCCCCATTTTTTGCCTTCTCCGCCTTTTTTGCAAAAACCCTGAAACTCTCCCAACTCCGATCGGCAATCTCGCATCTCATTGCAACAGCGGATGGAATTCGCCTTAGGACAGCCATGTGCTGGCTCGAGGTTACGGCCAACTCGGCAGCTACCATGCGATTACCAGGTGCTGTCGGAGGTCATCTTCCAGCGGGAGATACGAAAGAAAATGAAAAAGATTCTCGTTACGTTGTGCGTCGCCGGTGCGTTGTCTTTGCCGGCGTTCGCTGCGAGCAGCAAAGCCACCATCGATGAGCGTCTTGAAAACGCCAAAACCACCCTGGATCAGGTCATGGGCACGCCTGACAAGGCAATCCCCTCAAGCATCCTGGAGCAGGCCACCTGCGTAGGTGTGATCCCCGGTCTCAAGAAAGCAGCATTCGTCGTTGGCGGCGAATACGGCCGCGGCGTCGTCACCTGCCGCACCGGTCATGGCTGGAGCGCACCAGCATTCATCTCCCTGGAAGGCGGTTCGTTTGGCTTCCAGATCGGCGGACAGTCCACCGACCTCGTTCTGGTCGCGGTAAACCAGAAGGGATTTCAGGATCTCCTTAAGAGTAAGTTCAAAATCGGCGGCGACGCTTCGGCAGCCGCAGGTCCGGTCGGCCGCAACGCGCAGGCCGCCACCGACTGGAAGCTCAATGCGGAGCTGCTCACCTGGTCCCGCAGCAAGGGCCTTTTCGCGGGCATCGATCTGAGCGGGGCAGTGATCAAGCAGAGCGACGACGATAGCCAGGCGTACTATGGCTCTGAGCATACGGCGACCCAGCTGCTCAAGGGCAACGTTCCGGTACCTGCGGACGCGCGGCCATTCGTCCGCACCGTAGCCAAGTATTTTGTTCAGGCGAAGGCCCAATAAGCGGCTTGACCCTCAGACGGCCGGCCTCGTGCCGGCCGTTTCTATTTGGTACTCCAGGTTGGCCTCAGCTTCTTCCGAACTCGAGAGTCATCTTCATTCCTCAAGCATTTAGACTGGATCGGTTCCGGTCCAATGAGAAGAAGACTTGAGTTCGCCGTCGTCCTCCTGCTCGTCAAGATGCTCGGCTGGCCGCCCCGACGCCTAGCCAGACTGTTCGGCGCCACACTCGGAGCCATCGCCTTCTTCGCCATTCCGCGCCTGCGCCGAGTCGGATTGCGCAATCTCGAACTTGCCTTTCCGGAAAAAGGTTTTGCCGAACGAGAGCGGATTCTTCGAACTCTCTACCGGAACCTGGGCTGGCTCCTTGCCGAGTTTTGCCAGATGCCGAAATACACCTCTCAAAACACTGCCTTCTTTCTCCGATACCAGGGCCTGGAGAACTACGAGCAGGCTCGCGACCGACAAAAAGGCGTCCTGATCCTGACCGGCCACCTGGGCGCGTGGGAGCTCTCGAGCTTCTACCACTCCCTTATGGGATATCCCATGACCATGGTGATCCGCCGACTCGACAATCCCGACGTCGATCGCCTGGTGAATTCCATCCGGTGCCTTCATGGCAACCAGGTGGTTCATAAAGATGATTTCGCGCGCGGACTTCTGACTGCCATGCGTCATGGGGAAACCGTCGGCATTTTGATGGATACAAACATGACTCCTCCACAAGGCGTCTTTGTGGACTTCTTCGGGCGGCCGGCCTGCACCGCGTCTGGCATGGCCCGAGTCGCCTTGCGCACCGGCGCGGCCGTGGTGCCCGGCTTCCTGCTCTGGGAGCCTGCGGAACAGAAGTACGTCCTCCATTTCGGAGAGGCGCTCGAACTGGTTCGTACCGGGGATGACGAGGCCGATGTCCTGGCCAATACTGAGCTCTTCACCCACACAATCGAGTCCTACATTCGTCGCTATCCGGAGCAGTGGCTGTGGGTTCACCGTCGCTGGAAGACCCGCCCGGAAGGCACCCCTCCGCTGTACTAATTGCCACGGCGCGCCAATCGATTCTTGCGACCGTTGTCACAGACAGGACCAGGGAGTCGACAATACTCTGTGCGCATCGTGTCGGCGTATGCCATCCCGGCGCTTGCCGCAGAAGCCTTACTGCTGGGCCTGGTGACCGGCCCGGTCTGCGTCGCCTCGTGCGGTCCGGTGGTCGTGCCCTGGCTGCTGACACAGCAGCAGGGTTTCAGCATTGGCGCGCGACAGCTTTCCTTCTTCCTGCTCGCGCGCTGTACAGGCTACCTGGCCTTCGCTGCCGTCGCCTGGCTGGCCGGCGCCACCCTCCAACATCAGTGGTCAGGCCACGTCTGGCTCTTCGGAGCAGTGCAGTTGCTGCTGGCGGCAGCGCTGGTGCTTTATGCCGTCGGCTGGCCGCGGCGCGGCTGTCATCCGGCAGCTGGTTCCGAAGCGCTGGTGCAGATCGAATCACGGCCCCGGCGGCCATCGCTGGCAGGCGCCGGCACGCTGGGTTTGCTGACCGGCCTGAGCCTGTGTCCGCCGTTTCTGGTCGCGGGTGTGCGCGCCGCCCAATTGGCGCACCTGTCGCTGTCCTTGCTGTTCTTCGCCGCGTTCTTCATGGGGACGTCTGCCTGGTTCGCTCCCTTGCTCGCCTTCGGATTTCTACGGCGCAGTCCGGCCATTGAAATCGTGGCTCGCATGACAGCCTGCCTGCTCGCTCTCTATTACGGCTTGCTGGGAGTGACCGCCTTGTTCGCGAGGATCGCCCATGGCTAGCGCAACCGCTACATTCACCCGGCCCATACCTCGCAGCATCGGCAGATCTCTGCTGCTCACTCTACCCATTGCGGTCTGGTCGCTACTCATGTTCTCCCGAGCCTTCGCGCAGCCGCATCGCTCCATCCGCGCCGGCGCGGTCGTGGTCATGATGTTCATGACGGTGCTTTTCTTTCTCATGATGCGGACGCGCACCACTTACCGCTGGCGGCGCTATTTCTTCGTCTCTCTTGGGCTGCTGTTTCCGGTGGGATTCATTGCCGACCTGCTCGCCGTTCGCGGGTCGATGAGCATTTCGGTAGAGCGCATGATCTCTGGCGATACGCCCTTCTGCTTCATGGTCATTCCCATGACCCTGATTCCCGCTGCGCTCACGCGCACCATCATTTTCCCGGGATCCATCCTGCCGACCGCCGGCAATCCGCACGCGATCGCGGCTATGGTAGGCCTGTGGCTGGCGCTCACGCTGGTTCTGGGCAAGGCATGGTGCAGCTACGGATGTTTCTTCGGCGGCATTGAAGAAGGCTTCGCCGCGATCCGAAAACGTCCCAGCCTCCGCCGCATCGACCCGCGTCTGCGCTTCCTGCCCTGGGCCATCCTGCTGGCCATCGTGCTGCTCAGCGCCGCTCTCTTTGAGCCGGTGTACTGCCAATGGCTTTGCCCCTTCAAAGCGGTCACCGAGTTTCCCGCCGTGCGCTCGGTCGAGACCGCGATCCAGATGGGCATCTTCGTGCTGCTCTTTGTAGGCCTGGTGATCGTGCTGCCGTTCCTCACGAAAAAGAGGACGCAGTGCGCCTTCTTCTGTCCCTTCGGGGCCTTTCAGTCCCTGTTCAACAAAGCTCAACATCTTTGAAATCCGCATCGATCGCAGCCGCTGCAACCATTGTGGTCTCTGCCAGATTCAGTGCCCGACCGCAGCCCTGACCGAAGACTCGGTGCGCCAGGGCAAGACGCTGATCTCCTGCATGAAGTGCGGGGCGTGCGTCGACGCCTGCGCTCGCGGAGCGGCGCGCTGGCATATCAAAGGTACCTCGCTCAGCGCTTCCCCTGAACGTGCCCGCCTGCTCTTCCTCTACGGAGCGTGGGCCATGGCCACCATGTTTGGCGGCAGCATCCTGGCAAATTCGCTGGCTAAAATCCTCCACTTCCTCGGCTAAAGGAGACGCAATGCTCGCGCGAATCAGGTCGGCGTTCGGTTACCTGGCAGCGGGCTGCACCCTGGCGATTGCGTTGCTGGTGCCGTTCCTGCTCATGGGGGTGATCTCAAAGGCCGTGGCGCGCAGCGGTGTCGAGGTCGACCCCATGTATCTCGGCGGCCCCATCGCCCGAACCATACGCCGCGGCAGTTATGACATCGCGATCTCCCAGCCGCGTCTACCCGCACCTGCTGCAGCGAACACAGCCCTTCGTCCAGTTCGCCTTCGCGCCAGCGAGCGCCCTGCCGCACCAGATCGACGACCAGATCGATGTGGATGGAGATGGCCGACCGGATCTCCGCGTTCGCTTCACCGTCCCACGCGATCCTAAGTCGGTTCTCACCTTCGATGCGCTCGCTCTCGATCCGCGGTACAAGTCGCTTAGAGGAGTGCAGATCGAGTCCTTCTCCAGTCTCATCGCCCGCGTGAATGGAAAAATTCTGGTCAGAGTCCCGCTCACCCGCTCCGTCAGGCCCTAGCAACTGTGCCGGTTACGTGGTGCGTCGTCAGCGTGAACGTTTCACCCGCTCAGTTGCGGGAGCCCGCCAGCCAAATTCGCCTGGCAGGTTCGTTGGGTGGTCCGCGCCCTGTTTGCAGACTGTGAAATAGGCAGGAATTCGCGGTACTATCTTGGTCACGATGGCAGTAGACGATCCCAACGAGCTAAGCCGAGCACTAAGCGCCAACGAGATCGTCCCCTACTTCATGCCAGTGGTGAACCTCGGCACGGGCCGCCTGGTCGGCTTTGAAGTTCTCGCGCGGTGGGAACATCCGACGCGCGGCCTCATCTCTCCCGATCGCTTCATTCCCATGGCCGAGAAAGCCGGCCTCATCGCTTCCGTCACAGAACAGGTACTGATTCAGACCTTTACTGCAGCGCGCATGCTGCCGGAACCCCTGATGGTCGGCGTGAATGTCTCCCCCATCCAACTACGCGATCGCGCGCTCCCTCAGCTCATCGCCGCGACTGCGGAGCGTGCAGCCTTCTCACTCTCGCGCCTCACCATCGAAATTACAGAGAGCGCGCTGATCGAGAATCTCGCCGAGTCTCGGCCCGTCGCCGAAGAACTGAAAGCGCTCGGCGTGCGTCTGGCCATCGATGACTTCGGCACCGGCTACTCCAGCCTGCGGCATCTGCAGGCGTTGCCCTTCGACGTGATCAAAGTAGACGCGAGCTTTGTTCGCACCATGGTGAACAACCGCGAAAGCCGCAAGATCGTCGCCGCTGTGGTTGGATTGGGCCAAAGTCTGGGCCTCACCACCGCAGCCGAAGGAGTGGAGCACCGCGGCCAGGCCGAAATGCTGTTTTATCTCGGCTGCGATCTCGGACAGGGCTGGCTTTATGGGCCTGCCGTACCGGTCAGCGAACTGCCGGCTGTTCTGTCTGCGGAAGCTCACGCCAAGTTGCACGAACATCCGCGCTCTCCGCTTTCTCAGGATCACACGCTCGCCCTCGAGGCTCTCCCCGGCCATAGGCTGGCGCAGTTGCAGGCCATCTATGACGGCGTGCCCGTCGGGCTCTGCTACCTCGATCGCAACCTGCGCTACGTGAGCATCAATAAGCGACTGGCCGAGATGAACGGTTTCCCTGCAGAGGCCCACATCGGTAGACCCGTGGCGGAGATTATGCCCAAGATGTTCCCGACCGTCGAACCGCAGATGCGGCGGGCCCTCAACGGCGAAGCCGTGGACAGTTTTGAGATTCAACGCAAGATCCCCAGCTTGCCGGATCCGGAACGGACCTTGCTGCTCTCATACCACCCTGCGCGCGATGAAGCAGGTGAAGTGCTCGGCATCTCGGTCGCGGTCGTCGATATCACCGACCACAAGCGCGCGGCAGACGCGCTGGTCGAAAGCGAGGACCACTACCGGAAGACCGTGGAGTTGAGCCCGCAAGTGCAGTGGACTGCAGATGCTCAGGGCATGATTCTCGATGCCGGTCCGCTGTGGGAATCGCTCACCGGCCTCACCCAGAGCGAGACTCTGAAGGATGGATGGGTCGAGGCAGTCCATCCTGACGATCGAGACAGGGCGGCCCAATCCTGGAAAAACGCGGTCGCCACAGGTCAGCCGGTAGACTTGGAATACCGCATTCGAAAGCGGGATGGTGAATGGCTGTGGGTGCGGGGCCGTGCTACGCCGCGCCGCGGCAGCAATGGAGAAATCCTGCGCTGGTATGGCAATTTGGAAGACATCGACAGCCGCAAAAAGACCGAAGCGGCTCTCTGCCAAAGCCAGGCCCGGCTGCAGGCGATGTTCGACGCTTCCCCTTTGGCAATGGTCGTCGCCCATCCACCCGACGGGCGCATCGTCTCGCTCAATCCCGCGGCCATAGAGATGCTGGGAATCTCCGGAACGGACGCATCGACCGCGTGGCGTGCCTACGACACCGAAGGCAGGCTGCTGACCGGACCACAACACCCGGTGCTCAAGGCTCTGCAGCAGGGAATCGCGACTGACGGTGAAATTCTCAGGCACGAACGCAGCGATGGGTCTCAGATACTGTTACGCTTCCAGGCGATTCCGGTTTTTGATCATCACCAACAGGTCACCGAATGCATTCTCGCCCTTTCGCATGTGTGCGAGGCCGAAGTCTCGGCGGCCAGTACCTTCGAGCGAAGCCACGTTCGTGAGGGCCATGCGATGGGCGAACAACGCTATCCTGCGGCGGCGCGGAAATCCTGAGAAGATGGTTGGCCGCATCCCTTTCCCCTTGACCGGATGCGGTGGCAATCGGGAGTTGGTACAGTAGCACTGACCTCGAGAGCCAATGCTTACCCTGTCCCAAATCGCCAAAGCGCTTGGCGCGGAGTTGCGAAACGCAAGCGGAGACGAAACCATCACCGGCGTCTCCGGCCTGCGCCTCGCCCGCCCCGATACGCTGGTCTTCGCGGAAGACGCGGCCTCCTTCGCCGAAGCAATCGCGACCCCGGCCGGAGCCATCGTTGTCGTTCCTGCTCTCGCGCACTCTGCGCCAAAGCCGCTGTTGGTGATCGCTCACCCGCGGCTCGCCTTTGCCCGCGCCGCCCGGCTCCTCGCCCCAAAGCCGCGCAGTACCGGCATACATCCGAGCGCAGTCGTCGCGCCGACAGCCACCCTTGCAGCGACGGTCTCGGTTGCCGCCTGCGCTGTCATCGGCGAAGGCGCGTCCATCGAGGATGGCAGCTGGATCGGTAGTGGCGCGGTCGTCGGAGACGGGGTGGTCATCGGCCGAGACTGCCATATCTATCCGCGGGTCGTGCTCTATCCCGGTACGCGCCTTGGGGACCGCGTCGTAGTTCACGCAGGCGCGGTGCTCGGCGCCGATGGCTTTGGGTATGTCCGCGACCCCGCTACCGGCGACTATCTGCAATTTCCGCAGCAAGGCACGCTGGTCATTGAAGACGATGTGGAGATCGGCGCCAACACCACCATCGATCGCGGCGCGCTGGAAGAGACGCGGATCGCCCGAGGCGTCAAGCTCGACAACCTGGTCCACATCGGCCACAACTGCTACGTCGGCCAGAATGTTGTCATCGCCTCGCAAACCGGCATCTCCGGCTCTACCTCCATCGGCGCAAACGCCATTCTCGGTGGCCAGGTAGGCATCGGAGACCACGCCAGCGTTGGTGAAGGCGTGATTCTCGGCGGCCAGGCCGGCATCCTGCCGCACAAGAAGATTCGCGGCAGCGGCATCCTCTTCTGGGGCACACCCGCCAAGCCGGTGAAGGCCTACCTGAGGGAATTAGCGGCACTCTCGCGACTCTCCCGCGCATCGAAAAAGCAGGGTGAGGATTGAGTTCTCTTCACGGGGAAAGCATGTTAAACGCCGCCGTTCAGCACTCAATTTCAGGAGAAAGGTCCGGGGCGCCATGGCCATCGTAGTCGTCGGCGGTCACTCGCGCAGTGTGGGCAAGACCTCTGTCATGGCTGCGCTCATTCACCGGCTGCCGCAGTTTCGCTGGACCGCCTTCAAGGTCACGCAATTCGGCCATGGATTCTGCTCTGCCAATGGTGAGCCTTGCGACTGCGAGAGCGACGAACATACGCTCGCCTTCAGCACCGAACGCGATGCCTCCACCGGAACCGACAGCGCGCGTTACCTTGCCGCCGGAGCTGTCAAATCGATATGGGTGCGAACACGGCAGGGAAGTCTCGCCGAAGCCATGCCTCGCCTTCGGAAGGAAATCACGCTGGCGGAGAACGCGATCCTGGAGTCGAACAGCATCCTGCAGTTTCTGCGCCCCGACCTTTACCTCACGGTGCTCGATCACGCGACAGCGGATTTCAAAGACTCAGCCCGGCTATTTCTCGATCAGAGCCGACGCTGTGCTGTTGCGCTCCGAGACGCTTTTGCCGCAATGGAATGGAGTCTCGCTCAAACTGCTCGAGGGCAAGCCCCACTTTTCCATTTCCGCGCCAGACTTCATGACCGACGAAATCGTTCAGTTTGTCGCGCACCGCTTGCTTGCAGCTACCGCAACGGCTCCAGCGCAGTTTTAGCGCTACTTGCCTCAGCGGCGTTTCATGCTCATGTACAGCAGCGTGCCGCCGGCCACAATCCCCACCAGTCCCACCACGGGCGGTAAGGGGATCGCAGGAGTTCCTGTGCTCCGAGCGACTCGCGTCTCCCGCTGCCGACCGCCCCTGCGAAGTGAACGTGATGCCGCCATAGATCAGCGCAATCAAGCCCGCCATCATCAGCACGATCCCAGCCATCTTCATCGTTGCACCTCGGCGATTCTCCAGCTAAGCAAGTCCGTGACCACGCTGCGTGCAAGCGCAGCTATCCGTCTAGATGCAATCCGAGGCCAGCGAGAGACACACCAATCTGCTGGCGGAAGAACGTCAGTCCTGCCAGTCTGCAGACGCTTACTTGGAAGGGAAGGGCTCCGCCTTCATCGATCCATCGCGCTGCTTCATCAGGATCTGCACTTTGCCTTCGGCGGCGTCCAGTTCCTGTTTGCAGGCGGTCGAGAGACGAATACCCTCTTCAAATAACTTGATCGATTGCTCCAGCGGAAGATCGCCCTGCTCGAGCTGACCGACGATCTTCTCCAACTGCTTCAGTGATTCTTCAAACGTAGCCAATTCTCAGTCCCTCGGGTCGCCAGCTCAGGCGGCCCCTGTCGCTTCGCCCTTTGCTTTGTTCGGCAGCACGTCGGCCAGTACCTCGGCGGCCGCGGTATAGCGTCCAAACGGAGCACTCACCTGCACGCCCTGCACCATGGTTCTGCGCGGCCGCCAGCATCTCCTGCGCGATCAGGATGCCCTCGGCCCGCGCCTTCTCCGGCGTTTCCATCTTCTGCATGCGGATCAGAATCTCGTCCGGCACGCTCACCCGCAGATCGTTCTTCATGAATTCCGCGTTCCGCAGACTGGTCAGCGGCCAGATCCCGGCGATCACCGGAATCCGGAAGCGTCTCGATCCGCCGCAGAAACGCCTCCAGCACGCGCAGATCGAATACCGGCTGGGTGATGGCAAACTCGCCGCCCGCCTCGACCTTGTAGGCGAACCGGCGCACTTCGTTATCCAGATCGGGCACGCCCGGATTTGCGGCCACTGCGATGGTGAATCCGGTCGAATCGCCGATGGGATTGCCGCCGATATCGAGCCCGTGGTTCAACCGGTTCACGATATTCACCAGCCCGATCGCGTCCACATCGAAGACCGCCGTGGCATCCGGATAGTTGCCCAGCTTGGGCGGGTCGCCGGTCAGGCACAGAATGTTTTTCAGCCCGATCGACGATGCTCCCAGCAAGTCGCTCTGGATGCTTAGAACATTGCGATCCCGGCAGGTGTAGTGCAGCACCGTTTCGATGCCGGTCTGCTGCTGGATCTGGATACACAGGCTCTGTGCGCTCATGCGGGCCGAGGCTCGCGGCGAGTCCGGCACATTGATCACGTGCACGCCCAGATCGCGCAACAGACGCGCGCCTTCCACTTCTTTGCGGCAGCTGATGCCTTTGGGCGAGACGATCTCGACCATGCTGACGAACGTCCCCTCAGCGACCAGCCTGCCCAGCTTGGAACGCTCCGCCATCGGCGCCGGTGGAGTAGCCGTCACGATCGGCTCGCGCGAATTCGGGGATTGCACTGCCGCCGTCTGCGCCTCGATGGCGCGCAAAGCCGACTTCATCGCCCGAATGTGGTTCGGCGTGGTACCGCAGCAGCCCCCGACGAACTGGACCCCCGCCTTCTGAAACTTCCGCGCGAAGCTCGCCATGTACTCCGGCGAACAGAGGTAGATGTTCCGTCCCTCGATGGCTCGCGGCATGCCGGCATTCGGCATGGCAATCAGCGGCAGGCTCGTGGCTGCCGCCATCTGCTCGATCGGCGGTGAGAATGGTCGCCGGCCCCACGCTGCAGTTGCAGCCAATCGCGTCCGCGCCCCAGGCCGTCAGCCGGGCCGCCGCGGTCTCTGGCGAGGCACCGTCCAGGCAGTTCGCTTCCTCGTCCACCGTGACCATGACCAGCACCGGCAGGTCCGGAGCCGTTTCCTTCGCCGCACGCAGCGCCTGCTCCGCTTCGTTCAGGGCCGGCATGGTCTCAATGATCAGCAGATCGACCCCGCCTGCCAAAAGACCTTTGATCTGATCGGAAAATGCTGCCCGCGCCTCTTCCAGGGAGGTCTTGCCGACCGGCTCCAGACGCAGGCCCAGAGGCCCGATCGCGCCCGCCACGTAGGCCACGCCCGCCTGCTTGTCTGCCAGCTGATCCACGGCCTGCCGCGCGATGCGAGCTCCGGCCCGATTGATCTCCAGCACCTTGTCCTGCAGCCCGTGCCGCAACAGCCGAAAGTGGTTCGCGCCAAAGGTGTTGGTTTCTATGATTTCGGCCCCGGCCTGCAGATACTCCTCGTGCACGGTCCTCACCAGCTCCGGCTGCGAGAGGTTCAGCTCGTCATAGCATCGGTTGATGAACACCCCGCGCGAATACAGCGTCGTGCCCATTGCGCCATCGCACAGAACCGTGCGACTCCCAAATAAACTGTTCCAGTCTGGTTGTCATGAGATCACTCTTTGTAATCCTATGGTACCGCGCTCCGCTCCCACCAGCAGGGCCCCTCCCTTTGTTATACTTGACCTTTCCCACGCCAAGGTCTGCGTTGCGAATGGTGAGGTTTTAGGTTGAAGAATAGAAGTCTGTCAGTACTTGGTCTTGTGCTCGCCTCGGTGAGCGCTGTTTCGTTCCTTCTCGCCGGATGCGGTAAGACGTTCTACTTCGCCGGGCGTAATCTGCCGCCTAGTCAGTTGACCAATCGGGTCCTGATCGCGATTCAAAATCCTGGGCTGGCCACCTCCGGCGCCTTGCAGATCGTGGACGCCTTTTACGACATCCGCCACAGCTTCAACAACAAGGTAGGCTCGTTTTCGATCAACGGATACTCCGGCAAGCAGCCGCTCACCATTCAGAACCTGCCCGAAGAGCAGGCCGGCGCCGTGTACAACTCCGGCGATGGCTCCTTTGACCAGCTCGACTACGCAGGCGAGAAGCAGGTGACCGCCGTTGCCGGCCCGGTCGGCCTCGCTCAAAGCATCTACATCAGCCGGAATCTGAGCTACATCGTCGCCGCCAACCAGAACGTTCACTCCCTGACCATGATCGATCGCACCCTCGGCAACTCGGCCGGGCACGGCGTCTACTACCTCAATGTTCCTGGAATCTACCGCGTCTCGATGAACGCCGGTGCCTCCGTCGCCCTCGGCGTTTGTGCAGGATACGAACGATGTCTACAGCGTGGTCCACCTGACCACCGCGCAGCAGACTGCTGCCGCCGCCAGTGCCGATCCGCAGCACTTCACCCTCGGCTCGCAGACGGCCCAGGATTGCGAACCGCAAAATCTGCCTCAGTACTGCGCCTTCAAGGTGGTTCCGCCTCCGGGCGTTACCTTTGACCGCCCCAGCAAGGCGGTCTTTTCTGCCGACGGCACCTCCGCCTTTGTCCTCAACTGCGGACCGGAGTGCGGCGGAGTGCAAGCCGGCATCACAGTCATTCCCATCACCGCAGCGGCGTTGAACGGCGGTACCTCGACCGGTCCCAGCGCCCTCAGCCTCACCCCGTCGGTCACCATTCCCATCCCGGGCGGTGCGAGCAACGCCATTCAGAATGGCAATACGCTCTACGTCGCGGGCCAGCAGCCCCAGCCCGACGGCTTCTTCGCCGGAACTTTGACGACCTTTGACGTGCCTTCGAGCACCATCACGGGCACCTATTCGATCGCCGACGGCAACCCGCGCAAAATGGCCTTTGCCGACGACAGCACGCTCTGGATCGGCTCCAGTCTCTGCCAGCAGGGCGAGCGGTACCACCTCAACCCGGCCACCAGCACCGGATGCCTCACCATGTTCAACACCGCGAAAAACAGCGTGCTGATGGATTCGTACAAGGGAGATGCGACCGGCATCGCTGCGGTGCTCAGCCTGCACAAGGTCTACACCGCCGAAGGCGGACAGGTGTACATCTACAACACCACCGACGGTTCGCAGCGTGACAACTCCAACGTGAGCGTGGTCGGAACCGCCTCGGATGTGGCCTACATGGACGCCAACTCCGACGGCGACAACACCACGTACTGACAACCAGCTCAGGACTGCATGGACATCCTTGCCATCGCCGCGCATCGAGACGATGTGGAACAGACCTGCGGCGGCACTTTGCTGCGCATGCGGTCCCTGGGCCTGCGAACCGCCATTCTCGACCTGACCCAGGGTGAAGCTGGGACGCGCGGCTCCGCGGACGAACGCGCCGCCGAGGCCGCCGAAGCCGCGGCGCATTCTCGGGGTGGAGTGGCGCGAGGCTCTCGACATCCCCGACGGCCGGGTTGAGAACACCTACGAGAATCGCGTAAAGATCGTGCGCGTTCTTCGCCAGCTTGCGGCCCCGGGTCGTCATCCTGCCGTATTGGACCGGGCCGCCATCCCGATCACTACACCAGTTCGACCTTAGGCTATGAAGCCTGCTTTCTTTCCGGTCTGGCGAAGCTCGATACCGGCGCCCCGCCGCATCGGCCTTTCAAGATTCTCTATGCCAGCCTCTACGCGGACGTGCGGCCCAGCTTCGTCGTCGACATCTCCGAGTTTGCCGAGCAGCGCTTCGCCTCTCTGCTCGCCTATCGCTCGCAATATGCCAACCAGGCCTCCGGTAGCGGCCTCTTTGTTCCCGAGGAGGAGATTCGCGAACGCACCTTCTCCATGGCCCGCCACTATGGTCTGCTGGGCGGCGTGCGCTACGCAGAGCCATTCGTGCAGAAAGAAGTCGGCCTGGTCGACGACCTTACCCTGATCCCGGTCCAGTCCATCTAACCACTCGCCCGGCCGGAGCACTGGCTCGCGCGCAAATCTCCGCGCCGCTCCCGACTTCGCTGCAGCTCCGATAAAATCAAGTCCATGCAACAAGCCTGGAATGCCGCCGAATACGCGCAAAAGGGGCGCTTCGTAGCCGATCTGGCCGGAGGCGTCGTCGACCTCCTCAACCCCCAACCCGGGGAACGGATTCTCGACCTGGGCTGCGGAGACGGCGCCCTGACCCGCAAAATCGCCGATACGGGCGCAACGGTGATCGGTGCCGACAGTTCGCCGGAGATGATCCGGGCCGCGCAGGCACTCGGCCTCGACGCTCGCCTGATCAGCGGGGAGGTGCTCCCGTTCGAGTCAGAATTCGATGCCGTCTTCTCCAACGCCGCGCTGCACTGGATGCACGATCAGGACGCGGTGCTTGCCGGAGTCCATCGCGCCCTCAAGCCGGGCGGCCGCTTCGCCGCCGAGATGGGCGGTCACGGCAACATCGCCTCCATCCGCGTGGCGCTACAGGCGGTTCTGCGCCCCTATGGGATCCCCGGCGACGAAGGCCACAACTTCTTCCCCACGCCCGCCGCCTACCAGGCTCGTCTGGAGAAAGCCGGCTTTCGAGTCGAGTCGATTCACTTGATTGCACGACCCACGCCGCTGCCCGAATCCGGCATGCGCGGATGGCTCGAGACCTTCCGTCGGGGTCTGCTGCAGCAGCTTCCCGAGCAGCGCCGCGCGGAAGTCATCGATCAGGCCGTCGAACTCCTGAAGCCTGCCCTCTGCGATGAACTAGGCAAATGGACGGCGGATTATGTCCGGCTTCGTTTTCTGGCGATTGCTGCGTAAGGGCGTTCGTGTGCAGGGAATTACAGCAGATGCGGCGTTGCCCGTCCGACGGAGTTCGCCTGCGTGCGGGTTGGCAGATACACCCGCATACATGCGCCCGCGCAGACCATCCTCGTTGCTGTTTGCGACGCGAATCGTGCCTCCGTGCTTCTGCACAATGCCCATGCTTACCCACAGCCCCAGGCCGGTGCCGGATTCACCTTTTGTGGTGAAGAACGGCTGGAACAGATTCTTCTCCACCTGGCGGTTGATTCCCGGCCCGCTATCCGTCACTTCCACGAGCACTCCCTGCGACCGGTAATCTTCTCCCGGCGCGGAGTCAATCAGGATATTGATTTTTCCGCCCTGGCCTGCGGCATCGGCAGCATTGACGATCAGGTTGGTGAATACCTGACGTAACTCGGCCGGGAAGCCTTCGACGAAGACAGGTTTGAAGTCGCGCGTCACCTGGATGTTCTGATCCTGGAGCCTGCGATCGAGCAAAAGCAATACGCCTTCGACCAGTTCCTTCACGTCGACTTCGATCGGGGCCTTGGGTTCGCGGTACAGGCTCAACATGGTCCGGCTGATCTGCATCGTCCGTCCCAGCTCCTGCTGAGCCATGCGCAGATATTCGGTCACGCTTCTCAGGGTCGGGCTCCGACATCATCAGAAAGTGCAGATTTGCCACCGAGTCGAGCGGGTTGTGAATCTCGTGCGCAATGCTCGCTGCCAGCCGGCCGGCCACGGCCAGCTTTTCTCCCGCGATCAACGCCGCTTCGGTACGCCGGTACTCCGTCACATCCCTGAAGATCAGCACGATGCCGCGCATTTCGCCGTGCTGGTCCCGGATCGGCGCAGCGCTGTCGTCCAGCACCAGCTCGCTTCCGTCTTTGGCGATGAGCACGGTGTGGTTTGCCAGGCCGACGATGGTCTTCAGCCGCCTGACCTTGGCGACCGGGTTTTCGCAAGCTAGCCTCGTCTCCTCGTTCACAATACGGAAGACGTCTTCCAGCGGCAGACCCTTGGCCTCTTCCGGGTCCCACTTCGTCATCGCCTGGGCAACGGCATTCATGAATTCGATGCGGCCCTCGACGTCGCAGGCGATCACCCCATCGCCGATGGACTCGAGCGTCGTTTCAAACCACTGCCGGCTGGCGTAGAGCTCCTCCTCTCGCGCATGCGACTCATCGAGCGCCGAACGAAAGGCATCCGAAACCCGGTGAAGCTGCTTCCAGATCAGCAACGCCAGTCCCAGGCCAACGGCGACCGCAGACAGCAGGATCACGGTCAGCATGGTCCGGATACGTCGCTGCAATCCGGCCGATTCCTGCGCCCGCTGCTGCTCCTCGGCATCCACCATTTCCGTCGAGGACGCGCGGACATTGTCCATCAGCCGCTTGCCACGAAGGTTCAGCTCGGGGTCGTGGCTTTGATCGAAAGGCTTGGCCAATACGGATTGAGCGAAAACCTGCCAGGTCTCATACCGTTCGCGTATCAGCGTCAGGCGCCGCGCCTGGCCGGGGTCCTGAGCGACCAGCCCTCGCAGCTCTGCAAATTGGGATTCCAGTTGTTGACCAGCGGAGTCGTAGGGAGCCAGCATCTCCGGATGGCCGGTGAGCTGAAAGCCACGCAGGCCGGTCTCTCGGTCAATGATCAGGCGCTCCAGTTCGTGAAGGTCTGCCGTGACCTGGTCGCTGCGGTCCAGAGAGCGCTCCGCACGCAGCGTGTCTTCGATCTGCCAGATAAGCGCGCCCGCGAAAAGCAGCAGGGTCAGAATGGGAATCAGGATCGTGCGATAGAGAACCTTCTCAAATTCGTGGAGGTTCAAGCCGCTCCGCCCTCTTCCGCCTGCTTTCTCGACAACATCTCTTTGAGTCTCGATAGCAGTGCTTCTGGCCCATCACCTTTGGTCACACACATGTCCACCAGCCGCAACACATCGTCTGGGAAACTCACATACGCGGAGTGCAGCAGGATGGGAACTTTGGGCTTGTGCAGCCGCATGGCATGGGCCACTTCCGACCCGTTCAGGCCCGGCATGGCGTAATCGAGCACGACGGCGTCCACATGCTGGCCGCGAAATACCACCAGGCCCGCATCACCGTCAGGCGCGGTCAACACCCGGTATCCGGCACGCTCCAGCACGATCTTGCGAATTAACAATCCTGTTTTTTCGTCGTCGATACAAAGGACGGTCGGGCTCGCTGACATGGTCTTGATCTCTAACAGAAAGCTCGCGGACGTGCAGCGAATTCTCGGCTAGTATAACACCGGTCTCTATCTAAGACGTTGAATCGACAGAACGCGCGAGGGGTGCACATTAGTACTTTCGGATTGGCCTGCGGGTACTTTCGTAGTGCTGCGACATCCACAAATTCACAATCCTTTTGCATTTCCTTTGATCCGGTAGCGTAGGCTGGTGCCAACTGCGCGGCCCTGCTCCTGACTGGCATGGGGCTACGCGGCGAGGATCTCACGGTTGAGCCAGACTGTATTTGTTCTTGAGGACGACACGGACATCTCCCGTCTCGTGCAACATCATCTCGAAGCCGCCGGTTTTTCCGTCCGCGTTTACGGCACGCCCACCAACATCATCCCCGACGCGGAGCATCAGCCCCCCGCACTGTTTCTGCTCGACATCATGGTTCCCGGTGGCGATGGACTCGACGTATGCCGGCGCCTGCGCAATCACTCCGGCCTGAGCACCATTCCCATCATCTTCCTCACCGCCCGCGCCGGGGAAAACGACCGCGTTCTCGGCCTGGAACTCGGCGCCGACGACTACATCACCAAGCCATTCGCGACCCGCGAACTGGTGGCCCGCGTCAAAGCCGTCTTGCGGCGTTTCGAGCGGCCCACCACGCCGTCGATCATCAGCTTCGAAGAGGTCATCATCGACGCCGGCGCTATGCAACTCAAGGTGCGCGGCGAACTTACCACCACCACTGCGACAGAATTTCGCCTGCTCGATTACCTCGCGCGCCACCCGGGCCGGGTCTTCAGCCGCGATCACCTGCTCGATGCCGTCTGGGGAGACGCTCGCTTCGTGACCCCGACGATCCGTCGACGTCTATGTGCGGCGCATCCGTGAGAAAATTGAGACCGATCCGGAGAACCCGCGCTATCTCAAGACCGTACGCGGCGCAGGGTACCGGTTTGAAGTTCCTCGGCCGGCTTAGAGCGGCTCGACCCGTTCTCGTCCGCACACCCGGCCGAATCCCATTGTCAGAAATGCCGGCGCAGCGGAGAGGAATGTCTTGACGGGAAGGGTCTTCACCAAGCTCCTGTTTTCGTTCATCCTGGTGCTCTGCATCGGGACGGCGGTGCTGGACTTCAGTCTTCGTCACATCGTCGAGCACTCGCTGTACCGAGGACGCGCAGAATTCTCTTCTCGGCAAGGCCCAGCTGCTCGCCGTTCAGCTCCATTCCGCAGACCATACGACGCTTCCCGATCACCGCCCGCAGCGAGAGCCTTGCAGCGGGTACGCCGCTGGCCATCCTCGATTCCGAAGGGCAGATTCTTGCTGCCTCCAATCCGCCTCCGTACCTGGCGAACCCGGCCAACAGCCCCGAAGTGCAGTCAGTCCTTAAGCATCAGCCGATCGGACGCGCCGAGCACGACGGCAGCCTCTACATTGCGGTTCCGGCCGGGAACCTCGTCCTGGTGCTCTCCTACCCGCTCGATGACATCCGTTCCACGCTGCATGTGCTGCGCCGCGACCTGCTGCTCGCCTCGCTGCTCTCGCTGTTACTGGCGACGCTGATCGCGGCCTGGCTGGCGCAACGCGTTGCCGCTCGCCTTAACCGCATCGTGACCTTTGCCAACCGCATTTCGCAGGGCGATCTTTCCGCTCGCGTGCGAGGAGGGCAACCTGGACGAAATCTCCGAGGTCGCGCATGCGCTCGATGCCACGGCCAGCCGCCTCGAAGCCAGCTTCGCCACGCTGGACACCAATCGCCGCGAACTCGCCGCGCTGCTCGACAGCATGCAGGAAGCGGTCATCGCCGTCAACGCGCAAGGCCAGGTCAGCTGGTCCAACTCGCTCATGCAGCGCATCGCCCGCACCACGGTCCACGAAGGCCGTGCCCTGGTCCACACTGTTCGCGACCCCGAGGTGCTGGCCTGCGTCGATGCCGCCTCGGAAGCATCGCGAATTCCGCAAGGGTCGAGCCACCTCGGTGGCGCCGGGCAAGGTCTTCGAAGTGAACGCCGCGCCCACGCCCGGGCGGCGGAGCCGTCGCCGTGCTGCACGACGTCACCGAGATCGAGCGCGCAGAGAAGACCCGCCGCGACTTCGTCGCCAATGTCTCTCACGAACTGCGCACGCCGCTCACCGCCATCTCCGGCTTCGTCGAGACGCTGCTCGACGGCAACCACTCCGACAAAGACACTCGCGAGTTTCTCGCCATCATCCTCAAGAACGCAACCCGCATGAACCGCCTCACCGAGGACCTGCTCGCCCTGGCCAGCGTCGAGTCCGGCGACTACAAGGTGCGGCCCCTGCCCGTGAAAGCCTCCGCTCTGGTGCAGGACGCGATCGAATCGCTCGCCGGCATGGTGCTCGACTCCGACGTGACCCTCGAGGCGGCCGAAGTCACCGACGCGCTGGTGCTGGCCGACGCCGACGCCCTCAACCAGGTCTTTGGCAACCTGATCGAGAACGCGATGAAGTATGGCAAGTCCGGCCATCGTGTCCGGGTTGGCGCGCATGAAATCGACAACTCGGTGGCCTTCTTCGTTCAGGACTTCGGGCCAGGCATCGCCTCAGAACACCTCGATCGCATCTTTGAACGCTTCTACCGCGTGGACAAGGCTCGTTCCCGCGAGTCGGGCGGCACCGGTCTCGGCCTCGCCATCGCCAAGCACATCGTGCTGGCCCACGGCGGCGGCATCCGCGCCGAAAGCGAACTCGGGTTCGGTGCTACCTTCCTCTTCACCCTGCCCTGCGCTCCCGTGCCCGCAGAAGCCGCAGCGCCCGCCACGGCAGAAGAAGGCCATGCCCCTGGAGAAGAGACGCCCGAGGTTCGCGCTGGTATCGCGCTTAAGCCACGCTGTTTGATACGTTTATGGCGGATGAGCCGGTACCGGTATTCTCCGCCTTTTCACGCAGTCCGTAAACGCGCCGTAACAAATGCCAACCGACAATCGAGACGGTATTCCTTAGGGGGACATCCGTGAGAAAGAGTTTGGCCGTGAGCGCAGCGATCTTCGTCTGCGCGGCATCGATGAGTTTTGCCCAGAAGATCAACGGAGCGGGCGCGACCTTCCCGTACCCGATCTACTCCAAGTGGTTCAGCGAATACAGCTCTGCGCATCCTGGAGTGCAGATCAACTACCAGTCCATCGGCAGCGGCGGCGGTATTCGCCAGGTCACCACGGGCATCGTCGACTTCGGCGCCAGCGACGGGCCCATGACCGACGAGCAGCTGGCCAGCTCCAAGGTCAAGCTGGTGCACATCCCCACCGTGCTCGGCGCCGTCGTTCCCATCTACAACCTTCCCGGCGAGAATACCGAGCTCAAGTTCTCCCCCGACGTGCTGGCCGATATCTACATGGGCAAGATCACCACCTGGAACGATCCCCGCATCGCCAAGGACAATCCCGGCGTCAAGCTGCCCTCGCAGGGCATCATCGTGGTGCACCGCTCTGAAGGCAGCGGCACGACCTACATCTTCACCGACTTCCTCTCCAAGGTCAGCAATGACTGGAAGAACGCCGTCGGGAAGGGAACTCGCGGTTCCGTGGCCCATCGGCATCGGCGGCAAAGGCAATGAGAGTGTCGCCGGCCTGGTTCGCCAGATGCCCGGCACCATCGGCTACGTCGAGCTGATCTACGCCATGCAGAACAAGATCCCCTTCGGATACGTGAAGAACGCGGCCGGCAACTGGGTGAAGGGCGATATCGACGGCGTAACCGAAGCGGCCGCCAGCGTCAAGCAGATGCCTGCCGACTATCGCGTCTCCATCACCAACGCCCCGGGCAAGAATGCCTACCCGATCTCGAGCTTCACCTGGCTGCTGATCCCCACCCAGCCCTCCGATGCCGGCCAAGTCCAAGGTCATCAAGGACTTCCTGCGGATGGATGCTGGACCACGGACAGTCCGAGGCGAACAGCCTCTACTATGCGCCGCTGCCCAAATCTGTCGCGGACAAGGTGCGGTCCACAGTCGCTCAGCTGAAGTAACCGTCAACGCAGCATCGAATCCGAAGGCACGCTCCGCAGCGGGCGTGCCTGGTCCTTTCTGGAGCGGCTCAACCTCAACAATTCACGTCGCATTCGTCATCTGATGTGCCTTATTTTTCAGCCGCGATTAACCTTCTATTCACCGAATCCCGGTACCGTGGAAGTCGGTGAAATTCAAACTTCAGGAAGCTCGTGTGACCCGTCAGTCCGCAGCACCTCATCGAGCCGAGAATGGTCCTGATGTCCGTCTCTGGAGGCAGCTCCGCAGTCCGTCCCATTCGCAAGTTTCTGCTGAGCACGCGGCAGTTCCGCGACCGCGGATCGCGTCTTCAGCGGCGCGATGCTGCTGTGCGCGATCTGCATCTTCGGCATCGTTGCTCTGATTGCTTCCGAACTGGTGATGCGCTCCCAGCTCAGCATCAGCAAGTTCGGCTTGATGTTCTTCTTCAAGCAGGCGTGGGACCCGGTCTCCGGTGACTTCGGCGCCCTGCCGTTCATCTACGGCACCTGGTGTCTTCGTTTCTCGCCCTGTTGATCGCCGTGCCTCTGGCCGTCGGACGTGGCCGTCTTTCTCACCGAGATGTGTCCCCGGTTCCTGCGCGGTCCGCTGGCTTTCTTCACCGAATTGCTGGCAGCCATTCCCAGCGTGGTCTACGGCCTCTGGGCGGTCTTCGTCCTGGTCCCCTGCTGCGCGAGACACGTCAATCCGCTGCTGGCCAAGTCTCGGCTGGACCGGCCTCTTCTGCGGACCCGAACTACGGCCTCGGCATGCTGGCCGCCGGCGTCATCCTGTCCATCATGATTCTGCCGATCATCTCGTCGCTCACCCGCGAGGTCATGACCGCCGTCCCCCACTCGCAGCGCGAAGCAGTCCTGGCTCTGGGCGCCACGCGCTGGGAGATGATCCGCATGGGCGTTCTGCGCAACGCGCGCATCGGCATCGTCGGCTCCATCATCCTCGGCCTGGGCCGCGCTCTCGGCGAAACCATGGCGGTCACCATGGTCATCGGCAATCGTCCGAGATTGCCAAGTCGCTCTTGCTCCCGGCAACACCATGGCCAGCGTCATCGCCGCGGAGTTCAGCGAGGCCTCCGACGACCTCTACCTCAGCGCGCTCATCGAGATCGGACTCGCGCTCTTCATCGTCACCATCATCGTCAACGCTTTGGCGCAGCTACTGGTCTGGGCCGTTACTCGCGGCGCGCCGGCGCGGGTGAATTAACGGCACGGCCAACGTCTCCAATGAACCACGACGGAAATACAAGACGAGCAGCGGCAAACCGGATCCGGCGAACGTCGGCGAACAACCTCGCCACCGGCCTGGCCATTGCCAGCACCGTCCTGGTGGTCACGCCGCTGATCGCCATCTTCATCTACCTGCTCTACAAGGGCGCCAGTTCGCTGAACCTGGCCTTCTTCACCCAGATTCCCGAAGCCGGTCGGCGAGCCGGCGGCGGCATGGCCAACGCCATCTTGGGATCGGGTGTCCTCTCGCGGTCGGCAGCTGCATCGGCGTTCCCATCGGCATCGGCGCCGGCATCTACCTGGCGGAGTTTGGCCGCGGCGGCAAGCTGGCCAATACCGTCCGCTTCACCGCCGACGTGCTCAACGGCGTGCCGTCGATCGTGATGGGCATCGCCGTCTATTCGCTGATCGTCGTGCCGCAGAAGCACTTCTCCGCGCTCTCCGGCGGCGTGGCCCTGGGCATCATGATGATCCCCACCATCACCCGCACCACCGAAGAGATGCTGCTGATGGTGCCCCACGCGATTCGCGAAGCGGCGCTCGGGCTGGGCGTGCCCAACTGGCGCTCGGTCCTCTCCATCACTCTTAAGACCGCGTCGCCCGGCGTCATCACCGGCTGCATGCTGGCCTTTGCCCGCGTCGCCGGCGAGACCGCGCCGCTGCTGTTCACCGCCTTCGGCAACCAGTTCTGGAGCTCGAACCTGAATGAGCCCATCGCCGCGCTGCCGCTGCAGATCTATCGTCTACGCCATCTCCCCCTACGACGAATGGCACCGCCTCGCCTGGGCCGGCGCGCTGGTACTCATCGTTCTCATCGTGGTCGCGGTCTCGCTCGTGCGGTTCGTGACGACGCGCGGTGTTCTGAAGGGGGCAAGCTAGTGGGTGTCGGTATTGAAGTAACAAGATCTGAACGCGTGGTATGGCACGAACCATACCCTGCAGGACATCAACCTGCCTATTCCTGCCAACCACGCCACCGCGCTCATCGGGCCGTCCGGCTGCGGCAAATCCACCTTCGTCCGCTGCCTCAATCGCATGCACGAGACCAACCCCATCGCCCGCGTTACCGGGTCGGTGCGCATCGGCGAGATGGACATCTACAACGACGCCTCGCCGGTCGAAATTCGCCGCCGCGTGGGCATGGTCTTTCAGCGGCCCAATCCGTTTCCTACCATGTCCATCTACGACAACGTTGCCTCGGGCTTGCGGCTGAACGGCTTCCGCAACCGCCGCGTCCTCGACGAGACCGTGGAGCGCTCGCTCAAGAGCGCCGCGCTTGTGGGACGAAGTGAAGGACGACTTGAAGAAGAAATCGGGCGCCAGGCTCTCCGGCGGCCAGCAGCAGCGACTGTGCATTGCCCGCGCCCTCGCCGTCGATCCCGAAGTGTCTGCTGATGGATGAGCCCGCCTCCGCGCTCGATCCCGTCTCCACCGCCAAGATCGAAGACCTGATCTTTCAGCTGAAGGCGCAGTACACGATCGTCATCGTCACGCACAACATGCAGCAGGCCGCCCGCGTCGCGGAGAAGACCGGCTTCTTCCTCAACGGCAAGATGGTCGAGTTCGATTCGACGCACAAGATCTTTACCAATCCTCACGACAAGCGCACCGAGGATTACATCACGGGGAGGTTCGGATGATGGTGCGACTCCGTTTTCAACAGAGCCTCGACGACCTCAAGGAAAAGCTGCTGGTCATGGCCGGCATGGCGGAGCAGGGCATCCAGCGCGCCATTGAGGCCTATCGCGTGCGCGACCTTTCGATCTGCGACCTCGTCGATCGCGGCGAACTCTCCATCAACCGCTGGGAGCGCGAGATCGATCAGATGGCCCTCGACCTGCTCGCCATGGAGCAGCCCATGGCCATCGATCTGCGCTTCATCCTCGCCGTCATCAAGATCAATGCCGACCTCGAGCGCGTGGGCGATTCGGCACGCAGCATCAGCGATCGCGTCAGAGAACTGCAGACCTACCCGGCAGTCGACCTGCCCGTCGACATTCCGCGCATGGCCTCGCTCGCCGCTGCCATGGTGCGCAAGGCGCTGCAGGCCTTCATCGAGGGCGACGGCGAGCTGGCGCGCTCCGTTCTGTCGCTCGACGACCAGGTCGACGAGATGAACGAGACCGCGTTCTTCGCGCTCTCCAACGTGATGAAGGCAACAGCCCGAGCTCAGCCCGCAGGCGCTCAACGCGCTGGTCATCGCCCGCAGCCTGGAGCGCGTCGCCGATCACGCCACCAACATCGCCGAAGACGTCATCTTCTGGGTGCGGGGTGCGGATGTCCGCCACCACGCCGCCGTCAGCCAGCGTCGCGCGGGCACCTCGCCCGGCCGCTAGCGCGGGCTCCGAGCAAGTTCGCAGCGCGAGGGTTGCCAGCCCGGTTTGCAAACCCAGACGAAGCGGTGCGATCTACGCCGTCCAGTATTTCAGCCGCCCCAGCAGCGGATAGTAGAGCGCCAGAGTCGCAGATCGAACGTGTTGCCGCGCGACATGCGTAGGACCCGGCCATAGGACTGCAACTGTTCCTCATAGCGTTCCTGTCTCTTTGCGCAGGAACTCCTCACGTCGGCTGGGCTCGCGGAACTGGCAGTTTTGTAGTCCACGATCCAGATACAATCGTCGCCGTCGCTGAGCGGCTCACGCCGCGCGCGGAAGATGCGATCCACGCGCAAGGTCCGCACCGAGCCATCCAGCCATCCGGTCCAGGAAGTCTCGACTGAGCCTGCGGATGAGGGCTCAAGAATCCAGATGCCCTGCGGATCGCGAGAGCGCCGCTTGCAAAGCGCCCATCGCACGCTCGGCATTTTGCTCCAGGTCATCCTAGGGCACGCCTGGTGGCGCAGGATGGAGCGGGCCAGCTGCCGCCAGTGGCCCGAGCGAAGCCCGTAATTCCTCGGCCGGCATGCGCTCCAGCATCTTGGCCGCCTTCTCAAACAGCGCATGAATGGCGGTGCCCAGCGCGCGTGATTCCCGTGAAGCATCGGGCCGCTGGTATAGCTCCGCTGCTCGTCGTCCTCGATCAGCGACATTGCGGCAGACACGGTTACATTCTTGCCGCGGACGCCTTCCGGAGCCTCCAGCGGAAGTCGCCGCACCGTCAACGGCGGCAACGCCGTGCTGCCGTCTGGCAAGCTCCGCCTCTTCCCCCGCCGCGGCCAGGTCGATCTCGCCTCCGAACTCCTCATCCTCTTCACGATGGACGAGACGCATCTGCAGCAACTCACCCTGCGCCGCAGGTTCGATAGAGGCTTCTGATGGATCGACTGCTGTTACGAATTCTGCAGCAATGCCGGCCAGGCGGTTGCCAGCAGACTCTTGGAGTCGCCCGGCTTAATTTCGGATTTGGCCGTCTGGGTCGCCGTTCCCAAGAGGTGCAACTCCTGCCGGGCGCGCGTGCACGCAACATAGAGCAGCCGCTTCCGCTCCTCAGCTTCGCCGCGGTCCTTCTGGCGCTGCACCCATCGATAGAGGCGATGCGAATCGTAGCCCTTATACCCGATCGGCGCCACCAGCATCTCGCCGATCTGCTGGCTCGATCCGGTAGGCGGCACCCGCTCGAGCCAGCACACCAGCGACTGGCGGTCTCCACCGTGGCCCTCTCCAGCCCCGGCACGATGACAACGTTGAATCCCAATCCCTTCGCTTTGTGAATGGTCATCAACTGCACGCCAGCCCGCGCCTCGGTCTCCAGGATCGGGAGCGCAAAGAGCCTTGTAAGCTGCTCTTCCAGTCCCCTCCCAGCGCATCGATCCCATCCGGCGCCATGGTGTCGAGCATGCGGAAAAAGGCTTGCGCATTCTCGTAGCCGGCAGCATCCACGCAGTCTGCACCTCCCAGGCTGTGCCATGTCCGCTCCACCCAGGAACTGAAAGACGGCGAGGCGGACTGCCGGTATCGCAACCGCAACGCTTCGTTCACGATCGCATGCACGCGTTCCGCACGCGCCCGGCCTTCGGCGCTCAACCTGTCCAGCCGCGCCTCGAGCAGCTCCATCACGGTGAACTTGTCCGTTTCGTACGCATCGTTGCCCGCCAACGCATGCAGGTCCGCCAGCGCCAGCCCACACCAGGGCGCGCGCAAGACCGACAGCCACGCTACCCTGTCTGCCGGATGCACCAGTGCCCGCGTAAGAGCTACCAGGTCGAGAATCTCCTGCCTGTCATTCAGCGTTTCCAACTCAATCGATCGATAGGCGATACCGCGGTTACGAAATGCCTCCGAGATCAGCACCAGGTGAGCCTTCGCCCGCACCAGTACGGCGATCGTGAACTCTTCGCCGCTCCTCGTGGCCCGTTCGGCTTCCGGCAAATGCTGCTCCACAATCTCGACCACCCGCATCGCCTCACGTTGCCGCGCAGCCGCTATTTCCTCTCGCGAAGTGGTAATGGCTGTGGATACAAAATCGGGGTGGACGTGGACAGCCTTCGTCTCAGGCGTATCTTCCTTCGCCACCGATGGCGTAAACTGTACACCCGTCGCCTCTCGATCTCGCCGAACACCGCTGCGAACATCGTATTCAGCGGATCCACCACGCCTCTGTCGCTGCGGAAGTTCGTCTCCAGTTGCAGAGTCTCGAATTCCAGCAGCGTTCCATCTCCTTCCAGACCGCGCTGCTGCAATCTGCCTGAACAACTCCACCTCTGCCTGTCGAAATAGATAGATCGACTGCATCGGATCGCCGACCAGGAAGCAGGTGCGGCCATCGCCGCGATCCCAGCCGCGAACCAGCGACCGCAACAATTCGTACTGTCGCCGTGACGTATCCTGAAATTCATCGATCAGCAGGTGCCGCACACGATCGCTGAATGCCAGCGCCAGGTCGCTGGGCGCGTCGGGCGAGAGCGGATCGCGAGGCGCGCAGGACCGTATCCGCAGCCAGGCCCAGCTCCACAAAATCCACTTCGTTGCGTTCCGCGAATACCACTTTCAACTCACCCATGGCGTAGAGCAACGCCGTGAAAATATGCCGCAGCAACTCCCACTGTGTCTCGTCATAGCGCGGGGCCGGCAGTCCTCGAATCGCACACAACGTCTCAAGCAGCCCGGGGACCGTCCTAAGATGCGCGATCAGCCCGAGCATCCGCAGCTTGCGCTGCTTCTCTGCGCCGCCTCCAGCAACGCCGAAACCCATGAGTCTTATTTACGGTCTTGAGCCATGTGTTGCCCTTGGTCAGCAGCAGGTTCGTCAGGCATTCCCAATGTCGAGGAATTCTTCCGCAGGTTGCGGCAGTTGCTTCAACCCAGCCAACAGGCGGATGTCGTTCTTCAAGTCAGGCCCATTGCAGGCGTGATCCGCAAGCTCGAGAAGTTCGCTCACGGCCTGCGGTTCGCGCGCAAAAAGTTCGTGCGCCTTCTCCAGCACCCGACGGATCTCCTGTCGGAACGGCCGCTCCAGCCTTGCGCGTACCTCGTCCCAATCCTCCGTCTCGCGATTGAGCGGGAAGGCGAACTGCCACTGATCGCGCTGGGCCAGCATCTCCGCAATCAGCGCCTCGCAGTCACGCAGGTTGTTGTCGCGCACACGCAGCAGTGCTTCGATCGCGGCATTCAGTTGCGGACGGTCGCCGCCCAGCCGCTGCAGCGTCCGCCGCGCGGCCAGCGCATACATCGGCTCCGCAATCTCTGTTGGACGCAGTGTTCCTCCCAGTCGAGAAAGCAGCGGAGTGCGGTGCGCAATGGCCAGGCATAGCGAATCGATGGTTTGAATGTTGAGCCGCTGCGGCTGCTCCAGCAAATGCCACTCCCGCTGTTGCGAATGCCGCAACACCTCCCGCGAAAGCCGCAGCGAGGTGGCTTCGTCCTCTCGTTCCGGGCCTGCGCGCTGCGCCTGCTCCAGCCAATCGAGCACTCGCTTTCGCATCTCCGCGGTGGCGGCCTTGGTGAACGTAATGGCCAGCACCTGTTCCGGCTCGTCAACTGCGGTAAGCAGCTTGAGAAATCGTTGTGTCAGCAGCTCCGTTTTTCCCGAACCGGCGGGCGCCTGCACGATATACGACGAGGTAATATCGAGCGCCTGTTCGCGCGCCTGCTGATCGACCGGCGCTTCCTCGAGACGCCGCGTCATAGGTCCGCCTCCGTGCTGCCGTTCGTCTCGCCGCCTCTTTCCTGCAGGCCCTCGCCATTCATCACCGCAGCTTCTACAGGGATTCGCGTCTCGCGAACCCGGCACAAGGCTGGCAGCGGACAAAACTCGCATGTCTTCGGATACAGCCGCGGCATCACGGCCGCTTCTCCACGCAAAAATTCTTCGGCCAACTGGCGCAACTCGGCCGCCCACTCCTTCATCATTCCCACTTCAAATGGGTACTTCACCAGCGGGCTGGATTTTCCCAGCTCCGCGTCCAGCATGTTGATTGCATCCTCAACGTGACCGACGAATCCCACCTTGCCCGCTCGAATCTGCGCGAAGAGCACACCGCGGAGATCGCCTACGTTTCCATAGGCGGCATACAAGGGAAGCTGCGGATCGCCCGGCCGCCGTGCCCCTCCACGCAGATGTGGCCACCTCGCCGGTCTTGTAATCCAGCAGCAACAACCCACCGTCAGGTAGCTGATCGATGCGATCCGCGCGCAGTTTCAGCCGCAACGCCCCTACCTCTACGTCAGGCAGCGTCTGCTCGCACGCCTTCACTTCAAACGAAGGCCGTCGCGCTTCAACCGCAAACCACTGGGTCAGCAAATCCAGGATGCGCCGCTTCTCCGCCTCGAGATACGCTTGCATCCACGCATTCTCCGGATCGCGCCAGGCTCCCAGTGCATGGTCCACGTGATGTTCGAGGATCGCTCCAAGGCGCTCTGTGCGCGAGGCGGTTACCAATTCATCGCGCGTCTTCAATCGCCAGTTCGGATCGGTCTTCTCCGACCAGACCTGCTCGAGAATCGCATGCAGAATCTTGCCCCGCTCCGCTGCCGTGAGCCCCCACTCTGCGCGATCCAGTTCTTTGGCTCGCAGGCGGCGCGTGGCGAACGCCTGAAACGGGCAGGCCGCCTGCGACTTCAACACGCTGGCTCCGCCTGCGATCAGCTGCACAGGCCACGTAACAGCCGAAGTGTCTAGTTCTTCGGTAGTGCGCGGGACACGCCGAGGCTCCGGCGACACTCCCATTTCGCTCCTCAGTGTCTCTGCTGGCTTCGCGCTCAACGGCTCGCCAAAGAGTTCCGCCAGCAGCGGAGATGGCCGCACCAGCCCTTCCTGGTTTTGCCTCGCATAGCTGAAGACGCATTCGCCCGCGCTACTCGCGATGCGATGCGTGACGGTCTGCGCAAGCCTGCCAGTCTGTCTCCGGAGTCGCGTGGGGCATCTCTGCTGCTCGCTGGATGGCGATGGGAATCAGCGGATGCGGCCGCCCCGGCGGAGGCCATTGCGTGTCGTCCGCACCCAGGAACCAGACCGCGTCAAAGCTCTGTCCGGCGGACTCGAGCACCCCCATGATCTGTACCGGCGCACCTTGCGACTGCGGTGAAAAGATCGTTCTGCCTGCTTCTGTAGCCAAGACTGCTACGAAAGCGCGATACTCCACGCGGCGGTCGTCAAACGCGAGCGCTGCCACATCGTCCAGCAGCCGCTCCCACCGGCGAATCGCCTGAAACTCGACACTGGCTGGCTTGCCTGCGCTTGCCCATCCTGCGCGTGCGAGCGTGCCGTGCGCCACCTGCGCCCACTCCGCAAAGGTGCGCGACCTGTGCCCGACGCCGTTCGCTGTGCCTGCCTCGCGTGCCGCTTTCCAGCGGTTGCGCAGTTGCCATGCTTCCTCGCCGGCGTTGCGCGGAGTCCTGCGCAACCAGACCTCCATTGGGATCTCGGGTTGCCAGCCGCCCAGCCGACGCATCTCCGCATCGAACTGCGCCAGCCGGCTTAGACTGGTGTCACGGTCTTCGCCGCGCTGCCCAAAAAATCCCGAGAGCGCCAGCCAAGTGACTTCTTCCTCCATCAAAGGTGCATCGAGCCAGCGCAGGAAGAGCAGCGCCGCCTTCACAACCGGCGCAGCGTCGAGCGGCGTTCCCAGGGAGAATTCAAAAGGCAGTGGCCCCGGCTCAGTCTTCCCCGGCACAAGCCCCCCAGAGTCAATCCTCAACGACTCCGGCAGCAGCACCCGCCGAAAGACTCGCGAGACCTCGCCGCGCACCGCATTCACGTCCGGAACAATCACTCCAATGCGCGCGTCCGCATTCGTTTTCAAGTTGCTTCCGCGCCCACCATGCGCACGTCGCAATCTCATCACGAAGATCCGCAGCCTCAATCAAGCGTCGCGTACTTGCAGTCGTACTCGCTGGTTGTTCCAGCGAACTGACCGCCGCACCCAGGTCTCGCAACGTCTCCAGCAGCGCATTCTGAATTGGAGTTAGCCGGTCAAATCCCACCAGCAATATTTCGTTAGCTGTCCTGATGGTCTGCGCTCGCAGGCTGCCGGCAATCAAGCTCTCCAGGCCACTGCGGCTCATCCAGCGATGTTTGCGGCATTCCTGGTCAAACACCACTGCCCATCGCCGGAACATCTCGGCATCGCCCAGGCCCGCATACTCCCACGAACGTTCCCGCTCGTCCTGGCAGCGGTAGCGGCTGAGCAAGCGGTAGGCCTGCTGGGCCAACTCGGCCATACCTGCCGCCGACACGACCAACGCACCCTCGCCATGCTCGCTTAGAATGCGTTCCCACGTGGACCTCTCCTGCAGGCCCGAGAGCAGCAGCGGCGTCGCCGGACTCTGCAGCAGATGCTCGCGCCACAGCGCGCTGAGCCAGCCGTCCCAGTCGAAGATACGCGGAGTGAGCCCAGGCCTCCAGTCCTTGTTGCCGCTGTTGCTCCGAGTGCGCAATTCGCAGCGACCGCGCCGCGCGCGCGTTGCCGCACACCACCAACCCTCCGCGGCTCAGGCACACCGCGGCTTCCGGCGGCAGGAAATTCCGCGCAACATTGCGGGCCCGGACTCTCGAAAAGGTTCACTCGTCTGAAGTGTAAACTGGTTGGTGAAACGTCTCTCGCCCGTATCGTACCTGCTCGCAACTGCGCTCCTCGTTTCAGCCACTTGCGGCTGTTCGCCACATTCTTCCGCCAAGTCCGAAACACCTGGCGGCAAGCAGTATCCCGTTCGCGGCAAAGTCGTGTCGACCGACCCTGCGCACGGCCAGGTCACCCTCGATGCGGCCGCCATCCCGGGGTTCATGGAAGCGATGACCATGCCCTACCGCCTCAAAAATCCGGCGATCCTCAGCGAACTTCACCCCGGCGATCAGCTCACTGCCACGCTCTTCATCACTCCCGACCAGGATGTGCTCGATCAGATCGTGGTCACCGACCGGGCTCAGCCGGACTACAAGCCGCCGGTCTTCTACCATCCCCTCAACCCGGGCGATGCGGTGCCCGAATTTCAAACTCATCAATCAAAGCGGAAAGGTCATTCACCTCGACCAGTTTCGCGGCAAGATTCTGCTGCTCACCTTCATCTACACCCGCTGCCCGCTGCCGGAGTTTTGCGTGCGCATGAGCCGCAACTTCGCCAAGATCGATAGCGAACTGGCCGAAGGACCCCACACTCTACGCCAGGACGCACCTGCTCAGCATCAGTTTCGATCCGGACATACGACACGCCCGAGGTGCTTCGCAGCTATGGCGGCGCCTACACCGGCCGCTACACCAAGGAGACTTTTTCTCATTGGGACTTCGCCGCTCCTCCTAAGCCTGAGCTCGCCGCGGTGACAAAATTCTTCGTCATCGGCGTGACTCCTGAACAGGACAAGACCATCACCCACTCCCTCTCAACGGTCCTCATCGGTCCCGATGGCAAAATCTTCCGCTGGTATCCGACCAATGATTGGGAGCCCGCGCAACTTGTCAACGACGTGAAGCAATTGGCCGCAGCCCAGGGCAAATAAGTTTCGAATACACTGAGAGGTCGCCATCCCTCAATTGCGGTTTGCACCTCTCATCCGCTAGGAGAAGAACCTTGAGTTCCGGATTGACCATCCCCCAAAATGCCGCGCTGGATTTTCTGTCTCTGGGTGCCCTGGTGCACCGCCTCGATCCCGGTGTCATCCCCTTCCGCAAGGCAGCCGAATGCCGCATCCATGTCAGTGGCGGCGAGTTCAATGTCGCCGCCAATCTCTCCGACTGCTTCGGCATGCGGACCGGCATCGTCTCCGCCATGGTCAACTACCCCATCGGCGAACTGATCGCAGAACGCGTGCGCGCCATGGGCGTCCAGCCCTTCTACAAATACTTCGAACACGACGGCGTGAGCGGGCCCAACATGGCCACCGTCTACAGCGATCGCGGGCAGGGCGTTCGTCCGCCGGTCGTTTTCTATAACCGCTGCAACGAGGCCGCGGCGCAGATGAAACCCGGCGACGTGGACTGGAGGGCGATTTTTGCGGGTGGCGTGCGCTGGTTCCACTCCGGCGGCATCTTCGCCGCGCTCTCCGCCAACAGCGCCGAACTCGCCGTCGAAGGCATGCGCGAGGCCAAGGCTGCTGGAGCCGTCACCTCCTTCGATCTCAACTTCCGCGAGAAGCTCTGGAAGGTGCAGGGTGGCAACGAACGCGCAGTCGAGGTCATCGACCGCATCGTGCAAAATGTCGACGTGCTGGTCGGCAATGAAGAGGATCTGCAGAAGGGCCTGGGCATTCCCGGGCCGGAGGTCGCTGCCAAATCCAAGCTCGATCCCGGAACACTTCTTCGGCATGATCGGCAACGTGGTGAAGAAGCACGCGCATGTGAAGGTCGTCGCCACTACCCTGCGCGAAGTGCACTCCACCAATCGTCACAGTTGGAGTGCCGTGGCCTGGATCGATGGCGAACATCATGTAGCCCCCACCATCGAGCTGGACGTGCTCGATCGCGTCGGCGGCGGAGATGGATTTGCAGCTGGCTTGTTTTATGGCCTGCTTACGGGCGAAGCTCCGCAGGAGGCTGTCAAATTGGGCTGGGCTCACGGCGCGCTGCTCACCAGCTTTCCCGGCGATACCACCATGGCAACCCTGGACCAGGTCAAAGCTCTGGCCCAAGGCGGCTCAGCTCGCATTCAGGAGATAGACGCGAGGAAGACCAGGGGCCGCGCTCTCTCAGGCTGGTCCTGTCTTTTCGCTCAATAGTGTCGCTCAAGCGCACTTTTCTGTATTCGCAGCAGGGGTGCGTGCAGTACAAAGATGCATGCTCCGTAAGACTTGTGTTGCTGTACTTTTCTGCCTTTGTGCGGCGTATTGTGCCCTTTCCTTTGGCGCCGACGCGCCGGCCCCGGATTACTCCAAGGAAGCCTACCTCATCGAGCAACTCGACACGCGCGTCCGCTTCAGCGCCGACGGTGCGACGGAACGTGTCCAGACCACCCGGATCAAGGTCCTGACCGATGCCGGCGTACGAGGCTGGGGCGTTCTTAATTTCCCCTACTCCGCCGACACTGACACCATCGAGATCCCCTATGTGCGCGTGCGCAAGGCGGATGGCAGCGTCATTGCCACTCCCGCTGTGAACGTGCTCGATCTGCCCACGGAAGTCATGCGCCAGGCGCCTTTATATAGCGACCTCAAGGAGAAGCAGGTTCCCGTCAAGGCGCTCAGTGCGGGCGACACGCTCGAGTTTTCCATGATTATTCGCGATCCGAAACCGCTGGTCCCTGGCCAGTTCTGGTTCGATTACAACTTCTTCACCAGCGGCGTCGCGCTGGAAGAAACGCTCGAAGTCCGCTTCCCCACCGCTTCGCATGCCAAGGTGGTCAGCGGAGCGGTCAAGCCGGTGTCCAAAGTGGAAGGCGCCGACACCATCTACACTTGGCAGACCTCGCATGCCGCTCCCACCAAGGCTGTTGATCCCAATGAAGAATTGCCCGAGCCCGAAAAGCCGGCGGTCCAGATCACCACCTTTGCCAACTTCGCACAGGTTGGCGAGTGGTTTGGGAAACTGGCCGAGCAGCAGACCCAGGTATCGCCGGCCATTCGCGCCAAAGCGCTCCAACTCACCCAGGGTCTTCCCTCAGAAGACGCGAAAATTCAGGCGCTCTACGATTACGTTTCGGTACATTTCCGCTACATCGGCCTCGACTTCGGCATCGGCCGCTATCAGCCGCACCTTGCCCAGGACGTGTTTGAGAATGAGTACGGCGACTGCAAAGACAAGCACACCCTCTTCGCTTCATTGCTCAAATCCATCGGCGTGGAGGCGTGGCCAGTTCTCATCCACAGCACCAAGAAGGTCGACGTAGACCTGCCATCGCCGGGCCAATTCGATCACGTCATCACGCGTCATTCCGCGCGGCAAAGAATTGCTTTGGCTCGATACCACGCCGGAAGTAGCGCCCTTCGGACAACTGATGTCAACCCTCCGCGACAAACAGGCGCTCGTCATTCCAATAAACGCCCCCGCGTATCTGGCAAAAACGCCTGCAATCGGGCCCTTTCCGGCTGAAGACCATTTCGTCCTGAAGGGAACACTGAGCAGCGAAGGTAGCCTGACTGCTCACGCAGAACTCACTCTCCGCAGCGAGAGCGAGGTTCTCTTCCGCCTCGGTTACCACGCCACTGCGAATGCTCAATGGCAAACGCTCCAGCAGAATGTCTCCTACCGTCTCGGGTTCGCCGGAGATGTAAGCAACGTGGAGGCAAGCGACCCGGCCGATACCCACAAGCCTTTCCGTATCTCGTGGGACTACCTGCGCAAGAAGATGGGCAACTGGGACGATCACCAGATCAGCGCGCCCCTGCCCGCACTTTCCTTCACCTATATCAATGAAGAGAGAAAGCCGAAGAAGCCGATTACCGTTGGCGAGATCGGTACAGACATCTACGAATCGGAAGTGACCCTGCCGGCAGGGGCCACGATCGAAGTGCCACCCGCCGTGGACTTGAAAACTGATTTTGCCGAATATCATGCCGCGTACTCGGTCAAGAACGGAATCTTCAAGGCCGAGCGTCATGCCCTGATTCTCAAGCATGAAGTGCCCCTCGAACGATGGCAGGACTACATCAGCTTTCAAAAGGACGCGCTCAAAGACTACAACCGGATGATCAACATCACTGTCCCCGGCGGATCGCCACCGCAACAACGAGCAAGGACAGACAACCCGGCGGCGGCCGCACTGATCACGAGGCCAGCGGCGAGATCCAGAGGAACGACTTGATGAGCGCGCAGGACGCGTTGGAGAAGGCGCGCATACTGAATCCTCAGCAGACGAACCTGAATGCCGGAGTTGGGGTTCATTACATGTATCAAGGCCATTCAGAATAAGGCCAGGATGCTCTGCGTACAGAATTGAAGTTGCACCCGGGCAATCAAGGAGCGGCCAGGTCGCTGGGTGGGACACTTGACGGCTTTCAACGTACCGCTGAGGCCATCCAAGTCTATGAAACCTATCTCAAGACGGTGCCAAACGATAGTCTGGTTCTCGACGAGCTAAGCGCGATGCTTATCAAGCAAAAGCGCTGGCCTGAGGCACAGCAATCGGCTGGGAATCTGGTCAAATTGCACCCGGACAATGCCCAGGCGCAACTCCGGTATGGTCAGGTCTGCATCGGCAACGGAAACGACAAGGAAGGCCTCGAGGCTTTGAAGAAGGCGGCGGATCTCACTTCCGATCCGGAAGTGCTCTCGAAGGTTGGGGTGGCTGCGATCCAGTCCGACAAGGGCCTTGAACTCAGTAAGCAGACCACCAGCCGAGCGCTGGAGCTTGTTGAGCAGAAGACCCACACCATCGAGCTTGACTCGGTATCGAATGAGCAATTCCTCCAGATGACCGCTCTCGCTGAAATCTGGAATGCTCTCGGTCAAATCATGGTCAAGACCGGCAGCCGGGAGAAAGCGGAACCCTACTTCCTTGCGTCCTGGCAACTCGGCGGCGACGCAAGTGCCGCCCACCACCTGGGAGAGGTCTATCGGAAGCAGGGCAAGACGGATCTTGCGGAGGACTTTAATTCCGTGGCGTACCTTCGAGGATACCGGGAGGGCAAAGATCAAGACCCGAATATCCCGCGAATGACGCGTTCTCAATCCTCCGGCGGATCTGCTGCCAGGACGCGCGTGCGGTATCCCGAGGATCTGCTGAGCAAAGCCCGCACCATCCAGATTCCTGCCACCAGGAAAGAACACGGCTCCGCAGACTTCCTCGTCCTGTTTGAGGACGGGAAGCCTCCGTCTGTGAAAATGCTTGGTGGAGAACCGAAGCTGGCGCACTATGAATCCGCGCTCAGGAATGCCAAGTTCGGATTCGTTATACCAGAACATGGTCCGGCACACGTGATCCGCCGCGGCATTCTCTCGTGTTCCGAGTACACGCCCGACTGCATGTTCCTGCTGATGTTTGCCGCGGATGCGAACGCCTCGCCACGTTCTCAGTAGCCAGATCGCCCGGTTGCCCGGGCGCCTTCCAGGCAGGTCTTGCCTCCCCGCCTAAACCCGGCCAGCCTGCCGATTCGCACCCGCTCTTCCGGCCCTCTGCTCTATGCTAGGGAAACGGCTTATTCGGCCGGGAGGCACGTTTTTCGCATGGCAAAACTTACGATGGTCTTTGGTCTTCTTCTCGTTCTGCTCGGAATTTACGGCTACGTCGCCACCGGCAGCCAGCACCCGACTGCCCTCATTCCTACCTGGATCGGCCTGTTGCTTGGCATTCTCGGCTTCCTGGCCAACTCGCCTGATCCCAAGCGCCGCATGCTCTTCATGCACATCGCGGTCACGGTCGGGCTATTAAGCTGCATCGCAACCTTCTATGGCGGCATCATTAGCTACATCCAGATGCTGCAGGGCAAGACGTTCCCCTTTCCGGCCGCGGTCGAGTCCAAGGCCATCATGTCCCTGCTGATGCTGGTGTTCGTGCTGCTCTGCGTGCGGTCGTTCATCGTCGCTCGCCGCGCCCGGGCTTAGGTCATCCACTTATGCATATGCGAGGGTCCGCAATTTCGATGAACGCCGAGCGCAGCAGCGTTGGGCGCCGGGCAGGCCGCGGTTCCGACCCTGAAACTCCGAAGAAGAAGCCCAACCTCAAAAAGGTGCTTCCTGAAATATGGAAGCTGGTCCGGCCCCGGCGCTGCCTGCTCCTCTTCGGCTTCTTCCTCATGATCATCAACCGGGTCAGCGGACTGGTGCTCCCCGGCTCGACCAAGTACTTCATCGACAACATCCTGCGGCAGGGCAACGCCACAAAGCTGCCCTTGCTGGTGGGCATCGTCTTCACTGCCACCGCGATCCAGGGCATCACCTCGTTCTCGCTCACGCAGCTGCTCTCCAAGGCCGGCCAGCGCCTCATCACCGAGCTCCGCAAGCAGGTCCAGCAGCACATCGGCCGCCTCTCCGTCAGCCTTCTACGACGCCAACCGCACCGGCACGCTGGTCGCCCGCATCATGACCGACGTCGAAGGCGTCCGCAACCTCATCGGCACCGGCGTGGTCGACTTCGTCGGCGGCATCCTCACCGCCATCTTCGCCTTCGTGCGTCCTCATCGCGCTCCAGCCGCATGATGACGCTGATCGTCTTCGTCATCCTGCTGGTCTTCGTCTTCATCCTGCAGCGCGCCTTCAAGACCATCCGCCCGATCTTCCGCGAGCGCGCCAAGATCAACGCCGAGGTCACCGGCCGCCTCACCGAATCGCTCGGCGGCGTCCGCGTCGTCAAGGGCTACCACGCCGAGCAGCGCGAGGCCAGCGTCTTCGCCGCCGGCGTCCAGCGCCTGCTCGACAACGTCATGCGCTCGCTCACCGCGACCAGTCGCTCATGTCGCTCGCCTCCACCGCCGTCCTGGGCGTCGTCGGCGCGCTGGTGATGTACCTCGGCGCCCACGAGGTCGTCTGCCGCACGGCTCGACCGTCGGCGGCTACGTGCAATACATCATGTTTCTCGCCTTCATGATCGCGCCCATCGTCCAGCTCGTCATCGATCGGCACCCAGCTCACCGAAGCCGTCGCCGGCCTCGACCGCACCATGGAGATCCTCAACGAGCGCGACGAAGATCGCCGACCCCAACCGCACCATCGATGCTCGGCACCATCCGCGGCGAAGTTCGCCTTCGATGACGTCACCTTCGCCTACGAGCCCGGCAAGCCCGTCCTCCACGGCATCTCCTTCGACGTCGCAGCCCGGCACCGTCACCGCCCTGGTCGGCTCCTCCGGCTCCGGCAAGTCCACCATCATCTCGCTCATCTGCGCCTTCCACACCGCCGACCAGCGGCCAGATCACTGGTCGACGGCATCGACCTCTCCACCGTCCAGCTCTCACAGCTATCGCGCGCAGCTCGGCGTCGTGCTCCAGGAGACCTTCCTCTTCGACGGCACCATCCGCGAGAACATCCTCTTCTCCCGCCCCGACGCCACCGAAGAGCAGTTCCTCGAGCGCCTGCCGCATCGCCCGCGTCGATGAGTTCGCCGAACGCTTTCCCGAAGGCTACGACACCATCGTCGGCGAGCGCGGCGTCAAGCTCTCCGGCGGCCAGCGCCAGCGCCTCTCCATCGCCCGCGCCATCCTCGCCGACCCGCGCATCCTCATCCTCGACGAAGCCACCAGCTCGCTCGACTCCGAGTCCGAAGCCATGATCCAGCACGGCCTCAACTTCCTCATGCAGGGCCGCACCACCTTCGTCATCGCCCACCGCCTCTCCACCATTCGCCGCGCCGACCAGATCCTCGTCGTCGAAGGCGGCGAGATCATCGAACGCGGCACCCACGAGAGCCTCTACGCCCTCGGCGGCCGCTACTACGACCTCTACACCCGCCAGCACGGCCTCGAGACGAATCTCTTCCTCGCCCCCGGCGAAGGCGACGTGGTGCCCGAAGCGGCGAAGTAACGCACGAAGAAAAAGGCCTGACCGGTGGATTCCTCCCGGTCAGGCCTTTTCTTGTTAGCGCAAAGTTCAGAGCTTGAATCGTGCCCCTATCGCACGCGTCGAGACTTCGCTCCGTCCTCGGCTAGAACTTCACCGTAGGCGCGTTGCGTGAACCCTCACTCGCCTCGAAGTACGCATTGTTGGGATGGAAGCCCGCGATCCCTGCCCACACACTGTTGGGAAACTGTCGTATGAAGGTGTTGTAGTCCTGAATCGCCTGGTTATACCGCCGGCGCTCTACCGCGATGCGATTTTCGCTTCCCGACAATTCATCCTGCAGCGCCCTGAAGTTCGCGTTCGACTTCAGATCGGGGTAGTTCTCGGTGAGCACCAGCAGCCTGCCCAGTGCCGAGTCCAACTGCCCGTTCGCCTGGATCTTGCTCTGCGGATCCCGCGCATTCAGCAGTCCTGCCCGTGCGTTCGCAATGTCGCCGAACACCGTCTGCTCCTGCTTCGCGTAGCCCTTCACCGTCTCCACCAGGTTGGGAATCAGGTCGGCTCGCCGCTGCAGCACGATATCCACCTGCGACCATGAGGATTTGACCGCTTCGTCCTTCTCCAACCATCTGGTTTTTCGCGCTTACATAGCTGCCAAAAATCAGCAGCACCACCAGAAACAGAACGCCCACTACGCCTACCGCGACCCAGAGTCCGCGTCTCATCAATATTTCTCCTTGAAACTGTTCCGTTCGTTCCAACTCCCGGCCATCTTACCAACTCCCGGAAGCACCGCCGCCACCAGAACTGCCACCGCCAAACCCACCAAAGCCGCCGTCTCCTCCACCACCACCGCCGCCACCCCAGCCGCCCCCACCGCCACCACCCCAGCCGCCGCGGCCGCCACCACCCAGGAACATGCCCAGCAGGAACCCAAGCAGCCCACCTCCACCCCGCCTCGCAATGAACCCGAGAAAGAGCAGAAAGACGATGAAGCCGAACACCAGCTTCCCAATCGAGATGTTGCACCTGCTGTTGCGGCGGAGGTCCCCGTCGCGAGACGCTGTGCAGCGTGACGCCGGCATCAGCAGCGATTACCTGGGCTACTTGCTGTACGCCCCCGGTAATCGCCTCGTCGTAGTCGGATTCATGCAGCGCCGGAACCATGGTTCGCCCGATGTCGCCTGCCTTGGCGTCCGGCAAAATGCCTTCCAGCCCGTACCCCACCTCGATGCGGTACTTGTGATCCTGAATCGCGAAGAGAAAGAGCAGCCCTCGATCCGTACCCTTGCGGCCCACCTTCCATTTCTCTTCCAGCGCTACCGCGTAATCGTCGATCGGTTCGCCGTCGAGCGACTTGACGGTCACCACCGCAATCTGCGCATGCGCCTGGTGATCGACCTGCGAGCACAGTGCGTTCAGCGATTCCTGAGTCTCCGGCGAAAGCACTCCGGCAAAATCATTAACGTAATTGGTGGGCTTGGGCAGGTCCGCGACGCGCTCTGCAGGCGCGACGCCGATACCCATAGAGATCAGGCAGGCGAGTCCAAACGCGCGCATCCCATTTGCAAACATGTGAAACCATTGTACTCACCAGACGCACAACGGGCGCTCCCGGTGAGAGAGCGCCCGTCGTTTTCGTTTCAAGTGCTGGTGTCAACGCGTGGTGAATTTACTTCATGCTCGCCATGCCGCTGCTGTTGCCGCTTGCGAGTTGCTGAGCCATCTGCAGATGCTGGCTGATGATCGGTTCACCCTTTGCAGCTGCGTCCTTCACCTGGGGAATGGTCCCGTTCTGCGCTTCGTTCTTGAAGTCCTTGTCATCCTGCTGATGGTCCTTGACCATGGCCTTCATGTAAGCCTTGTCAAAGTCCGCGCCGGACATCGCCTGCAACTTCGCCGCCAGTGCTTTGTCCTTCTTCGAAGGACCATCCGGCACCTTGACATTCACCTGTTGCGCGACCTGCTTCATGTCGTCGCCGAGCTTGGTGTGGTCATCCACCATCTTCTGCGCGAATTTCTTCACGTCGTCGCTCTGGGCCTTCTGCAGCGCCAGATTGCCGAGTTGCACTTCCGCCATTCCACCTTCCAGCGCCTTCTTTACGAACGCCTTGTCTTGCATGGAGGTATCACCGGTGGTGCCCATCGATCCGGTATTCGCATCGGGCTGACCCATGGGCGTGGTGCCGGTCCGGGTTCCATTGCCAGTCTGAGATCCGGGCATCGGTTGCGTCTGGCCGCCGCCGGTCGAGGGAGAAGTCTGCCCGGCGCTGGATTGCGCCAGTGCCGTCGCGCCACATAGAAGCGCTGTACCGGCGAGGGTTACGATCTTGCTACACATTCGATTCGAAAGCATGGGTCCACTCCTTGGGGGTCCATCACAAATTTGGCAGGCCTGAGCACCTGCGTTGCAGCCCTGTACACTTTCCTTGAGCAGTTCCGCAGCATCCTGCGGAATCTACGTGACTGCGGACTGCTCGAAGCGCTATGAGCCGCATTCACTGCTTAGTTAAGTGCCGTAATCTCTCCCGGGAGTTGCCTGCTGCCGGGGATCGCGTTCCTGCCAAAGCTTTGATCACCGATGTCAGTTTTGACGTAGCGCAAGCCGAGGTCATGGCCGTAGTCGGTCCCAGCGGCGCTGGAAAGAGCACTCTCCTGCGCCTGCTCAACCGCCTCGACGAACCTACACGGGGCACCGTCCTGCTCGATGATCAGGACTGCAGCCAACTGCCTCCTCGAGAACTTCGCCGTCGCATCGGCATGGTGATGCAGCGCGCCTACCTCTTTCCCGGCACTGTCGCTGAAAACGTCGCCTTTGGTCCGAACCAGCGCGGCCAGACCCTCTCCGCGGCCGCGATCGAAGACCTGCTCCACCAGGTCGACCTCGACGGCTACGCAGACCGCTCGGCTCTCACTCTCTCCGGTGGAGAAGCGCAGCGGGTCGCCATTACCCGCGCCCTCGCCAACCAGCCCGAAGTTCTGCTGCTCGACGAACCCACCTCCGCGCTCGACGAAGTCTCCAAGCGCGGCGTCGAAACCCTGCTCGAATCCCTCATTCGCCAGCGGCAGCTCACCTGTATCTGGGTCACCCACGATGCGGCGCAGGCCAGGCGTATGGCCGACTCAGTCCTCAGTCTGGAATCCGGCCGGGTGGTGGCCCATGGTGCTCCGCGCGAGGTGCTGCATGAGTGAGCCACTGCAAAGCCCCACCTCTGGGCGCAGGAACAGAGGATCAGCCGCATGGTTGACCATTTCTTCCACACGCCGATTACCCGGGGATTTGTGGAATGCGCCCTGGCCGCCCTCACCGCCCTGGTGGTGATGCTGCTGGCGCAGCGCCGTGGCGTGGGCCTGCTGCGCGAACTGCCGCTGGCGCAACTCCGCGGCATCGTTCAGATCGTCGCGGTCGGCGCGATCCTGGCTTTTCTCCTGCATGGACCCCAGTGGACTGCGCTGTTGGTGCTCACCGGCATGATGCTCGCCGCCGCCAGCATCGTGCGCAAACGCGCGCGTCAGATTCCCCGCGCGTTCGTGCTTGCGCTGGTATCCATCGTTGTCGGCGCAGGCAGTGTCCTGCTCGTAATGATTTTGCTGGGCATCATCCCGCTTCGCATCACCATGCTTGTTCCCGTCGGTAGCATGGTCATCGCACAGACCATGAACATGCAGTCCATCTTCCTCGATCGGTTCCGCAGCGAAGTCATTGGGCACTTCGGCGAAGTGGAATCCGCCCTCGCCCTGGGCGCGTCGCCCGACGTCGCCGTCCAGCCCTACCTGCGCGCAGCCTACAAAGCCAGCCTCATCCCTTCGATTGACAGCATCCGCTCGCTCGGCATTGTCTGGATCCCCGGCATCATGGCCGGCATGGTGCTCTCCGGCGCATCGCCCGTGTATGCCGCGCTCTACCAGTTCGTCGTGATCTCGACCATCTTCTCCGCCGCCGCGCTTACCTGCCTCACCTGCAGCTACCTGGTTACAGGCCGCGTCTTCACAGCCAATGAACAACTCCTGCTCCGCCCCTGAATTGCACCCCTTGCGCGCGGTATCCTTGAGAAGATGAATTCCCCTGAATCGATCAAGCCGCCTGTCGCTCGTACCGAACGCACCGAGAATCAACTGCACGGGCACACTCTCGTCGATAACTATGCATGGCTCCAGCAGAAGACCTCGCCCGAAGTCATCGACTACCTCAACGCCGAGAATGCCTACACCGATGCGGTGATGAAGCCGACCGAGGCGCTGCAGAAAACTCTCTACGACGAGATGGTCAGCCACATCAAGGAGACGGATATCTCCGTTCCTTTCCGTGAAGGCGGCTATCTCTATTACTCCCGCACGGAACAGGGACTGCAATATCCCTTCTACTGCCGCAAGACGCTCGCGCCCGATGCGCCCGAAGAGATCATTCTCGACGTGAATGCTCTCGCCAAGGATCAGGCCTTCCTTGCGCTCGGCGCCTTCGTCGTCTCCGACGATGGCAATCTGCTCGCGTACTCCATCGACATCACCGGCTTCCGCCAGTACACCCTGCAGGTGAAAGACCTTCGTACCGGCGCGCTGCTCGCCGAGAAAGCGGAGCGTGTCGGATCGGTCGTGTGGGCCAGCGACAATCGCACCCTTTTCTATAGCGTCGAAGACGAGGAGCAGAAGCGGCAATATCAATTCTTCCGTCACGAACTCGGCTCGCCGCACACCGACGACGTTCTGGTCTTTGAAGAGACCGATGAACGCTTCAACATCGGGGCCGGCAAGACGCGGGACCGCAAATACCTGTTGCTCGAATCCTCCAGCCACACCGCCAGCGAAGAACGCTTTCTCAGCGCCGATACGCCCACCGGCGAGTGGACACTCATCGCCCCGCGCCAGGACGAGTTCGAATACTACGCCGACCATCGCAACGGCCTGTTCTATATACGGACGAACGATCGTGGCCGTAACTTCCGCCTGGTCGTCGCGCCGGTGGCTAACCCAGGCCGTGAGCATTGGACAGAGGTCCTGCCGCATCGTGACGACGTGATGCTCGAGGAGATCGATCTCTTCGCCTCGTTCTACGTGGCATGTGAACGCCGCGATGGCCTCCCTCATCTGCGGGTCCTCGAGTTCGCCGGCGAAGCATGGCAGCCCGCCCGGGATCGCGAGATCACCTTCCCCGAACCGGTTTACAGCGCGCATCCGCACGTGAACCGGGAGTTTGATACCAGGAAATTTCGCTACAGCTACCAGTCCCTCGTTACTCCTGGCTCTGTATACGAATACGACGTCGAGACCGCGCAGTCGGAGTTACTCAAGCAGTTAGAAGTGCCCGGCGGTTTTGATCGCAGCCTTTACGCCTCCCAACGCGTCTTCGCCACCGCTCCCGACGGCGTGGCGATTCCCATCTCCGTGGTCTATCGCAAAGATCAAAAACAGGAAGGGAAGAATCCCCTCTACATTTACGGCTATGGATCGTATGGGTACTCACTCCCCATCGGCTTCAACTCCAATCGGTTGAGCTTGCTGGACCGCGGATTCGTTCTGGCCTATGCGCACATTCGCGGAGGCGGCGATCAAGGCAAACCGTGGCACGATGCCGGACGCCTGATGGAGAAACGCAATACCTTCACCGACTTCATCGCTGTGACCGAGCATCTTGTGCAACACGGATTCGGCGACCCTCATCGCGTTGCCATCGAAGGCGGCAGTGCCGGCGGTCTGCTCATGGGTGCGGTCGTCAATCTTCGTCCCGACTTATTCCGCGCCGTGCTCAGCCATGTTCCCTTCGTCGACGTGATGAACACCATGCTCGACTCGTCTCTGCCCCTCACGGTCCCGGAGTATGAAGAGTGGGGCAATCCGAACGAGGCCGACGCGTTTCACTACATGTTGAGTTACTCGCCTTATGACAATCTCAAGCCGGGCGCCTATCCCGCCATGCTGGTCAAGACCTCGCTCAACGACAGCCAGGTGATGTACTGGGAGCCGGCCAAGTATGTGGCCAGGCTGCGCACGCTCAAGACCAACGACACGCCACTCCTGCTTCACACCAATATGAGCGCCGGTCATGGCGGGTCGTCGGGACGCTACGACTATTTGAAGGAGATTGCCCTCGATTATGCCTTTCTGCTGCGGGAACTTGGAGTAACTCCCGAGTAATTCCTTGTAACTAGACGAGTTACTCGGGCCTGGTTATTCCTCTTGACATGCACAAGCGGCACTGGCATTCTTCCGCAGCACGGGCAAGCGCTCATCGCACCTTCGCCAATTGATTCGTTGGCTACGATGATGAGCGCAAACCCACGGCCCGTGTGTAGTAGAGGTTCCCAAAAATGAAGCGAATTCCCCTCGCCCTGGCAACGGTCATGCTCATTGCCATCTCAGCGACCGGCACTCTGGCCCTTGCTGAACACGATGACGATTCCGGTCAGTCGGATCGCGCACGCATCGCCCGCGGCTTCGCCATCGCCCCGGTTCCCCTCGATCTGCACCACAAAAACCATGACCTGGTTGGGCTTGGCAGCTATCTCGTCAACGCAGTTGGCGGATGCAATGATTGCCACACCAACCCGTCCTATCTTCCCTCTGGAGATCCGTTCCACGGTCTTCCCAAAAAAGTGAACTCCGCTCACTATCTCGCTGGAGGCCAACTCTTCGGACCGTTCATTTCCAGAAATCTCACTCCTGAAAATGGTCTGCCGGCCGGTCGCACCTACAAAGAATTCCTGCACATTCTCCGTACCGGCGAAGACCTCGATAAGCTTCATCCACAGATTAGTCCGCTGTTGCAGGTCATGCCCTGGCCGACGTACCAGAGCATGTCCGACCACGATATTCGTGCAATCTACGAATATCTCCGCGCAATTCCGCCCGCAACTCCCGGACAGTAACCGCGCGGCGCAACGAGTGCGGCGCGCGAATCCGCGTCGCACTCCTGCCGCGCAGAAAACCAGGCCCGTCCAGGTTGCACTCGCCGAGCGCGAGTGCAGCTCAAGCGCATCGTAGATTCGCACCAGATTGGGTTTCGCATCACGCTGGGGTTCACACCAGGTTGGCAGACCCTCCGTCTGCCCAGGGATCCCCAACGCGTTTTCAGCGCCGTTAACTTACATGAATTACGGGCCGATGCTTCGGATCCTGCACCGCGCGGCGCAACACTTCGTGTGCCAGCGGAGCCGTGTCGCCCTCTCCGAAGAAGAGAAACGCGAACAGGTTGGCGATGGGGTTTCCTTCGTGCCACTTGAAATACGCATGCGGCGCTTTGCCCGTCTCGTTCTCAAGATAGATCAGCAGCGCGGCGATCGCATTCGCCACCACCGGGCTGCGCGCTCGCAGCACGCGATGCTTGCCCACCCGCTCGCCGGTGACTGCAAGCCGCTCTGAAAATTCCGACGAATCGCCGCGTTCCACTTCAAAGAAGTACAGGCAATCGTCTGCACTCAAATTGTGAAAGTACCGTACCTTCGACTCGACTTCATCCAGGGCCTCTTCCGTTTCCGGTCGCGGCCTTCGCGCCACCAGCCGAATCAATCGAGAGTGGTCCTCCGCAATCAAGGTATGCGCCAGGTCATCCATTTGAATTCCGGTAACCCGCAACTCCGTCGAACGCATCGCTCTCGACACCAGCGACGTCACGATCGTCGCGAGGATAAAGAACGAGGCGATCTTGATGCCTTCCGGCCGCTCCTATATGTTCAGCACCGTGGTGTAAACGAACACCAGCGCCATCAGCAGAAAGGCCCAGCGAATTCCGCGATCCCACACCGAGATGGTCACTGCGAATGCCGCTGACGTGATCAGCACCAGCACGCCGGTGGCATAGGCGCCGCCCTGCGCATCCACGTTCGCGTGGAACAGAAGCGTCACCGTGAACGCGATCCCCATGAACACCAGCACCAGCGGCCGCGACGCGCGCGCCCACTCCGGCGCCATGCCAAACCGCGGCAGATAACGCGGGATCAGGTTCAGCAGCCCCGCCATCGCCGAAGCTCCCGCAAACGCCAGAATCAGAATCGTGCTGATGTCGTACACCGAACCGAAGATGTTCCCGAGATACTGGTGTGCGAGGTACGCCAGCGCGCGACCGTTCGCTTGGCCGCCGTCTTTGAAAGCTCCGCCGGGATCAGCAGCGTCGTCACCACGCTGGTGGCAATCAGGAACACGCTCATGATCAGCGCCGCGGTGGCCAGCAGCTTGCGCGTGTTGCTGATGCGCGTCGTCCACGATCTCGCCCTTGATCAGCGGCATCACCGCCACGCCGGTTTCGAAGCCCGAAAGCCCCAGCGCCAGCTTCGGAAACAGCATGAGACGAAATGCCGATCATGCCCAAGATGCTGCCGTGGTGTTCATAGATCGCGCGCTTCCACGCGACAAACACATGCGGATGCCGAAACTACCAGATAGATCGCATCCACGGTCACGACCGCATTCAGCAGCAGGTAGACGCCGACGAGAACAACCGCAATCCCGATCGCTTCCTTAAAGCCTTTGAGAAAAATGCGCGCCCAGAATGGCCAGCAGCAGCAGCGTCACTGCCATCTGGCTGTTCATCCAGTGCGGCGTGAATGGATTGTGCGTGAAGTGCGCGGCGGCATCGGCGGCCGAAAGCGTCATGGTGATGACGAAATCGGTGGTCGCAAACCCGAGCAGCACCAGCACAAACGTCTTCCCGCTCCATTGCGGAAAGAGTTTCTCCAGCATGGCGATGCTGCCCTGTCCATTGGGACTGGCTGCGGCCACGCGATGATATACCGGCAGCGCCGCAAACAGCGTCACCAGCACCAGGATCAGCGTGGCCAAAGGCGAAAGCGCACCCGCCGCCAGAAAGGCGATGCCCGGCTGATAGCCCAGCGTCGAGAAATAATCGACGCCCGTCAGGCACATCACCCGCCACCACGGATGCTCTTCGTCCGGCTTGCCCTGAATGCCCTTGGGAAGCCGAAGATCGGCGAGGAGCCAGTCTGCAACACGCATGCTTTCTTTGCCGCCTTCTCTCATCTCCGCTGGGCACACCAACGCGAGTCGCTGAATTCGGATAATGAGATGCGCGAAAACGGCCCGCAACCGCGCCGGTCCCTGTTTCCTTCCGCGCCCCTCGCTGGCATGACTGCGGACTTTGGCGTCCCGCCTGCTAGACTCTGTGCTGCAAGGAGCAGGCATGCACCATAACAGATCTAGCAGGCGCAGGTTTCTTCAAGCCATCGGGTGCCGCGGGTCTCGGCGCCGGAGTGCACTCCGCCCTCGCGTCTTCGCTGGCTAGCTTTGCCGGGCCGCGCCATGCCGCGCTGCTTGCCGCCGAAGCCGACGCACTGCGCGAAAAGCTGGCCCACGATATCCTGCGGCCGCAATATCACCTGCTCCCCGCGGCCAACTGGATGAATGACCCCAACGGTCCTATCTACTACCGGGGTCAGTACCACGTCTTCTATCAATACAATCCGCACGGAGCGTTCTGGGGCACCATGCATTGGGGACATGCCGTCAGCCCCGACATGCTTCACTGGAAGCATCTGCCCATTGCCCTCGCGCCTACGCCCGGTGGCCCCGATTGGGATGGCTGCTTCACCGGCAGCGCCGTACTCGACAACGGCGTACCCACGCTCATCTACACCGGGGTCACGCCCGAGGTGCAGTGCCTCGCTACATCCACGAGCGACAACCTGCTGACATGGAAGAAAGATCCCAAGCCGGTCATCGCGTCGCCGCCGCCGGCCTTCAGGTCACGGGCTTTCGCGACCCCTGCCCGTGGCGCGAAGACGATGGTTGGTACCTCGGCATCGGCTCCGGCTTCGCCAAAAAAGGGGGAGCCGTCCTCCTCTACCGCTCGCAAGACCTGCGCCAGTGGGACTACCTGCACACGCTCGCTGAGGGTACGTGGAACGGCAAAACCACTAAGGATCCCGTAGACAGCGGAGAGATGTGGGAGTGCCCTGATTTCTTCCCGCTCGATGGCAAGCACGTTCTGCTCTACTCCACCGAACGCATCGTTTATTGGGTCGTGGGCAGTTACTCCGATCATCGCTTCCACGAAGAGAAGCGCGGCGTCCTCGACTACGGCTCCTATTACGCACCCAAGAGCATGCTCGACGCGCACGGCAACCGCATTCTCTGGGGATGGACTCCCGAGACCCGTTCCGTCGATGAGCAGAAGGCCGCAGGCTGGTCCGGCTCCATGACTCTGCCGCGCAAACTCAGCATCGCAGCCGATGGCACTCTGCGCATCGAGCCCATTGCCGCCGTTGCTCAATTGCAGGGGAAGCCTCGCGCGGTCACGTCCGGCAAGTCGAATGCCGGTGCCCAGCACACCCTCCAGAATCTATCGGGCCTCGTGCAGTTACGAACTGCCGCCGCTGCTCCGTTCACCGTCTCGCTGCGGCCGCAAGGCGAAACAGCCGCAGCCTTCGCGACCATTGAATATCATCCCGACAAGCCTGGTCATGAGTTGAGTGTCGAGCGGTATCTCCGCCCCGCTCGCGCTTACAGACGAAGCGATCGAGATCAACGCCTACCTCGATGGCTCCATCTTGGAGGTCTACGCCAACCGTCGCGTCGCGATCACTGCCCGAATCTATGCCCGCCCTGCTTCGCCGTTGCGGGTTGCGGTCCAACCCCCAGAAGCAGCCGATAGGTTGCGTGTAACTCTGTTCGACATGCAGCCGATCTCGAGCGACCGGCTCACCAGCTAAGTTCGACCACCGGTACTTACTTTGACTTAGGGAAGAACGAAGGAACAATCATGAACGAAAGAAAGCCGCAGACCCTCGCCAATCACGCCCGGCTCGACCCCTGGTTCCATTTCTTTCTTGCGCCGCTAGCCTTTGGCCTGTTCTTCGCCAGCGGCTACGGAGTGTTCCACCATCCGCATAGCCTGGTTCACTATCTCCTCGTTCTTATCTCGTTGTTTCTGATTGTGTCGGTGACACTCGCCCGCACCTACGCGCTTCGCGTGCAGGATCGCGTCATCCGCCTCGAAGAGCGCTTGCGGCTCACTGCCCTGCTTCCTGCTTCTCTGGCCGCACGGATTCCTGAACTCACAGAAAGGCAGCTGATTGCGTTACGCTTTGCGTCGGACGCCGAGATAGTCGCCCTGGTCGACAGGACGCTCAAGGAGAACTTGCCTCCGGCGGAAATCAAGAAGTTGATTCAGAGCTGGCGGCCGGATTATTGGCGGGTATAAGTCACGCGTTCAGGATCGAATCACAAGCTGAGTTACTGCACCCGGCTCGGCGCCCATCCATACCGATTAAGTGCCACTCGCACGCGCAGAGAGCCGGCCCCTTCACGCCTGCTTGGTTTCTAACTCCGCCCAGCGTGCGTAGAGCGCGTCAGCATGCGCCTGGGCTTCATCGAGCGCGGCCAGCGCAAGCTGTAGCTGGCCGGCATCAGTCGCGACTGCCGGATCTTCCAGCGCGTGACGCTTCGCCTGCAGGATCTCTTCCGCCGCCATCACTCGATCCTCGATGCTGGCGTACTCGCGTGCTTCGAGATACGAAAGCTTCTTCTTGGACGAGGCTACGGCTATCGGCTTGTCTTGCTTGGCAGGCTCCTTCGGCTTGCCCCGCCGCTGATCCGCTTGCCAGACTTCCCATTGGCTGTAATCCGCGAATCGCTCCGCGCCGCCCTGACCATCCAGCCCCAGCACCACGGTCGAAATGCGATCCAGCATGTAGCGGTCATGCGTGACCAGTACCAATGCGCCCGGATACTCGAGCAGGCTCTCTTCCAGAATCTCCAGCGTGCCGATATCCAGATCGTTGGTCGGCTCATCCAGCAGCAGTAAGTCGGCCGGCTGTAACATCAGGTTCGCAATCAGCACCCGCGCCCGCTCTCCGCCAGATAGCCGATGCACCGGCTGATTCAACTGCTCTCCGGTAAACAAGAAACCGCGAAGCCCACGACGCCACGTGAATCACGCGATCCTGGTAAATCACAGAATCGCTGTCCGGGGCGAGCGCTCGCCGCAAGGTCTGGTTCCCGTCCAACTCGCGGTTCTGATCGAAGTAGACGATCCTCAGCGAGTTCGCGCGCTTGATCTCCCCGCCGGTCGGCTCGTTCTCTCCGCGAAGCAGTCGCAGCATCGTCGTCTTGCCGCTGCCGTTCGGCCCCACCAGCCCCACGCGCGTTCCGGCTGTGATCACAAAGTTCAGATCGCTGAAGAGCTGCGCGCTCGCCAATCGCATAACTTACGTCCATCTAACTCCACCAGCCGCTTGGTCTGCCGCTCGGTCGCCACGAAGTCGATGCCTACGCTGCTGGTGCGGCTGCGCGCGTCCATCTGCGACAACTCGCCAATCAGTTCATTGGCCCGATCGATGCTCGCCTTCGACTTCGTGGTGCGCGCCTTGGGCCCGCGGCGCAACCATTCCTTCTCGATGCGCACGCGGTTTTCCAGCGCGTCCTGCCGCTTCGACTGCGCCTCCAGGAACGCTTCTTTCTTCTCCAGAAACTCGCTGTAGTTGCCGATGACCCGCAACACTCCATCCGGATAGGCCCGGTTGAGTTCTGCCATCTGGGTTGCGACGTTTTCCAGGAAATAGCGGTCATGGCTGACGACCACGCACGCGAAGGGCGACTCCAGCAGCAACTGCTCCAGCCATTCAATGCCGGCTAAGTCCAGATGATTCGTCGGTTCGTCCAGCAGCAGTACATCGGGCCGCTGCACCAGCGCCTCGGCAATGGCCAGCCGTTTCCGCCAGCCGCCGGAGAACGTAACCGCCTCGGCGTCAAAATCCTCAAACCCCGCCCGGCCCAGGGTCTCCCGCAGCCGGCCTTCCCATTCGCCTTCAGGAATGCCGTTCCGTTCCAGTGCGTTCAGCAGCACCGTTCTTACCGAGAGGCCCGGCTGAAAATGCGAGTCCTGCTCCACGAAGCTCATCCGCGCACGCTTCCGTGCCGCCAACTCGCCGGTGTCCGGCTCCATCTCTCCTGCCAGAATGCGCAGCAGCGTCGACTTGCCCGAGCCGTTCGGCCCGATCAAGCCGATGCGATCTCCTTCATTGATGGTGAACGAAATGTCACGAAAGAGAGTCGTCGGCCCGAATGACTTTGACAGGCTTTGCGCGTTCAGAATCGGTGCCAATGGTCCGCTGCTTCCTCTAACTCGGTTGATAACTCGATGCAAACAGACTTACTCCCGCAGTGCTCCCGGATCGCCGGTTCCTATGCCCGCGCGCTCGCCATGGCGGCCATGTATTCCTCATACGGACCCTTGAAGTCCTCAATCGCGCCATGCTCGAAGTGCCAGATGCGGGTCGCCACTTCATCCACCAGGTCGTGGTCGTGCGTCACCAGCAACACCGTGCCTTCGTACCGCTGAATCGCAATATTCAGCGCGTTGATTGACTCCAGGTCCAGGTGGTTCGTCGGCTCGTCCAGGATGAGAAAATTCGGCTTCTGCAGCATCAGCTTGCAAAACAGCAGCCGTGCCGTCTCGCCGCCCGACAGGGCCGCCGTCGGCTTCAATCCCTCTTCGCCGCTGAACAGCATCTGCCCCAGCAGCCCGCGAATCTCCTCTTTCGTCACCTTTGGATCGAACTGGTGCAGCCAGTCAGAGACCGTCAGGCCCTTCTCGATCGAGCCAGTGTGGTCCTGCGGAAAATACCCGATCTGCGCCTCGTGTCCCCACTTGATGGTTCCCCCATCGAGCGTGAAATCCGGCTCCGCCAGGTACTTCTCCCCCGAGAGCAGCGACTTGAGCAGCGTCGTCTTGCCTTGGCCGTTGCGGCCCATCAGGCAGACCTTCTCGCCGCGCATCACCGCCGCGCTGAAGCTCTCGATCACCGTCTCGTCGCCGTAGCTCTTGCGAATTCCCTCGAACTCCAGCGCATGCTTGCCTGAGGGCCGCAACTGATCGAAGCGAATGTAAGGGCGTTGAATGTTCGACCGCGCCAGCTCGCTCGTCTGCAGCCGCTCTACTTCCTTCTTGCGGCTGGTCACCTGGCTCGATCGCGTACCGGCCGCGAATCGCGCGATGAACTCATTCAACTGCGCAATCTTCTTCTCGCGCTGCGCGTTGGCCGACTCGAGCGTCGACCGAATCTGCGTCTTCGCCATCACCATGTCGTCGTAACCGCCGGCGTAGATGATGATCGTCTGGTAGTCGATATCCGCAGTATGCGTGCAGATGCTGTTCAGAAAATGCCGGTCGTGCGAAATCGTGATCAGCGTGCCTTCAAAGCGCACCAGGAAATCCTGCAGCCAGTGAATCGAGTCCAAATCCAGATAGTTCGTGGGCTCGTCAAGTAACAGCGCCTGTGGCTTGCCGAATAGCGCCTGCGCCAGCAGCACCCGCACCTTCTGTCCGCCCTGCAGCTCGCTCATCTTGCGGTCGTGCAGTTCATCGGGAATGTCGAGCCCCTGCAGCAGAACCGCCGCGTCGCTCTCCGCCGTGTAGCCATCCTCTTCGCCGACAATCCCTTCGAGCTCGCCCAGGCGCATGCCGTCGTCGTCGGTCAGGTCGTGCTTCTCATAGATCCGGTCGCGTTCTTCGAGCGCCGCCCACAGGCCCTTGTTGCCCATGATGACCGTGTCGATCACGCGATACGCGTCAAAGGCGTACTGATCCTGGCGCAGCACGCCAAATTTCTTTGGCCGTACTACGGAGCCCTTCTGGGCATCCAGTTCGCCGGTCAGGACCTTCATGAATGTGGATTTGCCGGCGCCATTCGGACCCGTCAAGCCATAGCGCCGCCCGGTGATGAAATTCACCGAGACGTCTTCGAACAGTACTTTGGCGCCGTAGCGCATGCTCACATTACTGACTGAAATCATCGTGTATCTCTTGAATTAGTTTAGCGGACACTTCGTCCGTTTCCTGCATCGCCGCCCCATCCATCGGCTCGGGGCAGGGAAGTCGCCACGATCTCAAGCGACTCGGTTTTTCTTCTTGTCTTGCTGGATCAGAAGATGCGGGAGAGCAGCTGGTTGGTCACCAGTGCCGCCACATACGCAAACGACCGTCATGTACACAAACTGCACTGCCGGCCACTTCCAGCTATTCGTTTCGCGGCGTACCACCGCCAGCGTCGAGGTGCACTGCATCGCCAGGGCGAAGTACACCACCAGCGCGATCGCGCCGCCAATGTGCATGTCGTGCCGCAGCGCCGCCTGCAACCCAAGCTGCTGGGTCGCAGGATCCATTCCGTACAACGTGCCCAGCGTTCCTACGATCACTTCCCGCGCCAGCACTGAGGTCAACAACCCGATCCCGATCTTCCAGTTGAATCCAAGCGGCCGAATCAGCGGCTCGATGAACTGGCCGATCCGCCCCACAATGCTGTCCGCAAGCTGCGGAAACGACCCGGCATGCAACGGCAGATGGCTCAGGAACCAGAGCACCAGCGTTACCGCCAGGATGACCGTGCCGGCCTGCCGCAGAAAGACCTTGGAGCGATCCAGCAGTCTGCAGCGCCAGCGACCGAACCGTCGGCACCCGGTACTGCGGCAACTCCAGAATAAACGGCGTCGCCGTGGTCTTCAAAATCGAAGACTTCAATCCCCACGCCGTCAGCAGCGCCGCAGCAAATCCCAATACATAGAGCCCCAGCATCACTCCGGCGCGCAGGCCGAAGAATCGTCCCAGCAATGGCCGGTCCGGCACAAAGGCCGCAATCATCAGCATGTAAATCGGCAGCCGCGCCGAACAGGTCATGAACGGCGTGACCAGGATCGTCGCCAGCCGGTCCCGCTTGTTTTCAATGGTGCGCGTTGCCATGATCGCCGGCACCGCGCACGCATAGGCCGAGAGCAGCGGAATGAAAGCCTTGCCATTCAGCCCGATCGCGCGCATCACCCGGTCGGCAATCAGCGCCGCCCGCGCCAGGTATCCGGAGTCTTCCAAAACCCCGATGAACAGGAAAAGCAACAGGATCTGTGGCAGAAAGACCAGGATCGCCGAAACGCCCTTCCACACCCCATCGATCAGCAGCGACTGCAGCCATCCAATCGGTAATCAGCGCGCCGACCTTGCCGCCCATGCTGTCCAGCAGCGCCTGAAAGCCTTCATTCAGCGGCTGCCCCAGCGCAAACACCGTCTGAAACAGCGCCACCACCACCACCAGGAACAACAGCGGTCCCCAGATCCTGTGCAGCAAAATCTTGTCCAACCGCCGGCTCGAGTCCGACGAAAGCGGAGCCTTGTAATTGGTCCGCGTGCTGACTCCGGTCGCCCACTGCCGATACGAGCCGCGTTGCCCATCACCGGCAACTGCAACGGAGGCGCGATCTCTGACCGCTGCCCCAGAAAAATCCGAATCGCATCGAGGCCCGTACCCCGGGTCGCGCTGATCTTGGCCACCGGCGCGCCCAGTTCCTGCGCCAGCTTCAGCGTGTCGACTTCGCCGCCGCGCGTCTCCATCACGTCGGTCATGTTCAGCAGGATCAGCGTCGGCAAGCCCAGCGCCAAAACCGGCCCGGCCAGCATCAGTTGCCGGCTCAAATGCAGAGAGTCCAGCACCAGCAGCACCGCATCGGGAGCCGGCGTTCCCGGCATCTGCCCATGCAGCACATCCACCGCCACCCGCGCGTCTTCTGAATAGGAGGCCAGGCTGTAAATGCCCGGCAGATCGATCAGCGTCAGATCGCTGCGTCCAATTCCACTCAGCCGCCCAATGCGCTGCTCCACCGTCACGCCCGGATAGTTCGCGACCTTCTGCCGCAAACCCGTCAGGCGATTGAACAGCGTGGATTTTCCCGAGTTCGGCGGTCCGATCAGCACCACTGTGCCGATCTTTCCGCTCACCTTGGGTTCGGGCGTACCGGGTAGAACCGAAGCTGGAGTGCAGCAGCTCATCGCTTTCCTTCGTCCGCGTCGTCGCGGACATGTATGGATCTCGCCGTCTCCCGCCTCAGCGCGATCTCCAATCCATCAATCGCGTACACCGTGGGGTCGCCTGCCGGGGCCCGTCGCAGCGCCATCACCTTCGCATGCGGCACAAATCCCATATGCATCAGGTGGTGCTGTACCTCTTCTGGCAGATCCAGATCCTCGACCGTGCCGCTCTGTCCAACGCCAAGTTCGCTCAGTACCGTCACGTTGCGTGCTCCGGCTTTCAGAGCGGGGGAAAAGCTCTGTGATCTGCTGCCCGGCCGTCAATTCGACCCGCCAGCTAGAACTCCGACCAAATCAATCGTAATTCATTTCACCCTGTCCTGCCAGTGACGTAGCTCACTGGTGACAACATCCTGACAAAAAAATTACGCCCCACAAGTCACCTTCTTTTCACCTGGCATTCAACTGCCGTTCACCCGGCCCTCGATGCGTTCCACTAGGCTCGGAGAGCGGTTTTACCCTTCCCCGCAGATCGCATGAAGATCCCACTGACGGCCCCAGCACTTCCAGGAGAAAACCCCATGCCCCTCACTAAGCCCTTGCTTTCCTGCATCATGGCCGCCGCTCTCACGGCTACCCCTCTGCTCTCGATCGCCCAGCAATCCGGCGACGACGACTCCCACGCACTTGCCGAGCACGTCCTGTTGATCAGCGTCGACGGTCTCCACGCCCTCGACCTCAACAACTACATCGAGAGCCATCCGGACTCCACCCTGGCTTACCTCGCCGCCCACGGGGTCAAATACGACAACGCCACCTCCGCGCTGCCGTCCGACTCCTTTCCCGGCCTCGCCGCCCTGGTGACCGGTGGAACCCCAGCCGCAGCCGGCCTCTGGTACGACGTCACCTATAACCGCACGCTCGCGCCTCCGGCCCAGACAACGCCCTATGGCGTCGCCGGCGGCCCCTGCCCAGGCCCCGTTGGCACCATCACCGAATTCGACGAATCCATCGACGCCGACTACACCAAGCTCAACGGCGGAGGCGGTATCAATCCCAACTTCCTGCCCCGTGACCCCAAGACCTGCCAGCCCATCTATCCCCACAATTACTTGCGCGTAAACACCATCTTCAACGTCGCGCGCAACGCCGGCCTGTACACCGCATGGTCTGACAAGCATCCGGCTTACGAATGGGTCAAGGGCCCGAGCGGCAACGGCATCAGCGACTTCTACTCTCCTGAGATCAACTCCGTCCCCACCGCCCTGCCCAGCGTCGCCGGGTGCCACCCGCTGCCCGATCCCGCGAAGGCGACCCCGGACAATGCCTGGACCGACAGCATTCAAAACATCCAGTGCTACGACGCTCTGAAGGTTCAGGCCATCGTCAACGAAATCGACGGCCTCAACCATACTGGGTCTTTCAAAGAGCCCGTCCCCGCTATCTTCGGCATGAATTTTCAGGCCGTGAGTGTCGGTCAGAAGTTGAAGAACAACGGCTATACCGACGCGCTCGGGACCCCCAGCGCCGGCCTGCTCAGCGAACTCGATTTCGTTGACCACTCCCTCGGCCGCTTCGTCAGCCACCTCAAGCAGCACGGCATCTTCGACAAGACCGTCATCGTGGTCAGCGCCAAGCACGGCCAGTCGCCCATCGATCCTGCCAAGCGCGAAGCCATTCCCGGCAGCGTGCCCCAGACCTTGGTCGGCTCCAACTACGCCTTCGACATCTCCGATGACGCCTCCCTGATCTGGCTTAAAGATCAGTCGATGACCGAGTCGGTGGTGCAGAACCTGAGCACGCCCGCCTCCCAGGCCGCCATGGGTATCCAGGAGATCTTCGCCCTCAACTCCATGAAGACGAAGTTCGCCGATCCGACCAAGGATTCCCACGCTCCAGACATCTACGTGAAAACCAATACCGGCGTGATCTTCACCGGCGGCTCCAAACTCGCCGAACACGGCGGCATCAATGAAGACGACGTGCACGTCGCGTTGCTCTTCTCGAACCCGAACTTCAAAGCCCTCGCCGTGAAGACGGCCGTCACCAACCAGCAGGTCGCTCCCACCATCCTCAGGATTCTTGGCCTGAACCCAAACGCCCTCCAGGCTGTACAGCAGGAAGGTACCCCGCTTCTGCCCAAGTTTTAGACTGAGCCTCATCCTCCAAGGCGGCGCCCCAAGGTGCCGCTTTTTTTTGCCCGCTGCTCCATGCCTCCGTCTGCGGTGTGCGACCTGACCGCGCGACTGCCGTTTCACCTGCCCCCGCACTTTTGCAATCCGGCGTTCGCCTGCGATACTGCTGGAGCAGGGAAGCACACACCAACCGCCGAGGGGAATGACTCAGCAATCATCATGGGACGCGATCATCGTAGGTGCCGGTCCGGCCGGATGTGCCGCCGCGTATGACCTCGTAACGGCCGGGCTTCGTACCCTGCTCCTCGATAAGAGCGACTTCCCGCGAGCAAAGGCCTGCGCCGGCGGCCTCACCATGAAGACGGTCAAAGCCCTGCGCTACCCCATCGAACCGGTCACCCGCCAGGTGGTTTACCAGATCCTGCTCGAGAACAACGGCTCTCAACCCACCCTGGTCAAGACCCGCTCGCCTATCTGTGTCATGACCGTTCGCGAGGAATTCGATGCCTACTGCCTCAGCCAGACCCTCGCAGCCGGCGCTCAATTCCGCCGCATCCGCCCACTGAAGCGCATCGAGCCGGCGGACGACGGCATCACCCTGGTCACCGCCGACGAAACATTTCATGCCAGGTTCCTGATCGGTGCCGACGGCGTTCACAGCCAGGTTAGAAAGCTCGCCGACCTCGGAGAACCCACGGCCGGCGGGTTTGCCCTCGAAGCCCAGGTGCCTCTCCCCGAACACCCGGTCGACCTCACCTTCGATTTCGGAGCCGTACGCAATGGCTATGGCTGGATCTTTCCCAAGGGCGATCACCTCAACGTCGGCATGGGTTTCTATGCTCGATTCAGAGGGAGAAACCCTCAACCGCGAGAGACTGCTGGCCTACATCCACAAACGCCTCGACACAAATGCCGCCGATCACATCATCGGCCAATACCTGGGGGTGCGCGGATGGGATCAGCCCAGCGCGAAGGGCGCGTCCTGCTCGCCGGCGACGCTGCCGGCCTGGTCGATCCGCTCACCGCCGAGGGCATCTACAGCGCCGTCGTCAGCGGTCAGGCCGCTGCCCGCGCCATCGTCGATCACCTGAGCGGCCGCCGCCCGGTCGAGAAATCCTACGCCGCCGGACTAAAGCACCTTCGTGACACCCTGGCCTTCTCGACCCGCGCGGCCCACGCCTTTTACGCCAACCCGGATCGCGGCTTTCAGGCCATGACCTTGCCCGGCCTCCGCGGCGCCATCCTCAAGACCTACGCGCACGGCCTCAACTCCGGAACCGGCATTCTGCGTATGCTCAGCAGGAGGCAGGTCGCCAGCTGAAGACCGTTATCTCGAGATGAGTTCCATGCCGACTTACGTTCTTCTAACCGGGCTCCCAGGAGTGGGCAAGAGCACTCTCGCCGCCGCTCTCGCCAGGCGCCTCCCCGCTGTCATCCTCAGCAAAGACGCGGTGCGCGCCGCACTCTTTGCCGGTCCCCTCACCGACTTCAGCCTCGAACAGGACGACCTCTGCTTCAACGCTGTTCTTCAGGCCGCCGCGTACCTTGCGATCCGCCACCGCGCCGAGTTCTTTCTCCTCGACGGCCGCACCTTCTCAAAACGCGTGCAGGTCGAGCAGGCCATCGCCGCCGCCCAACTCGAGGGCTGCTCCTGGAAGATTCTCCACCTGGTATGCCCCGACGAACTCGCCGAACATCGCCTGATCGAGAGCAGCCACACCCATCCCGCGCTCAATCGCACCGCCGAACTCTATCGCCAGGTGAAAGCCGCGTTCGAACCGATCACCCATCCCAAGCTCGACATCGACACATCCCAACCGCTCGAGCAATCGGTGCAGCAGGCCGTCGACTATCTCACCGCCCCTGAATTGAAACCCGGATAGACTCCAGCCCTGAATGACCTCGACCTCTGCTCGACGATTCTCCAGCCGTCTAGGTGAATAGATCAGGACCAGGGCGCCACGTCCCATCGGCAGTCCCATACGGGCTGGCAACCACGACACGTGTAGCCGTCCGGGTCGCGCATCCAGCACTCCCAGTGGTTGGGGCCGCCGTCGCCATCGGGAGGATTGCGATGCCGGGGCAGCACGATGTCGACCTCCATCTCTGCCAGGCGCTGCATCACGCCTTCGAAGTCTTCCACCTCAAACCAAAGCAGCACGCCGTTGCCGTACGGCCGGTCGTCGCGATTGCCGATAGGCCCATGATGATGCTCGACTTCAAAACTATGCAATTGCAGGATGAGCCCACCGTCCTTCACCAGTTGCTCATAGTGGCTGCCGCCGTGAGCTCCACGGCATCCCAGCAGGCGCTGATACCACTGGCTGCTGGCTTCCACATCCGTCACGCAGATAAGGGGTTGGGGTCGCATGGCTCACCAGCTTAGCGCACTCAGCCCTCGGCGAGCCGATAGATTTTGGCGAACACACAGACACCCGCGAACAGAAACTCCAGCGAGCCGGCAAAGGGAAACTTCAGAATCCTGCAATGGCTGCCGGCCCGTGCTCTACTGCTTTTAAGCCGACAGGCGGCACTTCCCTCACCACGGCGTCTATCTCCGGAGTAGCGTGTCCACCACCCCTGCCATCTCGGCTCCATCGGCACCCCCACCGGCGCACTATTTCGCCGACCTCTACACCTTCAAGTGGTCGTCCCTGCAGCTGTCGCTCCCGCTCATCAGCACCGTGGCCGTGGCCCTCTGCCTGCTCGGTGGCGTGGCTCTGGGTCATCCGGGAGCGGCTCTCATTGCCGGCGGCGGCGCGGTCACCATCGGTTTCGGAGCCAACCAGCGCATCGCCGACTCGCGTCTGCTGCCCATGATCTTCGCCATCTTCGCCATGGCGACCGCCACCCTGGCGGGCACGCTCGCCGGCCACACCGGACCCTCACTCATCCTCGCCTCGGCCATCTCAGCCGCCATCTATGGGGTGCTTACGATCCGCAATGCCGGACTCGCTTGGGTCGGCCAGCAAGCCTCGGTAGCCTTGTTCGTCGCCTCTGCCTTTCCCTCGTCACCCAAACCGGCGTTTGAACGCGCCGGCTTGATCGTCCTCGGCGGCATCGTGCAGATCCTCATCACCAGCGCCGGCCTTCGCCTCATCCCGGAGCTGCGCAAAGACCTCGCCTCCATCCGCAAATCTCTTCACGAATCGCTGCGCATCCAGCGTGGCACTCTGCTCCAACGTTGGCAGGAACTGCCCGGCGTGCTGCCCGCTCCCAATCGCAGGGCCGCAGCCGTCTATGCGCTGCGCCTTCTGCTCACCGTCAGCCTTGCCTCAGAACTCTATCGCCGGCTCGGAATCCAGTCCGGCTACTGGGTGCCGATGACCGCGCTGCTGGTGCAAAAGCCCGCGTTTTTTGAAACCCTGACCCGTGCCCTCGCCCGCGTAGGCGGCACCCTGGCCGGAGCCACCGTCGCCACCCTCATCGCCTCTCACCTTCAACTCAGCCCCTGGTCGATCGCCGCGCTGGCGACCTTCTTTGCCTTCTGCTGCTTCGCGACACTGTCGGTGAACTACGCGCTTTTCAGCGTCTGCATCACCTCCTACATCGTCTTCCTGCTTTCCCTCAATGCGATCCCCGGCCCTGAGATCGCGCACCGCCGCGCCTGGTGTACCGCCGCCGGAGCTCTCATCGCGCTGCTCATTCATCTCGACGCCCTGCGCCGCCATCGCTCGCAACCCGCCTGAACGCCTCAGCACCGCTCCGCCCCGATTTCTCCACTCCCTGATTTGTCCATTGAGGCCAAGCGTTCTGTGTTACTTTGAAATTCAGATCATGACTCGAGCGTCCATCTCCCGAATGTCCATGGCCATGCCAGCCCCAGGCGGCATCCGGTCAGCGTCGAGAAGTGTGAGCCGAGCTCGTACGATCCTTCTCTGACCAGCCGCCTGGGGCATCGCTCCGGCGGCGTTTCTATTTAGATCCCATGCGTTACCTTCATTTCAGGGGAGAACTGTTTTGACCACCGATAAGTCATTGTCCGCCGCCACCCTCGCCATCCACGGCCGGCGAACGCGCGATACTCACGCGGATTCCATCCTGTTTCCCATCTACCAGACCGCCACCTACGTCCACGAGACCGTCGGCGTCACCAAGGGTTTCAGCTATTCGCGCGGGGCGAATCCCACCGTCGATGCCCTCGAACAGGCCATCGCCTCGCTTGAGGACACGCCCGGCGCGGTCTGCTTCCGCACCGGCATGGCCGCCATCACCACCCTGCTGCTGGCCGTGCTCAAGACCGGCGACCACGTCATCCTCTCCGACGTGATCTACGGCGGAACCATTCGCCTCTTCGACAAGGTGCTCGCACGGCCTGGGCATCGAATCCTCCTTCGTCGATTGCGCCAACCTCGCCGCCCTCGAAACAGCCATCCGCCCGAACACCCGCATGCTGCTCATCGAGACACCCGCCAATCCCACGCTTAAGCTCATCGACATCGCAGCCGTGGCCCAGATCGCCAAGCAGCACAACGCCCTGCTCGCCGTCGACAACACCTTCCTCACGCCGCTGCTGCAGCGGCCCCTGGAACTCGGCGCCGACATCTCCATCCTCTCGACGACCAAGTACATCGACGGCCACAACGCGACCATCGGCGGCTCGCTCGCCACCCACGACGAGGCGCTGCTCGAACACCTTCGCCTCATCCGCAAGACGCTCGGCACCATCCAGGCGCCGATGGAAGCCTGGCTCACGCTGCAGGGCAGCAAGACCCTGCCCGCGCGCATGAAGATTCATTGCGAAAACGCGCAGAGCGTCGCGCAATGGCTGGAGTCGAATCCCGCGGTCGCCAAGGTTCCACTATCCCGGGCTCGACTCGTTTCCCCAGAAGAAGATCGCCGCCCGTCAGCAACGCGCCGGCGGAGGCATGCTGGCCTTTGAACTGAAAGATGTCACCCGCGAGCAGACCATGCGCGTCATCGACGCACTCAAGCTTTGCAGTTGCGCGGAAAGCCTGGGCAGCCTGGAGACGCTGGTCACTCATCCCGCGACCGCCTCTCACTGCGATGTGCCGCCCGATGATCCGCGAACGCCTCGGCGTCACCGATCGTCTCATCCGCATGTCCATCGGCATTGAAGCGCCGGAAGATATCATTGCCGACCTCGATCAGGCCATCGAGAGTGTGCAGCCGATCTGCCGGAGGTGGGCAGTGAAGTTTGCAAGCAAGCTGGTCAACTTCGATGTCTGTCCCGACGACCCCTTTCGGCCCATGTCCACGCCCATCTACCAGACTGCCACCTTCGAGCAGGAAGAGGCCGACCAGTTCAGCCGCTACGACTACTCGCGCAGCGGCAACCCGACCCGCCGCGTTCTTGAGGACCAGGTAGCTGTGCTGGAGAACGGCGTCCGCGGCTTCTGCTTTTCCAGCGGCATGGCCGCCATCACCACCGTCACCCGCCTGCTCCAGTCCGGCGATGAAATCGTCGCCGACAGTGATCTCTATGGCGGAACCTGCCGCCTCTTCACCCGTGTTCTCAACCGCACCGGCATCGGCGTCCAATACGGCGACGCCTGCGAACTCGACGCGTTCGCTGCTCGCCTGACCGAGCGAACCCGCCTGGTCTACGTCGAGACGCCGACCAATCCGCTGCTGCGCGTGCTCGACCTGCGCAAGCTCGCCGATCTCGCCCACGCGCGCGGAGCTCTGCTCTGCGTGGACAACAGCACCATGTCTCCCTATCTGCAGAATCCGCTCGACCTCGGCGCGGACATCGTCGCTGCACTCGGCCACCAAGTTTCTCTCCGGCCACAGCGATGTCACCGCCGGCGTGATCGTCGTCAAAGATCCCATCCTCGCCGACGAGATTGCCTTCCTCCAGAACGCCGAAGGGAGCGCCCTCGGCCCTTTCGATTCGTTTCTCTTCCTGCGCGGGCTCAAGACCCTGAAGCTGCGTCTCGATGCCCAGCAGAAAAACGCCCAGGCCGTTGCGCGAATTCCTTGCCGCTCATTCGCGGGTGAAGTCGGTTTTTATCCAGGACTGTCCGCCGATGCCGGTTACGCAATTGCAGCAGTCGCAGGCCCGCGGAGCCGGAGCCGTCCTCAGCTTTACCACCGATGAGTTTGCGCTGTCCAAGCACGTGGCCGAAGCCACCGAACTGTTCCGCATCGCGGTCAGTTTCGGCAGCGTGAACTCCACCATCAGCCTGCCCGGCAGCATGTCGCATGCCAGCGTCCCGGTGGAATTGCAGGCTGCCCGCGCACTGCCCGAGCGACCTGGTGCGTCTCTCGCTCGGCATCGAAGATGCCGAAGACCTGCTCGCCGATCTTGAACAAGCGCTGGAGCGTGAGAGCCAGACGCAATTCCCGCATCCGCAACTGGCAGCTCGCTGTGCAAGCCTTTGTCAAGCTGGGAACCAAAGCCGCAGGCTTAGAATGAAGGAGCTATGGAAGAAGAATTTTCGCGACTGACGCGCCTGCCTGCCTACGTCTTCAACATCACTACCGAGCTCAAGGCGGCAGCGCGGAAACGCGGCGAAGACATCATCGACTTCGGCATGGGCAATCCTGATGGAGCCACGCCGAAGCACATCGTCGACAAGATGGTCGAAGCCGCGCAGCGGCCGGCAACCCATCGCTACTCGGTATCCAAGGGCGTGCCGCGCCTGCGAAAAGCGATCTGCGGCTGGTACAAACGCCGCTACGATGTCGATCTCGATCCCATGACCGAATCCATCGTGACCATCGGCTCCAAGGAAGGCATCGCGCATCTCTGCATGGCCACCATGGATCGCGGCGACGTGGTCGTCGTGCCCAATCCCAGTTATCCGATCCACATCTACGGGCCGATCATCGCCGGAGCCAACATCCGCAGCGTCGCCGTGCACAACACCGACGACTTCCTTGCGGAACTCGAGCACTCGATTCCGCTCATGTATCCGCGCCCCAAGATGCTGATCCTGAACTTTCCCGCCAACCCCACCACGCCAGTGCGTCGATCTGCCGTTCCTCGCGCGCGTCGTGGCCCTGTGCCGCGAACACGGGATCTACCTCGTGCACGACCTCGCCTACGCGGACATCACCTTCGACGGCTACAAGGCTCCCAGCGTGCTCCAGGTGCCCGGCGCCAAAGAGATCGCGGTCGAGTTCTTCACCCTGTCGAAGAGCTACAACATGCCCGGATGGCGCGTCGGCTTCATGGTCGGGAACCCGACGCTGGTCGTCCGCGCTCGGCCGGCATCAAGAGCTACTTCGACTACGGAATGTTCACGCCAATCCAGGTTGCCTCGATCCTCGCACTGGAAGGACCGCAGGAATGTGTAACCGAGATCTGTCGAGAATTACCGCCGCCGCCGCGACTGCCTGGTGCAGCGGGCTGCATAAGGCAGGATGGGATGTGATTCTGCCCAAGGCCACCATGTTCGTGTGGGCGGCGATTCCCGAAGCCTACCGCCAGCTCGGATCGCTCGATTTCTCCAGCAAGCTGCTGCTCGATGCCAAGGTGGCCGTCAGTCCCGGCGTTGGCTTCGGCGAGTATGGAGATGGCCACGTCCGCTTCTCGCTCATTGAAAACGAAGAGCGAACCCGCCAGGCGCTGCGCGGTATCCGGCAGATGTTTGCCAAAGACGGCGTCCTCCAGGCCTCCATGGTCTAGCGATCGGGGAGGCCTATTCGCGATCGTACTCATTGAAGCGGCGCGCAGGGAAGCGCTCTCGCTAACCTGCTAACTCGCTAACCGCTTCTTAGCTAACCGGCTCTTAGCTGACCGGCCTTCAGCCGACCGGCTCTTAGCTGCTCTCGCTAACTCGCTGACTCGCTAACCCGCTACACCAGATCCCGAGAACCATGCCCGCATCAAAGAAGCGGACCATCGCCGTCGTCACCACCTCGCGCGCCGACTACAGCCATCTTTACTGGCCGCTGCACGACCTCGCTGCGCATCCCGGCGTCGACCTGAAGCTCATCGTCGTCGGCTCGCATCTGTCGCCCGAGTTCGGCATGACGGTCCGCGAGATCGAGAAAGACGGCTTCGCCATCGCCGCTCGCGTCGAGTGCCTGCTCAGTTCCGACAGCGATGTCGGTATGGCGAAGACCATCGGCCTGGCAACACTCAGCCTCGCCGACCTGCTCGGCCAGATGCGGCCCGACCTGCTGCTGCTGATCGCCGACCGCTACGAGATGCTGGCTCCCGCTTCCGTCGCCCTGGCGCTGCGCATTCCCATCGCCCACATCGAAGGCGGTGAGCTCAGCCAGGGAGCCATCGACGATGCGGTCCGCAACGCGCTCACCAAGATGAGCCACATCCATTTCACTTCCACCCATGGCGCTCGCGACCGCGTGATTGCATGGGCGAAGAGCCGTGGCGCGTCCACCGCGCCGGCGCCCCGTCGATTCGACCACCTCACCAGAAACGCGCTCATGGCCGCGAAGACTTTGCAGCAGAGGCTGGACGTCGATCTCGGCCAGCCCAGTCGATCGTCGTCGCCTACCACCCGGTGACCATCGTGCGCGACACGACCGGCGAGGCCGATGCGCTTTTCGCGGCGCTCGGCCAGATCGAAGGCCAGATATTCTTCTGCTACCCCAATGCGGACGCGGGCAGCCGCAGCCTGATCGAACGGACCCGAGAGTTTCGTCGCAGTGCGACGCGGCGGAAAAGCCGCATCTTCGTCAACCTCGACGCCGTGACCTACTGGAGCCTGCTGCGCCAGGTTGAGGCGATGGTCGGCAACTCGAGCAGCGGCATCATGGAGACAGCGTCTTTCGCCTTGCCCACGGTCAATGTGGGCATGCGGCAGCAGGGCCGGGAACGCGCGCGCAACGTTCTGGACGCCGCTCCCGCAAGCAGATGCAATTGTGGAGTGTGTGCGCCAGGCGCGCAGTGAAGAATTTCGCGAGAGCCTGCAGGGAATGACCAATCCCTACGGCGACGGCAACGCGCTCGCAACCATCGTCCGCATCCTGACCACCGTGCCCGCTAGGCGAAAGGCTGCTGATCAAGCAGCCCGCCTGAAGTCGCGTCAGCAGCGAACGATATTCTCGGACTGGATTCCCTTGGTGGCATTCCGCGTATCGACCACCAGCTGCGACTCATTCACGATGCGCTGGTAGTCGTAATCCGAATGGTCGGTCACGATCATGACCGCATCGTACTGCTCCAGGTTGTCGAGCGGCGTGTTGGTCATGTTCAGGTCGTAGTGCCGCCCATGGCCCACCGTGGCGAAGTACGGATCGTTGTACGAGACGATCGCGCCCTTCTGCCGCAGCAGCTCGATGATGGTCAGACGACGGCGACTCGCGCAGATCGTCGATGTCGCGCTTGTACGCCAGTCCCAGCACCAGGATCTTCGAGCCATTCATCGACTTGCGATGTTCGTTCAGCGCATCGGCCGTCTGCTCGATCACGTAGTACGGCATCGCGATGTTGACTTCGCCGGCCAGTTCGATGAACTTCGTGCGGAAGTCGAACTGCTTCGCCTTCCACGAAAGATAAAACGGGTCGATCGGAATGCAGTGCCCGCCCAAGCCCGGGCCCCGGATAGAACGCCTGAAATCCGAAACGGCTTGGTCTTCGCGGCGTCGATCACTTCGAAGAGATCGATGCCCATGCGATGGCAGAGCTGCTTCAGCTCATTCACCAGCGCGATGTTCACGCAGCGATAAATGTTCTCGAGCAGCTTGGTCATCTCGGCTGCTGCCGGAGACGAGACCGGCACCGTGCGATTGAAGATCGTCTGGTACACGGCCGACGCCAGTTCCAGTGCGACCGGACCCACTCCGCCCACCACCTTTGGAATATCGCGGCGCGCCACCGTGTCGTTGCCCGGATCTTCCCGCTCCGGCGAGAAGGCGACATAAATCCCCGTCGACTCGGCGTCCGCGCGCGACGTTTTGATCCCCGCAGCATTGCCCTCCAGCAGCGGGATCATGACTTCTTCCGTCGTCCCGGGATACGTCGTGCTCTCGAGGATGATGATCTGGCCCTCGTGCACGTGCGGCGCAATGCGCTTCACTGTTGCGGTGATGTAGCTCAGGTCCGGCTCGTGATACTCATTCAGCGGCGTAGGAACGCAGATGATGACGGCGTCCATCTGTCGCGATCTCGGCGTAGTCCGCGGTGGCGCGAAAGCCGCTGTTTCTGCGCCGACTGGATTTCGGTGCCCGGAATGCGGACGATATACGAGCCGCCCGCATTCAGCGTCGTCGACTTTGCGCTGATCAATATCGAACCCCGTAACTGCGAAAGCGTGCTTCGCTGAAAAGCAACGCCAGCGGCAGGCCGACATAGCCCATGCCGATGATGCCAATCTTGGCGGTGCGGTCTTCAATCCTGCGTTTCAGGTCAGTGGTAAAGCCGGGTAGTGTTGAGCTCATAAGGGATCAAATCCAGGCCGCCAGCCGAAGATGTGCACAACAATTTGTATCAGTCATGCAGGACTGGGGCGCACTTAGAGCATACTATGCGCGTGCCATGCGAGAGGGATCTTGGACTTCCGGCACGCTCGCACAGCCTCAGCGAGGCTCAGGCAGCCTTTACCCGAAGCTCAGCCAGCCGCTGCGATGAGGGCTTATACCCCTGCTCGGCAGCCAGATCGAACCAGTCTTCCGCCATCGCCGGATAGCCGCAGCGCTCGCAGAAGTTCGCGATGATGTGTTGGGCGCAAGGATTCGCATGGGTCGCTTCGAAGAAAATCGAAGCCAGTACGCGATGATCCAGATCCTGGTAGGCCTCGCACTCTACGATCCTGTCCAGAATCATTTTCGTCTTCTCTGTTAATTCAGTTCGCATTCTCTGGAGCTCCGACGGCATTTCTTGGATTCGTGCCATGACCGTTCCTCTTATCGCATAGGATGCGGCAGGAACTGCGTACGCCTGCGTCCCATCTGTTCTTTTTAGACGAACTCACCGCAGCGTTGTATTGGATAAAACGGAGGTTACCAAAGTGTAAGCAATCGGCAATTCAGCAAGCAACCCCAACACCCGTCCCGTTTGTCGTGCTCTCGCGGCGGCCTCAAGCGCCCGCGCCTGCGCACCAAAGCTCTCTTCCAGCCGTTCAGAGCTCACTTCGAAAACGTAGGGGAATTCGCGTCGCACTCTGCTCTTTGCCCTCGCCCAGCGGCTCCTCCTGCAGTCTCTCGCCCGGGCGAATCCCCGTAACCTTTACCTCGATATCCCGCCCCGGCTGCAGGCCCGACATCCGGATCAGATCGTTTGCAAAATCGACAATCTTCACGGGGTCGCCCATCTCCAACATGAAGATGTTGCCTTCCGCAGCCAGCGTCGAAGCCTGTAAGACCAGTTGCGCAGCCTGCGAGACTGTCATGAAGTAGCGCGTCATTTCCTCGTGCGTGATCGTCACCGGACCGCCCGCCGCGATCTGCCGCAGAAAGATTGGAGCCACGCTTCCACGGCTCCCCAGCACATTCACAAACCGAACCGAAGCAAACCGCGTCCTGCGCGAAAGACCTCTGGCCAGGCCCGCATGCTGCTCCACTACCAACTCCGCCACCCGCTTGGTCGCGCCCATTACGCTCGACGGCAGCACAGCCTTATCCGTCGAAATCAGCACGAATCGTTCCGCGCCTGACTCGAGCGCCGCATTCGCCAGCACTCTCGTCCCCGTGACATTATTCAGCACCGCTTCGCAGCAGTTACTCTCGAGAATCGGCACATGCTTATAGGCCGCCGCATGCAGCACGATCTCCGGCGAGTGATGCCGAAATGTGTGTCTCACCAGCTCCTCATCGCGAATGTCGCCCACCAGCGGCACCGTCTCCATGCCTGATTCGCCCAGTATGGAACTGGTTTCCACCAGCGCATTCTCGTCGCGATCCAGAAGCACAATGCGCTTCAGTGGCAGGCCTATCAACTGCCGCACCAGCTCCGAACCGATTGAGCCGCCCGCGCCTGTCACCAGCACCGTGCGCTCGCGAAAGGCCTCCAGCAACTCCGGATGCGGCTCCTTAGGAACCCGGCAGTTTGCCGTGAGATTCCAACTCGTCTCAGACCCAGCGCCCTCGTCACCCGCACCTGGCCTTGCGCCACCTCTTGAAACGACGGCAGAATCCGCACCTCTATGCCAAACCGCTCTGCCGCCTTCATCACCCTCGCCGTCGACTCACGATCCGCCCCTGCCAGCACTATCAACTCTGCCCGCTGCGACACATCGCTTCTTCCACCCGCGCCACCTCGCCCAGCCACGGAGCCTCTCCCGCCGCTCCGTACCAAGCATCCTCCGACAGCACCCCCACTACTACATACCCGGGCGTTCGCTGCGCCTCGCGCAAAGCCTCCGCCAGGGGCGCAGCCTTGCCTGCCAGAAGCACACGAATTGGCTGGTTCATCTTCATGTCTGTGTTCGGGTCCGAGTTCGACTCTCGCAGGTTCAAGCTAACCATCCAGAGTGCACAGCCCTTTCGGGAACAATTCCTTCCGATTCTATGCGCGCTTTCCGGCTCTCCACGAACCTCCCTTTTGATCCCGTCACGCTCCCGCTACCCTCCGCCGGATTTGCGGGTTTTGTTCGCAGGTGAGATGTTCGATGATGGTCTGGGACAATGGCGGCAAGCGCGCCCCTTCCCCGCCAGCGACTCGAGAGCCTCGCCGTTCCCATAAAGCGGCACAGCAGAAGGGGCACAGGAACTCCGGGCGCAGCACAAGGATGGAACGGAACACGATGAAGAAGACCGCAGTCATCATTGGAGCAGGTCCGGCGGGGTTGACCGCCGCCTATGAACTGCTCACCCGCAGCGACATCGTCCCCATCGTGCTCGAAAAAAGCACCTACATGGGCGGCATCTCGCGAACGGTTCAGTACAAGGGCAATCGCATCGACATCGGCGGCCACCGCTTCTTCTCCAAGAGCGACCGCGTCATGAACTGGTGGCTGCAGCACCTGCCCATGCAAGACGCCGCGCAGCGCCGGCCAGACCATCGGCTACCAGCAGCAGCAGCGCTACATCCCTGCAGCCCGCGCTGTCGAGCAACGATCCTGATGCCGTCATGCTGCTGCGCGAACGCACCTCCCGCATCTATTTCCTCCGCAGCTTCTTTGAATACCCCATCAGCCTCAGCGGGCCCACCCTGCGCAAGCTCGGCCTGTGGCGCACGCATGAAGATCGGCTTCAGCTATCTCCGGTCCGCGCTCTTTCCCCCGCGCCACGTCGATAATCTCGAACAGTTCTTCATCAGCCGCTTCGGCCGCGAACTCTACGCCACCTTCTTCAAGTCCTATACCGAAAAGGTCTGGGGCGTGCCCTGCGATCAGATCAGCGCCGAATGGGGCGCCCAGCGCATCAAGGGCCTCTCGATCACCAAGACGCTGCTGCACTTCTTCAGGAAGCTCTTCGGCCGCGGCTCCGACCTTCGCGCAGAAGGAGACCGAAACCTCGCTGATCGAACAGTTCATGTATCCGAAGTTCGGCCCCGGCCAACTCTGGGAACTCGTCGCCGAGAAAGTCCTCGCGATGGGCGGCCATATTCAAACCGAATTCAACGTCGACTGCCATCCACGTTGAAAATGGCATGCGTCTTCAGCGTCGCCGGCCACGACCGCGATGGCGCGCGCCGCGAGTATCCGGGCGACTACTTCTTCTCCACCATGCCCGTTCAGGAACTCGTCCGCGACCTCGATGTGCCCGTCCCCGGCGACGTCCGCGAAATCAGCGAAGGCCTCCAGTATCGCGACTTCATCACCGTCGGCCTGCTGGTCAAGCGGCTCAGCGTGCGCGACGAACACCAGCCCAACGGCCTCATCAAAGACAACTGGATCTACATTCAGGAACCCGACGTGCTCGCCGGCCGCCTGCAGATCTTCAATAACTGGAGCCCCTTCATGGTCCGCGAACCCGATACCGTCTGGATCGGCGTGGAGTACTTCTGTTACGAATCCGACCCCATGTGGACGCTCTCCGACCAGGAGATGGGCGCCCTCGCCATGCGCGAACTCGAAACCATCGGCATCCTCAAGCAATCCGACGTGCTCGACTCGACCGTGATCCGCATGCCAAAGACCTATCCGGCTTACTTCGGCACCTATGAACGCTTCGACGAATTGCGCCACTACCTCGACACATTTCCCAACCTTTTCCTCATTGGTCGCAATGGCATGCACAAATACAACAACCAGGATCACTCCATGCTCACCGCCATGACCGCCGTTGACAACATTCTCGAGGGCCGCACCGACAAGGAGAATATCTGGGCCGTCAACACCGAGATGGAATATCACGAAGAAGCCGAGACGACCGCAAAGCGCTAGCGCGGCGTTGTCTCGGCGCAGCGCAACCGCAACATGCAACCGAAAGAGAACATGAAGACCTATCTCGTTACCGGTGCCGCGGGTTTCATCGGCAGATCGCTTGCCGCGGCCCTGCTCGCCCGCGGCGCCACCGTTCGCGGCCTCGATAACCTTCGCGACTGGCAAGCGCGAGAACCTTCGCGGTCTTGAAGCCATGGAACTCATCGAAGCCGACCTGAATGACGAGCACGCCACCGACGCGGCCTGCCGCGGCGTCGACTGCATCTTTCACCAGGCAGCCATACCTTCGGTGCCGCGCTCGCTCCAGGATCCCATCCGCTCCAACCACGCTAACGTTTCCGGAACGCTGCAGCTCCTCGTCTCTGCCCGCAAAGCCCAGGTTCGCCGCGTGATCTACGCCGGCTCTTCCTCCGCCTATGGCAATACGCCCACCCTGCCCAAGCGCGAAGATATGAAGCCCAATCCCATCTCGCCCTACGCCGTCTCAAAACTTACCGGCGAACTCTACATGCACTCCTTCGCCCAGGTTTACGGAGTCGAAACAGTTACCTTGCGTTACTTCAACGTCTTCGGCCCCTATCAGGATCCGGCCTCGCAGTACTCGGGTGTCCTCGCCAAGTTCACCCTCAAGATGCTCGCCCGCGAAACTCCCACCATCTACGGCGACGGCGAGCAGAGCCGAGACTTCACCTTCATCGAAAACGTGATCCACGCCAATCTCCTTGCATCCGAAGCGCCCGCCGAACAGGTCTCCGGCCGCACGTTCAACGTCGCTACCGGCTCGCGCGTTACTCTGAATTACACCTGTGACTTACTCCGCAAACTCACCGGCTACGATGGCCCGATTGACCACGCTCCCGATCGCTCCGGAGACGTCAAGCATTCGCTTGCCGACATCTCGCAAGCCCGTCAGCAACTCGGCTATGAGCCCCAGGTGCAGTTCGCCGAAGGCCTGGAACGAACTGTGGCCTGGTACCGTGAAGCGCTCGCTCCAGCCCCGACCGTGTCACGACCCTAGCCCGGAATATGTAACCGCACATGAGCCTTTCTCCGCAATCGCCGTCCCTCACCAGCCGAGAGCCCTTCGTGCGCCGAGAGCCCTTCGCGCCCTGGCCCGTCTTTGCCCCGGATGAAATCGAAGCCGCGGAGCGTGTCCTTCGCAGCGGCAAAGTCAATTACTGGACCGGCGAAGAAGGGAAGCACTTCGAATCGGAGTTCGCCTCGGCTGTCGGCTGTCGTCACGGCGTCGCCGTTGCCAACGGGACGGTCGCGCTCGAACTCGCCCTGCGTGTCCTCGGCCTCGCCCCCGGCGACGAAGTCATCGTGCCCAGCCGCACCTTCATCGCTTCGGCAAGCTCCGTCGTCCTGGCCGGCGCAATGCCTGTGTTTGCGGATGTCGATCCCGAACAGCCAGACCGTTACCGCTGAAACTCTTCGCGCCGCCATCACTTCGCGCACCCGGGCCGTGATGGCCGTTCACCTCGCTGGCTGGCCCTGCGACATGGATCCCATTCTCGCGCTGGCTCGCGAGTTCGGCCTCAAGGTCATCGAAGATTGCGCCCAGGCCCACGGCGCCTCGTATCGCGGTCGCCCGGTCGGCTGCTTCGGCGACGTGGCCGCCTTCTCCTTCTGCCAGGACAAGGCCATGACCACGGGCGGCGAAGGTGGCATGCTCACCACCAACGACACCAGCCTCTACGAGGCCGCCTGGTCTTTCAAGGATCACGGCAAGAGCTACGACGCCGTCTTCCGTCGCAGCCACGCGCCAGGATTTCGCTGGCTCCACGAGACCTTCGGCACCAACTGGCGCCTGACCGAAATGCAGTCCGCCATCGGGCGCGTTCAACTGCGTAAGCTGCTCAGAGTGGGTCGCGACCCGCCGCCGCAATGCTGCCGTACTCACCGCCGCCTTCTCTCGCATCCCCGCGCTGCGTGTCACCGTGCCGCCCGACGACGTCTACCACTCCTATTACAAGTACTATGTCTTTCTCCGTCCCGAGTTTCTCCGCGAGGACTGGACCCGCGATCGCATCGTCGCCGAAATCGTGGCTCGCGGCATCCCTTGCTTCACCGGCAGTTGCAGCGAGGTTTATCTCGAACAGGCCTTCCCCGAATCCATGCGCCCGCCACACCGGCTGCCCATCGCGCGGCAACTCGGTGAAACCAGCATCCTCTTTCCCGTGCACCCCACGCTCGGCGAAGAGGACATGCACGACATCTGCCGCGTGGTCGAAGATGTCATGCACCAGGCCAGCCGATAACGGACGCCTGCCCCAAGTACCACTGACACAGCAGCTAGAACAGCGCGCCCTTGCGCCTCCGCATCCAGCGCCTCGAGAAAATCCCGCAGCGCGCAAATCCGCGGTGCGGCCAGTCTGCGCGCACTCTCCAGCCGCAGATCGGCCCGGCAGCTCAACCAAGGCCCGCCGCAGCACCTCAACCGCAGGCGTAAAGGTCGCGTACCGCGTATCCCGCCCCACTTTGCAGAGCGTCCTCGCAATCCCGATCGCTCCCAGCTGTTCGAGAATGTCGGCGTCTCTCAGAATCACCGCTTCCATCGTGCGCGGCTCATCCTTCGGCTGGTGCGTCCGGATTGCTTCGAGAACCGCCGGTATCTTCTCCGTCGCAAATCCCGCCGACTCCAGAATGCCCGGCGCCTTCTCCACCACGTACGCCACGTGATCCCAGCGCGCGAGTTCGACCGGATCTTCGGGTCGATGCCCGACAAACACGCCCAAGTCGTGCAGCCAAGCCGCCGCGAAGACCACGTCATCGTCATACTCCAGCCCCGCTCCGATAGCTTGCGTCAGCGCATACAACCGCGGCTGGTGTCCATATTTCTCCTGGCGGACGCGCTTCCTGTGCGATGTACTCCGCGATAGCCGTGCGAAAATCGGCAGTCATGCAGCCAGCCTAAGTGCTCGCCGCGCGTTCCGGCAAACCATCCCGCCGCGTCACCCGAAAAATTGCCTGCGAATGGTTTACTGTGGAGGGGTATGCCAGCTTCGTCTTTGCAATGCTTGCCGCCGTTTCGACTCGCCCCGTTCTTCAGCAAACGTATCTGGGGTTACGAAGACCTTCAGCCCTGGTTCCCCGTGCAATCGAAGGGCGATCCCATCGGCGAAGCGTGGCTTACCGGCGACCAGTGTCTGCTGGAAACCGGCCCGCTGGCAGGCGAATCTCTGAGCGATGTTGCAAGCAGGTTCGCATCCCAACTGCTCGGCCCTGCGCACGACGACCGCGGATTTCCGCTGCTCATCAAGGTGCTCTTTCCCAAGGAAAAGCTCAGCGTACAGGTACATCCCGACGATGCGATGGCGCAAAAATACGGCGACCCGCGCGGCAAGACGGAGTGCTGGTATGCGCTCGATGCCCAACCCGGATCGGCTGTCGCCCTCGGCCTCAAGCCCGGCTCCACGCCCGAAGAAGTTCGCGCCGCCATCGAACAGAATCGCCTCGAAGGTTTTCTGGAGTGGGTGCCGGTCGAGAAGGGAGACATGATCTTCGTCGACGCAGGTACCGTCCACGCCATCGGGCCTGGCCTCGTCATCATGGAGACGCAGCAGAATAGCGACCTCACCTACCGCATGTACGACTACGGCCGCCCTCGCGAACTTCACGTCGACCGCTCGCTCGAAGCGATGCGGATGCAGACCACGGCCGGCAAGGTCCAACCGAAGCCGGAAGGCGACCACACTCTTCTCATCGAGGCACGCTACTTTCGCGTGGAGCGCTTCCAGTCCGAGAACACAAGATCAAACGCCGCACTCGCCGCAAGTCTCGCGCTCCGCAAATCCGGCTAGCGTGCAAATCCTGTTTCTTGCCTCCGGCCACGCCACCATCGAAGGAGACGGTTTTGACAGCTTTCCGCTGGTGCCGTGCCAGGTCGCCGTCATTCCCGCCTCCGCTCCCTCTTGGACACTGAAAGCGGATGCGCCCATCGAGGTCATGCGGATCGTGCCTCGCTGAACTTGTGAGTCGGGCCACTTTGAATTCGTAACTGTCGAGGAGTTATACCGAAAGGAGCAGCCAGCGTTGGGATCGTCACTCGAGTTTTGCCCCGTCATTCTCGCCGGAGGCAGCGGTACGCGGTTCTGGCCGCGCAGCCGGCAGACCCGGGCAAAGCAGGTGCTCGCCCTTGACGGCTCCCGCACCATGATTCAGCAGACGCTGGATCGCATTCTGCCCATCGCCCGCAACACAGACGCCTGGGTGATCACCAACGACAAGCTTGCCGACACCATCCGCCTGCAACTGCCCTCGATTCCCGTCGCACAGATTGTCTCTGAACCCGCGGCCCGCAATACCGCGCCCGCCGCCGGCCTCGCCGCTTTCCTCATTGAACGAGAACACCCCAACGCCATCCTCGGAATGTTTCCCGCCGACCACGTCATCGACGATGAGCCCCACTTCCTCGCCGTCATCGAACGCGCCATCGCCCTCGCGGCTGCAGGCGAAAACATCGTTGTCCTCGGCGTCGCGCCCACCCGTCCTGAAACCGGATACGGCTACATCGAAACCGGAACCATCCTGGACGATGGCGCCATCCGCGTGCGCCGATTCACTGAAAAGCCCGACGAAGCACGCGCCCTGCAATTCCTCGAGCAAGGCAATTACTTCTGGAATAGCGGCATCTTCGTATGGAGCGCGCGCACCCTGGCCAACGCCATCCGCGAACACAAGCCCGACATGGCGCCTTTGCTCGAACAAATCGCCGCAGCCCACGGCACTCCCGACTTCGATTCAGTCTTCGCCTCCCTCTATCCCCAATGCGAAAACATCAGCGTGGACTTCGCCGTGCTCGAACCGCGCTCCGCCAAAGGTGAAAACGCCTCCAACCTCTACTGCCTGCCCGCGAGCTTTGGCTGGAACGATCTCGGCTCCTGGGCTGCGCTCTACGAACACCATCTCGCGCGAACCACCGCCGCCGATGCTGACAAGAACGTCACCGAGTCTTCCGGCAGCCTGGCTCTCGATGCTCATGGCAACTACGCCTACGCCCCTGGAAAATTCGTCGCGCTGGTCGGGGTGGAGGATCTCGTTGTAGTCGAAACTGAAGACGCCATCCTGGTCACCACCCGCACCCGTTCGCAGGACGTTGGCAACCTGGTGAAGGCGCTGGCCGCGGCGAAGCGCAACGATCTCCTCTGAAGAAAGGCCATGATGGCGGATTCTCCCGTCAAATTCGGGACCGACGGTTGGCGAGGCATCATCGCCGATGACTTCACCTTCGAAAATGTGCGGGTCGCCGCCGCCGCCATCGCCAACTACGTCTGCGATCACGAGGATCCCGCAAAAGGTATCTGCATCGGTTACGATACCCGCTTCGGATCCCGCAACTTCGCCATCGCCGTAGCCGAAGTCGCCTGCGCCGCCGGCATTCCCGTCCATCTGGCCGACCGCATCACCCCAACCCCGGCCCTCTCCTTCGCCGTGCGCAACCTCGGCTGCGCCGGCGGCGTCATGATCACCTCCAGCCACAACCCTTACCAGTGGAATGGCGTGAAGTACAAAGCGTCCTATGGAGGCGCCGCCCGCCCGGCCATCATCGCGCAGATCGAATCCCGCCTCAACCAGCCGCCGCCGCGCGCCGCGCATTCCGCCCCGCTCTCTGAAGTCGACTTCCATACCCCCTACATCGAAGCGCTTCGAGCCTTCGTCGACCTCAGACACATCGCCGCCTCCGGATTCAAATTCGCCATCGACTCCATGTACGGCGCGGGCGCGGGCATCCTCTCCGGCATCTTTCAGCAGGCCCATATTCCTCACCTCGAAATTCGCGCAGAGCCCAACCCGCTCTTTCCCGGCATCAACCCCGAACCCATCGAGCCCCACGTCCGCGCGCTGCAGGACACCGTGGTCCAACACCTCTGCCATGCCGGCCTGGTCACCGACGGCGATGCCGATCGCATCGGCGCCGTCGATGAACACGGCATCTTCGTCGACCCGCACAAGATCTTCTCGCTCATCCTCCGCTGGGTTCTCGAACGCAAGCACTGGCCCGGCGATGTCACCCGCGCCTTCAATACCACCAGCATGCTCGACCGCATCTGCGCCCGCTACGGCCGCACCCTTCATGAACACGGCATCGGTTTCAAATATGTCTGCGATCTCATGCTCGAAAAAGACATCCTCATGGGCGGAGAAGAAGCCGGCGGCATCGGCATCACTCGCCATCTGCCCGAACGCGATGGGCTGCTGATGGCGCTGCTGATCGCGAACGTCATGGCCGACGAAGGCAAAACCCTGGGCCAACTGGTCGAGAGCCTGCAGCGTGAATACGGCGAACATCAATACGGCCGCATCGATCTCCACATCGACGACGCTCTGAAGCGCGCCACCATCGCCCGCGCCAACGCCGGGGTCAAGGAGTTCGCCGGCATGCCCGTGCTGCGCGTCGAAACCCTCGACGGCATCAAGTTCTTCCTCGACAACCCTGAAGCGCACACCAAACCCAAAGCCGCCGAGACCTGGCTGATGCTGCGCGCCTCCGGCACCGAACCGCTGCTGCGCATCTACTGCGAGTCATGCTCCCGCGAATCGGTCGCCCGCCTGCTCGAGGCCGCGCGCCAGTTCGCGCTCACCAGCCTTCCCGCTCTCCCCACTGCAGCCAACCAGACCTGAACTTCATCAGCTACCCATCGTGCGACGGAGACACAACTCATGCGGATTTTGTTGACAGGTGCACGCGGCCAGGTCGGCACCGAATTTCAGAAGCTCGATCTCGGCGGCGCAGAAATCCTCGCCCCCAGCCGAAACGAACTCGACCTCAGCAACCTGCAGTCGATTCGTACGTATGTACAGGCTCACCGCCCCGAAGTCATCGTAAACGCCGGCGCCTACACTGCCGTCGACCTCGCCGAAAAAGAACGCGACCTTTGTTTCGCCGTCAACGCCGCTGCGCCCGCCGCCCTCGCCGAGGAGGCAGTCGGCCTGGGCGCCATGCTCATTCACTTCTCCACCGATTACGTATTCGACGGCACCAAGCCCGGCCCCTACATCGAAACCGATCCCACCCGTCCGCTCGGCGTATACGGCGCGTCCAAGGCCGAGGGCGAACAGGCGATTCTCGCCACCGGGGCCCGCGCCCTCATTCTTCGCACCAGTTGGGTCTACAGCCTCCACGGCAAAAACTTTCTGCTCACCATGCTGCGCCTCGCCCACGAACGTCCCGAACTCCGCGTCGTCTCCGATCAGATCGGCGCACCCACCTCCGCCCGCGCTATCGCGGATGCCGCGCTTGCGCCTGATTCACCAGCAATCCGAATCCGCTGCGTTTCCGGGCGGCATTTACCACATGACCGCCGCCGGCAGCACCTCGTGGCACGGATTCGCCGAAGCCATCGTGCAGCAAGCCGGCCTCGACACTCCGCCCACACGTCACTCCCATTTCCACCGATCAATTTCCCACGCCGGCGCAGCGCCCCAAAAACTCTGTCCTGTCGAATGAGAAGTTCGCCGCCGCCTTCGGCTTTCGTCTGCCACCCTGGGAAGAGGAACTGAAGGCCACACTCGCCGCGCGTGTTTAGCGTCGCTGGCAACTGCAGCACCTGCCACGTGCCGCCGGCTCAGCCAGCTGTGTCACGCAACTTTCTGTCGCCCCGAGTGTCTATATCCATGACGCTTCGCTGCGGCCGCCTTTCCAAGAGTCCGGCCGCAGTCGAAGAAGACACAGGTGGCGACCTATGACGAATAAATCAGCATTTCCGGTTCCATTTGCAAGACACTTGGCAGGCCCCATGGCCCTCTGCCTGGCCCTCTCGTTGGGCGGACTCCGTGGCGGCCTTCGCTGCCATCCAGCAGGACGCTCCCGCGAGCACGGTTCCCGCATCGGGCCGCTCTGATGGCGATATCCAATCCGACGTGGCCTACGCTCTTACCACCTCCGCCGCGCTCAAGGGCCAGCACATCACCGCCGCGACCATCGACGGAGATGTCACCCTCTCCGGATCGGTCAGCGATACCAGCTCCAAAGAATTGGCTGAATCCGTGGTCAGTCGCGTCAACGGCGTCCGCTCGGTGAGCAACAATCTCCGAGTCGGAAATGTTGCCTCGACCGAGCCCGCACAGAATCAGCAGCAGGACCAGCAAGCGCAGAACGACCAGCAAGCCCAGAACGACCAGCAGGCGCAGAACGACCAGCAAGCGCAGAACGACCAGCAGGCCCAGAACGACCAGCAGGCGCAGAACGACCAGCAAGCCCAGAACGACCAGCAGCAAGCGCCGCCCTATCAGGATCAGCAACAGCAGGCGCCTCCGCCTCCCGACCAGCGCGCCCAACAGGCTCCCCAGTATCCGGGGCCGCCGCCCGCCTATCCGTCCAATCGTTATCCCGACGACAATCGTTATCCGCAGAACAACCGTTACCCGCAGGACAATCGTTACCCCAGACAACCGTTACCCGCAGGACAACCGCTACCCCGGCGACGCGCAAGCCGACAACCGTTATCCCGCGCCGCCGCAGCGCCCCTATGACCGTGACGACAACCGTGGCAACTACCCACCGGCCTACAACGGCAGCCCGGTGACCATCCCTGCCGGAACCCTGCTCCGGGTTCGCTCCAGCGAAACGCTGGACATCCGCAGATTGCAGCCCGGCGATATGTTTGAAGTCACCGCCGCCAGCGACATCTACTCCGGTGGCATGCTGGCGATTCCGCGCGGCGCCACACTCGACGGCGTAGTCGTGGACGCCCGCACGCCCAACGGCCTCAAGGGAAGCTCCTCCGTCGCCCTGCAGCTCAAGTCCCTGAATCTGGAAGGCCGCACCTACGCTCTCGACACCGATACCTGGTCCACCCAGGGCCCGGGCAAGGGCGCCTACTCCGCTGAAAACACCATCGGCGGCGCAGCCATCGGCGCGATCATCGGCGGTGCAGTCGGCCGCGGACCCGGTGCCGCGGTGGGTGCCGTGGCTGGCGGTGCCACCGGAGCAGCCGCATCCGCTGCCACCTCTGGCCCCCGCCTCATCATCCCTGCCGAAGCGGTCATCAACTTCCACCTCGCAGGTCCCGTCACTGTGACGCCGGTCTCGCCGCAGGAAGCCCAGCGCCTGGCCATGGCCAATCAGCCTCGAGCGCCTCGGCTCCAGCAGCGGGCTATGTATCCGTACTACCCGCCGCCTCCGCCGCCCTACTACTACCGCTACGGCTATCCCTACCGCCGCGGATACTACTACGGCTATGGCTGGTAACCGGACTGCCCTGCCTATCTGAAACCAGAACGGGGTGAGCTCGATGCAGGCTCACCCCGTTCCCGTTTCCGCCCCGAATTCCCCTCCCCACTCCATGTCTCTTTCCCAGGGTGCCCCATCCTTGCAAAGCAAGGGTGGGATCACGTTAGCTCGAACACCCATCACCCCCTCGTATCCTCCGACCAAAGCGAAGCGCAGGTGAGAGGCACCCTACGCTTCCACTCGAATCCCTCTGCACCTAGTGCGACCCCTCCACCCAGTAGGGTGCCCCATCCTTGCAAAGCAAGGGTGGGATCACACGTCAGCTCGGGCCCTCCTCCCCCGCTCGTGTCATCCCGACCAAAGCGAAGCGTAGTGGAGGGACCTGCGTTCTGATTTATACTGGCGAGAGCATCCTGACCAAACCAGGAGATTTTCGTCCCTCCAGGGCCCGTTCACGCGCAGGCTGACCGGCCCGGGAGCACGCAGAATAAAGGTCGTACTTCACTCATGATCCGCTTCCTTCAGAAAGACAACCGCGTCGTCAAAGCGATCTTTGTCGTCATCATCTCGGTAGCCTGCATCACCATGGTCATCACGCTGGTCCCCGGCATCTTCCAGGATCAGGCAGGCGGAGCCGATACCTACGCCACCGTGCGCGGCAGCGGGCTCATGGGCCGCTACTTCGGCGTGGCATCGACAGAGATTCCGACTGCCCGGGTGCAGCAAACTGCGATGCAGATGCTCCAGCGCCAGCACTTGCCGGAGATGGCTATGCCCTTCGTCATGCAGCGCGTCGGCCAGGGCCTCATCCAGCAAGCCGTCATCCTCCAGGAAGCGGACCGGCTTGGCCTCCAGGTGACCGATGAGGATCTTCGCCGTTTCCTCCACAGCGGCATGTTCGGCCAGGTGCTCTTTCCCGGCGGCCAATACATCGGCGACTCCCGCTACGCGGAGCTGATCCAGGACCAGTTCGGTATCTCGCGCAAGACCTTTGAAGATGAGCTCAAGCAGGAACTCGAACAGAATCGCCTCAAAGCCTTCGTGACCGGAGGCGCCACCGTCTCTGACAACGAGATTCGCCAGTCCTACAAAGACCAGGCCACCAAGATCAAGTTCCAGTACGCCGTGCTCAGCACCGACGACCTGAGCAAGCAGATCAATCCCAGCGACGCTGACCTTGAGATGTTCTACCGCCAGTCCGCCGGACGCTACGCCACCGCCATTCCCGAGACGCGCAAAATTCAGTACGTCTCCCTCAGCCAGGGAACGCTGCCCGGCGGCGCGCCCCAGGTCACCGACGCCGAAGTTCAGCAGTACTACAACCAGCATCAGCAGGAATTCCGCGTAGACGATCAGGTCAAGGTTCGCCACATCCTCATCAAGGTCGACCCCAGCGCAGACGCCAAGACCGACGCCGCTGCTCGTCAGAAGGCGCAGGACGTCCTCAAGCAGATCAAGTCCGGCGGCAACTTCGCCGAGCTCGCCAAGAAGAATTCCGACGACCCCGGCAGCAAGGATCAGGGCGGGGAACTGGGCTTCCTCAAGCGCGGCGCTACCGTGCCCGAGTTCGATAAGGCCGCCTTCACACTCCAGCCCGGCCAGACCTCCGATCTCATTCGCACCAAGTTCGGTTACCACATCCTGCAGGTCGAAGAGAAGCAGACCGCGCACCTGAAGCCGCTCGATGAAGTGAAGCCCCTCATCGTCGCCAACCTGACCCGTCAGAAGGAAGCGCAGCAGGAACAGAGCTTCGCTGGCCAGCTCGCCGCCGAGGCGCAGAAGACCGGCCTCGCGAAAGCCGCCGAAGCCCACCACCTGCAGCTCACGACCACCGACTACGTGCAGCAGGGCGGCATCATCCCCGGGCTCGCCGATGCCTCCAAGCTGCTCGCGCAGGCCTTTGCCACCAAGCCCGGCAGCTGCGCCCCAGGTCGTCTCCACCGGCGAAGGCTTTGCCGTCTTCCAGGTCGCCGACTCCAAGCCCGCGCATGCGCCCACATTCGAGGAGTACAAGAGCCACCTGCTCGCGGATTATCGCGAACAGCAATTGCCCCAGCTCCTGCTCAGCAAAGCCAACCAGCTTGCCGACAAGGTGAAGGCCGGCACGGATCTTGAGAAGGCCGCCAAGGAAGTCGGCGCCACCGTCAAGACCAGCGACCTGGTCGGCAAAGAGGGTCAGGTGCCCGACATCGGTGCCCTCGCAACCGCCGCGCCCCAGCTTTTCACGCTGAACGTCGGCCAGACCAGCGGCGTCATCAACACCGGCCGCACCGGCGTCGTCGCCAAGCTGCTTGAGAAACACGAGCCCACCGCGGATGACATCGCCAAGAACTTCGATCAGACCCGCGAAGCCGTTCTCGATCAGCGCCGCGAAGAGATGTTCGCCGTCTTCACCACCAGCCTCGTCGGCCGATACGAAAAAGAAAAGCGCATTCGCATGAACGCGCGGCCCCAATCGCCAATGCAGCAGGACAACACGCCGAGCTAACGCCGAGTCGTATGAGCGAGCGAAGCAAACCCAACCAGAGAAGCAACCGGGGCCCGTGTTTTTGGAATCACTCAAAGCGCGGGCCTTTTTCCTTCCAACGTCTGCGCGGAACCTATCTTTCATGCCATTTGAGCGTTCTTCTGGATTACTACTGCACATTAGCTCTCTGCCTTCTTACGGTGGCATCGGAGACATGGGCCCGGCGGCGTATGCTTTCGCCGACTTTTTGGCTGCGTCCAAGCAACGCATGTGGCAGGTCCTGCCCCTCGGCCCTACCGGCTATGGCAACAGTCCCTACTCCGGCATCTCCGCCTTCGCCGGCAATCCCTGGCTGCTCAGCCTCGAAGTGCTGGTCGAGTGGGGCTGGCTCAGCGCTGACCGCATCGCCGGTCTTCCTGGTCACGCCGGCGCTGTCAACTTCGGCGATGTCGTCGAAAAGAAACAGCCGGTGCTCTATGAAGCGGCGCGCAACTTTCTCCATCAACACACTGCCGAACAGTGGGATCGCTTCGAGCAATTCTGCCGCGACAACTCCTACTGGCTCGACGACTATGCCGACTACTGCGTGCTGCGCCGCCTTCATAACTCAAGCTCGTGGAATAACTGGCCTGCGGAATTCGCTCGCCGTCAGGCCGACGCGATCGAGCGTTTTCACGCCGAACAATCCGAAGCCCTCACCGTCGAGAAAATCCTGCAGTTCGCCTTCGATATGCAGTGGACCGCTCTCCGCCGCTATTGTGCCGAGCGCGATATCCAATTCATCGGAGACGTCGCCATCTTCGTCAGCTACGACAGCGCCGATGTTTGGACCCATCCCGAAATCTTCGAACTGAACGAAGACCTCTCGCCCACCCGCGTCTCCGGCGTTCCGCCTGACTACTTCAGCGCCACCGGCCAGCGATGGGGCAATCCGCTTTATGACTGGAAGGCCCTGGAACAGCGCGGCTTCGACTGGTGGGTCGATCGCATTCGTCGCGCGCGTTTTCTCTACGATGTGATCCGCCTCGATCACTTCCGCGGCTTTGAAGCCTACTGGTCCATCCCCGGCGAAGACGACACCGCCGTCAATGGCACCTGGATCAAGGCTCCCGGAGCCGCCCTGTTCTCGCGCCTGCGCGACGTGCTCGGCGAGCTGCCCTTCATTGCGGAAGATCTCGGCCTCATCACCAAGGAAGTCGATGCCCTGCGCGAGCAGTTCCAACTCCCCGGCATGCGTATCCTGCAGTTCGGATTCTCGAACCGCGGCGCGCACAATTACCTGCCGCATCGATTCGTACCCAACTCGGTTGTCTATACCGGAACCCACGACAACGACACCACCCGGGGCTGGTGGGACAACGGCGCGACCCCCGAAGAGAAGCTGGGCGTCCGCGTCTATCTCAATCCTGAAGAGTCGGACGTGGTCTGGGCGCTCATCCGCGCAGCCGCTACCTCGGTCGCCGACGTAGCGCTCTTTCCGGTGCAGGACATCCTGCAACTCGGCACCGAAGCCCGCATGAATGTGCCTTCGAGCTCTGGCGACAACTGGGCCTGGCGCTGTCCCGATGGTATGCTCACGCCCGAACTCGCCGGCAAGCTCGCCGCCCTCACCGAAGTGACCGATCGCGACCGCATCCCACCCGAAAAACCCGCCGACCAAACCTAAGTCGCCGACTAACGTCACTTACTAACCCGGCTCGCGGCTAACTACGAGCCGCCCTCTTCGCTCACCAGCATCCCTACCGGGAAGCTCCGCAGCACATTCCGCAACAACAAGCTCCGGTGCCCATCCGCGCTTACCGTCTCTCCGGTGAATGCGTTGGTGAACGTAGTCGCGATCCCCTCCGGCAGCGTCACCGAAGCGTTTCCCCAGGCATCGCCCAGCGGCATGTTCGCCCTGCAGTGCATCAGCGTGCACGCGAACCGCGGCGCGATCGTCAGCACCGAACGCCCCGGCTTGCTGCGAAGAAACACCACCGCGTGCTGCTGCTTCTCATGCTCCACCGTCAACGGCAGATACTCGCCGCGTCGAAAGACTTCGTGATACCGATGCCGCACTTCCAGGGCGCGATGCGTGGTCCACAACTTGATCCGTCCATCGGCAAAGCTATCCAGCAGCTCACGGCAAACCTCCAGCAGCCCCTGCGTCTCCGCCTTCTGGCTCATCTCCTTCAGTTGCCGTGTTCGCAATTCGTAATCGACCGGGCGACGATTGTCCGGGTCCACCAGGCTCAGGTCCCACAACTCCGTCCCCTGGTAGAAATCCGGCACGCCCGGCGACGCAATCTTCAGCACCACCTGCGACAGCGCATTGATGCCGCCGAAGAGCCGGAACACCGGCATCAGCGTCATCATCAGCTCCACAAAGCGCGTCTCCTTCGCTCGCCCCGCCGGCGTCAAAATGTCTGCCAGAAATCCCTGCACCGCCTCCAGGTACGCGGGGTCAGGATTGATCCAGCTCAGGTTGATCTTGGCCTCGCTCAGCGCCTTCGACGTGTATTGTTGCAGCCGTTCGAGATATTTCTTGCGGTCTTCCGCGCCTTCCTGCCATGGCCACGCGCCTACGATGGTCTGATACAGCAGGTACTCTTCGTTCGGATCCGGCGCCACGCGGCCATCTTCGAGCGTGCGCTTGAACCGCGCATTCATCCGTTGCCAACGCCGCACTAGCGAAGCCCACTCCACCGGCATCTCTGACAACACATTCAGCCGCAGCCTTACGTCCTCGCTCCGCTTGGTGTCGTGCGTCGAGGTCGTCAGCGTTGCGTCGGGAGAATTCTTCAGCCGGTCCTGGTTGCTCGCGTGAAACGTATCCAGCGAGATACCAAATGCCTTCATCGATCCGCCCACTTCGTTCGAAGAGACAAAGCGGTTGTAGACATAGAACGACGTATCTTCCACGCCCTTCGCCATCACCGGCCCGGTCAACTGCTGAAACTTCAGCGCGAAGTAGAGAGTCAGCGAATCGATCTCCTCCTTGCGCTCGCGTCCGCCCAGCAGCAGCGTGTTGCGCAGAAAATCAAACGCCGAAGCATCCAGCTCCGGATTGAGCCGCTTCGCCCGCCCGATCGCCTGCCGAATCACGTTGCGATCGTGCTCCGTATACTTGCCGCGATCGTCGATATAGGTCCGGTACACAGGGAAGCAGGCGATCGTCTCGCGAATCACCGCTTCGAGTATGTTGTCGGTGAAGTCGCGCACCCGCCGGTTGGCCGCCGCAATCTGGCTCAGAATGTTGGTCAGCACATACACTTCGCTGGCCAGCGACGTCTGCATCACTTGCAGCTTCGACCGATACACAATCTTGTCCGGATCGGGCCGCGCGCCCATCAGGTTCTCATACAGCGCGTTGAATCGCTTCTCATTCTTCGGCTGAATGAAAATCTCGTTGGAGAAATACACGAAGTCGTAGCCCGAGGTCCCGCGCACCGGCCACTCGCGCGGCAGAGACTCGCGCGGCTCCAGGATCTTCTCGACCACCGTATACAGCGGGCCCTGGCTCTTGGCCCAGTCATAGCCGCGCAACGCCTCGCGAATGCTGCAGCTCGATCCCGTCGGCGCCGTCGGCCCTTGTGCCTCTTCTCCCGCGCACAGCGCCGCGATCGCCAGCCGTTGCAAGCGAATCAGATACTGCCGCGGGTTGAACATCCCGTCCGCGTGATCGATGCGCAAGCCCGTCACCTGGTGCCGCGCCAGCAGCCTGCGAATCAGGCAATGCGTCTGCGCGAACACCTCCGGATTTTCCATCCGCAATCCGACCAGGTCGTTCACATCGAAAAATCTGCGGTAGTTGATCTCTTCCGACGAGACCTCTCCACAACGCCAGCCGATAAGGCTGTGCTTCGAGCAGCGCATGCAGACGGTCAAAGCTCTTCGGATCGCCCTCTCTGCCATTCACTCGCTCCAGCGCCTTCGCAATCGCCGGCTGCATCGCCTCCGAACGCAGCTCCGCCTGCAGCTTCGGCCGCAACACCTCCAGCTGCTCGCGCCGCTGCGCTGCCAGCGTCGCATCCGCTGTATCGTGCGGCGGAATGTGCGGCAGTTCTCGCAGCAGATCGCGGAATCCCGGCGTAACGCCCAGCTCGTCCCACTCGCTCTCCGGAAACAGGATCGCCAGCGGCCGCGGAGCCACCGGCATGCTGTGGTCGAAGTAGCGGATCAGCGCGCGTCCGTCTTCAATCGCAACCTGGATATGCTTGCTCTCCAGTTCCTCGCCGTACTGGTTGCCCAGAATCGGCAGCAGCAGCTTGCCCTGCATATCCGGCTTCAGCGGCGTCCAGTCGATGTCGAAGAATTCTGCAAACCTCGACGCGCGCCCATTTTCCAGCACGTCCTGCCACCACAGGGAGTCGTTGCCCACGCCCATGTGGTTGGGCACGATATCCAGCAGCAAGCCCCATCTCCTGCGTCTTCAGCGCCGCCGCGAACTTTTCAAAACCCTCATCGCCGCCCAGCTCCGGATTCAGCCGGTCATGCCGCGCCACATCGTAGCCATGCATGCTGCCCGGCCTCGCCTCGAAGATCGGAGAGGCGTAGAAGTCGCCAATGCCAAGCTGCTTCAGATACGGCAAGATCGCCTCCGCATCGGCGAAGTTGAAACCCGAATGCATCTGCGCCCGGTAGGTCGACACCGGAACCCGCGCGTCCGAGTACAGCATTTTGTCGATGCAGGCTTTCAGTTCTGTGTCTTCAATCAAGGTTCTGTCTCGATGGCTCTTGGATTTTTGGCTTTGCCGGAGGTCTGGGGATGCACTTTGCGTGTGCGCGAGAAATACCACCCGTTTGGATGCCGCCGCCTGCCGAATCGTTACTATACCTGCCTCCTTTGCAGCTCTTCCGCCGGTCGCTTTACGAATCCAGCCGGAACCCTGAGAATAGAGGGAAATCTAATGAACCGAGGCGCATTCATGCCACTGTCCGGCGAAGCAATTCGATTGATGAACTACGTTGACGATGTAGCCACCACCCTGCGCAGGGTCCTGGCACTGGCTCCCACGCTTACCCAGGAAGAACGCCAGCGCGTCGCCGAGTACCTCAGGCACGCTACCCCAAACGTCGACGTCGTGCTGAAGGCGCTCGAATCCAAGGCGACGCCGGTCGCTTGAGCCAGTTCGCAACCATCGCAGTCATCGGGGCTGGCCCGCTCGGCCGCCGCTTCGCGATCCTTTGCTGCCAGTCCGGCTACCGTACCATCCTCGAAGACGTACTCCCCTCTAACCTTCGCAAAGCCGCCGATCTGCTCGCCGAGAGCCTTGCTTTGCCGCCCGGGCAGGGCTCCGGCGGCGTCGAGTTCGCCTCCAGTGTCGAAGATGCCGTTCGTGACGCCGACCTCATCATCGATTGCGTGCCCGATGAACTCGAGTCCAAACTCGAAATCTTCAGCCTGCTCGACCGCATGGCTCCGCCGCGCTCCATCTTCGCCACCCCCACGCGCGCCCTCAGCATCGCCGATCTCGCCTCCTGCACCTACCGTGCCGACCGCTGTGTGGCCCTCGAACTTCCCCCAGCCCTCCTCGGCTCCGGGGAACTGCCCGATCCCTGTCCGGTGACCGTCGTGCATACCTCCAGCACCTCCTCGGTCGTCCTCGAATCCGTCACCGGCTTCCTCCACCATCTTGGCCTCTCCGTGGACACCCGCGAAGACGCGACCCAGCCATTGTCCGAATCCGGCGCGGCCTCTTCCCCGGCAACCGAGCCGGTGATCCAGCAGGCCGCCTGGTCACTGAACCGGCACAATTCGGGAACCTTCCACCGGCCCCGAACGTAGAGAATCCTAGAGAAACTGTATGCAGAGCCTCGGAGACACTTTCGGCCAGGTCTTCCAAGCCATCTGGGCTTCCAAGCTGCGTTCCTTCCTGACCATGTTTGGCATCGCCTGGGGCGTCGGCTCCATGCTGCTGCTCATCAGCGTGGGTGAAGGCTTCCGCTCCGGTCAGCATCGCCAGCTCGCCAGCTTTGGCAACGACGTCATCATGCTCTGGGGCGGCATCATCCCCGCCGTGCCCAATCAGCACACCGGCATGCGCCCCTACCGCCTCACCATGGGCGATGTGGAAGCGCTGCGATTCCGCGCCCGACATTCGCGCCGTCACCGCGATCCTCAACCGTAGCGACATCAAGCAATCCAGCCAGTACGCGACCGCCGGCGGACAGGTCAACGGCGTCGAAGCCAACTACAGCGTCATCCGCTTCCTTCCCATCAAAGAAGGGCGCTTCCTCAACGACGGCGATCTGCGCGAACGCCGCCGGGTTGTCGTCCTCGGCCAGAAGACCGCCGCCTTGCTTTTTCCCGGCCATCCCGCGCTCGGCGATTACGTCACGCTCAATGGCACGCGCTTCGCGGTCATCGGCGTCGCCGACAAAAACGGCCACGGCAACAACGATAACGAAAATCAGAAGGTCTACATCCCGCTCACCACCATGCTCGAGATGTTCCCCATGAAGGGGGAGAACATCCCGGACGACGCCCTCACCGCCATCAACTATCAGCCCCGCATTCGCGGCGAGAGCGGCCAGGCCACCGAAGAGGCACACGCCATCGTCGCCCGCCGCCATGGCTTCGACCCCGCCGCTCCCGATGCCTTCAATGAATGGGACACCATCAAGGGCGAACAGATGGTCGGCAAGATCTTTACCGCCATGGACGTCTTCCTCGGCGGCGTCGGCATCGTCACCCTCGCCCTCGGCGCCGTCGGCATCATCAACATCATGCTGGTCTCGGTCAGCGAACGCACCCGTGAGATCGGCCTCCGCAAAGCCATCGGCGCCACCAAGAACAGCATCCTGGCCCAGTTCTTCCTCGAGGGCCTCACGCTCACCAGCATCAGCGGCCTGATCGGCATCGGCGGCTCCGCGCTCTTCATGTACGTCGATCAGCAGCGTTGTCGGCCACAACATGCAGGGCTTCGATCCGCCGCGGCTGGTTCCGTGGTCTGCCGCGCTGGCGTTTCTTTCGTTGAGCATCAGCGGCGTCGTCGCCGGACTCTATCCGGCCAGCAAAGCCGCCAACCTGGAGCCGGTAGAAGCGCTCCGCCGCGAATAGGAGTGGGCTTGCATACCAGCCTGTCGGATGCGTGGATTTGTTTTGAAAGGGACGGCTTCAGCCCGTCCGTAAGACGATGTACAGATGTCGCTAGCCGCTGAGAGATCCGGCAGACGATTTCGCACATCCGCCACGCTTCACGACGCACCACTACGAGTCACAGTTCTAGTAGCCTGAACTAGGAGGGTCCATGTTCCGCGATCTGCTGCTCCAGGCCTACGACGCCATGATCTACAACCGCCGGCGCACCACCATCACCATGATCGGCATGGCCTGGGGCATCGCGACCGTCGTGCTCCTGCTCGCCTACGGAGCCGGCTTCGGCCGCGCCATCGAGGCCATCTTCGCGCAGTGGGGAACGCAGGTCATCGGCGTCTGGTCGGGCACCACCAGCGAACAGGCCGGCGGCGCCAAGGCCGGAGTCAAAGTGCGCCTCACCCAGGACGACATCGACCGCATCATGAGCACCGTCCCCGGCGTGATTCACGTCTCGCCGGAGATGTACAAAGACGTCGTGGTCCAGAACGATCTGCATACCTATACCTGGACCGTCAACGGCGATTACCCCGAAATGCAGGACGTCCTCAAGCTCGATATGGAGTCGGGCCACTTCTTCACCGAGGAAGATGAGGCTCAGCGAACCCATGTCGCCGTCATCGGTTCTGAAGCCAAGACCAAGCTCTTCTCCGGCATCTATGCCATCGGCCAGAAGATCCGCATCAACGGCATCAGCTTCACCGTCATCGGCGTGCAGAAGGCCAAGATGCAGGAGGGCGACGACAACATCAACCGCCAGGTCCGCATTCCCTTCACCACCATGGGCGATATCAAGGACCTCAAATACATCGATGGTCTCTGGCTCAGCTTCAAAGGCGAAGACCACATGGCGGTCGAACGCGCGGTTCGTAACACCCTCGCGGCCGCGCATAACTTCCGCCCCTCCGATCACAACGCCATCTTCGTCGCCAACCTGATGGAGCAGCTCAGCCAGTTCCGCATCGTCACCATGGCGCTGAAAGTCCTGCTGGCCTTCATCGGTACACTCACCCTGGGCATCGCCGGCATCGGCCTGATGAACATCATGCTGGTCGCCGTGCAGCAGCGCACCCGCGAGATCGGCGTCGAAAAAGCTCTGGGCGCGCGCAAGCACCACATCCTCGTGCAATTCCTCGCCGAAGCCCTGGTCATCACCAGCGTCGGCGGCGCCGCCGGCATCGCGCTCGCCTACATCGTCTCCGCGCTCGTCGGCAGGATCACCTTCTACAGCGCCGTCGCCACCAACGCCGATGCCGCCGACATCCAGTTGCTCATCTCGCCCGGCACCGTGCTGGTGGCCACCGTAATTCTGATCGCCGTGGGCCTGATCAGCGGCATGGTCCCTGCCATCCGCGCCGCCAATCTCAACCCCATCGAAGCCCTCCGCTACGAATAGCAAGCGTTCTTCTGAAGCGGGTGCCCCATCCTTCGCGCAGTTTGCGAAGGGTGGGATAACCGGGACTGGCCCGAAGTCTGCGCGCGAAGTTACCAACGTCCGTCACACGAAACTGCGGGTGCCCCATCCTTCGCGCAGTTTGCGAAGGGTGGGATAACCGGGACTGGCCCGAAGTTTCCGGCGCACGCACCAACGTCATCCTCGTCACACGGAAGTCCCCACTCTCCCATGTAAGATGAACGGCCTGGGAGAAAACCTGTGACCGAACCCGCCGCGAAACGGCCCGCCCTCGTTGTGCTCGGAGTCATCGCCCTGCTCGCCGTCTTCTTCGCGCAGATGGCCTTCTCCGTTCGCCAGGAATCCATCACCTGGGATGAAGATGATCACATCTTCGCCGGATACGAGTCCTGGAAGCACGCCGATTTCGGCTTGAACCCCGAACATCCTCCGCTGGTCAAGCTGCTCGCCACCCTCCCCATTCTCAACATGCCGCTCAAGGTTCCGAGGCTGCCAGGGCCGCGACTTCAAGATCGAGGCGTTCCTCGACGGCAAAGATTTCCTGTTCAAAAACGACGCCGACACCATCCTCTTCCGCACCCGCATGATGGCCGCCTCGCTCGCCGTCCTGCTCGCCCTGCTGGTCTTTCTTGCGGCGCAGGAGATGTTCGGCACCGGCGCCGGATTCCTCGCTCTCACCCTCGTAGCCTTCGAGCCGAACCTGCTCGCCCACGGCGCCCGCGTCACTACCGATACCGGCCTCACCTGTTTCACCTTCGCGACCATCTATGCCTTCTACCGTTACGTGAAGGCGCCCTCGTTGCTCCGTCTCGCCATCACCGGCCTCGCCGCCGGGCTGGCCCTCGCCTCCAAGCACACGGGCATCCTCATCTTTCCCATGCTGCTCATGCTGGCCGCGCAGCGAACTGATTCTCGCAACCAAGCCGGTCACGCGCCCGAAACTCGCTCTCCGTCTCGCCGGAGCACTCGCCACCATCACCGTGCTCTCCGTCGTCGTGCTTTGGGCCTTCTACGGTTTTCGCTACGCCGCGCGGCCCGACGGTCTCGTGCTCAATCCAACGCTGGCAAATTTCATGCAGCCCCTGCGGCCCCATGAACTCCGCATCCTTACCGTCTTCGCCCATTACCACATCCTGCCCGAGTCTTACCTCTACGGCCTGACCGATGTGCGGCAACTCGCCGACTTCATGCCCAGCTACATCTTTGGCCGCGTGCTCGCGCACGGCGTCTGGTACTACTTCCCCGTAGCCTTCTCCATCAAATCGACGCTCGGCTTTCTTGGGCTGCTGCTGCTCGCCGTCTTCGCCATCGCCGCTCGCCGATTGCGTTGCCCGCGCGAGATCCTCTTCCTCACCATCCCACCAGTCTTTCACCTGCTCGTGGCCATGAGCTCGGGACTCAACATCGGCGCGCGCCACATTCTCCCGCTCTATGTCTTCTTCGCCGTACTCGCCGCCGGCGCCGCCTGGCGCCTCATGCAGCAGAATCGGCGCTGGGTCTACGCCGTCGCCGCGCTGTTCTTCCTCCACATCGCATCCTCGGCACATGCCTTATCCCACTTACATCCCCTATGCGAACGAGGTGTGGGGCGGTCTCGCCAACACCTACAAGTACCTCAGCGACTCCAACGCCGATTGGGCGCAGCAACTCAAAGCCACCAGCAAATACCTCCACGCGCGCGGCGTGAAGCAGTGCTGGTTCGCTTACTTTGCCCAAGGGAGTGGTGGATTACACCTACTACGGCATCCCCTGCAAGCCGCTCATCACTGCCGACTCGCGCTGGATGAACGAAGAGATGGATGTGCCGGCCGCGATCGATGGCCCCGTCCTGATCAGCGCCGGAACCCTCTCAGGATTCGAGTTCGGCTCCGACCAGTTCAATCCCTACCGCGCCTTTAAGATACTCAGCCGGTCGCGACCATTCAGCACGGAATCTTCGTCTACGACGGCCACTTCGAAGTGCCGCTCGCCGCTGCCTTGAGCCTGGAACAGAAGGCCGGCAATCTGCTCGGCGCCAAACAGCCCGACGCGGCTCTCCCGCTCGCGCAAGCCGCCGTGGCCGCCGATCCCGACTGCCTCCACGCGCAGAAGACCCTGGGCGATGTCTTGCGTGCATTGCACAGGCCGGAAGAGGCGCGCTCCGCCTACGAGAAGGCGCTTGCTCATAGCCAACCGCCTGGAGCCAGGTATCCGTCAAGGTTACGTTTTAGGGTTGCAGACCAAAATCGCAGAATTAACGACCCGGCAGAACGGAGACTAGCGAGACACATCTTGAAGGGACGCGCGTCGCAACCCGAACCCGCCCGAGAAACCAATTCACTGTTTGAAGGGCACGCCTTCATCCGTGGGGCCATCCCACAAAAAACACCGGACCCAATCTTTAAAGGGCACGGCTTCAGCCGTGCCACCAACCATCAACCACACGGCTTTAGCCCCGAGGGAACCGTTTCCACGCAAACGCTCGTGACAAACTGCGCGTCCGCAACCCAAACACGGCCAAAAGACCAATCAACTTTGAAAGGCCGGCTCAGCTGCCACCCCTACTCGCTGGTCTCCTCGCGCTTGTAAGGCTTTTGCAGATACAGCCTCGCCTCATTCAGCGCGCCCTGCGTATTGTCGTTCGTCTGCACCGCCTGCCGATACTCGCCCACCGCGCGATCCCGCTGTCCGGTCACATCGAAGATCTTGCCTAACTGAATATGCGACCACACCTCGGTCCACTTCGGTTCGCTGTCGCCGCGCAGTGCGTCACGGTACGCGTTCGCCGACGCCTGGTAGTTCCGCTGAATGAACAACACCTCGCCCACCCGATAACTGGCCAGGCTGCTGTTCGCATTCGCCGCCAGCGCCTTCTGATACTCCGTCAGCGCCCCCGGAAAATCTCCCTGCGCCACCAGTTGTTGTCCGCGCAGAATCGCCACCCGCACCTGCATGTCCGGCGAATTCTTCAGCAGCCAACCCTCCGGATCAATGGTGATATGCCGCGGCCGCCCAAACGTATCCACCACGTACTGCGAATCCGTTCCCACCACATCGACGCGCTTCTCTTCCGTCTTGCCGTCCGTCTCTACGCGCAACTCGACCGGCATGTTGAACAAATCCAGATCCTGACCGATCTGCCCGATCGTGCGAAAGCCCTTGTTGTTGCCGAGGCGGTACACCGTGTACTTATCGGTGAATTGCGGCGCGCCCGTGCCGTCCAGCCACTGCGCGAAAAACGCAGTCAGTTGCTGCTGCGACTGCGCCTCCGCGACCTTCTCAAAATCGCTCGTCCGAATCCCCTTGTCCGCTATATTGCGACAGCACGCCTTTGAGAATGTTGCGGAAGCTGTCGTCCCCAACCTCGAAGCGCAGCATGTGAAAGACCAGCGCTCCCTTCTCCAGCGTCATCGATTGAAAGTCCGCCGAGAACGGGTCCAGCCTTCCCGCGCTCGACAACGGAATGGTGTCGTACGCCAGCGCGCCCGCCGAAACATCCTGCACCGCCGCCGTCAGCGAACTCTTGCCCGAAACATCTTCCAGATACATGAGCTCGCCATATCGCGACATGCCGTTCGTAATCCACGCATCGTTCAGCGAAGCGGGGCTCACCTGGCTGCCCCACCATTGATGCGCGATGGTGTTCGCCAACAACCGGAAGTTGCTCTTGTCGCCGATCCGCGCACCCTGAATCGCCGCAATCTCCGGCGCCCAGTACGCCGGCACCGTATCGTCCGGAAGTTCCACTACGTTCAGCCGCGGCGTCTCCGCGATGCCGAAGTTGCCGATGAAAAAATCCACTTCCTTCAGCGCCGTCTCCGCATACTCCGCCGCATTCTGCTTGTGCGCGTCGGTGGTGTACACGCGAATGTTCGGCGCACCCGCGACCGCCACCGGTTCATTGAATTTGCCCGCGATGATCGTCCCCGGAAATCCCGGCTTGTCCCAGCGAAACTCGAAGTCCTGCATCGCCTTCGCGCCCGTCCCCGTCGTCTGCGGCACCGCCCACCACGCCGCTGCCGATCACCCGATATCCGGCGGGAATCTTGACGTGAATGTCCGCCGTAAACCGGTTCGTCATGTAGCCGGTCATCGGGAACCAGCGCGCCGCATACAACAGGTAGCTGATCGGGCTGCCGATCGACGCCAGCTTCAATCCCTCGACCGGGCTCTCTTCCGTTCCGCTCAGCGTGCCGCCATAGACAAACGTGTAGGTCGCCGTCTGACCCTTCGCCAGGCGCGCCGGCAAGTGTCAGCCGGATGGTCGCGTCCTGCCCGCGCTCGCCCGTCAACACCGCGTTCGAGGCATCGGTGACTTTGCTGACCTGCAGCGCATTATGTAACTGAAAGACTGCTGTATCCAGATCGGCCAGCGCGGTCACACTCACCTTGGCCGTAGCCTTCAGCGAATGCGCGTCCGGGTCCAGTTCAGCATCGATCACGTAGCCGGTGATCTGCATGTTCGGCTTGTCTGCCGCAAACAGGGGATGGCAGCTCAACGCAATAAGCCCCACCGCCAGTGACACAATCACCGGGCGACAGCGAACAGTCAGGGCCAACACAGGCGGGAACAAAATTTTCATTGGGCTTTTCTCGGAGGCACAGGTCTCTGAAATAGTTCGGGCGGCGCAGCATCCAGTGCCGAGACCTGGCCCGGATGTAACTGTCGGTGATGAAATTCGGAAATAAGCTGCAGGGAAATGCGGGCGACCTGGTCGATAGCCGTCTGGGTGTTCTCTGTCCTTCCTGTCTTCAGCAGGGAACTCACGTGGCGCAGATCGGCCTGCATGCTGCTGCGCGCCTGCTCGTCGTGCAGCAACGGCCGCAACCGCGCAGCCACATTCGCGGCGGTGAATTCGTTCTGAATCAATTCCGGCACTACCTCTCGTCCTGCCACCAAATTCACCATCGCCACAAACGGCACCTTCACCACCCGCCGCGCCACCTCATAGGTCAGCGCCGATACACGATACACCACTACAAATGGATTGCCGATCAGCGCCGCTTCCACCGTCGCCGTACCGCTGGCCACCACGCTCGCGCGCGCATGAAACAGGGTGGCCCGCGCATCGTTCACCGTCGTCACTCGTAGCTTTTTCCCCGCAGTCGTCGCCTGCGTCAGCATCGTGCCGACGTGCTCGACCTGCTGGGGTGTGAGCGTGGGTGCCAGCGGAATCAGAAACTCGGCGTCCTCGTTCAAATCAGCGGCTGCTTTCAACATCTCCGGAAGATTCAGCCGAATCTCCTTCTCCCGGCTTCCTGGCAGCAAGCCTATCCATTGCTTGGACGAGTCCAGCCCATGTTCGCGAGCAAATGCGTTTCGTGGGATCGAAGGAGGATGACAGGTCCGCCAGCGGATGCCCCACAAAGAACGCCTCAACCCCGCGCTCCCGGTAAAAAGGCTCCTCAAACGGGAAGATCACCAGCATGCGATCAATATAGCGTTGCACGTGGCGAATACGATGCTTCTTCCACGCCCATAGCTGTGGGCTCACAAAGAAAATCACCGGGATGCGCAGCCGATGCAGTTCGCGCGCCAGCCGCAGATGCACGTCGGGAAAATCGATCAGGATCGCAACATCGGGCCGTTCTGCTCGCAGGCTCGCCTTCAGCTTGCGGTATTCGCCATAGATCCGCGGCATGTGCCGGATCACTTCTGTGATCCCCATGACCGCGACATCTTCCGCGCGCACGATGCGGCGGCACCCCTGCGCTTCCATCCGCTGCCCGCCCATGCCAAAGAACTCGGCCCCGGGCTCCAGCCGCCGGATCGCCTCCATCAGCAGCGTGCCGTAGTGTTCGCCGCTGGCCTCTCCGGCTGAGAGAAAGATCTTCGGTTGCCCCATCCCCCGTGTTTCCTCACGTGCTCTTGTGCTCTCGCCGTCTGTGCGCCCGCTTCACTCTTTGGTGCTCGCCGCGGTCAGTCCGCGCTGGTGGCAAACGGCGCCAGCCCCGCCCGCATCGGCGCCATCGGCACCGTCTGCAACTCCTGGTCCTGGTACTGCAGCTGGTACAGCTTCCAATAGATGCCATGCCGCGCCAGCAACTCCTGGTGCGTGCCCATCTCTCGCAGCACGCCCTTGTGCATCACGAGAATCTGTGTCTGCCCGCTGCACCGTCGACAGCCGATGCGCAATCACCACCGACGTCCGTCCCTCGACCATCCGCTCCAGCGCCGAACGCACCAGCATCTCCGTGTCCGTATCCACGCTCGACGTCGCCTCGTCCAGTACCAGGATCCGCGGATTGTGCGCCAGCGCCCGCGCAAAGTTGATCAGCTGCTTCTGGCCGGTCGACAAGCTGTTCCCGCGCTCGCGCAGCGGTTCATCGAAGCCCTGCGGCAGGGTGCGGATGAAGTCGCTCACGTTCACATCGTCCGCCGCCTGCTCCATCTGCTGGTCCGAGATCCAATCCGACCCCAGCCGGATATTCTCCGCAATCGTTCCGCTGAACAGGAACGGATCCTGCAGCACCACGCCAAACCTCCGCCGCAACTCGGTCACGTCCTGCTCGCGAACATCCACTCCATCCACCAGCACGCTGCCGTGCTGAATGTCGTAAAACCGCATCATCAGGCTGATGATCGTGGTCTTGCCCGCTCCCGTATGCCCCACGATCGCCGCCGTCTGGTCCGGCTCGATCACAAACGAGCAGCCCTTCAGGATCCACTCGATCTCGTCCATCGCGGCCAGTTCCTGCGAAGATGCCGCGGCAATCTTCGCCACCGTTGCCTCATCCAGCCTCTGGTAGGTGAACCACACATTCCGGAACTCGATCCGGCCCGACCCATCGCCCTTCCGCGGATTCGCCGGCGAAACCACCTCGACCGTCGTGTCCAGCAGCTTGAAGATGCGCTCGCTCGCCGCCATCGCCGCCTGCAGGATGTTGTACTTCTCGCTCAGGTCCTGAATCGGACGGAAGAACCGCTGCGCATACTGCATGAACGCCACCAGCACGCCCAGCGTCACCGCGCTGCGCATCACGCCGTTGCCGCCCAGCCAGATCACCAGCGCGATGGCAATCGAGCTCAGCAGTTCCACCGCCGGGTAGTACAGCGCATACGCCAGGATCGCGTCTTTGAACGCGTCCATGTGCAGCCGGTTGACGCCCTCAAACGCCTTATACGAGCGCTCCTCGCGATTGAAGAGCTGCACCACGCTCATGCCGCTTACATGTTCCTGGGTGTACGAATTGATCCGCGCAATCGCCGACCGGATCCGCCGGTAGGAGTCCCGCACATGCTTGCGGAACACCCGCGTGACATCAGGATGAACGGCAGCACCGCGAACGCAATCAGCGCCAGCCACCAGTTCATCTTCAGCATGATGATCACGATGCCGGCCAGCACAAACACGTCTTCGAAGATCGCAAACACGCCCGACGTGAACATCTCGTTCAGCGCGTCCACATCGCTGGTCAGCCGGGTCACGATCCGGCCCACCGGGTTGCGGTCGAAGAAGCCGATATGCATCCGCTGCAGGTGGCGGAAGATCTGGCTGCGCAGGTCGAACATCACCTTCTGCCCGGTCCACTGCATCAGGTAGGTCTGCACGCCTTCCATGGCGAAGCTCAACACCAGCGACCCCAGGTACAGCACCGCCAGTTGCGTGATGCCATGCACCGGATCGGGACTGAGCTGCCGCGCCAGCGCCGATAGCTTCTCCGGCGGGGCCTGCGTCATGTACCGGTCCACCGCCACCTTCACCAGGTAGGGCCCCAGCACATCCGAAACCGCCTTGATCACGATCGCGACCAGCGAAATCGCCGACGGCAGCTTGTACGGACGCAGGTAGGTCAGCAGACGCCGCATCAGGCGGCTGTCATACGCCTTCCCAACAACGTCTTCATCTCGCTGCGCGTCTTTCGGTTTCTGCTCGTCCGCCATCGTTCCCAGTTCCTATTCTACGTTGTGTAGCGTCATCAAGTTGCCGTTTCGCGCCTCAGCCCGCCAACCCTCTTTCGTCAACCGCATCGCCGGGACATGGGAAAATATAAGCAGACCACCATGGACCCCCTCGGCCTCTACATCTCGGTCCCGTTCTGCCGGTCGAAGTGCACCTACTGCAACTTCGCGTCCGGCGTCTTTCCCGAGAGCTCCCTGGTGCGCTATACCGCAACGCCTTCTCGAGGACATCCGCGCCGCCCGCCACACCCTCGCATCGCAGGGAATCCCACTCCCCCACCGCGTCGACACCGTCTACCTCGGTGGCGGAACGCCCAGCACCCTGCCTCCCGACCTGCTCCTCCGCCTGTTCTCCGCATTGCGAGATGAATTCGAGATCGACAACGATGCCGAAATCACCGTGGAATGTGCCCCCGGCCAGATCTCTGACCCCTTCCTCGACGCCATGCTCCAGGTCGGCGTGAATCGCACCAGCTTCGGCGTCCAGTCCTTCGACGACCGCGAAGCCGCCGTCACCGGCCGTCTCCACACCCGCGCAGTCGCCCTCGAAGACATCCGCCGCATGCAGGCAGCCGGCATCCCGCGCATCAGCGTCGACCTCATCGCCGGCCTGCCTTACCAGACCCCCGACTCCTGGCAGCGTTCCCTCAACACCCTCATCGAGAGCGGCGTTACCCACGCCAGCATCTACATGCTCGAAGTGGATGAAGACTCCCGCCTCGGCCGCGAACTCCTCGTCCGGCAGCGGCAAGTACCACTCCGGCTCCGTTCCCAGCGACGACCTCGTCGCCGACCTCTACCTCGACGCCATCGACACCCTCAACCGCGCCGGCCTGCCGCAGTACGAAATCTCCAACTTCGCCCAGCCCGGCTCCGAGTCGCGCCACAACAACAAGTACTGGCGCCGCCAGCCGTACCTCGGCTTCGGCCTCGACGCCCATTCCATGCTCCGTCCCAGCCGTCGACCACCGCGGGCAGGGAACTGCCGTCCGCTTCGAAACCGGCGACCACCTCGATCGCTACCTGCAATCGCCCCAGCCCGCCGAGTACCGTCGCCTCACTCCCCGGCAGGAACTCGAAGAAGCCTGGTTCCTCGGCCTTCGCCTCAACCAGGGCGTCAGCCTCCCAGCGCTTCAGTCTGAATTCGGCTCCGAAGCCACCGCCGCCTTTGACGAAGTCCTCTCCGCGGCCACAGCTCAAGGTCTAGTCCACCAGGAACAAGACCGCGTCTCCCTCACGTCCCGAGGCCGCCTGCTCTCCAATGAACTCTTCGAGCAGTTCCTGCAATCTCCTGAGCCGAGCGAATTCGCTCTCCTGATTACTTAAAGTCTTTGTTGAGGATTTCTCCAGCATGTCATCGCAAACTCTACCCCTGGACCAGCACTCCCAAGAACTCCACACCGGCGTCATCGACCTGCGCAGTGACACCGTCACCCAGCCCACTCCCGCCATGCGCGCCGCCATGGCCCAGGCCGAGGTCGGCGACGATGTGTACGCCGAAGACCCCTCCGTCAACCGCCTCGAAGCCCGCGCCGCCGAGATCTTCGGCCGGGAAGCCGCCCTCTTCGTTCCCACCGGCACCATGGGCAACCAGATCGCCATCCGCGTTCACACCCAGCCCGGCCAGGAGGTCATCTGCGAGTCGCTCGCCCACATTCTGGATTGGGAGATGGCCATGACCGCCGCCTTCTCCGGCTGCCAGCTGCGCCCCGTCGCCGGCGATCGCGGCGTTCTCTCCTGGGACCGCATCGCAGCCGTGGATCACAGGCCACAGCCGCAATCGCGCCCGGACCGGCCTTATCTGCCTCGAAAACTCCCACAACATGGCCGGCGGCACCGTAACCCCCCTCGAGGTCATGGAGCAGGTCTGGGCCGGCGCGAAGAACGCCGGCCTGCCCGTGCACCTCGACGGCGCGCGAATCTTCAACGCCGCCACCGCCCTCGGCATCCCGGTCGCCGAGCTCACCGCCGGCTTCGACACCGTCATGTTCTGCCTCTCCAAGGGCTTGTGCGCCCCGGTCGGCTCCATGGTCGTAGGCAGTGCCGCAGCTCATCGAACGCGCCCGTATCTACCGCAAATCCCTCGGCGGCGGCATGCGCCAGGCCGGAATCCTCGCCGCTCCCGGCCTCATCGCCCTCGAACAGATGACCCAACGCCTCGCCGAAGACCACGCCAACGCCCGCTACCTGGCCGAACAGATCGCCGCGCTGCCCAATGTCGAAATCGATCTCGAAACCGTCCAGACCAACATCGTCATCTTCAGCCTGCGCCATCAGGCCGACGCCAACGCCCTCGTCACTCGTCTCAAATCCCGCGGCGTCCTGGCCAGCCAGGTCCTCGGCCCGCACACCCTCCGCCTCGTCACCCACCACGATGTCGACCGCGCTGCCTGCGAATCCGCCGCCGCCATCCTGGCGGAAGAGATCGCCAAACCAGACAGATAGCCGCTGAACTGTGCCGAAATCGACACGGAATTCACCCACGTCGCGGAATCCATCGCCACCTACCCGGCGTCTATAATAGTGACCATGCCGAAATACTCGATCGTTGTTCCCTTCCACAACGAGGAAGAAAACGTAACCGCCCTCTACGACCGCCTCAAAGCCGTCATGGAGCAGGTCGGCGACAGCTTTGAACTCGTGTTTGTGGACGACGGTTCGAGCGACCGCACCTACAAGCTTCTGGAAGAGATTGCCGCCGTCGACAGCCGCGTGCTGGTCGTCAAGCTGCGCAGAAACTTCGGACAGACCTCGGCCCTTGCCGCCGGATTCGATCACTCCCAGGGCGAATTCATCCTGGCCATGGACGGCGATCTTCAGCACGATCCCGACGAAATTCCGGACTTCCTCGAAAAGCTCGAAGAGGGCTACGACGTCGTCAGCGGCTGGCGCAAGGAACGCATCGACAACTTCGTCATGCGCCGCATCCCCTCGCGCTGCGCCAACTGGCTCATGGCCAAGCTCTCCGGCGTCGACATCCACGACTTCGGCACCACCTACAAGGCTTACCGCCGCGACGTCATTCACAACATCCCGCTCTATGGCGAAATGCACCGCTTCATCCCGGCGCTGGCTTCCTGGTATGGCGCGAGCATCTGCGAGATTCCCATCCGCAACGTCAATCGCGAACGCGGCAAGTCCCACTACGGCATCTCGCGCACCTTCCGCGTCTTCTTTGACCTGCTGACCATTCGCTTCCTGCTCAAGTACATGACCCGCCCGCTGCACTTCTTCGGAACCTTCGGCGCGCTCGGCGTCTTCTCAGGCGGCGCGGTGTCCTTGTTCCTGCTCATGCTCAAGCTGTTCACTCACCAGAACGTGATGGATCAGCACGGGCCGCTCTTCGTCATTGCCGGTGTGCTGGTGCTGGCCGGAATTCAGATGCTGGCCATCGGCCTCCTCGGCGAACTCCAGGTTCGGCACTACCATCAGCCATCCCACCGCGCTCCCTATGCGGTCGATCGCCTGGTGCGCCTGCGCTCTCCGGAAGAGCCCAGCATGCTCCACGACAACTAGTCGGGATTTTGCCTAACAGCCGAACCGGCACGTCACCCCGGTTTGGCTTGAGGTTCGTCGCCGCCGCGGCTTCGGTTTGGCTTGGATGTTCGTCGCCAACCGGCTTCGTCAATGTCCCGTCTCGCGATTCTCAGGACTACGACATGCCGTTCATCAGCATCACCCGCCTGAGAGTTCGATCGATTCGCTTCCTGCCCGCCTTCGCCCTGTATACCTACCGTTCCCTGCAGCAGGTCAAGAACTCTCCGGGCTTCCAGGGCGGCAATGTTCTGCCCGATCGAAAGTGGGCCTTCTGGACCATGACTGCCTGGGACAGCCAGGAGAGCATGCGTCGCTTCATGACGACAGGCCCTCACAAATCCGCCATGCCCCGCCTGCTGCACTGGTGTGACGAGGCCTCGGTCGTGCACTGGGAGCAGCCGGAAACCGCGCTGCCCTCATGGACAGAGGCCGACCAGCGCATGCGCACCAGCGGCCGTGCTCTCCAAGGTGCGAAACCCCAGCCCCCAACACGCCACCTTGACCTACCGCACACCCCGCCTCTCAACCAGCGCCCCCATCCGTCCAGCACACACAAGTAACCGCTCCTGAGCGCTGTTGAGACTCTTCACTTCGTGGATGGCGGATTGGTCGAGACCTGTCTACTCATTGCTGGTTGGAAGCGCGCCCACATCAAATGCTGAGGAACATGATTGTCTCGTGGCGTGCGCCTGAGGAATTCCATCGCCGCCGCATCCCGCTTCAGATAGGCGTTCACGAATTCCACGGTATACCGAGCCATCCAGTTATAGCTCTCTGCGCCTTCTTCCAACGAATAGTCCGCCGGTGCGAACTGCAGCGCCTCTCTCCTGAACCGCTCGCTTCTCTGATAGAGAGAGCTAAATTGAATATGAGACATACCAAGCAGGTGGATATGCAGCAAATCACCGTGAGTCCATTCGTTTAGAACGTTCGGCGCTGGTTCAATTTGCGGCTTTCCCCGGCGCATCGCATCCCAGGACTCTAACGATTCCTCAGCCCTGCTGAAGACAAGCAGAGGGATCGTCATCTGCTCAGGGTGAACGTCGCCGGCTTCCTGCACCGTGCCACTGGAGTAGCGAAACGAGCCATCCAGAGAAATCAAAGCACGCACCCGCTGATCTCGCGCTGCGTCAAACAGCGCAGCCATGCCTCCCCAGCTATATCCCATCGCTGCGACTTCGGACATGTCTGTGTCGGGGAGCGTTTTCGCGAAGTCGATGAGAAACGACATATCTCGCGCCTCCGCGTTCGCACCAGCCACGTCGATGGTCATATCTCGAGATAATGCGCCCATGCTGGGGCTTGCCATCACGACGTAGCCATTGCTTGCAAGATATTCACATAGCTCAATGTTTTCGGTGGCTGGAGCGTTGAGGCTCGGCGCGTAAATCAATAGAGGAAATCGCCCTGCCTCCATCGCGGCGTCGCGAATCGCCCAGGTGGCGGTCCCTGTGATTCCATGCATGTACTGTTCGACAACCGCCTGCGGTTTTCCGTGCTCATTAGGTCTATCGAAACCGGTCTCCGTCTCGATGAGAGCTGCATAGTCGCCCAACGTCATTCTTTTGCCGCTGGAGTTTTCTGCGGGATACCACACTAAGCTCTGCAGTGGACGAGGGTCTTCGGCGGTAGGATTACCATTTTCACTGGGTACAGTCGAGAAACCACGGGACCGATCAAGCTCAGCCACTCTAAGCCCAACAGAATAGGGTCCGGGGTTCTCGGTGAATTGAAAATGAAATCCTGGCACGACCTGCGCACCAGCCATCAAGCTGGAAGCAGCCAATGCAATCAAAGCAGCGGCATGACCTATGCGCAGGATCGGCCTCCTAACCTACTCTGCGCAAAAGTATAGATCTCCGGTGAGAAGCTGCCGGATCCTAGGCCTCCCTTGCAATCACAAACCCCATCGCAATCCGCAGTAACTCAAGCTCCTCCGCATACTGCTCCGGACCATCCAGCCGCAGCAGAACCCACTCCCGCATCACCCGCTGACCCATCACCAGCGGCGCGGCCTCACGCTGCTCCACCACCTGCTTCAAAACATCCGGCGGCAGTTTCAGCACCAGCCCGTTCGGACGCGTAAACGCGAACACCTTCCCACCAACGGAAAAGGAAGCGTTGCCAAACTTCAGCGCCACCTCCGCCCCGTTCAGCTTTTTGGCGGCAAAGCTCCGCGCAGCCGCCAGATCGACGCTCGCAACTCCGCCCGCAGCGGAGCCATCGACGCGCTCTGCTGCGGGCTTCTGTTTGCGAGTCGCCATCTTCTACTAGCCCTCGAGCAGGGTTGCCATCTTCGACAGAGAAGCGCCCCAGCCCTTCTCGTGTCCGTCGCGCGAACTCTCCGTAGCGAACCGCTCGTGCTTCAGCGTGATCTCGGTTCCACCTTCTACATCGCGAAACGAAATCGTCACCAGCGAAGTCTCGTCCCCACTCCAGTCCGCACGCCACGTGAACTGCAACCGTTCGTTCGGCACCACCTGCTGATACACACCGCGAATGAATCGACTGCCGGTAGCCGCGGGCGACTGGTCTTCGCAACTTCCCGATCCGGCCATCTCGATTGCGTATTCGCCGCCTTCCCTCGCATCCAGCCTCGCGCTCGGCACCACCATCTGCCCCGGCCCGAACCACTGCTGCAATACCTCTGGCCGCGTCCACGCCTCATAGACCTTGACCCGGCTCGTCCGGATCACCCGCGTCAGCTCCAGTTGCGTCGCATCTCTCTTCACAGTTCCCGGCTTGCTCTGCTCCATCTGCAATGTCTCCATTTACTCATCCTCTCCCGGCATCTCCGCCGATTCCAGGTGTTTCTGGAGGGAATCCAACCGATCCGTCCAGAAGGTTTCATAGTAGGCAAGCCAGTCCTTCGCCGCCTGTAGAGTCTCCGGTTTTAATCGCACCATTCGAAACGTTCCCTTCCGCTCCCGCTCGATCAGCCTCGCCCTCTCCAGCACCTGCAGGTGTTTCGAGACTGCCGCCAGTGACATCGGGTATGGCTCCGCAATTTCGTTCACCGTCTTCTGCTTCCTCGTGATGTCCCGAAGAATGGCTCGCCGGGTCCCATCCGAGAGTGCATGAAAGACAGCATCCAAACTTGCATTTGATAATTCAACCATGAGGTTGAATATAAGGCCGGCGTATCTCCTTGTCAACCAATCGGTTGAATATATTTTCGCGATTGCTTTTCTCCATCTCCACTTCTCCACCTCTCCGTTTCCGCTACCCACCGTTTGCGCAAACCCCGGGCAGAATGCATTCTTAAATGGTCATGAAAGCCATCCAGATTGCCCAGACCGGCGGCCCAGAGCATCTCGTCCTCGCGGACATCGCGACCCCCACACCCAACGCAGGCGAGGTCCTCGTCCGAATCCATGCCTCGGGCGTGAACTTCATCGACGTCTACCAGCGCGAAGGCCGCTACAAAGTTCCGCTCCCCTTCGTCCCCGGTCAGGAAGCTGCCGGCATCGTCGAAGAAACCGGCGAAGGTGTGCGCGAATTTGCGAAGGGCGACCGCGTCGCCTGGTGCGGCGTTCTCGGCACCTATGCGGAATACGCCGTTGTAGCGGCTTCGAAACTCATCTCTGTTCCCGAAGGCGTCGATCTCTCGCAAGCCGCCGCCGTGATGCTCCAGGGCATGACCGCGCACTATTTGTCGCAGTCGACGTTCCCATTGAAACGTGGCGACACCGCCCTGGTGCATGCTGCGGCGGGAGGAGTAGGTCTGCTGCTCACCCAGATGGCTTCGCAGGTCGGAGCCCGCGTCATCGCAACCGTCTCCACAGAAGAGAAGGCCCAGCTCGCGCGCGAGGCCGGCGCCCACGACGTCATCCTCTACACCCAGGCCGACTTCGAAGCGGAGACGCGCAAGCTCACGAACGGCGCCGGTGTCGACGTGGTCTACGATTCCGTCGGCAAGACCACCTTCGACCAATCTCTCAACTGCCTGCGTCCGCGCGGCATGATGGTCCTCTTTGGCGGCTCGAGCGGCGCTGTTCCGCCCTTCGACCTGATCACCCTCAGCACCAAGGGCTCGCTCTTCGTCACACGGCCTTCTCTGCAGCACTACATCCTCACCCGCGAAGAACTCACTGCCCGTGCCGGCGAAGTTCTTGCCTGGGTTCAGACCGGCAAGTTAAAAGTCCGCTGCGAACACCTGTACCCGCTCGCCGACGCAGCCAAGGCCCACGTTGACCTTGAGTCTCGTAAAACTACAGGCAAATTGCTACTGAACATCGACTGAGGTTTGACATGGCCGAGGGCAATCGTCGATGGTACAAACGATGACTAGTTCCGGAGCGCTTCCCCTTCTCCTCGCGTTTCTCATCGGCTGTGTCACCGGTCTTCGCTCCATGACAGGGCCTGCCGCTGTCTGTTGGGGAGCCCATCTCGGCTGGCTCAAACTGAGCGGCTCGCCCCTCTCTTTTCTGGGCAGCAAGATTTCGCTGATCGTCTTCACTCTCTTTGCCATCGGGGAGTGGATCGGCGACAAACTGCCGCAGATCCCAAGCCGCATCAGCCCGGGCCCGCTGGCCGTACGCTGCATCTTCGGCGCAGGCTGCGGCGCCGCCCTCTGCATCTCCGCGCAAAGCTCGCTGCTGCTCGGCGCCATACTAGGCGCTATCGGCGGAGTCGCCGGAGCCTTCGCGGGCTACTCGCTGCGCCGTTGGCTCACCGTGCAGCAACATTTTCCCGATCTCCCGATTGCCCTGCTCGAAGATGTGCTGGCCATCGGCGGCGGGATCCTCATCGTCTCGCGATTCTGACCCGCGTCTTCCGAGGAGTCTTCGTGGCCGATGCAGTTGTTTACGACGCCCTGATTCTTGGTTCCGGCCAGGCCGCCAATCCGCTGGCCTCCGCGCTTGCCGCAGGCTGGTAAAAAGACAGCGCTGGTCGAGAGTCGCCATATCGGCGGAACCTGCATCAACGAAGGCTGTACCCCAACCAAAACCATGGTCGCCAGCGCCCGCGTCGCGTACCTGGCCCGGCGAGGCGCAGACTTCGGCGTCAAGACCGGCGAGCTCAGCATCGACCTCGCCCGCGTCCGGCAACGCAAGCGCGACATCGTCGACAGCTTTCGCGGCGGCAACGAGAAGCGCCTCAAAGCCGCGCCAAATCTCGACGTCCTCATGGGACGCGCCTCCTTCGTTGACGCCAAAACCGTTCGCGTCGCGCTCAATGCCGGCGGCGAATCGCTGCTGCGAAGCGAGCAGATCTTCATCAACACCGGCACCCGCACCGCCGTTCCAAAGTTGCCCGGTCTCAGCGAAGTGCCGTTCCTCGACAACGTCTCCATCATGGAGTTGGACCACGTTCCGGAGCATCTGCTGATCCTGGGCGGGGGCTACATCGGCGTGGAGTTCGGCCAGATGTTTCGCCGCTTCGGCAGCCGGGTCACCATCGTGCAATCCGGCCCTCATCTGCTCGCCAGAGAAGACGCCGACATCTCCGAGCAGGTGGAAAAAATCTTCCGCGAAGACGGCATCGAACTTCTCTTGAACCGGCGAGTCTCGCGAGCGAGCCACGCCAACGGAGCCATTCAACTCGAGGTGCAGGGAGAAGCCACAAACCCTCACCGGCTCACACCTGCTGGTGGCCGCCGGGCGTCGGCCAAATTCGGATGAACTGAATCTGCCCGCCGCGGGCATCGCCACCGACGAACATGGTTACATTCGCGTGAATGAGTGGCTTGAGACCACGGCTCCCGGCATCTATGGCTTGGGCGACGTGAAGGGCGGCCCGGCCTTCACCCACATCTCCTACGACGACTTTCGCGTCATCCGCAGCAACGTGCTCCAGGGGAAAAGAGTCAGCATCGCAGGCAGGATGGTGCCGTACACGGTCTTCACCGATCCTCAACTTGGCCGTATCGGCATGACGGAACAGGAGGCACGCCGCGACGGCCGCAAGCTTCGCATCGCGAAGATGCCCATGACCTCCGTCGCCCGCGCTCTCGAAATGGACGAGTCCCGCGGCGTCATGAAGATTCTTGTCGACGCCGATTCCGATCAGATTCTGGGCGCCGCGGTGCTCGGCATTGAGGGAGGAGAAATCGCCTCCATCCTCCAGGTCGCCATGATGGGTAAGCTCCCCTACACTGCGCTTCGCGATGGCATTTTCTCTCATCCAACGCTGGCAGAGTCGTTGAATAACGTATTTCAGAAGTTAGGCGACCCCGCTTGATGCCGCCGCTGGTCCACACGGCATGCGGGCCTTGCATCCACAAACGACGCATCCCACGAAATCTGCATCTCGCTTAAGAGGAGAGGATTTCTCCGCATACTGGCTCCGCGAGGTGCCATCTTCCACATACAATCGCGAGTTGCGCGATAAAGGAGACAAGGTCCAGGAATGGCGAAGCCGGAGAACGGACGACAGCGGGTAGTGATCGAGGGAGTCGAGCCGGAGGTCGATTGCGGCGAGTTCCCGATCAAGCGCGTGGAAGGCGAGACGGTGACCGTGGAGGCCGACATCTTCGGCGACGGGCACGATGAAGTCAGTTGCCGCTTGCTCTATCGCGCCGAAAACGAACCCGACTGGCAGTGGGTCGACATGGCTCCCCTCGGCAACGATCGCTGGCGTGCTTCGTTTCCCGTCGAAGCCATGGGTCGCTATCGATACACGCTCGGCGGCCGCATCGACCACTTCTCCACCTGGCAACATGACCTCACCAAGCGCATCGCCGCTGGCCAGGATGTGACGGTCGATCTGCAGCAGGGAGCTTTGCTCCTCGACCACGCCGCGAAATTAGCCAAGGGACCCGACGCCACGCTCCTCGCCTCCGCGGCCGCATCGCTTCGGGACGCCACGGCTACACCCGCCTTGCAACAGGCGACCGCGCTCGATCCCGATTTGCTCGCCGCAGTGCGACGCTATCCCGATACGGCAATGGAAACCCTCTACGAAAAAGAGTTGGCGGTCGTCGTCGATCGCGACAAAGCCCAGTTCTCTGCCTGGTACGAATTCTTCCCTCGCTCCACCTCCCCGCTCGCCGCAGAACACGGCACCTTTCGCGATTGCGAAGCGAGACTGCCCTACGTGGCCGACATGGGCTTCGACGTTGTCTACTTTCCGCCCATCCATCCCATCGGCCACAGCTTTCGTAAAGGTAGAAACAACGCAGTCGAGGCCGAACCCGGCGACGTCGGCAGCCCCTGGGCCATCGGCTCGAGCGAGGGTGGCCATACCGCGATTCATCCCGCTCTGGGAACCCTCGAAGATTTCCGCCACCTGCTCGCCAAGTCAAAAAGCTTGGGCCTCGAACTCGCGCTGGACATCGCCTTTCAATGCGCTCCCGATCACCCCTGGGTTACAGAACATCCGGCATGGTTCCGCAAGCGCGCGGACGGCACCATCCAATATGCCGAGAACCCGCCGAAGAAATATCAGGACATCTATCCGCTGGACTTCGAGAGCTCAGACTGGCGTGGGTTGTGGGACGCGCTGCGCGATGTCTTCCTCTACTGGATCGGCGAAGGAGTCAAGATCTTCCGCGTCGACAATCCTCACACCAAGGCCTTTCCCTTCTGGCAATGGGCCATCGCGGAGATCAAGGACAAGCATCCTGACGTTTTGTTTCTCGCCGAAGCATTTACCCGCCCGCGCGTCATGCATCGTCTGGCCAAGGTGGGCTTTTCTCAGTCCTACACCTACTTCACCTGGCGCAATACCAAGCAGGAACTGACCGAATACTTCCTCGAGCTCACCCAGGACCCAGGCAAAGAATATTTCCGCCCCAACGTCTGGCCCAACACGCCTGACATTCTGCCCGAAAGTTTGCAGGTCGGTGGCCGCGCCGCGTTCATGAGCAGGCTGGTTCTCGCCGCTACTCTCGGCACCAGCTACGGAATCTATGGCGCCGCCTTCGAGCTGCTTGAGAACACGCCGCGCGCTGCCAAGAGCGAAGAGTATCTCTATTCAGAGAAGTACGAACTCAAGCATTGGGATCTCGAATCGCCCACAAGCCTACGTCCATTTATTACGCTGCTTAACCAGATCCGCATCGACAATCCGGCCTTCCATTCTCATCGCGGGCTGCACTTCCATCCAACCGACAACCCCTATCTGATCTGCTACAGCAAAGGCACCGCCGGCCAACACCATCCTGGCCGTCGTCAATCTCGACCCCTTCAACGTGCAGTCGGGATGGGTCGATCTCGACCTCTCCGCCATCGGCGTCACCGCCGCCGCGCCTTTCGTTGTCCGCGATTTATTGACGGGCAACAGCTTCCAGTGGAGCGGTTCCCGCAACTTCGTCCAGCTGCCCTTTGAAGATTTTCCTGCACACGTCTTTGTCGTCGAAAACAGCATCTGAGTCATGAAAAGGATTTCACGCTCGCCTATGAACATGTCGTTTGCGATCAGGAGTTTGGGGAGGACCCATTGAAGCGGGCTGGAAGTGTCTCGGATCCTCTCTGGTATAAAGACGCGATCATTTACGAGTTGCACGTGCGAGCTTTTGCCGACAGCAACAACGACGGCATCGGTGATTTTCAAGGCTTGATGAGCAAGTTGGATTACCTGCAGGACCTCGGCGTCACCTGCCTCTGGCTTCTGCCGTTTTTCCCTTCGCCCTTGCGCGATGACGGCTACGATATCGCGGATTACATGGACGTCCACCCGAGTTACGGGACCCTGGACGACTTCAAGGCCTTTCTCAACGCCGCCCACGATCGCGGTTTGCAGGTGATGATCGAGTTGGTTGTGAACCACACTTCCGACCAGCACCCATGGTTTCAGGCGGCCCGCCACGCGCCTCCGGGATCGCCCGAACGCAACTTCTACGTGTGGAACGATACCGATCAGAAGTACACCGACGCGCGCATCATCTTCACCGACACCGAAAAATCGAATTGGACTTGGGACTCTGTCGCGCAGGCCTATTTCTGGCACCGCTTCTTCTCGCATCAGCCCGATTTGAATTACGACAATCCGCGCGTCATTGAAGAAGTCATCAGGATCATGCGCTTTTGGCTCGACATGGGCGTAGATGGGCTGCGCACCGACGCCATCCCTTACCTGGTGGAGCGGGAAGGAACCAACTGCGAAAATCTTCCTGAGACGCACGCCATCATGAAGCGCATTCGCAAGGAGATCGACGAGTCCTACACCGGTCGAGTCATCCTCGCGGAGGCCAACCAGTGGCCCACCGATGTTCGCCCCTACTTTGCCGATGGCGATGAATGCCACATGGCCTTCCACTTCCCGCTCATGCCGCGCATTTACATGGCCCTTCGGCAGGAGGACCGGCTGCCCATCACCGACATCATGGCGCAGACGCCGGATATCCCCGATAACTGCCAGTGGGGACTCTTCCTTCGAAACCACGACGAGTTAACCCTCGAAATGGTAAGTGATGACGAGCGGGATTACATGTATCTCGCCTATAGTGCAGACCCCCGCATGCGCATTAACATTGGCATTCGGCGTCGGCTGGCTCCTCTGCTCGATAACAACCGCAGACGGATCGAGTTACTCAATAGCCTGCTCTTTTCCTTCCCGGGAACTCCTATCCTCTACTACGGCGACGAGATAGGTATGGGCGATAACATCTATCTCGGCGACCGCAATGGCGTACGTACCCCCATGCAATGGTCCGGGGACCGGAATGCCGGATTCTCGCGCGCCAATCCCGCAAGGTTATTCAGCCCCGTCGTCATGGATCCCGTCTGGGGCTATGAAGCTGTAAATGTCGAGGCGCAGCAGAGCGATCAGTCTTCGCTTCTCAACTGGATGCGCAACATGATCGCGCTGCGCAAGCTGTTCCGTGTCTTCGGGCGCGGCACGCTGCGCTTTCTCGAACCCGGCAACCGCAAGATTCTCGCCTATGTGCGTCAGCATGAGGGGGAACAGGTCCTTTGCGTCGCCAATCTCTCGCGCTTTGCCCAGCCCGTGCAACTGGACCTCACCGGCTTCGAAGGCATGGTTCCAGTTGAGATGCTGGGCTATGTCGAGTTCCCGCCCATCGGCAAGCAATCTTATCCACTTACACTCGGGCCGTATGGCTTCTTATGGCTTGAGTTACAGCCCGCGCCGGAGAGTAGCGTACAAGTCGACCAGGTCGACACTAACGGCCTTTATGTCAATACTGCGGAAGATTGGGAGGCGGTGCTCGATGGCAATGGTAAGGACCGTCTGCAGGCCGAGTTGCTCCCGCAGTATCTTCCACGCCAGCGCTGGTTCGGCGCTAAGTCCCGCCAGATAAGTGGAACCAGGATTCTGGATTGGGGCAGAGTCGAGGGTTCGCAGTCCGCCCTCGCGCTGGTGCGAGTGGAGTACGCACAGGCCGAACCCGACATGTACATGGTGCCGCTGAGCCTTGCATTCGGTAAGCAGGCCGACAGCATTCGAGAGGCGAGTCCCTCGGCAGTGCTGACCTCGGTCGCCTCATCCAGCGGTAAGGGTATCTTGTACGACGCCACCTTTGACGACCAGACATGCTCCGCCCTATTGAGCATCCTCGGCAAAGGCAGCGAGCTCAAAACCCACAACGGCGTCATTCGCGGTCTGCCGAGCAGTATCTTCCCGGCCTTGCGTGGCGCCGATGCCGCCGCGCTTCCACCGCGCAGAGGTTCGGCCGAGCAGAGTAACACCTCTATCCTGTTTGGTGACCGCCTGATCCTGAAGGTATTTCGCCGCCAGCAATTCGGCCCCAATCCTGATACCGAGATAGGCCGCTATCTTACCGAATTCACTCACTTCCACAGCATCGCTCCCTTCGGCGGATCGATTGAATATCAAGCCGAAGCTGGCGCACCTGCGACTGTGGCCATGCTCCAGGGCTTGGTAGCGAACGAGGGAGATGGATGGCAGTGGACGCTTGAGGAACTCGAGCGATTCTACGAAAACAACGTTTCCGAGCATACCCCCAGTGAGAGCGCCTTTGTTTCGACGCTGGATTTCAATGAGCTCATGACCAGGGGTGCGTCGCCGCTGGCCCGGGATCGCGCCGGCATCTACCTCGACGCGGCCACCGTTCTGGGCCGCCGGACCGCAGAACTCCACCTCGCGCTGGGATCGCCGACCGACCTGGAAGCATTTTCGCCGCAGCCTATGACGGGCGCGGACTTTGGACGATTGCGCGAAGAGCTCATCGACCATGCAACCAAGGCCTTCGAGACCCTGCGCGAAAACCTCTCGCGACTGCCGGATGACGTGGTCGAGATGGCCGGGCTCGTCATGGCGCGACGCCGTCTGATCCTCGACCGCGTCCGCCAACTTACCACTGGCGAAATCCACGCGCTGCGCACTCGCATCCATGGCGATTATCACCTGGGCCAGGTCTTGCGTACCAAGTCAGACTTTGTGATATTGGACTTTGAGGGCGAGCCCGCCCGTTCGCTCGCCGAGAGGCGGACCAAGCAGTCTCCATTGAAGGACGTCGCCGGTATGCTGCGATCCTTCAGCTACGCCGCCTATGCAGCGCTGATGCGATACACCAGCCGCAGGCCCGAAGACTTTCATCAGCTGGAGCCCTGGGCAAGGCTGTGGGAACAGGCGACCTGGGCTGAATTCCTGAGAACGTACCGAGACACGGTGGGTACGTCCTCGATCTTGCCCGGCGATCCGGGATCATTCCAGCGATTGTTGGAGGCGTATGTGCTCGACAAGGCGCTCTATGAACTAGTCTATGAGCTGAACAACCGGCCAAGTTGGGTTCGCATACCGCTCACGGGTATTTTGTCTCTACCATTGTGACGTGAACGCAGCAAGAGCGGGGGACAAGGGCATCGATGGCAAATCTGGAAACGGCACAAGAGACGCGAGCCGCGAGAGAGCAGTTAGATACGGTTGACCTGGTCATAGGGATTCCTGCCTCGACTGACGAGGAAGAACTTCGGCGAAAATCGATGGAGGCGGTGAGCGGCCTGCTCGCCGATGTGCCCGGCTGCAAGGTCATGGTGGCCTATCCCGGGACGCCTTCCGCTGAGTTACCCGAGGCTACGCAACTCGATTCGCAACCGGCGTCGTTGCGTTTTCTCGAATACTCCCTGCCCCAGGGGACCTCTGCGAAAGCCCCATGGCTCGGCCTCACCTCCGCCTATCGCGCGCTGTCCGAGATAGCCGTGCGCGCCGGCGCCTCCACCTGCGCAATCCTCGGAGCGGATCTCTCCGTGCTCGACGCCAGTTCGCTGCAGATGCTCGCCCGGCCGGTTCTCGAGCAACGCGCAGCGTTGGCCATGCCGATCTACACGGTCAGTAAGTTCGAGGCATTGCTCAATAGCGCGATCCTTTACCCGATGACTCGCGCGCTCTACGGCAAGAGAGTCAGGTATCCGCTGGCGCTCGACTTCGCAATATCTTCTCAGTTGCTCTCGCGCCTCGCCGTCGAGCCCACTCACAATGCGCAAGCCGCTGCCGCGGAGTCCATCGTCTGGCCTTCGACCGAAGCGGCCATTACCAACAGCCCGGTAATTCAGGTGCAGATCGGCCGCCGGCACACCGCGCAGAATGACAGCCTCGACCTCAGCACCATACTCGCGCACCTGGTCGGCTCGCTCTTCAGCGACGTTGAGAAGCACGCGGCGCTCTGGCAGCGAGTGCGCGGTTCGCAACAGATCACCATCGTCGGCGACCCACCCCCGCCCGCGAGCGATTCCGATTCGGTCGATGTGCGGCCGCTGCTGGACTCCTTCAACCTTGGCTCGCGAAACCTGCAGGAGGTCTGGAGCCTGGTGCTGCCTCCTGTCACCTTGCTCGATCTCAAACGGCTTTCGCGGGTTACCCCCGAAAACTTCCGCATCCCCGATGCGCTTTGGGTGCGCATCATGTACGATTTCGCACTGGCGTATCGCTTGCGTACCATCAGCCGGGCGCACTTACTCGGCGCACTTACACCGCTCTACCTTGGTTGGGTAGCTTCCTATGCTCTCGAAGTCGGCTCCTCCAATGCCTACTTCGCGGAACAGAGAATCGAGCAACTCGCCAAGGCATACGAAGATGGCAAACCATACCTGGTCTCTCGTTGGCGCTGGCCAGATCGCTTCAATCCGTAGACTCGAACGAGGAGAAAGATATGTGGGATAACATCGGGCAGGCGCTCCACTCATCCATGGAAAGAGTGATCACCAAGATCGCGACGCTGCTCCCTGCCATTCTGGCGTTCGTGTTGGCCCTGGTGATCTGCACCGCAATCGCGTGGCTTCTGGCCTATCTCGTGCGGCGGCTGCTCGTTGCCGCCAGATTCGATGCAAGAATGGGGCGGGGAACTCCCAGCCTTTCCGAGTGGTCTCCAAATCAAACGCCCACCGCACTCGCCACGCGCATTGTCTTCTGGTGCTGCGTGATCGTCGGCGTTCTCATCGGACTCACCGCCTTCGATGCGTCCTCTGACTCGGCACTCGCGCCCTATCTCTTCGCTTATCTGCCTCGCGTAGTCGGCGCGATCATCCTCTTATTCGTCGGTAACATCATCGCGAGATTTCTGTCTCGCACCGTGCTGATCGGTGCAGTCAACTTGAACCTGCAATATGCCAGGCTCCTCGCAACCGGTGTGAAGTGGCTGGTCCTGGTACTTACCTCGGCCATGGTTCTCGATCACCTTGCCATTGCCGGCGGCATCGTCGATCTCGCTTTTGGCATTCTCTTCGGAGGCATTGTTTTTGCGCTGGCCCTTGCCGTCGGCCTCGGCTCACGCGATCTGGTAAGTCGCTCGCTCGAGAAAGAAGCCACCCGGCCCATAGAGAGCCAGCCCGTCGAAGAAAAGCTTCACCACTTTTAGCACTGGCCGCCGAGGCATTGCCTATCTCCGTCAGGGCTTTTGAGGAATGAATAACTCGCTCGGAACCGGTACCTTGTAAGTCTCTGCAAAGTTACGCTGGTTGATCCCGATACTTAGCCGCCCGCGCGAGTCAATATAGAACAGCGGCGCACCCACAGCTACATCGCTGAAGGTCTTCACCAGCGGGAACTGCTGATCCTGCCCATTCAAGTGAATCGGCACTTGATCGCCTACGTGATAACCCAACTTGAAGAAAGTCTCTGAAGGAACGTTCAGCACCAGGTTCCCAAAGGGTCCATCCGTGCCGATCACTTGCCCGTGTAGGCCCTTGCTGTCAATCATGGCGGACTGAATCTCGAGCCTTACCAGCTTCGTCACCTCCAGCTCCGGTCCGGCGGTCGTCCAGTCATCTCCGCGCGCTAGATGTGCAGCCGCAGGCGAAAAAATATCCCGCCCATGAAACGTTGAAGATAACTTCGCGCCAATCATCCACTCTGGATTCGTAATCTCGTGCGCGGCCACGATCGTGTCACGGTCCTGAACCAGCGTGAGTAAGCCATTGTCTGGCAGCACAAAATACTGCCCAACTTTTGACTTCGCGATGATCGCCTTCCGGGTGCTGCCAACCGTCGGATCGACCACCACCACAAACACAGCGTCGCGCGGAAAATACGGCGAGCTGCCCGCCAGGAATCGCGCTCCCTGGGCAATGTCATACGGCGTCACCTGGTGCGTGATGTCGAGAATGTGCACGCCCGGAGCGATCCCATTCATCACCGCACGGCAGATGCCTACGGCGTCGTCCTTCACATCAAAATCGGTCATGAACGCAATCGTCCGCGTAGGCGAGGCGACTGACGCAGCGGGTATTTGCGAGATCACATACGTCGGGGCTACGAAGACCAGTGCGCTCGCCACCAGCCCGCCTCTCAGATACGCCGCCAAACTCCGCAACATACGAATCGATCCTTTCACTCTTCAAGCCTCCAACACTCAACTCGACCGCTCAGTCTTAATAGAATCTATCAGCCGCATCTCGCCCAATCATTCGAAGGCCCAAATCCTGCACCTCGCGCTGCATGTCGCACAGCATGCATTGTGCCTGATCTGATATCGTTATCACGACATTTTCGGGAGTGCATCTCTTGCGCACGTGCGAGGAATGCGGAACCGATCCGTAGGAGAAATCATGAGACATAACAGTATCGCCAAGCTTCTTGGCTGCTTCCTCGCCATGATGCCACTGCTCGCAACTTGCGAGGTAAGGCTTCCGCACATCCTCAGCGATCACATGGTGCTCCAGCGCGAACAGCCCATTCATATCTGGGGATGGTCCCAGCCCGGAGAATCCGTAAGCGTGAAACTGCATGGGCAGGTTCGCTCAACCGCTGCCAACGACCTCGGCCAATGGAGCCTGTATCTTGCGCCTGAACATGCGGGTGGCCCTTTCGACCTCGCGGTCCAAGGCACCAACACGGTTACACTCTCCGACATCCTCATCGGAGATGTCTGGTTCGCCTCGGGCCAGTCCAATATGGAGATGCCGTTGAGCGGCTTTCCCGGCAGCGCCGTCGTAAAAGATGCAGACCAGGAGATCGCGCATGCCAATCTGCCTCAGGTGCGCCTGCTTACTCGTCGAGAAGAAAAGCTCCGACTATCCCTTGAGCGAACTGGAAGGTTCCTGGACCGCCTGCACTCCGGAGACCGCTGCGAAGTTTTCTGCGGTAGCTTATTTCTTCGGCCGTGAGATACAGAAGCGCGAGCACGTGCCGATCGGCTTAATTGACTCGACCTGGGGCGGCACGCCTGCCGAAGCTTGGGTCAGTCTGGGCGGCTTGGCATCCGACGCTTCCTTGATGCCCGTATTTGCCGCGCGAGCGCAACTCATGGATCAGCAGGACCAGATACCGTTGTTAGTGGCACGGGAGAAGCGAGAGGATGATGCCGCACGCCTGGCAGGGCAGCCTCTTCCAAAACATCCCTGGCATCCCGGCCCCGCGTCCTGGGCGCCTGCCGGCCTCTTCAACGGCATGGTCGCTCCGGCCACCCCCTTCACCATCAAGGGAGTCATCTGGTATCAGGGAGAATCCAACAGCATGGGGATACTTGCGCCGACTTACGAGAAGTTATTCCCGCAACTTATCGCCGACTGGCGTTCTAAGTGGCACGAGAGTAACTTCCCGTTCCTCTTTGTCCAGATTTCCAGCTTCACGTCGACCTCCGCGGAAACCTGGGGCATCATTCGCGAAGCGCAGCGGCGTACTCTCTCCGTGGTCAACACCGGCATGGCAGTCACCCTCGATGTGGGCGATCCGGAAAACGTGCATCCTCCCGACAAGCAGACCGTCGGCAATCGTCTCGCCCTCGCGGCGCGCGCCATCGCTTACGGCGAGACTCTGGAGTACTCCGGCCCCATCTATAAAGGGGCTGCTCCCGACCAGAACAGTGTGCGCGTTTGGTTTGACCACAGCGCTGGGTTGGTCGCCAAAGGCCCAAGCCTGGAAGGCTTTGAAGTCGCCGGACGAGATGGCAAGTTCGTGAACGCCACCGCGCGCATTGAACAGAACCAGGTCGTTGTAAGTAGTCCTGAGATACAGAAGCCTGAGTTTGTGAGATATGGATGGGCGAATGCGGCCACCGCAAACCTGTTTAACGCAGCGGGACTTCCCGCCTCTACTTTCACCTCCCAAACCACGATCCCGCCGCCTGTCATTCCGCCGCCGGCCCCTTGACAGGAGCACGCCGCCTAACTCCAACATGCAAGCTGTAATGAAGTAACACACAACTTAGTAAGTGAAAAGGACAGCAAGAATGGATCGGCATCTTCTTCGGCGGCGGATCTGGACGTTCTAACCTGCGCGGTCGCAGTTCTTATGCAAATGCAACCCGGCCTCGCGCTCGCGCAAGACACTGCCGACTCCCCGGCTTATGGCCCCTACAGCGGCGTGTTCCTCGGCGATGGAGACGACCTGCGGAAGCGAATCGCCGAAGCACCATGCCGTATTGGCGGCAGAACAGCCTTGCCGGCCCGAGGCCACTCGTTACAGCCCGCTCAACAGATGCGCGTTCTGGTTCCTCTTCAAGGGTGTCGATAACACCAGGCTTGTCGTCGGCGTGCCATACGGCAGCAGTTTCTCGATCAACGTCTCGAGCTGATCGATAGAGCTCAACATCACCCTTAGCAGGAATGCGTCACCGCCCGTCAGGTGATGACATTCCTGCACCGCATCGAGCGTCGGCAGAAATTTCAAAAACGTCCGGTAGCGATTGCCCTCACACGTCAACCTGACGAACGCGGTGATCGCGAACCCGAGTGCCTGCAAATCCACTTCCGCCCGGTAGCCTCGAATCAGCCCTGAGCTTTCCAGTTGCCGCACGCGCTCCGCCGCCGCGGAAGGCGACAATCCAACCCTGCGACCCAGTTCGGCGAATCCGATCCGAGCATCCGCCGACAGCTCCTGCAGCAACCGCTTGTCTATCAAATCCAGCGCAATCATCCCTCATCTCCCCCAGAACACAATCAACGGTGTACTAATCTATTTTCCAGTGAGTTCCACGTTCATCAAGATGTTTCGCCATCAATCAGCCGGAACAAATGCCAAGATTCCGTGGGATGCTACTTCTCTTCACCACGCCCAATCGCTAGCATACGCCAATGCTGATGCTGGATGGCGCGAGCCTTACCCTGGAGGATGTGGTCGCGGTAGCAACCGGCGGCGACCCGGTCTCTCTGGCAGAGGATGCCCGCACCCGGATGCGCCGTTCCCGCGCGCAGGTCGAGGCTGCCCTCAGCGGTTCAAAGGCGGTCTATGCCCTCAACACCGGCGTTGGACTGCTGGCGAATATCCGTCTCGATCCGTGTGAAATCGAGCAGATGCAGGTCAATCTGGTCCGCTCCCATTGCGCCGGCATCGGCGAGCCGCTCTCCGAAGCCGTCGTTCGCGGCATGATGCTCATCCGTGCCAACGTCCTGGCGAAAGGCCTCTCCGGCATTCGGCCCGAGGTCGCGCGAGCGCTTGTGCGATCTTCTCAACCACCACATCACCCCCATCATTCCGTCGCGTGGCAGCGTCGGGGCCAGCGGCGACCTCGCTCCCCTCGCCCACATGACCCTGGTCCTTATCGGCGAGGGCCAGGCGAGCTATCGAGGAGAGGTGCGTCGACGCCGCCGAGTGTCTCCGGCGCGCCAATTTGCAACCGCTTCGGTTACAAGCCAAGGAAGGCATTTCGCTGCTCAATGGAACGCAGGCGATGCTGTCGATCGGGTGCCTGCAGATTGCAGCCATCGAGTCCCTGTTCTATTCCGCGCAAACCACCGCCGCCATGACCCTCGAAGCGCTGCGGGGCCTGCCCGCCGCACTCGATGCGCGATTGCACGCCGGCGCGTCCCCATCGAGGACAGGTGCTGAGCGCCGCCCACCTGCGCAGCCTTCTCGCAGGACGACATCTGGGTCGCCCGCGAAGGCCGCGTTCAGGATGCCTATTGCCTGCGCTGCATTCCGCAGGTGCATGGCGCCGTGTGGGACACGGTTGCCGAAGCTCGCCGCGTGATTCGAGATCGAACTCAACAGCGCGACCGACAATCCACTCGTGTTTGATGACGCCATCCTCTCCGGCGGCAATTTCCATGGAGCTCCGCTCGCGCTCGCCCTCGATTACCTCGCGATTGCCCTCTGCCAGTTGGCGGGCATCTCGGAGCGCCGCATCGAGCGGCTCTTGAACCCAACGCTAACGAAGGCCTTCCCGCGTTTCTCGCATCGCGAGCCCGGCATCGAGTCCGGGCTGATGATGGCGCAGGTGACCGCCGCGGCGCTGGTCGCGGAGATGCGTGTTCTCGCCTCGCCCGCCTCCACCGGATCCATCCCCACCAGCGGCAACCAGGAAGACTTCGTGAGCATGGGCATGACCTCCGCGCTCAAGCTGGAACAGGCCGTCGAGCTGGCGCGCATGGTGGTCGCCATCGAACTGCTCGCCGCCACGCGCGCCATCGATATCCGCGGCGAGACGATCCCACCGCGTGCTCGAGCAGGCGCGGCAGCGATTCCGCGAACGAGTGCCTGCATGGAACAGTGACTGTATCTTGTCCACGCGCATGGAAGCCGCGGCGCAGTTCCTCGCCGAGGACCGCCTTCAGCCCCACGCAACGCTCGAAACGGCCGAGGTCGCTCGATGAGCGCGCACTCGCCAGTTCGCGCCCCGCGCGGCAACACGCGCACCGCGCGAGGATGGATCCAGGAAGCAGCCAAGCGCATGCTGATGAATAACCTCGATCCCGAGGTGGCGGAGAAGCCGGAAGAACTCATCGTGTATGGCGGACGCGGCAAGGCGGCGCGTAACTGGGAGTGTTACCACACCATCATCGATACGCTCGAGCGGCTTGAGAACAACCAGACGCTCCTGGTGCAGTCGGGCAAAGCCGTCGCCGTTCTCGAGACCCAGCCGCTCGCTCCGCGCGTGCTCATCGCCAACTCCAACCTGGTGCCGCGCTGGGCCAACTGGGAAGAGTTCGATCGCCTCGAGGCAGCCGGCCTCATGATGTACGGGCAGATGACCGCGGGTTCGTGGATCTACATCGGCACTCAGGGCATCCTGCAGGGAACCTACGAGACCTTTCGCGGCGCGGCTAACCGCCACTTCAACGACTCGCTGGCCGGAACCATCACCGTCACTGCCGGCCTCGGGGGCATGGGCGGTGCGCAGCCGCTTGCCGTCAAGCTGGCAGGCGGAGTCAGTATCTGCGTCGAGGTCGATCCCACGCGCATTCGCCGGCGACTCGAGACGCGCTATCTGGACCAGGCCACCGATTCGCTTGAACGACGCCATCGCGCTGGCGCAGCGCGCCAGCGAGGCGCAGGCGAAGCGGTCTCCATCGGCCTGCTCGGCAACGCCGCGGAGATCCTGCCGCGCATGGTCAAGATGGGATTCGTGCCCGACCTTGTGACAGATCAGACCAGCGCGCACGATCCGCTCTGGGGCTATCTGCCGATCGCCCATCGCCGACGAAGATCTCAACGCGCTCCGCTCGCCACGATCCCGCAGCCTACAGCCAGCGCGTGCAAGCGTCCATCGCCGCGCACGTCCAGGCTATCCTTGAGATGCAGCGCCGGGGCGCCGTCGCCTTCGACTACGGCAACAACCTGCGCACGCAGGCCAAGCTTGCCGGCGTGACCGATGCCTTCGCCTACCCCGGCTTCGTCCCCGCCTTCATTCGCGATTCGTTCTGCGAAGGCCGCGGGCCCTTCCGCTGGGTCGCGCTCTCGGGCGATCCCGACGACATCGCCAAAACCGACCGCGCTCTCAAAGAGCTGTTTCCCGAAGACAAGCGCTTGCAACGAATGGCTCGACTTCGCCGGAGACAAAATCGCGTTTCAGGGACTGCCCGCGCGCATCTGCTGGCTCGGCTATCGCGAGCGCGATCGCGCCGGACTGCTCTTCAACCAGATGGTGCGCGACGGCACGCTGAGTGCCCCCATCGTCATCGGCAGAGATCACCTCGATGCAGGCTCCGTCGCCAGCCCCTTCCGCGAGACGGAAGCCATGCTCGATGGCTCGGATGCGGTCTCAGACTGGCCGCTGCTCAACTTCGCTACCGGCATCGCCAGCGGAGCCGGGTGGATGAGCTTTCATCATGGCGGCGGCGTGGGCATGGGATACAGCCAGCATGCGGGGCTGGTCGCCGTCGCCGACGGCAGCGATGAGGCCGAACAGCGGCTGCGACTCTGCCTGCACCAACGATCCCGCCATGGGCGTCGTTCGCCATGCCGACGCCGGTTACCCGCAAGCGCATCGAAGTCGCAAAACGGCGCGGCCTCGATCTTCCGAGCCTGCCATGAAGATCGACTATCTGCTCACCGGCATCTCGCAGTTGGTCACCGCCGAGGGTCCTGGCGTCAGGCGCGGCCCGGCGATGCGCCAGCTGAAGCTGATGCGCCAGGCAGCCATCGCCATCGCGCGCCGGGCGCATTCTCTGGGCCGGCGAAGAGCAGGCCTGGCGCGGCGAAGCGCGCGAAACCATCGACCTCGCAAACCGCGCCGTCGTTCCCGCGCTGGTCGATCCGCACACCCACGCGGTCTGGGCGGGCGATCGCCTCGCCGATTTCGAAGCTCGCACCTCCGGGCCGCACCTATGAGCAGATTCTCGCCTCCGGCGGAGGCATACGCAGCACCATCCGCGCGACCGCGGCCGCCGAGCAAGCAGCAACTCGTCGCCCTCGCCAAGCCCGCATCGCATCGCTGCTCCGTTCAGGAGCCTCCGTCATCGAGATGAAGTCCGGCTACGGATTCACCGCCGCTGCGGAGATCGCGATGCTCGAAGCGATCGCCGAACTCGCCGCCGAGACCCGCGCGCAACTTATACCTACGCTGCTGATACATATTCCTCCCGCCGATCCTGCCGAACGCTCGAACTACCTCGCAGAAGTCTGTGCCACGCTGATCCCTTCAGTTGCAGACGCGCGCGCTGGCTTCGGCAGTCGACGTTTTCGTCGAGCAAGAAGCCTGGCATCCCGACGAAGCGGAACAGATCTTGCGTTGCGCACAGTCACATGGCCTGCGCACCAAGCTGCACACCGATCAGTTTCATTCCATCGGCGGCCTGGAACTCGGGGTTCGCCTGGGTGTGCTGAGCGTTGATCATCTTGAGGCCTGCCGCCCCGAACACTGGACGGCCCTTGCAAAGAGTTCCACCATTGCTACAATTCTTCCGGGCGTCTCGCTTCATCTCGGAATACCGGCGGCGCCCGGCCGGCAACTCATCGATGCAGGAGCGGCGGTTGCTATCGGAACCGATCTCAATCCCGGCTCGAGCCCGCTCTTTTCTACCGCAGCCGCGCTCGGCTTGGCCGTACGATTAAACGGACTCACGGTCCAGGAGGCGCTGGTGGCCGGAACTGTGAACGCAGCGTGTGCTCTCGGGCTTGACGACGTGGGCCGCATCGAGGCGGGCGCGCGCGCCGACTTCCTGGTGCTTGCAGAGCAGCGACTGGCGCGATCTGGTCTACTCCATGGGCGCAAATGTTGTCAGCGAAGTCTGGATTCGTGGAAGAGGGTCGTGTAACACCTGTCCCCGACTGGTTGCACTTGCGTTGCGGCACTTGATGTCAGTTCGATGCACTGCTGACTCTTCCGGGGGCGCTCGATGAACACCTTCTATAAGCCCGACCTGCTCTACGCGAACGGCGCAATTCTCCGCTGCTGGACTGCTCGTCGACAAGTCCGGTCGCATTCTCGCCATCACGCCAGAGCCCGACTCCGCCGCCACGCGGCGCGTCGATCTGCCCGGCCGGGCCATGCTGCCTGCCTTTGTCAACGCTCATTCGCATTCGTTCCAGCGGCTGATACGTGGCAAGGCCGAGACCAAGGTCAGCAGCGGAAACGACTTCTGGTCGTGGCGAGCCACCATGTACCACGCCGCTTCGTCGCTCGATCCGCAAGAGGTCTTCGACGTCGCGCGCATGACCTTCCTCGAGATGGCGCTTTCCGGCATCGGCACCGTCGGCGAGTTCCATTACCTTCACAACGACCTTCACGGCCAGCCCTACGAAGATCCAAATCTGCTCGGCAAACAGGTCATTGCCGCAGCGCAATCCGTCGGCATTCGCATCGTTCTGCTTCGCACCGCATATTTCCGGGCCGGTTTTGAATTTGCCGCCAGACGCGGGACAGCGCCGCTTCTACGAGTCGGCCTCCACTTACCTCTCCAATATAGAATCGCTGCTCGCTCACTACGGCTGCGACTCAGACTTGGTGCGATTCGGCATCGCTCCGCATAGCGTCCGCGCCGTGCCGTTGCCCGACCTCCTCCCGCTCTTCGAATGGGCCCGCGCCAACCAGCTTCCCATCCAGATGCATATCTCGGAACAGACCGCCGAGATCGATGCCTGCATCCGCGAATACGGAACCTCGCCCGTCGCCTTGCTCCATCGCGCGCGGCTGCTCGGCGCCGACCTCAGCGCCGTGCACGCGATTCACGTTACGCCGCAAGAGCTCGAGATGCTCGCCGCCGGAGGCGCCACCATCTGTTCCTGCCCAACCACAGAACGTAACCTCGGCGATGGCATTTTCCCTGCGGATGAAGCCATGCGGCTCGGCATTCCCATCGCGCTCGGCTCCGACAGCCAGGCGCAGATCGATCCCTTTGAAGATGCTCGTGAACTGGAGTACCACCTGCGCCTGCGCAACCAGAAGCGCGCCTTGCTCGACTGGGCAGGCAAGCGCCCCATCGCCTCCGAACTGCTCGACTGCGCGACCCTTCACGGCGCGCGCGCACTTGGCGTGCCCACAGGTGACCTGGCCCCCGGATCACTCGCCGACTTCTTCACCATCGACCGCGACGATCTCTCCATCGCCGGCCACTCCAAAAACGATCTGCTCCCGATCCTCGTCTTCTCCCTGAACCGCTCCGCCATTCGCGATGTCGTGGTTCAGGGCAACTTCATCGTTCGCGACGGCGCCCATCCGCTGCGGCAAGAGATCGTCTCAAGATACGCCGAGGTCCACACCAGGGCCTGGCGAAACCGAGAGGCCGCGCCACGATGAAATCGGTTGTCGAGATCCTCAGCGACCTCATCCGCATTCCTTCCGTCTCTCAGTCTCTCCAATCGCCCCATCCTCGACTATGCGTCGAACTGCTGCACGCTTCGAACTGGCAGACCCGCGTCTTCCCCTATCGCGATCCCTCCGGCGTGGAGAAGGCAAACCTCATTGCCGCACCCGCCGCCCAGAACCTCGACGACCCCGCAGTCGACCTCGCCTTCTTCTGCCATTCCGACACCGTGCCCTACTCGCCGCAATGGTCAGGAGCCCTTCAACCGCATCAGGACTCCGGCATGCTCCACGGCTGCGGCTCCTGCGATGTCAAAGGCTTTCTCGCCTGCCTGCTTGCGGCCGTCGCTCAGACTTCCACCGAATCCGTAGTCCCCGGCCTCAGGCTCGTACTCACTGCCGACGAAGAAATCGGTTGCGTCGGCGCGAATCATCTTCTGCGAAACAGCCACCTGCGCCCACGACGAGCCATCGTTGGAGAGCCCACCTCCCTCCATCCCGCACGCGCCGGCAAAGGCTACTGGCTCGCCGAAATCACCGTCCTCGGCCACGAGGCTCACAGCGCGCATCCCGCTGAGGGAGTCTCCGCGATCTACGGAGCCGCGCAGTGGATCGCCGCCATCGAGAGCTACAGCCGCGAGCTCTCCCACACCCACAACCCGTTCTTCGCCCCCGCCTCCACCACCCTCAACATCGGCACCATCGCGGGCGGCTACCGCGAAAAACATTGTGCCGGGCATCCTGCCGCTTTCTCCTCGAATGCAGACCGCTCCCCGGCTTCTCCCCCGATGCCTTGCTCGCACACCTGCACACATCGGCGAAACGATCCGCCACACGCATGGCTGCGACTACGCCATCCACGTCCTCAGAAATCAACCCGGCTTCGAGACCTCCGCCAACTCGCAACTCGTTCGCACCATGGAAGCCTTGACCGGAAGACAATCGATTTCCATCCCCTTTGGCTCCGAGGCGAGCCTGCTTGCTACAGTAGCTGAAGAGGTCATCGTGTTTGGACCCGGCGACATGCGCACCGCGCACAGCGAACGCGAGTGTGTTCCCATCTCTGAATTGGAGCTCGCCGTCCGCCACATCGCGACCCTCATGCACGCGCCCGGACAGCCGGGCCAGAGGAGCAGGGAATTGAAAGCATTGGTGAAGAGTTCCGCAGCGCGAGGCTTGTGGCTCGAAGATGTGCCCGAGCCCGAGATCGGCATCAACGACGTCAAGATTCGCGTGCTCTACACCGGCATTTGCGGCACCGATCTCCACATCTATGAGTGGGACGCCTGGGCCCAGTCCACCTTGCATGTGCCCCTCATCATCGGTCACGAATTCGTCGGCGAAATCGTCGCCGTCGGCTCCAACGTCTCCGACTTCCATCCCGGCGAACTCGTCAGCGGCGAAGGCCACGTCGTCTGCGGACGCTGCCGCAACTGCCTCGCCGGCCGCCGCCACCTCTGCGCCCATACCCAGGGCGTCGGCGTCAATCGCGCCGGAGCCTTCGCCGAATACATCGCGCTGCCCATGAGCAACATCTGGCGGCACAATCCCTCGATCTCGCCTGAAGTCGCCGCCATCTTCGATCCCTTCGGCAACGCGGTGCACACCGCCCTCGCCTTTCCCGTGCTCGGCGAAGATGTTCTCGTCACCGGCGCCGGCCCCATCGGCATCATGGCCGCCGCCGTCGCGCGGCATGCCGGCGCGCGCCACGTCATCATCACCGACCTGAATCCCTATCGCCTCAGGCTGGCCGAAAAACTCGGCGTCACCCTCGCCATCGATCCTCGCGAAACTTCACTCGCCGACGTGCAGCAAAAGCTCGGCATGCAGGAGGGCTTCGACGTCGGCCTTGAAATGTCCGGCAACGTCGCACGCCTTCCGCGACATGCTCGCCAACATGAGCCACGGCGGCAAGGTCGCCATGCTCGGCATCCCCTCCCCATCTGAGATGTCCATCGATTGGAAGAATGTCATCTTCAACCAGCTCACCATCCGCGGCATCTATGGCCGCGAAATGTACGAGACCTGGTACAAGATGACCGTCATGCTCGAGTCGGGACTCGATATCTCGCCCATCATCACCCACCGCTTCTCGTGGCGCGACTATGAACAGGGCTTCGACGCCATGCGCTCCGGCAACTCCGGCAAAGTCGTCCTCGATTGGCGCGACGCCGGCAAGCGCGCGCCTAACTCGCTTCCGGGGAAGTTGCGCTCCGTGTCCTCCTTTACCGCGACGGCTCCATCCGTTCATGCTTCCGGTCCGTTCACGCGGCGGTACGCCTGTGCCGCACCATGCGCTCCGCCTGCGACGATCCCGGCAGCCTTCGACCGATGGCCCAGCCCCTCGCGCACGCAACCTTCCGCCCCATCAACACTGGCGATTTAAGTTGTAGGAACTGACCCAAGAGTGTGAGAGACAACCGCACTTCCGGCGAGCGCACCATCGTCCCATACGTGATCACTTGAAAATCTGCTGCGTTGGCGAGGTGAAGTGTAATGGTTATTTTGAAGAGCAGGGTAAACGGCCAGGATGTTCAGTATTCAGTCGTGCGGGTCGCGGCCCCTGCTGAGGTCTCGGGATCGATTGTCCCAGACGCCAACGGGCCTCGCTACGCCGCAGTCTGCAGAAAATGCGGATTCGGCGTCGCCTCCACCTTTCCCGGCCACGCCATTCAACTGCTGTTGTTCTCCGTAGCCAGCGGACACGACCATCACCACTCCACCACCGCAACCCACTTCCGCGTGGATCCCGACCATGATCGACCGCATCTACGAAGCCTTCCGCCCCGCGCAAGATCAACCCTGGTCCGGAACAGCGGGCATGGCCGCCACCGCCTAGCGCCCAGGCAGGCCACCCACTCAGCCACCCGAACACCAGCGCCCGGGCGAATCCCAGCATTCGCTCGGCCTCCTTACAACGCCCGGTATCCCGCGTGCATATTCCCGACAAACTATCGCCCACGCCAGCACCAGCGCCCACGCACCGTAGACCTCTCGAAAACATCGTGACCATTAAAGACGGCACGAGCAACGGCCGTATGAAATCTCTGCGACTCATCATTGAGATGAGTGCGCTGCCATCTCGCCCTATGCGCTCTCGCAAGCAAGCGGATCAGTAAACACAAGCCGACTTCAGGGACGATCGTCCAAGCTCTTTACTCTTTATAACGATCGGGAATAGGGTGGTTCTGACGTCTTGCATGGCGTCGAGGAGCTTAAAGGCATCGTTTGCGTCCAACTTCTCACCCGAATAACGGACCTCATAAAGACCCTGAAGATTCGAAGGAAGCTTAACACCGTCTCTGATCAAGAGGATGAATCTTCTTCCATAGAGCGCTTGAGCTGCGCCTATTTCGGTGAGGACATTGGGATTGAGAATTTGAACTTCCTTTTCATCTTCGTCCTTCAACACTTTTTCGACATCTACATGAATAATCGCTGCCCCACAGCTTTCATAGAGCCCATCACTTTATCCGGAACAGGCTTTGATACGGACTGTTTCTCCTCTGCCACCACCGCTTCATACTTCCCAATAGTGATAATTTTCTTAATAGGCTCAATGAAATCTTTGTTCTTCCCATGAAGTGATGAAAACCCGCTTAGTCGCCATTTCGAGTGTGTCGTTGCAGGCTGACTGAGTGGGAGGCGGGCTATTTGTTCTGCCGCTGCGCTCTCCCGACTCGGTGCTATCGGTTAGGCTCTCAATCGGCTCAGCGGACTGTAATTTCATCTTCTTCCTGTTCTCCCGCGCCCTCAAGGGAGATGTATTCTTTGTCCTTTATATTCTTCACGAACAAAACCGACAGCCCTAGCACCCTCCATGATCATGTCAAAGACCGCCGCCGCACGTTCCTCCGGTACACCCATATCCGTGCTCAGCACATTTATCGCGATATCTGTTCTCGGAACCGGGCTATTGTCATACTGAGTCAGGAATCTTCCAATGACCCTAGGCTTCAGTATCGCCTCGCGTTTGGCGGCTATATTGTCTCCTTCTTTTGTGGGCTTTAACACCCGAAGACCTAATGCAGTGATTTCGATCAGAAGGGCCTGTGCCGCATTTCTTTAGTCAATCCATAGGCCATCGCAGATCCCGTGACCATTCGGAAACCAACTGCTGTTCGGCTGAACATTCATACCTGCCGCTACTTTGAGAGGCGCTGTCGGCTTCCGGCCGTAATTCTCCGCTATCGCCTTCGGCACTTTGATTGCCTCAGCCAAAGAGTATGCGGGGATATCAGCCTGACTGATCTTTGCCCTCTTCGGCGCATCTCTGGACTTTGACGTCCACTATTTGCGGGGACTTCTGCGACTACAGTTTTCTTGGCCATATATCTCCGATTGATGACGACAGCTTCTGAGGTAACGGCCCATCCTACCGCCGGCGCTGTTGCCTCAAAACCTTTCGTCAGCCATAGCTAGATCTATGCTCGTTCGCGCATAACTATCGATAAACTCTTTGATCAGTTCAACCCCAGCAGGGCCAAAGTCGCCGCCAAAATCCCTTCAGCCATCCATCCTCTTGCTAATCATCCCTTACCCCGGGGCCTCAGCACCCAACAGCTCCATGCGGTTTCCGCGCTCTGCGGCGACCCCGGCTCGCCCGCGCCGGCATCCAACTAAAATCCCACGAGGAGCGGAGTCGATCAGCCTGAGATAGACCCGCTCCAGGAGCCCCCGGTGCCCATCGATTACGAAAACATGCTGCAGTACACCACACCGTTTCGCTGCCCCGAGTGCAGTGAACACACCTTCCAGACGGACGCAAAACTGAGCTCGCCCTCCGCTCTCATCGAAGCCGAGTGCACCAACTGCGGCCATGCCCTGACCCGCGAAGAGATCGATGCGCAGGTGGCTACCCTGCCGCCCGATGCGATTCAGGCCATGGTGGCCAAATTAAGAACCTATAAAAACCAATGTCCGCATGAGCCGCAGGTTCCACCGCTCCACTCATCGTCGAGTCTGGCGACGAGTGTTCTGGCGCGCGCACACTCTCGTCTAACCTCTCTCTCTCCCGGAGTGGCCGTGAGCCTGATGCAACGCTCGATGAGTCTCCACTCGCAGCGACGCCGCCCCAAGGTTGACGAACGATAATGATTATCGTTTAATAGATATTGATGAAGGCCGCAGAACAACACGACTTCCGCCAACTCTGTGAGGCTGCCGGGCTGGCCGTTACTCATCAGCGGCAGGTTCTCTATGAAGTTCTGCGGAGCATCCCCGGCCACCCCAGCCCCGAAGAGGTCTACCTCCGGGTCAAGCGCAGAATCCCCTCTGTCTCGCTGGCCACGGTCTACAAAAACATCCATTCGTTCCTCGACGCCGGCATCTTTCGCGAGGTGAGCCTCCATCACGGATCGCTGCGGGTCGAAACCAATGCCCGGCCCCATCACCACCTCGTCTGCATCGTCTGCAAATCCATCAGCGATATCGACGAGAAGGATCTCGGCTTCCGGCATGCCTCAGGGCCGCTGCCCGGCGGGTTCGTCGTCGAACGCTATGCCGTCGACCTCCTCGGCCGCTGCGCCGCCTGCCAGCCGGCCCGCCCGCGTACCCACAAAAAGATGTAGGGCGGGTCGTACAGAAGAAGTCATGAGTCGAACAGACGAAGTCTAGAAAGGGCACGGCGTCGATCGTGCCACCAGATGTTTTGAAAGGGCACGGCTTCAGCCGTGCCGCAAGCCGGGATTTAAAGGCACGGGGCTTTAGCCCGAGAGGGAAGTTCTGGAAGTTGAAAGGCATCAGTCTTGCCCAAGCGATGAGCTTTGAAAGGGCACGGCTTCAGCCAGCCAACAGAGTTTTGAAAGGGCACGGCTTCAGCCGTGCCAACAAAGCCCGGAAAGAAAGGGCGACGGGGCTTTAGCCCCTGAGGGAAGTTCGGTAGTTGAAAGGCACGGTTTCAGACTTGCCCAAGCGATGAGTTTTGAAAGGGCACGGCATCAGTCTTGCCCAAACAATGAGCTTTGAAAGGGCACGGCTTCGGTCGAGCCGTCCAGATGTTTTTGAAAGGGCACGGCTTCAGCCGTGCCAATAAGGCCCGGAAAGAAACGCGCGGGGCTTTAGCCCCTGAGGGAAGTTCGGTAGTTGAAAGGCTTCAGACTTGCCCAAGCGATGAGCTTATGAAAGGGCACGGCTTCGATCGTGCCGCCAGATGTTTTGAAAGGGCACGGCTTCAGCCGTGCCAACAAAGCCCGGAAGAAGCGCGGGGCTTTAGCCCCTGAGGGACCTATCCAATTTTTCTGTACTTACTGTTGTTACTTAAAACGCAATCTTACTCAAGGAGATACTCATGTTAAGCGTAGGCGAAAAATTCCCGTCATTCTCTGTTACTGCCGCCGTCAGCCTCGAAAAGGGCAAAGAATTCGAAACCATCACCGAGGAGTCTTACCCCGGCAAATGGAAGGTCTACTTCTTCTGGCCCAAGGACTTCACCTTTGTCTGCCCCACCGAAATCGCCGCCTTCGGCAAACTCAATGACGAGTTCGAAGCGCGCGACACCCAGATCCTCGGCGGCAGCATCGACTCCGAATTTGTTCACGTCGCCTGGCGGACTCATCACGAAGATCTCAAGAACCTGCCCTTCCCCATGCTCGCCGATGTGAAGCGCGACCTCACCGAACAGCTCGGCATCCTCGATCCCGGCGCCGGCGTCGCCCAACGCGCCACCTTCATCGTCGATCCCGAGAACGTCATCCGCTTCGTCTATGTCACCGACCTCTCCGTGGGCCGCAACCCGCAGGAAGTCCTCCGCGTCCTCGATGCGCTCCAGACCGACGAGCTCTGCCCCTGCAACTGGCAGAAGGGCGAACAGACACTAACCGTCTAACCCTGTTTGGCCGGTTAGATCTGCGAAAACCTAACCGGCTAAACACTGCTTTGCAGGTAAGAAAGGCGCTAGTTTCTGCTGCATTTTCAGTGCAAAAAGCGCAATTAACTGCCACTTAGCCTGCCAAAAATGACCATTTTTGCGCCCATTTGCGCGAAAGGATTTGCATGTCTCTCGACCAGCTAATTGACTCCATCCCCGCGTACGCCAAGGACCTCAAGCTCAACTACTCCTCGCTCGTGCGCCAGAACTCCGAGCTCACTCCGCAGCAGCTCTGGGGCACAATTGTGGCCAGCGCCATCGCCATTCGCAACCCGGAATTGACCGCTGCCGCGCTCGCCGACGCCGCGAACCATTTGACGCCGCAGGCCCTGGAAGCCGCTAAATCCGCGGCTTCCATCATGGCCATGAACAATATCTACTACCGCTTTCAGCACCTCAGCTCCAACGAGAAGTACTCCACTCTGCCCGCTCGCCTGCGCATGAATGTGCTCCGCACCCACGGCATCGAACCGCTCGATTTTGAACTCTGGTCCATCGCCGTCTCCGCCATCAACGGCTGCGGCAAGTGCGTCGATGCGCACGAAAAAGTCGTGCGCGAAAAAGGCGCCGGCGAAGAATTAGTGCTCGCAATTGTCCGTTTAGCCTCCGTCCTCCACGCCATCGGCACCACACTCGATGCGGAACGCGTGACTGTCGCGGAACCTGTTCTCGCATAGCATCGCGCGGATCTGTTCCACTTACGAAAGGCCTGCCGCGAGCAGGCCTTTTCGTTTGCCGCAGAAGAAAGCCGAGCACAAGTACTCTGCCGCACGTCAATATCATCGACAGACGGGGGCTCGCTTCGAGTAGGATGAAGCGACTGGCAGCGGCTCAACTAGGCAGAGGAGCCACACCAGCAGGTTTGATCGCCTGTTGCGCTGCGTTCAAACTTGCAGATCCCTCGTGAGACATGGAGCGTCGGGGCCGTTTATTCCGCCGATCTGTTTTGAACCCACGTGGTGAATTCAGGCTCGAGGTCGGTACGATTATGCGTGTTCTTCGATTGGCATCCTTGGCAGGGCTCTTGATTTTGGCAGGTTGCGGAAAATTCTTTGTTCCCGTTACTTCCGGGGGCGGCGGCTGCACCACCAACTGCAACACCAACGACTTCCTTTACGTTGCAAATCAGAACACCACCACGCCGAGCCTGGCGGGCTTTTCTTTTGCCACCGGATCGCTCACCGCCATCACATCGACTCCGTATGCGCTGACGATTCTGCCTACAAGTATGGTGATCAATCCCGCCAACACGTTCCTCTACGTAGGCGGCCTCAGCGGATCGATCTTCCTCTACGCCATCAATAGCAACGGCACCCTGACAGCGCAGAACAATGGAAACGCGATCGCATCCACCGTCGGCATCGCTGCCATGAAGATCGATGCGACCGGGTCTTTCCTCATCACCGCGAACGAGGGCAGCGCCTCGGTTTCCGTATTCGCCATCGACAGCACGACTGGCGCCCTGACGCTCGGCACCGGCAGCCCGCTCACTCTCACCGGAGGCAACGCGACCGGCACCGGGACGCAGGCATTGAACCATCTGCTGATCACGCCCAACAACCAGTTCGTCTACGTTTCAGAAGGCACTGCGGGCGTTGATATTCTTAGCTTCAACGCCACCACCGGCGCGATCACTGAGACCGGCCATCTCAATTCGGCGAACAGCACCACCAACTCCGACCAGGGCCTGGCCACCGATCCGAGCTCGAAATTCCTGTTCGTAACCGAGACGGGTGTCAATGGCGTCCGCGTGTTCACGATCGGCACCACTGGAGCGATCACGGAACTCGCTTCCGGATCGCCGTTCAAGACCGGCCTGGGTCCGAGCTCGGTGATGGTCGATGCCAGCGGCAGCTACGTCTACGTGACCAACCGGACAGACAACACCATCAGCGGATTTGTGCTGGCCGCATCCGGAGCGCTCACCGCACTGGCAGGTTCGCCTTTCACCACCGGAGCAAACCCGGTCGACATCATCGAAGACCGCAGCAAGACCTACCTTGCGACCGCGAATAACGGTGGGAACAAAGACCTTCACGTATATACGTTCAGCACGACCACTCCTGGAGCGCTGGTGGCCTCGGCGACCGCGACGACCGGAACCGATCCAACGCTGCCGGTGGCTCTCGTCGCGACGCACTAGCGGTTGTCCTTTAGTGGGCAATCATCTTTCGGGGAAACTAGTACGGGCTGCGCGGCTGGGAGCGGTGGAGAGTCCCAATCGAACAGCCCGTTGGACCCTGAAGCGGGTCAAGGTGGTACTTCCTAGTGTACGCCGACTCAAAGGCGAGTCAACAGTATTATTCTTTTCGTTAACGGTAGTATTCTTTTTGTAGGCAAGACGCGATTTTCTGCAGTTCGCGAGTGCGCCGCGGCGAATTGACAGCCTTTTTCCGCTCTGTTTAAATCAAAAGTTCCACAAACAATCCCAACCGACAATCCACCTCACGATCGGTGACGGCATGAACGACATACTGCAACAAATCGGCAAACTGTTCCTCGGCTCCGTGCCGACCATTTTCATTTTTGTTTTCCTGGTTTTAGCGTACCGATTCCTGGTGTACGGCCCCCTGATGCGGGTTTTGGCCGAGCGCCGTGAGCGCACACTGGGTGCGGTTGAGAAGGCCCAGGCCGCCATCGGCGCCGCGGATGCGAAGGCGCAGGAATATGAAGCCAAACTTCGCGCCGCCCGCGCAGAGATCTTTCGCGCCCGCGAGCAGCGCATTCAGCATTGGAACGGCGAGCGCGAGACGGCGCTGGAGGGCGGCCCGTCAGGTAGCACACGAGCGGGTGCAGTCCGCGCGCGCTGCGATCGAAGCCCAGGCCGGCGAAGCGAAGCGCCAGATCGAGTCTTCTGCCGATCAGCTTGCCGCACAAATCTTGAAGGCCATCCTTCCCGGAAACGTGGCCCAGGCGGAGACCTCCCGTTGAAAAGAAGTAGACGCATTCGTTATGCAGTTCCTGTGTTGCTGGCCGTTCTGGTTTTCGGGTTCACGACGCTCGCGGTTCACAGTCAGACCACATCCGAACCCAATTCGGTGACCTCCCCATCGGCTACGCCCAAAGCGGCGGAGGGCGGAGACGAAGAGGCCAAGCAGATCGAGGCGTTTCGCCACTCGGCCGGCAGTGCAGGCAATCGCGCGCGTGTTTCACGTCAATGTTGAGACGGCGGCGGTGATCTTTGAAGATCTGAATTCGGCCATTCTGATCGGCATCATTCTCATCTTCCTGGCCAAGGTGCTGCCCAAGGCCTTCCGCAAGCGTACCGGCGGTATTCAAAAGCAGTTGGTGGAAGCGCGCACGGCAACCGAGGAGGCCAACGAGAGGCTTTCCTCGGTCGAGCAGCGGCTGGCCCGGCTGGACGACGAGATTGCAGCCATCCGGCGGCAGACCGAACAGGACAGCATTCAGGATGAGGCTCGGATCAAACAGTCACTCGAAGACGAGCGGCAGAGGATTATTCAGTCCGCCGAACACGAGATCGATGCGGCGGGCGCTGCGGCGCAGCGTCAGCTCAAGCAGTTTGCCGCCGAACTCGCCATCCAGCGAGCCATGGATGGCATTCACATGACTCCCGAAACAGACCGCCTGCTGATCGAAGCCTTCGGCCAGAGCCTGTCTGCGGAAGCGGGCAAGGGAGGGCGGAACTAATGTCTGTCTTTCGCTTCAAGGTATGCAAGCGCCCTCGCCGATGTCGTGGCCAGCGCCCACCTCAATCCAGCGGAGGTCGGTCAGCAGTTGTCGGATTTCGCCGGCACCTGGCAGGGGAGCAGGGAATTGCGCGAGGTCTTTGAAAACCCCTCGTATCCGCTGGAGAAGAAGATTTCGATTCTCGATCAGATCAGCTCGCGTATGGGAGCGGCGCCGGCAGGTGAGGAATTTTCTCGCCGTGCTGATCAGCCACGACCGGATCGCCTCGTTTGCCGAGATTCACGCCGCTTACCTCACAGAGATGGACCGGCGGACTCGGGGTGTCAGAGGTGACCGGTGGTGAGCGCCCGCAAACTGGAAGAGGGCGAGCGCAAGAAGTTGCAGGAGCAGATTGCGCGTCTGGCCGGTGGCCAGGTGCATGCACAGTACGAGGAAGATGGGTCGTTGCTGGGTGGCGCGATTGTGCGCATCGGCAGCACCGTGTACGACGGTTCGGTACGGGGGCAGTTGAATCGCCTGAAGGAAGAGCTTGTAGCTGGATAGGAAGTGCGGCAACTCCGCCGCGAACCGAAACAAGATCCTGTAGGGAAAGTGATGTATGGCGCAGATTAAAGCAGACGAAATAACCAAGCTCCTGCGGGAGCAGATTGAAAACTACGATTCGCAGATCCGTGTCGACGAAGTGGGCACGATCATCTCCCTCGGCGACGGCATTGCTCGCCTTCACGGCCTGGACAAGGTCATGGCCGGCGAACTGCTCGACTTTCCGCATGGCATCGCGGGTCTGGCCATGAGCCTCGAAGAGGATCAGGTCGGCTCCGTGTTGCTGGGCGACTATACCGAGATTGAGCGAAGGCGATCAGGTCAAGCGCACCGGCAAGATTCTCAGCGTGCCGGTGGGCGAAGCGATGATCGGCCGCGTGGTCAACTCGCTCGGCCAGCCGATCGACGACAAGGGTCCGATCAACACGACCGAGACGTTGCCAGTCGAAAGACTCGCTCCCGGCGTGATCGACCGCCAGCCAGTGCGCGAGCCGATGTCGACCGGCCTCAAGGCCATCGACAGCATGATTCCAGTCGGCCGCGGTCAGCGCGAGCTGATCATCGGCGACCGCCAGACGGGCAAGACCGCCGTCGCGCTCGACACCATCATCAACAACGCCAAGAACAACCTGATCTGCATCTACTGCGCGATCGGGCAGAAGCGTTCTTCGGTCGCCCAGGTGGTGCAGACGCTGACCGAATACGGCGCGATGGACTACACCGTCATCGTCGCCGCGACCGCTTCAGAGCCGGCGCCGATGCTGTACCTGGCGCCCTACGCCGCGACTGCGATCGGCGAATACTTCCGCGACAACGGCAAGCATGCGCTGGTGATCTACGACGATCTCTCCAAGCACGCCATGGCCTACCGCGAGATCTCGCTGCTGCTGCGCCGTCCTCCGGGCCGCGAAGCGTACCCTGGCGACGTGTTCTATCTTCACTCGCGCCTGCTCGAGCGCTCCTCCAAGCTCAATGACGAAAAGGGCGGCGGCTCGCTCACGGCTCTGCCGATCATCGAGACGCAGGCGGGCGACGTTTCGGCGTACATTCCGACCAACGTCATTTCGATCACCGACGGCCAGATCTATCTGGAAACCGATCTGTTCAACTCCGGCGTGCGCCCGGCGGTCAACGTCGGTCTCTCGGTAAGCCGCGTCGGCGGCGCTGCGCAGATCAAGGCGATGAAGCAGGTCGCCGGAACGCTGAAGCTGGACCTCGCGCAGTATCGCGAACTGGCAGCCTTTGCGCAGTTCGGCAGCGATCTCGACAAGGTGACGCAGAACCAGCTGAACCGCGGCTCGCGCCTCACCGAGTTGCTGAAGCAGCCGCAGTTCTCGCCGTTGCCGACCGAGAAGCAGGTCATCCTGATCTTTGCCGGAACGAATGGCTATCTCGACGACCTGAAGGTGGAGCAGATCCGGGCGTTTGAAGACGGTCTGTATCAATACCTCGACTCGCGCGCAGTCCGGGCTTCTGAACGACATCGTCACCAAGAAGACCCTGGACGACGACATCAAGAACAGCATCCACGCGGCGCTGAAGGAGTACAAGCAGAACTTCGTCGAGGAGCATTCCGAGGCCAAGCTGAAGGAATCGTCGGTGAAGCCGCTGGACAAGGGTGAGCAGAAGAAGGCGGAACAGAGCGCTCCTGCGGCTGCGCCCGAACCGGCCAGCTGCCGCCAGAGGCTGAGTAGACGACCCATGGCAAACGTCCTCGATTTACGGCGGCGCATACGCAGCGTGAAGAACACGCGCCAGATCACCAAGGCCATGAAGATGGTCTCGGCGGCCAAGCTGCGCCGCGCCCAGGAACGCGCGATGTCGTCGCGGCCCTATGCGTCCATGATGATCAGCGTGCTCCAGTCGCTGAAGCGCCGCATTGAGATCTACGATCCGAACACCGGCGAGGTGCGGCATCCGCTGCTGCTCTCCCGCCCGGAGAAGAACATTCTGCTGGTGGTGGTCTCCGGCGACAAGGGATTTGCCGGCGCCTTCAACGCCAACATCGTCAAGGCTTCCTTCAATTTTCTCGGCGAGAACGGCGATAAGCAGATCGACATTGAGGCCATCGGGCGCAAGGGCCGCGATCTGTTCCGCCGCCGCTACCCGGTCGCCACGTTCGCGGATGAGAACGCGCGAGCACGACGAGAACGCCAACGCCTCCGAGCGCCCGGAGCGGAATCGCACCGGCCAGATCGAGGTGATCGGCGACCATCCGCGGCATGCTCGACAAGCTGCAATACGGACGCGTGAGCGAACTGGGCGAGGAGATCGTCGAGCGCTACATTCACGAGGAGATCGACGCGGCTTACGTCGTCTACAACGAATTCAAATCGGTGATTGCGCAACGCGTGGTGGTCGAGCGTATTCTGCCGATCGTCGAAATCGGCGAGCACGACATCGCTTCGGCCCAGGAGCCTGATCGCTCGACGAGCGCGAGCGCGCAGCGCAAGGCCGCGTCAAGCGCCGGCGTCTCGCTGCATCCGGAAGAGGATCCGCAGAGCTGAGGAAGAGGCGAAGCGGTTCGGCACGTCGGAGGTGGACTACATCTACGAGCAGCCGCCCGCAGAGTTGTTCGCCGGGCTGCTGCCGCGCTACGTCATCACCCAGCTTTATCACGCGATGCTGGAATCGGTGGCCGCGGAACACGCCGCCCGCATGACGGCGATGGATTCGGCGACCAACAACGCCTCCGACATGATCGACTCCCTCACGCTCACCATGAACCGCGTGCGCCAGGCGGCCATTACCAAGGAAATTATTGAGATTGTGAGCGGCGCAGCTGCGCTCTCGTAACAGAGAAAGAGATTTATGGCAGACAACATAGGTAAAGTGATTCAGATTTCCGGGCCAGCCGTGGACGTGCAGTTCGATGAAGCGAAGATGCCGCCGATCTACCAGGCGCTTCGCGTCACCAGCGAAGGCTTCAACGTTCCGACTCCCATCAACGTCATTCTGGAAGTCGAGCAGCATCTCGGCGAAGGCCGTGTGCGCTGCGTCGCGATGGAAGCGACCGAGGGCATGGTGCGCGGCATGCAGGCGCTCGATCTCGGCAACCCCATCACCGTGCCGGTAGGCCGCGCCACGCTGGGCCGCGTGCTCAACGTCATTGGGGAGCCGGTGGACGAACTTGGTCCGTGGGCGAAGAGCGGAACGACGCCCGATTCATCGCCAGGCTCCGTCCTTTGACGAGCAGTCGACGCGCGAAGAGATGTTCGAGACCGGCGTCAAGGTCATCGACCTGATCCAGCCATTTTTGAAGGGCGGCAAGATCGGCCTCTTCGGCGGCGCGGGTGTGGGCAAGACGGTGGTCATTCAGGAGCTGATCAACAACGTCGCTTCGAAGCACGGCGGCCTGTCGGTATTCGCCGGTGTGGGCGAACGCACCCGCGAAGGCAACGACCTCTGGCGCGAATTTCAGGAAGCCGGCGTCATCGACCTGAAGGACTTCGGCAAATCGAAGGCTGCGCTGATCTACGGCCAGATGACCGAGCCGCCAGGCGCGCGTCTGCGGGTCGCGCTGAGCGCCCTCACCGTCGCCGAGTACTTCCGCGACGAAGAAGGCTCTGACACGCTGCTCTTCATCGACAACATCTTCCGCTTCACGCAGGCAGGCTCTGAGGTCTCCACGCTGCTCGGCCGTATGCCGTCCGCCGTGGGCTACCAGCCGAACCTCGCCACCGAAATGGGCGAACTGCAGGAGCGCATCACCTCGACGAAGAATGGCTCCGTCACGTCGGTGCAGGCCGTCTATGTGCCTGCCGACGATTTGACCGATCCGGCGCCGGCGACCACCTTCGCTCACCTCGATGCCACCACCGTGCTCTCGCGTCCGCTGTCGGAACTCGGCATCTATCCGGCAGTCGATCCGCTGGCTTCGACGTCGCGCATTCTGTCGCCGCGCATTGTCGGGCAGGAACACTACGACGTGGCCCAGGGCGTGAAGCGAATTCTGCAGCGCTACAAGGATCTGCAGGACATCATCGCCATTCTCGGCATCGACGAACTCGCCGAAGAAGACAAGCTCACCGTGGCCCGCGCCCGCAAGGTGCAGAAGTTCCTCTCGCAGCCCTTCCACGTGGCCGAGCAGTTCACCGGCATTCCCGGCAAGTACGTCAAGATCGAGGACACGGTGCGCAGCTTCAAGGAGATCATCGAGGGCAAGCACGACAGCGTGCCCGAGCAGGCCTTCTACTTGAAGGGCACCATCGAAGAAGTGCTCGAAGCGGCTGAGAAGCTGCAGGCGACGGCCTGAGGCGATCATGGCAGACGGCAACAGCAATCAACTGAGGGTCCGGCTGGTCACGCCGGACCAGATCCTCATCGATCAGTCGGCCGATGCGGTCGAGCTGCCCGTCGAAGTCCGGCTACATGGAAGTGCTGCTGGGGCATGCGCCGCTGCTGGCGCTGCTCGGTTCCGGCGAGGTGCGCCTGCACGGGGGCGAGGCTGGGGAGCAGCGCTTCCACGTGTCATGGGGCTTCGTCGAAGTGCTTCCCGACCGGGTCACCATCCTCGCGGACGAGCGCGAAAGCCGGAGGAAATCGACTACGGCCGCAGCACAGAAGGAGCTCGAAGACGGCGCACAAGCTGTGGAACGAGGCCGGCGAAGATGCCGGCAAGTACGAGAAGGCCAACGAGATCATCAACGACGCCGAATCGAAACTCGAAAGCGCGGGCCACAAGGGCTGAAATCGTCCAGCCTGATCTGGAAAATCAGGCTTGGGCCGCGCTGTTCGACCCGCTACGGTCCCTGCCGCAATACTGGGAAGCTCGCCCTGTTTCCTTGCCCAAGCTCTTCTTCTTCCCTGGTAAGTTCCCGCCGTTCTCTGCAACCCTCTTTTGATCCGGCCGCTGCAGCTACAATAGCCCTCACTGCGGAGGAACCGGATGGTCTCACGCCTTCTCTCGTGTTCGGTGGTCGTACTCACTGTCCTGGCACACACCCAGACTGTCCAACTCTCCAAGGCTGTCCAGCCGTTCGTACGCGTACAGGCTCCTCGGATCGTGCTTACGCATGTGCGCATCATCGACGGTACGGGGGCTCCAGCCGTCGAAGATCAGAACATTGTGATCGAGGGCGGCAAGATCGCCTCGATCGAACCAGGGGCGGACGTACAGACCTCCGACGGAGCGACGGTGATCGACGGGCGTGGTGATACGGTGATGCCCGGCATTGTCGGGATGCACAACCACCTCTTCTACATCGCTCGACCCAATCTCGATAGCCGGCCCCATTACGACGCGCCTTTGCTGGTGCCGCAGATGACGTTCTCCGCGCCGCGTCTCTATCTCGCCGCCGGAGTGACGACCATGCGGACCACTGGCAGCGTAGAAACGTATGCCGATCTCAATCTGAAGCACGAGATTGAAGCGGGCAATCTGCCCGGGCCTCACATCGATGTCACCGGGCCTTATCTCGAAGGCAGCACCAGCTACTTCATCCAGATGCCGCACCTCACGGGACCGGACGATGCGCGCCAGACCGTAAATTTCTGGGCCGGCCAGGGTGTCACTTCGTTCAAGGCTTACATGAACATCACTCGGGCCGAGCTCAAGGCCGCCATCGAAGAGGCGCACAAGCACGGCATGAAAGTCACAGGCCACCTCTGCTCAGTGACGTATCCAGAGGCTGCTGAGCTTGGCATCGATGACCTCGAACATGGGTTCTTTGTAAACACGCAACTCGACTCGGACAAGCGGCCCGATGTATGCAGCCAAAGTTCAGGAGAGGAGACGCTGGCGCGCATGAGTCCGGAGAGTGCGGAGGCGAAACAGCTGATCGATACCCTCATCCGCCATCACGTTGCCATCACCTCGACTCTGCCGGTGTTTGAAGGCGATGCGGGCGGAGGGCGGCCGCCGCTGCGACAATCGCAACTGGATGCGATGACTCCCCAGGCGCGCGAAGATTTCTTCCTGGTGCGGCAACGTTCCCGCCCCGGCATCGAAGATGACCGGCGATGCTCTGGAAGCACGAACTCGGGCTGGAGCGGGCCTTCGTCGCCGCAGGTGGACTGCTGCTCGCCGGCCCCGATCCCACCGGCAGAGGCGATGTGCTGCCTGGGTTTGGCGACCAGCGCGGCATCGAACTGCTGGTCGAGGCGGGCTTCTCTCCGGTGGAGGCGATCAAGATCGCGACGCTGAACGGAGCGACTTACCTCGGCAGAGACAAACAGATTGGGTCGGTGACTCCGGGCAAATCGGCAGACCTCGTCCTGATCAAGGGAGACCCGTCAAGCCACATCTCCGATATCGAACATGTCGAAGTCGTGTTCAAGGACGGCGTTGGCTATGACTCGCAAAAGCTCCTGGAGTCGGTGCGCGGCCGGTATGGGCAATATTGACACCCGGCGGCAATGCGGCGCGAGCTTCTAATTCTTGGTCGGCTTTACCGGTATGCCTGCTGCGGCTAGAACTCCGCGAGCATCGGCGTTGTACTGCCCGGTGGGTTCCAACTCGAGGTATTTGCGATAGGCAGCAATACACTCCGGCGCCAGCACAGGCCTTTGAGTCTGCGGATCAACCGTTGCTCGCGAAACCAGCGCCTGTCCCTTGAAGTAATAGAGCATGGCGCGACCGGGCTCGATTGCAATGGCCTTTTCGGCGGCAGCCAGTTGTGCATCCGCGTTTCCTGCCTGGAAGAAGAAGATCATCTCGTTGCGAAAGTAGAGGGCGGCTTCGGCGGGGTTCGCCTTCACTGCGTCATCAAAAGCGGCCTCGGCCTCCTGCAATTTTCCCTGGTGAATATAGATCTCGCCCAGGCTCGCATATCCGGTGCCCATCAACTCCGGCGAACGGCTCTTCCCGCTGTTCACCTCGCCACCCATGGTGTTTCGTGAAGCGCGCGTAGCGGAAGGCGCGGTGGCCAATGCGCGGTCGGGCTGCTGATAAAAGTCCTGGGAATGGGCCCGTTCCACGGTTGCCGTGTCGATACCGAGGGCAACCTTGAAATTCTGCTCTGCTTCGGGATACTTCTTCAAGCCCAACTCCGCCAGCGCCAGTTCCATCCTGGGGATGATGAGCTCCGGCCGGCGCAGCGTTTACGGGTTGCATCAAGGCTTCTGCGTCGGCGTAACGTTTCTCTTTGGTCGCGGCGCGTGCAGCGACCACGGCCTGATTGACCTTGTCCATACTGAGAGCCGCGGCCGGAGGTTCCTGTCCGGCAGGGCCGAGGAGCAGGAATAGCGTTGAGGGACCCACTTCCAAAGAGAACAACGGCGAGAGAAACGAGCGCAATTCGGTTCATGCGTGCACTTACCTTTAACGCTGGAGTAGTAAGAGGAGAAGTGAGGCGATCATACACCTGCGCGGAACTCGGCGCGCTGTAATTGCAACGCCGGGAGCCGCAGACGCAGAAAAGGCCGGAGATTGGACTCCGGCCTCTTCTCGAACGGATTTAGATATGAAGAACTACGCCTTCTTGGTGGCCAGCGCCTTCACACGCGCATTGAGCCGCGCCTTGTAGCGAGAGGCGGTGTTGTCATGCAGGATGCCCTTCTGAACGCTCTTGTCGAGGGCTGAGACGGTGGCGCGATACTGCTCGGATGCCGCAGTGTGGTCGCCTTTGAGGATCGCTTCGCGCAGAAGGCGCAAGCTTCCGCGAACGCGGGTCTTGTTGGCGCGGTTAACCGCAGTCTTGGTTTCCGTCTGACGGGCGCGCTTCAGCGATGAAACATGGTTCGCCATCTATTGATTTCCTGACTCTCTGGTGAAATGGGATGCAGGCAGAAGAGACGCAATTGCCACATCCCCCGCAATCACTGAGTATAGTGGCTAACGCTCATTCGGGTCAATCCAAAGCGACTCCGGCCGGCGGCGGTTGATAGCGCTCTTGCTGTCCCAAGAAGCTGCTTTATCGCTTCGATTTGCCAGCCGGGACGCAGTCGTCGTTCAGGAAGCTAGCGTCCGCCGAGTGCGCGCGTGCCGCGCAGGGGCAGCGTGGCAGCATGGGTGAACCGACCTTGCTGATTGCGATTGTGGCCCCGGGTGGACGGATTGGGGGTGGCGCGCGCGGCCAGTGTCGGCTCTTTTCCGCTGATGGCGGCCATGATGGCTGGGGTAACCAGGAGCGAAACGAAAAACAGGGCCAGAATCAGGTCGTGCATCGTGAGTTTTCTCCTGCCGCGGAAGCAATGTTTGGCTCTTGGGCACCTTGAGGATCTCTCCCGGTCAGCCGAATGGGAATACCACTTTCACTATGTTGCAGAATGCGAAGGTGTTACTCGCGGTACAAGCCACGGCCGAAGCTCGCACTGCGGCGGGTCAAAGTGCACTTGTCGGAGGGCTGAAAGGGGGGCTGAAAGAGCGTCCCGGAGGTACCATGGTGCATCTAAATATTGTAGTTGGTGCCAGTCGACCAAGATTCACGGAATCGATGTTGACGTGGCTTTGAGAGGGCGCTACTCTGAGCGCATCTACGGCAAACGTTTGGTGCTTATCGCCAACCCGGCCATGGTTCAGCATGCAGCCCACGCTGTGTTGCCAGATCTGCCAGCCACCCAACAACCATTGTTTGACGATCAGCCTCCGGCGAACTCGCCGGTGCTATCTGCCACCTTTTCACCTGCTATCGGAGGTAATTTCACCGCTTGATGAAAAAAGCGCTGGACATCACGCCAAGCCTTGAGCCCCTGTTCGGGACTCGCGATGAAAATCTCAGGCTCATGGAAGACAGCCTCAACGTTCGCATCGATCTGCGCTCCGATGCGTTGCACCTTGAGGGTCCTCCGGCCAGCATCTCCCGAGTCGAAAAGATTTTTGCCGACTACGAGCACCTTCGAAAATCGGGAGTCCAGCTGCAAAATGGCGAGTTGAACGGCATGCTCAAGCTGGTGACGAGCGATCCCGCGGTAACCCTGCGCGGGTTGGTCGAGAGCGGCAAACAGCGATCCGCAGGCATCAAGCGCATTGTTCAGCCGCGTTCCATCAACCAGCGCCGCTATGTCGAAGCCATCGAGCAAAACGACATGGTGTTCGGCATCGGCCCCGCGGGTACCGGCAAGACTTACCTGGCAGTCGCCATGGCCGCCTCCGCGCTTCTGGCCAAGAAGATCAGCCGCATCGTGCTGGTGCGCCCGGCCGTCGAAGCGGGAGAACGGCTCGGCTTCCTTCCTGGCAGCTTGCAGGAGAAGGTCGATCCCTACCTTCGGCCTCTCTACGACGCTCTTTATGACCTGCTGGAACCGGAGCGGGTAGACAAGATGCTGGAGCGAAACGTGATCGAAGTGGCACCGCTGGCCTTTATGCGCGGCCGTACGCTCAATGACGCCTTCATCATCATGGACGAGGCGCAAAACACGACCAGCGAGCAGATGAAGATGTTCCTGACCCGGCTTGGCAACAACGCCAAGGCGGTGATCACCGGCGACGTTACCCAGATCGACCTGCCCAACCCGCGCAAGTCGGGGCTGGTCGAGGCGATCGAGGTGCTTCGCGGAGTGGACGGCATCGAGTTTGTTCACTTCGAGGATGGAGACGTGGTCCGCCACCTGCTGGTGCAGCGTGTCGTTCGCGCCTACGACAGCTTTGGCCGGGCACAGCGGGAATTGCCATTGGCGATTCCCGGGTTCTGACCAGGGCAAGCCTGCTCCCAAGCCGCAGTAGACGGCTGTTCGGGGAAGTGCTGTATTCTTAATAGACAGGGGGGCCAGGGCCCTCCTGTTGTCATTTAGGGCAGAAATGCAATCTGGAGCGGGGTCAACCCTGTGATTCCGCTGGACAATGATCGTTATTGAACCTCCACAACCTCCGGGCACCCCCCGCCGCGACCTGGTCCGCAAGCGCGAGCTTCAGCGCTTTGTGACCAGCGCGCTCTCCTCTCTGCGACTGGATGGCTCGGTTTCGATATTGCTGACAGACGACACCCGAATCCGGCGATTGAATCGCGAGTTCCGCCACAAAGACAAGGCAACGGACGTGCTTTCCTTCCCCGCGGTTGATTTCGCGCGAGCAAGGTTTGCCGCAGCAGGAGAGGCATCTGGGGGATCTGGCGATTTCGCTGGAGACGGCATCCCGGCAGGCGCTGGCATTCGAGTTCCCGTTGGAAGTGGAACTGAAGATTCTGCTGCTGCACGGCCTGCTGCATCTGGCGGGCTTCGATCATGAGTCGGACACGGGTCAGATGGCGCGCAAAGAGAACCGCTTGCGCAAGGAACTCGAGTTGCCGACAAGTCTCATCCAACGCGCAGGGAAGCCAGTGAAGAATTCGAACGGCATTCAGACCAAAGCGGTCAAACGATCGCGCGCCGTCAGCCGTACTCCTGTCGCAACGCGGACGCCGGGCAAAGTCACGCGCGCCAAAGCACGAGGTCCAAACCGATGATCGTGCTTGTCGCTTTGCTGATTGCCGTGTTGCTCGTGGTGCTTACGCTGGCTTCGTATGTCGATCGCCTTTATTCGGAGATGGGCAAGTTTCTCTCGCGCGAATTCCAGGAGAACATCGATGCCTGGGAGAAGCACGTCGAGCCTCGCCTGGGCTTGAACCGCGAGCGGATTGCGCTCTCGGCGGCGGTGCTCACCCAGCTTTCGCTCGCCTGCCTGGCCCTGCTCTTCGGCTGCATGTTGTTTTACCGTGACCAGCTTTACGACCGTCCGAGTGCGGGCGAGATCGCCCAGGCGGTGCTCGGCGCGATCCTGGTGATCGTGATCTTCAATCAGCTTTTGCCGTTTGTGTTCTTCACCCGCACCCGCGGCTTGTGGCTGGTGAAGATGCGCGGGCTGCTCCGCATTCTGTTCTACGCTGTTTTACCGGTCACTCTGTTTCTCGGGTTCCTGCTCTCGATTGCCGCGCTCGCTGAACCCACCAAAGAGGACGAGGAAGAAGACGCCTCAGAGGCAGTCGAAGCCTTTGTGGAGGCCGGCCAGGAAGAGGGCATTCTGGAAGAGAGCGATCGTGACCTGGTTCGCTCCGCGGTGGAGTTCGGCGACAAAGTGGTGCGGGATGTTATGACTCCCCGGCCGAAGATGTTTGCCGTGCCGGGAACGATGACCATTGAGCAGTTTCTGCAGGCGCTGGCCGAGCATGCCTTCTCGCGTGTACCGGTGTACTCGACCTCGCTCGACACCATTACCGGGATTGCCTTCGCTCACGACCTGCTGCAAATCAGCGACGACGATGCGAGGACGCGCACTGTGGCTCAGATCCAGCGCACCGCCGCCTTCATTCCGGAAACTAAGAAGGTCAACGAACTGCTGCGCGAGATGCAGCGCGAAAAGCAGCACATGCGCATCGTGATCGATGAGTACGGCGGCGTCGCCGGGCTGGTCACGATTGAAGATCTGCTGGAAGAGATCGTGGGATCGATCAGCGACGAGCACGAGGACGAGGATCAGGACACCCCGGTGCGCGAGCCGGACGGCTCATGGAATGTTCCTGGTACGCTCGAGCTGGATCGCCTGGAAACGCTGCTGGGTGATACGTGGGAGCCTCCCGAGGAATATGAAGCCACCACTGTGGCCGGGCTGGTGAGCGAGACCGCGGGCCGCATTCCTTCGCCGGGCGAAGTCGTCGAGGGGGATCATCTTCGGTTCGAGATTCTTGCGTCTACCGACCGCCGCATCGATCGACTCAGAGTCTCAAAGAAGCAGCCTGCGTAAAGTGGGGTCGCTTTTTCCGATCGGGCGTGGATAGCGTTCTCGGAAAGCCGCTGCCATCTTCTGCCCTGCACTAAGATCAACAGAGCGTCGAATGCGTGGCGCAAGGGAGTTCACAGTTGCGATCTGGTTTTGTATCCATTCTCGGCCGACCTAATGCGGGCAAGTCGACGCTGCTCAATGCACTGGTGGGGGAAAAGGTCGCGATCGTGACCAACAAGCCGCAGACCACGCGGACACGTATCCACGGCATTCTGGAAGTGGCCGCGGTGAAGGGCAAGCATCACGCGGCGCAGATCGTCTTCGTGGACACGCCCGGCGTTCACAAGCCGGGAACGGTGCTGGACAAGCGCATGATGCAGGAAGTCTACGATGCCCTGGAACATCGCGACGTAGTGTTGCTGATGGTGGACGCGACGCGGAAGCTCGAGTTGGCAGGAACGCCGGCTGAGGGCGAGCCCGCACCGAACCGCAAACAGAGCCTTCGCGATTCCAGCGAAGACGAGTTCGTCTTCCAACTCGTTCGCAAGCTGGACTGTCCGGTCTTCCTGTTGATCAACAAAATCGATCTGATCCCCCGAGCACAGTTGCTGCCTCTGATTGCGCAACTCAGTGCCTTGCACAGTTTCACCGAAGTCATTCCCATCTCGGCGCGCAAGGGTGACGGACTCGACCGCCTGGTAGAAAGGCTGGTCGATGCTCTGCCGGTGGGACAACGCTATTTTCCCAAGGACCAGTTCACCGATCAGCCGGAGCGATTCCTGGTGGCAGAGTTGATTCGCGAAAAGATCCTGACGGAAACGGGCGAAGAGGTGCCGTACGCCTCAGCCGTGGTGGTGGAGCGATTTGAAGAGCCCAAGCCGGCAACAAAGAAGAAGCTCAAGCCGGGTCAGGAGCCGAAGGAGCCGCTCACCCGCATCGCTGCCGCGATCTACTGTGAGCGTTCCGGGCAGAAAGCGATTCTGATCGGCAAGGGCGGAGCGAAGTTGAAGGCGATCGGCGCGGCGGCGCGCAAGGAAATTGAGTCGCTCATCGGCACCCGCGTCTACCTCGAGCTATTCGTAACCGTGAAAGAGAACTGGCGCGAATCGCCGGCCTTTGTGGAGTCGCTCGACTGGCGCAAGCAGCTGGAAGATCTGGGCAAGCGACAAGAATCCGGTAACGACGATGAATTGATGAAAGGCAGCAAGTAAGCCGGCGCAATGCACTCTGGCGGCCAGATCTCCGCATCTTGAAGCAGTCGCGAACTTTCTCCGCTACCCGCAGTCATGCGAGTAGACATGCGAGTTGTGACCGGAAGCCCGGCCGTGTAGGATGACGCACGGCATGCTGTTCTCTGACCTTGCACTCTCGAAGCGACTGGAACGCACGGAGGGGTTCGCGTGCTCGCGATACGCGGAGGCGCAACGTCTGCTCTCGCCGACCAGCGGGGCGGAGTGGATAGAGAGCGGCGGAACGTATGCGGTATTTAATGGAGTCGACTCTCCGATCACGCAGAGTTTTGCACTCGGCCTGTTCGAGGAATTGGGGCCGGAGTCGCTCCAGCCAGTGGAGAGATTTTTTCTAGATCGTGGAACCGCGGCTGTTCACGAGATAAGCCCCTTCGCAGGCGTGGCTGCGCTCGATCTGCTTTGCCGGCGCAACTATCGTCCGGTCGAACTCAGCAGCGTTCTCTATCGCCAGATTGAGCGCGCTGACACCCAGTCATCGACCGCAGTCCGTGTGCGAATCATAAGCCCGGCCGAGGCCGAGCTTTGGGCAAGCACCAGTGCTCGTGGCTGGGCAGACGATCATCCAGAACTGTTGAACGTGGTGCAGGAGTTTGGACGCATGGTCGCGTCCGCCCCCGACGGAACCGTTTGCTTTCTCGCCGACATCGGTGGCCAGCCGGGTGCGGCGGGTGTCCTCGTTCTTCACCAGGGAGTCGCGCTGCTGGGCGGCTCGTCTACCGTGCCGGAACTTAGGCGACGCGGCCTGCAGACGGCCCTTGTTGCTGAGCGCATGCGTTACGCCCACGAGCAGGGCTGCGATCTAGCCATGATCGTCACCGAGCCGGGCAGCAACTCTCAGCGCAACGCGGAGCGGAAGGGCTTTCAGATCGCGTACACGCGCACCAAGTGGAAGCTGGACCCGCAAAACTCGTAACCGCTTGCGGATGAAATGCCGATCCCTGTGCGCCGCAGGCGAAGTTCGGCAGGCCTTCCTACTCGCGTACGCTGATACCCAGAGTCTTCATCTTGCGATAAAGGTGGCTGCGTTCGAGGCCGAGGGCCTCCGCGGCACGGCTTACGTTGCCGTGGCACTCGTCCACCTTCTTCAAGATGTAATCGCGCTCGTAGGCTTCGCGGGCCTGCTGCAGCGTGCTGAACTCCTCGCCACGACGGCTTGATCCGCGGTAGACGAGCATCGGCAGATGCTTGCGCTCGATGCGCGTGACTTGCGGATTGAGAATCAGCACACGCTCGATTACGTTTTTCAACTCGCGCACATTTCCCGGCCAATGATACTGCTTCAGCACCTGGACCGCTTCTTCGCCGAGTTCCACTCGCGGTCGTCCGTATTCGCGCCCATATTCGCGCAGGAACTCGCGTGCCAGCAGGGGAATATCTTCTTTGCGTTCGCGCAGCGGTGGCACGAAGAAGGGAATCACATTCAACCGGTAAAAGAAGTCTTCGCGAAAGTTCCCCTTCGCAATCTCCTCTTCCAGATCCTTGTTGGTGGCCGCGATTACGCGCACATCCACGCGCACAGCACGCGTCGCGCCCACCGGCGTGAAGAGTTGCTCATCGAGAGCCCGCAAGACCTTGGCCTGCGTCTTCAGGCTCATGTCGCCCACTTCGTCGAGGAAGAGCGTGCCGCCGTCGGCGCGTTCAAAGGTTCCGCGCTTTTCAGTCGGACCTCCGGGCAGAGCGCCGTGTCGATACCCGAAGAGCTCGCTTTCGATGTAATCCTCCGGAATCGCCGCGCAGTTCAGCTCCACAAAGACGCGATCGCGCCGCAGGCTCTCAGCGTGCATGGCGCGTGCGATCAGTTCTTTGCCCGAGCCTGATTCGCCGTAGATCAGCACCCGACCATTGGTGGGCGCCATGAGTTTGATCTGTTGCCGCAGAGCCTTCACCGGCACACTTTCTCCCGTGATCGGCGTGTGCGGAGATAGCTGCCGCTGGAGTTCCTGGTTGTCTTTGCGCAGCCGCTTGGCTTCGATGGCGTTCTTTACCAGGATCAGCGTTCGCTCGAGGGAAAGCGGCTTCTCGAGAAAATCGAAGGCTCCCAGTTTGGTGGCGCGGACTGCGGTCTCAATGGTGCCATGGCCTGAAATGATGATCACTTCTGGTTTGCCCTCGATCTCCAGGGCGTGAATCTCCTTCAATACATCGAGGCCGTCGCGGTCGGGCAGCCAGATGTCGAGCAACAGCACGTCATAGACGGCATCGCGCAACAGTTCAAGGCCTTCGGTGGCAGTGCCGGTGGAGGTGACAGCGTAGCCCTCTTCCTCCAGAATTTCTTCGAGCGACTCGCGAATCTCCGCTTCGTCGTCCACGATCAGCAGATGATTCATCCGTTCGCCTCGACAGTGCCGATGGCTGCTTTCGCACCATGGCCGTTGCTTGAACCATTCCCGTTAGGAACGCCGGCTTCGGCCAGCGGCAACTCCAGAATGAAGCGTGCCCCGGCCGGAGTATTTTGCTCGGCACGAATTTCGCCGTGATGCTCCTGCACGATTTTGGCGGCGATCGCCAGGCCCAGGCCCGTGCCGCGCTGCTTGGTTGAGAAGTAGGGGAGAAACAGGCGCTCGCGCATTTCCGGCGTCAGCCCGTGGCCCGTATCGGCGACGACAATCTCTGCCATAGTCGGGTTTTCGGCTAAAGACGTCTCCACCGTTAGCTGGCGCAGCAGACTGCCCTGCATAGCTTCGGCGGCATTGTCGATCAAGTTGGCGAACGCTCGCTTCAACGCCTCAGGATCCGCCATCACCGGGGGAATCGCTTCGCCAAGGTGGCGCACAATCTCGATGCGGTCCAACCTGCCGGCGAAAAGCAGCAGCGCGTTCTCGACGATCTGATTCAAGTCCGTAGGTCGTGGTTGCGCGGTGGGGAACTGGGCCAGGGCTGCGAACTGATCGACCAACGTTCGCAGGGAAGAGACCGAGCCAAGGATGACCTCGCTGCACTTGCGGATGATGTTGGGCGACTCCGGAGTGGGCCGGTCAATGTGTTTGCGCACGCGTTCCGCGGAGAGGCTGATGGGAGTCAGCGGATTTTTGATCTCGTGCGCCACGCGCTGTGCCACTTCTTTCCAGGCCACCTGGCGCTGGGCGCGCAGAAACTCGGTCACATCCTCCAACACGAGAATGCAACCGCGGCGGTCTTTACCCTGGTTCATCGAGGCGCCGGGATTGAGCGACGCGATCGTGGCCGAGAGGTTCAGTGTTCCGTTCGGACCACGCATTTCGAACTCGGTCGCGGCTACGCCCATCCGCTGACTGCGCCGCACCAGGCGGGTGAGTTCGTCGGTGATCTCCGCGGGAAAGATACTTTGCAGCGGCTGCCCGACCAGCGATGTCTGCTGGTTCGGCTCCATCAGGTCGTGAAAGGCGCGATTCGCCTGCAGGACTTTGAGCTCGGCATCGAGACTGACCACTCCGCTGGGAATGGTTTCAAGCACTGTTTCCAACTCGCGACGTCGTTCTTCCAGTGCCCGGTTCGCGTCGGACAACTGGCGTGTCGAGGTCTGCGCCAGCGTGCGGCTCTCCTCCAGATCGGCCGCCATATGGTTGAACGAGCGGATCAAGCTCGCCGAGTTCTTCCGTCGCAGCCACTGTGATCCGGTGCCCATAGTGGCCTTCACCGATCTCATCCATGGCGTCGGCAAGCGCTTCAACCGGCCGGGTAATCTGCTTTGACAAAAAGAGGGCAAGCCAACTGCTGGTAAAGAAAATCAGCGCCGTGAGGAGCAGCAGGATCGAGAGCGAAAGGCGCCGCATCCGATTGCGGACCTTGAACGTGGCCCAGTAGATCTCGGCTCCGTGCTGAATGCTGGAGACGGTCGTGCCCAGACCTTCCGGCATGGGGAGCCCGGTGACCACCAGCCCATCGCCCGGCAACACTGCCGAGCCGAGTGCGTAGTCTTTGTGGCCGATGCTGAGGATGGTGCCGGCGCTACGCTGCGCCGCCTGCAGCACAGCCGTCGGGAACGCCTCGTTCGCGCCGACTTGTTTTGGGCTTTCATGGCTTGCTTCTCCAAGCCAGCTTTGAATTGTTATAGGGCCGCTCTGCGCAGGGCGCTGGAAGACGCATATCGGCAGTTCGTCGTGGTAAACGATCACGAATCCGCCCTGAAGTGTAGTGCGGTGGGCACGAACGTGGTTGAGGACCGCCGGGAAATCCTGCTGCTGAAACGCCTGGTTCAGCGCGGGAGCGTTGGCGATGGCTACAGCCTCGGCGGTTGCATTGGCCGCGGCATACTGGGCCAGCTTGGTCGTGACGGAGGTCGAGTCATTGCGCAGTTGCATTACTGGCTGCGAAAACCAGCGGTCCATCGAGCGGTTCATCAACCCATAGCTGAAGAGAAACATGAACAGCGCGGGCGCAAACGAAAGCAGCAATGCGCCAATGAGCATGCGGGTGCGCAGGCGGGATCCGAGCACGCGGCTACGCTGATCGGCATAGAGCTTGAGAATGTTGCGAAGAAGGAGGACCAGCAGGACCACGAATAGAAGAAAAGCGACTACCGACAGCGCGGTGAACAAAAAGATAAGACCTGCGCTATGCGGTCGCAGGAACGGCAGGTTGAACGCGTTGAGCGCCCCTAACAGCAGGAAGAGCAGCAGCAGACCGGAAGCCAGAAGAATGACACCGGTCTTCCGATTCTTCGCGTCCATGCCCGCACTCCTTCCGCATATTGATTTCTCTTGATTATAGGCGGCTTCCATCGGGTACCATGGGCTGTCGCATGAACAGCCTCGCCTCACCAGCGCAACCGCAACCTCTACCCTGTCATCTTAGAGGGCACCATGAATCTTCATCGTTCTGTGCACTTGACCTTGTCCATCGCCTTGGCCAGCATGCTGCTGGCTACCGGGTGTAAGAGTACCCCCAGCCAGCCCGCGCAGTCTTCGAACCAGCCTGCGGCGACCAATCCTCCAATGCAGGCTGCGCCGGATACTACACAGCCGGCCGCAGGTGCGCAGCAGTCGGTTCCCAATACAGCTCCGCCGGCCAATACAGCTACGGCCGACTCATCGGGACCCGGGCAAGCCTCTCAAGCGGCTCCCGAACCCACGATTACTGTCATTCCGGCAGGCACGCGCATTCGAGTTCGTTTAGGCGAGACCTTGAGCTCCAAGACCAATCAGGCGGGCGATACGTTCCCGGCGACCGTGGATGCCCCCGTGGTCGTGAACGGACGGACCGTGATCCGGGAAGGCTCTTCCGCGACGGGCACAGTAACCGACGCGAAGTCGCTCGGCCGCTTCAAGGGCCAGGCACTACTCTCAATCAGCCTGGATCGCGTGCGCGCGGGTGGGCGTTCATACCCTGTGCGCACCAGCAGCGTGGAGCGAGTGGAAAAGGGTAAGGGCAAGCGTACGGCTGGCTTTGTTGGCGGCGGCGCAGGCCTCGGCGCAATCATTGGCGGGCTCGCCGGCGGCGGCAAGGGCGCCCTCATCGGTGGACTTGCCGGGGCTGGCGCCGGAACTGCCGGTGGCGCATTCACCGGCAACAAGGACCTGGTGATTCCTGCTGAAACCGTGCTGACTTTCCGCCTCACGCATGACGTTCGCGTGGAATAGCGACCCAATACGAAGTGTCTCAACCAGGTGCATTCTCCGGCGGGGAGTGCACCTGCGTTGTTTTGGGAGTCTGTCCTTCTCCAGTCCTTAGAAAAATCGCCGGCTCCGATGGCCCTCGAAGCCGACAAGGAGAAGTAACCCGTCGGATGGCTCCGGCTGGGTTGGGGGAGGTGGTGGCCCGGTGGCCGGGCTCTTCTCCCCATAAGACGAACCAGAATACCATTATGTTTACGTAATACAAACGTAATGTTGAGGAAAGGTACGGACGGTACGTTGCTAGTTTTCTTCAGGCGAGCAATTCTCGCACCGGCCGCCATTCCTTGTTCTGTGAAGTAGCCACAGCCTTATAGGTCAGCGTTCCCAGGTAGGTGTTCACACCCTCCGCAATGCCGTCATCCTTCAAAATCGCAGTCTTCGCCCCGTGCTGTGCCAGTCGCAAAACATAGGCGAAGGTGGCATTGGTGAGCGCCAGCGTGGACGTATTCGGAACCGCCGCCGGCATATTCGTTACACAGTAATGGACGACGCCGTTGACTTCGTAAGCGGGATCGCTATGGGTGGTCGGTCGGGCGGTTTCCACACATCCGCCTTGATCGATGGCCACATCCACGATCACCGCGCCCTTCTTCATCTTAGAAACCATCTCCCGTGTGACGATCTTGGGAGCCGCCGCACCCGGGATCAGTACGCCCCCGATGACCAGGTCGGCTTGCTGCACAGCGCGGGCGACGTTGTAGCTGTTCGAAGCGAGTGTGTAGATGCGGCCGCCAAAGATGTCATCGATTTCGCGCAGGCGATTCAGGTTGAGGTCCACCATAGTGACCTTGGCACCCATGCCCAGCGCAATCTTGGCTGCGTTGGTACCCACGATGCCGCCACCGATGATGCAGACATCCGCAGGAGGCACGCCCGGAACCCCACCCAGCAGCACCCCTCGACCGCCGCGTTCCTTTTCGAGGTAACTGGCGCCGACCTGGACAGACATTCTGTCCGGCGACCTCGGACATCGGCGTCAGCAGCGGCAGGGTGCCCTGCCGATCGCGGATCGTCTCATAGGCGATACCGATGACCTTGCTGCTCAGCAGCCTCTCAGTCAGCTCGGGGATAGGCGCGAGATGCAAATAGGTGAATAGCACCAGCCCATCGCGGAAGTAGCCGTACTCCTTCTGAACCGGCTCCTTGACCTTGACCACCATGTCTGCCGTGCCCCACACATTGTGTGCCGCGCCCACGATCTCCGCGCCCGCCCACTGATACTCATCATCGCAAAACGCGGACAGCTCCCCGGCCTGCGTCTCCACCAGCACGGTGTGGCCTGCCTCGACGAGCGCCTTGGCTCCGGCGGGCGTGATGCCTACGCGTGTCTCGTGGTCTTTGACTTCCTTTGGCACTCCAATGATCATGCTGCAAATCCCTCTCCCTGCATGTTCTCAGATCGAGGTGAATCTGCGAAAGCCTTGCCGGTTGGCCCGCGCGGAACGAGCCCCGCTCCGACGCTACTCTGTGACCGCGAGAGGCCCGTAATTGGAGCGCCGCCCAGACGGGCTGCTCTTGCCCATCCACCGCTCAAACCTTTACTGTGGACTGGAGAAGCTGCGAGTCGCCGATCCCGGTGAACTCGCTTTTTCTGTGTTTGCGCTTCCACTCGCAAACACACGCTGAATCCAGGGAAGGAACCATGTCCACCATCGGCATCAATCCGAATTTAGAGAGCATTCTGCGGGAGCATCGCGTCTTCCCGCCTCCGCCGGAGTTTGCCGCCAACGCTCACGTGAAGAGCCTGGGAGACTACGAGGCGCTCTATGCCCGCTCCATCTCGGACCCCGAAGCTTTCTGGGACGGCGTTGCTCGCGAACTGCACTGGTTCGAGCCTTGGACCAAGGTGCTCGAATGGAATCTGCCCTGGGCGAAGTGGTTTGTCGGCGGTAAATTGAACCTCTGTTACAACTGCGTCGATCGCCATGTACTCGCAGGCAAGCAGGACAAAGTTGCCATCCTGTGGGAAGGCGAGCCGGGCGAGATTCGTAAGCTCACCTTTGCAGACTTGCTGGTGGAAGTGCAGAAGTTCGGCAACGTTCTAAAGAGTATCGGGGTGAAGAAGGGGGATCGGGTCGCCGTGTACATGGGCATGTCACCCGAACTGGCGATCGCCGTTCTCGCCTGCGCTCGCATCGGCGCGGTGCATTCGGTTATCTTTGGCGGCTTCGCCGCGAATGCGCTGGTCGACCGCATCAACGATGCACAATGTGCCGCCGTGATTACCCAGGACACCTCGTACCGGCGCGGCAATGAAGTCAAGCTGAAGGCCATTGTCGATGAGGCGGTGGTCAACTGCCCGTCAGTGAAGAACGTGGTGGTCTACAAGCGCTCCGGAGCAGACGTACCGTTTCACCCGGAGCGCGACCACTGGTGGCACGAGTTGATGGAGAAAGCCTCTGCCAATTGCCCCGCCGAGCCGCTTGATTCGGAAGATCCGCTCTACATCCTCTACACCTCGGGAACTACGGGCAAACCCAAGGGACTGGTGCACACGACCGGCGGATACGCGGTGCAGACCTACCTGACCACCAAGCTGGTCTTCGACCTCAAGGAGGACGACGTCTACTGGTGCACAGCCGATATCGGATGGGTTACCGGCCACTCCTACGTGGTCTATGGAGCCCTGCAAAACGGCGTGACTACGGTGATGTATGAGGGCGCTCCCAACCATCCAGGTCTCGATCGCTTCTGGAAGATCATCGAGGACCACAAAGTCACGGTCTTCTACACAGCGCCAACGGCGATTCGCGCTTTCATCAAGTGGGGCGATCAGCATCCGGCGAAACACGATCTGAGTTCGCTTCGCCTGCTTGGCACGGTGGGTGAGCCCATCAATCCGGAAGCATGGATCTGGTATCAGCAGGTGATCGGTGGCGGGCGTTGCCCGATCGTGGATACGTGGTGGCAGACCGAGACCGGGGCGATCATGCTCACGCCCCTTGCCGGGCGCGATTGCGGCCAAGCCCGGATCGGCAACGCGGCCATTTCCGGGGATCGTGCCGGAAGTTGTTACGAAAGAAGGCGAGCCGGTTCCGGCGGGATCGGGCGGTCTGCTGGTGATCCGTAAGCCCTGGCCTTCGATGGCTCGCACCATCTTCAACGACCCTGACCGTTACGTGCAGCAATACTGGACCGAGATTCCCGGCTCCTATTTCACTGGCGATGGGGCGCGCATGGACCAGGATGGCTACTACTGGCTGATGGGTCGTGTCGACGACGTGATCAACGTCTCGGGCCACCGCCTGGGCACGATGGAAGTGGAGTCGGCACTGGTGGCTCACCCCAAAGTCGCAGAAGCCGCAGTGGTGGGTCGTCCCGATGAGTTGAAGGGGCAGGCCATCTCCGCGTTTGTGACACTGGAGAGCGGCAACGAACCTTCGCCGGAGCTGAAGGACGAACTGCGCGCGTGGGTTGCGAAGGAGATCGGTGCGCTGGCAAGGCCGGACGACCTGCGGTTCACGGAGCAGTTGCCCAAGACGCGTTCGGGAAAGATCATGCGCCGATTGCTACGCGAACTGGCGACTCACGGCGAAATCAAGGGCGACACGACGACGCTTGAGGACTTCACGGTGATTGCCAAGCTGCGTGAGGCGGAAGAGGGCTAGCGTACGGGATCCGAAACGGGTCCGTGTTCAGTAAAAGGGGATCGGCGAGTGACGCCGATCCCCTTTATTTCTGGCTTTTGCAGCTTCAGATTTCCAGGATCACGGGCATGATCAAGGGTCTGCGACTGGTGTTCTTCTGGATGTACCGCTTCAGATCGATGCGAATCTTTTCCTTGATGACGCCGTAGTCGGCCTTCTCTTCCGCGCTTGAGGTTTCGAGCGTGCGGGTCACGACCTGGCGCGCGCCTTCCATCAATCCTTGTTCCGAAGCGACAAAGCCACGGGTCACAATCTCCGGCGGACGCTCCACCTTGCCGCTCATCTTGTTGATCGTCAAGATGGGCAGCACGATGCCATCTTCGCTCAGATTGCGGCGGTCGCGAATGACCAGGTCTTGCACCACATCGACAGATGAGCCTGAATCGATGCAGATGCGTCCGGCGGTGACCTTCTCCACTTTGCGAGCGTCTTTGGCGGTTAACTCTAATACGTCGCCGTCTTCGAGCAGAATGCCGGTATCCACCACGCCGATGCTCAGAGCCAGTTCAATATGCTTCTTTAGATGGCGGTAATCGCCGTGAACGGGGATGAAGAACTTGGGCTTCAGCAGGTTGATGAGCAAACGCTGCTCTTCCTGGCTGGCGTGCCCGCTCACGTGGATCAGCCCGGATGCGCCGTCGTCGTAGATCACATTGGCATCGCGGCGGCAAAGGTGATCGATGACGCGGAAGATGCTCTTCTCGTTGCCGGGAATGACCCGCGAGCTCAGCACGACGGTGTCGCCGGCCCGGATATGCGCATGCTTGTGATTATCGACAGCGGCTCGCGATAATGCACTCATCGGCTCGCCCTGTGTGCCGCTGATGAGAATCATTACGTTTTCAGGCGCGTGATCGCCAATCTGTCCCGGGTTGATGATCAGGCCCGGCGGTATCTCCAGGTATCCGAGATCCTGCGCGATCTCAGAAGACTCGACGATGGATCGGCCAACAATGGCGACCTTGCGCCCGTGCAGCCGCGCCAGCTCGAGAGCAATGCGAATGCGATAAATCGAAGACGAGAAGCAGCTGAAGAACAGCTTCTTCTTGGTGCGCGAGAAGACCTCATCGAGTCGCGGCTTCACTGCCCATTCGCTGGGCGTGTATCCGGGCCGGTCCACGTTGGTGGAGTCCTGGAGGAGCGCCAGCACGCCGCGCTTCCCGTACTCGGCGAATTTGTGCAGGTCAAAGGCTTTTCCGTCGGGAGGCGAGAGGTCAATCTTGAAGTCTCCGGTATGCACGATGACGCCAACCGGAGTCTCAATAGCAAGAGCAACGCAATCCACCAGGCTATGGGTGACGCGAATAGGCTCTACGGTAAACGGGCCAAGCGTGAACTTGTTGCCCGGTTCAATTTCGATCAACTCCGTCTGATCCAGAAGCTTGTGTTCTTCAAGCTTGCCTTCGACGTAGGCCAGGGTGAATTCTGTGCCATAGACAGGCACATTCAGCTCGGAGAGGATCCATGGGAGACCACCGATGTGGTCTTCGTGACCGTGCGTGAGGATAATGGCGCGGACGAATTGCCGGTTGTCGAGCAGGTAGCTGATGTCCGGCACGACAATGTCTACGCCCAGCAACTCCGACTCGGGAAACATGAGTCCCGCATCGATCACGATGATGTCATCGCCATAGCGGAGTGCGAGGCAATTCATACCGAACTCGCCCAGGCCGCCCAGCGGAATAATCTTAAGTTTCGTCTCGGTCATGGAATCCCTGATGCTAGCACATGGGGTTTTGAAGAGCCTGTGATGAAGCAGTGTTCAGCCGCGCCGATCAGGCCGGGTTCGAGGAGATCCACAATCCGACGTCTGCCTGGAACCAGCAGGTCGTCAGCACATTGACGTTCAGGCCAAACGCCACCCAGCCGCTTCATCGCACTCAGCGCAGTATGTCTTCCAAAGCCAGGCTTAGCTCCGTCTTCTCGTCGCGATATTTCACAATTACTGGTGTATAGATGCTCAATCCCCAGTCTGCCGCTTTCCCCTTTTGCACTGCGCGGGAACCAGGGCACGACGACGGCACCTTCGGGAATGACCAGGGGGCGTTCTCCCTCTGCTCGCAAGACTTCCCCACGAATCACGTCGTACACGGGTGTTCCGCGGGTCAGAATCGTACCGGCGGCGAGTACCGCGCGGCGCTTGACGACCGTTCCTTCATAGATGCCGCAGTTGCCGCCCACCAGTACATCATCTTCGAGAATGACGGGGCTGGCATTCACCGGCTCGAGCACTCCGCCTACCTGGGCAGCAGCGCTCAAGTGCACCCGCTTGCCGATCTGCGCACAGGAACCGACCAACGCGTGCGAGTCCACCATGGTTCCTTCGTCGACGTACGCCCCGGTGTTGATGTACATGGGAGGAGCGCAGATCACGCCGCGGGAGACATAACTGCCGGCGCGAATGGCCGAACCGCCGGCCACGATGCGTATGCCATCGTCCGCGCCAAAGTGCCGGGCAGGGAAGGTGTGCTTATCGACGAACGAGAGATCGTGCCCGACGGCTTCCATCTGCCCTAAACGAAAGCCCAGCAGGATGCCCTGTTTGACCCAGGCATTGACCCGCCAGCCCAGGGGAGAGGCGTCATCGGGTTCTGCGGCGCGGAGGGTGCCGGCCTCGAGTGCGGCGCGGAGTTCAAGGAATGCGTCCATCGCGCCGGGGTCTGCGCTGGCCTGCGGCCCCGCCGCAAAGAAAGTCTCAATTCTGGATTTCAGGGAGGCTTGGTGCTCGGTCATGGTCTCTCAGTGAGTCTTCTGAGTGTACCAAGAGCAGGGCCGACGCTGTCTTCTGGAAACGCACGCAGATTACCTGGGTCCTACTTCGGCGTGATGTTCGTAACCGGCAAATCCCAGTGGGCGAGCAGGATTTCGAAACGCCGCTCCTCTTCTCGTTTATAGGTCGGCTGATCCGGCCAAAGCTGCGCGATCAGCTTCTCTTCGTCGGGATTGGGCGTAGTGGCGAGCGCCGAGTTCTTGAACTGAATGGTGACGCGGTAATCCCACCGCGACTCCTCAGTCATGTGGTTTGCCGGCGTCTCGATCTTCACGGACAGCATCCGGCCGCTTTCTACAATCTTCTTGAGCAAGGGATAGTGGTTCTTGAGAAATAGCTGCAGGAACTCCTGCTGATGTCCCCACTGAACCTTGTAGTAATACTCCATGGTGTAGGGAGCGTCGGCTGCCCCTTGTGGCGGAGCGCCCTGCGCCCAGATGGGCAGAGAACAGAACGACAGCAGCACCGCGATCCAAAGCTTTTTCATCGTGCCCCCAGCGTGCGACGCCTACTTCATTCCATCCAGAATGGACCCGACGATACCGCCAACCACGCCGCCTTCCGCAGCGCGTTCGCGACCCTGAGAGGGCATGTACTCCATCAGTTTGTGCGCAAGTTTTGCGATCGGAAGAGTCTGCAGCCATACGCGGCCCGGGCCGGTCAGGGCGGCTAGAAACAGACCATCGCCGCCGAAAATCATGTTTCGAATGCCGGGCACCCGCATGATCTGGAAGGAGACTGATCCCTGGAAGGCGCCGACGTGTCCGGGATGGACGCGCAGTGTTTCTCCCGGGCGCAGGTCTTTGACGACGACTTCGCCCGACAGCTCGAGCCATGCCATGCCTTGCCCGCTCACCTTTTGCAGCAGGAAACCATCGCCGCCAAACACGCCGGCCCCGAGCGACTGCTGGAAGCCGACGCCCAGTTGAACCTGCGGGGTCGCACAGAGGAAGCCATGGCGGTGAATCATGTATTCGTAGCCACCCACTTCGAGCGGAACGATGTGACCGGGGACCTTGGTGGCGAAGGCGATCTCGCCTGCCATCCCCGCTGCCCGGTATTCGGTCATGAAGAGGGTGCCGCCGCCTGCCACACGCTTCAGCACGCCGAAGAAGCCGCCACCGCCTCCCATCTGCGTGTGGGTCATCATCTGGATCGAGCTGGTCATCCAGGAAAGCTCGCCCGCTTCGGAGATGACGGCTTCGTTCGGCTCCAGCAGGAACTCGAGCACCGGCATGGTCGTGCCCACAATGCGACTCTGCATCACTTGACCTCGTAGATTTCGGATTGCGAGCGGTAAGCTGCCCGGCTTTTCTGAAACACCCGAGTATACAACGCAAAGTGTGGACCGTCGGTTCCCTGTAGCCGGACAGCGCGATGCGCAACGAAACAGCCGACCCGGAAGCCGGGCCGGCTGCTGCGTTTCTCCGTGCGAGTGTTGCCGCGATCTAACGGGGGACAAGTTTGCCCAGACGCGGATCCTGCCAGAGGGCTGTAAATTCCGTCTCCTGATAGACGTTGGCCAGCTCTGGATACCCGTTCTCCTTGGCGCGCCGCAAGTACTCAAGCGCTCCCTCGACGTTGCCGCGCTTGGCATAGGCTTTGGCGATCAGATAAGAGACCCGCGCCTGTTGCTGCGGGGTGCGCAGCTGGGCCGTTATGCCCTCCGAAGCCATGTTCGAGAAAATGTCACCGTCCAGCTCGAGTGCCCGCGCGTATTCGGTCATGGCGCGGTCCACCTTGTTCAAGCCCAGCCATGCCTCACCCAGGTTCACATGGAAGGTGGCGTCGGTCTCGTCGAGGGCCAGGGCCTGCTTCAGGTATTTCGCAGCCGGCTTGTACTTTTTCTGCAGGCAGGCGACGGCACCGAGGTTATTCAGGACGTGCGCATCCTTGGGGTTCCATTTGAGCGCGCGCTGAAAATCGGCATGGGCCGCCGGATACTCCCCTTGCCTGATTTCGATAATGCCCAGCTTGTTGTAGACCGCCCAGTTCCGCGGATCGAGCCGCAGAGCCGAACGATAGTAGGCCTCGGCCTGGTAGTAGTTCTTGTGGGCCCGCGCCAGGTCGCCCCGCATTTCCAGATCCGAGACGCGCATCGATTGTTCTACGCCTACGACCTTCGGTAGATCGATGAGTTCCGTCGTTCCGCCGATCTCCGCGGCAAACCCGCTCGACCCTGCCAAGAGCCCCGCTGCTGCCAAAACCATTCCGAAGCGATTCATCTGCTCTCCTCTCCTGAGACGGCCGGCGGATTTGCCTGCCGCTCTGCAACATGCTCAGTAGAGCCGCCGGGAGGACGCGGCACAACGTTATACCTGCTACCTGGAAGAGCCCTTCGGGTTACATGCGCGAAGTGCAAGCAAACCCAGAGCTTGCAACCGGTGATTCACCTGAGGCGCATCGTGCGGGGTGGGGTTACAGCCGGGTTACATCGCGGAACGCGGGGGCTTGTAGACGGTTAAATGGCACTGTCGGCAGACAACCAGCGTATAACCATCAGCAGAAATATTCCCGATATGACCGCGGTCGCCAAAACGCACAGCGATACCGAAATGCAGCGCGCCGAAATGCGAGCCGTGTTGTCGTCCGAGCTGTTTACTCGGGCGCCTACCCTCGCCCACCTGCTGGAGTATCTATGCGAAAAGACGTTCGCCGGCGAGAGCAGCCAGATCAAGGAATACTCGGTAGGAATCGACGTCTTTCATCGGGGGCCTGAATTTGACCAGGACTCCGACTCGATCGTTCGCGTGCAGGCGAACCGGCTCCGCAAGCGGCTGGCCGAGTACTACACCACCGAGGGCGCGACCCACGCGCTGCGGCTTACCATTCCCGTCGGGCAGTACGTGCCGGTCTTTGAGGAGTCTGCTGGGTCTGAGCCCTCGGCCAGAGAGGTATCCGACGACGTTCCGAACCCTGCGGTCTCTCCACGTCGGTCCCTCGCAACACGTAAGCCCGCCTTGATAGGGGTGGGCGCGGTCTTGGTGCTGGTCCTTCTCGCCGGGGTGGTTTTGTGGATACACCGAACCCCACCGACTGCGGTGATCTCCGGCGGCTTCGCCTGCCAGCGGGCCGCCAATCGAACCGGTCGGCTTGCCCATGGGGGATGAGCTTCGCATTCTCGCCGGTGCGGGCCGCAGCTATGTCGACCATGCCGGAAAGCTGTGGTCCGCGGACCAGTACTTTTCCGGAGGCGCTGCAATCAAGAGCCAGGTGCAGCACATCTGGCGCACGCTCGATCCCAGCTTCTACCGCACCAGCCGACAGGGGGATTTCCGCTACGACCTGCCGTTGAAGAAGGGTGTATACGAACTGAGGCTCCATTTTGCCGAGACCTACTACGGGCCGGAAAATGTTGGCAGCGGTGGTGAGGGCAGCCGGACGATCAACGCGTCGGCGAACGGCAAGCCTCTGCTGACGAACTTCGACGTAGTGGCAGACGCTGGCGGCAGCGGCACCGCGGACGTGAAGGTCTTTACCGGCATCACGCCCGCAGCGGACGGATTGTTGCACCTTGCCTTCTCCTCGAGCAGCGGGAATAAGGCCATGATTTCGGCCATCGAGGTGCTGCCCGGGGCTCGCGGGCACATTCGACCGATACGCATCCTGGCGCGCCAGTCGCCCTACTACTCCAACGACAGCCACTGGTGGAGTCCCGACGCTTATTTCAAGGGCGGACAAATCGCGACGGATTCCGAGCCGGTGAAGGGAACCGACGACCCGGAACTCTACGAGACGGCTCGTTGGGGAAACTTCTCCTATGCCATTCCAGTGACCAGCGGAAGGTACAGCCTGACACTCTACTTCTCCGCGCGCCCGGTCCAGGGCCGTGCCGGAGAAAACGAGCCGAACACTTCGGAAAGCGACCGCATATTCAACGTTTTTTGCAACGGCAAAGCGATCCTGCAGAACTTCGATCTTCGTAAACAGGCCGGGAGCGAAGACATCGTGATCCGACAATTCGACGGACTCGAACCCAATGCTCAAGGGAAGCTGCTGCTCGAGTTCGTACCGGTAAAAGGCTATGCCACGGTCACCGGGCTGGAGGTTGTGCCGCAGTAGATGGGCTCTGCGGAGCATTTCCGTCCGGGCGCTGCGCAGAAGGTCCACACGTGTACCGCTCCCACTCGCCATCTTGCCGACCAGAAGCTAAATCGATACTCTTGAGCGCGATCGTTCCCAGGAGTATTGAGTGTTCTGTTCCAGACCGGCCCAGCTTTGGTCCATCACGATCCTCCTTTGTCTCACCGCGACAGCGAGGTCGCAGCAGGCAAGGGCGACCGCGGCTGCTGCTGCTCCCAACCACCTCACCGCCGAGCAGGATCAACAGCGGCTCATGAATCTGCTGCACATCGGCGCTTTGCGCCAAGGCGCCGATGGCAACGATCCGAAGGCGCCCAACGCGGCGAACTATGACGAGTCGAAGGCCACAACGTATCCGAGCCTTCCGGATCCACTCGTCTTGAACGACGGCAAACCAGTCACCACTGCTGCTATGTGGTGGAACCAGCGCCGGCCGGAGATAGTGGAGCTCTTTGACCGCGAGATTTACGGACGCATGCCCGCCCACACGCCCTCGGTGAAATGGGAAATCCTGAGTACGACGCGTGAAAGCAACGGCGACGTGCGCTGTGATCACCAAAAAACTGGTCGGCCATGTAGATCATGCAAGCGATCCGGCGATCACGGTAGAGATCCCGGTCACGCTCACGACGCCCGCCAACGCCAGGGGACCGGTTCCCGTGATCCTCGCGCTGGAGTTCGATCCGGCGGTGATGGCCGCGTTAGCCAAGCGCTTCCCCAACTTCAAACTCCCGCCGCAGGTTGGCCCAACCTGGCAGCAGCAACTGCTCGCCAAGGGATGGGGCTATGCGGTCTTTTATCCGACCAGCGTTCAACCGGACAATGGTGCGGGTCTTACCGAGGGAATCATCGGCCTGACGAACCACGGCAAGCCGAGAACACCGGAACAATGGGGAGCCCTGCGAGCCTGGGGCTGGGGAGCAAGCCGGATTCTCGATTACCTGGAGACCGATTCTGCGGTAGACGCTCACCGGGTGGGGATTACTGGTCATTCGCGCTATGGGAAGGCAGCGCTGGTTACGATGGCCTACGATCCGCGTTTCGCGATCGGCTACATCAGCTCTTCGGGAGAAGGCGGCGCCAAGATTCTGCGGCGAAACTGGGGCGAACTGGTGGAGAATGTCGCGCGCCTCGGGGGAGTACCACTGGATGGCCGGCAATTTCCTGAAATATGCCGGACCGCTTCATCCCAACGACCTGCCCGTGGATGCGCATGAACTGATTGCGTTGTGCGCTCCGCGTCCTGTGTTCATCGGTGCCGGAGCTACGAATGGCGACGGCTGGGCAGACGCGAAAGGGATGTTCCTCGCGACTGTCGGTGCCAGCCCTGTGTACAGACTGTTGGGGAAGAAGGGCGTCGGAACGACGGAATTTCCGCCGATCGAGACAGCGCTCATTGACGGTGATCTTGGGTTTCGGCAGCACAGCGGCGGGCACACGCCCGCGCCGAACTGGCCAACCTTCCTCTCCTTTGCGGGCCGGTATTTTGACAGATAGCGGATACGTAGCAGAGGCGGTTTCGTTTCCTCGGAGCCTATTGCTCCCGCTGGTCAGACTATGAATTTATGGCAGCCAGATGAATTTGTTGCTGGCGGAGATGAATTTCTGTTGTAGAAGTGAGAGAAACAGGAGCTTCATGCTATGTGCATGCTGAACCCGTGCCGGTGAGCGCAACGTTCCCTCAAGGCGCGCGGGTGCTGGTTGTGGATGACGATATTCTCAGCCTGGAGATTGCGATGCTCCTGCTCCGCGCCGAACACTTCGAAGTGGAGGGTGTGGACAGTGGGGAAGCAGCTCTTCACCGGCTCCAGCAGAATCGGGACGCCATGCCGGAAGTCCTGCTGGTGGATATGCAGATGCCTGGGCTCGCCGGAAATGAGTTGGCGGAGCAACTTCGTATCCTGACGGACGCGCCACGGATCGCGATGAGTGCGACAAAGCCCGCGGCCGCCGAGCTGCAGCACTACGATGGATTCCTGCTCAAGCCGCTGGACGTGAAGCAATTTCGAAGCAGGCTCGAGGAACTTCATGCTGGCCGATCTGCGCCGGTGGCCTCGCCCGTGCAGTCAGAAAACGCGGCGGAATGTGAAGGAGAGGTTGCGTGGGATCCTGCAGTTCGTTCGAAACTGGAAAAGCTGATGCCGCATGCTGCCGTGGCGGAGATCTTTGCCGCCTGCATCCAGGATGCTCGCAGCCGCGTACAACAGTTGCGGCAGCAACCCACGGATAGAATTGCGCTGAAGTCCATGGCGCATACAATCAAGGGCGGAGCAGGTATGGTGGGCGCATCGCGCATTGCTATGATTGCGGCTCAATTAGAATCCAATGTTTACCAGGAAGATCATCTGCAACAGAAGCTGGACGGATTGCTCTCTGCCTGTAACGAAGCCGAGAGTATTCTGTTGAGATACACAACCGAACCAACGCGAGGATAACGGGAACACATGAGGCCTGAAGGTAAACCACCGCTAGCACCCCCCCAGCACGGACGGAAACCCCTTTCTCCCGCGGTTCGCATTCTGTTAGCGGACGATCACCCTGTGGTTCGCATCGGCGTACGCAACATGCTGCAGGCAGACGAATCGATCGAAGTGGTCGGCGAGGCGAGCGACGGCGACGAGGCCATCACCCAGACACTGGAATTGCTGCCAGACATTTTGCTGCTGGACCTGAACATGCCGCGCCTGCCCGGACTGGAAGCCATGCGCGCGATCATGAACGGTTCGCCGACAGTCAAGATCATTCTGCTTACCAGCGCCATCACCACCCAGCAGATCATCCAGGCACTCCAGATTGGCGCGCGCGGCATCGTGCTCAAAGATGCGCTCACCGATCACCTGACTACGGCGATCCGCGCGATCGCGTCTGGCGACTACTGGATCGGCGGCAAGCGGGTAGTGAACCTGGTCGGCGCTTTGCACGACCTGATGCAACAGGCAGCGGTGCCCGAGCGCAAGACCTACGGCCTAACTCCGCGAGAACTCGAAGTTGTGGGCTCGATCGTGGAGGGTTGCAGCAATCGAGATATCGCCAAACAATTCGGTTTGAGCGAAGAGACCGTTAAGCGCCATCTTTCCAATATCTTCGACAAAACCGGAGTTTCGACCCGCCTGGAACTGGCACTGTTCGCGATCGCTCACCAATTGGTTGCCCCGCAAGTCTAGTTTATTGGTTACTTATGTTCATGCTGTAGTGGCCACTAGTTCCGCATGCCTGTGGGCTATCTAACATGCATGTCCTGCATCTTACTAAGTTACGCGGCTTGACGGCACACGCTCAGGCCGCGAGTTTCCTCGAACTTCGAGGGTAACGACGAGTAAGTGAAGGAGCTCCACTGCATGAAAGTATCCAATTCCATGCTATGCATACTGGCTGCAACCGCCAGCAGCATAGCGGTAGCCCAGGAGATGAATCCCACCGCGCAACAGGAACAACCGCGCCAGCAGCCTCAAGCGGAGATGCGCGACGGCGTCCCGGTTTACAAAATCACGGTTGTTGGAAGGGACATTCCAGCAATCAACTACTTTCACCGTAGCGGCAGCACCAAGATCGGCTTCGAGGGCACCAACCTCTTGCCCACCGCCAAAGGGTCTGCGACGGTGGAAAGCCGCCGAGGCCGCATGGTGGTCGATGCCAAGTTCGAAGGACTCCCTCCAGCGAACAGCTTCGGCGTGGAATACCTCACCTATGTTTTGTGGGCCATTACGCCCGAAGGCAGCCCACACCGTCTGGGCGAAGTATTGCCGGCAGGAACCAAGGGCGCGATCAACGTCACCACCGACCTGCAAGCGTACGGGCTGATCATTACCGCTGAACCGTATTTCGCGGTGATGATGCCCAGCGATGTGGTCGTCATGCAGAACGTTGTTACGGACAAGACCCAGGGGATTCTCGAAACTGTGAATGCGCACTTTTCCTTGCTGCCTCGCGGGGCGTACAGCGAAACAGCAGGCCGTCATACCGTGCTGCACCCGATCACGCGCGACGAGCGTTCGCCGCTCGAACTCTACGAAGCCATCAATGCAGTCCAGATCGCGCAGGCAGCAGGCGCGGATAAGTATGCTCCCGAGGTATTTCAGCGGGCGGTAACGAACCTGCACAACGCGCAGGACATGGATCGGAGCAAGCACGACCGCAAAGAAGAGATCACACTCGCGCGCGAAGCTGTGCAGACTTCGGAAGACGCGCGCATCATGACGATTCGCAAGATTCAGGCGGAGGATCGGGCCAAGGAAGTACAAGACCGCCAGGACGCGCAGCAGGCGGCGCTGCAGTCACAGCAAGCTGCAGAGGAGGCTAAGGTACGGGAGGAACAGGCCAAGGCGCGATCTGAACAGGAAGCAGCCCAGCGGGCCCAGGCAGAGGCGCAGGCAGCCGAAGCACAGGCGCGTGCAGCCAAGGCTCGCGAAGCGCAGCAAGCCGCCGAACAATCGGCCCAGCAGGCGGCGCAGCAAACCGAACAAATGCGCGAGCGACTCAAGTCCCAGCTGAATGCCGTGCTGCAGACCCAGGAAACCGCGCGCGGCCTGGTCGTAAACATGTCTGACGTGCTGTTCGATTTCAACAAGTACACGCTCAAGCCAGAGGCGCGCGAAAAGCTCGCCAAGGTATCGGGAATTCTGCTTTCGTATCCCGACCTGAAGCTACAGGTGGAAGGCTACACAGATAACATCGGCAGTGACGAATACAACCAGAAGCTCTCGGAAGAGCGCGCGGGCGCAGTGCGCGACTACCTCACATCGCAAAGCGTCTCGCCGACCAACATCACCGCTTCGGGCTACGGCAAGGGCGATCCGATTGCGGATAACGCGACGGCTCAGGGCCGGGCACAGAATCGGCGCGTGCAACTCGTGGTCTCAGGCAATGCGATCGGGGTAGATCAGCAGAGCACGCCGGGCGGCCAGTCAGAGAACAACGGGGCACCGGGCAATGGAGCACCGGCCCAGGCGGCGCCTGATCAGCAGCAGCCAGCGCAAGCGGCACCTCAGCAGCCCGCTCCCGCTCCGCTGCCTTCGGGTACTTCGAACCCGCCGCCACAATAAAGATCGAGTTGTACCACTTTGGGGAAGGCCGTTCTCGGAGCGGCCTTTTTTTTGTGCCCGCGATTCGGATCGTCTGCTCCGCAACGCACATCCAAGACACCAGTTTATGTAGAGCAAATCGTAGCTCGTCCAGGATGGAGACTCACACATGAAGATCGCATTTCTCGGGCTCGGAAAGATGGGCTCGGCTATCGCTGGCCACCTGTTGAGAGCGGGCCACGATGTCACGGTGTGGAACCGCACGGCTGCTGCCACTGGGCCGCTGGTTGAGCAGGGAGCCAAGGCGGCGGACAGCGCCGTGGATGCAGCTGCTCACGCGGATGTAGTCTTCACCATGCTGATGGACGATGCGGCGGTGGAATCCGTGGTTCTGGCAGACGATGCAGCTCTGCTCAAAGCCATGGCTGCGAGTGCGACGCATGTCTCCCTCAGCACCATCAGTGTGAAGCTGTCGTTGCAGCTGACGCGCGAACACCACGCACGCTCGCAGCACTATGTGGCCGCTCCTGTTTTCGGACGGCCCAATATCGCGGAAGAGGGAAAGCTGTGGACGGTAGTTGGCGGGGCGGATGGGCCCATTGGGCGGATTCGTCCGTTGCTGGAGACATTCAGCCGTGGCGTAACCGTCGTCTCAGCCGAGCCCTCCGGCGCACACGCGATGAAGATCGCCGGCAACTTCATGATCACCGCGATGATTGAGAGTCTGAGCGAAGCGATGGTGTTTGCGAAAGCCGAAGCGATCGATCCGGCTGTGTTTGTGGAGACGGTCAACAACGCGCTGTTTCAATCCCCCTTCTATACCGCGTACAGCAAGATCATGCTGAATCCGCCGGAGAAACCGGGAGGCACCATCGCACTCGGCGCCAAAGATACCCGGCTGTTCCGCGAGGCAGCCGAAGCTGCCGGTATTCGCACGCCACTCGCGGATGCTTTCGCGGAAGACTTCCGGCGCGCCAGCGAAGCGGGCATGGATCAGAAGGATTGGGCTGCGGGGCTGTATCAACTCGCGCAAAGTTCCAACGAAAATTAATCCAGGCTCACGGATGCTGGCCTTGACGAACTGATTCTCGCTCGATCGCCACTCTCGATCGAAGTGGCGATTCTGCTTGCCTTTTCATATTCCTGCGTGACACTTTCGTATTCGGAAGAAGACGGTGATGTTTGCCTGGATGCAGACACAGCTCACCGGTCTGTTCCTCTGAATCTGAGAATCTATGAACACTGCTCCAACTGCTCTTGCCTTGATCCCGACGAGGTTGCTCCCCGAAGGCCGGGTACCCCGGTGACCCTCTTTGCCCCACCTTCTGTCGATTCGAAGTCGCAGCTGCGCAAGACCATGGGATTTTGGGACGTGCTGCTGTTCAACATCGCGACAGTTCTCGGACCGCGCTGGATTGCAGCCGCTGGCCACAATGGCACGTCGTCGATCAGCCTGTGGGTTCTAGCGGCGGTCTTCTTCTTTGTGCCAGGTGCCCTGGTGATCAACGAACTTTCCTCGCGTTTCCCAGAAGAAGGTGGGCTGTACGTGTGGGCAAGGGAAGCGTTCGGAGATTTTCACGGCTTTATCGCCGGCTGGAGTTACTGGATCTATACCGTCTTCTACTTCCCGGGCTTGTTGCTGGCCAGCGCCTCGATGAGTGCGTACATCATAGGCGGACGCGGCGCCACACTTGCGCAGGACCGGACCTTTCTGCTGACGGTCTCGCTGGCACTGCTGATGGTCGCCGTCGTGCTCAACATCATCGGCCTCAATATCGGGAAATGGCTTCAGAACGCGGGCGGGGTCGGTACCTACGTTCCCTTGCTGTTGCTCGCCGGCATCGCGGCGGTCGTGGTTTGGAAGCACGGCTCGGCAACTCACTTCACCGCGCACAATATGTTTCCGGCATGGAACTGGGATACGGTGAACTTCTGGTCCCAGATCGCCTTCGCCTTTACAGGTCTCGAACTGGTGTCCGCGATGAGCGAAGAGGTGCGCGATCCCCGCCGAACCCTTCCGCGCGCGGTATTCGGAGCCGGTGCGCTGATCGCATTCATGTACATCGTCGGCACGTTCGCGATTCTGGCGCTGGTTCCTGCCGCGAATCTCGATCCGCAGAGCGGCGTTTTCCACGCGATCACCATCGGTTCGGTGGCGCTGAAGGTCGGCATGCTTGGCGTGTTGGCGGCCATCCTGGTGACCGTCGGTAATGCTGGTGGAGTTGGCAGCACGGTGGCCGGCATTGCGCGCGTTCCGTTCGTGGTCGGCATCGACCGTTACCTGCCGGCAGTCTTCGGCAAAATTCATCCCCGGTGGAAGACGCCTTACGTTTCGATCCTGGTGCAGGCAGTGGTTTCGGGAGCCATTCTGCTGGGCAGCCAGATCAACGAGACCACGCGCGGCGCATACCAGTTTCTGATCGACGCGGCCATCATTCTGTATTTCATCCCGTTCCTCTACATGTTCGCTGCCGTGATCAAGCTGGCGCGCCGCAAAGACCGCGCGGAGAACTCACATGCCGTACTGGTGCCCGGAGGCATGGCCGGGATTTGGATCTCAGGCGGCTTGGGATTTGCGGTTGTGCTGGTCGGAATTCTCGTCTCGCTGGTGCCCCCGGGCGACTCCTCCAACAAGCTTGGCTTCGAGTTGAAGCTGATCCTGGGCACCGTCGCATCGATTTGCCTCGGCCTGGTTTTGTACTGGCGGGGCGCGCGGGCGAAGCAAGCCGGGATCTAGCCTTGCGTTACGATACAGGCATGGGGAAGTTGAATGGAGTCACGGTATTTATCACCGGGGCGAGTGCCGGAATCGGCGCGGCCACGGCCCTCGCTTTCGCTGCGGAAGGCGCCCGGCTGCTGCTGGCGGCGCGACGCCTCGATCGACTGGAGAAGACGGTAGACGGGCTTAAAAATGCCGGAGCCAGGGAGATCCACATCTTCTCGCTCGACGTGCAGAAGGCAGCAGAGGTGGAGCAAGCGATCTCGTCGCTCCCGCAGGAATGGCGGGACATCCAGGTTTTGGTGAACAACGCTGGCTTGAGCCGCGGTCTCGACAAGCTATACGAGGGCAAGCTCGAAGATTGGGAAGAGATGATCGACACCAACGTGAAAGGCCTGCTGTATGTCACCCGAGCTGTGGTTCCGGGCATGGTGAAACGGGGAAGTGGCCATGTCGTAAATCTCGGGTCGACAGCCGGCGAGATGACCTATCCCAATGGCGCGGTGTATTGCGCATCCAAGGCCGCGGAAAAGGCGATCAACGATGGATTGCGGCAGGATGTGCTGGGAACGCCGGTGCGGGTGACTTCGGTCGATCCAGGCATGGTGGAAACAGAGTTCAGCGAGGTGCGCTTCCGGGGAGACAGCGCCCGTGCCGCCAAGGTCTACCAGGGGCTCACGCCCTTGCGCGCGGAAGACGTGGCGGACGCCATCGTGTGGGCCGTTACCCGGCCGGCGCACGTGAACATCGCCCGCATCTCGCTCACCCCGGTCGATCAGGCGAATTCGCTACTCTTCAATCGCAAGTCGTCCTGAACGTCAGCTACTCGAAGCTCTGCAGACGGGCTTCGATGTGGGCGAGGGCTGCTTCGAGAGCCGCCCGGCGCACCGGGCTCGAGGTCCGCTCAGACAAGACCCGCTCCCGCTGCAACTCCAATTCCTGGCGCTCCCGCTTCTTCGCGAGATCAAGGAGCGATTTGCCCTTCGCCGTTGTCTTTAGAACATGCGATTCGTGTTCGGTCACCTGGTCCTCGACTGATTTGCTTTCCCATCCTCTGGCCATGTTTCTATGGTAATTCGGTTTTCTCCGCAACTGGGGTTTCTGGTTGGGCATCTTGAAGGAAACCAGTACGGAAGTGCAGATTTTCAAGGAGCGGCTGATGAAAGCATGGCGGATCGCGGCGTTTGGGATAGAAAAGCTGGAGTTGGCAGATTTGCCTGTTCCGAAGCCAGGCCCGGGCGAAGTTCTCATCAAGGTACACGCGGTGAGCCTCAACTACCGCGACCTGCTGATGGTGAAAGGCTTCTATAACCCGAAGTTGGCGTTGCCTCGCATTCCGTGCTCCGACGGCGCCGGCGAAATCGTCGAGGTCGGCCCTGGCGTCACGCAACTACGGACGGGCGACCGGGTGGCCGGCATCTTCATGCAAAATTGGCTGGAAGGCGCGCCGAACGCGCGAAAAGACGAAAGGCGCCCTGGGTGGCGATATCGATGGGATGGCGGCCGAATATTGGTGCTGCGCGAGGCGGGTGTGGTGCCGATCCCAGGTGGCCTCTCGTATGAGGAGGCCGCGACCCTGCCTTGCGCGGGGGTAACCGCCTGGAACGCGCTACGGGCGGCGCGAATCAAGAGCGGCGACACCGTCCTGATACAAGGTACCGGCGGCGTTTCCATCTTCGCTCTGCAGTTTGCCAAAATGCTTGGCGCACGCGTTCTGGGCACGTCGGGTAGCGACGAGAAGCTTGCACGGGCAAAAGCGCTGGGCCTGGATGATGGCGTGAACTACAAGTCCACCCCTGACTGGGCAAAGTGGGTGATCGAAAACACAGGTGGCGAAGGCGCCGACCTGGTGGTCGAAGTCGGCGGTGCCGGGACTTTCCAACAGTCGATGCGAGCAGCGCGCATGGGAGGAACCGTGGCCCAGATCGGCGTCTTGAGCGGCGTGGAACAGAGCCTGCAGATTACGCCTATCCTGCACAAACAGCTTCACATACAAGGGATTTATGTCGGATCCAGGCAGGACTTTCTCGCGATGAATCGCGCCATTGCTCAAAATGAAATGAGGCCGGTGGTCGACCATGTCTACTCAGTAACCCAGTTGCCGGAGGCACTGAAAATGATGGATACTGCCCAGCACTTTGGCAAGCTGGTGGTGAAGATAGACGCTTAATTTACGTGGTGACAAACAAGTGACATGGCTGCCCGCACAATTTACCGGGAACAGGCGACGTTTTAGGGTATTTTGCATCTAAGTTGTTTGCGGGGAGGCCCTCCGCCAACGAAGAAGGGCTTGTAAGGAGAGTCCATGAGCTGGATCAGTGCGATTGTTGATTTCTTTTGCGAGATTCTCTTTGGTTGCAGACACGACAAGCTTACCCGACCATTCACACTCGAACATCAAACTTATAAGGTTTGTTTAGAGTGCGGGAAGCAAATTTTCTACTCTGCTGAGCGGATGACCCCCCTCTCCGCCCGCGAACTGCGCCACATGCGTGCCGCGCAGGCAGGGGAATTGAACGTGGTTCCATTGACGGCCCGTGTACGACGCTTGGTCGCTGTTCGGTCCAGCAAGTCCGACGCCGCTGCCTGATTTCGCGTAACAGTCAAAGACGTAGCTGTGTTGGACGCACTTGCTGCGTTCGCGCAGCCGTCTCGTGCTGTTTCACGTCAAGACTCTATAATCCTCAGAGCAGCCTGGTGTCGCGGCTCGAGGACGTGTTACGCGTGATTGTAGAGATCTCGGGCCTGACCAAGATTTTCAACGAAAAGCAGCCGATCGTGGCGGTCGACAACATCGACCTTGCGGTGCAGCGGGGAGAGATTTTCGGCCTGCTGGGCCCAAACGGGGCGGGCAAGACGACCACCATCAGCGTCTGCACAACGCGCTCTTTGCCGACTCGCGGTCGCGTGACGATTGCGGGCATCGACGTGGTAGCGAAGCCTGCGGTCGCGCGCCGGAACATCGGCGTTGTGCCTCAATACAACACGCTCGATCGCTCACTCACCGTCTTTGAAAATCTCTATTTTCACTGTCGATACTTCGGCTTTCGGCATGCGGATGCGCGCGCCAGAGCCGATGCGCTGCTGGGACAGTTTCTGCTGTCGGAGCGTGCGAAGAGTTACCCTGCGCAGCTCTCTGGCGGCATGCAACAGCGTGTGCAGATAGCGCGCGCGATTGCTCATCGGCCAGCGGTGCTGTTTCTTGACGAGCCGAGCGCCGGTCTTGATCCACAGAGCCGCATCGCCATGTGGGAGGCTGTTCAGGGTCTGCACACTGAAGGCATCACCGTGGTGCTGACCACGCACTACATGGAAGAAGCGGACGAACTCTGCGACCGGGTGGCCATTATCGACCACGGAAAAGTGCTCGCGCTCGACACCCCTGAGCAATTAAAGACGACGCTCGGCACTTGTACGGTCCTGCAGTTGCATCTGCGGGAGCACAACGGTCTCGAAGGGCTGGCGCAGAAGTTCCAGGCGCTGCCCGGTGTGCAGAGTGTCGAAACCACGACGGACGGCCTGCGCGTGTTTGCGCAATCGACCGATGGCTTGCTGGCCCGAATCGTGGAAGGGGCACAGGGCTACGGTGTTCGCGACCTGTCGATCAATGAGCCTAGCCTGGAGACTGTGTTCATCCGGCTGACAGGGAGGGAGTTGCGTGAGTAATCAGGAAACCGCGAATCGAGGGATGTTTGTGCAGGCGTTTTCTGGCCTGTTTCTCAGGGATTTCCGCGTGTTGCGCCGCGAGATCGGCCCCTTCATCCTGCGCGTCGGAATGCAACCGCTGTTGTTTCTTTTTGTATTTACCTACGTGATGCCGCGGATCGGGCAGGCCAATATGATGGGAGGCGGCCCGAACTTTGCCACCATCCTGATGCCCGGCCTTATGGCGGTCGCCATCATGTTCAGCGGAATCGCGGCGGTGGCACTGCCCCTGTCGCAGGAGTTCGGCATCACGCGCGAGATCGACGACCGGGTGATGTGTCCCATCCCAGTTGCAGCGGTCGCTGCGGAGAAGATCTGCTTCAGCGCTTTGCAGAGTATGCTTGCCGCGGGCCTGGTGGTACCTCTTGTCTATCTGATTCCGTCTGCGCCGGCGCAGGCACACGTCACCAGTTGGCTCTTCCTGCTGTTGGTCCTGGTGCTTTCGAGTCTCACTGCGGGAGCGTTGGGGCTGGCCATTGGAGCCAACGTGAAGCCGCAGCAGATCGGCCTGGTCTTCTCCATCGTGGTCGTGCCCATTACCTTTCTAGGTTGCGTGTACTACCCCTGGGCCTTCCTCTACCATGTGCATTGGCTGCAAATGGCGGTGCTGATCAATCCCATCGTGTACATGAGCGAAGGTCTGCGCGCCGCCCTCACCCCTGGCATCTCCCACATGAACGAAGCGGTTATCCTGATTGCATTGCTTGTGTCGCTGGCCGTGTTGTGGTGGTTTGGATTGCGAGGGTTCTTGCGGCGGATCATCTCCTGAGATTGCGGCAACTGCAGGTTCGCAAATGGGCGAACTAAATGCGGAGGTCAGTCGTCTAACGCTGTACCCTCCCCTGGTGAACTGCCGAGCTTCGACCTGGATGCAGTGAGATCCTGAATGAACTGCGATCGAGGGTGAATCTGCGATCGCGCAGTCAATCGCAGACACAAGGGAAAGCGATGGATATGGCTGGTAGTGTGCTTCGACGTGCGTTCCTGATGCTTGCTCCGCTGGGCCTGTTCCTGGCCGGATGCGGCAGCATGGGAAGCTATGTTTCGAATACCAGTAACGCAGTCTTTTCCATTCGCGCGACCGCTTCTTCAGTAACGACGAACAGCCAGATTCGATTTTCGGCCACCCTCAGTTCGGGAGCGCCCGCGGCGGTGAACTGGTCCGTGGCGAACGGGCAGAACGATCCCTCGCTCGGCCAGGGCGCGATCGATGCGGCTGGTCTGTACACTCCTCCTCCGGCGCTCAATCATGATCGGATGCTGGTGCAGATCAATGCGCAGCTGCAGAGCGATCCGAGCAGGACCGCAAGCACCGTGGTCGAGGTAACTCCCGGCTTTCTGCAGCCGCTCGCCCCTGAAAACGCGGCACTCTCGCTCGGGGCTACCATGCCGGTCCGCGCGCAGATTGCGGAAGTAGGCCAAGGCAGTGTTCATTGGAGCCTGTCTCCTTCGCCCGTCGGCGGCGCAGAACTGGACCGCACGTATGGGACGCTCAGCGGGGAGGCTTGCCAGCGAAGTCCGCACGGCTATACAGCATGCACGGTTACGTATCAGGCGCCTGCTTCGTTGCCGGCCGGTTCTGTCTACGTGATCGGCCGCATCAATGAGACTCACACAGCGAGTCCGGCTCACATTCTTCTCAACCAGGCGGGAATCACCAGCACTCCGTTGGCGAACCAGGCACCCCAAACAGGAAGAGTGCAACTGGGTGCGTCGGGAGGCAATGGTGCTGATTTCGATTCAGACGCAAGTGGCAACGTGCTCGACTGCTGCGGAGGCACGCTGGGCGCGCTGGTGAGCGGTACGAGCGGGAGTCAATACATACTGAGCAACAATCATGTACTTGCTGAGTCTGACCACGGCTCTCCCGGAGACACGATCGTGCAGCCGGGCTTGATCGACACGGCCTGCAGCGCATCTCCGTCGGCGGGAGCGGGTCGAGCGGTCGGCGCGCTGCGGTACTCGGTTCCGTTGGCAACGGCACAAAGCAATGTGGATGCGGCGCTGGCCGCAGTGAATGAAGGAGCGGTGGATCCGAGCGGGTCCATTCTGCACCTGGGCTCGCCCGTGGCGGGTGCGCAGCTTGGATCCGCGCCTCCCGCGGCTGGAACAGGGGAAGTCATCACCGATTCGAGCCTGGGACGGGCCTTTGAGGTTGCAAAGAGTGGCCGGACGACCGGCTTGACGTGCTCGGCCATCGACGCAATTCACCTGGCAGTGGAGGTGGATTACTTCAAAGATTGTGCCGAGACCCAGCCCTACTACACCAAGACGTTTACCAACCAGATCGGCATTGCCGGGGATAGCTTCTCCGATAGCGGAGACTCCGGAGCGTTGGTGGTGGACGCTCGCAACGCAGAGCCTGTCGGACTGTTTTTTGCCGGAGGCACCGATAATCGAGGTAGCGGGTACAGTGTTGCCAATCCCATCCAGGATGTGCTGAATGAGCTTGGCTCGCAGGCAGGACAGCAGTTCAGGATCGTAGGAGGGCCGGAGCATCCGGTCGCGTGCCTGAATTACGAACGGCCGGAAGCGAGCGCGTCAGCCGCTTTTCCGGAGGCCGTTGCCACGCGGGCGGAGACGGCTGCGCAAATCGCGGCGTCGCGCCTGGTCTCCGCCAGCAATGGAATCCTGGGAACAGCCATCGGACGGAGTGTCGACCAGCCGGGCGATCCGGCCATCGTGGTTTACGTCGACAAGAATCGTTTCGACGCCGTCGTTCCGCAGACCATCAATGGGATACGTACCCAGGTAATCCGCACGGAGGAAGCGAGCGTTGCCAATGCGAGTTCACCCAAATCTCCTGCCGATTTTCAAGGGATTCACCTGCCCAGCAGGTGCTGGCGAGCGCATCGGCGATTGTGCAGCGGCAATCCAAACGGCTCATGAGCGATCCCGCAATCTTCGGGGTAGGGGTCACGCAGAGTCACGACAATCCGGCAGAAGCCGCGCTGCTCGTACTGGTGGATCTGCAGCGCACTCCGCGCTCCACCCCTTCCACGCTGGGCGGTTTGCGCGTGCGGTATGTCTTCCTGCATCGGTTCCACGTAACGCGGTCCAAGCTTGCGGGAAGCGCGCATCCGCGCTGCGCCGCTCGATCCATATCACCAGCCGGGCAGTAACCTAAGCCAAAGGTGCGAGCACCCGTCTGCTCCTGGACTCGGTCGCCTGATCGAGAGTGCGCTCGGGGAAGAAAAGCATAAAGACAGTGCCGCTATATCGGCCGGGCCGGGTGGGATCTGCCATGCGGCTTCGTACCTGGACAGTGCCGGCGTGCTTCTGCACGATCTCGGCGCTCACCCAAAGCCCCAGCCCGGTGCCCGTACTTTCCTTGGTGGTAAAAAACGGCTCGAAGATTCGGCGCCGCACTTCATCGGGCATGCCGGACCCGCTATCGGAGACGAAGATGCGAACACCGGGCTGCGCAGGATTGCGCCAGGAACGCGAAGCCCGCACGGTGAGCCGCAGTTGGCCGCCGCAGCGCAACATGGCGTCGAGCGCATTCCCGATCAAGTTCGCGAACAGCTGCCGCAACTCGCCGGAAAAGCAGTAGAGCTTCACGTCGTTCTGGTACCTGCGAATTACGTTGACCTGCAGAGCCAGCACCCGTCCGCGGTGCAGGGAAAGCACTGAGTCGAGCAGTTCACCGATATTCGAGAGAGAGGCGACAGTGGATTGGCGATAGAAGCGAAGCGTTTGCTGGGTGATTTCTGAGACGCGGGCGACCTCATGCTGTGCCATTTCGGTATAGGCTCGCGCCTGCGGATCGAGAGAATCGGTAGATTGCAGCAGGTAGAGCAGATTCGTAACCGCTTCCAGGGGATTATTGATTTCGTGCGCGATCGAGGCTGCGAGCCGGCCCGCCGCCGCCAGTTTCTCCGTCTTGCGCAATGCGTCTTCCGAACGCTTCCGCTCCGTTGTGTCTACGATGACGGCTCCCACCCAGCGCACCGTCTGGCCCGTAGTCTTGACGGGGTAAATATTCACCAGCCAATGCTTCAGTAACTCGTCAGATTCCGAGCTGAGTTCCAGATCCTGAACCGGGGCAGAAGTGTCGAAGACCTTCTGGATGGCTTTTTCGAGCAGTTGCGCGGCGGGTGCGGGCAAGACTTCGGCAAGGCCGCGGCCCAGGTGGCGGTTGATTGAGAGCCGATTCATGTCCGCGAGAAACTGATTCACACGAACGAAGTGATATTTGCGATCGAAGAATGCGAAACCGATCGGCGCATTCGCCAACATGGAATCAAGCAGAGCGAGGGTGTCATTTAAACCGGAGCGCTGTTCTTCGATCGAAGTCACCATCAGGTTGAAGGCCATGGTGAGGTCGGCGGCTTCGTTTGACGAGGAGACGGCGAGCGGGAACCCTGCAGTGTCTTCCGGGTCGCGAATGAGCCGCTGGGTCGCTCCGAGAAGCAGGCGAATCGGCTGGGTAATGGAACGCGCGACCAGGTTGGCGAGCACAGTACAACCGACAGTAGCCACGGCCGCGAACAGCATCGTGAGCCACAGGAGAGCGCGCAGATCTTCCCGATCGGGTTGATTGTTCGGATAGACCCAGACGAAGCCCCTCAGGTCCGCGTTCACGTATACAGGCGCCATCGCTTCGCGCGAGTCACCTACGTCGAAAACCAGGGCGCGGCGCCGGGGACCGATCTGCCGCAGTTCCGTGGGCGTCAAGGTCAGAGTCCCCTTGCGAGCCGAATCACTGCTTGCGATGCAAAGCCCCTGGACATCCGTCACCTTTACGGCGCGAATGCTGGGAGCCGTGCTCATCGCCGACAGAGTCTTTGTGAGGCGGTCCAGGCGGTTGTCATCGAGGTCCTCGCTGGCCTCGAGGCCCAGCATAGTGGCCTGATATTGCATGCGATGTTCGGAGCGCTGGCCGATCTCCTGCACATGCTCACCCGTGATCAGGAAGGCGAAGGACAGCACCAGCAGGCTTTCGAAAAGGATCAGCCCGCCTACCAACTGCCCACGAATCGTCCGAGGCCTGAACACGTGCATAGAAACGCAGCACATCCTTCCTTACAAGACAGACAAGCAGGTCAGAGGCAGGTTGGCCGGCTGACCATCTTGGAAATGATAAAAGAGACGGTCACCGGGCTTGAGCAGTCGCCAGATCTGAACAAATTTTTTGCCTCAGGTCGTCAGCAATCTGGCGTCCATGGAAGCGGCCGTTCTCTATGAATATCTCATTGGTTCGCGAACCCGCGACGATGACGCCCGCCAGGTAAATTCCCGCGACATTGCTCTCCAGGCTTTTGGGATCGCACACAGGCAGCAGATCTTTTCCTTCCAGGCGAACGCCGAGCGCCTTCAGGAAATCGAAATCCGGATGATAGCCGGTCAGCGCGAAGACAAAGTCGTTGTGGATTGTGATCTCGCCCGTTGGCGTGGCGAGCGTGGCAGAGTCTTCGTCAATGCGAGTGACGATGCTGTTGAAGTGGGCCGCAACCTCGCCGTTCTTGATCCGATTTTCAATATCGGGCAAGATCCAGTACTTCACGTGTTTGTGCATCGCCGGGCCGCGATGCACCAGCGTAACTCTGGCACCATGCCGCCACAAATCAAGGGCGCCGATCGCAGCCGAGTTCTTTCCGCCAATCACCAGGATGTCCAGGTTGTAGTAGGGGTGAGGGTCGTGATAATAGTGCTGAACTTTGGGCAGTTCCTCGCCCGGAATGTTGAGATAGTTCGGAAGATCGTAATAGCCGGTGGCGAGAATGAGTTTTCTGGCTCGCAGCACCCGGCGCCTCCCAAATCGATCAGAGACCGTGACAGAAAAGGCATTGTCCTGCCCGCTGATCTCATCCACGTTGTGATACTGCAGGATGCGAACCCGGTACCGTGCCGCAACTCCGCGGTAGTATTCCAACGCCTCGTTGCGCGTGGGCTTCACATTCGGGCTGGGAAAAGGAATGTCGCCGATCTCCAGCAGCTCCGGCGTGGTGAAAAACGTCATGTTTGACGGGTAGTGAAACAGAGAGTTGCAGAGGCAGCCCTTATCCACGACCAGCACGCTCAGGCCAGCCCGTTGCGCCTCAATGGCGCAGGCAAGGCCGGTAGGACCGGCGCCAACCACTACTACATCACAGGGGGTCTGGCCTTCACCGGGGGAGAGGGCCTGCGATTCATCCATAGATCTAGCTTAGATGATTGTGGAATCCGGGCAAACGCGGAATTGTGACTGGGCTGCAAAGCAGGGAACCCGAGATCGGCGCACCATCCACTCTTCGAGGACAGTTCAAAAGGGTCGATATACTGGAGAGTCAGGCCGGAGTCTTCCAGGCCTGCTTGAGGATCCCATGGCAATCATTCGACAGGAGGACCTGATCCAGAGCGTCGCTGACGCGCTGCAGTACATCTCCTATTACCACCCGGTGGATTACATCACCAACCTGGCGAAGGCCTACGAGCGCGAACAGGGAACGGCGGCCAAGGATGCGATCGCGCAAATCCTGATCAATTCGCGGATGTGCGCCGAAGGGCACCGCCCCATCTGCCAGGACACCGGCATCGTAAGCGTGTTTCTCAAAATTGGCATGGACGTGCGTTGGGAAGCATCGCTCACGGTGGAAGAGATGGTCAACGAAGGCGTTCGCCGCGCATACCTGCATCCGGACAATACCTTGCGCGCATCGGTGCTGGCGGATCCCGCGTTCGGTCGCCGCAATACCCGCGATAACACCCCGGCCGTCGTCAACATTTCTCTGGTCAAGGGAGGCGAGGTCGAGGTGATTGTGGCGGCGAAGGGAGGCGGCTCAGAGGCAAAATCCAAATTCGCCATGCTGAATCCATCGGACTCGATCATTGATTGGGTGTTGAAGACTGTGCCGACCATGGGAGCGGGTTGGTGCCCGCCGGGGATGCTCGGCATTGGGATCGGCGGCACGGCTGAGAAGGCAATGCTGCTGGCCAAGGAAGCACTCATGGAGCCGATCGACATCACCGAGGTGATCGCGCGCGGTCCGGCCAACAAGCTGGAAGAGATGCGAGTGGAACTCTACCGCAGGGTGAATGAGCTTGGCATCGGGGCGCAGGGCCTGGGCGGACTCACCACAGTTCTCGATGTGAAGATCCTTGACTATCCAACGCATGCTGCCAATCTGCCGGTCGCCATGATTCCAAACTGCGCCGCTACCCGGCACGCGCACTTCGTGCTGGATGGCTCGGGCCCGGTTGCTCTCGAACCGCCTTCTCTGGATGCTTGGCCTAAGTTGGTGCATGACGTTTCCACCGCGCGACGGGTTGACCTGAACAGCGTAACGCGAGATGAAGTGGCGAGCTGGAAGCCAGGGGAAGTTCTGCTGCTGAATGGAAAGTTGCTCACAGGCCGCGACGCGGCTCACAAGCGCATCACCGACATGCTCTCGCGTGGAGAGACTCTGCCGGTCGATTTCACCGACAGATTTATCTACTACGTGGGTCCGGTGGATCCGGTACGTGGCGAGGTGGTCGGACCAGCAGGCCCGACGACCGCAACGCGCATGGACAAATTCACGCGGCAGATGCTCGAACAAACCGGCTTGCTGGGAATGGTAGGCAAGGCGGAACGGGGCGCTGCGGCCATCGACGCCATTCGCGATCATCGTGCGGTGTACCTGATGGCGGTCGGAGGCGCGGCCTACCTGGTATCGAAGGCGATCAAGAGCTCGCGCGTGCTCGCATTTGAGGATCTCGGTATGGAGGCCATCTATGAGTTCGATGTGAAGGACATGCCAGTGACTGTGGCGGTCGATTCCCAAGGAACCTCGGTGCATCAGACCGGCCCGCGGGAGTGGCAGGCCCGCATTCAATCGGAGCTCGGCGGCGTGCCTATTCTGACGTAAACCAATATTTACTTGTTAGTTAATACAGGTTTGGTCTATAGGTTACCGCCGATTTCCGATCTCATCTTAAGTAGCTGTGATCTCAGATCGAGACGCTCCCGGAGTGCGTGCGCGATGATCACGACCGCTTGATCCATAGCCCCTCGATCGCTTGTTCCCCAGTTTCCCGGTGTGGTACGCTCGGCCCACTTCGACGTGATCCTCATTCACGTCTTGTGCCCTTCCAGGAGACCCCATGCAAAGCCTGTTTCGTAGATGTATTTTGTCCCTGGCGGCTGCTTCGTTGGCTGCCTTGAGCCTTGCGCCTCTCACCCTTGCACAGACCACAGGGAGCCCCAATAAGGCACGTCTCCCCCTCAATTTTCTTAAGAACAAGCCGGTACGCTTCGGGACCCACGAGACCCGAAAGCCGCAGAAGACGGCCGGGCTGGCATCGCCCGCGGCTGCAGCTGCAGCTGCAGCTCCGACTATCGATTCGCTTCCGACTTGGTCTGATCATTTCGAGGCTCCCGGATTCGATCCCGCAGGCAATCCGCAGTTCAGTTGGCCATACACCATGGTGGGCCAATCCCCTGAAACAGGGCGGACAACAAGGATCCACTCTCCCGTAATTCCCGTGACGGTCGAGCTGCTGGATGAGAGCGGCAAGGTGGCGGTCGATAGCGGAACGCCCTTGATTCTGCGGCCCACCTCCAAGCTCATTCACGAAGTCGTCGAATCGCCTGTGTTCGAGCCATGGATCTACACATCGGGAGTGGGTCAGCTCACCGACCAAATGATGCGGGCACAATTCTGGGATCGCATCAATCCAGAGGACGACGACGATTTCGGCTGGCACACGGTATTGCACCCGACTGTGGAGAAGGAGCGGGTGATGAAAGTGCCCGCTGGTTCGTACTTCTACGCACTCAATCTGGATGGAACCTGTTGTGCGTTCGCTCTGGTGGACACAGATGCCTTCAACAAGCAGCTCTTCCCGCCCACGTATCCTGTCGATAATTCGACAGTGATAGGAGCTGCCGAACTGGCCGGCGACATGAAGACCAAAGATCTCAGCAACCTGATCTTCGACAACGTTTTCCTCTATAACAACGGTGACCCGAACAACTGCTGCACGCTGGGCTTCCATAGCGCGGATTTCGAACCAGGTACGCCGCAGAACGGAAATCGCGAACGGCTTTACGTGTTCGATTTCGCCAGCTGGATTACTCCAGGTCTATTCCTGGGCGGAGCGGAAGATGTGACGGCTTTCAGTCATGAAGTCGCCGAGACCTACAATGATCCCTTCGGCAGCAACCGGACACCCTGGTGGCTCTCGATGGACCCGCTCACGGGCAATGCGCAGTGCCAGGATGTTCTGGAGACGGGCGATGTTGTCGAGGTGCTATTTTCGAATCCGGTCTTCGCTATTTCCATGCACGGCCGCACCTACCATCCGCAAAACGAGGCATTGCTGCCGTGGTTTGCCTTCCAGACGCGGTCGAACGCCCACCTGCACGCATATAGCTTTCCGGATGAGACAACTCTGCTGTCGCTCTCGCCGGGTCCACTGCTCCCGGGCTGTGTGCCTGCTCCGCAGTAGAGCCGCATCGCTTGTACGAAGAACGGCGCCGGGCAGACTCGGCGCCGTTTGTTTTTGTGGCTATGGAGAAAAAGGGCGAGACCGTGCGACTCTGATATAGCAAGGGCGACCGGGCAAATGGAAAAAAAGAAAGCTGGCCCGCAAGGCCGCGTAGTACATCCTTTCGACACGCGTTATGGAGTGGAAACCAGCGGGCTCATCCCCGGACGCCAGCTCGCGGTTGGGCACAAGCACGACCGCCACAACACCGCATACTACGGAGTGTCACCGTCCTTATTTCGCCAATTATGTAAGCATTGGGCGCACACTTCGCCGCAGCATCCCATTCAGGAATACTCGTTCATCGACCTCGGTGCGGGAAAGGGCCGGGCCTTGATGCTCGCTTCCGCGATGCCGTTTCGCGAAGCGATTGGCGTGGAACTCAACCCTCGGATGGCAGCCCGGGGCAGAAAGAACCTGGCGCTCTGGACATCCGCTGGAAACGCGAAGTGTCCAGTCCGCATCGTCACGCAGGACGCCGCGGCATTTGAGCTGCCTCAAAATCCCTGCCTCGTGTACCTCTTCAATCCGTTCGCCGCGCCGGTGATACGGCGCATTCTCAAGCGCGTCGAAGTCGCATTCGCGAACCGGCCGGGAGATGCGGATTTGCTGTATGTGAATCACGAATTCCTGTCTGTGCTGGAGGGAAGACGCGGCTGGTCGCAGCAGTGGAGCGGCACCATCGAGATGGAGCCCGAAGATGCACAAGCAGAGAAGGACATCGTGCATTCGGAAGGCGAGGGCGAATACACCACCAGCGGCAACGAGGAGTGCTCCATCTACCGATGGATGGGCAAACACTACGATCGGGGTCGGTAGTGCCGCTCCGCGCCGAGCGCCAGCGGCATGCATCGAAGATTACAATGGCTTGTTTTCCGGGGGCTTCCGTGATCTTCACACGTACATTGCTGGCCTGTTTTGTGCTTTCGACGATAGCGTGGGCACAATCCAAGCTTTCTCCTCATTGGGAAGAGTTAACCGCGGCGGATTTCGCCACAGCGATTCACCAGTCGCAGGGAGTGTGCCTGCTGCCGTTCGGCATTCTTGAGAAACATGGGCCTCAGCTGCCGCTGGGCACCGATCTGATCAACGTGCGCTATGCGGCCGAAAAGTCGGTAGAGCAGGAGTACGCGGTGATCTTTCCGGCTTACTACTTCGGGCAGATTGCCGAGGCACGACACGAGCCGGGAACGGTGGCCTATAGCATGCGCATGCAGCTGGAATTGCTGCAGGAAACCACCGATGAGATGGCGCGAAACGGCTGCAAGAAGATCGTGATTGTCAACGGCCATGGCGGCAACGAGAACCTGCTGCCCTATTTCGCGCAGACACAGTTACAGAATCAGCACGATTACGTGGTCTACGTCTACTGGTGGAACCATGACGCGGCGGGACGGCCTGCAATGCACTCCGAGATCGACATGCATGCGGGTGAGTCGGAGACTTCGCACACCATGGTTTCGCGCCCTGACCTGGTGCATGCGGATCGTACTCCGCAGGAATCGGGTGCAGACCTGGGTCGTCTTCACCTGCCGGATGGACTCTATACCGGAATCTGGTGGTATGCGCGTTTTCCTAACCACTATGCGGGGGACGCTAGCCATGCAAATCTGCAACTCGGCGAGTTCGATATGAAGGGATGGATCAGTGGCATTGCCAATGTGATCCGAGCGGTGAAGGCAGACGACGCGAGCCTCAAGTTGCAGCAGCAATTCTTTGAGGATGCGAAGCATCCACTGGATACGAAGCAGTGAGCAGAGGTGCAGCGATGACAGAGATGCGCAAGGAAAAAGATTCGCTGGGGTGGGTCGAAGTTCCAGCGGACGCTTACTACGGCGCGCAGACGCAGCGAGCCGTGGAGAACTATCCGATCTCAGGAATGCGTGCGCATCCGCAGCTTATCCGCGCTTTCGGCATGGTGAAGCGAGCGGCCGCGGAGGCAAATCGCGAACTTGGGCTGCTCGATGCGCAACGTGCCGAAGCCATCGAGGCGGCAGCGCAAGAGGTCATCGACGGCAAGTGGAACGATCAGTTTGTCGTGGACGTCTTCCAGGCCGGCGCCGGCGTGAGCTTCCATATGAACACCAACGAGGTGATCGCCAACCGCGCCACCCAGATCCTTGGCGGCAAACTGGGCGAGTATTCGCAGGTTCATCCCAACGACCACGTGAACTATGGGCAATCGACCAACGACGTGTTCCCCACGGGGATGCGGCTCGCGACTCTGCTGAACCTGGAGACACTCTATCCGGTACTCGAAGCACTTGCTGTTACATTTGCATCGAAGGCGAAGGAGTTTCACGACGTCATGAAGTCGGGGCGCACGCACATGCAGGATGCTGTGCCGATGCGCCTTGGCCAGGAGTTCGCCGCCTACGGGGTGGCAATTCAGAAGGGCCTGCGGGCGCTCCGGCATTCGGCAGAATCTTTGCGGGAACTTGGGTTAGGCGGAAGCGCGGTCGGTACTGGCATCAATACGCATCCCGAATACCGAGCCAAAGCCATCGCCAACCTGTCGCGGATTTCGGGCCAGCGGCTGGTGCCCGCCGAAGACATGCGTTGGGCGATGCAGTCCAACGCCAGCATGGGCGAGGTCAGCGCTGCGCTGCGCTCGATCGCGCTTGAGGTGATTCGAATCGCGAACGATCTGAGGCTGCTCTCGTCGGGCCCAAACACCGGCTTTGCCGAGATCTCCCTGCCGAGTCTGCAGCCTGGATCCTCGATCATGCCGGGCAAGATCAATCCAGTGCTTGCGGAGTTGGCCGCGATGGTCAGCTTCCAGGTACTCGGCAACGATGCAGCCGTCGCGTACGCGATCCAGGCCGGCCAACTCGAGCTGAATGTGATGATGCCGACGATGAGCTACAACGTGCTCCAGAGCATTACGATTCTGGGGAATATGCTGCGCCAGTTTGATACGCGATGCGTTGCGGGGATCACTGCGAACGTGGAACGCTGCAACCTCTACGCGCAGAGCACCGTCGCGCTCGCCACTGCGCTCAACCCCTATGTCGGGTACGCCAAGGCCGCGGAGATCGTCAAGGAGTCCGTCGCATCCGGTAAGACGATCGTTGAGATTGCGCGCGAAAAGAAGATGCTTACGGAAGAGGAGATCGCCGAGATTCTCGACCCGGTGCGCATGACGGAACCACAGTCGCCCCTCGAGGCAGCGAAGCGCCGGGATGCGAAATGACCTCTGGGTGCCCCGCACGGCCAGTGCTGACGCGACATTCTGATAGCTCAGGCATAGATCGCAAGTTCCTGGCGAAGCGATTATGATCATCAGCGCGCCAGTCCAGGCGCGAAAATAGTGCGGAGAGATGATGCCAAAATCAGTTCCAGGTGCAGGCAGGTTTTCGTGGTTTACGCGTCGCGAGTTTATCAAGGCCGCCGGAGCGGCTGCGGTTTTACCTGCCGGTGGCTGGGGTCAGGCGCGGCCTTCGGCGTCCAATCGCATCACCATGGGTGTGGTGGGTTGGGGCATGATGGGCGTGAGCAACACCAAGGCTTTTTTGTCCGAAGCAGATTGCCAGGTGGTAGCTGCCTGTGATCTCGACAAGACCGCGCTGCAGGCTGCGGTCGACACCATCAATACGCACTATGGAAACCAGGACTGCAAAGCGTACCACGACTATCGCGAAATGATGGCGAGGCCGGATATCGATGCGGTGATGCTGGCGGTGCCGGACCATTGGCATGCGCTCGTGGCCACAGAGGCTGCCAGCCGGAAGAAAGATATCTACGGCGAGAAGCCGCTGGCCCGCACCATCCATGAACAGCAGAAGATCGTCAAAGCAGTTCAGCAAAACAGTGTGATTTGGCAGACCGGATCATGGCAACGGTCCTTACCCAAGTTCCATAAGGCGGCGGAGATCGTGCGAAACGGGTTGATTGGCAATGTGACTCATGTGGAGGTTGGCTTGCCACCCGGTCATCACGACTTCGCCGGAACGGTGCCCGCATTGATGCAGAGGCTATCTTCGCTCCAGAACAAGGTGGACGGCCCGGCAGAGATCGTGCCGGGAACGCCGGCTTGGGAACTCGCTGTGACGCCGCCTCCGCCTAATCTCGACTATGACCGCTGGCTTGGCCCGTCGCGGATGGAACCCTACATCGAAGCGCGTGTTCACAAGGACTGGCGCTGGAACTACAACACCGGGGGCGGCCAGCTATTGGACTGGATCGGCCATCACGGAGACATTGCGCACTGGGGCCTGGGTTTCGACCGGACGGGCCCATCGGAGGTGGAAGGTCACGGAGATTTTCCGCCGGCAAATGCGGTTTGGAATACAGCGACCAAATACCGCATTGAGTGCAGATATCGCAAAGAGGTGACGCAGTATCCAGTTGACGTGCTGATGACCATCGCCGGTGGGTATGACGAAATCAAGATGGGAACGAAGTGGATTGGGACGGACGGCTGGGTGTGGGTCGACCGCTCCGGTTTCGATGCGTCCGATGCCGTGTGGGTCGAAGGAAGACTCGCCGGCCGACAGATGCATCGCAAGGTGAAGCTCTATGAATCGCGAAGCCACTATCGCAACTTTCTCGACTGCGTCAAATCGCGCCAGCCCACCATCACGCCGGTCGAGACGGCGCATCACTCCACCGTACCGGGACACCTCGGCCTTATCTCGATGCTGGTCGGCCGCAAAATTCAGTGGGATCCTGTCGAGGAGAAGATCGCCAACGACAGCAGTGCCACTGAATTGCTATCGCGGCCCTATCGTGCTCCGTGGGAGTTGGCGTGAGTGTAGCCGTCGGGCCGCGAGCGCCTTGAGTCTTCGTGAATAGAGACCCTTCCCAGAACCCACAGGAGGTGCAAGGAATGTGCCGGAATATCAAGATGCTGTTCAACTTTGAGCCGCCGGTTACGCCGGACGAGGTGCGGGCTGCTTCGCTGCAATACGTGAGAAAGATCAGCGGGTTCAACAAGCCGTCGAAGGTGAACGAAGCAGCGTTCTTGATGGCTGTGGAGGAGATTGCCGCAGCCTCGAGCCGGCTACTCACTTCGCTCGAGACGAATGCCGAGCCGCGGAATCGGGAAGAGGAAGCGGCGAAGGCAAAGGCGCGGAGTGCGGAGAGGTTTGGAGCCTAAGCGAACGCTCCGGCGCAGTTGGGGCCTCGCCCTTCCGAAGGCTGGCAGATCTCTGCTTTACCCTTCGCTGGCTGTAAGTTGGACCAGTCCCCCGGCCGGCAGACTCGCACGATTCCTTGACAATCCAGGTGGCACTTCCCTACAAAGGTTAGGTCCGCTAAAACGTTTTATCGGGGTGGGAATCATGCGCCGTGCAGTTCTGCTTCTTGTAACCTTGGCAGTCACAGTTTCCGCTTTCGCGCAAACGCAATATCCTTTCCAGAATCCGAATCTCCCAGTCGAGCAGCGCGTACAGGATTTGCTCTCCCGAATGACGCTGGATGAGAAGATCGCGGCTTTCTCTACCAACCCCAGCGTACCCAGGCTTGGGGTTGTTGGAGCCGGGCACGTGGAGGGGCTGCACGGTTTGGCGCTTGGCGGCCCGGGTCACTGGGAGGGCCGTGGAGGCAAAACGGTCATCCCGACGACGCAGTTCCCGCAGGCTCGCGGTCTTGGCCAGACGTGGGACCCGGCACTGCTCGAAGAGGCGGCTGCGGTCGAGGGATTTGAGACCCGGTACGCGTTTCAGAGCGAAAAATACCAGCGCGGCGGGCTCGTGGTTCGCGCGCCCAATGCCGACTTGAGCCGCGATCCGCGATGGGGTCGCAGCGAAGAATCATACGGCGAAGACCCCTACCTTGTCGGGACGTTGGCAGTTGGATTCATTCATGGTTTGCAGGGTCACGATCCAAAGTATTGGCTCACCTCTTCGCTGATGAAGCACTTTCTAGCGAACAGCAATGAAGATAATCGCGACGGTTCTTCCTCCGACTTCGACGAGCGCCTCTTCCACGAATATTACTCGGTGCCATTCCGTATGGGCGTTGAACAGGGTGGGTCGGATGCCTTCATGACGTCGTACAACGCCTGGAACCATATTCCGATGACGGCATCGCCGGCGCTTAAGCAGATCGTGATGAAGGACTGGGGATTCAACGGGATTATCTGCACCGACGCAGGCGCTCTCACCAACATGGTCACGCACCACCACTACAGCCCCGATATTGACCAGGCGGTCGCCTCGGCAGTTCACGCCGGCATCAACCAGTTTCTGGACAAGTACCGCGACGGCTTGCATGCTGCACTCGACAAAAAACTGGTGAGCGAATCCGACCTGGATGAAAATTTGAAAGGCGTGTACCGTGTGATGATTCATCTGGGTCTGCTGGATCCGGCGAGCCAGGTGAAATATGCAAGCATCGGCAAGGTCGATTTGGACAAAGGCGATCCCTGGAACTGGCCTGATCGCAAGCCGCTCGTCCGTCGCGTGACCGACGAGTCGATAGTCCTGCTCAAGAACAGCGGTCACACGCTGCCACTCGACCCTGCGAAGCTGAAGTCCATCGCGGTCATTGGTGAGTTCGCTGACATCGTCGCACTCGACTGGTACAGCGGTACCCCACCTTATTCGGTCAGCCCGCTGGAGGGAATCAAGCAGCGCGCGGGTGCTGGTGTAAAGGTTGATTTTGCCAAAGGCGACGATGTGGCCGCGGCGGTGAATCTTGCGCACTCTTCAGACGTGGTCATCGCAGTCGTGGGCAATCACCCTACCTGCAATGCAGGCTGGAACAAGTGCGCCGATCCTGCACAGGGCAAAGAAGCCATCGATCGAAAGTCGCTGAACCTGGCTGACGAACCGCTGGTGGAGAAGTTGCTCGCCGCAAATCCCCGGACCATCGTCGTGATGAATACGAGCTTTCCATACGCGATTGGCTGGATTCAGGAGCACGTCCCGGCCATTGTGGAGATGACTCACAATAGCCAGGAAGAAGGGACTGCATTGGCCGATGTCCTGTTTGGAGACTACAACCCCGCGGGCCGACTGACGCAAACCTGGGTCGCATCGCTCGACGACTTGCCCCCAATGATGGACTACAACATCCGCCACGGCCGAACGTACCTGTACTTCAAAGGTAAGCCGCTCTACGCCTTTGGCTATGGTCTAAGTTACACATCATTTCAATATTCAAATCTTCGCCTAGGCTCCGCCAAGCTCAAGAGGAATGGCTCGCTGAACGTAAGCGTCGATGTGAAGAACACGGGCGATCGGGCCGGAGATGAGGTCGTGCAGCTCTATGTGAAGCACATTGGTTCGAAGCTGGAGCGCCCTATCGAAGAGTTGCGCGGCTTCGAACGGATCAGCCTCAAGCCCGGCGAGACAAAGACGGTCGAGCTGAAGCTGCCCGCCAGCGCACTGAGCTACTGGGATAGCGAGGCGAAGAGGTTTGAGCTCGAGTCGGATCAGGTTGCAGTGATGATCGGAGCATCCTCCGACGATATTCGCCTCAAGAAAAACATCACCGTCGCTCCATAAAGCAAGAGCCGCGGAGTGGTTGCGCAACAAGGTGGTAGCAGTCCGATCTACGGCAGGGAATCGTAGCTTCGAGCGAACTAGACTCCGCGGGCTCGGCTGCGGAGATCGTCGCTCAGGATGACTGCTTCGGCTACCTCTTTCAAGGATTTCCGCTTTTGCCGGCTCAACCTCTGCAGCATCAGGTACGCGCTCTCTTCATCTGTCGAAAGATCCCGTTGCAGAATGCCCTTAGCACGCTCCATCAGCTTGCGAGTCTCCAGGCGGCGCTCGAGCAGGGCGCGTTCGCTGTCCATTCGCGCCATCTCGATTTCTGCTCCAACCAGGAAACCGATGGTGGAGATAAGGCGAATCTCCTTCTCGCTATGTGGATGGGGCCGGCGGTGTTGCACGTTGATGACGCCTACGACCTTACCCCGCGCGAGGATCGGGACCGAAAGGAAGGCCTCAAACAGATCCTCTGGCAGTTCATTGAACATTTTGAAGCGAGGATCTGCAAACGCCTGTGCGCCGATGGCCACTGTTTGCCGGTGCTCCGCAACCCAGCCCGTGATGCCCTGACCGATACCCAGCCGAAGATTGTCGATTGCGTCGGCGTGGGGATTTTTGGACGCGCGCAAGACCAGGCGATCGTCGTCATCTAAGCGAAAAAAGGAAACAGGAATCGCACTTGACGACATCGGAGACCACCTCCACAACGCGTTGCAGCACCACATGAAATGGGTCGGACGCGGCCATGCGGCTCCCAATCTCATGCAGGAAGTCGATTCCTTTTACTTTTTCGATTCCATCTTCCATTGCGCGCGTTTCCTGGTGGACGCGGCCCGAGTAAGGCTCGTCTGTCCGGCTTTTGTCCAAGAATACTCCTGAGTTATCAAACTGAAAAATCGAGACGGCTGTTGCCCCAGCAAGTTTTCTCGATGAGTTGCATTCGCCATCCATTCAGGATTCACTTGAATTTTTACGGCCGCTGTGTAAGTAATGTAAGGGATGAGTCAATGATTTGACGGCATCTGCTTGCTGGACCCTCCGAGTCGAGGGTCTTGGCTTTAGCCGTGAAGTCCTCATCCAGTCGAACACGCCGTTCCTGTCTGTGACACCCTTCCAAGTCGAAGCGTAAACAACCGAGCGCTCACTCGTCGCTGCCCACACGTTCCCCTTTTCAGGAGGCGGCGCGATCTACCTTTTTGGAGGCTGATCTATGTCATTTCGCAGTCGGAGTTCGTTATTTGTCTCGGCGGATTGTTCTTCCCCTAATGCTTCTCGTCGCCACGGTCTCCCCCGCCCAGACGTTTCGAGGCGGCATCAGCGGAGTGGTGACCGATCAGGCAGGCGCCGTTCTGCCGGGAGCCCATGTGGACGCGGTTAACACCGCAACCAGCGTCGTACACAGCACCCTGTCTTCAAGCGGCGGTGAATTTACTTTTCAGGATTTGCCCCTGGGAGCCTACGCCGTGACCGCGACCGCCTCTGGCTTTCAGACTCTCAAAGTGGACAAGGTGCCGGTAAGTGCCGGATCAATCTATAACTTGCCCTTGAAACTCGCGGTCGCGCAGCAAGCGACTACGATCGAAGTGGATGCAGCCGGTTTATCGCTGGATACAACGACCACGACGCAGACCACAGTCCTCGAGAGTAAGTCAGTTCAGGACACGCCCTTGAACGGCCGTGACTTCACTCAGCTCATCATTCTCTCGCCGGGATTTACTAACTCCGGGGCCGGTGGATATGGCTCAATGAACGGGACCCGCGCGAACCAGATGAACTGGCAGATCGACGGCATCGACAACAACGACCTTTGGCACAACATCCCCGCAGTGAATCAGGGCGGCGTCTCAGGTATTGCCGGTGTGGTTCTGCCCATCGATGCTGTAGAGCAATTCTCGGCGCAAACACAGGCGGCTCCTGAGTCGGGGCGCAACCCCGGCGGAACGGTGAACCTCTCGCTCAAGTCAGGAAGCAATGCGCTGCATGGATCCCTGTATTACTACAACCGAAATGAAGCGCTGGGTTCAAAGTCGCCGTTCACGCCGGTCAAGCAGAAGGTTCGTAACTACAACTACGGCCTGTCTGTCGGCGGGCCGATCTTGAAGGATAGGCTTTTCTACTTCATCACGTATGAACATCAGCGGTTCGTGATCGGTGTTCCAGGAAATGCGACCGAGCCATCGGCAGCGTACCAGGCGCTAGCGCAGCAGCAACTCGCCTATAACGGCATCGCGGCGAATCCAGTCACCACCGCGTTGCTCCCATATCTCTGGCCAGCTTCTTCTCTTAACGGCGCTTCGTCCACGCCGAATTATGTAAGCTCCGATCCCGAATTCGGTTACAGCTACAATGGCACGGCCAAAGTGGACTACACCATCAATGAGAAGAACAGCATTTCAGCTCACTGGTTTGTAGGTCAGGGTAACCAGGTAGCTCCAGTCTCAGGTACGCACCTGTTGCCTTACTACGAAGTCGCGCCGATTCATGTTCAGAACTACGCCCTCGTTTTCAACCACGTGTTTTCTCCCTCGATCACTAACCAGGTGCTTGCGGGTGTGAACTACTTCAACCAAGTCTTCAATGACGACAAGACCGGATTCGATGTAGCTTCCGTTGGGCTGGTAACGGGTGCGCCCTACACCAGCGCGCCTAACATCGTGATCAGCGGCTTTGACCAGGTCGGAAAGACACCTCCTGAGGGCCGGAATGACATCACCGGCCATCTTACAGACGACTTATCATGGACTATTGGAAGGCATCAGTTCAAATTTGGCGGAGAGATATCGGCAGGCACAGCTTGACGAGTTCTATCATCGCCACGCAACCGGCAGCTTCCGATTCGATGGCAGCCAGGGTAAGTATGCCTTGGATCCGACGCTGAACCTCGACCCTTCAAACGCAGATGATGCAGCCCAAATTGCGCGCATCAACTCCCTGGCGGATTTCCTGTCGGGTAAGTACGAGACCGCCTCCATCGCCATCGGCGATCCTGAACGGCAGGTATTCGTCAACACCTATGCGGTCTTCGCACAGGACGCCTGGCAGCTCTCGCCAAAACTCAACGTGAACTACGGCGTACGTTGGGATTACGAGGGACCACTTCACAATTCCACCAAGGATCTGTCGGTGTTCCGGCCCAGCCTCGGTGGAATTGTCTTCCAGGGATCTCAGATTTCTTCGTTGTACGACCGGAATTACACGGACTTCAGTCCGCGCGTAGGTGTTGCCTATCAGGCCACGCCGAAGGTGGTAGTTCGCGCCGGAGCGGGGCTCTATTTCGACACCCCTAATCTGAATCCATTCCTGGACAACCGTCCGGGGAACAATGCTCCGAACGGCTTGGAAGGCAATCCTGCCGGATCGAACCCTGTCTTCAACATTACTGCCCCGTCAGGAGTTATCGTCGCGGGCGCTAACGTCTTCAATTCGGGAACCGGGGCGGGCTGCTCGCCGACTGCGCCTTGCGGCGTCTACTCCATCGCGAAGAACTTTCAGCCCTCTTACAATCTCAACTACAACATCCAGGTTGAGCAGAGCTTGACCGACAAGGTTTTCTTCCAGTTGGGATATGTAGGAAGCCAAGGCCGTCATCTGCTCTCGCTCCTCGATATCAATCAAGCAGCGCCACAGGACCTTACCGCTCTTTCGGGAGATGCTTATACCCTGGCGCAGCAGCAGTCGAGACCGTATTACTCCACTTTTCCGGACTACGGAAACATCAATGAGATTCAAAGCATCGGTAACTCGAACTATAACTCCCTGCAGGCGGTTGTTCGCGTTGCAGACTGGCATCGGCTGGCCGTGCAGGGAGCGTATACCTGGTCACATAGCTTCGACGATGTAACTTCGTATCGCGGGGCTTTGCCGCAGGACAGCTTCAACTTCAAGGGCGATTACGGTAACAGTGACTTCGATAACCGCAATACATTCGTGGGTCTCTTCTCGTACCAGGTTCCGGGCTCCAATCGGTTTCGCGCTCTCTCAGACGGTTGGCAGGTTAACAGCCTGATGACCTTCCACAGTGGGCCGCCGATTACGGTTCTAAGTTCGAGCGACACCAGCGGCACAGACGAGTACACGCAGCGCGCCAACCAGGTTGGGGACCCCTACGCCGGCTTCCGCAAGAAGGGTGTAAACAAGCAGTGGCTAAATCCCAATGCCTTTGCGGATGCGGCTCCCGGCACCTTCGGCAATTCGCGGAGAAATGCGTACTACGCTCCCGGATACAATGATGTCGACTTGTCGCTCTTCAAAAACACGAAGATCGGCGAGCGGATCAATACCCAGTTCCGCATAGAGATGTTCAATCTCTTCAACACCACAAACTATGCTCCGCCGTTTTCTTCGAATGGGTTCTACAATCCCAACACGGCGCAAAACGGGTCATTCCAGCTTACAGATACCATCGGTGACTTCAACGGTGCACCCGGAATTGGTGCGGGCGAGCCTTTCAATACACAGTTGGCCCTAAAGATCACTTTTTAAGACAGAAGTGGTCTAGAGTTAGTGCGGCATCGGAGATACCCCTCTCCGGTGCCGCAGCTTGCTTACCTGCTTCGAAACTAAGGCGGCTCCCCAGCGTGGGCCTATTTACGAGGAGAGAAGTCCAGCCAATGGCAGTAACTCGCAGAGCATTTTTGATGGGTGTCGGTAAGGCCGGTGGCTATAGCGCGGCCTTTACCATGATGCAGTCCCTTGGCTTGTTAGGTGTTCCCAAGGCAAGCGGGGAAGAAACCAAGCTGAAGCCCGTAGCTGGAAATGGGGCGAAGGTCGTAATTCTAGGTGGTGGCATCGCCGGATTAGTTGCGGCTTACGAGCTTGGCAAGGCTGGTTATGCGTGCACCGTGCTGGAGCCGCGAGACCGGGTAGGCGGACGAAATTGGACTATCCGGAGTGGAGCGGATGTTGCATTTACAGATGGCTCCAACCAGCGGTGCCAGTTCGCCGATGGACTTTACTTCAACGCCGGCCCCGCAAGGCTCCCTTCGATTCACACCACAATGCTGGGCTACTGCAAAGAGTTGGGAGTGCCGCTGGAAGTTGAAATCAATACTTCTCGTAGCGCCCTGATGCAATGCGACAATCTCAACCAAGGTAAGGCCGTGCAGCTGCGGCAGGTGGTGAACGATACGAGAGGGCACGTCTCTGAGTTGCTCGCCAAAAGCATCAACAAAGGCGCGCTTGACGAGGAGCTGACGTCCGCCGACAAAGAGCGAATGGTTGAGTTCCTGAGGCAGTATGGCGATCTCTCGCCAGACCTGTTCTTCAAGGGAACCGATCGGTCAGGGTACAAGGTGCCTCCGGGAGCCGGCGCCCAAATGCCGCAACCCAAAGACCCTCTGGATATGCACGCACTGCTTGATGCGAATCTTTGGGAGGGGATGCTCTCAGAGGATGTGATTGACTGGCAGGCGACGATGTTCCAGCCAATCGGAGGTATGGACCGCATTCCCGCGGCGTTCCAGAAGAAGCTGGGCAATGTCATTCGCAATGGAGCAGAGGTTAGAAAGATTCGCCAAGCCAATAATCGGGTGCAGGTCACGTATCGGGACACGAAGACCGGTACGACACACGAGATCGAGTCGGATTACTGCATCTGTGCCATGCCGCTGAGCGTCCTGAAGACGCTGGACACTGACCTGAGTCCGGATGTGAAGACGGTAGTAGAAAACTGCGAGTACGATTCAGCCTACAAGGTCGCTTGGGATTCACGCCGATTTTGGGAGAAGGAGTTTCAGATCTACGGAGGGCTCTCTTACCTGAATCAAACCGTCGGAGTGGTCTGGTATCCGAGTTATCAGCTCTTTTCCGAGCGAGGAGTTGTAGTCGGTGGCTATGGCGTGGAGAATAACAGCGCGTTTGGCAAGCTGCCGAACACCCAAGCGAAGTTGAATGCATCGCGGGACGCCTTGGAACGACTGCATCCCGGATACTCGAAGGAACTGACGAATCCGGTCTATGTCTCCTGGGGACATATTCCGTATAACCTGGGCTCGTGGGTAAGTGGGTTCGGCAGGTCGCGGAGAAACGGAGACCACACCATGTCAACCAGTCGGCTGCTTGAACCCGACGGGAGGATTTACTTCGCCGGCGATCACACCAGCCACCTGGTTGGTTGGCAAGAGGGCGCAGCATTGTCCGCATACAGAGTGATAGGGCAGATCGGTAACAGGATAGGAAAGGGTAATAGCAATGCGGTTTAGCCGAGGTTTAGCAATTGCGCACAAGATGGCTCCGTCCATAGTGACAGGTGCTTTGTGGGGAATGCGGATGTCTGCTATCGCACTCGCGCTGATCGCCTGGAGCACAAGCATGGCCAGCGCGCAGGTCGTGCGGATTCCGATACCGAACTCGAGCTTTCCTATCTCGCAGGGTGTGTGGGTCGGCAAGACGCTGTATCTCAGCGGAATGCTGGACCCTGCAGTCGGAAAGGGAGCCCCGGCCGACACAAAAGCGCAAACAGTGAACGCACTTAAGTCCATTGAGAAGGCACTCGCAGTACAGAAATTGACGCTCGGAAATGTTGTGATGATGCACGTTTATCTCGCCGGCGACCCGGCGAAGGATGGAAAGATGGACTTCGCAGGTTTTATGGGCGGGTACACGCAATTCTTTGGCACAAAGGAGCAGCCGAATAAGCCGGCGCGCAGTGCGATGCAAGTCAAGGCGCTGGCCGCAGCGGATGCCCTGGTGGAGATTGAGGTCATTGCAGTGCGGCCCTGAGGACCCGGGCGAACGCCCGGCCCAAGTGTATTGCCGAGAGTACCTTGCGAGCGTATCCGCCTGCCAAAGGATCAAAAGGGCTGGCGCAACAAGAGCAATGTGATCCGTTGCTACGGCTGCCAAATCTCCTCGCCACAATCAGCAGCGTAGCATCAAGCAGACATCTCGCCGCGAGCCAACCATTCCCCTAACTGGGCCGCATACGATAGTAACTCCGCATCTTTGCCGCGCTGCGCAATCACCTGAACGCCGCCTTGTGCATACGGCAACGTAACGACCGGAAGCCCGGCCAGGCTCATCGGCGTTGTATACCGAAGAATGCGCTGGCGAGCGGTGGAGTGATCAGCATCGGCAAGTAGAACGCTCACCGGTGCGCACGGGACAATCAGAAAATCGAACTGTTCGAAGATACTATTCATGCGGGCATTGAAGGATTGGGCGAGCTGACGGAGACGAGTTACCTCAGCTGGAGAGATGGATTCGCCCCAGGCCAAGCGTTCTGCAATGGAGGCCTCAAAGTGTTGGAAGCATCCATGGTGAAGCGCAGCGGCCTCGTGCGCCTGAATGGGCGCAAAGATGCCCATGGCCTCGTCCCAGAAGGAGCTATCAAGGGATTGCAGCGTAGCGCCATGCGTGCCAAGATCGGCCTGGCATTGTTTGTACATCTCGTAGATAACCGTCTCGCAGTCGTGCAAGAACAGTGGTGAGACCGTGCCGATACGAGGGTTTGTGATGGCTCCTGAATGGATGCCGATTCCGAACAAAGAATGTGCAAGCATTGGGGCATCGCGAAGGTCGCGAAATATACATCCCAGAGTATCGAACGAAGGCGCAAGATGCGCACCTCCAACCCAGGAACCCACACCCAGGGACGAGCGGTATCCGGCAAGTCCACACAGCGCTGCGGGAACGCGAATCGAACCACCGGTATCCGTTCCGATCGCGACGAGTGCTGAGCCCTCTTGAACGCTTGCTGCGGCTCCGCTGGAAGAGCCTCCTGTGAGCCATTGCGGATTCCGTGGCTGAACGCAGGAACCGTACTCCGGATTTTCGCCTGTGATGCCATAAGCCAACTGGTGGAGGTGAGTCTTGCCTGTGATGATGCCGCCCTTTGACCGAATGCGTGCTGCCATGGCAGAGTCGACGTTCGCCAGGCCGTGCAGCTCTTCGTAGTACTTCGAGCCGCAGCTGGTAGGAAATCCGCAGAGGTCAAAACAGTCCTTCAGGGAAACTGGGATTCCGTATATTTCCGGTAAAAGGTATCCGTGCCGGAGGCTCTTTCTTCCTGGGCCTGTGCCTGCTGCAGGGTCCAGGAAGGTGACAGCGCGATGTAGGTGTTGTGCGAAGCATTGCTGTTGGCGCGAGCCAAGGCGGTCCGGGTAACTTCTTCCACGGTAGTCTCGCGGCGAACGAGGCGCGCCTGGAGTTCGCGGAGTGGCGAATCGACCATATCAATCATTCTATGTTGAGCTATAGAATCCGCGCATGGAGTTCGCGTCCATCAGAGGAGGGAATTGTGTCAGGCCTACGATCGAGACCGTATAGGATTTCACAATGAATCGCGCAATTGCGGCCCTGCTTGCTCTCACTTGCCTCTGCCTCACTGCGGCGTCTCCCAAGGCGTTCGTGAAACTGCGCGATCATCGGACGGCTGACTCCGACCTGGAGATCACGAGTATCGCTCCGGGCGATAAGCTTGTGCACACACGCTATCTTCGCTACCAAGATCTGCTACAACTGCCGCAGGTGAAGTACGACATCACGGATGACTCCAACTTCAAGAGGAAGACCGAAATTAGCGGTGTGGAACTGAAGCAACTGAAGCGGATGTTTGATACGGATGCTGATGCCGACCTGGTCGTCGCGCTGTGCAGTGATGGATACCGGACCAATTATCCGGCAGACTATGTGCAAGCACACCGACCGGTTCTGGTCCTGCGAATTGATGGTCGCGTTCCGTTGGATTGGCCTAAGTCACATGAGGGCGGATCGCTGGGTCCATACCTCATTTCACATCCACGGTTCACACCCGCATTCAAAATCTTGTCGCATTCTGACGAGCCTCAAATCCCATACGGCGTAACCAGGATCGAGTTTCGGAGTGAGCAACAAGTCTTCCGTGCCATTCGCCCACGTGGGCCAGAAGTCCGCAATTCTCCAGTGTGGCAGGGGTATCGAATCGCAAAGCAGAATTGCTTCCGATGTCATAATGCGGGCGATGAGGGAGGCCGAATGGCCGGTAGACCATGGTTAGTCCTCTCCGCGTGGGCATCTTCTGATCCGGCGCACTTTCGAAACTATGTGCGAAATCCGCGCGCGGTGAATGGGACCAGCCATATGCCGGGAAATCCGCAATATGACGATGCAACCATCGAGTTACTGCGTCGCTATTTCGCTAGCTTGATTGCGAGATCGAACTGATGGTGACGCGCGTGGCCAAGATACTGTTACTGGCGGCGATTGCATTCTATTACTCCATCGTCGTCTTCAACAACATCACCGACTATGGCTCCAACTATCAGTTCGTGCATCATGTATTGATGATGGATTCGACCTTCCCTCAAAATCGCGGAATGTGGCGGGCCCTGAATCCTCCCGCGTGGCATCACGCGTTTTATGTTTCCATCATTCTGTGGGAGGTAGTGACTGCAGGACTCTGCTGGGCAGGTGTAGTCAAAATGGGGATCAAGCTTCATGCTCAGGCCATAGTGTTCAACCAGGCTAAGGCCATAGCCATCGCAGGACTCACGATGAGCTTATTGATGTGGCTGGTCGCCTTTCTCGCAGTAGGCGGAGAATGGTTCCTTATGTGGCAATCGACGGTCATGGAATGGGCAGGATGCGGCGTTCCGGATGTTCGCCGTTGTAGGAATTACGATGATGATCCTGACCACGCGTGACGTCGACGAACAGGCCTGACCGCAGCGCTACATACGGGATAAGCGGTGCGGTCACCTGGTTCTTTCTCGCTAGTTAGCAGAAAGCTCCGCACATAAGCAGGAAATCGATCAGGCAATGGCTTGGTCCGCAATGGCCAAGGCTCCGTCGATCGCTTCCACCGCTGTGTCAATCTGGCTCTTGTCGATGATGAGCGGAGGAGCGATCACCAGGTGGCTGATCCAACCTTGCACCGCAACTCCTCGCTTCATCATCTCCGCAGCAATCTGATCCACGACGAGTGATTTTCCTTCGACCTTGTCGCTCATCGAATTGAACGGCGTCTTGTTCGCCTGATCTTTCACCAGGTCAAGTGCCCAGAAGAGACCCAGCCCGCGAACATCCCCGATCGACGGATGCTTCGTTTTGAGGCCTTGTAACTTCTCCCCTAAGTAAGGGCCAAGCTCACGCGACCGCTCCACCAGTTGCAGGCGTTGCATCTCGTGAATGGTGGCCACTGCGGGAAGCAGCGTCATGGGATGCGCTTCGTAGGTATGTCCGTGCGCGAAGTAGTGATCGTCGAAGTAGGCCGCGATCTTGGCCGTCGTGGCGCAAAGCCCAAGAGGCACATAGGCTGAGGTGATTCCCTTGGCAGTCACCAGGATATCCGGCTTCACATTCCAATGGTTGACCGTGAACCATTCTCCGGTTCTGCCCCAGCCCGACATGACCTCATCGGCAATCAGCAGCACACCGTGGCGGTCGCAAATCTCTCGTAGCCGTGGCACGTACTCTGGCGGCGGAATCAATACGCCATTGGTCCCGACAATCGGCTCGATAAGGACGGCCGCCACATCGCTCTCGTTGGCGATCATGTGCTCCACATAATCGACGCACGCAATGTTACAGCCTGGATAGGTATGTTTGATCGGGCACTTATAACAGTTCACTTCCGGAGCAAAGACAAAACCCTGTCCCTTTCCTCCGGGCTCCATCGCCCAGCGTCGCGGATCGCCTGTAGCGGCAATGGACGCCATGGTAGAACCGTGATAACTGCGATACCGCGCGATGATCTTGGTCTTGCCCGTATACATCCTTGCGATTTTGAAGGCGGCTTCGTTCGCTTCCGTCCCTGAGGTAGTGAAGAAGAACTTAGTCAAACCCTCCGGTAAGACTTCGAGGAGTAATTGGCTTAGTTCTGCGCGGGCGTCGGTCGCATATCCAGGCGCTACATAGGTTAGCTTATGCGCCTGCTCTTCAATCGCTCGTATGACCGCCTGGTTCTTATGTCCAAGATTCACGCACATAAGCTGCGAAGAGAGATCGAGATACCGCTTGCCGCTTGCGTCGAAGAAGTAGCAACCCTCTGCGTCTACGATATGCAAGGGATTCCAACTCTTCTGAAACCGCCAGGTTCCGTAGTTCAGCTTCTTGGTCAACTCTGAGGCTTGCTCGGTCAGAAACGGTGTCAGCATGGGTGTCCTATTCGCAAGTGGTTACATGTGTATGAAGAGCCTAGTGTATCCGACTCGACTGAGGATGGAAACAGGTCGGCCTGCGTGGCCACCATCAGGATTCACGTCGCAGGTAAACTCGATGCATGGGGGACCCCTCAATCAAGCCATCCCCGCGCACCCCGGCTCCTCTAGAGGGATGTGCGGTGCGCGGCACGTCTGACGATTCGCTCACGAGGCGGGCTTATCCCGAGAACGTGCACGCCTATCGAAGCGCCTTTGAGCGAGACCAGGGCCGTGTCATTCATGCTCGTTCGTTTCGAAGGCTGGCGGGTAAGACCCAGGTGCTTTCCAATCGAATTTCCGATCACTTCCGGAGCCGGCTCACTCATACGCTCGAGGTGAAACAGATCGCTCGCACGGTAGCAGGCGCCCTGGGACTGAACAAAGATCTCGCCGAGGTTCTCGCCCTCGTTCACGATATCGGCCACCCGCCCTTTGGACACGCCGGCGAGCGTGCTCTCGACCGAGAGATGCGCAAGCATCGGTTGCACTTCGATCACAACCTTCACGCACTTCGCACTGTCGAGCACTTTGAACAGCGGTACGCCGCTCATCCCGGACTCAATCTGACGCTGGCTGTGCGAGAGGGAATTGTGAAGCACTCACGAGATTACTCGCCCATCGAGCATCCAGACCTTTCAGAGTACCTTCTCGACCAGCGGCCGCCTCTTGAAGCACAATTGATTGATTTGGCCGACGAAATTGCTTATCTCACGACCGACCTGGACGACGGCATAGAGGCCGGCATTCTGCAGTTAGAAGATGCGCAGGCGCATATTTCCATCTTCAGCCGTTGTTGTGCCCGGATGCTGGAGGAGCATCCCCATGCACCGGCGAAGTTGCTGCTGGCGGGCGCGCTAACGCGGATGTTGAACCTGTTAACCAGCGACCTGATCCACGAGACGACGCGACGGGTGCAGCAGGCAGGAGTGGAAACACTGGAAGACGTTCGCCGCTACCCTGATCGGCTCGCGGCGCTCTCGCCTGAGATGGAGGCCGCGCGCCTCCATGCGAAACAGTATCTAAGGTCGAGGCTCCACATCTCTGATGAAATCCAACGGGACCACCAGCAGGCGGAAGAGGTCGTAACAGGGATGTTCCAGCACTGGGTTCGTCACCCGGAACAGTTACCGTCGACGTACGCCGCGCTTGCTGAACAGGAGGGGGCTCCCAGGGTGGTGGCGGACTACATCGCGGGCATGACCGACAACTTTATCCTTCGACTGTGGCGCCAGATCTGAGACGCAAGAGTGTCAGAGTTGACAGCGCTATATCCGTTGGCATACAAACCTTCGCTGAATGAAGATTCAGCGTTTTCTCCCCCTCTTCTCCGGCAAACGTCCGCTGTACTCGACTCAGCCCCGCGCCGGGCGGTCGGCTTACTGGCGGCCGGCGCTCATGGTGATTGCGCTCATGGCAGGCCATTGCGCGCCTCACCTCGCGGCTCAAAATTTGACCCTGGAAGGCCAGACCGGAGGATTCATCACTCCCACTGCCTACACGGTTCCGTCTCCCGGGCACGTTTTTTCCGCTCCAGTTGTGGGTTACCACTATGTCCGGGCCGGCAACGTGATCGGGGATGTGCACACTCTTTCGATCACCGAAGGCATTGGCAATCGCTTTGAAGTGGGCTACACGCGAAGTCTGCATACCAACGGCGACAATCCCACCCTGAGCCCGCTGTGGGCGTTTAACGGCTTCCACGTTGTTCACGGCAAGGTGAATGTGCTGGAAGAGAATGCGGGCAAACATTCGTTCCTGCCTGCGATTGGAGCGGGGTTTGTCTACCGCTTCCAGGATCACTTCGTCTCCGGCGCACTGGCCGCCAAGTCCTATTCCAACGGGGATGTCTATGCCGTCGCGACAAAGACCCTGTTGAACCTCAGGCCGCCCATCCTGCTCAATTTTGGCTTCAAGGGCACCAACGGCTCCATCTATGGAGTGGGTGGCAATTCTCCTGCATTCGTAGGTCGGCTGTTTGGCGGGTTTGGCATCATTTTACCGGGGCCATTCGGAACCGTCTTTGTTCCGGCGGCCGGCTTCACCCAGGAGCCTCGACGGGTGCAGAACCTGCCGGCTGCGGACATACCCACTACCCTCGATTACGCTGTTCGGATCACGCAACGCAAGGACGCGCGCTTCGCCTTTGACGCAGGCATTGGCCAGGTTGCCGGCCGCATCATTCCGGGCGTCAATCTGAATGCAAGATCGGTCTTCGGCATGGGGCTCTCATACAAGTTTTAGGAGAGTAAGTTTTAGGCGAGTCGACCTCGCGCGAAATGCAGGCGTAAGTTGATGGGCCGAACTGGCCCTGCTGGAGTGTGGTTACACTAGAGGTGTGCAGGGCACGCAACACTCTGGAGGAACTACTTGAAGCATCGCTTCCTCGCCATACCCCTGGCGACTTTCACTCTCATTCTCGGCATCTCATCGACCGCTCTAGCTCAGCCTCAAAATCCGATCAAGATCATCGTCGATGCCACGGATGCGCCGCGCAAAGTTCTTCACTCCCACATGACCATTCCAGTCCAGGCAGGGACCGCTTACCTTGGTCTACCCCAAGTGGATACCGGGGGAACATGGGCCGACGGGGCCCATCGATGACCTGGCCGGAATCGTCATCAGCGCCAACGGCCAGACGCTGGCCTGGCAACGGGATGACGTCAACATGTTCGCCTTCCATGTGACGGTTCCTGCCGGAGTGACTTCTCTCGATGTGAAAGCAGACTTTCTGGCGACGGCGGCAGCGACGGGATTTTCAGCCGGCGCCTCCACCAGCGCGAGCCTGGCGCTGGTCAGCTGGAATGAAGTGGTCCTCTACCCCTCAGGCAAGCAGTCGAGCGACATCTATCTGAAACCCTCCATCAAGCTGCCGGAGGGATGGAAGTACGCTACCGGCTTGACTGCCTCTGGTTCGGATGAGGGCGCCGTCAACTTCGAGACAGTGTCGCTGGAAACCCTGGTCGACTCGCCCTTGTTGACCGGAAAGTATTTTCGCGAGATACCGCTCGCGCCTGAAATCAGTCCGAAACACTTCCTCGATCTGGCCGCCGATGGCCCCGAAGACCTGAAGCTCAAGCCCGAGGCTATCAACGCTTTCAGCAAACTGATTCGGGAGACAGGCGCGCTTTATCAATCTCGTCACTACGGAAGTTACCATTTCCTGGTAACGCTCAGCGATCAGGTCGCTCACTTCGGCCTGGAACATCACCAGTCGAGCGACGATCGGGTTCCGGAGAAGACATTTCTTGAGGACAATCTGTCGCTGTTGGAAGCGGACCTGCTACCTCACGAGTTCACTCACTCCTGGAACGGCAAGTATCGCAGGCCAGCAGGATTAGCAACGGGCAACTTCGAATCTCCGATGAAGGGCGAACTGTTGTGGGTCTACGAGGGCCTGACGCAGTATCTGGGAGATGTGCTCGCGGCCCGCAGTGGCATCGAAACGGCAGCGCAGTATCGCGATTCGCTGGCGCACACCGCTGCGACGTTAGACTATCGGCCGGGCCGCACCTGGCGCGATCTTCAAGACACAGCAACCGCGGCACAGACCCTTTATGGCACCGGTAGCGAATGGGATAACTGGCGCCGCAGCGTCGACTACTATCCCGAGGGTGAACTGGTGTGGCTCGAGGTGGATACGACCATCCGCAGGCTGACCCACGATAAGAAAAACCTGAATGATTTCTGCGCGAAGTTTCACGGTCTCGGCGGGAACACGGCACCAAAGGTCATGCCGTATACCTTCGAAGACGTAGTCGCGGGTCTAAACGATATTGTGAAGAATGATTGGGCTGCTTTTCTTACCGAGCGACTTACTTCAAAAGCCCCTCATGCACCTCTCGCTGGAATCACCAACGGTGGTTACGAACTGGTCTACACGGATAAACCGAATGACTATACCGCAGCCGAGGAAGCAGTTTCTACTTCGGTGAATGCCTGGTGGTCTGTCGGGTTGCGAGTCGGAACGAACGGCAAAATCTCTGACGTGTTGATGGGCTCCGTGGCCGACAAGGCTGGGCTCGGGCCAGGCATGCAGATCGTTGCAGTGAACGGACGACAGTATGCGGATCAGCTGTTCAAGAACGCTATCGCCGACGCGAAGGGAAGCACCACGCCCATCGAGCTGATCGTCAACAACACGTCGTACTACAAAGTGCTGCGGCTCGATTATCACGAAGGACTTCGATACCCTCACCTGGAGCCAGTCACCGGCTCTTCTCATCTGCTGGATGACATTTTGAAACCACTAACCGGTGATTGACGTTGGCTGGCCGGCGTGCAAGTGCCGTCGGCCGCTAACTTCCAGGCTGCGAATCGTCAATTCAAATTTGGAGGGCTATGCGGTGGCGGCCCCGAAACTCAGGAACGGACACGGCTGTATCTTTCTTGAGCGATCTTACTAAGTAGCTCCAGCAGCACACTGGAACTGCTATGAAGATCGAAATGCCTGTCGAAGCACGCCCGTGCACGATCGGACATCCTCGATCTGTCTGCCACCGGCATCTCGCGCCACGCTTGCAGTAGCTCGACCGTTCCTTCCAGCGTGTCGGCAGCAACCAGGCCCGCCTGCTCCTGTTTGACCTCCCGCCAGATATTGATCTGGTGGGAAATGAGCGCAGGCTTTCCGCATGCCAGAGCTTCGGCGACAACGATGCCGAAGTTTTCCTGGTGTGATGGCAGCACAAACACTTCCATTGCTGCGAGCGCTCCCCACTTACGTTCGCCCTGTAACATGCCGGTCCAGGTGATGCGATCCGCGATACCGAGCTCGGTGCTCAATCGGACCAAGTCCGCCTGCCATCCCACCTGGTCCGGACCTACGATAACCAGGTGCCATTCGGGGTCTTGCGCGAGGGTTTGGGCAAACGCGCGGATCAACAGGTCGCATCCTTTTTTGGGATGAATGCGGCCCACGAAGGTGGCAATCCGCTTCCCGCGAAGATGCGCAAACTCGTCCAGGAATCGCTGCCGAGCTTGTTCCAGATCATAGCCAGGTCGCTGCGTCCCGTAACCGACGACAACTCCATTGGCCTTATAGAGCCAAAACGACTGCGCCGCGAGTACTTTTTCTTCTTCGCTGGTGAACAGGACCGCCTTCGCGTCGCGCAGAATTCGATACTCTCCCCAAGGCCAGTACATCCACTTCTTCATGTGCTTCAACGGGTAGCGCTTCTTAAACCACGGATCGAGCATGCCATGCGTGAAGACTACATACGGCGTCTCAGTGTTTCGCAGCGCCTGCCAGCAAGCAAACCCGTGGTATTGCCACAATCCATTCACAATCACGCAGTCATATTTGCTGTGATTCTGTCGCAACCACTGCAGCATGCGATTCGAATAGCTGTAGGTGCCGATGGTTCCTGGTCCTAGTCCATGCGTGGGCAGAGGAAAGTCGCGAAGAAACGGCGCATCCGGGGCGTCGAGAGAACAGACCTCGACCTCCATGCCTGCTTCCATATACACAGAGGAGAGTTGTCGAACGCCTTCGATCGGGCCGCCGCCGAGCGGATTCACCGAGGAGATGACGTGAAGAATTTTCAAGCCGCGGCTCCATCGTGGCGCTCCAGTTGTTGGCTCGGAAATCGCGACCATAGCATCACTATAAAGCCTCGAGTTCCACGCGGAGCTCTCCGACTACGCGTCGCGAGGCAAATGTTCTGCTCACAGGTACACATAGCCTTCGTCATGCGGAGGGGACACATTTCAATTGCCGATTCCCATAAGCAGCGATGTTGCCCATGGTCATCCAAAATCCAGGTTCCACGGCAGATTTGAAGTGAGATGCTCAGGAAAAAATCGGTGCGAGGCTACTCTCGAAATTTATTGAATAGTCTTGCAGCTCGTCAACGACTTCAAAATAGCCACATCTTCAGGAATGCGCGTGGTCTGCATTGGCAGGCCGCAAAGCGGCGATCTCCAGTTCCATTCCCCCGAACTGCGGGTGTTCGTTTTCACGAAGCCGATACGCGAGATCAAGCACACTCCCGTCGCAAATGCCGAGTTGCGTGATCTCTTCCGCCAAGTGCCACCCCAATGCAGACAAATTGCTGCCCTGAGGTCCGGGAGCAAGCTGCAGGCGTACATGTTTCTCTTTCAAGATACGGGGCACCCCGCAAACTTTAACGTTCCGAGCGATGAAGACGGGCTGCTCGTTTCCCATGCCGAACGGTTCCAATCGCTGCAGGCAGGAGAATAGCTCCGGAGTGATCTGATCCAGGGGCAGTACGGCATGGCAGTCGAGTGAACCTTCAAGACACTCATCCGACACATGGACAGCAGCGTAGTCGGTGAGTCTGGCGCGTAACTCCGGCACCTGTGAAGTTGGCAGGGAAAACCCGACTGCATGCGCATGCCCGCCAAAGCGCGTGAACAGGTCACGGCAGCTCTCGATCGCTTGCAGAAGATGAAACCCCGGCAGCGACCGGCCCGAACCATGGGATTCGCCGCTGTTGTTCGAGATGACAATAGCCGGTCGGCCCGTCAGCTCTACGACCCGCGAAGCCAGAATTCCGATCACCCCGCGATGCCAACCGTCGCCGTCCATAACCACGAAACGTGCTTCCCCTGCGCACCCTGCGGCAAGCTGCTCCTCGATCTCGCTCAGGATGGAGGCTTCTGAGCTGCGGCGATCCGAGTTGAGTTGATCCAGTTTTGTGGCTAGTTCCCGCGCGCGTTCCGGCTGTCGTGTCGTGAATAACTCCACCACGTCGGATGCAATGTCCATGCGTCCGGCAGCGTTGATCCGCGGCGCGATGCGGAATGCTATGTCCGTGGTGGTCAGCTTCCTCGTCGCGGGATCGAGCTTCGCGACCTCCATCAAAGCGCGAAGCCCTTCGTGAACCGGCCTCCGCAGTTCTTTGAGCCCGATGGCGGTGAAGACGCGATTCTCGCCCAGCAGGGGAACGGCGTCGGCAATCGTCGCCAGAGCCACCATCTTCAGAAAGGAAGGCAAAAGTCGATTTCGGGCACGCTCCCGGTCATGGGCTTCGAGCAGCGCCTGGGCCAGCTTGAATGCCACGCCGGCCCCACAGAGGTGCTTGCACACGTAATCACATTGATCCTGATTCGGGTTCAGCACGGCTAATGCATGCGGTAGCCCGGCGTCGTCCGGCAGGTGGTGATCGGTAACGATGAGATCGAGGCCCAGGGCTTGTGCAGCTTCGCTCGCGGCGAACGCACGAATGCCGGTATCCACGCTGACCACCAGCCGCACGCCTTGTTCTGCCGCGACGGCGAGTATCTCGCTTTGCATGCCGTAGCCTTCGCGTAAGCGATGCGGAACGTGGAACCGAACTTCTCCACCCAGCATCTCGAGCGCCGTCTTCAGCAGGACGACGGCTATGGTGCCATCCACGTCGTAGTCACCGTAGATCAGAATGGGTTCCCGCTTGCGCGCCGCCTCCTGTAGCCTGGCCACCGCGCTACTCATGCCTCGCATGCTGTAGGGATCCAGCAGATGTTCCAACTTCGGGTGCAGGAAGCGCTCTGCCTCTTCAGCGGTGCGGATTCCTCTCACCAGGAGCAGTTCGGCAACGATCGGCGGCAACCCGGCAGCTTGCGCCAGCGTCGCCACTTCGCTGCTGTCCAAGGTGGGCAACTTCCATCGGGATTGCCTGACTGGCCGGGAGGGAACCGCGGAAGAGGCGGTAGTCACGCGGATTCGTCTTCGTCCTTGCCATCTTCGAAGACGATGTCGCTGAACTCATCCACCGACTCGAGCAATTGCTGGTAGCGCTCATACCACGCGGTTGCGTTCTCGTGAACAAAGACAACGCCCTGGTGCGCGAAGCCAAGCTGTAGATAACCCACCTTGCCCACGAAATTGACCAGGTACTGTGCCTCGTCCAGTTCGGGAGCGTCTTCATCCGGAAAGTTCTGGTCCCGCAACTGTTCCAGCAGCAGCTCCAGGTCTGGCTTCTCCAGCTTCACCTCGCTCATCGTGAGGAAGGGCGCTGAGGTCGTCTTGGCCAGTTCGACAAAGTCTTTCCAGCTATCCGGGTTGCTGTCGTCTTCCCAGAGCACGGTTGGGATTTCGTCGCCAACATAGCCTGGAAAGCGTCGCATACCGTGGCCTTCAATGAAGGCCACCATGTCGTCTTTAAGTGAGAGGAGATCGTCCGTACTCATGTTCAAACCACCATTGTCGCAGAATCGGCAGTCTACGCCAGAAGATTGCGTGTGGGAAACGAGGCTCGCGGCTGCGACCATTCGACGTGCATTAGTCTGGAGAAGAGGTTTGACTGCGACCATGGAGATCGAGTTTGCCAAAGTTTGAGCGGCATGTGTTTATCTGCACCAACCATCGCGAGCCCGGAGCTGCCCGCCCTTCCTGTACCGCCGACGGCAAAGGGGAACTACAAGGCTTGTTCAAGGACCAGATCCGGGCCGCAGGCCTGGGTGCGAGGGTTCGCGCCAACAAGTCGGGCTGCCTCGATCAGTGCGAACACGGGCCCACCGTTGTCGTCTATCCCGAGGCGGTCTGGTACGGGCACATTCAGCCGGAAGACGTCGCCGAAATTGTTCGAGAACACCTGGTCAAAGGCACTCCGGTCGAACGGCTTATCCTTCCCGACGAGTGCTTGAATACTTCGAGTTGCGCCCATCGAGATGGGGTGACGAGTGCGCCGAAGGACGCGTCCAGATAAGGAATTCCAGCAGCCGGATGTGCTATATTCCGAATAAGATCAATGATTTTCTCACGAGAGTATGTCGGATACCTTGCGCGTCAGACCGTAAAACATTTGGTAGACGCCAAAATGGTCCGCTCCGCAAAACCAGCCGTTGTTGAAGAGCGTGTGAACGCCGGTCTTGTCGAGGAGCTTTCTCTCGAAGACCGTATCAACGAAGAGGTGCGCGTGATTCTCGATGCGTACCAGGAAGAGATGCGCAAGACCGGCGCCAGTTATGCTGACATGTTCAAAAAGGTGAAGCTTGAACTGGCGAAGAAGTACAAGGCGGTATTGTGAGAATCTCGCGAGACAAGCTGAACAAGTTGGCCCATGTGGTCGCCGACACGCTGGCGGAGACCGACGAATGCGAGTTCCTCGAGGATCGCAACACGATTCGCCAGGAGGCTCGCAAGGCTCTCGAGAAACTGCTTACCGAAGAGACCCGGATTGACCAGGCAGCTCGCCTGAAGATCGCTTCGCAGCGTCGCATTATCCCGGAAGGCAGCCAGGAATGGGACATTCTGTACCGCAAGTATTACAACGATGAAGTGAAGAAGCTGGGGATCTAAACGGCGCCGCCGTCTTCAATAGGCGGCCTCGGCTCAGGCGCTTCCGAACGCCCCTCATATCTGCTAGATTGATAACAGCCCGAGAAGTTCCCATCCCGTGGCGCTATGGTGTAATTGGTTAACACGCGGCCCTCTCAAGGCTGAGAGTACGGGTTCGATCCCCGTTAGCGCTACCATTCTCTCTTCGAACACTCGTCCACCTGCTTCGTATCGTTCGCAGCTGTCGCGCGATCGTTCCTACTTGGGCATCGAGCAGAAATCCTCACACTTTTCGCAATCTCGCGGAACTATCGAGCGAGGTTCGGGTTTGTGCCATTTTCGATACAGGTGAAAGAGCGAGCCAGGCATTTTGTCTTCCACACTTCCTAAAGAACGCACGGAATCTTATGAACCAACGTAACCCCCTGCTTAGGCATCCCATCGTCATTCACTCAGAAGTAGGGCTCAAGCGGTGAGACTATCGGTGCGTACGCAACGGCAAAAATCAGGTGAAAACGTGGCCTCAAGGGGTTTTTGACCTCGAGATGGAGTGGTATATTTAGGCAGCTAGCAAGTGACCTCCGACGGCAAATCCAGAGAAGAAACACAGACTGATTTCAGCTGAAAGCGAATCGATTTTCTGGCAATCGGCGGTGGTTCGACTCAACCAGCACGCCTGAATCCAACTGAAGGCGCTTTTGTTTTGAGACGTGCAGTGCAATCAAGCCAAATGGCATGCTCTTCCCTGTTTTCTTTTGCGTTTCCCGAGCGAGTTCCAGATCGCGAACTGAACCAGCGGACAGACTTGACGTTCGATGGTCGATCACGATTGGAGCAGAAGGGTTGAAACCCTGTTCTACCTTCTGAAGGGGAGGTCTATGGCTACGGGATCGATGGGCAAGCTATCTGCGGTGGAGCAGCGCGACCCTCATGTCTGGAGCGACCGTGCCGACATGAGGCGCAAATCCAACTCCCTCGCCTATTCTGCCGTTCTCATCATGATCTCGGATGTATTCGCCGTCCTGCTGGCCTTGGAAGCATCCCTTTACCTCGGCTTACAGCGCCCTCCCAACGGCTACTACCACCTCAACTCCCTGTGGCTCTCGGGCGCCAGCATCTCTTTACAAATTGGTTACCTATCGTGGTTTATTGCCACCCTGCTGCTGGTGAGTCGAGCCAGTGGACTGTATGGTGCGGTAAATTATCAGTCTGCGTTGCATGAGATCCGGATGACCGTTCAGGCCTGCCTGACGGCCGGTCTTTTGCTTGCCGGAGCTCTGTACCTGACACGAGGTGAAGTGATTTCGCGATCGGTAGTCTTGATTTTGATCGCTCTGACCACAGGCATCCTGTGTGTTCGCAGACTCCTCGCCAGGTATACGCGTTATCGGCAATATGAAAAGGGCATCGGCACTCTGAACGTCGTCATCCTGGGCGCCAACCAGGTGGGCGAAACCCTGGGCAAGCACATCGGCGCGCGGCGCCATCTCGGCTATACGCTTCGCGGCTTCCTCAAATCGTCAAACATGGAGTCTGACGGCGAGGTGACTTGCGGGCAGATCCTGGGGGGTGTGTCGCAGCTTCGTCAGTTGGCAGGCCAGCACTTTATCGACGAGCTGATCATTGCCGCTCCCTGCCCCATGGAACAGGTGATTTCGATCGTGGAGGAGGCGCGCGAACTGGACATCGACGTTCGTGTCGTGCCCGGCTTCTATAGTGTCCTGGCGCTCAACGCTCCGATCGAGTATCTGGGAAGTTTTCCCCTCATTGCCTTGCACCACCGCAACTCTCCAGTCATCGCACTGGTCGGCAAACGGATCTTCGACGTCGCATTCTCAATCGGAGTCCTGGCATTAACGGCGCCGATGTTGCTTGCCATCGCCATTGCGGTTCGGCTGGATGGTCCCGGTTCGATTTTTTATATCTCCGAGCGAATCGGCAAAAAAGGTCGGGTGTTCCCCTGCTTCAAATTCCGCACCATGGTGCCCGATGCTGAACGGCAGAAGGCGGCCTTGGCCGAGAAGAACGAGCGCGACGGCATCCTCTTCAAGATGCGGGACGATCCCCGCGTCACCCGCATCGGTCGCATGCTGCGCAAGTACAGCCTCGACGAGTTGCCGCAGCTATTCAATGTACTGCGTGGAGAGATGAGCATCATCGGTCCGCGGCCTCCCATCGCCAGTGAAGTGGCCCGGTACGAGGTAGAACATTTCCGCAGACTCAAGGTTCAGCCCGGTCTCACGGGCCTCTGGCAGGTGCAGGCGAGGCAGGATCCATCCTTCGAGACATACATCGCTCTGGATACCGAATATGTCGCCAACTGGAGCTTCTGGCTGGATCTGAAGATTCTCCTGCTGACCGCCAATGTCGTGTTGCGAGGCACTGGAACCTAGAAACCGGACGGCCGCTGCTCCCCGAGTGAACCCTTGCTGCCTTCGTCAGCGACACTGTCATCCTAAGAAACCCGTCCGCGATCACCGCCGCTGCCTATCCAGCGATTTGGCAAACAAGCCCGCGATCTTCTGCCCAAGATCTGTCTGCCTGTAGACTGCATCAAAACCAACGCGAGCTTTGCTGCTCCGGCAATTCCATGCACGCCGACTTCTCCCCACTCAACACCGACCTGTATGAACTCACCATGGCGGCTGCCTACTTTGAGCAGGGCATGGAAGCACGGGCGAGTTTTGAACTCTTTGTTCCTGCCCTGCCTCCCAATCGAAACTACCTGATCGCTGCTGGTCTTGAACGCGCTCTCAGCTACCTCGAAGCTCTGCAATTTCAGGAGCACGAGGTGGAGTACCTGCGCGGCCATGCAGCCTTCCGCCATGTGAGCAAGGAGTTCTTCGACTATCTGCGCAAGGTTCGCTTCGAGGGAGACGTGTGGGCCATGCCGGAAGGCACCCCGGTCTTTGCGGCGGAGCCACTTTTGCGCGTCACGGCGCCCATCATTCAAGCGCAATTGGTTGAGACCACACTGCTCAGCATCATCGGATTTGAGACGATGGTCGCCAGCAAAGCAGCCAGAGTGGTTGACGCCGCACAAGGTCGCGGTGTCGTGGAGTTCGGCGGACGACACGCGCACGGGCCCGACGCGGCTTTGTTCGCTGCGCGCGCGGCTTACCTGGCTGGCTGTGCGGGCACCTCAAACGCTCTCGCCGGATGCAGATTCTCAATCCCCACCACCGGCACGATGGCCCACTCCTTCATCATGGCGTATCCGGAGGAAGGGCAGAGCTTCGCGGATTTTCTCGACGTGTTCCCGGAAGATGCCGTCTTGTTGCTCGACACCTACGACACGCTTGAGGGCTTGGAGCGCATGATCGAGCGTGGATTGCGTCCGCGCGGCGTGCGCCTGGACAGCGGCGATCTGGCCTCGCTCGCTGGTCAAGTGCGACAACGGCTGGATCAGGCCGGTCTTTCGGACGTGAAGCTTTTTGCCACCGGCGATCTGGACGAACACAAGATCCAACGCCTCATCGCAGCGGGCGCGCCCATCGATTCCTTCGGCGTCGGCACACAACTGGTCATCTCCGCCGATCAGCCAGTCCTACCCTGCGTCTACAAACTGGTCGAGATTGAATCGGGCACCGGACTGAAGCACCGGGCCAAATTAAGTCAGACACAAGACCACCTACCCCTCCTGCAAACAGGTCTATCGTTTCCACAACCAGGACGGTTCGATGGATCACGATCTGCTGGCGTCTGTCGAGGATACTGCCCCGGATGCCGACGCTTTGCTGGTTCCATGCATGCGCCACGGAAGAAGGTTGCACCCGGCCCAACCGTTGCACCAGCTGCGCGACGCCTGCGCGTCCATGCGTGCGACCCTTCCCCCACCACTTGCGCACATTCGCGCCGCAGACGGCTTATCCGGTCGAAGTCAGCTCGATGCTGAAGCGCATGCTCGAAAGCGTGCGAGCCTGGGCCGGCCGTGCCGAGGCGCCCGGACCTCGCGTGTCCAGCGGACGCAAGGGTTAAAAGCGTATCCTGTCTCTTCGCTCCTATGTCTCACGCTTTGGGCCGCGTTACACTCTTCTCCCGGAGGCACCATGTCCTTTGTACTCGCGCTGGATCAAGGCACCACTTCGTCGCGCGCTCTGTTGTTCAGAGAAGACGGCACAATTGAAGCCCAGGCACAGCATGAGTTCCGGCAGATCTACCCCAAACCCGGTTGGGTGGAGCACGATCCTTTCGAGATCCTCACCTCGCAGCTGAGTTCTGCGGTCGAAGCCCTGGGGAAGGCAGGCGTGCGGCCTCGCGATATCGCGGGCATCGGCATCACCAACCAGCGAGAAACGACGCTGGTTTGGGAGAGGGAGACTGGCAAGCCGATTTACAACGCCATCGTCTGGCAGGACCGCCGCACCTCCGCGCACTGTAATCGACTGCGGAACGAGGGCGCCGAGCCGCAAGTTCGCGAGAAAACCGGCTTGCTGCTTGACCCATATTTTTCGGCCACCAAAGTCGCCTGGATTTTAGACAACGTAAGTGGCGCCCGAGAGAAGGCCGAAGCCGGCAAACTCGCCTTCGGTACCGTCGATAGCTGGCTGATTTGGAATCTAACCAGCGGCCACAAGCACGTCTGTGACATGACCAACGCCTCTCGCACCATGCTGTTCAACATCGTGGAAGGGAAGTGGGATGAGGAGTTGCTGCGACTCTTCAAGATTCCCATGAGCATGATGCCGCAGGTGGTGTGGTCCAGCGAGAAGATTGGAACCGTGACTACCACGCTTGGCCTCGGCTCGGTTGAGATTGCCGGGATCGCGGGAGACCAGCAAGCCGCGCTCTTCGGCCAGCTTTGCCTGAATCCGGGCGATGCCAAAAACACCTACGGTACGGGCTGTTTTCTGCTGCAAAACATCGGATCGCAATTTATCTGTTCTGAAAAGCGCCTGATTACCACCCTGATCTGCAGCCTCGATCAAAAGCTGGAATATGCCCTGGAGGGCAGCATCTTCATCGGCGGTGCGGTGGTGCAGTGGCTTCGAGACAATCTGAAGTTGATCCGTTCCTCCGCGGAAGTGGAAGAACTGGCGCTCACCGTGCCGGATAACGGCGGCGTGGTCTTGGTCCCGGCCTTCGTTGGTCTTGGCGCGCCTCACTGGGATCCCTTTGCCAGCGGCCTTATGATCGGCTTGAATCGCGACACCCAGCCCGGCCACATCGCCCGAGCCGCCCTGGAAAGCATCACGTACCAGGTTGCGGACGTGGTGGAGGCCATGAACGCGGAATCCAAAAACCCTTTTACCGAATTGCGAGTCGATGGCGGAGCAGCAGCCAACAATCTCATGATGCAGTGCCAGGCGGATCTACTGCGCATCCCTGTAGTGCGTCCCAAAGGCATCGAGACCACCGCGCTGGGCGCCGCCTATCTTGCGGGCTTGGCCGTCGGCTTTTGGGAGAGCCCTCAAGCCATCTGGTCCACACGCGAAGGAGATACCCGCTTCACTCCGCAAATGGATACATCGAAGGTGGAGGCAGGGCGCGGCCGCTGGCACGAGGCGGTGCAGCGATCCAAGCAATGGAGGAAGGAAGAGTAGATGGATCGCAAGCAGATGCTGGATCGAGTCATCGCACGAGAAGACCCGTGGGACCTGGTCGTGATTGGTGGAGGAGCGACCGGCGTGGGTGTGGCCGTCGATGCCGCTTCTCGTGGATTTGCCGTGCTGCTGCTGGAGCGCGAAGACTTCTGCAAGGGAACGTCGAGCCGAAGCACCAAGCTGGTGCATGGAGGCGTGCGCTACCTGGAGCAGGGAAATGTCTCGCTGGTCATGGAGGCGCTGAAGGAACGCGGCATTCTGCGCCAAAACGCGCCGCACCTGGTGCATGACCTGGCCTTCGTGGTGCCCAACTATTCGTGGTGGGAGGCTCCCTTCTACGGCATCGGTATGAAGCTGTACGACATGCTCGCGGGCAAGTACGGCTTTGGCCACTCCAGAATCCTGTCCCGCGAGCAGACGCTGGAGAGGCTCCCCAACCTGCAGACCGAAGGCTTGCGGGGAGGAGTGGTCTACTACGATGGCCAATTCGACGACAGCCGCTTGCTGATTCATATGGCTATGACCGCCGCCGAGCAGGGAGCGACGCTGCTGAACTACATGCCGGTCACGGAATTGCTCAAAGATGACGAAGGCTACGTGAACGGGGTGCTCGCGCGTGACCAGGAAAGCGGAAGGGAATTCGCCATACGCTCGCGAGTGGTCGTCAATGCGACAGGAATTTTCGCAGACGAGGTGCGCCGATTTGCCGAGCCGCAGCTCGCCGACATGATTGCGCCGAGCCAGGGCATTCACCTTGTCTTTGACAGCTCCTTCCTCAGTGCGGACTCTGCCATCATGGTCCCCCATACCAGTGACGGTCGGGTGCTCTTTGCCATTCCCTGGCACAATCACACCGTGGTTGGCACCACGGATACTCCCATCCAGCAACCCGTCTATGATCCGCTGCCGCTCGAAGAAGAGATTGAATTCGTGCTCGAGACGGCCGGGCAGTATCTAAGTCATCCGCCAAAGCGGAGCGACGTCCTCAGCGTGTATGTCGGGATTCGTCCTTTGGTGAAGGCTCAGAATGCAGCCAGCTCCACCGCCTCGCTCTCCCGCGATCACACCATTCATGTGGATAATTCCGGGTTGCTCACGATCGTCGGCGGGAAGTGGACCACCTATCGCCACATGGCAGAAGATTGCGTGAACCACGCCATCACGCTCGGGCAGCTATCCGAAGAGCCGTGCAAGACCCGCACCCTGAAGATTCACGGATATCGCGAAGATGTGGACGACCTGGGAGAGTTAGCCGTCTACGGGTCGGATGCCGAGGGTGTTCGCGCGCTCATGAACGAAGCCGGCCTGGGAACTCCGTTGCATCCGGACCTGCCCTACTGCGGTGCCGAGGTCGTCTGGGCCGTTCGATACGAAATGGCTCGGACCGTGGATGACGTGCTCTCGCGGCGTACGCGTGCCTTGTTTCTGAACGCCAGGGCCGCCATCGATATGGCTCCCACGGTCGCCAGGCTCATGGCCAGGGAACTCGGCCAGGGTGAACCGTGGATTGCCGCGCAGCTTGCGAGCTTCCTTCCTCTCGCCCATCAATATCTCGTGAACGCAAGCTGAGCAACGTGCAGCTTTCCTTTCCCTCTGAATTCTTTTAGAGTCACCAGCGAGCTCATCACAAACTACTTTCCGGGGTGACGGAGAAATGCGAAGTCCGTTTCTGGGTGAATTCATGGGCACGCTCATCATGATCCTGCTGGGGGATGGCGTGGTGGCAGGCGTCCTGCTCAAGCGATCGAAGGCGGAGAACTCGGGATGGCTGGTCATCACGACCGCCTGGGGTTTTGCGGTTCTCTCCGGCATCTTCATCGCCAATCTCTTCGGGAGCAGCGACGCTCATTTGAACCCGGCAATCACGGTGGCCATGGCGGTGAAAACCGGAGATCTGACCAAGCTCGTTCCCTATATCTCCGCGCAAATACTCGGCGCCTTCTGCGGCGCCGTCCTGGTGTGGATCCACTACCAACCGCATTGGAAAGAGACCGACGATGCGGAGGCGAAGCGCGGCATCTTTTGCACCATCCCTGCAATTCGCAATTTTCCGGCGAACTTCACCAGCGAGTTGATCGCGACCGCAGCGCTGATCCTCGTGATCGGAGCCATGACTTCGAAGCTGGTCTTATCGACCGGCGCCGCTGCCGGAGTTACGCCGTACCTCATCAGCTGCCTGGTATGGGGCGTTGGCCTCTCGCTCGGCGGAACAACCGGCTATGCCATCAACCCTGCCCGTGATTTAGGTCCGCGGCTGGCACACTTCGCTCTGCCTATCCCCGGGAAAGGTGGTTCGGACTGGGCTTATGCCTGGATTCCCATTGTCGGACCTTTGGTCGGCGGCGTCCTTGCCGGTGCGGTGCTTCGGCTGCTCGGAGCTTGATTCCAAAATGGAATTTGGCCCAGGCTTCAAATCCGCCTTCGTCTCGCCGCATCGACGATACCCGGGCTCTTCGATTTACACTCAAGCTGTATGCCTGATCAATTCAAAATCATCGATACGGCCATTCCCGACGTAAAGCTCATCGAGCCCAGGGTATTTGGCGATGCACGCGGCTTCTTCTTCGAGAGCTACAACGAACAGGCATTCGCAGCCGTGGGCATCACCGCCCGCTTTGTGCAGGACAATCACTCTGCCTCGCGCTTGGGCGTGTTGCGCGGTCTTCACTACCAGATTGTGCAGCCGCAGGGAAAACTGATCCGTGTCGGGTTAGGAGAAATCTTTGATGTCGCCGTCGATATGCGACGCAGCTCTCCAACCTTTGGACAATGGGTCGGCGAACGGCTGAGCGCCGAAAATCATCGCATGCTCTGGCTGCCGGAGGGCTTCGCTCACGGCTTTGTCGTTCTCACCGATAGCGCTCATCTCCTCTATAAAGCCACAGATTTTTATGCTCCTCAACATGACAGGTCGCTGCTGTGGAATGATCCGGAGATAGGGATTGATTGGCCGCTTCCGAGTGAGCCGATTCTCTCTGAGAAGGATCGAGCCGGCAAGCCGCTCAAGGATTCGGAAGTCTACCTTTAAGCGTCAATCAAGGTTACAGAGAGCGGGCGCCGCAAGGAATCGCGCGAACGTAGCTGTTCGCCACCAGCGGTTTTCGCGTCCATACCCAGCTCTCTTTCGATTGCCACACAGGATCGCTGGCCTGGGCGACGAGAACATCGATCGAAAGCGACTCGCAAACAGCATCCAGTTGTTCCATTCGCAGAGCGGACCCGGATTGCACTTCGTACAACGGAGCCAATGCCGCCTGGACTGAATGACACTGTGCGAGCGATCCTCCGAAGGGCGTGCCACAGTCCGACCCAAACGCATCGACAGATTGAAACCGATCGTACAAGAGCATCTGCCGAAGTGCGATCGTATCCGGGTTGTATTGCACCAACGCGTTGGCAGGCAGTCTCCGGTCAAGCTCTTGGTATGCGGAGCGAATCCAATAGCTGTCTGCCCCGATCTCGCCCGATGGCGGTTGGCCGAACTGATTCTGGTTGCGCAGGATGCCGTGGTCTCGAAGAATCGGAAACGCCCGCAGCATTGCCACTTGGTAAGCCGACCCGAGGGCGCCCAGCAGAAGAGTCGCCAGCAGAAGTCCTCGACCCATGCGCGAAAGGGAAACACTTTCCGTCATCGCGGTCCTGCTCTCCTCGAGCCAAAGCCGCTCAACCAGCAGTGCTCCCCACAGCAGCAGGATGAATTGCGCCGGCAGAATGCCGCGAAAGCCGAGATCGTTATTCTGTATCACGCTCGATTGCAGGAAGGTTGTAAGCAGGACACTGGCAGCTAACAGATAGACGCAGGCTGTCTGCGTCTCGGTGAGCTTTCTTCTTCCTTGCTTGCGATAGCTGAACTCGCAGCATGATCCATCCCGCAAAAAAGTAAAAGCCGAACTCCACAATGTACGTCAGCAGCATATCGATAAGCTGAAGCGGCAAGGCAGAGATGCTGCGCGATTCGGGACTCAGGTAATGCGATGCGCGCACGGCGAAGGTCAGGAAATGTGGGGAACCGGTGCTGGACGTGCCATTCGCGATTCCGCCCACATGCGCCATCAGCTCTCGCAAATACGGAACGGAGATCAGAATTGCCGCCAGACCGGCGATGCTAAACACGAACAAGCTTGCCCATTCGCGTCGCACCAGAGATCGAAGGATCCAAACCGCCACAAACACCGCAAAGGTGAGCGTGACGTACACCGACAACCCTCCGGCGCTCGCCAACCCTAGAGCGCCAAGCACAATGCCGAACCCGCGTCGAACCTTTGCGGCCTTGCTTGCGTCCAGTAGAACCAGCAGGCTCGCCATGCACGCCACCAGTGCTGCCAGATGATGCGGCGCCCAGATGCCTGAATCGATCCACGACGCAACCTGGTTGGGCTCCCACCATTCCATGTCGCCGTTGGGATGATGGAAAGCGACGACATCCAGAAGCGTAGGCAGCAGGTCAAGACCGGTAACCGCCAGCAGCGCGATGCCGACCAGGCTGGTACGGCGCAGGCTGCGAGCATCGTTGCAAAAGGCGCGCAGGTAAAGCGGTATCAGGCAGGCGACCGCAAATCCGCTCCAGATGCAGCTTGCAAACAATGTGCAGCGTGGTCCCACTCCAGAAAGGGAAGCCGGCAGAGCGCAGAGCACATTCCAGTAGTAGTAGTACCGAACTGGAATCTGCCCATGGAAGTAAAAGAATGGATTGGCGGGCGGGGCACCAGTTCGTTGCGCCGAGCTGATCAGCGCGGCCCTCACGCAATGATCGAAGGAAGCGGTCGAGGAGTAGAGCCTCTGGCCAATTTCAAGATCGGGAAGAGAGACCAGGCAAACGCCAACCCACGCCGCGACCAGCGCAAAGGCCAGCCAGGTACTGCGCCGGTGATGCCTCCACAATTGCAAACGAAGCTGCTTCCATTCCACGGCGACGGATATCGTCATCACTCCCGGGAAGAGCAGGAAGAGCCACGCAGCAGCGCGCGAGCTGATTCCATGCGCCAGCAGGTTCGCAATAATCGGGGACACGCACATCGACAGCGGAACCGCGAGCAGCGTCCGCACCTTCAGCGAACTGGTGCGGAAGCCGAGTACGTTTGTCGCCATGCCCGCAACGTATCCAGGAGCAAAGAGGAAGATGAGAAACCACGGCAGCGCGAGGAGGATCCCGCTCAGATCCTGCACTGTGAACAAAGCCGGCAAAGGTCCCCCTGGGTGCAGTTCAAAGCATATCGTGAGTCAACTTGCCTCTGGCCACACAACCTTGGCACTGCATCCTTGTTGAAGAAGGTGTGCTTCCCAAGCATTGGGCCGTGTCGACGCGACACGTGTGTGTTCCAACTCAGAACAATCATCGTTCCGCCGCCGTTCCATTTCGGGAAAATGATGCGGTGATGACAAATACACAAGGTCCTGTGACAGCTGTCACCGACCCACATAATTTGAACAGTCATGATCTGGATCGTGATTGGCAGGTTGTCGGTCATACGGGAGCCCTGTAGTAAGAGAGCTCCGGTAAATGAACCAAGAAGCTCTGCACGGATGAAGTATTTTGCAGTAGAGATTGCATCGATCACTGGTCCTTAGGTTGATGCCGGTACCCCCACCGGTAAGCAGTAGGTTCACACAGACTCACATTCGCTATCGATTTCGCGACCCGTTGGTGTGCGCGAACTGCTCCTTGTCCAGAGCAGGAATGGAGCTCTGCGTCCAGATCCCAGCCTTATGACCGGCGAGGTTTGCGCGCGATGTCTTGCGCATCACCAGAGGCAGGTTCGCCCGCGAAGTTTGTTGTCAGATTTGCCGGCCCGACTGTAGCAACAGTCCCCGGTCGCCGAATAAGGGCCCTTACACGCACGTTCGATCGCACACGAGGAGCGATTCTATGAACCGGCAACGATACGTCTTCCTTCTATTTCTTGTTGTTATCGCAGCAGTGATCTGCGCGGGCCTTACCGGCCACAGCGCAAACCAGTAACTCCAAGCGCAGCGCAGCCATCAGTTCCACCCCCGCGCCTTCCGCCGAATGTGCGGCAGGTCAGATGCGGTGTGTCACTGCAGCCCAGAGAGCAGAGGCCGCCAAGCGCGCTGCTGGGGCACGGTCCGCCGTATCCGGTTCGGCCAATCGCGTGGCTACACCAAAATTCGGATCGAGCCTCGCAGCTCCGGCGAAATCAGGCGCGGTCACGGCGATGCCTGCAGGCTCACTCGCCACTCCAGCGCCGTTCTTCCCGCTGATTACCAATTGCCTTCCCCCGGTCATGAACCCCCTCGGCCAGCCCGACTATATGTCCGGTTGCGTGGCCAACTACGCGACTAGCCCAATCCCGATCGTGGATGCGGTTACGGGCGCGTACGTCTCAGGCGGCCTGCGCAAATTCGTGGACCCGCTGCCCAACATTCCAGCAGCCGTGCCGGATACGATCACCTATCCCGGTTCCGATTACTACGAAATCTCGCTCGAAGAGTATCACCAGAAGATGCATTCCGACCTGGCGAACTCAACCTTGCTTCGCGGATATCGGCAAACCAATCTGGGAACAGATGCGTCGGGCCACAACACCGTAGCTCCTCCGGCCATTCAATATCTTGGGCCGTTCATCATCGCACAGAGAAACCGGCCCGTCCGGGTGAAATTCACCAACCACCTTCCCGCGGGCGCGGGCGGAAATCTGTTCATTCCCGTCGACACCGTCCGTCATGGGTGCCGGCATGGGCCCTGACGGGATGCACAACTACACCGAGAATCGCGCTAACCTGCATCTTCACGGCGGCAACACTCCGTGGATCAGCGATGGCACCCCGCATCAATGGACTACACCCGCCACCGAAAACACCCCTTATCCGAAAGGCGTTTCGACCCGCGACGTTCCCGATATGCCGGCCACCGGTCCCGGGGAAATGACTTTCTACTACACCAACCAGCAGAGCGCGCGGCTCATGTTTTACCACGACCACGCCTATGGCATCACCCGCCTCAATGTGTATGCCGGTGAAGCGGCAGGCTATCTGTTGCAGGATCCGGTGGAGCAGACACTGGTCACAGGTGGCACCATCACTCCTCCACAAGGTGCAGGAGCGCCCATCGTTGTCGCCCCGGGAACCATCCCTGCTGACCAGATTCCGCTGGTCATTCAGGACAAGACCTTCGTACCTCTCCCCGATCAGTTAGCCGCACAGGATCCCACCTGGGGCTGGGGACCGACCGATGTCGCCGGCAACTTCTTGAGCGGAGATCTGTGGTTCCCGCACGTCTACATGACCAATCAGGATCCATCTGACAACTCCGGCGTGAATGCCATGGGTCGTTGGGACTGGGGCCCCTGGTTCTGGCCAGCCATGGATCCAAGCACCCTGAAGGTTGGCGAACTTCTCTGCCCCACGGTCGCTAATCCCAGCCAGGTGTGCCCCGGGACGCCCAATCCTTCCCTGGTTCCCGAAGCCTTCATGGATACGCCCGGTAGTCAACGGTATGGCGTACCCGTATGTGAAGGTGGAGCCCAAGGCATACCGCCTCCGTATTCTCAATGCCTCGAACGACCGTACCTTGAACCTTTCCCTTTACCAGGCCTACGACGCAGCCTCCAAGGCTCTCTGTGCAGGTCTACCCACGGTCCCTGCCCCGGGTTCGCCTGCGTCCCAGCCTTCCACCTGCACCGAAGTCAGTTTCGTGCCGCCGCCTGACGGCATCGCCGCCCAGGGCCCCATTCCCGATCCCACTACCAAGGGACCGAACATGATTCAGATCGGTACCGAAGGCGGCTTCTTGCCCGCTCCGGTTACCTTGACCAATACTCCCATCAGCTACAACTACAATCGTCGCGACATCGTTGTGCTCAATGTTGCGGACAAGAATCTCTGGCTTGGGCCCGGCGAACGCGCTGACGTCATCGTCGACTTCTCCGCAGTTTGCCGGCAAAACCCTGATCCTCTACAACGACTCCGGCGCGCCGGTACCTGCCTTCGATACCCGCTACGACTACTACACCGGCGATCCGGATCAGACGACGACCGGTGGAGCGCCCACGACGCTTCCCGGATATGGTCCCAATATCCGGACCGTCATGCAGATCCAGGTAGCGAACAACACACCGGCTCCGCTTACAACCCGACCGCTCTGCACGCGGCCCTGCCCGTGGCCTTCGCCGCTTCGCAGGATGCTCCGATCATTCCGGAAGCAGCCTACGGCCCAGCCTACAGCGCCACCTATCCCAACAGTTACTCCCGTATTCAGGACACCTCGCTGTTTACCGGCAAGCTTAACTGGCAGTCACGGTTGTGACGCCGGGCAGCGGATACATCACTGCGCCAAAGGTGACCATCTCGGCGCCGGCTGGTAGGCGGAACCGCCGCAACCGCAACCGCAACGGTCGCAGGGGGTGACAGTCACCGGCTTCACTCTGACCAGACCCCGGGTACCGGCTACACTTCCAATCCCGCCATCACCCTCACCGGCGGCGGTGGCAAAGGTGCCTCGGCTGCGGCCGTCGGCATTCCCATGCTGCGCAAGACCATTCAGGAACTCTTCGAACTGGACTACGGCAGAATGAACGCGACGCTCGGAACCGAGATGGCGTTCACCAACTTCAATACGCAGACCACCATTCCTCTGGGCTACATCGATCCGCCGACCGAGAGCTTCGGCGACGGAGAAACCCAGATCTGGAAGATCACCCACAACGGCGTCGACACCCATGCCATCCACTTCCACCTGTTCAACGTGCAGGTGATCAACCGGGTTGGCTGGGACGGCGCGGTTCGGCCACCCGATCCCAATGAACTTGGCTGGAAAGAAACCGTGCTGCATGAGTCCGTTGGAGGACGCCATCGTCGCCCTCAAGCCGGTCAAGCAGAACCTGCCATGGCCGCTGCCCGATAGCGTTCGACTGCAGGATGTCACCTCTGCCGAGGGCGCATCGATTCGCGTGGTCGACAGCCTCTCCGGCAACACCACCAATGTCACCAACGCGAACATCAACTTCGGACAGGAGTATGTCTGGCATTGCCACTTGCTGGGTCATGAAGAAAACGACATGATGCGGCCCATGATCTTCCAGGTAGCTCCGGAAGCTCCCTCCCTCCTTGTCGCATCCGGCGTACCCAACAGCACCACAGTTCACTTGTCTTTCCAGGACAACTCCGCGAGCGAATCTGGATTCGTGATTCAGAGATCGACAGATCTCAGCTTCTCGCCCGCAATCACTACCACGCTCAACGTGCCTGCGCATTCCGGGTACTCACCATCTACGCCGCCCGTTTCTTTGAACGACACAGTCCCAGCCTACGGGACGACCTACTTCTACCGGGTACAGGCGGTAAACACGACGGCTTTCAACGGGTATAACGCCGGCGGAGCATTGCAGACCCAAACTCTCAGTTCGGCCTGGTCCAACACTGCGACGCGATCGTATCCCCAAGGAGCAGCAATCACGCCCAAGTCGCTTGTCTTTGCTAACCAACTGGTAGGCACTGTAAGGCGCAAGCCAGCCGGTTCGGGTCACCAATGCAGGAGGCCTGCCGCTTACGGTGAACAGTGTCACTTTCGCGGGCACCAATCCCATTGACTTCCTCCAGAGCAATAACTGCGGTTTGGTTGCACCGGCGCGTTCTGCACCATCAATGTGCAGTTCGCTCCTACCGCGGGCGGTTCACGCTCTGGAACGATGGCGGTGAGCACCAACGATCCAGTCAACCCGATCCAGTCAGTTTCGCTCAGCGGGTACGCAACGCAGAAGCCGGCTATGGTGACCCCGATTCCGGGATCCGTCATCACGGGGACCTCCGCCACGTTTACCTGGACACCCGGTGTCGGCGTGGGTCACTACTACCTGTGGGTCGGCACATCGGTTGGGGGCAACAACCTCTTCCGGTACGATGGCGGCACATCTCTGGCTACCTCGACGCTTGTCACGGGGCTACCGGCGAATGGCGGCACCATCTATGTCCGGCTGTTCGGCAGATCGCGGGCGTGAACCAGTACACCGACTACACCTACGTTTCAGGAGTAGCGCAGAAACCAGCGATGATCAGCCCGGGTCCGGGAAGTGTGATCATGGGTGGAACGGCGACCTTCACCTGGACACCCGGCATCGGTGTCGGCCACTACTACCTATGGATCGGCACCTCGGTCGGAGGCAGTAATCTGCTTCGATACGATGGTGGAACTTCGCTGGCAACCTCGGTCCTCGCGAACGGTCTCCCCACCAACGGAGCACAATTTACGTGCGACTGTTTGGAACGATCGCGGGCGCGAATCAGTACACCGACTACACCTATACCGCGGGAGTTGCGATCGTCGCGCAGAAGCCCGCCATGATCGCTCCCATCCCGGGGTCCACAATTACAGGTGGATCCGCAACCTTCACGTGGAGTCCCGGAGTGCTGGTAACACATTATTATTTGTGGGTCGGCACTTCACTCGGCGCGAATAACCTGTATCGGTATGACGGCGGAACTTCGCTGGCGACCTCTGTAGTAGTGTCCGGTCTGCCTACGAACGGCAGCACGATATACGTGCGGCTCTTCGGGTTGATCAACGGCACCAATCAGAGCACCGACTACACCTACACTGTGCAGTAGCGGTTGCAGGACCGTTCAAACAGGCCGCGCAGGATCGAATCCGATTCTGCGCGGCCTTTCTTCGTCTGGAGGGTTTCGCTCTCCTGCCAGAGGGCGGGACAAACAGCTCCGCCTGCGAGTGCACCTTGCCTTTGCTATGCTCGAGACAGTTGCACAAGAGCGAGGTCACTGTTTCCTGATGTCCTACGTGGAACTGAGCCTCTGGGCTTTCGCGAATCTTCTCAGCTATTTCGGCTACGGCCTATTGTTGCTTCGATCGATACAGATCAAGCGCCCTTCGCCTTACCTCGCGGGGACGTTGGGTGTCTCTGTTTCGATTGCAACTGGCGGGCTGCTGAACCTCTTCGGCGGGGTGCGGCCAGCGGTGCTGTTCGCGATGGTAATGATTGGAACTGGGCTGGCAATTGCGTTCGCGGTTCAACGTCGCCGTCACCTATTCGTGAAGATTGCAGAGATGAACGCTCGAAGCCGCCGCCATCCCTGGCTTTCCCTCCAGGCGCTGCTGATTCTCTTATTGCTTGCCATTCCGGTCGTGGGCAATATCCGCGGAAGCGCGTTTCGGGGAGTCGACGATCCCAACGCCTATTTTGCATTTCCGGAACAGATGATTCAGCTCGGCAGCCTCAGCGCTGATCCGTTTTCCGAACGCCGCCTTGAGAGTTCCTTAGGCGGCGGCTATTTCCTCCAGGCGCTCATGCTGGTCGTGGGCGACGTGCGGTCCATCCCGTTTGCCGACGTGTCCGTTGGTTATGTTCTGCTGGCCTGCATTCTCATCAGTGCTGCCAAAGCGCCTAGGCTTTCAGGAGCTCAGACCATCACCGCATTATGGCTGCTTCTGCTGGTGCAGTTTGGGCGCATGAACTCGACGATGGTGATCTTACCAGCCGCTTTGTTTGCCTCAGTCTTTCTTCTGGAAACATCGCCAGAGCTCGACGGCCCAGGCGAAACCGTTATGCACTGGCGGCGCACACTCTTACTCGGCCTCACATTTGCGGCTATCTGCACGCTCAAAAGCAATTGCCTTCCTGCAGCTTTGGTCGCATGTTGCGGGTTCTTTGCGATCGCCTGGCTTGCTCGTGTCCGGAATACATGGCGTCACCTGTTCGGCTGCCTGGCCGTCCTGGTTCTTTTCCTGCTGCCCTGGATGTTGGATATGAAAGCGAAAGAGGGAACGCTCCTGTATCCTCTGCTCGGGCACGGACATCACGTCAGCAGCTATAACCAATCCTTGGTACCTGCGGGAGCAATGGCACTGCTGATGGGGAACCCGCATTCTGGGCAGTCATTGCTTTCTTCGGAATTCCTTTCCTGCTTTTCGGTGTTCTTTTCTTCGTCGACGCGATCAGAACCGCCTCCGTCGTAAGCATCAGTCTTTCAAGCCTTCTTCTCGGCGTTTTCCTCGGAGTTGTGGCCCTGGATATCGCCGTGGAGCTGACTCGGTTGCTCGCTATACGACTTCGTTTCTGGTCCCCGCCCTGTTGCTGCTGAGCCTTGTGGTTCTGAGCCGCTGGAAGAATTCAGAACCGCGCGAGCGTCGCACCCGTTTTGTGGTCGGCGCGACTTTCGTTTATGTGTTCTGCATCGCCTTCTTCTTCGATGCCAACCGGGAGAGAGGCATCGAAATATACTTCGCGACATACATCCACAGGCTGCGGAATGGTTCTGCCGTTGGACGTCACTGCCGTCGAAGCGCAAGGGAAGGCGCTGCAGAATTCCATCCCTCCCAACGTGCGCGTGTTCTCCCGGCTCCAGTGGTCTTTCCCATTTGACTTCCGGCGTAACACCATCTATATCGTGGATCGGCCGGCATTAGTTCTCCTCCTCCCGGCATGCCCCTGGCGAAGGTCCCGCCTCTTTGCGGAGCTATTTTCTCGGCCAGGGTATCCGTTATATCTTCTTCAATTACGCCGTTCGCAATGATCCTCCTGCTGTACCGGGCGGGTTTTCCGCCGCCATCGCACACATTCCGCCTCGACCATTGGCTGGGTGTTCAAGGTGAGGTCATGCGCGACGTGCAAGACAATCTTGCCGAACTCGGGCAACAATATCGAAAGAACTCTATGATGACGGATCGGTGTTCGCGCTCGACTTATCGTGCCCGCGAGAGGCGGCAAGCTGTCCGCCCAAGTGATCCATATAGCGCGCAGGTTGCAAGCGTACGCGACCATTGGATGCGCCAGCACAAAAAGACCGCGCATTTTGCTGCGTATACTGAAGCTGCGTTCGCCTCCCCTTATGGGGCCTATCGTCGTCACGATTCTGATGCCATGCCTCAATGAGGCTGAAACTCTTGGCACATGCATCCGAAAGGCCAACGCCGCGATCCAGTAATCAGGTTTGCGGGGCGAGGTGGTCATCGCGACAGATGGTAGTACGGATGGTTCCTTGCGAGATAGCAGCTGCCGAAGGCGCCCGCGTCATCCATGTTCCCGTCCGCGGATACGGCGCCGCCCTGATCGCGGGATCGACGGCGCGCGCGGGAACCTACGTGTTAATGGCCGATGCCGATGACAGTTACGAGTTCGGTCATCTGCCGCGCTTCCTCAAGGCGCTCGACTCCGGATCCGATCTGGTAATGGCAATCGCTTTCGCGGTGAAATCAAGCCCGGAGCCATGCCACCCCTGCACCGCTACCTCGGCAATCCGGTCTTAAGCTTCCTGGGAAGGCTGTGCTTCGGGATTCCCGTAGGCGACTTTCATTGCGGCATACGCGCCTTTCGCCGGGATGCTATCCAGCAGCTGCAACTCAAGACGACCGGCATGGAATTCGCGAGTGAGATGGTCGTCGGAGCCAGCCTCATAGGGCTTGAAGATCAGCGAGGTGCCCACCGCTCTGTCCCCGGATGGCCGAAGCAGGGCTCCTCACCTGCGGACGTGGCGAGACGGCTGGCGTCATCTGCGCTTTCTACTGCTGTACAGCCCGCGATGGCTGTTTTTGTATCCCGGCCTGATGGCGACCGTGATCGGATTTCTCATCACCGTGTGGTTTCCGTCCGAACGTGCCATCGGCAGAGTCCACTTCGACGTAGTAGCGTCATCTATGCGGTTAGGACTTATGCTGATCGGCGTACATACTTGCGTATTTGCGGTAAGTGCCAAGGTCTTTGGAACACGAGAGGGGTTTTTGCCGCCGAATGAGAAGTTCGAGCGCCTCTTGTCGTTACATCACCCTCGAGACGGGTCTCTTATTTGGAGTAGTCCTGTTAGTGGCTGGGCTCGGTCTATGCGTACTCGGTCGAACTCTGGCGCCGACAGGATTCGGCTCTCTGACGCCAATGCGCATGTTGCGACTGACTCTGCCTGCAGCTGCAGCATTCGGATGCTCGGTGTTGAGGCAATCTTCTGCAAGCTTCTGCCTGATATGCTCGGAATGAATCATCGCTCCGAACTCCGGAAAACCGATGTCTCGAAGAGTGTGGAGAGCGCATTGTCGACGCAACCCACGGGTCCAAGCATCGAGATCGTGTCGTCTAAATTTAAAAGTGGCAGGAAGTTCCAGAAGCAACACGCGTGAAATTCACCCATGCATCTAAGGGAACACTCGTCCGAATCGTGATCTAGCAATCTGGATTTCTCCAACATGGTTAACGGATGGCTTCAATGAGCTTGAGAAGTAGGACAGCGACCATGTATCCACTGCTTCTCGTCTGGCGGTCTGGCCCTTGGCATCGGGGTCGTGAGAGCAGCAGCTCTACCTTTTTCGTCCGATGAGATCTCCACCACCCGCATTGCGGCCATGCCGACCTGGAAAGCGGTCTTCGAGGGAACACAACTCGATTTGAATCCTCCTCTCGAGGTGTTCCTGGTTCGCGCCAGTTCGATGGTGTCGGGCCGCACGAACTGGCAGGCCGGGTCCCGTCGCTATTTGGGTAAATGCGTACCATCGGGTGCCTGTTCGTGCTCCTGCGGCGGAGGTTTTCACCATGGTTCGCCGCATTCGGGGACTTACTCCTGTTGCAGAGTACGGCGACCTTCTACTACGCGGACGGGAGCTCGTCCCTATGCGCTTCTTCTCGGCATGCTGTGGTTGGTGCTGGTGGGGTATGACACCATCTGACCGGCGAACGCAGCCAGAATACTGGGCGCATACTGCTTCTTCTGGGCTCGACCGAATGATCCTCACCACGTCTTCGCGGTCTTTCCCATGATGGGACTTGTCGCAGACAGGGGCGCTTCGAACCAGACGACTTCATCGAGCAAGATGTGCGTCACATGTTGTCGCTGCTTCTGCCGCTTTGCTTCCGTGTGCTCTACGATCCCCCTCATCAAGAAGTCACGGGCACCTTGTCTATCCGCTTGGGCAGCGCGCGCGCTTCACCTCCGGCATTCATGTGTACGTGAGTTCTTTCTCATGCCCGTTGCCCGAGTGCTTGGCGTCGGACTCTTGGCGTACTGGCTTTTCGTTTGAAACTATCCTGATTCAGGCTTTGTCAGCTGGCTGAAAATGCCCCTCGAGGATGGTTCCTTTGGTCGCGGTGCTGGCTACCCCCGTGAAGTGGCGTCGCCCTGCTGATGATCGTGCGCTTTCCGCTTTCCGGCTATTACCCAAGATACGGCTTCGCCTAGTGGTGTATCCGGGGGCATTCTTTTTCGTAGCGGTAAGGTTCGCCTGGAGATCGCGCAACGAAGTCAGAGTTGCGCGCACGCTGACCGTAGTCGTCCTGCTCGCCATTTTTTACACCTACCATGAGGACGTTAAAAGATTCCACACTCATGCATCGCGGATGGCTGGCCGCGCCCGTTGAGACCACGACGACTGGGGGTGTTGAGCAAATTTATCCTGCGGAGCTCCCAATCGTGGCCAACAAGTGCTCAAGAATTCCTTGAAGCCGACAACCGCCTAACCTCGGAGCAGTTAAAGCGCTTTTATTACGTGAGTGACGAGCAGGTTGCGCTCCGTGTAACGCATGTCAATGTGCTGGAGACGCTGCAATATCTCAAGGAGCCCTTTCATATTCGCGCCAGCTTTGCCAGTCTCGGCGGCTTTACTGCCGAGCACAAGGAGTTCCTTGTCATCGGCGAGATCAACTTTCTCTTGGGGTTCCTGGTTTTTACGTTGGGCTCTCCAAAACACGCGGATATCTGTTTCCTGGGAAGATAAAATTCGCGGGAGCCGAAATGCCCCTCTGGCATGTCACGCTCAAACCGGGACCTCAAGAAGATCCACGTCAACTACGGGATACAAGACTTATTCCCTGACAAATCGGAGCTGACACAAGCATTCTCAACGTTGCCGCTTTTATTCCAAAGACATTTTGAGAGTCGAGCTTGGGCCGGTCCGATTTTAGCGTTCGGGCGCGAAGTTTGCCTCCCGAATCTTTAACCGGAGTGGTAACCATGCCACACGGCCGTCTAGAATCATGTCCTCCAGGGCGACCGTTTGTTTGAGCTTTAGAAGTTCGTGCGCGCGGGACACCGATGGACATAGCGCGGCGCAAGACTCCAGCAGGCGGCTGAGCCGCACCTCGATGAGCCCGGCGATTCGAAGTGGCAGCGACTGTTTGCGCGATCGAGAATGCTGATTTCCTCCCTGAGCCCGACATTGATTGGAACCTGCAGCGATGTTTTGAATAGCATCGTCCAAAGCCAGATAGCCAGGTCGGAGCCGTAAAGGAACGAGCGCCTGGGTGTGCCGTCTCCAGGGATGCGGATAGGACGGCCCGCCATGACATCGCCGATGAAGTTCCCGATGGCAAAGTGAGCGTGCAGGGGAAGGTGGGGGCCACAGAATGCCCAGCAACCATCGCGAGTCCAGGCCCGTGGTCTTTTGGTAGAGAGCGCACATAAGCTCGGCAGCGCGTTTTCCTTCGGCATACGCGCTGGAGGATCGAGCGGTTCGGACTCCGGTGTAAGTTTCGGGTAATCGGAGAGTATGTCAGACGGCTGACTGTCCATACACAGCGCCCGAACTGGTGAACAAGATCGGCGAGTGCCGTGGCTGGCCGCGAACTCGAGCGGCGGCCGGTGCCTGCAACAGATCGAATCAAAGATGTCGAATGGGGCTTGAGGAAGTCTTGAGGCGGGCTTCGTCGGTTTCGGCATGGATGACGAATTCAAGCCTCCACCGTCGGGAAAGTTGAAACTCCGTACGTCGCCAGATGTCAGGGTGACGGATGGTCCGAGGCAAGGTGGGCCGCCTTGGCGGCAAACGCTAAGGGCGACCTTGTGAGGATCGTGGCCCGTGCGTTCAGGTGGAGACTTCGGTTCGCGTAACAGAAGCTCTCCAGTAGCCAGCATCCAAAGAAACCGGTTCCTCCAGTGATGAAGACGCGGCGCCCGCAAGGCTTTCCCATAGGGGCGCCGTCGCATGAAGGATGGGTTCGAGGTCGTCCACGTGGATAGGGCTGGAACTCAATCTAGGCCTCTAGTCTTGGAGATACCGCAAGGGACACGCGGCGGCAGTTCGGTACAGGTAGCACAGGAAACAAATGTTACTTGCAGCAAACCCTGCTTCTATGAGCTCCTCGGCGGAACAGCGTTGCTGAACTGATGCGCAGAAGGTCTGCCAACTGCTCAGGAATATCCGCGAACTGGGGGCCCGCACGTTTGGTCCACCGCTCCTTCAGGGTGAGGAATGGACGCTCGAACCAGCGGTAGCTAAGCGCACAAGGATGATAGTCCCGATCAAAGCGAGCAGCGATTTAGCGATATCCGTAGTGACTTGGAATCGGAGACCCATCCTCAGGGCCGCGGCGGTATAAATGCTGTGAGGTATGTCATGCAGCACGTAAGCTCCATAGCTGATGCGGCCAAGCCAGCGCAGCGGACGAAAATTCAAGAGCCGAAAGGCCAGGGTTGCCGGTAACGCCGCAAGAAGAACCAGGCAAGCGATCACATCTATCAGGCTCATTCCCCAAATAGCAGTGCCATTGCGGATATACAAAGGTCCGCGAAAAAGCGGCAGAGCAAATTGTCCAGAGCACTCCAGCGCAGACAAAAGGAAAGGCTATGCGAGCAATGGCGAAGATCCAACGCACGTGTCCACCGCGTATAGCGAGCGCGAGAAGGCCTCCAAGGACAAGACATCCAAGCGAACCGGAGTGAACCGATAGAGGATCTCATGTTCCAGCATCCATGCAGGGAGCGTGTGTTGCGCGTAGAGACGAAGCAAGGGGCTGAGAACCACAATCGCCCCGCATAAATACATAAGCCTACGCCTGTCGCGAAGATAGAAGACAATCCATGGCCAGAACAAGTAAAACTGCTCTTCAACGCAAAGAGTCCAGAAATGGCCAAAATAAAAGCGAATGTGCCGGTGATTAGCGGCTAGTTGAAAGTCCGCTATCCGCTGCCACTCAGAGTTCGAAGCATAGGGGTGCATGAACCGCCCAAAGTTGCCCAGATAGGTAGGCCAAATCAACCAGCCCCAACTCCAGTGCCAATGCATGAAAGGTGTAATTACTAAGAGTGCGAGCAGAATGCCTAGTAGAGGGGAAAGATTCGGAGAGTTCTCCGGAGTAGAAATTGCGGATCCGATCCCTTTCTTCCCGTGTAGGTCAAACAGAATGCCGGTAATTAAAAAGCCAGAGAGGACAAAAAGACATCCACTCCCGGTCCACCCCCATGGCAGTCGCCTGAATCGTGTTCGAAAAAACACCATAAGCAACGCGACGGCTCGTAAGCCGTCCAATGCGGGATAATAGGCCGCGTTCTCGGCACGAGGTGGTTTGGGATTGCTTGAGAAGAATTGCGACACGCTTTCCTCAGAGGCTTCTGTGTTTTTAGCTGTGAACTGCAACTTGTGCTGCCGCTCCGGGATGCCGTTTAGCTCGGCGGGCATCTCGCGGAAGGGAATTGCTTCGTGCTTGACAACACGGCTGGTTACGAGAGAGTCGTTGAGTGACAGCCAGGGTTCAAGTCTTCACAACAAATGAGGCCGAAGTGCCACGTTGCGCACTCCGTGTCCATGGTAAATCCAGTCCCAGTTGATCCGTTTCCTGTCACCCTGCCCGGATATATGTATCGTGCAGACTATTGAAACTCGAGTATGTGCCGTTGCTCGTATCAGTCTCAGCGCGGTCGGCGGCACTTTGCCCCAAGTCGATCATCGGTTTCTCGACGGTGGTACCCTCATTGAGCAACCGCGATAGACGCAAAGCTTACCGCCAATTGAAGCCACAAAGGGCTGGTGCGGAGCACGTAGAAGCCGAGTGCCAGGGCGAAGCTGTGGCTCAGGTAGATGCCATAGGAGTACTTTGCCAGCTCATGGCTGATTCGCTTGAGTGCGGGAGAACCGATCTGGCGGAATCGTGGAAGCGTCAGGCCCAGAACCAGGCACATAGGCCAGGAACTTGCCACGGAGGCGTACTGCATAAAGACGGCTGTGACTGCAAGGAGAAACAACGGTAAAACCCATGCGGGAAATTGGGTGTGGCGCGCGGAACCCTACATAGGCCATCACTCCAGGAAGGAAGCAGGGAATAACTGTCTCGAAATTATTGCCTTCGTTCAGACGCCCACGCGCGAGTGCAGCCGCCAACCCCCATATCAGCAGCAAGGGCCAAAGGCTGAAATTCTTCCTTACGAAGAAGTAGAGCACGGGCAGCAAAACGTACATGTCAACTTCGAGTGGGAGCGACCACAACACTCCATGATGGTTCCTCTTCCAAGGCATTGTGCATGAGCAGTAAGTTGCTGATCACGGTTGCCGGGCGAGGCGAGCCGTAATGAAGGGATTGTTGGGCGTTCCGCCGATTGGCGCATGCGACACAATAGTCGCTACGATTGCGACAAGCCAGAGGATAGATTCTGAATGCGCGCCGGATGTAGAAATCAAGCGTGTGCGGCTTGCGCTCAAGGGACCACATCAGCACCAGGGAGGTATGAACAAAAAACATATACACACCCACTACACCGATCCATTCGCAAGTCCATGAGCCAATACTCCTAATCCTGAGTGCCAGCAGCAGATGATCAATCACAACTAGCGAAACGGCATAAGCGCGCATTAGATCGAGATTGGGCTTGGTCCGCATACAGCGAAGTGTAATCGAAACCTGCGTTATTACGGCAGGATTGAGACCGGAACCTGTTCATCGAGTTCCCGGCGCCAGTCCACTCGGAGGCGTGCGCCAAGGCCTTGCTGCACTAGCCTGCGGCCACGTGGGACGGTTCGACGCAAACGAATAGGAAGAGAGCCAAAAATTAGGGACTTGATATGAGAATGCTGCCGCTGAGTCGGAGAACATTTAAACGTAGCAGAGAGTTAAGAAGTGAAACATCTGATTCACCCGAGGAACATCCCAGCCTAAGTTGATGTCCGGCCAAGTTCAAGCTCCGCTATAAAGTGGATCCCTGATCTCCGACCGGCAGTGCACTCCATTTCAATGGCCAGATCAATGACTATGGTGTGGGTCACGTAGATAGACGCGTACACCAGACGGAGATATACTCCGGCTTGAAGAGGTATTTCCCGGCGCTAAACGCGTGCGGCAAAGAGGAGCGAGGCGATGAGCGGCGAACAGAAAACTGTAAGGATCGCGAAACAGACTGGTCGGGTAAGGACACCTGTTTCGTATTGCGGAGATTGGCATCAATCACAACGGCAACATCGATCTGGCCAAGCGGCTAATCAGTGTCGCGGTGGCTGCCGGCTGTGACGCGGTGAAGTTCCAAAAGCGCACCATCGATGTAGTGTATACGGCGGAAGAACTCGCGAAGCCGCGAGAAAACCCTTCGGACAACCAACGGCGACCTGAAGCATGGCCTGAATCGATGAAGAGGATTACGCGGAGATCGTTTCTTTTTGCAAATCCGTCAAGATTCCCTGGTTCGCTTCTCCATGGGATGAACGCTCGGTCGACTTCCTGGAACAGTTCCATCCGCCGGTATACAAAATCGCCTCTGCTTCGTTGACAGATGACCACCTGCTGCTGCATGTCCGAAAAACGGGCAAAGCCCATCATTCTTTCGACCGGAATGAGCACCTATGCGGAAATCGATCACGCAGTTGAACTGTTGGCAAAGACGACCTGATTTTGATGCACACCACCAGCACCTACCCGGCAAGCTATGATGAGCTGAACTTAAGCCGTATTCCAACGATGGCGGCCAAGTATGGCGTGCCGATTGGATATTCGGGGCACGAGACCGGTATACCTACGAGCGTGGCAGCAGCTGTGCTGGGCGCCTGCTGCGTGAGCGGCACATCACCATGGACCGGGCGATGTGGGGCAGTGATCAGGCCGCTTTA